>JAYPFK010000035.1:0-78405 GCA_038126235.1 Verrucomicrobiales bacterium
TTAAATCACGACTTCATCCCATTGTACAATTTAAAATTCGTGAACAGAACCTAGTGGAAGTCATGGTCGTGGTGGCTATCGTCGCCCTTCTGGCATCGATCGCGATTCCCAACTTTGTGAAATCGCGCGATGCTGCGCGACGCAACACCTGCATCAAGAATCTCAAGACGATTGATGAGGCGAAACATCTGTGGGGCATTGAGAACGCCAAGACGGAACTGGCCGAACCGGACGACACGGACCTGATCGGGTTCGACAAGTATATCAAGAGGACGCCGGTTTGCCCGTCAAACGGAACCTACGATTACAAGTCGCTTTCGGAGACGGCGACTTGCACGGTGGAAGGTCATTCCTACTGAGCGGTTCTGAATATTGTGCTCGGCAATCGGCCCGTCATGATTGATGGGCGCATGACGGCCGGAAAGGACTCATTCCTTTCCGGCCGTTTTCTTTGAGGCTCCTTGTCGCCAGAGGATGCCGCAGACCCCGCAGGCGATTGCTCCCAGAAGCAGCCCCGGAAGAAGCCCCCGTTCCTGATAGTCCAGGCGGACCTCGGTTCTTCCAGCCGGGACCCGAAAGGCCTGAAAGGCGTGGTTGGCGCGTTGCACAATCGTCTCCTCACCATTGACGAGGCATTTCCATCCCGGGTGAAAGGCCTGGGCAATCACGACCACCGCCGGTTTCTCGGCCTCGGTGACAAATTCCAGGCGATCGGGATCGAAACTGATTTCGGAGACCCGACCGGAGGTCGGGCCTGTGTCTGCAAATGCGGATTGGGAGTCGGGTGGAAGCAGGACGGTGTTCTTCAAGTCGGCCTTGCCGGCGGCGATGGCCGCCAAGGAAGCCTCCTGGCTGGTGAAGCGAGGCTCGCGGCCGATGGAAACAAGCGGCAAGGCGGTGGACCGGGCGGACCAGTCCGTGGCCATGGTTGGGGAAGTCTCGTGTGAGACGGCGAGGAAATCGGCAAGTTTCGAGGGGTCGAATTCATCGGGTCCGTAAATCAGGCGCTGGATGACGGCCTGCTCGCGAAGCTGCAGGGTCGAGGAGCCGTTCACTTTCGGCAGCGCGTCGAGCAGATTGAGATGTGACCAGAAGGCGAGCCGCTTGCCTCGGAAATCGTCGGTGGCGTCGGCGATGGAGCTGTGCAGGAAGATCTTTTCCGCGGCGGGACTGATCAGGATGCGGGACTCGCCGAGACGCGGGGCATGCGGGGTGAATTCCTGCGCTTCCGCCGCGACCCCGGGGGCAAATTCTGCGGCGGCGATGCGCGGGTTCCATTCGGGGAGATGGGTCGCGATATCGATGACGAGGATGGCGATGGCTCCGCAGCGGACGAGCAGCGCCGGCTTGGGGGAAGCCTGGAGGCGCATCCGCGCGAGAAGGGTCAGGAAGCCGACCAGGAAGGCGGCGCGCCAGACCGCGTTCCGCAGGGTTTCGCCGGGTTGGTCGTAACGGGAGGTGTAGCGCTGCATGGAAAGCAGGATCACCGCCATCAGGGTGAGGAGCACGAGGGCGCTCAGCCCGAGCAGACGGCGATCGGCCTGACGCGAACCTTCGGGGCGGTCGAGAAACCACCGCAGGCCGGCAGCAGCCAACAGCGGCGCGACCAATACGAGAGGCATGAGGAATTTGATGGGAAAGCGTACGAAACCCAGTTGAGGGAACGCGGATTTGATCGCCGGATAAATCCACCCCTGCGCGCCCATGGCCAGGATGACGGAGATCAGGCCAATGGCTCCGAGGCTTTTGTTTCGAACTTCGCTTCCGCGGAAGAACCCGAACGCCGCGAGCAGCAACGGCGCGGTTCCAAGGTAGTAAGAGATCAGAAGTTGCTGGTCGATCTGGAGAAAGGCGCCGGTGTGGGTCTTTGCATAGTGAAACAGCGGGACAAGGAAGTTCCCGATTCCGTGCCAAGGCATCGCCCATTTCTCCGTCGCGAAATCGGAGTGTCTCTGGGAAAGCGAAAGCAGGTCGAAGAAGGGGAGGAGTTGCGCGGCGGAAAGGCAGGAGATCAGGGCGATTACGAGGCCGAGCCGGCGGGCGGCGGTCAGCGTCATGGATTTGTCCCGACTGCCAAGCAGTTCCACGCCGAGCAGCGCGACAACTGAGAGCCAGGTCATGACGACGAACTCCGGCACGCCCGAGAGCATCTGCATGGTCCCGGAAAGCGAGGCGAGGACAAGCGCGCGGCCGCCTTTGGCGCAGGCGCGCTCCACGTATAGCGCCACCCAGGGAAGCCAGCCGAGCGCGATCGTGTAATTGGGCCACTGCAGACAGGAGAGGGTGAAACCGTTGAAGACAAAGACCACTCCGGCCAGCGTTGCGGCGAAGCCGCCGACTGAACGGCTGGCGGCGAGTCGGTACATTCCCAACCCTCCGAACCACAGGTGCGCCAGGCAGAATACCCCGAGCGACCAGGGCAGGGGGAGGACCAGATAAAACAGTGAGAAAGGGTAGAGAGTAATCGTTCCCCACTGGGCCATGAACGGGGCGCCGCAGTTGCTGTAGGGGTTCCAGAGCGGCAGGAAGTCGCCGGCCCAGAAGCGTTCGTGATGATGGTGGATCACGGGATAGCCCAGAACCCCGTAGTCCTTGTAGTAGAACGCCCCGGTTCCCAGCAAGACATCCGGGAACAAGGCTGAGAGAGCCAGAGCCAGCCCAATGCCGAAGCGAAGCGGTGTGAACCAGGCTTCGGTTGGATCGGCCGGGCGAACGGAGGCGGGGTCGGCGCTCATGGCGTGGTGCAGTGGCCGCCTCTCGATTCCCAGCGAAGGAATGCGGGCAGCATCGGGACCGCCGACGATCCGGCATTCGCGCCGAACGTCAACCGATTAATCCTGCTTCAGCAGTTCCTCCGCGATCTGAACGGCGTTGAGGGCGGCTCCCTTCAGGAGTTGATCGCCGGCGACCCAGAAGCACAGGCCGTTGTCCATGGCGCAGTCTCTGCGAATGCGGCCAACCTGGCAGTTGTCCCGCTCCGCCACCGCCAGCGGCATCGGGTAGCGGCATTCGGCGGGGGCATCGACGACATCCACGCCGGCGGCCGCTTCAAGGGCTTCACGCGCGGCCTCGACCGAAACGGGTTTCTCGAACTCCGCGCTGACGGCGATGGAGTGGGCCCGGTAGACTGGAACGCGCACGCAGGTCGTGCTGGCCCGGAATTCCGGGTGGTGCATGATCTTGCGGCCCTCGTTCTCCATCTTCATCTCCTCCTTTGTGTAGCCGTCTTCAAGGAAGACATCGACGTGAGGAAGGACATTGAAGGCGATCTGGTGGGGGTAGACCTCGCGTGTGACGGGCTCGCCCTTGACGATCAGGCCGACCTGGGTCTTGAGCTCCTCCAGGGCCTTGGCTCCGCTGCCGGAAACCGCTTGGTAGGTCGAGGCAAAGATGCGCTTCACGCCGAATGCCTGGTGCAGCGGCGCGAGGGCCATGAGCGTGATGATGGTGGAGCAGTTGGGGTTGGCGATGATGCCTTTGTGGCTCCGGACATCCGCGCCATTGATCTCGGGCACGACCAGCGGCACGGAATCGTCCATGCGGAACGCGCTGGAGTTGTCGACCACCACGCAGCCCGCCTCCACGGCGGCGGGGGCAAACTCCTTGGAGATTCCGCCGCCGGCGCTGAACAGTGCGATGTCGATTCCGGTGAACGAATCCTTGGTCAGTTCCTTCACGGTCACGTACTTGCCGCGGAAGGGCAGGGTTTTGCCGGCCGAACGGGCGGAGGCCAGGAGGGTGATTTCACCTACGGGAAAGTCGCGCTTTTCCAGGACTGACAGCATGTCGATGCCGACGGCGCCGGTCGCGCCAACCACTGCTACATGAGGATTCTCTTTCATAAAAGGGCGCGCAATATAGCGATTGCGGATCGCGTGTCAAACGGGTGTTCGAGGAAGGCGGGGATATGCGCCGGACAGTCCTTCCGGGCTGTCTCCTTTGCGGCGGCGGGAGTGAGGATGGCGGAAGGTCATGCTGGGCGAGGGAACCGCGTAAACGCGGAACTCCGAACGTTCACACCCCGGTGTCGCCTGACGTTCCGTCCGGGACCCAGGTTTTGGCGGTGTTGCGGAATGACGTGTCGGATGAAGCGGGTGCGTCCAGCGTATGGAGTTCCGCGTTTACGCGGTTGGCTTTTGGCAATGTCCGGGACCTCGGCCGGCGGACCTTGGCCGCCAACCGGACGTTCCTGCTATTTCCCTCGTGTGCGAACCGGTTCGACCGCGATGGCGGTCAGGGTTCGGGGAGGCAGGGGGAAATCGAGCAGCGCGGGTTGTCGGAGTCCGGCGCGCCCGGGGGCGTCGAGCCTGCCGCGCCAGGCGATTTTGTCGGGGCGGCCGTCGCCGTCGACGTCGGGGCCGACAGTCGCCTCGTAAGCCCCGGGTTTCAGTTCCCACAACCGGGCGGTGAGCTTCCGCGGCCTTTCGTCGAAGGAGTAGAGCCGGGCCTTGAAGCGAGTGGCTGAGGGCGGGGCGACCAGGGCGCAGAAGTCTTCGCCTCCGCCCTGCCACGTGACGGCGACGCGTGGCCAGATGGATTCGATCGGGGCGGGACCGCCGAGATACATCAACGCGAGGGCCGATTCACTTTGCTGAAGCTTGTGGGCGAGGTGGTCATTGGCGTAAACGCGACGCTCGCTTTTGTCATAGAACCAGTGGGTGAACGCGCCCCAGTTGTCGTTGAGGCAGGAGCTGAGATTCCAACCCAGCTTCGCCAGGAACGATTCGTCGCCGGAAACCTCCCAGCCCAGAAGCAGTTGGCATCCGACGGCGCAGCGGGATTCCAGGTAGGCTCCGACGCGCAATGGACGATCAATATGCCAGAGCCGTTCGCTGTTGCGATCGATGAAGACGTAGCTCTTGACGCCGTCCACCAGTGAATCCCGGACACGTTCGGCCCAGCGGAGCAGGGCGGCGTCGAAGCGCGTGTCGCCGGAGGCTCGCCGGTAGAGGATGGCGACCAGGGCGAGTTGGTCCAGCAGGCTGGCGTGGTCCTCGGCGCGGACGTCATCCAGCGAACCGGCCGAGGGGATGCCTTTGACCGACCATTCAACGGCGGTTTTCTCCAGCAATGCCCGGATGGGCTCGAGGAATTCGCGGTCGCCGGACACTCGGTAACAGCCGATCAGATGGAACAGCGTGGCCCGCATGGAGGCCAGGTGGGCGTGCGTTCCGCTGGGGGAACCGGAGGGCCATTCGAGTTTCAGGGGCAGCAGGCCCGCGATCCGGTCCGGCCCGTCGTGGTCTCGGGCGGCGGCCGCCCAGGTCCGGCCGTAGTCCAGCATCAGTTCTTTCGCCTCCTTGTCGCCGGTCGCCCAGACCGAGTAGAGAGCCGCCTTCAGGGCCTTGGACGATTGGGGGATGTCGTAAGGGCGTTTCTTTTCCAGAGAAACCGGTTTCAGGGTCTTGGGATCGAAGCCGAAATGGTCGCTCCGGAATTGGAGCCGGTTGCGTTCGTTTCGGGCGAGGAAGAATTCGGACATCGTCGCCACGGTCCGATGGCAGCGGTCCGCCCACAGGGGGTTGCCGGGTTCCAGGAGAACCATCGGCGGTTGGCTGTAGCCGGTCTTCTCGGCGGCGTGCTCGACATCGGTCAGCCGGTCGTAACCGAACCGCTCGAGGTAGGGACTGCTCTTCCAGACGCCTTCGGCCATCAGCTTCATGGAACGGAATACTCGCTCGTCGTCCTGGGCGAGCGCGAGGAGCGGCCAGCCACAGGTGAGTTCCACGTCGTCCTCCCAGCCGCCGCCGAACTGGCCGTCGGGTTCCTGATGGTCGATCCAGTAGTGCGCCCAGTTCCGCAGGCGCGCCATGGCGTCGCGCTGGGCCAGCGCCCATTCGGGGGTGGCCAAGCTCCGGTAGTGTTCGGTCTCCGCGGATATGCGCGCCAAGGCTTCTGTTCGGGGCGCGGCCTCCTCGATCAGTCGAAGCCGTTCCTTCATCGCGTTGAACAGGGCGTCGCTCCGGGGGCGGTTCGAGTCGTCGGATGATAGCGAGTCGATGGCCGCGCGCAGCTTGTCGGGATCGTGGCCCGCCTCTTCCAGGGGTGAGCCCGGGAAGGGCGTCGACTTGATCTCGCGTCTTGCCGGACCGGCGGAGGGAAGGACGAGGATCCCTGCGAGATGGGCGAAGGCGTTGTCGGGACGGCCTGTGCCGAGCAGTCGAAGCCGCAGTCGGTCGACCTCCACCGCGTCGAATCCGGCCCGGACGGTTTTGTCGGTGGCGTTGCGCACCTGTGCCAAGGGATGCGCTCCGTCCCAATCGCCGTTCAACCCGCCGTGAACGTCGAAGTCGCTGAGCCGCACCTGACCCTTGGAATGACTGGAAACAACCGCGAGTCCGGCGATGGTCCGTGGCTCGCCGAGATCGATGTCGAAGTCGATGGGATGAAAGGCCAGGTCGCCGGGGCCGGAGGACCACCAGGTGTTTTCATCGCCGTCGTTGGCGCGGTTCGCGTCGGCCTGTTCTCCACGTATCCGGCTGTGGGCGGAAACCGCCTTGGGGCGGAATGCGTCGGCGGGCAGGGGCTCCACAGCCTGTTTCTTGCGGCCCAGTTCGATGATGGGGCTCAGGCGCGCTTGAGTTTCGCGGGCGGCGGTCATCTGGTGGGTCTGCGGATCGCCGAATGGCCCCGGCCAGTCCGCCGTGGCTCCCTCGGCAATCCGGGTGACGACCGTCGCGTCCTCCCAGAGGTCGCCACTCAGGATTTTTCCGTCGGCGATGATGTGCGTGGCGCAAGACGTGACGGGCCGGCCGTAGTCGTAGACTTCCTCCAGTTTGCCGGTGGTCGCATTGATGCGGAAGCACTTCGCGGTCTGGGGCGGTCGGCCGCTGTTCTCTGCATAAAGGAACCCGTTGAAACAGGGGAGGTTCAGGATCGAGTTGTAGTCCTGGTCGGAGAGGTCGCATTTCCAGACCTCGCGGCCGTCGTCCACGGCAAAGGCGGTGATGTGTTTCCAATCTGTGCCGGTGTAGTTGGTGCTCCAGCCGTTGCCGCTGCCGCAGATGAGCTTTCCTTCGAAGTAGGTCAGCGTGTCCTTTTTGCCGTTGGGCAGGCCGGTCCGTTCCCAACGGAGCTTCAGGTCTTTGTCGTAGACGCGGATGGCGGAATCCCACTCGGGCTTGCCATACCAGCGGGTGGCCACGTGGTAGCCATGCTCGTCGTCGACCAGCACGGTGTTCCAGGAGACGCAGCGGTTGGGGGCGGCGACCTCGGTCTCCGCAAGAACCTTGCCGTCCTTGGCCCGCAGTTTGAGGACGCGGCCGTTCTGCTGATAGAAGACCAGGCCGCGTTCCTGGTCCACGCAGGGGGTGATGCCGCCGGTGCCCTGGCGTTTCAACCACCAGACCTCCGTGCCGTCCTCGCCGGAAAGGGCGTGCAGTCCGTTCATGCAGGTCATCAACACCAGCCGGGAGCCGTCCTCACGAAGGAAATACGTGTAGCCGAAGAAGTAGTTGCCGGGCTGGTTTGCCTCGCTGACCCATTCCAGTTCGCCGGTGTCGCGGTTACGCGCCGCAGTGCGTTTCTGTTTGTATTCGTGCGCGATCACCAGCCATTCGCCGTTGCGCTTCGGATAGACCAGCGGCGAGCTGTCGTAGGTGAAGTCGAAATCGTAGGAGCGGATCTTCCTGAACGTCCTTGTGTCGAAGGCCACGACGCAGGGGAAGTCCGCGGTCCGCGTGACGCCGGGACGGCGGCTGTGGTCGTTGGCGGTGAAATAGGCGACCCCATCGACGACCACGCCGCCCTGCGAATAGAAGTCAGTCCCGCGCGGTGAGGCCGGATTCACGGCGGCCGAAGCGGCGCCAGCCGCGAGGAAGCCGAGCGTGAGCAAGGAAGGGAAAGACAGGCGGAAGCTGGCCGGACGAGGCATGGTCGGAGTATTTCCATTCCTTCCGCTGGGCGGCAAGGGAATAGGGGCCTTTGCCTTGCTGGGTGGCGCGAAGGGTTGGTAGTTTGCGGGCATGAGATCGATCTTCCTCACGCGCGTGTTCGCCTTCCTTTTCAGCCTGGCGCTTGCCGCCGTCCAATCCCAAGCAGCCGATCGGCCGAACATCCTGGTGATTGTCTCTGACGACCAGGGCTACCGGGACACCGGGGCCTTCGGTTCGCCGGACATCATCACGCCGAACCTGGACCGCCTTGCGGCCGAGGGCGCGCGGTTGACGAGCTTCTATGTGACCTGGCCGGCCTGCACGCCTTCGCGGGGCAGCCTGCTGACGGGGCGTTATCCCCAGCGCAACGGGACCTATGACATGTATCGCAACGAGGCTCCCGACTACGACTACCTCTACAAGCCCGGCGAGTACCGCTACACCTTCGAGCGCGTCGGCGGGATGGACACCCGGGAAATCCTGCTGCCGAAGGCGTTGAAGGCGGGGGGCTACATCAGCGGGATTTACGGCAAATGGGACCTCGGCATCCACAAGCGCTTCCTGCCGCAGGCCCGCGGCTTTGACGACTTCTACGGTTTCGTGAACACCGGCATCGACTACTACACGCACGAGCGATACGGCATGCATTCGATGTATCGGAACAACTCGCGCACGGAGGAGGACAAGGGGACCTACTGCACCTACCTGTTCGAGCGGAAGGCCCTGACCTTCCTGGACCGGCATCACGAGCGGCCGTTCTTCCTCTACGTGCCGTTCAACGCCCCGCACGGCGCCTCGAACCTCGACCGGGAGATCCGCAACGGCGGGGCCCAGGCGCCCGACAAGTACAAGTCCATGTATCCGGCGCCGAAGAAGCCGACGCATTCCAAGCGGACGATCAAGGGCAAGGAGTGGTTGGTGCCGAACGCCGACCTTCGCAAGGTCCGTTACCAGGCCGCGGTCACGGGGATGGACGATTCCATCGGCAAGATTCTGGATCGATTGGAGAAACACGGTCACGCCGAGGACACGATCGTGGTCTTTTTCTCGGACAACGGCGGCAGCGGCGCGGCGGACAACTGGCCGCTGAAGGGACACAAGGGGCAGATGTGGGAAGGCGGCATCCGCGTGCCGTGCATCGTGCGTTGGCCGGGCGAGGTTCCGGCGGGGACGGTCACCGACGAGTTCCTGACCTCGCTGGAGATCTTCCCGACCCTGTGCAAGGCGGCGGGCGTTTCGTTGCCGAAGGGCGTGGTCTACGACGGCTTCGACATGCTGCCCGTGCTGCAGGGGAAGATGAAATCCCCGCGCAAGGAGATGTTCTGGCAGCGTCGAATAGACAAGGGGGCGCGGGTCGGAAACTGGAAGTGGGTGGATTCCACGCGCGGCGGGGGGCTGTATGACCTGTCGGTCGATATCGGGGAGAAGAAGGACCTCTCGAAGGAGAAGCCGGAAATTCTGAAGATGGTGAAGGCGCGCTTCGCGAACTGGGTGAGGGAGATGGAAGAGGCGGAGCCTCGGGGGCCGTTCCGGGATTACTGACCCGCGTCCTTCTCACCGGACACGCCGCCGCCGGCCTTGGGCTTGGCGTCAGCGGCGTTTTCCTCCAGCACCAGCGCGCGGAACTCCCAGCCCTTGTTGGGGGCGAGGTTGCCGTTGTAGTCGGAGGTTTCTCCCAAGGGCTGGCCGTTGGAATCAAAGAGGTCGAACTCCACCTTCACGTTGAAATACTGGACGGGATCGTGATTGGTCACCACGCCCACCACGTAGACCAGACCGCCCTCCTGCGCGCGTTGGATGTTGCTGCTGAGAAGTTCCAAGCCGCTGCCCTTGCCGACGCTTCCACCGCCGCCGCCCCCGCCTCCCTTCTTCACCAATGCGACGGTCACAAGCACGGCGATGCCCACGAGGACGACCGCTCCGACGCCGATGAGCGCAAACATGGTCCCCTTGGATTTGCCGCGTTTGCTGGGAATGCGGGCCTTGTAGAGCCGCTGTTGGGGCGGCGCTCCGGGAACGGGCGGGGATGGACGGTGGGCTGTCGGCGCGTTGTGGGCGGGTTGCGGCGCGTGGGCCGGCGCGGGCGTCGGGGCCGGGGCTCCCGCTGCGGCCAGGACCGTCTGGCTTCCGCAATGCGGACACGCGATGGTCGAACCGGCGGCGGCGGTAGGAAAGGAGATGCGACCGTGGCAGCTGGAACAGGCCCCCTTGATCGTGTCGCTCGGCGGCGCGGAGGGATCGGTCAGGGGGGTGGGTTTGCTGCAGTGTGGGCAGGCGATGGTGCTGCCCATGGCGCCCGAGGGAAACTTGATGCGCCCGTGGCAGTGGACGCATGCGCCTTTGATATAATCGTCGTCGCTCATGCGGAATTTGCGTTCTTAGCGCTGCCGCGCGCCATACCGGGGTCGGGGAATGCCGAGGGCGGGCGGGTTTTCGGAAGGAGGTTTTGTCTCAAGAACCGCCGCGTCCAGCAAACCCTTTTTATGGAAGCCTTCGCGGGAAGGCTCCCCCCGTCGGTAGCAGGAGCAGCGAAGGAGCCGGACGCTCACTCGACGAGACGCCCACGATAGAACCGCCGATTGCGGCCGACGGAGCTCGTGTCCAGGTGTTCGATCACGCCATCCGAGGCGCTGGCGGTCTTGAGTTCCGTCCAGGAGGTCAAGTCCTCCGACGTCTCGATGGCGTAGGCGGTGTTCCCGAGGCCGGTCAGGCGCAGTAGGGTTTCCCCGCTCTTCAGGCATTCGAGGATGGTCAGGCTCGGCGTCGGATCCGGCGGAGCCGCCGCCGTGATCGTGTAGTTGTCAAACGCCATGAAATTGTCCCCCGGAAGATCCGGATCGAGGTAGGCCCAGACAGCGTCGATGTCGCCAAGGTTGAGCGGGGCTCCGGTCGTGGTGATGGGCTGCGCTTCCAGCAGGACGGCCGAATCGAGTCGGGCGGACCACAGGTTGTTTGCGAAGTCCATCACGATCTCCAAGGTATAGATGGTGTCCCGGAGAAAGGAGTAGGGGGTGGCGCGGAAGCCGACTTGATCGTCGAGGATGTAACAGATCTCGGTGGTGTTGTTGTTGAAGGCCACGGTGAACAGCCGGTTGCCCTGCGTGTTGTAGGCGCTCCAGCGAAAGTCGTCGCGTTTGTCGTTGGTGGAGTCGGAGATTTCCATGTCAACGGTGAAGGTGACGATGGGACGTCCCTCGGCGACGGGGGCGTAGTTCACCGGCCTCCACAGCGAGGTGGCCAACTCCCCTTCGTTCAACGGTTCGAAAGTCCCCAGGTAGCCTTGGACGCCTTCGCCGGGGAACCTCCCCGGGAGCAGTCCATTCCCGCCCGTGCCTTCCGCGACCCAGCCATTCTGCCCGGCAAGTTCGAAGCCCTCGTCGTAATCCTCCGCGGCTTCAAACGCCGTTGAGTAGACCGTGACCGAATCCTGCGCGGCGGCGAACCGGGTTCCCGACAACGTCAGCAATGCGATCGCCGCGAGTTGCGCGACAACGCGGAAGCGGATGAGGATGGCGGTTCGGGATTTCATGGTTCAGGCGAGGGCTCCGGCCCTATTTGCGCGAGGGGCGGGGGCTTGAACCCGGGGTGGGGTTGGAAGAAGGGCGGGAGGGAGCCGCGGCCGGCCGCGAAGGGGACACCGATGGCCGCGAAGGGACCGTGAGTTTTTGCGGGGAGCTGAAAGGGGTGGCGGGGCGGCCTACCGGCGTGCGGGAAGGCGTGGGCACAGACCGGAATGTGGATTGGGGCGCGATGCGGGTCGGGGCCGGGGCGGGGCGGCTGAACGTGGGGTTCAATGGACTCGGTCGGGACGGCGCTTGTGAGGAGAAACTGCCGGAATGTCCGGAGACGCTCGGCACAGTCAGTCGCTGTGACGGCGTCGTCGTTCGCGGAGCGCTGTAGTGGTTGAAGTTCGGCGTCGGCCGGTTCTGGATCGCGGAGCGGGGATTCTGAAAGCCTGTGATGGGCCTGGAAACGGACGAGGACGGTTGCGAGACGGTCGGGGCTGGCTGGCTGGACGGCGAAGGCGTGCGGCGGACAACGGTCCGGGATGGAGTCTGATAGCTGGGCGAAGGCGTCGGGCGACGTGTCACTGTGGAATTCACCCTGAGCCCCGTGGAACCTGTCGGTTGAGGGCGGCCGGAGGTCAGCGGAGCTGCTCCCAACGGGGAGCGCGGGCTTGAACCGGGGGCGCGGACGATGGAAACAGGCTTCGGGGCGGCTGGTTTGACCGGGGTCGAAGTGACGGGGCTGGGCGGGGTGAGAGCCTTGGCTCCCAGGGCCGGCGGCTTCGGCGTGGAGGTGACCGGTTTCGGCGGGGTGAGCCCGCCGACCGCGATGCGTGGGGCGGTTGGGGTTGATGTCACCGGCCGCGGCGCGGCGACCGAGCGAGGCGCCGGGCTGGAAGCGGATGGCCTGGACGTGACGGGCTTGGGGGCCGTCAGACCTCCGACGCTGGCGCGCGGCGTACTCGGGGTTGAAGTCACGGGCTTCGGGGGGCTCGTCCTGGAGAGGACGGAGGGCGCGAAGGAAGCGGCAGCCCTTGGTTGCGCAGCTCCTTTGCGGGAAGGCGTGGATGCTGACGTTCGGCCCATGGATTGGGGGCGTTGGTCTGGAATCGCGGACTTTCGGGCCGGCTCGCCGAAGGACTTCGCGATTGCGGGAGTCGTCCGCGAAGGCCCGATCGTTGTGCGGGCCCCGGACGGTGAAGGCGCTGCGGAGCCGGCCGACGGGGCTCGTCTGGGTTCGGCCTGGGCGCGACTGGTGACTTTGGAGCCCGGGGCCGAGGCGGCCGAGCGTCGGAGACCGCCGCGATAGATCGCGAGGTCGTCGCCGTTTCGCACGACGCGATCCGGGCGAATCACGGAGCGGCCGCCGGCCGGTTGATCGACGACGCGCACGCGCCGGATCTCCTCCCGGCTCAGTCGGGCGACCTCATCCCGGGGGACACCGCGGTTGACGACTGTCCGGCTGCGGTCATGGTGGTGCTCGTTGATCACCCGGGTCCGGGAATGGACGGAGCGCGCGTGGTTTCGGGCCACGAAATGTTGGCGAGGGTGATGCGAATGGAAATGTCTCAGGGGGACGTAGCAGTAGTCCGAGTAACTGAGGCCCCAGTCGAAGTGAACGGCGACAAGCGAGTCGTGCCAGACGAATCCGAAACCGCTGCGGTAGCGGGCCGCGGGAGGCAGCGGCGCCCAGCCGCAATAGTCGGAGGAGCGACGCCAGCTGACCCACGCTGGACCCCAGGTTCCACCCGGTGTCCAAACCCAGCCGTAATGGGAGTGGCGATGCCAGCGGCCGTAGTGGAATGGCGCCCATCCCCAGGAGTAATCCGACTGCCAATACCAGCCGTTGTCGGTATAGAGCCAGCGGCCGCGATCTCCGTAGGGCCGCCAACCCGTGTTCACCACCGCGACTGAAGGTTGCCAGCACAGGCCGTAGGGGGCGATATCGACCCAGGTTCCGTAGGGGGCAAGCACGGGTTGGAAGTAGGCGACGGGTTGCTCGACCTCGTAGACCACGGTCTGAGGTTGCGCTTGTTCCACCACCACGATCTGCTGAGGCTGCTCGACCACCACGGGGGTGGGTTGCGCGACCTGTGGTTGAACGGCCGCATTCGGGGTTTCCACGACGACGGCGGGAGATTCAGGAGCCCCCGTCGGAGCCGCTCCTGCAATGACCTGATCGTTGGATCCCTCGCTTTCCGAGGGTTTGTCCGATTTCTGGATCAAGGCGTTGATGACATTCTCCGAAACGCCGATGTCGGCGAGGAAGACGAGTTCGTCTGCGGTGGGATTGAAGGCGGTCCTGGAGCCAGCGATGTAGTTGAGGAGGACCTCCTCGCCGACCTGGGCCTGCGCCAGTTTGGCGAGTTCAGCGACAGCCGGGGACAGTTCGGGAGCGGAAACGGGCATTTCAATCGGCGCCGCCGGGGCCGGGATCACCACGGACTCCGGGGCGTTCGGAGCCGCCGGGGCCTCGGCGACGGGGGCGGCAGTCGCGGCTTGCGCGGCAACCGGCTGCGAGAACTGGTGAATCCGGTAGGGATGGCTGGTGGAAACGGTCTCGCGGTAGTAGCAGGCGGTCGCGAGCGAGAGGAGAGCGACGGCGGCGCCGATCCTGGTTCCTTGGCTGAGGCTTTTTTTCATGGCTTGTCTCCGGTTTCAGGCGGCGCCGTGGCGCCTGGTGCTTGTCTCTATGAAGTCCCGACTTGAGACATCCGGACGCTATTCAAGGCGTATGGGAAAATTAGGCACATTTTTGTGTTCCATTAATCGATTGAATCGATGGTTGGCGCCGAAGACGGACGATTCACGCCGTAAATCGAGAAAAAGGGGTTGGAAAACGGGCCGCTCTTGCGGAAACTTCCCGGTCCCCAAGAAAACACGATCTGCAGAAAACGAATACATGAACGCGACCGAAACACCGGTGGAAATCAGCGACCCGATCAACCAGAAGATCCTGGAAGTGTCGGAGGACCAGATTCAGGGCTTTCAACGCGACCCCTTGGGCGAGATCTCTCGCCTTTCGGGCGTGGAACTCGACACGGTCATTGAGCGCATCCAGGCAATGCTGCGGGCGGGGACGATCCGCCGGGTGCGACAGACCCTGCTCGCGACGAATCTCGCCGAAGGCGCGCTCGTGGCCTGGGAAGTTCCGCAGGAGAAACTCGACGCGTCTTTCAACACCTTGTTTGAGGACGACCCGTTTTCCGGCCACGTCGTCACCCGCTCCACGGACGCCGCTTCGCCGGGATCGACCTACAAGCTCTGGACGACGCTGAAGGTGCCGCAGGGGTATGCGATGGAGAAACACGCCGAGTGGTGGCGGAAGAAGATCGGGGCCAAGCATTTCCGGTTGATGCCGGCGAAGCGGCTGTTTGCCTTGGGCGTCGGCCACATGCGGCGGCGCGGCATGCCGCCGGGAAGCCGGGCCGATGAACCCGCGGAGGCCGTCGAGGTTTCGATCGCCACCCTGACCGACGCGGAATGGCGCATCCTGACAGCCTTGAAGCGCGAATTTGAGCCGGAGGAACTGAAGGCGAATCTCTGGGACGCGCGGGCGGAAGAGGCCGGCGTGCCGCTGGAGGAATTCTGCACGGTCGCCGAGGATCTGAACAAGCGGAAGGTCATCGGCCGCTTCTCGACCTTTCTGGAACACGTCAAACGTCTGGCCACTGGCGAGCGCGTCACCAAGTTCAACGCCCTGTTCCACTGGGCTGTGCCTGCGGGGCGTGAGATTGAGGCGGGCGCCGAGGTGGGGCGACATCACATCATGACCCACGCCTATTGGCGCGAGGGGGGAGAGGAATTCCGCAACGTCAACATCATGGGCGTGATCCATGGCACCAGCAAGGAGACCGTGCTGGAGCACAAGGCGGCCATCGACGCGCACCTGGAGGAGATGGGGATGCCGGTCAGTTACACAAACGTATTTTGGGGAGGACGCAGCGAGATCAAGCCCTCCGAGATCTCCCCGCTGGCCTACGTGGACTGGTGCAAGGCGAATGGCATCGATCCTGAGTCGATGCGCGCTTGATGAAGTTTTCGGAGCCCATAGCCATCGTAGGGCTGGGCGGTATTTTTCCCGGTTCTCCCACGTTGGAGGACTACTGGGAAAATGTCGCCCAAGGGGTGGACGCCGCGCGCGAGGTTCCTGACGGGCGATGGACGGTCGCGGCGAAGGATGCCCATGACCCGACGCCCGGCGCGCCGGACAAGGTCTACTCCACGCGAGGGTGTTTCATTGAGGGATTTGAGTTGGATGTCGACGGTCTGGCGTTGGATGTGGATTTCATCCGCTCGCTCGACCCCATGTTCCACCTGTTGCTCCACTCCGGCCGGCAGGCTTGGACCGGCGCGGAAATGGGGGAGATCGATCGATCCAAGGTCGGCGTGATCCTCGGCAACATCGCCCTGCCGACGGACTCTTCCTCGGCGTTGAATGATGAGGTCCTGGCTCCGGTTTTTGAGGAGAGGTTGTTTCCTGCCGGTCGTATCAGCGGACATGAGGAGGCTCAGGCTGATTTGGCAAAGGCGAGCGGGAGCTTCCTTCCGTCGGCTCCTGCAGGCGGGATTGAACCGCTGAACCGCTGGGTCGCCGGCCTGCCCGGCAATGTCCTGGCCAAGGCTTTGAATCTCGGCGGCGGCGCCTACACGTTGGACGCCGCCTGCGCCTCCTCGCTTTACGCGGTCAAGTTGGCCTGTGACGAACTGCTCGCGGGTCGCGCCGACGCCATGCTCACCGGAGGCCTGTCCCGGCCGGACTGCCAATACACCCAGATGGGCTTCGCCCAGTTGACCGCGCTTTCCCGGACCGGCCGCTGCTCGCCCTTCGATTCGAAAGGCGACGGCCTCGTGGTCGGTGAAGGCTCGGGGATCGTGGTCCTGAAGCGGTTGGCCGATGCCCTGGCGGCCGGCGACGAAATCCACGCGGTGATCAAGGGCATCGGGCTTTCCAACGATATCGAGGGCAACCTCCTGGCTCCCGCATCGGAGGGGCAGCTTCGCGCCATGCGCGCGGCCTACGCCGAGGCCGGCTGGACGCCGGACATGGTGGACCTGGTCGAGTGCCATGCCACCGGCACTCCGATCGGCGACGCCGTGGAGTTCAACAGCCTGAAGGAACTCTGGGGCGACCGGCGGATCGAGGGACGGAAGTGCGCGCTCGGCGCGGCCAAGGCGAATGTCGGGCACCTGCTCACCGGCGCCGGCGCGGCGGGATTGATCCGCGCGTTGTTGGCGATGAAGAACCGGACGCTGCCGCCAATCGCGAACTTCGAGCAGGCCGGGGAAAAAATCGACCTGGAGAACAGCCCTTTTGCTGCCTTGTCGGAAGCCTGTGACTGGGACCCGCGCGACGAGCAAACCCCGCGCCGCGCCGCGATCAGCGCCTTCGGTTTCGGCGGCATTAACGCCCACGTCCTCATCGAGGAATGGACCGGCGCGAGATCGAAGGCAAAGCGCAAGGCTCCAAACAAGCGCACGAAGTCCAAGTCAGGCGACACGCAATCCGCAACACGCCCCCCCATCGCCATCGTCGGCATGGACGCGTGCTTCGGCCCTTGGACGGATCTGCGGCAGTTCCAGGAGCGCGTTTTCGGCGGCGGACCGGAGGTGGAACCGACGTTCAAGCGCGACTGGTTCGGCGTGGACGGCGGCGAATGGCTCAAGGCGCGCGGAACGGGAGCGGAGCGTTTCAGGGGGTACTACCTCGACGACCTCAAGATCCCGCTGAACCGCTATCGCATTCCGCCCAAGGAACTGGAGGAGATGCTGCCGCAGCAGTTGCTGATGTTGCAGGTTGCGGCGGGAGCGCTGAAGGACGCGGCTTGGGAAAAGGCGGACGGCCTCAGGACCGGAGCCTTCATCGGCATCGAGTTGGACATGGAGACGAACCGTTTCCACTTCCGCTGGTCCTTGCTGAACCGCGCCCGGGAATGGGCCAAGGCTCAGGGGCTTTCGCTGTCCGATGATGAACTGGCCCAATGGACGGGCGCGCTGCGCGAAAGCTCCGGACCGGCCCTGAACGCCAATCGCACCATGGGAGCCTTGGGCGGCATCGTTGCCAGCCGGTTGGCGCGCGAGTTCAAGATCGGCGGGCCGTGTCACACGATTTCGAGTGAAGAGTCGTCCGGCATGCGGGCGTTGGAGGCGGCCGTTCGCGCGTTGCAGCAGGGCGAACTGGACCATGCCCTGGTCGGCGCGGTGGACCTTTCCGGCGATGTGCGCGCGGTTCTGGCGACGAACGCGAACGGCGAGTCGATTCCGGGAGAGGGCGCGGCGGCGTTGGTCTTGAAGCGGCTCGATGACGCCGTTCGCGACGGCGACCGGGTCTATTCCGTCATCCGTGGATTGGGCGCGGCCTCGGGCGGGGGAGAGGACCGCCTCGCGCCGACCGCTGGAGCCTGCGAGTCCGCCTTGCGCCGGGGCTACGAAGACGCCGGCGTTGATCCTGCCTCGGTCGAGTACCTGGAGACACATGGCGGCGCACATTCGAAGGAGATCGAAGCGGAAGCGACAGGGGTGAAGTCCTTCTTCGGCGGGGGCGAACGCGAACGCTCGTTGAAACTGGGAGCCGTCGAACCGCAGATCGGCCGCGCCGGGGCAGCATCGGCGTTGGCGTCCGTCGTGAAGGCCAGCTTGGCGGTCTATCAGGAAATGCTGCCGGCCACGCCTTCGACTGGCGGAATCGGATCGGCCTTGGCGTCGGGGGATCGTCGTTTTCGCAGCCCGGAGAAGCCGCAAAGCTGGCTGCGGGATCGGATCGAGGGTCCTCGCCGCGCGGGAGTGACGACCTTCGGCGTGGGCGGAACCTGTGCGCATGTCGTGCTGGAGGCGTTGGAAGGACAGACTTCCGAGCGGGTTGAATTGGAACGTCGGCAGCCGCTCGGCTCTCGCGGTGAAGCCTTGTTCGTGGTCCGCGGGGATGACGCTGAAGGCTTGAGGGAGGGGCTGAATGACTTGCGCACGGTTGCGGCGCAACGTGATGGACTGGGGATTGAGGCGCTAGCGCGGGAGTGGTTTTCCGGGGGCAAGCATTCAAGAGGCGCGCAGGCTGTGGCGATTGTGGCGGATGAGTCGGTCGATCTGGCCGGCCTTTGCGAGAGCGCGACAAAGCTCATCGATGGCGCGGCCGGCAATGGCAGCGGCGCGTGGCCCGCTTCGGCGGACAGGATTTTCCATTCGCGCGAACCGCTCGGCGTCGAAGGCAAGGTCGCTTTCATCTATCCCGGTTCCGGCAATCACTACCTGGACATGGGGCGCGAGATCGGCGCGCAATGGCCAGAGCTCTTGCGGCGGCAGGACGCCGAGAACG
Organism: Verrucomicrobiales bacterium; assembly: GCA_038126235.1. Lineage (GTDB taxonomy): Bacteria > Verrucomicrobiota > Verrucomicrobiia > Limisphaerales > JAYPEY01 > JAYPEY01. Next base: position 18,693 of record JAYPFK010000035.1, read on the forward strand.
AACGCCTCGCCAGCCAGGTCGTCTCCGAGATGTTCTGGAACGACGCCACGATGGCGGAAATCGCCGCCGATCATCACGCCATGATCTTCGGGCAGGTCGCGCACGGGACGATGGTCAGCGACCTGGTCCAGGCCTGTGGCGTGAAGCCGGACGAAGTGATCGGCTACAGCCTCGGGGAATCCGCCGGCCTCTTCTCCACCCGCGCCTGGTCGGCGCGCGACGAGATGTATCGGCGCATGGTTGAGGGCGACCTGTTCACCAGGCAACTCGCCGGGCCGTGTGATTCCGTCCGCAAGGTCTGGACGCTCAAGAAGGGCGAATCCGTCGATTGGAAGATGGGTGTGATCGACCGCAACGCCGAGGAAACCCGCGAGGCCTTGAAAGGGCGCGAGCGCGTCTACCTCTTGATCGTCAACACGCCGAATGAATGCATTGTCGGCGGACAACGCGGCGCGGTGGACGCCCTGATCGAGGAGTTGGGCTGCAACCTGTTTCTGATCGAGGGCGTGACGACCGTGCATTGCGAGGTCGCCGAGCCGGTCGCCAAGGCCTACCGCGACCTGCACGTGTTCGAAACGAACGCCCCGGAAGGCGTGCGCTATTACAGCGGCAACCAGGGCGGCGATTACGAGCTGACCTCGGCCGCCGCGGCGGATTCGATCATCGGCAATGCGCTCCACGGCGTGGATTATCCCAAGACGATCGAGACGGCCTACGCGAACGGCGCGCGCATCTTCATCGAGATGGGCCCGGGCGCGACCTGCTGCCGCATGATCGACCAGATCCTGGGCGACCGTCCGCATGTGGCGCGCTCGGTCTCCGTTCCCGGGAAGGACTCGGTGGGGGTGGGCTTGCGCGTTCTGGGGCGTTTGATTGCCGAGGGTGTTGAAGTGGATCTGGGGTTTCTCTACGGAGGGGAAAGCCTGGCTGTCGGTCATCGGGTTTCAGACGGCTCGGACGACGTTCCGAGCGTGGTGGTTCCCTTGGGAGGCAAGGCTTTCAATCCGCCCGGGCCGGAGAAGTTCGCCGGCGGCGCGAATCCCGGACAAAGAGGAACTCGGACGGTCCAGGAGCCGGCGTTGGCGGTGGCTGCAACGGTCGCTCCGGTTTCAACTCCCGCCCCGGCCCCGGTCGTGGCCGCGGCGCAGGGAGGCACGGTGACTGGAGACAACGCCGCGTTGATCGAGGAATGGACGGCCGCGGAAGCGGCGCGGGTCGAGGCGCATGAGGCCTACCTGCGCTTTTCGCAGAACCTGTTCCAGACGATGGCGGCCGGCGTGGAGCGGGAGAACCGGTTGCTGGCCGCCATGGAAGGAGCGGGGGTGGCGGAGCCGGCCACAAGGAGCTTCCAGGAGCCGCCTTCGCCCGCGGAGCCGGGCTTCGTCGCGCCAAGGGAGGCGTATGAGGAATACCCGGACGAGGTTCCCCGTTCGCTGAATTTCGCGCAGTGCATGGAGTTTGCCATCGGGAAGATCGGCAAGGTCCTTGGGAAGAAGTTCCTGGAAGTGGATCAGCATCCGACGCGCGTGCGACTGCCCGACGATCCCCTGATGCTCGCGCATCGCGTGCTCGACATTGAGGGCGAGCCGTTGTCGATGACCTCGGGGCGGGTCGTCACCGAGCACGACATACAAGCCGGAGCCTGGTATCTCGACGCTGGTCGCATCCCGACCTGCATTGCGGTCGAGGCAGGGCAGGCGGACCTGTTCTTGTCGGGCTTCCTGGGAATCGATTTCCAGACGAAGGGCAGGGCGGTCTATCGCCTGCTTGACGCGGTGGTGACCTTTCATCGAGGTCTGCCGGTCGAGGGCGACACCATCCGCTACGACATCTACATCGATCATTTCTTCCGGCAGGGCGACACTTGGTTGTTCCGCTTCGGCTTCGACGGCACGGTCAACGGCGAGAAACTGCTGACCATGCGCGATGGCTGCGCGGGCTTCTTCACGCAGGAGGAACTGGACGCAGGCAAGGGCATCATCCACACGAAGCTTGACCTGCGGCCGATGCCCGGGAAGTTGCCGGAAGGGTGGTCGCCGTTCGTGCCGTGGAACGGGATTGAAGCGTATTCCGACGAACAGTTGAACGCGCTGCGGCGCGGCGATCTGGCGGGTTGTTTCGGGGAGGCGTTCGCGGGTTTGAACCTGACCGATCCGTTGACGCTTCCGGACGGTCGCATGCGACTGGTGCATCGTATCACGGAACTCGATCCGACCGGCGGACGCTTCGGAATCGGGCGCATCACCGGCGAGGCGGACATCCATCCCGACGACTGGTTCCTGACCTGCCACTTCTGCGACGACATGGTGATGCCGGGTACGCTGATGTTCGAATGCTGCCTGCACACCCTGCGCGTGTTCCTGCTGCGGTTGGGGTGGGTTTTCGAGAAGGCGACCGTGGCTCCCGAGCCGGTCACTGAGGTGAAGAGCCAGCTCAAGTGCCGTGGCCAGGTGATTCAGTCGACGAAGAAGGTCACCTACGTGATCTCGATCAAGGAGCTGGGCTATCGCCCCGAGCCGTATGCGGTCGTGGACGCCCTGATGTATTCCGACGACAAGGCCACGGTCGAGATCTCCAACATGTCGATCCGTTTCACCGGCGCGACGCGGGAGAGTATTCAGGCGACCTGGGATGGGCGTAGCAGCCGACGTGAGGAGGCTCATTCCAGTTCCGCCGAAGAGGGGCAGAGCCTCCTCACGTCGGCTGCTACGGGCGGGATGGCAAAAGCCCCCATCTTCGATTTCGACAGCATCCGGGCGTTTGCCATCGGCAATCCCTCGGAGGCCTTTGGCGAGCGCTACAAGGTCTTCGACAATGAACGCCGGATCGCTCGCCTGCCGGGGCCGCCCTATCAGTTCCTTGACCGGGTTGTAGAAATTTCGAACTGCGAGCAGTGGAAACTGGATTCCGGCGGCGTGATCGAGGCGCAGTACGACGTGCCGGCCGATGAATGGTATTTCGCGGAAAACCGGCAGGGGGACATGCCGTTCTCGGTATTGCTGGAAATCGCGCTGCAACCCTGCGGTTGGTTGGCGGCCTATTTGGGCTCTGCCTTGACCAGCGAGACCGACCTGCGCTTCCGCAATCTCGGCGGCTCGGCGATCCAGCACATGCCGGTCACGCCGGACATGGGCGTCCTGGCCATCGACATCACCATCACGCGCGTCTCCAACGCGGGCGGCATGGTCATCCAGAACTTCGACATGCGGGTGCGTTCCTCGCGCGGCGTGGTCTACGAGGGCGACACCTATTTCGGGTTCTTCTCGGCGGCGGCCCTGGCGAACCAGATCGGCATCCGCGAGGCCGTTCCCTACATGCCGACGGACGACGAACTGGCCGACGGCCGCGCCTTCCCGTATCCGACCGAGGCCCCGTATCCCGGCGAGATGCTGCGGATGATCGACGAAGTCTCATGCTTCGCGCCGACCGGCGGCCCGCAGGGGTTGGGGTTCATCCGAGGGAAGATGTCGGTGAAGCCGGAGGCGTGGTTCTTCAAGGCGCACTTCTATCAGGACCCGGTGATCCCCGGCTCGCTGGGTTTGGAGTCCTTCCTGCAACTGCTGAAGGTCGTCGCCGTCGAACGCTGGGGCTGGAGCGAGGGCCAACGCCTCGAAACCATCGCCTGCGGCGAAAAGCACGAATGGGTCTATCGAGGCCAGATCATCCCCACCGACCACGAAGTCACCGTCGAGGCTGTGATCATCTCTTTCGACGACGAGAAGAAGCTCCTCAAGGCCGACGGCTTCCTTCACGTGGACGGTCGGACGATATACGGCATGAAGGACTTCTCGCTGCGGGTGGTTTGAAGGGGCGGGCGGTTGCGCTTGGCCCTTCCGCCAGCTGCCGGCTTAATCCTGTGGTCGGCGTTTCATTGTGCGTCGCCAGGTTCATTTCCCGCTCTGCTTTCACCCCTTCGGGGTTTTGAAATGGGCTCGACGGAGTCTCTCCCCACCGACTCTTGGATACGCTTTCGTTGTCTTCAGGGCATCTGGTTTCACTTCGGAGGACGACCGCCTTAGCGACCATCAGCGTTTGCTGTAACCGGATGGTTCGTAATGTCGGTGGGGAGAGACTCCGTCGAGCCCACTTCAACGTCTCGGAGGGTCTGGGAGAGTCGAGCGGGCGCGATTGTCTGTCACGAACGCCGGTTGCCTGCCGAACCTGTCTGGCATACCTTCTGCCCATCATGCGGCGCGCATTACTCGCCTTTCTGGACGACGTCTGCCTGATCTCCCTGGACCACGACCTGAATCCGTTGCCGGGCGCGGCCGAGGATTCCGGAATCGGCGGAATCGTTGCCTTGAGTTTCGGGACAATGCCGGTTCCCACCGATTGGATCGAGGGCAGGGAATCGCTGTCGGAATGGCGGGGGTGATTCGGAGCCGCAATCCCATGGCAAAACCACTACGAAAAGGGGCATTCAGGGGCGGTGAACTATACATGTAATAATCACGTACGGGATTTTTACATGTCAGGTTCGATTTGTCGGGCGTTCGTTCCAAGGGCGTGGTTGGCGCGGGATCTTCTCCGGTATTGACGCCGAAGGTCCTATTCCTGCGACGGTGTGAACCGGGATTTCTCCCAGCGCCAGACGAGGCCGTCTTCGGGATCGATGACTTCGCCGATGTGTTTGAAATCGCACTTGGCGAGAACCTGGGTGGAGGCGTTGATTTCGGGCAGGGTGTGGGCCCCGACATGCGTGACCCTGCTGTCGGCAAAGGCGAATGCCGTCAACGCGGCGGCCGCTTCGGTGGCGTAGCCCCGGCCTTGGCGGTCCGGGTTCACGCCGTAGGCGATTTCGGCCACGCCGCGCGCGGGCGGACCTTTGAAGCCGCATTGACCGACGGGGTTGCCGCTTTCCTTCTCAATCATGGTGAAGCCATGGATCCACGGATCGGCTGCAGTGGCGTTTTCAACCTGCGCCAGCCAGGCGGGGGACAACTCGGCCTTCACTTCCGGTGGCATGGTTGCGATGGAGGCTCGGAGCTCGTCGGGGGATTGGAGGACGAGATTGAGGCGCGCGGTTTCGATGGCGGGTATTGGCATTTAAAATGAGGGACGGCAGTCGCGGCTCAGGGGCGGCGCATCTCGCGCGCGAGCTTGTCCCGGAGCGTCGTCATTTTCCGAAACTGCTTCGTGTTCGCCTGCGACAGATCGTTCTCCTCGTTGGGGTCGACCTCGAGATCGAAGAGGAATTCGCCGGAGCTGGGCGTCTGGACGTATTTCCATCTGCCGGAGCGGACGGCGGACCAGGGTTTGCGTTCGAGTTCGGCGTGGGCGCCGAGTTCCCAGAAGAGGGTGCGGTCCCTCCATTGGGCCTTGTCGAACAACACGGGGCCCAGGTCGCGGCCGTCGAGTCTGGCGTCGTCGGCCTCGATGCCGGCCAGCTTGCAGAGGGTGGGAAAGAGATCGAGGGAGGTCTGGAGGGAATCGCTTTCCGAACGGGCGGCGATCCTGCCGGGCCAACGGATGATGCAGGGGACCCGGAGGCCGCCTTCGAACAGCGTGGCCTTGTCGCCGCGCAGGGGGACGTTGCTGCCGCCGTAGGTCGGATCGCCGCCGTGGTCGGTGAGGAAGATGACGAGGGTGTCGCGTTCGAGGTCGAGGCGTTTCAAGGCTCCGAGGACGCGGCCGACTCCGTCGTCGAGCGATACGGTCATGGCGGCGAATTCACGGCGGATTTTGTCGGGGATGAAGGAGACGCGTTTGATCGCGTCGGCCTTGGGCTGCATGAGGTTGACCGGGGCCCGGTCCTTGGGGCTGTAGCCTTTGCCGAAGTGGGGGGCGTTGTAGGCGAGGTAGAGGAAGAAGGGCTGGTCCGCGGCCTTGCGTTCCGTGAGATGGGCGACGGCTTCGTCGGAGATGATGTCCGTGGCGTATCCGTCTTCGGGAACGCGCCGTTCCTGGTGATACCAGTCGGGAATCGCGCCGTAGGTCATGGTGAAGAAATCGATGCAGCCGCCGGTATGGCCGATGAACTTGTCGAATCCGTGGCGTGTGGGCAGCAGCGACGTGTTTCCGTGGCCGAGGTGCCATTTGCCGATGAGCGCGGTGTGGTAGCCGGCTTCCTTGAGCTTCGTGGCAATAGTCGTCTCGCCGGGCTGGATGCCTGTTTGCTTGTGCTCGTCGGCCATGAACATGAGGGCGCTGAGCAACTGGTGCCTGGAGCGGCTGGGGTTGCGACCGGTGAGCAGTCCGAAGCGGGAGGGGGTGCAGATGGCGGAGGCGGAATACCACTGGTTGAACTTCATGCCCTCTGCGGCGAGGCGGTCGATGTTCGGGGTGGGGATCTCGCTGCCGTAGCAACCGACATCGTGGCTCCCCTGGTCGTCGGTGAAGATGAGCAGGATGTTGGGCGGGGGCGTTGCCGCGGTGGCATTCAGGGCGGCGAGAGCGAGGGCGAGGAATGTGGTAAGGCGCATGGCGGTGCGGCGACGGGAAGGCAAACGTCCAACCTCCGACTTTGAACGCTCAACTTTCAACGGAGGAGTCGGTCAGGGGGCGAAGTAGGTGTAGGGCTCCTTGTCGTCGCCGATCTGCAGTTGGACCTTGCGGTCTGCAAAGCTGAGGACCTTGACGGGGATCTTCCCGGTGGAAGTGGTCAGTTTCTGGGTTTCGCCGGTCTTGATGTAGTAGCTCTTGCTCTCATCCGTCTTGACCATGACCATGTTGCCGCTGGAGGCGCCGATGCTGAAGAGCTTCTCGATTTCGGCGCGTTCCTTCGCGCGGGCTTCGGCGGCGGCGCGCGCCTCGGCTTCCGCCTTGAGCTTGGCGAGCGCGGCCTCCCTGTCGGCCTTCGCCTTGGCTTCGGCGGCGGCCCGGGCGTCGGCGGCGGCCTTGGCCTTGGCCATGGCTTCCTCGCGCTCCTTGGCCTCGGCTTCCGCCTTGGCCTTGGCGGCTGCGGCCTGCTCCTCGGTCATTTCCGGCTCCGTGGAAGCAGAGCCTTCCTCGGGGGATTCTCCCGTTTTTTCTCCGGGAGCGGCGTCCCCGGAATCCGCTGAGCCGCCTTCTTCGCCTCCGGCTTTGGCGACCTTCTGGATTTCGGGCGGCGGGGCGGGTTTGGGCCAGAACATCATGCCGAGCACAACGACGATCGCGACCATGAGTCCGGAAAGGATGAGGATCTTGGGTTCCGGCAGCTTGCGTTTGCCGGCGGGTTTGCCGGCCTTCGCTCCTTCGCCGCTGTCGTCTTCAGCAGTCTCAGGTTCCGGCTCCGGCTGGGATTTCAGTTCGGAAGCCCGGAAATGCATCGTCTCCGTGGATGGCGGCCGGCCGTCGGGGGCATTTTCGGTGGGCGGTTGGATGGGAGGAGACAGGGGCGGTGCCTGCTCGACCGTGGGGGGCGCAGGAGGGGGAGCCTCCTCCACGGAATCGGCGGGCTCCAGAGCGAGCTCCCCCTCCGGAGCCGACGCGGGTTCCGGGGCCGGGGGCGGCGTGAATTCTTCGACCGGCGCGGGTTCAGGTTCCGGAGCTGAAGGTGTGGGGGCATCGACCTCCATGGAGGAATCAGGCTCCTTGGGGATCTTGACCGGCTGCATGCAGTCGAAGTTGGGGCAGGTGATCTCGCCCCAGCGGAGCATGTCGGAATCGAACGGGACGGGCTTGCCGCAGCTTGGGCAGGGAATCTGGTAATGTTGCATGGCGCTTTCGGAGTGTTGGCGACTCTGTCGGATGTCTACCGGAGAGGGGCCGCAAATTCAAGGACGCAGGCGTCAATGTATGAGGCCAACGCTTGAATCGTGTTAACCCTCCCGGTACGCGAAGGAGGTCGGTCGGGGGGGGGTGTCCCCGATGAGCCGCCTCTGGGGCATGTTCACGCCGGCTCACTCTGGACAGTTCGCTCCACCTTTTGCGACGATTTGGACTTCCCGCGAAGGGCGGCGTTGACCCGGTCCGTTAGACTTGCCGAATCGCTCATGGAAACTGTGGAACAGGCCGACGGGCTCACCGTCATCTTTTACTATCGTAAGCCGGGAACATACGCGCTGAATGCGCTGGCCGGCGCGTTGCAGAAAGAGCCGGCCACGGCGCGCGTCGAGGTGAGGTTTCCGGGGACGCTCCGGGAATTGGCGGAGGAGGTCGCCTCGGCGGCGCGGAACTCGCGAACCGCGCTGGTGGGCTGGTCTTTCTATTCACCTCAGTTCGGGAAGATTGTCGAGGAACTGGCTCGCGCGCGGGCCGCGGAGGAGGACGCGAACGTTCTGCACGTTGCCGGGGGCGTGCACGCGACCGCGGAGCCGGAGCAGACCTTGGACGCGGGGTTCGATTTTGTTGTCTGTGGGGAGGGCGAACGGACGATGGTCGAACTGGCCCGTCGTTTGGCCACTGGAGCCGATTGGAGCGACATCGCGGGGCTGGCTTTTCGGCGTGGCGGCCGGGTGGCGAGGAATCCCCGGGCGCCGTTGCTCGATCTGGATGTCTATCCGCCCTTTCCCTCGTCCGGCAAGATGGGGCCGATCGAGATCACGCGGGGCTGCGTCTACAGTTGCCGGTTCTGCCAGACGCCGTTCGTTTCGAAGGCGCGGTTCCGACATCGCTCGGTGGAGAACATCTGCGAGCATGCTCGCACGCTGAAGCGCGTCGGTTCGCGGTATTATCGCTTCATCACGCCGACGTCGCTGTCCTATGGTTCGAAGGACGAGAGCGTGAATCTCGACGCGATTGAGGCGTTGCTGGCCGCGCTGCGTGAAACCGTCGGGTCCGAGGGAAAGCTCTTTTACGGCACGTTTCCCTCCGAGATCCGGCCGGAACATGTTTCGGCGAAGGCGCTGCGCCTGCTGAAACGGTTTGTGGACAACGACAATCTGATCATCGGCGGCCAGTCGGGATCGCAGCGGGTCCTGGACGCGGCGGGGCGGGGGCATTCGGTGGAAGCCATTGAGCGGGCGGTGAGGCTGTGCGTGGCAGAGGGGTTTGAACCGAACGTCGATTTCTTGTTTGGCATGCCGGGCGAGGAGTTGGAGGACGCTGAGAAGTCGGTCCGCCTGGCGCGTCGGTTGACGGAACTGGGCGCTCGAGTGCACTCGCATTCGTTCATGCCATTGCCGGGGACGCCTTTCATGAACAAGCCGGCGGCGACGATTGATGAATCGGTGCGCGTGGAACTGGAACGGCTTTCCTCCGAGGGGAAGGCCTACGGCCAGTGGAAGCGACAGATCAAGGTTGCGGATGAATTGGAGGCTCGGCGGAAGGATAAACAGGCGCGCGCCGGTTGAGCGCGGAGGCGCGAACTTCAAAAGAACTCCGCCAGGAACTCCGGAATCCGCTCCTCCAGCCAGTAGCGCGCCGACCAGGGCCATTTTCCGTGGATGAAGCCCACATGGCCGCCCTGGTCGCTGAGTTCCATGCGTGTCGTGTCCGAGAGTTCGGTCTCGGTCGGAATGACATGCGGCTTCATGAACGGGTCGTCCTTCGCATGAAGGACCAGAGCGGGGCGGCGGATGGCGGGGAGGAACTGCCGCGCGCTGCTGGTCACGTAGTAATCGCGCGCGTCCTTGAATCCGTGCAGCGGGGCCGTGACCGCCTCGTCGAATTCCCAGAAGGTCTTCAGTCCGGCCAGTTCCTTTTCGTCGACCGGCATGGAATGGCCGTTTGAGCCGATCTTGTCGCGAACCGAGCCGTTGAGCTTGTCGATGAGGTGCTTCTCGTAGATCCGGCTGAAGCCCTCGTGAATGCTGTCCGCCACCGATTGGAGATCGAAGGGCACGGAGACGGCGACGGCCGCCGCAAGGGGATTGGAGTCGCCGGTTTCGCCCAGCCACTTGAGGAGCGCGTTGCCGCCGAGGGAGTAGCCGACCGCGGCGACGGGAGTTTCAGGGTGGCGACGGTTGACCTCATTGACGACGAATGCCATGTCGCCGGTGTCGCCTGAATGGTAGAAACGGTCCTTGCGGTTGGGTTCGCCGGAGCAGCTTCGGAAGTGGACGAACAATCCCCGCCAGCCGCGCGCGTGGATCTCTTTCAGCATGCCCCGCGCGTAAGGGGAATCGACGGAGCCCATCAACCCGTGAAAGACGACCACAATCGGCCCCGAGTCTCGGGCGGTCCAGTCGAGGTCGAGGAAGTCGCCATCCGGAAGTTCCAGCCTTTCGCGGGAGAGGGTGAGCCGGACGCGGCGCCGACCCAATGTGGGCCAGAGCGTCTGGGCGTGGCGGTTGCGAAGCCACCAGGCGGGTTGGAAGGGAGGTGTCGCCATCGGTCGGGGCTGGAGGAGGTTCTTGTCGGGACGCGCGGGCGATTTGGCAAGCGGCAATCAGCGGGGAGTGGAAAAGATAAAGACGAGCGACCAGCGCCGAACCAAAGTCCGCGCGCGCAGCGCGCAATTCCTGCTATGAAGTTGAGAGTTTGATGTCGGGTGTTTGCCGTTCGCCTTCCGCCCTGCGCCCCCGCCTCAGTCTGAGTCTCCGCTTCGTTCAAAACCCCCAAAAACCTGTTGACCCTCATCACGGGCGATTGCTAGCTTCCCCGGCCATGTTTCGAGCGGACAACGTCCTTGGTCTGGTAAGTGTCGTCAGCGGTGGCTGACGCGGTCCGGGGCATTGTCCATCCGCGCGCAGGTCGCCCGCCGTTCCGATCGGAACGCGGGTTTTTGATTTTCGCGGGGGGAGCCTCGGGGCAACCACGGTCGGGATCCGCCGGAATGCAACGACAACATCCGGCCCCACACAACACATGCGACATACCATCTCAGTTCTGGTTGAAAACAAGTTCGGCGCGCTGACGCGCATTGCCGGGCTGTTCAGCGGTCGTGGTTTCAACATCGACACGCTCAACGTCGCCCCCACCCAGAACGGCGACCTTTCCCACATGACGATCGTCACCCGCGGCGACGACAAGACCGTGGATCAGATCGTCAAGCAGCTCAACAAGCTGGTGGATGTCCTCGAGGTTCGCGATTTCCGCGAGGGGGAATACATCGACCGCGAATTGGTGTTGGTGAAGGTGAAGGTCTCGGCCAAAACGCGGGCGGATGTGATCTCCATCACCGACATCTTCCGCGCGAAGATTGTGGACGTGCAGTCCGACAGCCTGACCATCGAGGCGACCGGCGGCGAGAGCAAGGTCCGCCGCTTCGTGGAGCTGATGGAGCCCTTCGGCGTCTTGGATCTCACGCGCACGGGCCAGATTGCCCTGCCGCGAAACCGGGCGTGACGCTTCGCTTTTCCAATTCTCTCAACTCTCAACTCAAGAAACCAAAGAACATACAAATGGCTGCAAAAGTCTACACCGACAAGGACGCCGATCTCGGCGTGTTGAAAGGAAAAACCCTCGCTGTCCTGGGCTTCGGCTCGCAGGGGCACGCCCACGCGCTCAACCTCAAGGACAGCGGCTGCAAGGTCATCATCGGCCTCTACAAGGGCAGCAAGTCCGCCGAGGTCGCCAAGCAGAAGGGCTTCAAGGTCTATGAAACCGGCGAGGCCGTGAAGAAGGCCGACGTGATCATGGTCGCGCTGCCGGACACCAAGCAGGCTTCCGTCTACAAGGAGTCCATCGAGCCGAATCTGTGCAAGGGCAAGACGCTGCTCTTCTCCCACGGCTTTTCCATCCACTTCAAGACCGTCGTTCCGCCGGAGGACGTGGACGTGATCATGGTCGCGCCGAAGGGGCCGGGCCACATCGTCCGGCGCCAGTACGTGGAGGGCAAGGGCGTCCCCTCGCTGATCGCGGTCTACCAGAACAAGAGCCGGAAGGCCAAGAAGGTCGCCTTGGCCTGGGCCAAGGGCATCGGCGGCACCCGCGCCGGCGTTCTGCAGACGGACTTCAAGGAAGAGACCGAGACCGATCTCTTCGGCGAGCAGACCGTGCTTTGCGGCGGCGTCAGCGCGCTGATCACCGCCGGCTACGAGACCTTGTGCGAGGCGGGCTATCAGCCTGAGATGGCCTACTTCGAATGCCTTCACGAGCTGAAACTGATCGTCGACCTGATCAACGAGTCCGGCATCAGCGGGATGCGCTTCTCGATCTCCGAGACCGCGAAGTGGGGCGATGTGAGTGTCGGACCCAAGATCGTCGATGCCGGCGTGAAAAAGCGCATGGGCAAAGCCCTGAAGGACATCCAGACCGGCAAGTTTGCCCGCGAGTGGGTGAAGGAGTACGAGGGCGGCTACAAGACCTACAACAAGCTCCTCAACGACGGCGCCAAGCACAACATCGAGAAGGTCGGCGCGCGCCTGCGCGGCATGATGCCCTGGATGCAGCAGCGCTCGGTCAAGGGCGTCCAGGCCGCCTACTGAGCCGGACAGCTTGAAATTGCGGCGGAGTTGCGGTTGTCGTTTGGACCGCAACTCCGCTTTTGCGTTGGTGTTTCCGAACGGAAGCGCTAAATCCTCCCACAGTGAATCGCATCGGAAAGACATTGGCCTACGGCGGCCTCGCCGCGGCGCTCTTCTGGACCGCGCTGGTCCTGGGCGCGCCCAAGGAGCCGCCCGCTCCGACGATTCCCTCGCTCCCACCCCCTCCCGCCCTGACGCTCCCGGAAGCGGAGGGCAGGGCCGCATCCACCGAGCCAAAGGAGGAGAAGCCCAAGGCGCCGTCGGCTCCGGGCGCGACGCGCGGGGAGGCGCTTCCAGGGGAATTGGCGCCGGAAGAGACTCCGGAAACGGGCGGGAGTGCGCCGATGAACGACCGTTACAAGGTGATCCTGATTCGGAATCCCTTTGGACTGAATCCACCCAAGCCGCCGGAGCCGCCGCCGCCGCCGCCGCCGCCCGAGCCGGATCTCGACATCTATCTCACCGGCATCTCCACCCTGCTGGGAAAACAACGCGCGTTCCTGAAGACGGACGATCCCAAGGAAAAGGACAAGGCCAAGAAGTTCCGCTACTACTCGCTGAAGGTCGGCGAGGCGAAGGATGATCTGGAAATCGTGTCCATCGACATCGATGCGGGCGATGTGACCATCAAGTTCAAGGGGGAGACGAAGGAGTTGAACCTGAAGGAGAACGGGATTCAGCCTGTCGCGGCGGCCCCAGCCGCGGCCGCAGGGAAACCCGGCCAACCCGGAGCGGCCGGACGCAAGCTTCCTCCCGGGATGAACACAACGGCAGCGCGGACGGCGACGAGGGTGACGCCCTCGGTCACGCGGGTCACGCCGCAGGCGGGGGCTGCGACCGTGAACCCCTCCAGCACGGCCAACCGTAATGTTTACAATCGATCCGCCAGCCGTCCGCCGGCAATCAACGTTCCGGCAAGGTCCACAAGCTCGGGGGCTTCGGGAGTAAGGCAGTTGCAGGATGGCAAATACTCCGTCCAGTTGCCAACGCGGCCGACGCGCAGCAGTTCGGGTCCTTTGCTGCCTCCGCCTCCGAAGGTGGATCCCGTCGAGCAGAAGATCCTGATCGAGTTGAACCGCGAGGTGAACCAGCTCGGTCGCGAGCAGCAGGACCTCGTCATGCCGCCCCTTCCGCCGACGGGGAACTGAAGGCTTTTGGTGGGCATTTGCCATGCTGGTGGGGCGCCTTGTCCTCAAGGAGCCAAAGTTAGCATGTTCCGCTCGGCTCACTGAGGACAGTTCGCCCTACCCTTGAGGCAAGCTCAGCGACTCATGCGCAAGCCTTGGCCCACCCGAGGCGGCGCTTGCCTTGGATTCGGCGCCTACGTAAGGTCCGGTTATTCCCTGAAACCGTCAGCCTCGAACCCCGCCATGAATAATGCATCCCTCGGCCGTTCCGCGTTTCTTGCGCTCGTGATCGGATCAGCCTCTGCCGTCGTCGCCGCTCCGGCGTCCGTCAAGGTTGGGCCCGCCATCGATCCGAAGTACCACCCGCCGAAGGTTACCGTGCCCCACGGTTTCGTGGTGGAACTGGTTGCCGGTCCGCCCTTGGTGCAACACCCGACCATGGCCGGATTTGACGACGAGGGGCGCCTGATTGTCTCCGAGACGGCCGGACTGAATCTCAACAACCGCGACCTCGATGAACAGACCCCGAACTTCGTGACCCGGCTGGAGGATGTGGATGGCGACGGCTTCTTCGACAAGTCCACCAGGTTCGCCGACAAGATGACCTTCCCGCAGGGTGGGCTCTGGCTGGATGGGGCCGTGTATGTCTGCTCGCCTCCGGGACTGTGGCGGTTGGAGGACACGGATGGCGACGGCGTCGCCGACAAGCGGGAGCAGATCGCAACTGGTTTTGCCTATACGGGCAACGCGGCGGACGTCCATGGGCCCTTCCTCCATCCGAACGGGCGGCTCTACTGGTGTCATGGCCGCAAGGGCCACGAGGTTTACCAGCGCGACGGCAAGACCCTCGTCTCCAAGAACAAGGGCGCCCGGATCTGGTCTTGCAAGCCGGACGGCAGCGACCTCCAGGTCCATGCGGGCGGCGGCATGGACAATCCCACCGAACTGACCATCACGCCCGAAGGAGACATCCTCGGCTCTGTGAACCTGTTCTACGGCCGGCCGCGCGGGGACACCCTGGTCCATTGGATCTACGGCGGCGCGTATCCCCGGCACGACCAGGCGGCGGTGGTGGCGGAGTTCAAACGCACGGGAGATCTGCTGACGGAGGTCGTGAACTTCGGCCACGTCGCGGTGTCCGGGTTGACGCGGTATGCGTCAGGCGGGTTCGGAAAGGAGTTTCGCGACAATGTATTTGTCACTTTCTTCAACACCCACAAGGTGACGCGGACCATCCTGGAACGCAGCGGCTCGTCCTGGTCGGGCTCCCGGACGGAGGAGTTCTTTGAGGCCCACAGTGACGACTTTCATTGCACGGACGTGTTGGAGGACGCGGATGGCAGCCTGCTGGTCATCGACACCGGCGGCTGGTTCCGCATCGGCTGCCCGACCTCGCAGATTGCCAAGCCGGAACTGCTGGGCGGCATCTTCCGGATTCGCAAGGCGGGAGCCAAGCCGGCAAAGGATCCGCGCGGAAGGGGCGTGGACTGGAAGAATTCCCCGGCCGGCGGTATTGCCACGTTGCTGGACGATCCGAGGTTTGCCGTCCGTGACCGGGCCATGCGCGAACTGGCGGCGCGTCGCGGCGACGATGTGGAAAGCGCGCTGAACCAGGTCCTGGCCAAGGGCTCTCCGGTCGCCCGCCGCAACGCGGTCTGGGTCAACACTCGCCGTGGTTCGGCGGCCCCGATACGCGCGGCGTTGAAGGACAAGGACGCCGGTGTCCGGCAGGCGGCTAGCCATGCCGCGGGCATCCTTGGCGGCAAGGGAATGGTCGCGCCGTTGATGGCGATCGTGCGTCACGACGCGCCCCAGACGCAGCGTGAGGCCGCCGCAGCCCTGGGCAGAATCGGAGACGCCCGCGGTGTCACGGCGCTGCTTGACCTGCTGAGCCGGGACGGAATCGACCGGAACCTTGAGCACGCTGCGATCTACGCACTGATCCAGATCGGCGATCGCGAGGGGACCTTGGACGGTTTTCATGCCGGGAACGAACGTCTGCAGCGGCGGACCCTGATCGCCTTGGATCAGATGGATGGCGGCGAACTGGCTGCGGGGATGGTTCTCTCGTTGTTGGAATCGAAGAACGAAGACCTGCGGGCTGCGGCCGTCGGGATCGCCGGAAAGCGGACTGATTGGGCAGGCGAGATCGCGGGATTGGTGGATGGTTGGGTTTCTTCCGGAAAGCTGGATGAGGCGCGGACGGGAATCGTCGAGGAATTGCTGCCCGGCCTGCTGGCCGAGCCGGCGGCGCGCGGCCTGGTCGGGCGCATGTTGACCGGAGGCGCGGGGCGGTCTCTGGCGTTGGATGTGCTGGCGGCGAGCGTGGGAGCCGGGCTCGACAAGAGCTGGGAGAAGCCGCTCGGGGAGGCTCTGGCCGCGAAGGACGACAAACTGGCGGCGCGAGCGGTAGCGGCCGCGGCGGCCTTGAAGGCCAAGACCTTCGATCCCGCCTTGGCGGCGTTGGGCGCGGATGAATCGCGCGCCCCGTTGCTGCGGGTCAAGGCCCTTGCGGGGATGTCCAGCAGGGCCGGGCGATTGGACAATTCCGCCTTTGATCTCCTGGTGACGCAGTTGTCCCCGAAGAATCCGGCGACCGCCCGCGGCGAGGCGGCCAGGATGTTCGCCAACGCGCGCCTGACCACCCCCCAGTTGTTGAGGCTTTGTGATGCGGTCGGATTGGCCGGGCCGCTGGAACTTCCGCTTCTGCTGGAGGCCTTCTACAAGAGCCGCGATGCGGGCGTCGGCGCGCGGTTTGTTGAGGCCCTCCAATTATCGCCGGGAGTGGGCAATGTCCCGCCCTCGGAGATCAAGCGGATGTTGACGCGTTATCCAGTGGATGTGCAGGCCAAGGCGGGGCCCCTGCTTGAACAACTGATGGCGCAACGGGCGGAGCAGGCGGAAAAACTGGCCGAGTTGGAGGCTGCCCTGCTGCCGGGCGACGTCGCGCGCGGCGAGAAGGTCTTTCACGCGGAGAAGACGCTCTGCGCGGTCTGTCACCGGGTGGGCGACAAGGGCGGGCGCGTGGGGCCGGACCTGACCCGGATCGGGCGCATCCGGACGAATAGGGACCTGCTGGAGGCGGTGGTCTACCCCAGTTCCAGCATTGCGCGCGACTTCGAGTCCTACTCGGTGGATACGACCGACGGGGAATCCCAGGTGGGCGTCATCCTGCGGGAGTCCGAGAGTGAACTGCAGATCGCCGTGGCCTCGGGGCAGCCGGTCAAGATTGCCCGGAAATCCATCGCCGCCGTGCGTCCCAATCCGCTCTCCCTGATGCCGCAGGGCCTCGACCAGGCCATGTCGAAGCAGGAGCTCAGCGACCTGATCGCCTTCCTGAAGAGCCGGCAGTGAAGGACAACCACAGAAGACATCCGCTTACGCAAATTGCTACGGTGAGACCACGCAGAATACACAGAAAGAAGATGGGAGTGAGCTGGTTTGCAAAACGGGGGGTGTCGGCGCTCTCTTGCGCCGTGTTGGTTGGCGTTGGCCCCCTGTCAGCGGCGGACGAGTTGCTTTGGGTGGCGAAGCCGTTGACCAGGCCGGCGGAGTTCACCAAGGGGATCGAAGGCCCGGCCTGCGATCGCGAGGGCAACGTGTTTGCCGTGAACTATGGGAAGCAGCAGACCATCGGGCGGGTGACGCCGGATGGAAAAGGGGAAGTGTTCGCAACCCTGGCTGGGGACAGCGTGGGCAACGGCATTCGCTTCGACCGCAAGGGCGTCATGTTCGTCGCGGACTACGTCGGTCACAACGTGTTGCGGATCGATCCCAAGACCCGCGCGGTGACAGTGTTTGCCCACGAGGCGAGGATGAGTCAGCCAAACGACCTCACGCTCGCGCCGGATGGGACGCTCTACGCCAGCGATCCGAACTGGAAGGAAGGGACGGGGCAGATCTGGCGGATCGACAGGAAGGGTGGGGTGAGGCGGGTGGCCGCGGGCATGGGCACGACCAACGGCATCGAGGTCAGTCCCGACGGGAAGTTGCTCTACGTCAATGAAAGCAAGCAGCGGAAGGTCTGGGTGTTTGACATCCGGTTGGACGGTTCATTGGCCGGGAAGCGGCTGTTCAAGGAATTCCCCGATCACGGTTTTGACGGCATGCGTTGTGACGTGAATGGCAACCTCTACATCACACGTTACGGCAAGGGGACCGTGGTCAAAGTCTCGCCGCGAGGTTGGATTCTGCGCGAGATTCACGTGCTCGGAGCCAGGCCCAGCAACATCTGCTTTGGCGGCCACGACGGCCGCACAGCCTACGTGACGGAGGTGGAAAACACCCGTTTGGTCAGCTTCCGCGTGGACAAGCCGGGGTTGGCCTGGAAGCGGTGGAGGGAGTGATTCATTGGAATTGTAGCGGCGGTCTTTGACCGTTGTCTCTCCCTTGGGAAGAATGGCAGCCGATAACAGCCGGGGTGACGAGGCTCAGTTCCAGACGGGAGCCAGGAGTTTGAGCCTTCTTACGTCGGCTGCTACGAGGGATTGAAGCAGACTCGGCAAGTCGATCGGAAACGCGACGGTCACAGACCGACGCTACAGCTTCTTCACCCGCAGGTTTCGGAACTTCACCGTGTCTCCCTTCCCGTGGTGCTGGATGCCGAAATAGCCTTTCAAGGACTGTGAGTCCTTGATGTCCGTGATCAGTTTTCCGTTGATCCATGTCCGGATGCGCGGCCCTTCACATTGGACGCGAATCTGGTTCCAGTCCTCGTACTTGAAGACGCCTTTCATCTTCCGCTCAAACTCCGCCTTTTGGTCCGGCTTCGGATAAAGCCAGCCGCCGAGACCGATGCCGTAGACGCCGCCGGTTTGCGTGGGGCGGCGGGCGTCGATCTCGCATTGGTAGCCCTTGGGTTTGCCTGTCTCGCCGACGCAGCGGAAGGCCAATCCGGAGTTGAAGGAGCCTTCCGCTCCCGCCGGCAGTCTTACCTCCGCTTCGATGATGAAGTCGGCCATCGTCACATCGCTGACGACCCAGACGTTCTTCTTCGAGAGGAGGCGCAGTTCGCCATCCTTGGCCACGAAGCTGACGACTTCGGCGCGGGGCGTCCAGCCACGGGTGGTCTTTCCGTCGAAGAGCGGCGTCCACTCGCTGGGCGTTTCGGCGGCTTGAAGGGAGGCGGCGAAGACGAGGACGCTGAAGAAAATGAGGGGACGGAGGTGCATGAGGGGAAGCTGGGCGGCGTCTGAAAGAGGCTCAAGGAAATTGTCGCTGGCGGCTCGGGGAGCCGGTCGGGATTTCTCCTTCACGAACGATCACGGCGTGGATAGCTTTGGCGCGATCGGACCATTCGGTCCCTTGCAGCTTCTGGAGAGTGATGAGTGCCTGGTGGCCTCCGCGGTCTTCAAAACCGTTGATCCGGCGTCAAGTCGGAAGGTGTGTTCGATTCGCACCCTCTCCGCCATCCTCAATCAATCGGCGGTCCAGTCCCGCTTGCCGAAGTGGTCCAGCGCGATGCTGTCGAGGGTGAAGCCGCTGAGATCTTCGCCGATGCGCTTTCGCAGTTCCGCGCGGAAGCGTTCCCGCTCCGTTTCGATGAACTGAAAGTCCGCCGCTTGGACGGCCGTTTTGAGACTGTCGGAGAAGCGGGGGAGAAACAGGGACTCGAGAAACTCGGGATCCGCGGCCTTTTTCGCGCCAATGTCGTCGGCCACTTTCAGAATGTCGTCCGGCGACGGATCGATCCGCAGCAGAAAAGCAGCGACAACCTCCACCTGGATTCCGTCTCGCGTCGTGAGGGAACCGGCGTCGCGGAACTCTACCGTCAGACGCTTCAGGGTGAGGTCGATCGTTTCAAGCCGATGGATGAGCGGATAGCAGAGCAAACCGGCGAAAGCGACTCGCGTTCCGCCGACTCCGTTTCGGATCAATGCCTGGCCTTGCTTTGGGCGGACGTAGAACCGGGAGAGCAGGAAGAAGAACACGGCGAAGACAAGGAGCATGATCCCCGCGCCAACACCGACGATCTCGCCGGCGAATCCCAGAGGCGAAGACATGAAATCCTGCATTTCCATGCGTCCAACCTCACCCGTTCTTCGCGGAGCGAAAAGAAAAAAGGGCTCCACGCCGAAGCGCGGAGCCCTTTCGGGAATCGTAAAACCGATCAGGAGAGCGGCAGGGTGCCGTAGGTGATCGGGTCGAGGACAGTGCCTTCGCCGGTCGTGATCTTGCGGGTCTTCTCATCGAAGAGGCAGGCCACGTTCAGGCGCTCGGACATTTCCGCGAGGGAGATGACGGTCTGCGTGCGGATGGCGAGCTCGATGCCGGCGTTGGGCTCGCGGTTCTCGCGGATCGCGTCGAGGAAGTCCTTCTCGTGCACCTGGACATCCTCGCCCGGGGTGAGGTTGGTGAACTCCTCGGGGTCGAGTTCGTCGGCGAAGGGGCGCTCGGGGATCAGGTTGACGCGGTTGCCGCCGAATTCGAGGCGGGCGTGGTGGCCGCGCATGACGCTGTCCAGGCCGAACTCGCTGACGCTGGAGCTGGTGACGAGCAGGACGAGGCCGCTGGGGAATTCAGCGAGGATCTGTGTGCTGTCGGTGCAGTCGCGGTCGAGCGAGATCTTGCGGGTGCCGGTGCAGACGACGCGGCTTGGGAACTCCGGGTTGCCGGAGGCGATCATCAGCGGGTGCAGACGGTGCGGGGCGAGGTCGCCCAGCAGGCCGGCGCAGTAGGGGAGGTATTTGCGCCAGCGGAAGAAGTGGTCGGCGTTGAAGGGAGTCTTGCGGTTGACCGGCCCCATCCAGCGCTTCCAGTCGAGATTGTCCGGGCGGGCGTCCTCGTCGATCTTGTAGTTCCATTCGCCGCCCTTGGCCGCCGCGTTGCGCATGTAGGAGTCCTGGCCGAGGACGAGCGGGCCGATGGCTCCCTTGCGGGCAAGTTCGCCGGCCTTGTGCCACTTGGCGTCGGACGCGGCCTGTGAGCCGACCTGCAGCTTTTTGCCGGTCTTCTTGACGGCGTCGTAAACGCGGAAGGCCTCGTCGAGGTAACGGGTCATCGGCTTCTCGCAGTAGACGTGCTTGCCGGTTTCCAGGGCGTCGATGGAACACTGGGCGTGCCAGTGATCGACGGTCGCGACGACGACGGCGTCAATGTCCTTGCGTTCGAGAAGTTTCCGGTAGTCGACGTAGGTGTCGACCTTGTTGCCCTGGGCGTTCTCGGCGTTGCCCTGATGCAGGTCGCGGCGCTTTTCCCAGAGGTCGCAGACGGCGACGGAAAGGGTGTTGTTGTCCTTGTGCTGGCTGGTGAAGCCGCGCACGTGGCGGCCACCCTGACCGCCCACGCCGATGTGGCCGAGGACGATTCGGTTGTTCGCGCCGGTGACGTTCGCGGACGGAGCCTGGCTCTGGCCGTAGACCGGGGTCTTGAATGGGTTGAGAGCGGCGGCCGCAGCTGCGGCGCCCGCAGTCTTGCGGATGAATTTCCGGCGGTTTTCGCCTCCGGCCAACGGGGATTTTTTGTCTTGGTCCATAATAAATCTACGATGGTTCAGGTTCGTCTGAGAAGTTCGCGAGGTTAACGCGTCGTTGGACGCGGTCAATTCAGAATGATTCACGAAAACGGTTTTGCGCTCAGCGTTTATTGGCGATCGGTCTGCCGCTTTGGCGGGGTAGGAGAACCTGGGACGTTTCGTCAAGCAGCGGGATGGGGTTCGTTCCCCCTCCCGGAAGCGTTGGTTGGATTCGAGGGGCTTGGGAATGCGGCGCCACCGTAGGTCAGCGATTCGACCCGTCCCTGGCTTGCCTCAGGACTTAGCGGCTCGTTGGCAGCGTTCCAGATTTACCGGCTCCTCATGAACTCTCACGCCGGCAAATCGTTTCGGCTTGGCGCTATGACGAGGACAGGCTTGAAGCGCTGTCCAATGTGAATGCGCGTAGCCTCCGTTGGTTACAGGTGCGCGTCATCTTGGCTCAGATTATCTCCCTTGCGCAGAATGGGATTAAGGGTTAGTTGTGGTGACAAATTGACGCAAGAATTCATGACGGAAACCCAGAATAAGCCAAAATCAAGTTTCCTGGACAAGGTATTGGGACGGATCGACCGTCTGGACGCGGATGGATTACAGACTGTGGTGCAGCGACTGGCGCGGGAGCGGGAGTTCCTGGAGACCCTGTTCAACACGATCGAGGACGGCGTTTTGGTCGTGGATACGAAGCGTCGGATCAGCTATTTCAATCACGCGGTGACCGAAATCCTGGGGCTGCGGCCGGATCGCGATGAAGGCGAGCCCATCAAGCGGTTTCTCCCGGATCTGGATTGGTCGGCTTTCGCGAAGTTGCGGGATGCCGGGGAGAAGTTGTTGCGCCTGGAGATGGAGGTGTCCTATCCCCACGCCCGGTTCATCCATCTTTATGCGGCTCCGCTCGATGCGGCGGCCGGGGTCGCCTCCGGTTGGGCCTTGATCCTGCATGATGCGACCGAGGCCCGGAAAAAGACCTTCGAGGCGATTGAGAGCGACCGGATCCAGACCTTGACCCTGTTGGCGGCGAGCGTGGCGCACGAAATCGGGAACCCGCTCAACGCCCTGCACATTCATCTGCAGTTGATGGAGCGGGAGGTCGCCAAATTGAGGGGGCGGTCCGCCGGCACGACCGTGGATGTCGGGGAGGCCGGCTCCGCCGCCGAGCCAATTCCCGCGGGCGGTTTTTCGGATGTCGTGGATAAACTGGAGCGGTATCTGAACGTGGCGAAGGGGGAGATCGCCCGGCTTGACTACATCGTCACGCAGTTCCTGCAGGCGTTGCGTCCCACCAAGCCGGACCTCAAGCCGACCTCCCTGAACCAGGTTGCCGAGGAGGTCATCGAGTTGTTGGGGCCGGAGATCGAGAACCGCGGGATCACGACCCATCTGAAACTGCGACGTCGCCTGCCCGACGCCAATCTGGATTCCGAACAAATCAAGCAGGTTCTGGTCAATCTGGTGAAGAATGCGATCCAGGCCATGACCAGCGGCGGCGAGCTCAGCCTGCAGACCGGCGTGGCCAAGGACGGCGTCTGGATCACCGTGTCCGACACCGGAGGCGGCATCGACGACGAGAAGATCAAGCGGATTTTTGACCCCTATTACACGACGAAGAAGGAAGGCAGCGGGCTCGGGCTTATGATCGTGAACCGGATTGTGCGCGACCACAACGGGCTGATCGACGTGAGCAGTCACACCGGACGCGGCTCGACTTTCCGCATCTGGATTCCGTTCCGTGAACCGCTGCCCCGCATGATCGCCGTCGAGACCGCCGCGCCCTCCGACTGATCCGCTGCCGCAAACGGATCCGGAATCGCCGGTTGCAATTCACGAATCACAAATCACCAACAACGAACTCCATGCAGACCGCCACCATCCTGATAGCCGACGATGAGAAACCCACGCGCGACGGACTGCGCGCCGCGTTGGAGGACCGCTACGATGTTTATGTGGCCGAGGACGCCGGGGCCGCGTTGACCCTGCTGGACTCGGAGCGTTTCGATGTGCTCCTCACCGATCTGCGCATGCCCGGCGACGACGGCATGAAGCTGATCTCCCGGGCCAAGGCCCTGAGTCATCCGCCGATCTGCATCCTGATGACGGCCTACGGCTCGGAGGAGGTCGCGGTCGAGGCCATGAAGAAGGGGGCCGATGACTACATCGCCAAGGGGCGGCTGCAGATCGACGAGCTGGAATTGCGGATTGCGCGCGCGTTGAAACGTCGTTCGCTGGAGAGTGAGAATGAGAAGCTGCACAAGCAGTTGGACAAGAAATTCGGCATGGAGAGCATTGTCGGCGAATCGCCGGCGATGGAGGAGGTCTTCGATATCGTGCAGCAGGTGGCTCCGACGAAGGCGACGACGCTGATTCTCGGCGAGAGCGGCACGGGCAAGGAGATGATCGCCAAGGCCATCCACCAGCTCAGCCCGCGCAAGCACAAGGCCCTGGTGACCGTGCACCCGGCGGGCCTGACCGCGACCCTGCTGGAGAGTGAATTGTTCGGGCATGAAAAGGGGGCCTTCACCGGAGCCCACGAACGTCGCATCGGCCGCATCGAACAGGCGGAAGGCGGAACCTTGTTCCTCGACGAGATTGGGGAGATCGACGCCTCGACCCAGATCAAGCTGTTGCGCTTCCTGGGCGAACGAACCTTCGAGCGGGTCGGCTCGAACAAGACCGTTTCGGCGGATGTGCGGTTGGTGGCGGCAACGAACAAGGACCTGGCCCAGATGGTCAAGGACGGCGATTTCCGGGAGGATCTCTACTTTCGTCTCAAGGTGGTCGAGATCCGGCTGCCGAAACTAAAGGACCGGGGCAGTGATATAGCCCTGCTGGCCCAGGCATTCCTGCGCGAGTTCGCCGAGGAGAACGGCAAGCCGGTGGCGGAGTTCAAGCCGGAGGCACTGGAGGCGCTGCTGGCCTACCATTGGCCGGGCAATGTCCGTGAACTGCGGACGGCGATCGAGCACGCCGTGGTTTTCTGTCGCGGGAATGCGGTCAGTATGCGAGACCTCCCGGCGAATGTCCGCGAGGCGGCGGGCGACCTGAGCATCGGAGGCGGCGACCAGCCCCTGCTGGACCAGGATCGCCTGACTGTGAAGCAGGCCGAAAAACAACTGATTGTGAAGGCATTGAAGGAAAACGATGGAAACCGCACCAAGGCGGCCAGGTCCCTCGGGATCAGCCGCCGCACCCTGCACCGCAAGCTGCACGAGTATCACTTGGAAGGGTTTTGAGGTTGGGGAGATTCGTGACTCGCAATGGGTGACTGGTGATTTGTGATGGGAAACCGGTGATCAGTCATCAGAGAGCTGAAACTTGAGATTTGAAATCGGCGCGAACCAGTCGCCAGCCGTGAGTTGCCAGTCACGAATCACAAATCACCATTTCTTAATCACCATCACATGACCCGACTACAGGAATGGATTCACGCGCTGGAGGAGGGCGGCGGCCGGCGGTTGGTTCGCGGCGTCGCCGCCGCGTTGGTGTTTGTCGGGATCACCCTGCTGGCGCATCTGCGGGAATTTCAGAACTTCTCCTCTCCGGAGGCGATGGACACGGCCCAGCTCGCGCGGAACATGGCCGAAGGTCGGGGATTCACGACCTATCTGACACGACCGTTCAGCCTGTATCTGTTGCGGGAGCATTCGGGCGGCGAGGCTTATCCGCTGGACGGGGCGCTGCCTGACATATCCAACGCGCCCCTCTATCCGTGGGCGTTGGCGCAGGTCTTCAAACTGGCCAAGCCTGATACTCGGATTCCGACCTTGGCGGAGTTTGACAAGGACAACCCGGCGTCGCTCTGGAAGTACGAGGCGGAGGTCGTGATCGCGGTTTTCAACCAGGTCCTGTTTTTCGTTTCGCTGGTCCTGTTGTTCCTGCTGGGCCTGCGGTTGTTTGATCCTCTGGTCGCATGGGTGTCGGTCGCGTCGCTGGCGGGAGCGGACTTGTTCTGGGAATTCAGCCTTTCAGGGCTTCCGACGCTGATGCTCATGGCGCTCACGCTGGCGTTGGCTCATTGCCTCCTGGCGGCGGAGCGGGGCGCCAATGAGAGGGAATGGGGCTTCGGACGGATCGCGGCGTTGACGTTCATGGCCGGCGCGCTCCTCGGGGCGCTGGCGTTGACGCGCTACGGCTTCGCCATCCTGATCCTGCCGGCGTTGGTGTTCGTGGGCGTCTCGTTCAACGAGCGTCGGGCGGCGTTGTGCTTCATGGTTGTGATCGGGTTTGCCGCCGTGGTCTCGCCGTGGATCAAGCGCAACGTGGATGTCTGCGGGCTGCCATTGGGGGCGGCGGGCTTCGCGTTGCACCACGATTCTGTCCGGTTTCCCGGCGACCGTTTGGCGCGCACGTTGACCCCGCGCGATCTCGATTCGCCGCGCGACCTGGACAAGGTTGGCGTGGGCGACCACTGGGCGAAATTCTGGAAGAATGTCGGCCCCACGATTCAGGACGAGTTGCCGAAGTTCGGCGGCAGCTGGATCAGCGCGTTCTTCCTCGTGGGGCTGTTGTTGCCGTTCAGGAATCCCGGCATCGCGCGGTTGCGGCTGTTCGTCGTGTCGGGGTTCGGCTGCCTGGTCCTGCTGCAGATCCTCACCCGGTCGCAACCCGCGGCGGAGGCGGGCCCTGTCCATGCGGATAATCTGATCGTCGCCTTTGCGCCGCTGGTGTTTCTGTTTGGCGCGGCGATGTTCTCGGTCGCGCTCGATCAGGCGGCCGAGGCGTTCTCGCCCAAACGCGGCGTCCTGACCGGCGTCTTTTGCCTGCTGGTTTCTCTGCCGTTGATTCTCACCCTGCTGTCGCCTCGCAAGGTTCCGCTGGTCTACCCGCCGTATCATCCTCCGCTTATCCACGAGGCCTCCGGGTGGTTTGAGTCCGACGAGCTCGTCATGAGCGACATGCCCGGGGCGGTGGCCTGGTACGGAGCCCGCCCCTGCCTCTGGCTCACCTGGGACTTGGGTGATGATTTCGTCGAGTTGCACCGGCAGAAGCCCATCAAGGGGCTCTACCTGACCTCGCTGACAATGGACCGCAAACTGGTCTCCGAACTTTGGGAGGGGGAGGAAATTGTCTGGGGGCGTTTTGCGGCGAACAGCGTGGTCAAGGGCGAGATGCCTGACGGCTTCCCGCTGCCGCATGCCTTTGGCGAGTGGTTTCCGTTCCAGCTTCTCATGGCCGACCGGCCGCGTTGGGAACGGGCGGCGGAAGAGCGGAAATAGAAGCGCGGGATGGGGCCTATGACCCCGTTCCTCGTTTTCTCCGGTTCCAATTCACGTGACACTGCGTCATTGAACGGCTAAACCATCCCACCATGAAGAAGAAGCCACACACCCCCTGTCCCGACTGCGGCGACGCCGTTTCCCGCCGGAGTTTTCTCAAGTCCGCCACGACCGCCGCGGCTGCGACCGCGGTCCTGCCCTTTGGAGCCGTGACTTTTCCCGTTGCCGCCAAGGAGGCCAAGGCGAAGTCCCCGAAGGCCGAGACGCTGGTCAAGAGCCTCTATGACAGCCTGGACGAAAAGCAGCGCGGCGAGCTTTGTTTCGGTTTCGATCATCCGCTGAGGTCCAAGGTGGACAACAACTGGCACATCCTGAAGAAGCATCGGATCGCGGGTTCCTTCAACAAGGACCAACAGGCCCTGATCCGGGAGATCTTCCTGAACATCCACAGTGAGGAGTATCGCGGCGCGGTGATGAAGCAGGTGGAGCATGACAACGGCAAGGGCGGCTTCGGCAGCTGTTCCGTGGCGTTGTTCGGGAAGCCCGGCACAGGGAAGTTCGAATTCGTCTTCACCGGTCGTCACGTCACCCGGCGCTGCGACGGCGACTCCCTGGAAGGCGCAGCCTTCGGCGGGCCGATCTTCTACGGCCACGCGGCGCGCTCCTTCAACGAGGATCCGGACCACAAGGACAATGTCTACTGGTATCAGTCGAAGCGGGTGAACGAGGTCTTTCAGATGATGAACGGGAAGCAGCGCAAGCAGGCGTTGCTCGGGGATTCCCGCGGCGAACATGGCAACAAGACCGTGGAACTGAGCGGGAAGGTCGACGGCCTCGCCGGCATCCCGATGTCCGAACTGACCGCCGATCAGAAGGACCTCGCCCGGAAGGCTCTCGGGGATCTGCTGATGCCTTTCCGCGAGGTCGACCGGAAGGAGTCCATGAAGCTGATCGAGAAGAGCGGCTTCGACCGTCTCCACCTTTCCTTCTACAAGAATGAGGATGTCGGCAACGACGGCGTCTGGGACGTGTTCCAGGTCGAGGGGCCGAACATGGTCTGGTATTTCCGCGGCGATCCCCACATCCACGCCTGGCTGCACATCCGGGACGAGGCATAGAACAGCGGTCGAAGCCGCGCTTCGATCGGGAGCGTTCAGATCGGGCCTGTCATCGGAACTGCGCCGGCTCGAGCGCGCAGGTCATCCAGGAAAACTGCCCAGGCGCGGTTGGGGACTCAAGAGCCTCCGGAATCGCGGGTGTTAAACCTTGGGAGATTCGGGATCCGCGGATCCGCCCGATGGCCGAACAAACAGTTGACAGTTGGCCTCCGATCCCGTTCTCTCCGTGGCTTCATGACTCAGGACTTGAGACGACAATTTAATCGTTCTCGCCGACGCGGCTGATTCGGGAGCCGCGTTCGTCCTCTTTTCCGGTCAACGTCATCCCTCCTTTTTGACTCAAATTCCTTTTGAGATGCATTCCTGTTTTCAATCCATTGAAGGTTCCGTGAACGCCCCGCAGGGTTTCCTTTCGGCGGGCGCGCATTGCGGCATCAAGCCGGCCGGCCTCGGCAAGGGCGCGGCGGGCAAGAAGGACATTGCGGTGATCGTGTCGGAGGTTCCTTCGGCGGTGGCCGGGATGTTCACGACCAACCAGGTCTGCGCGGCGCCGGTGAAGGTGAGCGAACCGCGCGCCTCCAAGGCGGGCGCGCAGGCTGTGGTGGTGAATTCCGGCAACGCCAACGCCTGCACCGGCGACCGGGGACTGAAGGACGCGCGGGCCATGTGCGCGCAGGTGGGCAAGGCCCTGAACATCCCGGAGGATGACGTGCTGGTCTGCTCCACCGGCCGGATCGGAATCGCCCTGCCGATGACGAAGATCAGGTCCGGCATTCGGGAATGCCTGGCAGGGCTGAACTCATCGGAGGAAAACGCCCGCGCGACCGCGAAGGCGATCATGACCAGCGACAAGGTCTCCAAGGAGGTCGCGGTGGAGTTTGAGCTCGGCGGCAAGACCGCGCGCATCGGCGGCATTGCGAAGGGCGCTGGCATGATCGAGCCGGGCATGAGCCCCAACGGCCAACGGCCCGCCTCGACTTCATTGCACGCCACGATGCTCTCCTTCATCACCACCGATGCCGCGATCGCTCCGGGGACGTTGAAGGCGGCCCTCAAGGAGGCGGTGGCGCAGAGTTTCAACCGGATCACGGTCGATGGCGACATGAGCACCAACGATTCGGTGATCGCGCTGGCCAACGGGCTTGCGGGCAACAGGCGGATCGGCCCCTCGAACAAGAAGGACCTCGCTGTTTTCCAGGCGGCCTTGAACCACGTCTGTCTGGAACTGGCCAGGAAGATGGTGCGCGACGGCGAGGGAGCCTCCCGCTTCATCACCATCCGGCTCAAGGGCGCCCAGTCGGCCAAGGACGCGGACATCGCGGCCCGGACGGTCGCCAACAGCCAGTTGGTCCGGACCAGTTGGTGCGGCGGCGACCCGAACTGGGGACGCATCCTGGATTCGCTCGGCTACAGCGCCGCCAAGGTCGTTGAGGGAAAGGTCGATGTCGGCTACAGTCTGCCGGGCGACAAGCGGATCAAGTATTCGTTGAAGCAGGGGAAGCCGACGAAGACGACGCTGGCCGAGTTGGGCAAGATCGCGAAGCAGAAGGAGTTTGATCTGCACATCAATCTGAATCTCGGCAAGGGCGCGGCGCTGATCTATTCGGCCGACCTGACCGAGGAGTATGTGACCTTCAACCGGGGAGAATGATGGAGAAGCTGATTTCCAAGGCGTCCGTGTTGCTGGAGGCTCTGGCCTACATCCAGCGGTTCCGCAGCAGGACCTTTGTCGTCAAGTATGGCGGCAGCTTCATGGATTCGCCGGACCCCGAGGTGCGGACGGGCGTCGCGCGGGATGTGGTGTTCCTGGAGGCGGTCGGAATCGATCCAGTGGTCGTTCACGGCGGGGGCAAGGCCATCTCCAGGGCGATGGAGGCGAGCGGTCTACAGGCGAAGTTCATCGAGGGGATGCGCGTGACGGACGAGGAGATCGTCTCGGTGGTGGACGACACGCTTTCACGGAAGATCAATCCGGAGATTGTCGAGACCATCAACAATCTGGGAGGGCGGGCCCAGGGGTTTTCGGGGACGGAGATCTTCACGTGCGAGAAGTTCGAGCCGGTGGGCAAGGACGGGAAACCGAACGACATCGGATTTGTGGGGCAGGTGACCGGGGTGAACACGGAGCCGCTGCTGGAGTGCATCGCGAACCACGTGACGCCGGTGATCAGTCCGACCGCGCTGGGGCCGGACGGCAAGGTCTACAACTGCAACGCCGACATTGCGGCGGCGCAGGCGGCGATCGCCCTCAAGGCCAAGCGCCTGGTCTTCATGAGCGATGTGCCGGGGCTCATGCGGGATCCGGAGAATCCCGAGACCGTGATCCCGCACCTGCGGACGATCGAGGTCAAGGGACTGAAGGATTCAGGCATCATCGCGAAGGGGATGATCCCCAAGGTGGACAGCGCCGTGGAGGCGATTCACTCCGGTGTGACCAAGGTGTCTTTTGTCGATGGGCGGGTGAACCACTCGGTGTTGCTGGAAATCTTCACCGACGAGGGCGTCGGAACGGAGGTGGTGCTGTGAAGAGCGTTCCGCGGATTGAAACGCTGTAATTCGAGCCATGGGCGAAACGGACAACAGACTTTCGGCCGGGGGGATCCGGGATCTCTTCAAGCAGCATGTCGCGCCGACGTATGGGCGGTTCGATCTCGTGTTGGAGCGGGGCGAGGGACGCCACGTCTGGGACGTGGACGGAAAACGGTATCTCGACCTGGGCTCCGGAATCGCGGTCTGCTCGCTGGGGCACGCGAATCCCGAGATCGCCGACGCCATCTCGGCGCAGGCGCGGAAACTGGTCCACGTCTCCAACCTTTATCACTACGAGACGCAGGCGCGTCTGGCGGAGCGGTTGGCCGCGGCTGTCGGCCCAGGCAAGGTGTTCTTCTGCAACAGCGGCGCGGAGGCCAACGAGGCGCTTTACAAGCTGGCCCGGAAGTTTGGCCACGAGGAAGGTCGGTTCGAGATCATCACGGCGGCCAATTCCTTCCACGGCCGGACGCTGGCAGGCATTGCCGCGACGGGGCAGGACAAGGTGAAGGTCGGCTTCGAACCTGCCGTGCCAGGATTCAAACAGGTTCCCTACAACGACCTGGCCGCGGTTGAGTCGGCGATTTCTCCCGCAACGGTCGCGGTGTTGATCGAGGGGGTGCAGGGCGAGGGCGGCATCACGCCGGCGACGCCCGAATACCTGCTTGGCCTGCGGAAACTGTGCGACGAGCGAAACTTGCTGCTGCTCTGGGACGGCGTGCAGTGCGGGCATTTCCGGACGGGGAGGTTTCAGAGTTTTCAACGGATTCTCGACGCCGTCGAAGGCGGCGAGGACTTCCTGCCGGATGGCATCTCGATGGCGAAGTCGCTGGGCGGCGGCTTTCCCATGGGCGCGGTCTGGATCCGCGGACCGCACGCCGACGTGCTGGGACCCGGCACGCACGGAACCACCTTTGGCGGGACGCCCCTGGCCTGCGCGGTGGGACACACGATCCTGGATGTGGTGGAACGCGACGGTCTGGCGGACCGGGCGCGGGAGCTGGGAGCCCTTTTGAAATCGGAGCTGGAGCGGATGGCGGCGAGGTTCGCCGGCGCTATCAAGGCGGTGCGAGGACTCGGCCTGATGGTGGGCTTCGAGTTCGCGGAGGACGCCGGGGGATTTGCGCACGGTTCGCCGAAGTCGATCCAGTTCGTGAACCGGCTGCACGAGGCGGGGTTGTTGACCATTCCTTCCGGCGCGGCCGTGGTGCGGTTGCTGCCGCCGTTGAATCTTGCGGAAGAAGAGGCCCGGGAAGGGCTGTCCATCATCGAATCGGAACTGGAGAAGCTTTTGTCATGAAACACCTGCTGAGCATTGAGACGATGGATTCCGCGGACATGCGGGCGATCCTCACCCTGGCCGCCAAGCTGAAAGCGGAGCGTGGCGCGCACGCGGAGCAGCCGTTGGCCGGCCAGACCTGGGCCATGATTTTCAGCAAGTCCTCCACGCGGACGCGCGTCTCCTTCGAGGTCGGCATCCGCGAACTCGGCGGCAGCGTCATCTTCATGGGCGCGCGCGACATGCAGCTCGGCCGCGGCGAGCCGATCAAGGACACCGCCCGGGTGCTGGGCCGCATGACCCACGGCGCTGTGATCCGGACCTACGACCAGGCCGATGTGGAGGACTTCGCCGCGTATTCCGGGATTCCGACCATCAATGCGCTGACCGATTTCTGCCACCCCTGCCAGATCCTGACGGACGTCTTCACCTTTGAGGAACAACGCGGCTCGATCGAGGGCAAGGTCGTGACCTTCGTCGGCGACGGGGCTTGCAACGTCTCCTCGGCTTGGGTCTTCGCGGCGAAGAAACTGGGCTTCGAGCTGCGCATTGCGGCGCCGAAGAAGTACCAACCCGACGCTGCCTTGCTGGAGAGGGCCGGCGGAAAGGTGACCTGCCACGAGGACATCAACGAGGCGGCCGAGGGCTCCGATCTGCTCTATACCGACGTGTGGGTCTCGATGGGGCATGAGGACGAGTCCGCCCGGCGCATCGAGGAACTTACCGGATACCAGATCAACCAGGAACTGGTCGCGCGAGCGAACGAAGGGGCGCTGGTCATGCACTGCCTGCCCGCCTACCGGGGCAAGGAGATCTCCGAGGAGACACTGGAGGCCCACGCGGACACGATCTTCACCGAGGCTGAGAACCGCCTGCACGCGCAGAAGGCGATTTTGCAATGGATCGTTTCCTGATCGCTGATACCCTCTCCCGATCATGTCTACCGAAACCGCAGAGAATCCGACCCAGTCCAAGCCCCAGCGCATCAACCTGCGTCGTCCCGACGTCATGGAGAAGGTGCAGGCGCAGGTGGAGTCGCATTATCGCAGCCCGCTGATCGACCGGATCCGCGCCAATGGCGACATCCTGTCGGCGGACGGCGCGCTGACCGTGAAGCTGGCGAAGGAGTTCGGCTTCTGTTACGGCGTCGAGCGCGCCATCGACCTGGCCTATGCCGCGCGAAAGGTCTATCCGGAGCGGCCGCTCTACATCCTCGGCGAGATCATCCACAACCCTGAGGTGAACGACCAGATCCGCGCCATGGGCATCAAGGCCCTTTCCGGCAACCAGAAGGACGCGGACACCGACGAGTTGAAGGAGGGCGACATCGTCATCATTCCCGCGTTCGGCACGGAGGTGGAGACCCGGAAGAAGCTCCAGGAGAAGGGCTGCCAGTTTGTCGACACCACCTGCGGCGATGTGATGAGCGTCTGGAAGCGGGTCCGGCAATACGCCCGGGATACCGTGACCAGCATCATTCATGGCAAGTCCTACCACGAGGAGACCAAGGCCACGAGTTCCCAGGCCACGGCAACAAACGGCCATTACCTGGTCGTGCTCACGCTGGAAGACGTTGATTACGTCTGCAGCTACATCGTGAACGGCGGCGACAAGGCCGAGTTCCTGAAGAAGTTCGAGGGCTCCTACTCGCCGGGGTTCGATCCGGATGAGCACTTGAAGGCCGTCGGCGTCGCCAACCAGACCACCATGTTGCGCGGGGAGACGGAAGAGGTGCAGCGGCGCATCAAGCAGGCGATCCAGACGCGCTATGGCGCGGAGAATCTGGACGAGCATTTCCGCTTCTTCGACACGATCTGCGGCGCGACCCAGGAGCGCCAGGACGCCCTGCAGAAAATGCTGCAGGAGCCCCTGGACATCCTTCTGGTCATCGGCGGCTACAATTCCTCGAACACCTCGCACCTGGCCGAAATGGGCGAGGAGAAGCTGCCGACCTATTTTATCAAGAACGCGGCGGAAATGGCTTCCAGCGATCTGATCCGGCATTTCGACTTGCACTCCCACGCGGAAACCGAGACGCGGGACTGGCTGCCGTCGGGCGCCATCACGGTCGGCGTCACGGCGGGCGCGTCCTGCCCGAACAACCTGATCGAGGACGTCATCCGGCGGCTCTTCGATCTCAAGGGGGTCTCCGTGCAGGAACTGCTGCCGGTCTGAGCGGCATGGCCCGCACGCGTCAGGAATTGGAGCAACTGGAGAGGGAGTTTCTGGCTCCCTACGCGCAGTTTTCCGCGGACACCCGCGGCCGCGCCCACGAGGAAAGCGGTTCGGACTGGCGGACGCACTTCCAGCACGACCGGGACCGCGTGATCCATTCGCGCGCTTTCCGCCGCCTTGAATACAAGACGCAGGTTTTTCTCAACGGCACGGGCGATCATCTCAGGACGCGGCTGACCCACACCATGGAGGTGGCGGGGATTTCCCGGAACGTTGCGCGGGCTCTCCGGCTGAACGAGGATCTCACCGAGACCATCGCCCTGGCCCATGATCTGGGGCATCCGCCGTTCGGTCACAAGGGCGAGGACGCCTTGAACCAGCTCATGCGTCGCCACGGCGGCTTCGAGCACAACCGGCACAGCCTCCGCATCGTCGAGGAACTGGAACGAAAATACCCCGGCTTCAACGGACTCAACCTGACCTGGGAGACACGGGAAGGATTGGTTAAGCACTACACCAGCTACGATCATCCAAGCCGCCGAAAGGGTTTTGACGCGAAGTCGTCCTCGCTGGAGGCCCAGGTCGCCAACCTTTCCGATGAGATCGCCTATTACAGCCACGACCTGGATGACGGGCTGGAATCCGGCCTGCTGACGGAGAAGGACCTGAGAAAGCACGTCGGCATCTGGGGCAAGGCGCATCGGTCCGTGATGCGCGAGCATGGCCGGTTGCCCGACGAAAGCCGTCGCTACTTCATCATCCGGTGCATCATCGACATGCAGGTGAAGGACGTGGTGCGCAGCGCGGAGGAGCGCATCCTGGCGTCCGGGGTCGCCTCCGCGGACGACGTGCGGTTACAGCCGAAGGGGCTGGTCGATTACAGTCCCGGACGAAGGAGCGAGAACCTGGAATTGCGCGACTACCTCTACAAAAACCTCTACTACAATCCCGTCGTGCACGAACCCAACATGCGCGCGGTGAAGCTGTTGGAGGAACTGTTCAAGTTTTTCGTCAAACATCCGGACCGGATCGGGGAGCCCTTCAAGAGCCGGGAGTCGAAAGACGGCGTGCATCGGGCGGTCTGCGATTACATCGCCGGAATGACGGACCGCTACGTTCTCAAGGCGCATGAGAGCTTCGTGCTGGGGCGGGAGAAGGCGGGGGAGGATCTTTTCGTCGGTTATTGAGGGTGACGATCGGGGAGACTGCCGCGCGTGGGCGACAGTGATTGGCATTCAGATTCAATCACCGATTACAGATCACTGAATACTGATCGCCGACGACTGTCCCACCCGGGGCAATTCCCGGCCTAATTTGTAATTTGTCCTTTGCAGGCGCCGGGCGTAGTCTGCCGCGAGTTGTCTGAGACCAACAATCCCAACAGGAGAAACACCCATGAGCATCATCGACGATTTGAACAAGACCCGACGCCAGGCCCTGCGTGAGGCGAAGAAGAACGCCAAGAAGCTCCAGCGCAACCTGAGCAAGCAGGCCAAGAAGGCGTTCAAGAAGGGGAAGAAGACGGGCGGCGAGGTCGCCAAGGAGGTCACCGTGAAGACCGAGGCTTTTGTGAAGGTCCTCACCCGCGAAACTGAAAGCCTCTTGAACAAGGCTTTCGGAGCCATCGAAAAGGTGGCCCATACGGTCGTCGAAAAGACCGAGGAGGGAGCCGAGGAATCCCGCAAGGCCAAGGCGGCGGCGGACAAGAAGAAGGCCCCCGCAAAGAAAAAGGCGCCGAGGAGGAAGAAAGCCCCCGCCAAGGCGAAGGCAGCGCCCAAGAAGGCGGCTTCGGCAAAGGCCCCGGCGAAAAAGGCGGCCGCGAAGAAAACGGCCCCCGGGAAGGCGGTGGCGAAGAAGGCCGCCCCCAGGAAGGCCGCTTCGGGAAAGAAGGCTCCGGTTCGTCGCGTGACCGCGAAGAAGGCCGCTCCCAAGGGATAATCGGCTTTCGGCCCGGGCGCGTCCCTGGCGTGAGAGTTCCGCGCGCGACGGTTGAATATCTTGACCGCCGCGCGCGTTCTTTTTGCGGCGCTCACAGCGGATAGAATTTTCTGGCGTTCCCGCCTTCTCCGCCTAGGCTCCGCGTCCTATGAAATTCAAGCCCACGATGAAATTCAGTTTTCTACCCGCTCGTGCCGCGTCTCTGATAGCCGGCTTTCTCCTTGGCTCCGCGCTGTCCGGCCAAGCCGCCTCTGCGTTGAGGGACGGCCTCTACGTCGAATTTGAGACCACGAAGGGCGTCATCCGCGCCGAACTCTATTTTGAGAAGACCCCGTTGACGGTCTGCAATTTCGTGGGACTCGCCGAGGGCAAGATGAAGACCTCGGTCCGTCAGGGGCAGCGCTACTACGACGGGTTGGTGTTTCACCGGGTCATTCCTGATTTCATGATCCAGGGCGGTTGCCCGGAAGGCACGGGCCGCGGCGGCCCGGGATATCGTTTCGCGGATGAAACCCGCCCGGACCTGAAGCACGACGGCCCCGGCGTCCTCTCGATGGCGAACGCGGGACCGGGGACGAACGGCAGCCAGTTTTTCATCACGCACAAGGACACCCCTTGGCTCGACGGCAAGCACACGGTGTTTGGCAAGGTGGTCGGCAAGGCGGACCAGGATGTCGTGAACAAGATCGTCAAGGGCGACTCGATCAAGAGCGTGAAGGTTCTCCGTGTCGGAGCCAAGGCCAAGGCCTTCAAGGCGGACCAGGCCGCCTTTGACGCCCTGCAAAAGGAGGCCGCGGGAGCGGCGGCGAAGAAGGCCGAAATGAAGGCGAAGGCGGGCAGCGACTTCCTCGCCGCCAACAAGCAGAAGGAGGGTTGGACGGAGACCAAGAGCGGCCTGCAATACAAGTGGCTCAAGCAGACCGACGGTCCCAAGCCTTCGGCGTCGACGGTCGTCACCGTCCATTACCGCGGCACGTTGATCGACGGCAGCGAGTTCGACAGTTCTTACAAGCGGAACCAGACGATCCAGTTTCCCTTGAACCGCGTTATCCCGGGATGGACGGAGGGAGTGCAGTTGATGTCCAAGGGATCGAAGATCCAGTTGGCGATTCCCTACAATCTCGCCTACGGCCCCGCCGGGCGTCCGCCCGTCATCCCGCAGTACGCGACCCTGTTGTTCGATATCGAGCTGATTGATTTTTGAGACGTCGGCTTCTGATGGAATCTCCAAGGGACCGCCACGTGGCGGTCCCTTTTTCGTTGCCCGACGATCAAGGGCCGCCGCGCGAAGCGCCATGGACTGCGGGCGTGCGGCGTTGCGGTCAGTCCTTCTTATCAGCGGCTTGTCGTCGCATGTGCGGATTGAACGCCCAACCTGCCAGGATGCCGGCGTAGATCACGACGATCAGGAAGTTCGTGCCTAACCGGGTGTAAGCGTTGGCGGTTTCGTGCGGGATCCGGTGCCCAAACCAGGGCTGCCAGCGCCAGTTGAGCATGACCAGGGTAAACACCGCCATGCTCCCAAAACAGGTCATGAGCGCGGTGAAGCAGTTCCGCGGATTCCTCAGGCAGGCGCGGGCGCTGAGCCAGACCGCCAAGGCGGAAAACGCAACCGTAATGGCGAGTCCCGTCCAATCCCCCGCCTGCCAGGACAGGATGTAGAGCCACGCGCCTCCGCCGATGACGCCGCCGCCGAAACTACCGTAGATACCCGACTTCGTCAGTTCGCCGGGGGCCTTGCCGATCGAGGCCATGGGCGCGATATACGTTCCGTCTTCCTGTTGGATCTGAATCTGGCGGCGGTTGCACCAGGCAACCAGGAAGACCAGGCCGCACACGTAGCCGCATATGACCGCGATCAGGATTCCGGCGAAGATGGGAGGGTGGTTTCGCGCCAGATCGCGACCGAAGAAGATCAACGCGAGCAGCGCGATTGTGAACAACACGGCCATTCCGACGGCCTGCCAGGCCACACGAATCATGAACTCCCGTTCGCGGGAAGACCGGGCCGCCTTGATGCCGGCGTGGGCGCCGAACCATGCCCCGGCGATCCCGATGACGGGCCCCAGAATGGCGCCGCCGATTCCGGTGGAGGCAGCGACGGCTTTGGCGGCGTGGGTTCCTTTCGCCGCGGTGGCGGCGACGCCGGCCACGGCGGCCTGTGGGACCAGGTTGGGCAGAGCTGCCAACACCGCGACGGTGAAGGCCTTGCCCGGCCGGCTGGAGGTCAACGTGGTCTCCACCAGTGAAGCCACGCGTTCGCGAAGCAGTTTGCGCCCCCGGGAAAGACGTTGTTTGACCGCGTCCTGCGACAGGTCGAGAGCCTCGGCGACGCGTTCGACCGATTGTTCCTCTCGATAGAAGAGCACCAGCGGTTCCCGGTAGTTCTCCGGGATCTCCTCCAATGATTGCCAGACCAGTTCCGCTTCTTCGCTGGAGACCGCGCGTTCGCTGGGGGAGGGCAGGGGATCGACATTGTCCTCCAGTTGGTCCGAGGGAATCGCTCCTTCGGTCGCCGCGCGGCGTTCGCGGCGGCGGGCGTTGGCTATCAGGTTGCGCGCGATGCCGCAAAGCCAGGACTTGAACTTCTCGCGTTCGCGAAGATCCGCCAGTCGGTTCCAGGCCGTGATGAAGGTCTCCTGCGCGAGGTCCTCGCTGCGGGACAGATCGCCGTTGGAACTGTAGGCCAGGGAGCAGATCAACCCCTGGTAACGGCCGACCAGGATGCCGTAGGCGTCGCGGTCGCCGGAGCGGCTCTGTTCGAGCAGTTGGAGGTCGCTCGATTCCGACAGGGGGCTTGGGGCCATGGTGTTCATCGTTGCCCATCAGGTGGCGGGATGCGACGAAAAGGTGACAAACATTTTTCCCAATGCGGAATGGGAATTCGGAATGCGAAATAATCAAGGAGCGGCGACATTCCTGTCGCCGTGGCCCCGGAGGGGGACAGAAAAGCGCACTTTGGGCAGGGAGGCGTCGGGGGTCTTTTGGGGCTGGAGACATGTCGCCCCTCCTTGGCCCATCCGGCGAGAACCCGCCCGGCAATCTCACATGCGTCAAGGAGCCGCTCGCGCTGAGGCTCCTTGGGGCCGAGGCAGGTTGGCAAATCCGGGGGATGCCGCGTGGCGCGTTCCCCGGTCGTCCTTTTCGACAATCAGGGCCTCGGTTCCCGGCCGGCGGGCGATCAGTTCCAATCCCTTTTTGGCCCCCAGCACGCTGATTGCGGTGGCGAGGCTGTCGGTCGAGGTGGCGTTGGTGGAAACGATCGTGACCCCGATGCGTTTGCGGAGTCCGAGGCCGCTCTTCGGATCGACGATGTGCGAGTAGCGGACGCCGTCGATGAGGACGTATTGTTCGGTGTCGCCGGAGGTGGAGACAGCGGCGTTTTTCAGGAGCAGGGCCTCGGTGAGATCGTCGCCGGTTGCGTCGATGGAGGCGACTCCCACCTTCCAGCCGGATTTTCCCGGGGGCGAATCGCCGACGCGGATATCGCCGGAGGCCGCGACCAGGGCGCGGTTGATTCCATGCTCGCGCAGGGTCTTCAATGCCTGGTCGGCGGCGTAGCCCTTGGCGATTCCGCCGAGGTCGATGAACATGTTTGAGGCCAGCAGAGTGACCGTCCCGGCGTCTGGCTCCAGCTGGAGTTTCTCGTATCCCACCGCCGGTCGAACCTGCGCGAGGCGCTCGGGATCGGGGAGGGAACGTTGACGGCGGGCGCGGCGCCAGTAACGGATCAGGGGCCCGATCGTGACGTCGAACGCCGCGTCCGTGTCTTCAGACAGGCGGCGCGAAATCTGCAGGATATTCAACAGATCCGGACTGACCTTGACCGGTTCTCCGACCGGTTTGCGGACGAGGCGGCGGATCTCGCTGTCCTCGTGGTAGTCGGACATGATCCCGTTCAGTTCCTCGACACGGGCGAACGCAGCCAACGCGGCGCGGTTCGCGGTCGCCTGATCGGGCGCGTAGAGGGAAAGGGTGAAAAGGGTCCCCATCTCAGGGCGGGTGGCCTCGAAGAGTTGGAGTGTTTGGGGCTCGGGCGTTGTGCGGCAGCCGGCCGCGAGTAGGAGGGACGTCAGGACGACAGCAAGATGGGCTTTGGAGACAAGACAGGGCACGCGGAGATCATGCGGCGGGCGTCCTTTGGCGGGAATGATTTTCTGCATGGAGCGGCGGACTCGAGCCCCGGTCATTTCGTGAAAGGTAGGGCGAACTGCCCTCAGTGAGCCGGGTTGGAGATTCCCGCGTAGGCTCACTGAGGACAGTCCGGCCTGCCAAGGACGGTTTGTCATTCTCTCCGCGATGCTTGCGCTAAGGGGCGGGAAGGCGCAGGCTTTAAGCATGTTTGCAAAGAGGCTTGAAGGGCGGATTTGGATGGTCGTGGCGGTCTTGCTTCTCTTGACGTGCGGTTGGGCGGGCGCCGCAGAGAGCGCAACGCGACGCCTCCTTTACTGCGCGGTTCCCGGCGTGCGGAATTACCTCGAATACGGGGGGCATGGGTTGGTTGTTTACGACATCGACGCGGGATATCGGTTCGTCAAGCGCATCCCCATCGGCGGCTTGGACGAGAAGGGGAGGCCGATCAACGTCAAGGGCGTCTGCGCCAGCGCGGTCACGGACCGGATCTACATTTCCACCTTGAGCACGATGATGTGCCTGGATCTCCGCACGGAGGAGTTGCTCTGGGAGAAACCCTACGACGGGGGTTGCGATCGGATGGCGATCGCGCCGGACGGCAGCCACATCTACCTGCCGTCATTGGAGAAACACCATTGGCATGTTGTGGACGCGAAGGATGGGGCGGTGATCAAGCGGATCGACATCCACGCCGGCGCGCACAACACGATTTACGGACTGGGCGGAAAACACGCCTACCTCGCCGGATTGAAGTCGCCGTTGCTGAGGGTGACGGACACGGCGACGCATTCGATCGTGAAGGAGGTGGGTCCATTCTCGAACAGCATCCGTCCCTTCACGGTGAACCGGGCGGAGACGCTGGCCTACGTGAACGTGAATGAACTGCTGGGGTTCGAGATCGGGGACCTGAAGTCCGGCAAGATGCTGCATCGGGTGGAGGTGGAAGGCTTTGAGCCGGGGCCGGTCAAGCGGCATGGCTGCCCGAGCCACGGCGTCGGTCTAACGCCTGATGAATCCGAGGTCTGGGTGACGGACGCAAGAAACCGCCGCATGCACATCTTCGACAACACGGCCATGCCTCCGAGGCAGATCGGGAGCGTGTTCCTGCGCGACGAGCCCGGTTGGATCACCTTCCGACTGGATGGCAAGCACGCCTGGCCTTCAACCGGCGACATCGTGGACGTGAAGACCCGGAAGATCGTTGGAGGCCTGACGGACGAAACGGGTCGTAGCGTCATGGGCGAGAAGGTGGTCGAGATTCACTGGCGTGGGGATGATGTCGTGCGGACGGGGGATCAGTTTGGTCTGGGGAGGAGGGAGGAATGAATTCCCGCGAACCCAAAGCCAATTCGGAGCACCTCGGAGGGATGAGCTCCCGCGAGTCCCAAACCAAGTCGGAACACCCCGGAGGGACGAGCTCCCGCGAATCCCACTTGAATGCATTGGGTTCAGGAATGGGACTTCCGGAGCTCGTCCCTTCCGGAGTTCTAACGGGCGTTGGCAAGGGGCTCCCGGAGTTCGTCCCTTCAATTTGAGGAAAGCGTTCTTATGTCCGGCCGTAAGTCACTCCCACACCTGCCTGCACGCGAGGAGGCCAATCGTTCAGTCATCCAATACCTGACGGTTTGCGTAAAGAACCGCCGCAAGCTGCTCGACCAGGTCGACGTCGCTGCTGTCCTGATCGATTCGTGGAAGTCAGCTAACCATTGGCTGGTGGGACGTTATGTGATCATGCCGGATCATTTGCATCTGTTCTGCGCGCCGGCGGTTCAGCCTGTTGCGCCATTGGCGAATTGGGTGCGCTTTTGGAAATCGGCGAGCACGCGCAATTGGCCAAAGGGCGATGCCAAGCCCATCTGGCAGAAGGATTTCTTTGACCGGCAGTTGCGGCATGGCGAGAGTTACGGTCAGAAATGGCGTTATCTGGTGGAGAACCCGGTGAAAGCCGGGTTGGTTAAGAACTGGGAAGAGTGGCCCTATCAAGGGGAACTGAATGAGTTGCAGTGGCATGAACCGGCGGATTCAAAACGTGAGGGATGACCTTCAGAGAATCGCTGCCACATCAAGACCCCTCGGAGGGATGAGCTCCTGCGAATCCCATTTTTATGTTCAAGCGTATTGAAGTGGGGCTCGCGGGAGCTTGTCCCTCCGGGGTGTTGGCATTGAAATGGGGCTCGCGGGAGCTTGTCCCTCCGGGGTGTTGGCATTGAAATGGGGCTCCCGGGAGCTCGTCCCTCCGGGGTGTTGGCGTTGGAATGGGACTCCCGGAGCTCGTCCCTCCGGGGTGTGATGACATGAATAGAAGACAATTCATCAAGGGCTTCGCGGCTGGCCTCTCGCTGGCTCCGGCGATTCTTCGCGCGCAATCGGTTGACGCCTTTTCTCTGCGCGACAGGTACGGAGGTTGCCCGGCGATTCGCTTCGAGCCCTCCGGGTTCTTCCGGTTGGAGAAGCGCGAGCGTTGGTGGTTCGTGACGCCGGAGGGGAATGCCTTCCTCTCCCTGGGCATGAATCACGTCCATCCCGGCTGGTTGAACCAGGTCTACAACGCGGAGCATTGGCGGAAGGCGTTCGGAGCGGAACGTTACAATGACGCGAAGTGGAAGGAGGGGGTGCGCGCGAAGGTCGCCGCCGACCTGGCGGCCTTTGGCTACAACACGTTGGGCGTCCATAACAACCATGCGGCGTTGCGTCCGAAGATCGACACGGCGTGGATCAAGCCCGTGGTCTTCGCGAACACGCATCACTGGCTGGAGCCGGACCAGATGGAATTTCCCGATGTGTTCTCCGCGGAGTTCGAGCGCCATTGCGACGACCTCGCGCGGAAGGAGTGCGCGCCGTTGAAGGGCGATCCATGGCTGCTGGGCTACGCGATGACGGATTGTCCGATTCTCACGGAGATCGATGCGGCGGCGCGCCCGACACACGTCTACGGATCCGCGCGCGGGGCGACCGCGACCTGGCCGCGCGCCCTGCGCAATCTGCCCGCCTCGGCGCCGGGCAAGCGGGCCTACGTGGATTTCATGCGCACGCGCCACAGCAGTTGGATCCTGCATTTCAACGAGGTCTACGAGACGAACTTCGAATCGTGGGAGGATCTGCTAAAGGCGGAGAACTGGAGGCCCGGCGTTGATCCGAACAATGCGAAGGAGATTCAGGACAACCGCGCCTTTCTCGCGAAGGTGGTGGATCAATATTACTCGGTGACAGCCGCCGCCCTGCGGAGGCACGATCCGAACCATCTTGTCTTCGGTGACAAGCTGAACGCGAACACGGACAGCGGCGATTTGGTCGTGCCCATCACGGCAAAGCACACGGACCTGGTATTCTACCAGATGTACGGCCGCTGGCGGGAGCAAAGGCCGGTCCTGGCCCGCTGGTCAAAGTTGACGGACAAGCCGTTCTTCAATGGCGACGGCGCGTTTCATGCGCCGCACGCGAACATGCCCAACCCGCACGGGCCGCATGCCGTCGACCAGGAACATCGCGCGGAGATGACGCGGGAGTTTTGCGAACGGATGTTCGCGCGGGAGGATTTTGTGGGCTGGAGCGTCTGCGGTTGGGTGGAGACCTGGAAGACCATGCCGCGAAAGGAATTCAAGCAACACGGCGGCATTCAGGACCCGTTCGGGGAGAATTACGAACCGCTGAGGGAGACGCTCAATGGTTTTTCCGGGCGGATGTATCGGGCTGCGGCAAGGCGCTAGGTCTGATCTGTCCGATAGGGCTGGTCCGACAGGTGGCCGCTATCTCGCCACTGGCGTCAGCACGATGTTCCGATAGCGCACTGAAGTGTGGTCCCCCTGCAGGAAGATGGGACCCGGTCGGGTCACGTCCCCCTGGAGCGCGCCGCCGGTGGGGCCTTCGACCGGCTGATTGTCGATGACCTTCTGGCCGTTCAGGACGACGGTCA
This sequence comes from Verrucomicrobiales bacterium, assembly GCA_038126235.1. Taxonomy (GTDB): domain Bacteria; phylum Verrucomicrobiota; class Verrucomicrobiia; order Limisphaerales; family JAYPEY01; genus JAYPEY01. Next base: position 61,862 of record JAYPFK010000035.1, read on the forward strand.
CGTGGCGGTCCACCAGGGTGATGTCGTAGGTGTTCCATTCGCCGCCCTTCTTGCCGGCGTTCTTCGAAGGCGCTATGCGGCCGTAAATGGCTCCGACTCCGTTGTTGCCCTTCATGCTGCTGTCGCGATCGACGACCTGCGCCTCGTACATGCCCCGCAGGTAGATGCCACTGTTGCGCTGGGCGCCGATGTTGAATTCGATGTGCAGCTTGAAGTCCTCGAACTCGCGTTCGGTCCGGAGGTTGGCGTATTCGCCATAGGCGCTGAAATCGGTTTTTGGGGTCTCGTTGACAAGTTCGCCGTTCTTGGCGGACCAGCCCATCTTCTTGTGAGGCCGCCACGGTTTCCAGCCCGTGAGGTCACGGCCGTTGAAGAGCTGGATCGGCTTGCCGAAGCGGACTTTGGAAAGTTCGGGACGCGGAGGCAGGGGTGGCAGGCGTTTGCCGGTGAAGGAAGCCTCGGAGGTCTGGCGGCTTTCGATCTTCCGGTGCGCGCCGTAAAGGGAGCCGTCAAGGACGCGCACAGCGACGGTTTCGGTTACGATCATTGGGCCCTTCTTCCCCGCGCGCCGCTTGCGCAAGGGAAAGACGATTTCGTCCTTGTTGACGCTCCATTCGCTGATGCTACGCACGCCGCCCACGGCCCACATGACGCGGATCGGGGCATCCTTGTTGGCCGGATTGAGGCTCAACCAGCCCGCTTCGTCGGTAGGCAAGGTCAAGGCCCAGTCGCCGACGAGGCTTTTCGGGATGCTGTCAGCGGCGTTCGCGGAAAGGGCAGTCAAGACAACGGACAAGAACGACGGAAGAAGCGATTTGAGCATGGGCGGAGCGTAGGGCGAAGGGTATGCGATGGTAAACGTGAAATCGCGCGCGAACCTGCCGGATCGGGATCGCATCAAGTCAAGGCAGTGTGGCGCGGCCCCTTTTGATAGTTCCGCGTTTACGCGGTTTTGGCTTTCGGCGTTTCCCTGCGCCGCGACCGCCTGAAGGCGGAACTCCAAACCAACATGCGCGGAGCCATTCGGCCGGCGTGCGAATTCGGAGACGACTTTGGAATGGCCTCCGTCTCCGCCGCCCGCCACACTCCGCAGAAACCCAACCAACAACCTTTCGCGACAGCCGCCTCTCTTAACTCACTTCCTCTCTCAACCCTCAGCCATCCCAACGCCATGCAATGCCACGAAATTGATTACGAACTGTTCGGTGACGACATCCAGATTGTGGAGATCGAGCTCGATCCGGGCGAAACGGTCATCGCTGAGGCGGGCGCGATGAACTACATGGAGGACGGCATCGCTTTCGAGGCCAAGATGGGCGACGGCTCCGATCCGAATCAGGGTTTCTTCGGGAAGATGCTGCAGGTGGGCAAGCGCGTGTTCACGGGCGAGTCGCTTTTCATGACGCATTTCACCAACCAGGGCCAGGGCAAGAAGCGCGTGGCTTTCGCCGCGCCCTATCCCGGCAAGATCATGCCGGTTGATCTGGCCCAGTGCGGCGGGGAATTGCTCTGCCAGAAGGACGCCTTCCTCTGCGCCGCCCTGGGGACTCAGGTGGGCATCGCGTTCCAGAAGCGGCTGGGAGCCGGTTTCTTCGGTGGGGAGGGTTTCATTCTTCAGCGGTTGCGCGGCGACGGGAAGGCTTTCGTTCACGCTGGGGGGACGCTGATCATGAAGCAGTTACAGGGCGAGACCCTGCGGGTGGACACGGGTTGCCTGGTCAGCTTCACCAGCGGCATCGACTACGACATCGAACGCGCCGGAAACCTAAAGTCGATGTTCTTCGGCGGGGAAGGGATGTTCCTCGCGACGCTCCGGGGGCACGGGACCGTGATCCTCCAGAGCATGCCGTTCTCCCGGATGGCGGATCGGATTCTGGCGCACGCTCCGTCGGCGGGAGGTTCGCGCAAGGGCGAGGGCTCCGTGCTCGGCGGTCTGGGAGACCTGCTGGACGGGGACTGACGCGATCAATCGTAGCGGCCGAACCGGAAGGGCTTGATCTCCGGTTCGTCGCGGGCGTCAAGCATGATGCGCTCAAGCTTCCGGACGAGGTCGGGTTTCTGCTTGGCGACGTCAGTGGTCTCGTTGCGGTCGGTCCTGAGATTGTAGAGTTCCAGCGGCGCGTCGGGGTTCTTCTTGAGGTCGCGCTTGACCGCCTTCCAGTCTCCCATGCGCACGGCGAGTTGGCCGCCGTATCCGGCGAAGTCCCAGAAGAGGTAATCGTGCTTCTTCTGTTTCTGACCCAGCAGTTCCGGGAGGAAGCTGACGCCGTCCGTCCCGGAATCAGGCCTCGTTCCGGCGACCTCGGCGAGGGTGGCCATGGCGTCGTAGTGGGCGGAGATGTGGTCGCTGATCGCGCCGGGCTTGATGCGGCCGGGCCAGCGCGCGAGCAACGGTTCCCGGATGCCGCCTTCGTAGACCGAGCCCTTGAGCCCGTTCAAGCCGCCGACGCTATCGAAGAACTCGAAATCCACCTGCTCCTTCAGGAAGGTGGTTCCATTGTCGGAGGTGAAGAGGACGAGGGTGTTTTCATCGAGGTTCAGTTCCTTGAGCAGGGCCATCAGGCGGCCGACCTGCTTGTCCATGAAGGTGATCATGGCGGCGTAGGCGGCGCGCGGCGTGGGATGGGGGAGGTAGCTCTTCCCTTTGTAGGGAGTCTCCTTCCAGTGGCCCTGGTATTGCTTCAATTCTTCCTCGGGAACCTGCAGGGCGAGGTGGGGTATCACCGTGGGGTAATACACGAAGAAGGGGCCGTCCTTATGCTTGCGGACGAACTTCAGCATCTCGTCGGCGATGGATTGCGGGCCGTAGGTCTCGCCGGTCAGGCCGCGCGTGTTGCCCTTGAGCGGACGTTTCTCACGGTCGTCGACCAGGTAGTTGGGAAAGAGATTGTGGGCGTGTCGTTGGCAGTTGTAGCCGTAGAAGCGGTCGAAGCCCTGGTTGAGCGGATCACCGGAGGAGCCGGGTTCGCCCAGACCCCATTTGCCGAAGGCTCCGGTCGCGTAGCCTGCGCGCTTCAGAATCTCGGCGATTGTCACATCCTGGTCGCGCAAGGGCAGTTGGCCGCGGTAGCTGTCCCAGGTCCCTACTTCGAAGTTGCTGCGGACGTAGGCATGGCCGCCGTGGCGGCCGGTCATCAGGGAACAACGCGCCGAGGCGCAGACGGGGGAACTGGTGTAGTGCTGCGTGAAGCGCATGCCTTCCGCGGCGAATTGGTCGAGGTTCGGCGTCTTGATCTTCCTCTGGCCGTAGCTGCCCAGTTCCGCGTAGCCGAGATCATCGGCCATGATGAAGACGATGTTCGGCTTCCTGGCTGCCGAGGCGGAAAGGGCGAAGACCGTGGCGCAGAACAACGCGAGGATGGAGCGGATTCGTGTCATGGCGGGATCAAAGCAGGAACCGACCGGAATCGCAACCAGGTGTGAGCGATGTCAGGGAGAAGGTGGGGCGAACAGTCCTCAGTGAGGCGACGTGAGCATTTCGAAGCCCGGCTCGCTGAGGACAGTTCGACCCTCCTTGGAGCCAAAGAACCGCTTGAAATGAACGTTCAGAAGCGCAGGCTGACGACATCATGAAAATCACCTACTTGAGCCATTCCTGTTTCCTGGTCGAGACCTCAAAGGCCAGGTTGATCGTCGATCCCTTTCTTTCGGGCAATCCCAAGGCCCGGACTTCCGCGGACGAGATCGAATGCGATTATATCGTTGTGACGCACGGGCACTCGGATCATGTAGGCGACGCGATCGGCATCGCCAAGCGGACCGGGGCGACGATCGTGGCGACCTTTGAATGTGCGATGTGGTGCGCGGCGCAGGGCGTCAAGGTCCACCCGATGCACATCGGCGGCGCGCATGAATTCCCTTTCGGCCGGATCAAGTGGACGATTGCGCACCATGGCTCGGGTTATCAGGACGGCGACCGGATGCTCTACATGGGCAATCCCGCGGGCGTCGTGATCGGCGCGGACGGCCGCACGGTCTACCATGCGGGCGATACCGGACTCTTCATGGACATGCAGTTGATCGGCCAGATGAACCGCCTCGACGTCGCGCTGCTTCCCATCGGAGACAATTTCACGATGGGCATCGACGACGCGGTCAAGGCCGCCGAGTTTCTCCGGCCCAAGCTTGCCGTGCCGATGCACTACGGCACCTTCGACCTCATCGACGTGGATCCCGGGGAGTTCGCGACCAAGGCCGCTGCGGCGGGTATCGAGGCCAAGGCGTTGGAGATCGGGGAGTCGTTGGAGATTTGACGAAGGGAACCAATCTGTTTGCCGCGCCCGGCCTCATGTGGGAAAACGACGCGCATGAAACCGGTCTGGATTAGTCTGTTGGCGCTCGTTGTTGCGGGGGGAGCGGGGTGCGCCTCCGGCGGCGCGTCGAGGGGGCCGTCCGGAAGATCGGGCGTGAGCGGGAGGACCGCCGGAGGCGATGACGCGCGGTTTGCCGAGATTCTGGCCGCGATTGAGGCGCAGAACCGGGAGATCGCGGAATTGCGCGCTTCGCTTGCCAACCAGGACGAGCGCGTGCGCGCCGACGTGGACAAGATCAACGATTCCCTCGACTCGCACCTGGAACTGCTGGACCTGCTCTACCGGCAGATGGGGCAGACGGCGCCCGCTTTGACAAAGCCGTCCCCCGAGCCCTCAACCAAGGCGTCGATCTTCGGCTCGGCAGCCATCGACCTGACGCGCGGGGAGCCGCTTGTGCTCAAGCGGATGAAGGTCTGGTTGCTGCGCGAAGAGACGGCGGGGATCTGGCGCGGGCTGTCCTCGCCTCGCACGCTCTACAATACCCCGATTCAGAACGCGGACACGATTCTCAGCGCGCTGGAGTTCACGCGCGATGTCGAGACTCCTCGGGGCGATCCCCTGAACGAGGTCCGCAGCGCCGACGCTTTGAATTCGCATCTGCGGAAGTTTGAGGAATCGCTGACGGCGAACGTGGTTTTGCCATCGGTTTCAACCCGGGAGAATGGGAAGTATTTCTTCAGCGACGCGCCGGCGGGGGATTATCAGCTCTACGCGAGGATTTCACCCGAGACGTATTCGGTCTGCTGGTTGATCCCGGTGCGGGTCGAAGTGGGAGCGGCCCAGGAGGTCAACCTCGACGCGAAGAACGCCAAGGTCTTCCTGAATGATCTGCAGCTTGGCGGGAATTGAAAGCGCGGGAAGTCGGCCAAGGAGCGGCGACATTCTCGTCACCGTGGCGCCGCAGGGACCAGAGAGGGGCGCTCGGCATGGGGCGCGGCAGGGTGATGTATTTCAAGCCTGAAGGGCCGGGCTGTGCTATCCAGCCTCGTTGGGGCATCAGACGTCATCTACCTTCCGTCCGACTCCGCCTGCTTGAGCGACTTTGCTTGTTCCTCCAGCCATTTGCGCGTCGCTTGCACCCCGGGCGCGAATCCCTTCGGACCCCGGTCGGCCTTGACGGCGATTTTTCCTTCCTTGTCCACGACGTAGATGCGGTCGGGGCCCGCGGAGTAGGCCCGGTTAACGGCGTCGTCCATGCTGTCCACGATGGCGGGAATGTCGATCTTCAGGAGGGTGCAGGCCGTCTTGGCGACGTATTCGCGGTCGGCGTAGTCTGTGTGGTTCTTGATGTTGATGCCCTGGCGAACGTTGGCCTGGCTGACGCGGCCGTCGGAGGCGTGCGCCTCCTTGATGTAGATCATCAGGAATTCGACCGAGTCCTTGTGACGCCGGTACAACTCATTCAGGGAGCCAACCTGACTCCGAAAGGGCGGTCAGGTGTAGCTTCCGAAGACGAGCACGACCGGCCGCTTGCCCTTGAATGAGGAAAGCTGGACTTCGCGTTTGCCGTCGGCGGACTTCAGTTTGAATTCGGGGGCGGGGTCTCCGACTTTGAGCCGGTCCGGCGCGGAGTTCGGACGGGCGCGGTTGGGACGCTGACGGCCGCCGGGACGCGGTTGCGCCACGGCGGCGACGGCGAAAGTGAAAACGAGGGCGGCGAGGGCGAGGCGACGGACGTGTTTCATGGCGGCGCGGGCTGGGCTTGGTTGGGGGAATGGACGCGGCGAAGCGGCGGGCGGTTACAATGGTGGCTGTTTCGAGCGCGGCACGGACTTCATCGCCCGATTACGGCTGCTATTCCGGCGCGTAAACCGGACATCCGGTAGGGCGGCGTTGCATCGCCGCCCATTTTGAAGCCCCGAAGGCGGCGCCAGAACTACTGTCCCGCGCGCGGAGAATTTGGTGGATACTGCCGTCCCTTCAGGACTTCGATTTGGGCCGCGACGCAACGCGGCCCCACCGGACGGGAATCGATGTCGTCCGCTCTCAAATCTCCTTGCCGGTGAGGGCGCGTTTGTCGCCGTCGCGTTTGGTGACGCCTTCGCGGTCGAACTTTTCCAGGACGGGCATGACGATGCGGCGGCTGGCTCCGACGGCCTGCCGGAGTTCGCTGACGGTCGCCGGGCCGTTGCGCTTGATCCAGTCCACAATCCCGGTCGTCATGCCTTGGTAGACGGATTTAAGGATGACGATATCGGCGCACAGTTCGACGACTTCGCCGGTGTTGAGGAGGAATTTCATGACCTCCTGGGATTCGGCGTCCGGGGCGAGTTCCTTGCGTCCGGGCGGTTCAGTGGGCTTGGCGTTCAGCCCGGCTCGAATCTTGGCGGCGGCCGCCTTGAGGCGATCGGGCAGGGCGGGTGTGTGGGTCTTGCGCGCCAGGACGGTTCCCCGCTTTTCAAATTCCGATTCGCAGAGGTCGCCGAGAAGGAGGTCGACCGCGTCAGGCGAACCGAGTTGCTCGATGAGAGCGGCGCGGGATTCGGTCAGGGGGAGTCCGGGAAGCTCCGGGTGGGCGGCGTGGAAGGCGTTGATCAGGTCCGCGAGAGTTGCGCCGGCGGCGCGCCAGGCATCCTGATCGGCGACGATGCCCTCGCGCTCGACGAGTTTCCCCTCCGCGATCAACTCGCCCAAGGCTTGGCGGACGGCGTTCGGGCCGAAACGCGATTGGTGAAGGACCCGCTCCGCCTTGGCGGCGGTGTCACGGCTCAGTTGGCTGGCGGTCCAGACGCGAAGGTCATCCGGTTCCCCGGCGCGGGCTTCCAGCAGGGAGCGCTGGGCCTGGCTGCGGAAACGTCTGCGATTGGCGCGTTCATCGAGTATCCGGCCGCCGGCAAGGGTCGCCTGCTCAGACCAGTCGCGGACGATGAAGCGGTCCCCGGCGGCGGCGAAAACCGGGCGTTCAAAGCGCAGTTCGGCGATGTCCGATTCGCCGGGCAGCAGTTCCTTGCGGTCGAGCAAGAGGACGCGCGCGGGGTGGTTGCCGCTGCCCATGTGGACGCGGACGCGGGTGTTGTTCTTGAGTGGGCGGTTGACGCTGTACTGGCCGCTGTCGAGCCGCGGTGAGCGCTCGATCCAGACATCGAGGGCGTCGGAGGTTTCGCCGGCGTCGGGCAGGGTGACAATGTCGCCGCGTTGCACGCCCTCGGCGCCGTGGGAAGTGTCATGTCCGAGGTCGGGAAGATTGACCGCCGTGCGTGTGCCGGGGCCCACGGATTCCACGTCCGCGTTGTGCGCCTGGATGCTGCGCAGCCGGCTGGTCGCGCCGGAGGGTTGCAGGGCGACGGTCTGGCCCTTGGTCAAGGTCCCGCCGGTGAGCGTGCCGGTGACGACGGTGCCGATGCCCCTCAAGGTAAAAACCCGATCGACCGGCAGGCGCGGGCGTCCGATGTCGGCCGGCGGCGGCGTGTCGGCGAGCACATCAAGCAGCGCCTGTTTGAGTTCGGGGATGCCGACGCCGGTCGTGACGGAGGTTCCGATGATGGGGGCTTCGGCGAAGGGGGTTCCGGCGAGTTCCTCGCGGACCATCTCGACCGCGAGTTCCGCGTCCGCGTCGGGCAGGTCGATCTTGGTCAAGGCCACCACGGCCTTCGTCACGCCGAGATAGGCGAGGATCTGCGCGTGTTCCTCGGTCTGGGGCATCCAGGAGTCGTCCGCCGCGACGACGATCAACGCCAGGTCGATGGAGCCGACGCCGGCGACCATGTTCTTCACGAAGTCTTCATGGCCCGGCACGTCGATGATGCCGAGTCGGTATTGCTTGTCCCCGGAATCGAGGTCCAGGGAGGCGAAGCCCAGATCGATGGTGATGCCGCGCTCCTTCTCCTCGGGCAGGCGGTCAGGATCGATCTGGGTCAGGGCCTTGATCAGCGAACTCTTGCCGTGGTCGACATGGCCGGCGGTGGCGAGGATGTAGTTGGCGGCGCTCAAAGCTTTTCAATCAAGAGGTCCTTCAGCGCCTCGACGAGCACGCGGTCGTGGTGAGGGAAGACAGTGCGGAGGTCGAGGTGGAAGGCGCCGGCGCCAATGGAACCTACAATGGGAAGGCGCGACCTGCGCAGCTTCGCGGCCAGGGCGGTCGGTGTCATGGTTTCGGGTTTGATCTGGATCGCGACCGACGGAACGGCCGAACGGGGCAGGGTTCCGCCGCCAATACGGGATTCGCCTTCGCCGATCCGGACCTTCAGGGGCAGGCCTTCCAGTTTCTTCGCGATCTTCCGGGCGCGGGTTTTCAGTTCGACCAGGTCTGTGGACAGCATCTCCAACGTGGGAATGCCGGGGGCGGCGGCTTTCTTTCCAGTTGAAGCGGCGAGGTAGGTTTCCGCGGCGGCCTGCATGGCGGCGAGGATCAGCTTGTCGCAGCGCAGGGCGCGGAAGAACGGGTTCTTCTTGAGCGCGGCGACGTGACGTCGTCTGCCGGCGATGATGCCGGCCTGGGGGCCTCCCATGAGCTTGTCGCCGCTGAAGCAGACAAGATCGACGCCGCGCTTCAGGACCTCGGCCGGGGTGGGTTCATGCTCCACGCCGGCGAACTGCGCGGTGTCGATCAGGGCTCCGCTGCCGAGGTCCTCGACGAAGGGGACGCGCTTCTTCCGGGCGAGCGCGGCGAGTTCCTCGGTCGAGGGTGAATCGACGAAGCCGTCCATGAAGAAGTTGCTGCGGTGGACCTTGAGCAGGAGCCCGGTGTCCTTCCCGATGGCGCGTTCGTAGTCGCGCGAGGAGGTCTTGTTGGTCGCGCCAACCTCGCGGAGCGTCGCGCCGCTGGATTCCAGGATGTCGGGGATGCGGAAGCCGCCGCCGATCTGGACCAGTTCGCCGCGCGAGATGACGACCTCCTTCCTGGCTTCGGTGAAATGTCGGAGAATGAGAACCAGGGAGGCGGCGCAGTTGTTGACGATCGTCGCGGCTTCGGCGTTGCAGAGCTGGGCGAGGCATTGTTCCAGGTAGCCGCCGCGCGCGCCGCGCCTGCCGGACTCCAGGTCGAATTCCAGGTTGCTGTAGCCGGAGCCGATCAAGGTCAGTTCCTCAGCAGCATTGGCGGGCAGCGGGGAGCGGCCGAGGTTGGTGTGGACGATCACGCCGGTCGCATTGATCACCGGTTGGATGCGGGATTGGCGAAGGGAGGCGAGGGCGTTGCGGACGCGGTCCAGGACCGCGTCGAATCCTGGGATGTCGCCGGACCTGCGGATGTCGGCCAGGAGGTCACGGACGGTCGCGACGATCAGGGGGCGGGGGAGGTTGGTTTCGCCCAGCGATTGCAGGACCTTCTCGACCGAGGGAATGTCGCGGAGCTTGGGCATGGTGTCTTCCTACTGGACGTGCATTTTCTCGTCCTCCTCCTCGCACTCGTCCTCGTCCTCGATTTCACCGTCTTCCCCCAACTCCCCGTCGCCTCCGTCTCCGGTCCGATACTCTCCCTCATCATCCTTGAGCAGCCCGGTCTCATCGAACGTCCCCACCAATTTGGTCAGTATCGAGTAAACGCGAACCAACAACACCTTCCCTTTCTCGATTTGCCCGCTTGCGACAACCTTCTTTGCGACCAAGGCGTCAAGGCAGGCGGCACATTCGGTGATCGAACCGCGCGCGTCGTCGAAGAACTTGGCCCTCTGCTGTCGGCGGCGTTTGCCGTTGCCTTCGGCTGTGTTCAGGAGGGCGGAAAGGCTGGCGCGGTCGAGTTGGTCGCAGATTTCCCCGATTCGGACTCCTTTCTTTGGGGCGATATTCGCAAGAAGGTCGGCGGTCCAACCCACGAACTGTAATTCGAGCTGATAAACGTCGAGTTTCTCGTGGTCGAATTGGGGGCGCATGGGTGGGGGCTTTGGCGGTTGTCTCGTCGATGCGGAACTCGGAAATGGTTATCCGCATCCGGGCGCTATCGCAATGTTGGATGTCGTCTGGCGCTCGTGGAGCTCGTCCTCGTCCTCGCACTCGTCCTCCTACTCGAGATTCCGAGGACGAGGAGGAGGACGAGAAACAGCCTCCTTCCTTTGCGTTGATTTCCCCCACGGCATTGTCGAATCTCCGCGGCTCATGGCAGCAAACAAGAAGACCATCAAGGCGGGGCCGGCGAAGATCGGCATCATCGGCGGCAGCGGGCTCTACAGCATCGAGGGCTTCACCAACCAGAAGTGGGTGAAGGCGAAGACGCCCTTCGGCGATCCCTCCGACAGTTTTCTCACCGGACGGCTGGCGGGGCGCGAGGTGGTGTTTCTGCCGCGGCACGGGCGTGGGCATCGCGTCCTGCCCAGCGAGTTGAACCATCGCGCCAACATCTGGGGCATGAAGAAACTGGGCGTGGAATGGATCATCAGCGTCAGCGCGGTAGGCTCCCTGCAGGCGAAGTACAAGCCGCGGCACATCGTGGTGATCGATCAGTTCTTTGACCGGACCAAGAAGTCGCTGGAGCATACGTTCTTCGGCCGGGGGATTGTGGCGCACATCGCCTTCGCCGATCCTATCTGCGGGGAACTCAGGAAGCTGCTCCTCAAGAGCGCGCGCGCCTGCAAGGCGAAGGCGCACGACGGAGGAACCTACGTGAACATGGAGGGGCCGGCCTTCAGCACGCGCGCGGAATCGCTGAACAACCGGAAGCAGGGCTTCGACGTGATCGGCATGACGAACCTTGGCGAGGCCAAGTGCGCCCGTGAGGCGGAGATCGCCTACGCGACGCTCGCCATGATCACAGACTACGACTGCTGGAAGGAGGACGAGGCGCACGTCACCGTGGAGATGGTGATTGAGAATCTGATGAAGAACGCGGAGATGGCGAAGCGGATTGTGGCCGACGTGATCCCGCGGATTCCCGCGCGGTCGTCCTGGCCCAGCCATTCCGCCCTGGCCTGTGCGATCATGACCGACCGCAAGCTCTGGCCGGCGGAGACAATGAAGGAACTGGAGCCGATCCTGCGGAAATACGTTTAGCCTATCTCACTCCCCGGCCCCGAGCCGATCAGGGAACCCGGGAGATTCAAGGGCATGTTGAAGGTGTTTGTCGCGGTTGGGTTTGCGATTGCGTTTCGGCGCTGTGTCCGGGGATGGAATCGCAAGGCTTCCCCTGACTGGCCCCGTGAACCGCGGGCGTCGTCGAATTGACTTGGCTGCGCAAACCCGCTTTGATCCGGGGTTCCGGACAAACACCATTCTTATGAAAACCCGCAACCGTATTCTCGTCCTTTGTCTTCTCCAATTCGCCGCCGTCGCGGCCCTGGCCCAGAACACCGGCCGCTTCACTCTCAAGGATGGGGATCGCGTCGCCTTCCTCGGCGATGTGCTGATGGAGCGCGAGCAGGTTTACGGTCACATCGAAACAGACCTGACCGTCCGTTTTCCGGAGAGCGATGTGACCTTCCGCAATCTGGGCTGGTCGGGGGACACGCCCGCCGGGGTCGCCCGCGCGGGATTGAGTCTCCTGCAGGCGGGCAAGGAGCCGGCCGACGAGGGATTCCGGCAGTTGAAGAAGCAGTTGGAACTGGTCAAGCCGACCGTGGCCTTCATCGGCTACGGCATGGCCGACTCGCTCGACGCGGAGTCTTCGCCGGAGCGTTTCGAAAAGGAAATGAACGTGTTGTTGGATGCGATCCGCGGGATCTCCGGCGACAAGGTCCGTTTCGTCCTGTTGAGTCCGGTTTATCATGAGAAGCTCGGAGCGCCCTGGCCGGATCCCAAGGGGCACAACGCCCGGTTGGCCCGGTATGTTGCGGTCATCAAGAAACTCGCCAAGGAGAGGAATGCCTGGTTTGTCGATCTTCACAACCAGCTGAAGAACGACCGGAACGGCCCGCTTACCCAGGATGGCATCCACCTGACCGGCTACGGCTACAAGCGCGCGGCGGAGGTGATCCGGCGCGCCTTGAAGCTCCCTTCGCTCGGTCGCAAGACGACCATCAAGGCGGTGCAGTTGAACGCCCTTCGTCAGCTCATCATCGACAAGAACGAACTGTTTTTCCATCGCTCCCGTCCGGAGAACATGGCCTACATCCTGGGTTTCAGGAAACGCGAGCAGGGGCAGAACGCGGTTGAGATCCCGCAGTTCGATCCCTTGATCAAGAAGGAGGAGGTCAAGATCTCGCTGGTCCGCCGCCTCGATGTTTCCGAGAATTTCCTGAAGCGCTTCGAGAAGGACCTGGGGCCGGTCGAGGGGACCTTTTCGCCCTCGCCGCAGGAGGAGTTGAGCTTCGACATCGCCGACGGGTTTGAAGTCAAACTGTTCGCGGAGAATCCGCATCTCGCCAAGCCGATCCAGATCAATTTCGATCCCGAGGGACGGCTTTGGGTGGCCAGTTCCACGATCTACCCGATGATCGAGCCGGGGCAGGAGGCGCGCGACACCGTCATTCGCCTGGAGGACACGGACAAGGATGGCGTCGCGGACAAGTCCACCGTGTTCGCCGAAGGCCTGCTGGTGCCGACTTCGGTTGTGCCGGGCGACGGGGGCGTCTATGTCGGCTCAAGCACGGAGTTGCTGCACTTCCGGGACACCGACGGCGATGGCGTGGCCGACGAGAAGAAGATCGTGTTCTCCGGTTTCGGCACGGAGGACACTCACCACACCATTCACACTCTGCGCTGGGGGCACGACGGGCGGCTCTATTTCAACCAGTCCATCTACATCCGCAGTCACCTGGAGACGCCCTACGGCATGCAGCGGTTGATCAGTGGCGGCATTTTTCGCCTGCGTGCGCCGGATCTCAAGACGGAGATCCTCGCCCGCGGATTTGTGAATGGCTGGGGGCATCAGTTTGACGAGTTCGGCCAGTCCTTCGCCACCGACGGGGCCGGATTCTGGGGCGTGAACTACGTCATCCCGGACGCCCGTTACATTACCTATGCCGGCGCGCGGCGCATCCTCGATTCCATCAGCCCGGGCAGCTATCCCAAGTTCTGCAGCCTGGAGATCGTGCACAGCAAACACTTCCCCGACGAATGGCAGGGCGATCTGATCGCGTGCGACTTCCGGGCGCATCGCCTGGTGCGTTTCAACGTGGAAGAGCAGGGGGCCGGCTTCGTCACCCAGGAGATGCCCGACCTGTTGCGCACGGCCAGCGCGACCTTCCGCCCGATCGACGTCAAGTTTGGTCCCGACGGCGCGCTCTATGTGGCCGATTGGTCGAACCCCATCATCCAGCACGGCGAGGTCGATTTTCGCGATCCTCGGCGCGATCACAAGCACGGCCGCATCTGGCGTATTGCGCACAAGACCCGTCCTCTCAACAAGGCGGTCGATCTCACCGGGCTCGACAACAAGGCTCTGCTGGACCGTCTCAGTTCCCCGAACGAATTTGACCGGCGGCGTTCCGCGCGGGTCCTGACCGAGCGCGGGGCCGACAAGATCCGGAAGGACCTCAAGAAATGGACGCAGTCCCGGAAGACGGATCATGACCGTCTGCGCGCGCTGTGGATGCACCAGGCGGTGGAACTGGTGGACGGCGCGCTGTTGGAGCAGGTCTTGAAGGCGAAGGACGGCCGGATCCGCGCCGCTGCGATCCGCGTGCTAGTCGATTGGATGGACCGCATCGACAACGAGGCGGGACTACTGGCGGGCTTGGTGAAGGACGAGCATCCGCGCGTCCGACTCGAAGCCGTCCGCGCGCTCGGGAAGGTCCCGACCATCGCTTCCGCCGATCAGGCCCTCGGCATCCTGGACAAACCGATGGACCGCTTCCTCGATTACGGCCTTTGGCTGACCGTCAACGACCTCTCCGACGTCTGGATCGACGCCGTGCAGAAGGGGGCATGGAAGCCCGAGGGGCGCGAGAAGCAGTTGGAGTTCGCGTTGAAGTCGATCGAGCCCGAGCAGGCCCGGTTGGTGCTGGCGAAACTGCTTCCCTCGACGCTGCCCAAGGACGGCGCCGGACCGTGGATTCAATTGGTCGGCCAGTCCGGCGGTCCGGTTGAACTTCGGAGACTCTTCGATCAGGTCGTTGCCGGCGGTCTGGAGCCTGCGGCCGCCGCGCGCGCGCTGGATTCCCTGGGAGAGGCGGCCCGTCTGCGCAAGGCCCGACCCGGTCGTGCGCTTGACGATGTGCAGAAACTGTTCGCCCACGAAAACGCGGCGGTCGCCGCCGCGGCGGTCCGCTTGGCCGGAAACTGGAAGATGGGCCAGTTCATCGGGGCCATGCTTCAGATTGCCCGTGACGGAGCCGCTAAACCACCCGTGCGCCAGGCCGCCTTTGAGGGGCTGCGTAACATCGGCGGCAAGGGCGCCGCCGAGGGCCTGCGCAAGCTTGCCGTGCAGGAAGCCGCGAATGGAACCGGACGGCAGGCCGCGGTCGCGTTGGCCGCGGTCGATTTCGGCGGTTCGCGCAACCAGATCCTGAAGGTTCTGGCGGCGACGAAGGGCGACCGGGACGCGGAGGGCTTGTGGCGGTCGCTGCTCGGCTTCAAGAACGCCGGGAAGCGACTGGCAACCGGCCTGCCCGATATCCCGCCGGCTGAGAATGTCGCGAAGGCGGGGTTGCGTGTGGCGAGGGAAGGATCGCGCAACGAGCCGGAGTTGGTCGCGGCGTTGACGCCGTTGGCCGGGCCGCTCGAGTCCGCGGCGGACATGACGGCGGAGGAACTGAAGAAGTTCATCGCTGACGTGACCGGCAAGGGCGATCCCGCGCGCGGTGAACGCGTCTATCGGCGGGAGACCATGGCCTGCGTGGCCTGCCATGCCATCGGCGGGGTCGGAGGCCTCGTAGGGCCGGATCTCACCTCCATTGGCGCAAGCGCTCCGGTCGATTATCTCGTGGAATCCCTGCTCAAGCCCAACGACAAGATCAAGGAGGGCTACCATTCCGTCATCATCGAGACGAAGGACGGCGAGGAATACAGCGGCATCGTCGTGCGGGAGAACGACACCGAGGTGGTCTTCCGGGATTCCGGCAACAACGAGAACTCCATCGCCAAGAACAACATCCAAAGCCGGCGCAATGGGCAGTCCCTCATGCCGGCCGGTCTGATGGATGCGCTGTCCGTGCAGGAGCGTCTGGACCTTTCGCGCTTCCTTTCCGAACTCGGCAAACCCGGCCCCTATGACGCCTCGCAGTCGAAGGTGGCCCGCGCGTGGAAAATTTTCACCGTTCACAGCACCAACCAGCAGAAGGGTGCGGATGAAGCCGCTGCCGGCGACCTTTCCATCGAAGGTTGGGAGCCGGTGAGCGCCACCGTGGTGGGCGGTCTGATGAAGGACGATCTGGACCCGATCGTCGCGCGCTATGAGCGACGCGGAGTGATCGCTCTCTACGCGGCGACGCGTTTCCAGTTGGCCAAGGACGGTAAGGTGACATTTGAACTGGAGGCTCCAGCCGGCTCCGAGGTCGTGATCGACGGCGTCCCGGTTGGCAAGGGCGCCACGGTGAAGGCAGACCTGAAGGCGGGCGAGCACACCGTCGTGGTGAAACTGGATCACCGGAAACTGCCGGGGCAGGTCCGACTCAAGTCGAACGACGTCGCCTTCCTGGCAAACTGAGGACAGGCAGCCGCGCGGTTCGGATCACGCTGAAGGCGTGACCTCGACCAGCGGAGAACGTCGTCCGACACCGTTCTTGAGGCAGGCCTCCACCGTGTAGAGGTGGACCTCGCCGTTGATCAGGCCGGAGTCCTCAAATTCGGTGGAGGGGTGCGCTTCCGCCGCCAGTTCGAGCTCAGGTTCAAAGGACATGCGTCGCCAGACATTGTATCCTGTCGCGCCCTTGACCGGTTCCCAGGACAGTCGGGCCTTGTGATTTCCCGGAACCGCTTCGATACGGGTCGGTGGCGGCAGAGGATCCGACGCCGGCTCTGCGAGAGGTTTCTCGAATTGTCCGGGCGAGGCAGCCCCCTCGGCTGGGCGGAGGCTGTACCCCTCCGCATTCTTGGAGAAGACCTGGTAGAAATAGGTGACGCCATTTTCGAGATCTGTGTCTTCGTAACGAGGAGCGTTGGCCGCTTCTGATTTCAGCAGGACGGTTTCGGTGGACTCGGTCCACCGCTGAATCCGGTAGCCGGTGGCTCCTTCACAGCTATCCCAGGTCAGGACGATGCGGCCGTCGCCGGGGGAGAGCTTGAATGATCGAGGCGTTTCGGGAAGTTGGGCTGGCGAGCCGGGGGGGGCGGACGGATCAGACGGATCGGAATCGGAACACGCTGGCTCCGGCTCCGGCTCTGGCTCCGGCTCTGGCTCCGGCTCTGGCTCTGGTTCTGGCTCTGGCTCTGGTTCTGGTTCTGGCTCTGGCTCTGGCTCTGGCTCTGGCTCTGGCTCTGGCT
>JAYPFK010000036.1:0-73966 GCA_038126235.1 Verrucomicrobiales bacterium
GGAACCTTCTTCCGCCTCGTCCTCCTCGCCAACCGCAAACCCGACCCCGCGCCCTAAAAGGGGTAAAGGTGGAAAGCATTCGGCGATTTCCCTTTGATCGCGGTCCCGTCCGGTTTACACCTTCGCCATGGCTGAAAAGAGAATCCAAATTGCGCTCATTGGCGCTGGAATGTTCGGGGGCGATGTTCACGCGCGGGCCTATGCCGACGCGCAGAAACACGGCATCGCCGGGACCTTGGGGCGTGTGGGACTGGACAAATGGACGCGCGACTTCGCGGATGTGCAATTCGATCTCGTTGCCGTGGCGACGCGGTCCGAGGCCTCGGCGCTGAAAGCGAGCGCGAACTTCAAGGAGTGGACGGGGCATGGACCGAAACCCTATTTCGGAGAAGCTCCATGGGAGGATGTGCTGCGCGATTTTCCGGAGTTGGATGTCGTGGCCGTGGCGACGCCTGATGACTTGCACACGCCGGTTGTGCTGTCGGCCCTGCGCGCCGGGGCGCATGTGATCACGGAGAAGCCGATGTGTCTTTCGATTGAAGAGGCGGATGAGATCATCGAACTGGCGCGTGAGAAGAACCGCATTGTCGCGGTGGACATGCACAAGCGTTACGACCCGGATCACCTGCGGATCCGCGACGACATCTCGAACAAGATCGGCGAACCGATCTATGGCCAAGCCTACCTCGAGGAGCCGTTGGAGGTTTCGACCAGCACCTTCAAATGGGTGGAGCAGAGTGATCCGTTCAGTTACGTGGGGCCGCACTGGACAGACCTAATCCATCATTATTACCGGAGTAAGCCTGTTTCGCTGACCGCGGTCGGCCAGAAGAAGCGGCTGGTGCGCGACGGCATCAACGCCTACGACGCTGTCCAGGTGCGTGTGGACTACGCCAACGGGCTCAGCGTCCATTACCACAACAACTGGATCACGCCGGATGATTTCGAGGGCCCGGTCAACCAGGGGCACGAGATCGTGGGAACGGACGGCAAAGTGGAATCGGACCAGCAGTATCGCGGGTTCCGTTTCTGGACGAACGGCGGCGGCAGTCGGACCTCGAACAACCATTTCACCCGCGACGTGAAACGCCCTGACGGCAGCCATGCCTACATCGGTTATGGGGCCGACAGCCTGACCGTGGCCTTGGTCGCGGTTTGTCGCATGAAGTTCCTCGGCGAGTCGCGTGACGATGTGGCGGAGATCTACCCGACGGCCGAGGATGGACGCATCACCGTGGCGATCGTCGATGCCGCCCGCAAGGTGCGGGACCTGAACTTCAAGTACCTGCAGGAAGGGAAGGGGGCCTGTGTTTCCGCCCGCTTCGGGGAGGACGGAATCACGATTGTGGATCCCAATCGTGCGGGTGATGGGGCGGATTCAGTGTTTGAGCGGATCTATGATAAGCCGGTTTAAACAATCCGGTTCGCCGCGCGCATGCGCTTGGCGTTGTGGAGGTGCAGCAGCATGGCGGCGGCGGCGGATTCCGGATCATGGGCGTTGAGGGCGTCCTTGATGGCGAGGTGATCCTGGTATCCCTGTTTTAGGCCTTCAGGCGAATCGCCACCGAAGTCGTAGGAGAGGCTCTTGTAACTCCAGCACTTCTTGATGGTCTGGCGTATGGGGAGGCTGCCGCAATGGTCGGCGATGGTCTGATGGATTGCGTAGTCGAATTCCCGTGCCGCCTGCTGCCAGCCGTCTCCTTTTCCGGGGCGGGCGGCCTCGGCGAGCCGGTCCAGTTCGGCGAGGGCGTCCTCGGTGATCCGGCTGGCTGCGCGGGCGGCGGCGTCGGGCTCGAGGAGAATGCGCATCTCATGCAGTTCGACCAGCCAGTTCTCCGCCCCTTGGCGAACAACAGCGCGGCGGTTTCGTTCCTGGCGGATGATCCCGTCAGCGGTCAATCGGGCCAGCGCCTGCACCACGGGCGTTCGGCTGACTCCGATTTGTTTCGCCAGTTCCGTGCTCTTGAGAATGGCGCCGCTGGGCAGGTCGCCGCGGACAATGCGAAGGAGGATGGCGTTGTAGACCTCATCGACCAGGGAGGTAGTTGTGGCGGTCATGGCTGGGGGATGGAAGGGAACGCACGGTCCGTGGCTGATAACGCTTGGCCTCTTGATTCAGATTGTTCCTTGGAATCTCGGTAAATAAATGTTGTTAAATGAACTCAATAACATCCGGGTTTCATCGCATTTTCAGTTATTTTTGCTAAAAATGAAACTTCATTGACTTTTGAGATTAAAAAATGAATTCATTTCAAGCTCCAGTTGCGGCCTGATCAAATCAGTAAAGCAACCAAGGATCAATATCAGTCATCAAGCAGCGAAAGTCGTCATCATGGGAAAAGAATTCAGCATTGAGCCGCGTGAGGTTGCTCACGTGGAGACCAAGTATCGGAAGATCTGTTCGCCGATTCCGCATCCGGATTCTGTTCCGACCTTGGAGTTGCTGCGTTCGATAGAGCCGATCTCCATGCGCGGCATGCCGCCGGTGCTATGGGAGAAGGCGGAGGACGTGCAGATCTACGACGGCTACGGGAACAAGTGGCTCGACTGGAGTTCCGGGGTGCTGGTGACGAACGCCGGCCACGGCGCGCCGGAGATCAAGCGCGCGGTCATCGAGCAGGCCGAGAGCGGGTTGTTGCACAACTACGTCTTTCCCAGCCACGAGCGGGCGGAGCTCGCCAAGTACCTGCAGGATCTGGCGCCGGAGGGATTGAAGAAGTTGTTCTTTCTGACCACGGGATCGGAGGCGACGGAGTGCGCGATCAAACTGGCGCGCACCAATGGCGTTCGCAAGGGCGGGAAGGGGAAGATCGGTATTGTTGGCTGTTCGCGGTCGTTTCATGGCCGGACGATGGGTTCGCAGCAGGCGGGCGGCATCCCCGGGCAGAAGGACTGGATCGTGAATCTCGATCCCGCGATCGTGAACGTGCCCTTTCCCGACGGCTTCTGGACGGAAGACACCAGCTTCGACCTGTTCCTGAAGTCGATCGAAGAGCAGGGGCTCAAGCCGGAGAACGTCGCGGGCGTGATCATGGAAAGTTTCCAGGGCGTGGGACCTGACTTTGCGCCGGTGGAATACATCGAGAAGCTGCGCGCCTGGTGCGACGAGAATGACGTTGTGTTGATCTTCGACGAGGTGCAGGCGGGCTGCGGCCGTTCGGGGAAGTTCTGGGCCTTCGAGCACTACGGCGTGACCCCGGACATCATCTGCGTGGGCAAGGGCATCAGCAGTTCGCTGCCGTTGTCCGCCGTGATCGGGCGCGACGAGATCATGGATCAATATCCTCCCGGATCGATGACCAGCACGCACACGGGGAACCCGGTGTGTTGTGCGGCGGCATTGGCGAACCTGAAGAAAATCGTGGAGGAGGACCTGGCCGGCAACGCGGCGCGCCTGGAGCCGGTGTTGGCCGAAGGTCTGCGGAAGATCCAGGAGAAGCACAGCAATGTCTGCGGGAAGTTCTCCTGCAAGGGGTTGGTCGCAGGTCTGCAGATATTGAAGCCTGGCAAGAAGGAGCCCAATCACGATCTCGCCTTCGACATCATCGAACGCTGCGTCCACAAAGGCCTGCTGCTCTTCGCGCCGGTCGGCGCCTGGGGGCAGACGGTGAAGATCTGTCCGCCGCTGACGATCACACAAGAGGCGTTGGAGGAAGGACTGGACGTGTTGGCCGAATGCGTGGATGAGGCAGTGGCGGCGATTGGGGAGTAGAAAACTCAAGCTCCAAGCTCCAAATCCCAAAGAAGCTCCCAACACCAAGCTCCAAGTCGCAAAGCGCGCTAGGGGCTACTGCATGACATCCGGGGCGTCGCGGTTGATCACGAGAAAAGCCACGATGGCGCCCATTGTGGGAAGGAGGAAACCTAGGGTGGGCAATCCCTGACCAATTCTCGGAAGGAACCTCTGGGCAATTAGCCACGAGACGAATGCGGCGGCGGCGAATCCCAAGAGCCAAGCATGCCGCGCCGATGGATAGCGGTCGCGCACGATTCGTTTCAGTCCGCCGCGAAAGAAAAAGACGGTCCAAAAGGGAACCACAATCAGGGCGAGGACATAGGGAGCTGCGTCAAGTGCAGCGAAAGCGTGCAAGCTCGCGCAAACAAGCGTGGGAATTCCCAATCCCACGACGATCTCGATCCAGTCGCTCCTCTCGGGGGGCAGAAGCCGGAAGGACCTCATCTTGCGTTGGAGAAGGCGAGACGTTCCGTCTCCTTCAAGTCGCAATGCCCCGTTCGCTTTCGCGGATGAACTTGGCGAGGTGCTGAATCTCCGGCATGCCGTTGAATTCGGAGTCCATCTTCTCTAGAGCCTTGGTTGTGGTGAGGTGGTCGCGGCAGAGCCATTTGTAGCACTGCTTGAGGGCCTTCTGGACCTCGGGGGCGATGCCCTTGCGTTTGAGCCCTTCCTGGTTGACGAAGCGGGTCTTGGCAGGGTTACCGTCGGTGATCATGAAGGGCAGGGCGTCCTGCACGACCTTGGAGCAGCCGCCGATCATGCTGTTGCGGCCGATGCGGCAGAACTGATGGATCGCGGCCAGTCCCCCGATGATGGCGTGATCCTCGACAATCACGTGCCCGGCCAAGGTGGCCACGTTCGACATGATCACGTGGTTGCCGAGCACGACGTTGTGGGCCAGGTGGCTGTAGGCGAGGATGTTGTTGTTCGATCCGACGATCGTGGCCTCGCCGTCGCCGGTGGCGCTGTGGATGGTGACGTATTCACGGAAGGTGTTGTTGTCGCCGATCCGTGTCCAGGTCTCGCCACCCTTCCACTTCAGGTCCTGCGTCTTGAGGCCGATGCTGGCGAAGGGGAAAATCTCGTTGCCGGATCCGAGTTCCGTATGGTCGTCGAGGACCACGTGGGAATGGAGCCGGCAGCCTGGGCCGAGTTTGACATGCTGTCCAATGACGCAGTAGGGGCCGATCTCGCAGTCGTTTCCAATCTGCGCCCCGTCGTGGACGATCGCGGTGTGGTGGATTTCGCTCATGCGGGGCGGGTCAGGAATCCATCAGGACGAAGGAGACCTCGGCTTCGCTGACGACCTCGTTGCGCACCTTGCAGACGCCCTTGGCCTTGCCGAGTTTTCCGCGGCAGCGGACGAGATCGACCTCGATGATCAGAACGTCGCCGGGGCGGACGGGTTTGCGCCACTTGACCTTCTCGGCGGCCATGAAGTAGGCGATCTTGCCCTCGTTCGCCAGTTTCTTGAGCATGAGCAGGCCGGCGGCCTGGGCCATGGCCTCCAGTTGGAGGACGCCGGGCATGATGGGGTCCTTGGGGAAATGTCCCTGAAAATGGAGTTCGTTGATCGTGACGTTCTTGGCCGCGATGAGCTTGTTGCCTTCGATGGAGTTGACGCGGTCCAGCATCAGGAAGGGATACCTGTGGGGCAGGATCTGCTGGATCTGCTGGATGTCATAGACCGGGGCTCCGGCGGCGGGTTCCTCGGACTTGGAGGACTTGGCGGCGGGTTCCGGCGGGCTGAAGGCCTGGGCGGCGACCTTGGGGCGCAGCATCTGCTCGCTGATCTTGCGGGTCATCTCGCAGTTGGCCGCGTGGCTGGGGCGGAAGGCCTTGATGTGTCCGTGAAACGGTCGGCCCAGCAGCGTCAGGTCGCCCAGGATGTCGAGGATCTTGTGGCGTACGAATTCCTCGTGGTAACGGAGGGGTTCGGTGGTCAGGACGGCGTCGTCCCGGATGACGACCGCATTGGCGAGGCTGCCGCCCTTGATCAGACCGTGCTTGTAGAGCTGCTCCAGCTCTTCGAAAAAGCAGAAGGTCCGCGCTTCGGAGATCTCCTTTTCCCAGGCGTCCGGGGTGATTTCAACGCTGAAGAACTCGGTGTGTCGACCGTCGTCGTTGGCGCTGGTGCAGGTGATCTTCAGGCCGTCGTGGGGGAACACGGAGATGTTGGTGGCCCCGTCGTTGACCTCGATGGGCTCCTTGAGCTTGTAGGGCTCGCGTTTCTCGGCCTGGGTCGCGATGCCGGCCGTCTCGATCATCTTGCAATAGGCGCGGGCGCTGCCGTCGGCGATCGGCGGTTCGATGGAGTCCAGCTCGACGATGACATTGTCAATCCCGTAGCCGTTGAAGGTCGCGAGGACATGCTCGACGGTGTGGATCTTGACATTGCCCTTGGCGAGGACGGTGGAACGCTGGGTGTCGTTGACGAGATCGACGCTTGCCTCGATTTCGGGCTGGCCGTCGAGGTCCACGCGGCGGAAGCGGATGCCGGTGTTGGGTTCCGCCGGCAGGAAGGTCATCGTCACCCGATTCCCTGTGTGCAGGCCGACCCCGGCATAGCTGGCGGGCTTTTCGATGGTCTTCTGGTTGGACACGGCCGGATTTAACAATTCGCGCAACTCCTTGGCAATGGGCAAAAAGGAGAAGAAAACCCGTAAATCTCAAGCTCCAAGCTCCAAATTCCCAAGAAGCTCCAAATCTCACGCTCCCAAGCGGCGTTTCGCGCTGCTGCGCGCTTCTCTCAGGGCTCGCTTTCCCGGGGCAACTCGGCTATGTCATGGGACATGATCTGTCCCGCCTGTCAGCGGTCGTTGGTGGAGCTTTCCGTCGGCGGCATCGTGCTCGATGTGTGTCATGGCGGCTGCGGGGGGATCTGGTTTGACGCCGGGGAGTTGGAGAAACTGGGGGAGACGGAGGGCGGGCAGGCCGATTTTTCCCTCAACCTCCCGGTGGACGCGTCGATTGAAGTGGACGACTCGGTCGAGAGAAACTGTCCCCGCTGCGCCGCGGAGGCGGTCATGAGGCAGATTTTCGTGGGAGCCGAGGGGGATGGCATCCGTATCGACACCTGCGGGGGCTGCGGCGGAACGTGGCTGGATCAAGGAGAACTGGAATGGATCCAGCGGAGATGAATCGACCATTGCCAAGGCGCCGCCGCCCGCGTAATTTCCGGCGCGTGGAACCGGTTTTCACCACGACGACTACGATTTAAGCGTTCGCGGAAGATTCCGTGAACGCCGACGCCCCGACCTGAAGATCCGGGGCGTTTTTGTTTGGACCCGCGGCTGAAAGACAGTTTGAACCGCGGATGACACGGATTCCTCAGATGGAGAAACCCGGTTTTTGCGGCCTCTCGCCTAGGGCGAGCGAAGATATATCCGTGAAATCCGCGTCATCCGCGGTGGAAAGATCAGAAATGGAAAACGAAGAACAGAAACAACGGAAGACGCTCGACGAGCGCAACCAGATGTCCGACCTGGAGCGGTTGCGTCACTCCTGCGCGCACGTGCTCGCCACCGCCATCCTGCGCCTGTGGCCGGACGCCCAGTTTGCCTATGGCCCGCCGGTCGAGAACGGTTTCTACTACGATGTCGATCTCAAACATCGCATCACGCCCGAAGATTTCGGGAAGATCGAGGAGGAGATGAAGAAGGAGATCAAGGCGAACAACGTCTTCGAGCGCATCGAGGTCACCCGCGAACAGGCGATCGCCGACGCGAAGAGCGGTCGCCTCGGCGGTCTGGCTGAGCGGGAGGGTGAGTCGGTCTTTAAGCTGGACCTGCTGGACCAGATCCCCGAGGGCGAGACCATCACCTATTTCCAAAACGGCGAATTCATCGACCTTTGCGCCGGTCCGCACGTGATGCGGACCGGCAACATCAAGAAGAACGCCTTCAAGCTCACCAGCGTCGCCAGCGCCTACTACAAGGGCGACGAGAACAACCCGCAACTCCAGCGCGTTTACGGCACGGCCTTCAAGAACAAGACCGACATGGACGCGTACTTCGAGATGCTCGAAGAGGCGAAGAAGCGAGATCACCGGAAGATCGGCGCGGAGATGGGCCTTTTCTCCATGGACCCGGACTACACGGGCCCTGGCATGCCTCTGTGGCTGCCCAAGGGCACGGCGATCGTCGAGGAGCTGGAGAAGCTGGCGAAGGAGACGGAATTCCAGGCTGGCTACGTTCGCGTCCGCACGCCGCACCTGGCGAAGGAGAAGATGTATCTGACTTCCGGCCACCTGCCTTACTACGCGGATTCGATGTTCCCGCCCATGGAGTTGATGGAGGAGGAGGACAAGACGCGTCGCGCCGAGATTGAGTTGAAACTCGGGGAATTGTCCGATGTGGGCGAAACGGAAGGCGAGCGCACCGCGCTGATTTCGGAGCGGGATGGTCTGGGCAACCGTTACTACCTCAAGGCCATGAATTGCCCGCATCATCACCGGGTGTTTGCGGCGGAGCCGAAGAGCTATCGGGACCTGCCGTTGCGCCTGGCGGAATACGGGGCCTGCTACCGCTACGAGCAGTCGGGCGAGTTGTTCGGCCTGATGCGCGTGCGTTCATTGAACATGAACGACGCGCACATCTACTGCACGCCGGAGCAGTTTGCCGACGAGTTCAAGGCGGTGAATGAGATGTATCTGAAGTACTTCAAGATCTTCGGCCTCGAGAAGTACATGATGCGCTTCAGCACGCACAGCAAGGAGAAGCTCGGGAAGAAGTATGTGGACGAGCCCGAGTTGTGGCTGCAGACCGAGGACATGGTCCGCGAGGTGCTCAAGAGCAGCGGCATCAACTACGAGGAGGTCCCGGACGAGGCGGCCTTCTACGGGCCCAAGATTGACGTGCAGGTCTGGAGCGCGATCGGACGCGAGTTCACCATCGCGACCAACCAGGTGGATTTCGCCGTGCCTTCAAAGTTCGGCCTTACCTACCGCGATGCCGACAATGCCGAGAAGACTCCGCTCTGCATCCATCGCGCGCCGCTGGGCACACACGAGCGTTTCATCGGTTTCCTGATCGAGCACTACGCGGGCAACTTCCCGCTCTGGCTCGCGCCGGAGCAGGTGCGAGTGATCACCTTTGGCGACGAGGAGCCCGTGGTGAACTACGCCAAGACGATCGCCGATGAGTTGCGCGCGAATTACGTCCGCGTCGAGACCGACTTCGGCCGCGACGTGATCAAAGGCAAGATCCAGAATGCCGAACTCGCCAAGGTTCACACCATGCTGGTGATCGGCAATCGTGACCTCGAAGCCGGCGCGGTCAGCGTGCGCGTCCACGGCAAGGGCAACCTTGGAGCCGTGCCCAAGGATGAGGCCGTCGCGGACATTCTGAAGGCGATCAAGGAGCGACGGGCGTAGAAGGCCTTTCGCTTGCGAACGCCGGCTTCCTTTGTTGATCCTGGGTCGCAAGATACGGGCGCTGAAAAGCAGCAAAGGAAAGGTCTGGAGATTGGCGAAGGACGTTCAATGCCGGCGTCGGCGACCATCTGCGGTCGTTTGACAGGCCGGATATCGAACCCATCAATCAAAGCACGATCAACCCTCTCATGAAGAAACTCCTGAAATACCTCGTCGCCGGATTTGTCGCCTTGGGCGCCTTCTCAAGCCTTGCGGAAAATGAAAAGTGTCCGGTTTCCGGCAAGGATGTGAATCCCAAGTGCTCGGCCAAGTACGAGGGCAAGAGTTACTCGTTCTGTTGCGGCAAGTGTTGCAAGAAGTTCATGGATGAGCGCAAGGCGAGCATCTACCACCGCCTGGGCGGCAAGAAGGCCATCAATGCCGCCGTGGACGCGTTCTACAAGCGGGTCCTCGCCGACGAGAAGGTGAACCACTTCTTCACGGACGTGAACATGAAGAAGCAGCACAACAAGCAGAAGGCTTTCCTGTCGGCCGCGCTGGGCGGACCCGAGCCATGGAAGGGCAAGGACATGCGCAAGGCGCACATGCATCTCGACCTGAAGGAGTCTGACTTCAACGCCATTGCCGGGCACCTGCAGGCGACCTTGGAATCGTTGAAGGTGGACAAGAAGCTCATCGCCGAAGTCATGGCGGTCGCCGCGAGCACCAAGGACGATGTGCTGAACCGGAAGAAGCAATAAGAGTCTTGGGAACCGCCGATCTTGAACCGAGGTCGGCCTCAGTAGGGCGGCCCCGACGCATCACGCGCCGGGGCCGTTTTGCTTTGTCAGCGCATCGACTGGAAGTAGACGTGGGCCAAGGAACCGATGACGGGGGCGTTGTCGCCGCAGACGGAGAATTCGATGTGTTTTGAGTTCTTGAACGCGTCAAGCGCGTGGCGGTTGTAGGCGTCTTCGGCGGACTGCCGATATCGGGCTCGGACCTCGGCGGACAATCCGCAGACGCCGCCGCCGATGACGATGAGGTCGAAGTCGCCAAGGTAGTCGGCGCTGAGCAGGGCGATGCCCAGGGCGTTGGCCTGATCGAGGAACAGTTCCATGGCCAGTTCGTCGCCTTGGGCGGCGAGTTCGCGGAGGCTTTTGGCCTTGTCCTTGACGGAGCCGGGCTGGGAATTCAGGGGGTGTTCGCGCCATTGCTCCAGCGTGAGGCGGTAGCCAAGTTGGTGCGTGAGGCTGGTCAGTGAGACGGCCGATTCCGCAGTGGCAAAGGCGTTCCCGACCTTGAGTTGACGGTCGTACTCATGGCGGAACGCGTAGTCGGGCAGGGTGATGTGGCCGATGTGGCCCGCGCGTCCGCCGCAGCCGCGCAGGACGCGGCCGTCGCGCACCAGTCCGCCGCCGAGTCCGGTTCCGACCACGGCCATCAGGAGCGAGGTCAGGTTGTCATCGTCGGTCTCCTTCAGTTCGATCTCCTTCCAACGCACCGCGCCGCTGCGGATGACGTATTCCCCGAACGCGGCCGCCTGTCCATCGCCCAGGTAATGCACCGCGACATCTGGATTCAGGCGACGCAGGGCCTTTTCGAGTTCCGCGCGGATGGGGAACTGATCCCAG
Organism: Verrucomicrobiales bacterium; assembly: GCA_038126235.1. Taxonomy (GTDB): domain Bacteria; phylum Verrucomicrobiota; class Verrucomicrobiia; order Limisphaerales; family JAYPEY01; genus JAYPEY01. Next base: position 10,724 of record JAYPFK010000036.1, read on the forward strand.
AGCTCCGGGTTGAGGTTGGGGGTCCGATGCAAGACTCCATCGAAAGAGGCGGGCCCGGGCGTAGCCAGGCCGACACCGCCGATGTCCTCAATGGAGACGCCGATCGATTTCGCGATTGCGACGGTGTGCTCGACCATGGTCGCGACTGCCGCTTGCGGCCCTTCCTCCGATCTTGTGGGGAACTGATCTCCGACGAGGAGGGCTTCCCGCTCGTCGTTGCCGATTGCGATGGTGGTGGTGGTGCCGCCGACGTCGATGCCGATGTGATGTTTCATTGCGGAGTTTGCGTGAGATTGGACGAAGAGCCCTGGCCGGGCGTTTCATTGTTCGCTCCAGCCGCGCCTTGGCTGCGTTCCTGGCGTCGGATCGAGGGGATGGTCACCTTGGTCAGTTGTTCCGGTCTTAGGATTGTTTCAAGGTAGGAAAAGGCTTTCGCCTGCAGGATTGCCAGCCGGCCTTCGGTTTCGCCCAGTCGTTCTGAAAGGGCGGCGATGAGCCTGGGGGCGACGCTGCCGCTGGTGCGCAACCGGTAGAGTTCCGGGACCAGCTTTTTGCGATCGCTGACGAAGCGGGAGAGCAGCGGTTTTTCCTCGCGCAACAGGTTCATGACGACGCGGCGTTGTCGCCAGTCGAGAGTCCCGGTGAGGCCGGCGAAGGGATTGCCGGTCTTGCCGTATTTCCCTGTCCGGTCGGTTGATTTTTGGGGAAGGGCGAGAGATGAGGCGTTCGGGAGCGGTTCCGCTTCCCGGAAGAAATCCGCGACCTCCGAGGTCTCCATGGCGAGGTTGTCGGCGAGACTTCCAATCAACCAGTTGAATGCTTCCTCGGCGGTTTCGAGCAGACGCGATCGGTTATCCTCCGAAAGCCCCTTCAGCCGGGTGTTAAGATCGGCAGCTTCCCCGGCGCCATAGGCGACGAACGCGTCTGCGGTCAGACCGCGGCGGAAGTTGCCCAGGTATTCCAGTTGGGCTCGGTTCATCGTCAAGGCCAGTTCCCGGAAGGCGATTGCCTGCGCGAGTCCCGCGGAGCCCTCGAGGAGGCGGCGTTCCTTGGTGAGGCGAAGCAGTTGTTCCTCGTGCGATGGGAATTGCACCTGGCCGCGGGAAAGCTGTTCCTGAATGCCCGCGTGTGCCTGACGATGCCGGGCCACAGATGCCGCCTGCTCATCTGCAGCCTTGGTCAGGATCTTCATCTGATCCTGGTTGAGAGTCGACAGGAAGGCCATGCCGGCCTGAGCGTAGAGATTGGTGGAAGGTTCCTTCTGTCCCGCACGGAGCAGGAACTGGGCGGTTCTGAAGGCGCGCAGTCCGAAGAAGTCGGCGACGGAGTCCGGCGAGACGGAGTTCGTGCTCCGTTGAGCCGACTTCGCCCAAGCCAGAGCCTTGGCCGTCAACCGGTCAAGTTCCCGTTTTTCCCATTCGGACAACTCCAGGGGAGAGCGTTTGCCGGAACGGCGCGTCCGGCGACCCTCAGCGCCCGAGACGGTGTCCAACGCGAGACAGGCGAAAAGGCACCAGGTCAAAATGCGCGCGGCGGCCCAAGGGCGTCTCCGGTTGGAACGGGGCGCGTTCACGTTCGACGGCTGAAATCGCGCGGGCAGGCGGCGGTGTCCTAGCGGGCCATGACGACATCCACCTTCCCGGTCTTGGGATCGTAGGTGAACTTCATGCCGTAGGGGACCTTGGGCATCTTGGTGAGGTAGCCGGACTTCAGGAGTTCGTCGAGGCTCTTGGGCTTGCGGCTTTCCGACGCTTCGAACATCTGGATCGCCTTGTCGAACTCAGCGATGGCGATCTTGGCTTCGGAGGATTTCTTGCCCTTGGCAAGCGTGGCTCCGTAGTCGACAGGGGCCATCGCGGGGTTGCCGCTGACGGCCGACTTGCTGGGATCGAGCGGAGCGGGTTTTGAATCGGTTGACGAGGAGGAGGATTCCGACGGCTTTTGGCAGCCGGCAAGGAGAAGCCCAACGAGGGCCAGGAGGAGAAGGGGCTTATTCATGGGGCAAAGCCTAGCGCCGGCGGGTCGGAATCCAAGCGGGAATGCGCCCCGGGGCTTCGCACGGGGCGCCAAGTTTGAACGGAAGGCGGGGCCAATTGTCCTTAGTGAACCGAGCCGGCCATGTTCACGCCGGCTCATTGGCGCCATTCGCCCCGCCCGCCCCGGGACAGTCGCGATTGGAGGACTCCGGCGCAGGGCATGCTGAAGCCTCGGTGGCGCTAGCCGATTGTCGCTTGCCCTTTGCTGCTCGTGGTGATTATTTGCCCGCGCTGTTCTGTCCGCCATGCCCAACGACACGCTTGTCATCACGCCGACCTACAACGAGAAGGACAACCTTCCCGAGTTGGTCCGACGCGTCATGTCGTTGCCGGTGAAGGTCGATCTGCTGATCGTCGACGACAATTCGCCGGATGGCACCGGAGAGCTTGCGGACGAACTCAGTGAAAAGAATCCCGGGCTGCACGTGATGCACCGAAAGGTGAAGAACGGTCTGGGGCGCGCCTACTGCGACGGCTTCGTCTGGGCTCTGGAGCGAGGCTACGAGTTCATCATGGAGATGGACGGCGATTTCTCCCACAACCCGGACGACATTCCGCGGTTTCTCGAGGCGGCGAGAGAGGCGGATCTGGTGCTGGGCACGCGATACAAGAACGGTATCCGGGTGATCAACTGGCCGCTGTCGCGCCTGATACTCAGCATGGGGGCGGGCATGTATGTGCGGACAATCACGGGCATGCCGATCTCGGATCCGACCGGTGGTTACAAGTGCTTTCGCCGCCGTGCGCTGGAGGCCCTGGACATTGGCGCGATCCGCTCGAACGGCTACAGCTTTCAAGTCGAGTTGACCCACAAGATCTGGCGGCAAGGAATGCGCGTCGGGGAGGTTCCGATCGTGTTTGCGGATCGGGAACACGGCCATTCCAAGATGTCAGGGCACATTGTCTGGGAGGCGATCTGGATGGTCTGGCGACTTTGGTTTCAGCACGGCTTGAGGCGTTGGCCCAAGAAGCGGGCGGAACTTTCCGCTCCGGCGACGGAGGGGAAACCTGCGGAAGAGAAGAAGGACTGAGATGACCAATGTTGGAATTGTCGGACTGGGCTTCATGGCGGTGACGCACCTCAAGGCGTATCGGCAGGTGGAGGGCGTGCGGATTGCGGCCTTGTGCAATCCGAGCGGACGACATCTGGACGGGGACTTTTCGGACGTGGCCGGCAATCTTGGCGAGGATGAGCCCGTCAGGCTGGACATGGGCGCAATCAAGGCGTTCCGGGATTTTGACGAAATGTTGGCGGAACCACAGATTGAACTGATCGACATCTGCACCCCGACCGCGTTTCATGCTTCCTTTGCCATCGCTGCGCTCAAGGCGGGGAAACACGTGCTGTGCGAGAAGCCGATGGCGCGCAATTCCGCCGAAGCGCGGGAGATGATCGAGGCGGCGAAGACTGCCAAGGGGGTTTTGATGCCGGCAATGTGTCTGCGATTCTGGCCGGAATGGAAGCTGGTCAAGGACGCAATTGACGACGGGCGTTTCGGCCGTGTGGAGGCGGCCCGGTTCCGACGCGTGGGCGAGCCGCCGGCCTGGGGGCAGAAGTTCTTTCTCGACGGTTCAAAGTCGGGCGGCGCGCTCCTGGATCTGCACATCCACGATGTCGATTTCATTCATCACTGCTTCGGTCGACCGACGAGCGTGTTTTCGACGGGGTACGCGAAGGTGAGCGGGGCGAGCGACTACGTGGTAAGCCAATATCGCTTCGAGTCCGGCGCCACGGTGCATGCCGAGGGCGGTTGGAACATGACGCCGGGATTCGGCTTCAACATGGCCTACACCGTGAATTTCGAGCGTGCGACGCTGGATTACGACATGTCCCGCGGCGAGGAAGCCTTGCGGCTTTTCGAGTCGGACCAGGAACCGCAGACGTTGAAACTCGAAGGGAAGGACGGTTTCGTCGGGGAATTGGAGCACCTGCTGGAGGCGATTCGCGGTGGAAATAAAGCGTCCGTCGTGACGCCGGAGGATGGCTTGGCGGCGTTGGAGATCTGCGAGGCGGAGGAGCGGTCGATCCAGTCGGGGGAGCCGGTTTCGCTCGGGTAAGCCGTGTCAGAAAGGCTCCGGAGCCCGAAGGATCCGGAGATTCGGAGTTCCACCTTCGGGCGGCGGCGTGAGGATATGCCGTGCGCGGGAACCGCGTAAACGCGGGACTCCAAACGTTGCTCGCCCTAGTCTTGATCGAGCGATTCGAGAGAAGTGGGAGGGTTCTAATTGCCCTGCTGAGCGCTGGCGACGCTGTTTACAATCCGTTGGAGGTAGCGGAGTTCCCGAGCGTTCTCAAAAGCGAATCCCATCTTCAAAAGGGACTGCGCGCGAGCCCAGTCCCCTTCGCTCATGCAGACACGCGAGGCAACCGCCGCGTAGTGTGCGGGGTTCCAGTCGCGGGTTCTATTCGCATCCGGCGGGTTGGCGCGGAGAATGGATTCAATTCGGTCTACCGACGATTTCCAGTCTGAAGGAGTGAGGATGAGCGAAACTTCGGCGTCGAGGAGAAGCCGGAAGTTCTCGCTCGCGTCGGGAGGGCGTCGATCGAGCCGAGATTTCTCGTCCTGGTTTCGGAAGATGATCGGGACGGGTTGGTCGCCGTTGAAGAAATCGATCGGGGAATCCTTACCGTCCCGCAGTTTGCGCAGCCCGGCGTAGCGGGCGATCTCAGTGTTCACCGAAAGATACTCGCCGAAGACGATCTTCATGTCCGCGTCGGTGAAGAGGGACAGGTCCCGGCGCTTGGCCGGAGACGCCAGCCGGGACTGCCAGGTGCGTTCGTCAAAGAGATGGAGCAGGGTGGCTCGTTCGCCCAGGAAGAAGGCCTGAGGAGCCGCGTACTCGAGCGAAGGGAATTCGTCGGATTGGATGGCTCCACCCTCGGGGATGGCGAAGGCCGTCCGCTGGGACGCGAGTTGTCGGGCGAACGCGCTCCGGGGCGTGGGCAGACCGATGGATTCGAGATCGTGTTTCACGCGGGGCCGGTCATACGCCTTGGCGAAGACTTCCGGGGTTGAGGCCCAAGGCTCCTTCGATCCCAGGATGATGATGTCGCCGTTGTTGGTGTCCCAGATCTCCATGTTGGGGAAGACGGAGTTGAAGGTGTTCAGCACGAGGTCGAGGATGCCGTCGTGCATCTCGTAGACGTGGAACCACTGGGTCATGATGCCGCCAGGTTTGAGGCGGTTTGCGGCGATCTCGTAGAAGTCCCGGCTGAACACGCTGCCCACGCCGATGGTCCACGGGTTGGACGGCTCGCTGATAATGACGTCGTAGTCGCGATCCCCGAGTTTGAGAATGGCCCGGGCGTCCTCGGGCCAGATACGGACGAGCTTGTTTGTGTGGACGCCGCGATTCCACTCCGCGAAGAGCGGGGCCGCATGGAGTACGGGCTTGCAGTTTTCCGCGATGTCGATGTGTTTAACCGGATGTCCTAGAAGGGCGCCGGCGGTGACGCCGCTGCCGAAGCCGAGGACAAACACGTCCTTGCTTTGGGGACGCGCCATCATCGGCAGATGCCCGAGGAGATACTGTGTGGACATGTCGCCGTGGGAGGAGGCGTCGGGTTTGCCGTTGATCCGCAGGACGGTGGAATGGATCTTTGCGCTGATTTCGCCGCGTTCCACGCTGACGGTGGCGTCGGTCCCGTCCTCGTAGAAAAGGAGTTCCACGTGATCGCGCCGTTGTTGCATCCGCTGCGGATCGACTTCGTTTTCCCTGAAACGAAAGACCCCGGAGCTGACGATGAGTTTCCAAGATTCACCGCCAACCTGCGTGACCGAGAATATTCCCGCTGCCAGCGCCAACGGGGCCGCCAAGGCGAGCGGGCGGGGCAGACGGGCGCGTCCGATGACGGCCGCCGCGATTACAAGAACCAGTGCCAGGAGCGCCAAGGATCCGCGCAGACCAAGATTTGGCATGAGGACGAAACCAGTGAGCAACACGCCGAAGACGGCTCCGAGGGTGTTCCAGGTTAGCAGGCGGCCGACGGTTTCGCCCAGTTTGGAGGATGCCCCTGAATTCTCGCGGATCCAGAGGGGAAGCACGGCTCCCAGGATTCCCGCCGGTAAACCGAGCACGATCAGCGAGACCGCAGCGTTGAGCGCGAGGTGGTAGAGGTAGCCGACGCGTGTTGCGGCCAGGCCGCTTTGAATCCAGCGGTAGGCCTCCACCCACTGTTCGATCGTCAGGATGAACAGTCCCATCAATGCGGCTCCGAGAAGCAGCAGGGTGAACGTTGTCGCCTCCCTTGGCCATCGTGCGACGCGTGGAGAGGCGATCACGGAGGCCCCGATACCAATGCCGAGAATAAAAGACATCAGCACGATGGAAAACGCCTGCAGGGAGCCTCCGAAGATCAGGATCAGTGAACGCGACGCAAGAATTTCCAGGCCCATGGAAACCCCGCCGGTCAGCGCGACCAAGGCGATGGCGAGGCCGGGGCGGGCGGGTGACTCGTCGGTTCCTTCATTGTCTGCGGGATCGGGGGAGGGCGCACCAAGCGCGGTCGATGGCGGCTCCATGTCCGCTGACTGCCGCGCCATCACGATGGCGAGTCCGCCTACCAGCAGGTTGATGATGCCGGTGAGTTGCAAGGTTGCCGCGAGTCCGATCCATGAAACCAGGAAGAAGCCCGCGAGGCAGGAGCCGACGACCGCGCCAAGGCTGTTTACCGAGTAGAATCGCGCCGAGAATCTGCGCGCGTCGGGCGAGGTCTTCTGGAGCCACGCGGCGATAAGGGGCAGGGTGCCGCCCATCAGGATTGTGGGCGGCGCCAGCAGAGCGACGCTTAGTCCGGTCTTGAGCAGGAGCAGGGCGGTTGGGTGTTCGAGGAGCGGGCGGCCCAACCGGACGAAGATCGCATCCGCGAGACCATGGAGACCGGTGAAGAGAAAGGCGTAGATTCCGATGGCGATCTCCACGCCTCCATACCACTTGAGCGGTTCGGTCAAGGCGTCCGCCCGCTTTCCGAACAGACGGTTTCCGAGGGCGAGTCCGCCCATGAACACGGCCAGCACGACTGTCTGCGCCTGCACGGTGCTGCCCATGGTGAGCTTGAGGTAGTTGGACCAGACGACCTCATAGATGAGGGCGGCGGCGCCCGAGCAGAAGAAGAGCAGGAGAACGCGCATGAGAAGGGGAGGGGGTTAACGATGGCGCGTCATGAATCGAGAGGCGGCTTTTGCGGGCGGGGAGACCTTTGCAAATCAGGGGGCGAAAGCAAGCCCATTGGGCTAAACCATGTCATACGACGCCATGCGGTCATGACATGCCGAAAAAACAAGGAAGATTCCCTGCCTCGCCAGTTCCTCCACCGGCGCCCGACAAGCCTTCTCCGTGGACACAAGAAATCCCCCCGGGTTCCGGGGGGATCTGAGACAGTGTCGGCGATCAGTTCTTCGGAGCCGTCGGAACGGACTCGGTCTTGATCGCGTTCTCGACCTCCTTCACCGCGTCTTTGACGTCGGTGGTCGTGGATTCGACCGCCTTGGTTGCGGTATTGGAAACCGTGTTGATGAGATCGGTCAGGGACGATGAGGTTGTCTTCGCCCCGGTCGCGGCGGACTCGACGGTCTTGGTCGCCGCGTTGGACACGGTGTTAACCAGGTCGGTCAAGGAGGATGAGCCGGTTTTCACGGCCTCGGTCGAATTGGTCACGGCGGCGGTGACAGCTTTGGCGGCGTTATCTGCCGTGGCGGTCGTTGCTGCCATGGCTTCAGCGGCCTGCTCGGTCACGGAAGCCGCGGCGTCGGCGGAATCCGGAACCGGCGTTTCGGCCGGGGCTTCCTCGGCCTTGGCCGGTGCGGCGCCGGGTTGGCTCAGCTTGTCTGAGATCGAAGCATGGTCGTCCTTGGCTGCCTTGTTCATCCAAGAGAGGCCGAGGGCCAGAACGAGGAAGAGCGAGGCGGAATACTTGGTGGCGACGGTGAGCACGTTGCCGTGCTGTGCTCCGAACATGTCCTGCATGGCGCCGCCGCCGAAAGCCGCGCCGGCCCCAGCCTCCTTCTTGGGAAGCTGGATGAGGATCAGGAGAATCAGGAAGGCGCTGTTGAGCACCAGAATGAACGTCAGTAGGCCGATCAGGATTTGCATGGTCTTGTCTGGGTGGAAATCAGTCGTCGATGCAGTTCTTGATGATATCTGAGAAACTGCGGAATTCGAGGGCGGCGCCGCCGACGAGCGCCCCGTCAATGTCGGGTTGGCCCAACAATTCGCGGGCGTTGCCGGGCTTCACACTGCCGCCATATTGGATGCGGACCTTCTTGGCGACATCGGCGCCAAACTGCGCCGCCACCTGTCCGCGGATGAAGGCGTGGGTTTCCTGCGCCTGCTCGGGGGTGGCGGTCTTTCCGGTGCCGATGGCCCAGACCGGTTCGTAGGCGATGATGGTTTCGAGCATCTGCTCGTTGCTGAGGCCGGCCAGGCTGCCCTTGAGCTGGGCGCCGACGACTTCCTCGGTCCGGCCGCTTTCGCGGTCGTCGAGTTGTTCGCCAACGCAGACGATGGGGCGGATCAACGCGGCATGGGCGGCCAATGCCTTTTTCGAGATCAGTTCGTCGCTCTCTTTCTGATACTGGCGGCGTTCGGAATGACCGAGGATCACGTAGCGCACGGAGAATTCCTTAAGCATCGACGCGGCGATCTCGCCGGTGTGGGCGCCGACGCCGTTCTCGCTCATGTTCTGCGCGCCGAGGCGGATGTCCGTCTCGAGCACGATCTTGGCGACCTCGCCGAGCGCGGTGAAGGGCGGGCAGACGACCATGTCGACTTCCTTGACGGCGGCGAGTTCGCGGGTCAGGTGGTTCACCAGATCCACGGCTTCGGCAACTGTCTTGTTCATCTTCCAGTTGCCGGCAACAATGAGTTTGCGATCTTTTTCCATGGGTAAAAAGGGCGGGTAATCTAGCGGGTAATTCCGAAAAGGGGAGAAAAATGTTTACTTTTCGGACAGGGCGGCGACGCCGGGAAGCTCCTTTCCCTCAAGGAATTCGAGGCTGGCTCCGCCGCCGGTGCTCATGAAGGTGACCGTCTCGCCGAGTCCGGCCTTGTTGATCGCCTTCACGCTGTCGCCGCCGCCAATGATGCTCTTGGCTCCGTTGTTCGTGGCTTCGGCCACGGCCTTGGCCACGGCGAAGGTGCCGGTTGCGAATCGCGGATCCTCGAATATGCCCATGGGACCGTTCCAAAGCACGGTCTTGGCGGCGGCGCATTCAGCAGCGTAGGCGGCGGCGGTTTCCGGACCGATGTCCACGCCTTCCACGCCGTCGGGGATGTTGACGTGCGGGTGGTTGCGCTCGTTCTTGAAGGTCCACTTGCCGTCGACCTTCTCGGATTCGGTGACGGTGTTGTCTGTGGGGAGGAGGAACTTCACGCCCTTTTCCTTCGCCTTGTCCAGGGCCTCCCGGGCGACGTCGACCTTGTCGCGCTCCACGAGCGATGTTCCGACCGTGTAGCCTTGGGCGAGCTTGAAGGTGTAGGCCATGGCTCCCCCGATCAGGATGGTGTCCGCCTTGTCGAGGAGCCGATCGATGACCTTGATCTTGTCCGAGACCTTGGCGCCGCCAAGGATGACGACGAAGGGGCGTTCCGGGGATTCCAGTTCGTCGCCGAGAAACTGCAGTTCGCGCTGCATCAGGAGGCCGGCGCCGCATTGACCGCCGCGGGCCGCGACAATCTGGGCGATCCCGGCGGTGGAGGCGTGGGCGCGGTGGGCGGCTCCGAAGGCGTCGTTGACGTAGGCGTCCGCAAGCTTCGCCAGTTGTTCGGCGAACGCGGGGTCGTTCTTTTCCTCTGCGGCGTGGTAACGCACGTTTTCGAGCAGGATGACGCCGCCGGGCGGGAGGGCGGCCACGGTCTGCTCGGCTTTTTCGCCGACGCAATCATCCACGAAGTTGACATTGCAGCCGAGCAGTTCGGCGAGCCGCTCTGCGACAGGACGCAGGGACATGGAGGGGACGCGCTCGCCTTTCGGGCGTCCAAGGTGGGCGGCGAGCACGATTCGGGCCCCCTTCTCGATCAGCAACTGGAGCGTTGGAAGCGTCGCGCGGATGCGGGTCTCATCCGTGATGACCATTTTGCCGTCCTGCTCATCGAGGGGCACATTGTAGTCCACGCGGCAGAAAACGCGTTTCCCGCTCACGTCCATGTCGTTGACTGTCAGTTTTGCCATAGAAAAATAAGGCGCGGAGGATACTGGACGGCATTTTCGAGTCAAAGGAATTGAGTGTTGAGCGCGCGTTTTTCCGTTGGCGCACATTGGCTTTTCTTGTCGTTTCGGGGCGACTATGATCCGCGGTTTCGTCGGATGGCGAAATATTACCAGAGGCCATGTCGAAGCAGTTCATCAGGATCGGGGGCGCGCGGGAGCACAATTTGCGGGATGTCTCGCTGGAGATCCCGCGGGACAAGCTGGTCGTGATCACCGGTCTGAGCGGTTCGGGAAAGTCTTCGTTGGCCTTTGACACGATCTATGCCGAGGGGCAGAGGAAGTATGTGGAGTCGCTTTCCTCCTATGCCCGGCAGTTTCTGGACCAGTTACAGAAGCCTGAGGTGGATTACCTGGAGGGGCTGTCGCCCACGATCGCCATCGAGCAGCGAGGTTCGGGCACGGGGCCTCGTTCGATCATCGCGACAACGACCGAGATCTACGATTACCTGCGGCTGCTTTACGCGCACGTGGGACGGGCGCATTGTCCGGAGACGGGCGTCCCCATTGAGAAGCAAAGCACGACGGACATCATCGACCGGATCATGGCCCTGCCGGAGCGCACGCGGATCATGGTTCTAGCCCCGGTGGTGAGCGACCGCATGGGGGAGTTCCGGGATGTCATCGAGCGGTTGGCGCGCGAGGGCTTTGTGCGGGCGCGGGTGGATGGCGAACTGGTGGAACTGGCCAGCAACGTCCGGCTGAAGCTCGATCCCAAGGCGAAGCACACCATCGAGGTGGTGGTGGACCGGTTGGTGATTGCGGAGACCATCCGGGTGCGTCTGGCGGATTCGGTGGAGACGGCCCTGAAATGGGGCGAAGGGAGACTGTTGTTGCTGCAACAGGCCCCGAAGAACCGGGATTCCGGCCGCTGGGAGGAAACGTTGCATTCCAACCGGATGTACAGCCCCGCCACGGGAAAGAGCTATGACACGTTGACGCCGAAGCATTTTTCCTTCAATTCGCCGTTCGGAGCCTGCGAGGTCTGCCATGGCCTGGGGCAGAAGCTGGTTTTCGACGAGGACCTGGTGGTTCCAAATCCCGAGAAGTCGCTTGAGCAGGGGGCGCTGGCTCCATGGCGCAAGGGAGGCAAGCGGATGGTGGCCTACTACAACACGCTGCTGAAGGGAGTGGCGGATCACTTCGACCACAGCACGGCCAAGCCGTGGCGCGGGTTGCCGGACGATTTCAAGCGCGTCCTCCTGCATGGCACGGGCGATAGCAAGATCGAGTTCCGCTTCCTACGCGGCGGCAGCGTCAGCACGACCTTGAAGTCATTCGAGGGGGTGATCCCGAACATTCGGCGGCTTTACGAGGAGACCGACAGCGAGATCACCAAGCGGCGGTTGAAGGCGTTCATGAGTCCGCAGCCTTGTGACGCCTGCCACGGGAGGCGGTTGAAGCCGGAGGTGCTGGCGGTGACCTTGGGGAAGGGGGACGGCAGTATTCTAGGTTCGGAGATCAGTGGTTCCGAAGAGGCGGGCTCCGACTCAAGCGGCGGGCAAAACGCAATACCCGCCGCCGAACACGCTCCCGCCATTCCCGGGGCCTCGATCATGGGAGTCTGCGGCATGTCGGTGGACGCGGCGCATGCCTTCTTCGGGAGTTTGAAGTTGAGCGAGTTCCAGGCGCAGATTGCGGGCGATCTGATCCGGGAGGTTCGTTCAAGGCTGGAGTTTCTGCGCAACGTTGGGCTCGGATACCTGACGCTCGACCGGGAGAGCGGGACGTTGAGCGGCGGCGAGGCTCAACGGATCAGGCTGGCGACGCAGATTGGCGCGGGGCTGGTCGGCGTGATTTACATCCTGGATGAGCCGAGCATCGGGCTGCACCAGCGGGACAATGACCGGTTGCTCAAGACCCTGGTCGGCCTGCGCGACATGGGTAATTCCGTCCTCGTGGTGGAACATGACGAGGACACGATACGCTTGGCGGATCACATCGTCGATCTCGGCCCCGGCGCGGGGGTGCACGGTGGCGAGGTGGTCGGCCAGGGATCGGTGAAGGACATCATCGCCAGTCGCCGTTCGTTGACCGGGAAATACCTGAGCGGGGCGTTGGCGATTCCGGTTCCCAAACGGAAGGCGCGTTCGTTGATCGGGCGACAGTGGCTGGATGTGGTCGGCGCGACGGAGAACAACCTCAAAAACATCGACGCGCGGGTCCCGATCGGGGCGTTCACCTGCGTGACCGGGGTGAGCGGTTCGGGCAAGAGCACGCTGGTGAACGAGATCGTCTGCAAGGCGCTTTCGCGAAAGCTGATGGGAACAAAGGACCGGCCGGGCGCGCACCGGGAGATCCGCGGAATTGAGGCGTTGGACAAGGCGATCGTGGTGGATCAGACGCCGATCGGGCGGACGCCCCGCAGCAATCCGGCGACCTACACCGGGATGTTCAACCACATACGGGACCTGTTTGCGAAGCTGCCGGCGGCCCGGATCCGCGGCTACGACGCCGGGAGGTTCAGTTTCAATGTAAAGGGAGGCCGTTGCGAGAAGTGCCAGGGCGACGGTCTGATCAAGATCGAAATGCACTTCCTGCCGCCGGTCTATGTGACCTGCGAGGCCTGCGCGGGGCGGCGTTACAACCGTGAGACCCTGGAAATTCATTACAAGGGGCGGAACATTGCCGACGTGCTCGACATGACGGTGGACGAGGCTCTGACATTCTTTCGGGCCGTTCCCAAGATCAATGACATCTGTCAGGTGTTGGCGGAGGTGGGGCTTGGCTACATCCGGTTGGGGCAGCAGGCGACCACCCTGAGCGGCGGCGAGGCGCAGCGGATCAAACTGGCCACGGAGTTGAGCCGGAAGGCGACGGGGCGGACGCTTTACATCCTCGATGAACCAACGACCGGTCTGCATTTCCACGATGTGGCCAAGCTGTTGGAGGCATTGTTCAAACTGCGCGCCGCCGGGAACACGCTTCTGGTGATCGAGCACAACCTAGACATGATCAAGTGCGCGGACTGGATCGTCGATCTGGGGCCGGAGGGCGGCGACGGCGGCGGTGAGATCGTGGTTGCCGGACGGCCGGAAACGGTCGCGGAATGTGAGGAGAGCCACACCGGACGATTTTTGAGTGGCGTCCTGTCAGGGGCTGTCGGATAACAGGTCCACCTTAATGATTGCGCCCCTGAAGACATTGATTTCCTCTTTTCAAAGACGCTGCGGTGTGGCGCGTGCGCTGGTGATGGCGGCTGTGATTGCAACGCTGAGCTCTGGCGGATTGTGGGGCCAGACGACGAACAGGTCCGCGGTGAATTCGGCTCCTCCGCAGTCTGTTCCGCCGGCGTCGACCGAACCTTCCGCGGAGGATGCGCTTTTCGAGGCGGCGTTGAAGGCCTTGGAGACCGGCGGCGAACTGGTGAAGCACGCGGAGGCGGAGTTCGCTGCATTTGTGGGGAAGTTCCCGAATTCGGGGCGAATTCCAGAGGCATTTCTCAGGCGGGCTCAATGCCGCTTCAAACTGAACGATCCCCAAGGCGCCCTCACGCTGCTCGAGTCAGGGCAAGGGAAGGCCGGAAAACTGGCGGACGAGTATTTGTTTTGGATCGCCGAAAGCTGGCTGCGTCTCGGTCAATTCGAAGCGGCGGAGAAGGACTTTGCGCGCCTGCTCAAGGAGCATCCAGGTTCGGCGCGGGCGTTGGAGGCCAGTTACGGACAGGCTGAGGCTGTGCTGAAGCGCAAGGATTACGACAAGGTGATCACCCTGTTGCGCGATCCGAAGGGTGCCTTTCGTGTCAACGTCGCCAGGCGGCCGAAGGACGAGGCCGTGTCGCTGGGGTTGCTGGCGTTGGGCGAGGCGCTCCTGTCCAGCGGGCGCGCCCAGGAATACGCGACCGGCGTCAGTTCCGAGCTGTTTGAGCGGATCGAATCCGACGCGAATGCCAGCATTGAACTGAAGTGGCGGTGGCACCTGTTGGAATACCGCAACGCCATGGCGGAGAAGCAATATGACAGCGCGGACGTTTCAGCAAACAACCTGATCCACCTGTCGGCGCAGATTGTGGACGCGGAATGGCGGGCGGAGTCGATCGAGCGCAAGGCCGAGGTGATGATTGCGCTGAATCGGGCCGATGAGGCGGTGGAGACCTATCGGTTGGCCCTGGCCCCGGAGATCCCGCTTGCGCGACGCCGCGAGGCGATGGATCGGATCGTCGACCTTCGCGCGGCGCAGAACAAGAACGTCGAAGGGATCGCCTATCTGCGGATGATTGCCACCAACTTTCCTTCCGCCCCGGATCTGGACCAGGTTCATCTCAGAATGGGGGAACTGGGGTTTGAGGAGTTTGCGGTGAATTCCTCGGGGGCGACCAATCTGACTCCGGCGCTTCTTGCCTCGACCACGAATTATCTGGGGTTGGCGAAGGCGGAGTTCGATGCGGTGATCCAGAAGTTCACCAACAGCGTTTATCAGGGGCGGGCGTTGCTGCGTCGGGGCGAGTGTTTCGAGTTGGTCGGGGAGGATGCCAAGGCGCTGGCCGATTTCTCGAGGGCGGCGGCCAAGGCGGCGGCGGTAACCAACCTGGCGCTCCGGGCGCGGGCATTCTGCAAGGCGGGTGACGCCAGTTTCAAACTGACCAACTATCTGGCGGCGGCGACGAACTACCAGGCGGCGTTGGATGGCGCGGTCGACCTTCCCGAGGTGAAGGCGGAGTTGGGAGGACGCGCGGTGTATCAGATGGCGAATGCGGCTGTGCGGTTGATGGACCTGAGGTTGGCGCGGACGGCGCTGAATCGCCTGCGCGCGGATTTTGCCGGAAGCGAGTTCCACGGCCGCGCGGCTCTCATGGTGGGGCAGGCATTGAACGACGCGGGCGAGCACGACCAAGCCTTGGAAATCTACATCCAAAGCCAGGAAGCGATCGGGAAATCCGGGATGAAGTCGTCGCTGACCTCCGAGTTGATGCTGGCCAGCGCGGCGACCTACAGCTCGAAAGGGGATTGGCCGCACGCGATTGCGGCGGTTGAGGCCTGGATTGCCGCGGAGGACAATGTAAACGATCCGCTGAAGGCCCGGGCGGAATTTGAGTTGGGCCGGTTGAACGCGCTTTCGGGCTCCGTCAGCAACGCATTCGGCATCTATACGAATTTCGTCGAAACCCGGAAGACCAACCAGCTTTCTGCGCACGCACATCTGTGGTTGGGGGATTTCTATTTCAACCAGGGGGCCGACAGCGCCCACCTGGCCGAGAAGCACTATCAACTGGTCTTTCAAAACACGAATTGGCCGGCCTCCGACCTGACCTGGCGGGCGCAGTTCCAAGCGGGGCGTTGCGCCACCCTGCGGCAGGGGCGAAACGAGGCCCGTGATTTCTATTTCTCGAAGCTGGCGGAGAACAAGAATGCCCCGGGGGAATGGCGTGCCCGCGCCCTGTTCGCGATCGGCGACACATTTGTCGAGGAGGGCGGCGGTCCGGCACGGTGGACCAAGGCGATCAACGTCTTCAATGAGATCGTTGACAACCATACCAACGCGATGGTGCATCCCCTGGCGCTCGGCCGGATCGGCGACTGCAACCTGCAACTGGCCGGCTCCGGCGAGCCGAAGCGTTACGACGACGCGGCGGCATTTTATCGGCGCGTGATGGACCATCCCGCCGCCGACGTTTCCGCGCGCTGCCGGGCGGCATTCGCATTGGGCTCGGCCCTGGAGGGCAAGGCGCGTTTGGCGACACCCCCGGATCCAGAGTTGCTCGGGGCGGCGCGCGAGCAATGGA
Source organism: Verrucomicrobiales bacterium (assembly GCA_038126235.1). GTDB lineage: Bacteria > Verrucomicrobiota > Verrucomicrobiia > Limisphaerales > JAYPEY01 > JAYPEY01. The sequence continues at coordinate 26,688 of JAYPFK010000036.1, forward strand.
GCGCGGTGTATCGTTCGAAACTGGTGAATCCGGACAAGGGTGAGCGGCCCGATGTCTACTGGCGCGAGCGCTCGGCCTTGGCGTTGGCCCGGTCGTTGGCCGAAAGCGGGGACGCCGCCACTTCGGTGGCGGTGCTGCGGGGACTGAAGCGCGACCTGCCTCACCTGCAGTCGCAACTGGAACGGGAGATCAGGCAGTTGACAGAACGTAGCGCCAAGGGCGCGGCCGGCCCAAATTGACTTGCTGGCGCCCGTCGTTTAGCTTGTGGAGCCTATCGATATGAATGCGACCACCGAAACGGAAGAAATTGTGATTTTGACCGAGGACGCCGCCAACGAGGTGCGCTCCATGCAGGCCAAGAACGAAGCGGACGCGAACAAGCCCCTGAGGGTTTACGTGGAAAGCGGCGGATGTTCCGGCATGCAATACGGAATGGTCTTTGACGAGCGGCGTGACGGGGATGTTGTCCGCGAGTTTCATGGCGTGACGGTCGTGGTCGATGCTTTCAGTGCGGAATACCTGCGCGGAACGGTGGTGGATTTCAAGGACACGCTCAACGATGGCGGCTTCAAGATCAGCAACCCCAATGCAAAGGAGTCCTGTGGTTGCGGGAAGTCGTTCAATGCGGGGTGAGGAGTCTTTCCCCAGAGTTTCTTGGCGCTCAGATGGGAGGAAGGTGGTCCGTGCGTGGTGAGGCGGACCGATTCTGATCGTTCCTCCGCGCGGGATTCTCAACGCCATTGCCAAAGGGGCGGCGCGGTCCTAATGTCCGGCTGATGGACGACGCATACGATTCCGCGCTCGATCGACTCTGGAGTGAGTACTCCGTGGCCTTTCGGGACTTTGATGATCACTCGCTGGCCCGCTGGATGGCGCAGACCCTGGGCCAGTTGGAAGGGCGGGCGTGGCGGTTGTCCCATCCTCTGGTTGGCGCTTATCGACTTGCGGCGCAGATCGGCCACGAGCGCCAGCTTTGGCACAAGCGACTCGCCAGCGCACCCGGCGGTTACAACGCAGCCGAGTGCTGTCGGGCGCCCTTGCTGCCCCTGCTGACGCGTGACGTGCTCGATTCCGGGCTGGTCTGCCAACATTGTTCGGGGACCGCGGTCCCCTTGGAGGAGATTGCGGAGCCTTATCAGTCCAAGTTGCGACGCTGGGCCGAGGATTACGATCCGGTGCATCAGGTCGCCCACTGGGAGGATCACGAGCGGATGACTTCCGGGGATTACGACCGGCGGTTCGAGGACGCCGCCCAAGAGGCCGAGCGCCTGCTGGGCTATGCTGGCTCCACGCTGGCGCCGCAGCTTCTCGAATTCTACCCGGCCATCATCTGGGAGGATCAGGACGAGTGCCTGGAGGTCCGGCCGGAAGACATTCCAATGTGATCGAACCGCGAATCCGGGTCGTCCGTGAAGAAGCTTCGAGTATCCCCCCGTAAGGTCGAACGCCATCTCGACGTCCTCTGCAGAAATATCGGCAACCGCTACGCGGGATCGAAAGGGGAGAGGCGCGCCGCCGAATACCTGGAGGGAGAACTGAACCGCGCTGGCATTGCGGCGCAATTGGAAGAGTTTGAATTCATCAACTGGGTCCCGCGGAGAGTCGGCGCGACCTTGATCAAGGACGGAAAAGAGATGGCCATTCCGCAGGTCGGGCCATTCACGTATTCGCTGTCCACGCCAGACGGCGGTGTCGAAGGGGACTTGGTCTACATCGAAAGCAGCGATCCGCGCTGTCTCACCAGGCGTCGCCTGAAGGGCAAGATTGGGCTGGCGATCGGCTCCCTGGATGTTAGCGATCCTGAGATTGCGCGCCGCTTCATGGATTCGGGGTTGGCCGGCCTGATGTTTGTGGACAATCGCATCCCTTTCGCCTGGCGGGCTCCCATCGGCATGGCGCCCCAGTGGCGTGAAGACTTTCAGATGCGGGTGGTTGCGCTGCCGTTCCTCCGGGCGATCGAGTTGGAGAAGTCCGTCCCGTCCCGTGTGCGGTTGGAGATCGACTGCGAGACGATGGTCTCCCGCAGCCAGAACGTGCTCAGTGAGATTCCGGGTTTGGAAGTCCCCGACGAGGTCATCGTGGTCAGCGGTCACGTGGATTCTGTCTGGGGCAATGCGGGCGCGGACGACAACGCTTCGGGATGCGTCTTCACTCTGGAACTGGCGCGGGCCTTGGCCAAGCTGCGCCCCCGCCGGACTCTCCGCTTCAACTGCTACGGCGTGGAGGAGCGGCTCTCTGTGGGCTCGTATCTCCACATGCGTTCGCTCGGGAACGCCGGCGCGCGCAGGGTGGCGTTCTGCCTGAATGCGGACACCATTGCCTCCCGCATCGGAAAGAACGTCGCCATGACGACAGGAACACCGGAACTGGACGCGTTTCTTTCGGTGCGCTTCAAGCGATTAGGGCACGTGACGGAAATCCGGAACCAGGTCAGCCCTTACAGCGACCATTTTCCCTTCAACATCCACGGCGCGCCCTCCGTGTGGCTGACGCGGTTAAACACCTTCGACGCGTCGCACTGGACGCTGCACAGCGTCCACGATTCGTTGGAGAACATCAGCGCCGGGTTGTTGGCGGAGACGGCGTCGGTCTACGCGAATATCCTGGCGGAACTGGCGTCGGCGGTGAGATTCCCGTTTCCGCGGCGGTTGCCGCCGGCTCAGAAACGCGAGGTGGCGCGGGTGGCAAAGACAAGTTACCGGCATCCGTGGACGCCGGATCTGAATCTCTGAACGACCGCGCGGCCATGGGCATCTTCGAACGTTTCTCATTGGCAGGGAAGAAGGCCTTCGTTTCGGGCGGAAGTCGCGGGTTGGGCAGGGAGATGGCCCTGGCCCTCGCGGACGCGGGAGCGGAGGTAGCGCTGACCGGGCGCGATGAGGAAAGCCTGGCCGCCGCCGCGGACGCCATCCGTGCGCTGGGGCGGGAGGCCTGGCCGATGATCGCCGATCACGGGAAACCGGAGGAATGCGAGGCGGTCTGTCAACGCGCCTTGGAGGAGCGGGGCGTCTTCGACATCGCCGTGAACAACGTGGGCGGACGGTTGATCCCCACGCCCACAGAGGATATGCCCGTCGAGGAATGGCGACGCATCGTGGACTTGAATCTCACCAGCGCATTCGTGGGAACGAAGGTTCTTGGCGGGGCGATGGTGAAGCGCAGGCAGGGCGGGCGCGTGATCAACGTCGCCTCGATTTCGGGCATGATCGCCAACCGGGGCATTGGAGGGAGGAGTTACGAGGCCTCGAAGGCGGCGGTGATCCAGTTCACCCGGGCGACCGCCGCGGACTGGGCGCCCCACGGCGTCACGGTGAACGCGATCTGCCCTGGCGGTTTCATGACGGAACCCAATGAGCGCTGGTCTCGGGAACGGCCCGAGGTGATCGAGGAATTCAAGAAGCAGATCCCGATGGGGGAATTTGGCGCGCCGGAGGACATCGGGCCGTTGGCGGTGTATCTGGCTTCCGACGCTTCGCGCTACATGACCGGCGCGACCCTGGTGATCGATGGCGGGTATACGTTGTGGTGATAGCCGCCTCACCGTACACGGCGAGTCGCCCCGGGATGACTGAGGCGCCCGCTGCGCTGGAGAAGCCGTTCGACGATCGCAGCGGCAATCACATGATTGTCCTCTTCGCCAATATGAACCGGATCCGAATAAATCGTCTGTGGCCTGCCATCGAAAATCCGCTGAAGATCGAAAAAATTGGTCTGGCGGGGGGGCGATCTTAGCTACTTTGCGGTAGATTTCCATTTGGAGCGATGAAGCCGAGGGGCCGCCTGCTGCGTCCTGAATCCTCTTTTCTTGGGCGGAGAGTATTTCCTTGCTGAGCAGACGTGGCTGCCAGAAGAAGTAGGACTCAAATCCGAACTCCCTGCCCAGCGCCTGGATTGTCCTCAGGTTGTTCCAGTAGATCGCTATGCATTCGTCCGAGAGGGACGGAGTCGGTTCGGCCACAGGCGGGGAAACAAGTTCCGGAAGCGCCGTGGGAGGTCCGGGCCGGAGACGTTGCGCAAGGTTGAGGGAGCCGAGCACGAATTTGGATTTTTCCCGAAAGAAATCCCGCGAGGTTGGCTTGGCGTTGAATTCCCTGACGCGGTTGGCCTCGTTCATGGGCAATCCGGCCCGGCCGGTCTGCGGAATGGCGTCCGTGTCGTTGACTCCATCATAGAATATGGCGATGTCCGGAGTGTTGCCGCGACGTATTTCCAGCAGCAGTGTAATAAGCTCCTGAGTGAAAACGAATCCATCTTCGCCGAAGTTCGTCACGTGGAAGTCGCGGATGCCGCGAGTTTCAAGTTCACGTGAAATGTGCGACGCGATCGTCCCGCGGTCGCGTGCGCCGGCTCCCCACATGGTGGAACCGCCGAAAGTGAAGATCTTCACGGCCTTCCCCTCTGCCGCAAAACGATTGTAGGTTGCGCGCACGCCAGCCCTGTCCACGTTGATGTGTTCGCCTTTGAAGGGGCGCTTGCGCCAGTAGACATAGCTGCGCCAACGCATGGTGTTGGCCGCGTGTTTCTCCCGGAAATAGTCGGAAGCCCAGTCGATATCTTCGTAAACGTCGGAAAACTCCCTCTCGTCTGTTTTGAACTGACCGCCCATCGGAGCGAGGACGGGGGCGCTGTGATCCCGTTTCCGGACGTGATAGTAGACCCGGGCCAATCCCTCCAAGGTGACAAGCAGAAGCAAAGTCACTCCAATCATGAGCCATCCGCTTTGAAGGGCGCGTAGAAGTGGCTTGATTCGCGACATGAAGCGGAAGTTGAAATGCGGTGGCTGGGTTGATTCCGGGGGACGGCTATTTCTTGGAAAGTTCGCCGCATTTCATCAGGGCGAGGAGGGGGTAGGCGGTGCCGCTGTAGGTGATGAAGTGGAACTTGTCGGTGTTCAGCGAGCGCGTCCACCAGCGGCCGGACTCGCGCTGGTTGGCCTTGAGCCAGGTGACGGCCTTCTTCAGCCGTGGGTCTTCTGAGGGAATCCCGGCGTCGCGGAGAACAAGCGTGGCGAGTCCGGTCATGTGCCCGTCGCTGGACGGCGCGGCGAACTCGGGTTCGGCGCGGAGTTTTGCGGCCCGGTTGCCTCGACCCCATTGTTCAGGTTTGGCGAAGGAACGGATCGACCAGCCGCCGTCGGCATTCTGGTGTTTCCAGATCACCTCAATGAGCGTCTGCCGCTCGTCCGAGCTGGCGAGAGGGGCGTGACGCGTGGTCGCCCACAGTTTCAACACTCCCGCGTAGTCGTGCGGAAGCGGGGTGTCCCGCAGATAGGAAGCCGTGCGTTCGATTTTCACTTTCAACGTGGAAGGCAGGTCTGATTCGAGCCATCCCGGCGCCGTGGCCGCGGCCATGATGGCGACTGTCGCCTCCTGATACGCGCTCGATTCGTAGGGCGGCCAGCAGTCCAGCGACTGCCAGGCGCCGTTTTCCTTTTGGAGTTGGAACGCGAACCGCAGCGCCTCATCCGTCTCCCGGGACAGTGTTCGGGCTATGTGGGCGTCCCATTCCGCCAATCCGGCGGCGATGTAGACCGCTTGGGCCGTGCGGGTGCCGCCTTTGAACTTTGCGCGATCGGTCGCTTTGAGTTCCTTCAACTGATCGATAAAGAAATCCCGTTGTGCCTCGTCTGGTTTTCCGAGATACAGGGTTAGGGCCGGCCGGTAACGCAGGTAGGCGCCATTGGTGTGGCAGGAGACGCAGTCACGTTGTCCAGTCCAAGCCCGGGCCGCCTGATCGAGGTAATTCGAAGCTCGCTCCGCTGAGAAGGTGCGGGCCAACGGTTCTTCCGATGTTGCGGATGGAATTTGGATCTGGTCGTGGTTGTACTGCCACTTGGCCGGCGGCTGTTGGGCGGGAGAGGGAAACGTCGCGGCCAGGAAGGCAAAGATGGGGAGGAGTGGGTGTGAATTCATTGAAAGTGACGATAGAGTTAGCGGGAGGCGGCGAAGGCGGCGAGTGAAATTCGCTTCGCGCGCTTTGCGGTCAGAGCAGGATCGGCTATTTCTTTGAGGGTTGGAATGAACGTCGTGCGCGGTCAAGTGAACCTTGCAGAGGAAATTGGAAAGGCGCTTTCGCTGGCGTGTCTGCTGGCGTTGGCCGGCGTGGTCCGGGCGGATGATCCGTTGTTGGTCCACGATTTGGCGGGTCTACCCACGGGACCGGAAATGGCGGGCAAGTTGACGCGAATCCATGGCTCCACCGGAAACGGAGGCGCGGGGACGCCGGTTGCAGGCGGGGTGGATTGCGATGGCGACGGGTTCGGGGATTCGGCCCTGGCCTCCATTCAGGCCGGGCCGCTCGGAAGGGCCTTGGCCGGTGAGATCGTGTTGGTGTTTGGCGACGGGAGCATTGGCGGAGCCATCGACACGGCCGGATTCTCTGCCGGACAGCTCAAGGTTGCGGGATCCCACGCCTACGAGGTGGCTGGCGCGGAGATCTGGATGGATGATGTGACAGGCGACGGAATAGGCGACCTGTTGATCGGGAGGCAGAATCATTCGCCGAACGATGGGGACGATCAGAATCCGGTTTATCGATTGGGGGCGGGTGCTTTGACGATCCTGGTGGGAGGTCCGGAATTGCGGACGGCGGCGACTGCACTCGGATATCTGGACCTGTCAGTTCCTCCCGACGGCGTCACCTTGTTTCACCTTGTCGGAGGGAAGGCGTTCGACCGGTTGGGCATATGGATGCGCACGGGCGATGTTAACGGCGACGGCGTGGCGGACATCGTTGTCGGCGCAGACCAGGAGGATTCAGGCACGGAAGCGAATCGCGGCGCAGTCTATGTCATTCAGGGCGGCGCGCATCTGGCTGTCAACGCGACGGTGGATCTGGCTGGATTCGGGACCACCTCGCTCGCGGGCAGGATTGCGAAAGTGATCCCGCCCGTCGGTTCCGCGAATTTTCATTTCGGCTCGACCACGCAGGCCTGTGATCTGGATGGCAATGGTCGGGCGGAAGTCTTGGCGAGCGCGGCTTTGCAGCGGGCCGGGGCGCAGATCGGAATTGCGCACAATGGCGTCCGGTTTTCCGCGGGCTTCAGCGCCGGGGTGGGCGGTTCGGCCCGAGGTTCCGCATTTGTTATCTGGGACGACAACTTTCCGGCCGGCCTCTGGCCGGCGGGGTTGACAATTGATCTGGAGGAGCTGGCGGGCGGGCGGACAATCCTCGGTGGCGGCGCGGAAAATCGCGCGTTTGGCGAGGAACTGGTGGGCGGGTTCGACCTGGATGGCGGCGGAGGGTCGGAATTGGCGGTGGGCGATATCGTGGGCCTTCCCGGCGGCGTGGCGAATGCCGGTTCGGCGCATGTGTTCATGAATGCGGCAGAGCTCAAGGGAAGGGACTTTGACATGGATGGCATTCCGGGAGACATCCGGGTTTCAGTGATCTCGGGAACGCGCGCAGGCGCGATCAGTGGGGATACCATGGGATTTGGGGTTTTTGACGGGGACGGGTTGGATGACTTGGTGGTGGGAAATCCGCATGACTGGCCGCAGGGGCGAGCCAACGCGGGATCGCTGCACGTGTTGTATGGAAGGCGTTCGGGGTGGCCCATGGCGATTCCGCTGAGCGAAGGCAATCAGCCTCCTTCGACGGCGCTGCGCATTGCACGGGTGGACGCAGCCAAGGCGGGTGATGTGTTATGCTACAGCCTCGCGGTTGGCGATATGGACGGGGACGGTCGACCGGATCTGATCGTGAACGAGATGTTGGGGGATGGCTTGGCTGCGGGAACGGAGGATGTTGGCAACGCGGCGGTTGTAAGCGGCGCTTCCCTGCTGAAACCGTCACCAAGGTTGACCGGCATGGGATTCGTTGACGGAGGAACGGAGTTTAGGTTCGAATCCTTCGGGCGCATTGGGAAACAGTATCGTCTCGAAGGCAGCGTGGATTTTGGAGTTGGGGGATGGGGTGAACTGGCCGGTCCTTTTCCGGGTAGCGACGAGGCGCTCCCTTGGTCCATTCCGGTTGAAGGGATTTCCGCGCGTTTTTTTCGCGTGATTGAAGAGCCTCTCGCGGCGCCATAGGGAGGCGGCGGGGTTACCGATTCGGTTGCAACGAAACATTAGACGTTGATTTGGCGGAGGATGTCAGGATTTCAAGATAGGCGTCGGTGGTCCTGCCCCAAGAAAAACGGGTTGCATGATCTCGTATCCGTGTTCTGTCTGCGGGGCGAGCCAGTTCCTCGCTCAGCGTCGAAACGAGGTCGGCCCCCTTGCCACGCGGCGTCAGTCGTCCGAGAAAATCCTGGTCAAGTATTTCCGGTATGCCTCCGACATCGGTCGCCACGACCTTGAGACCGGAGGCGAAGGCTTCAAGGATGACGTTGGGGACGCCTTCATTGTCGCTGGGCACGCAAAGGAGATCGGCGGCCTGCATGTAGCGGGCGACGGTTTCCGGCGGAAGGCGGCCGGGAAAGCGGGTGGTCGACTCCAATCCGGATCCAGAGAGACGTCGGATGACCCCCTTGCGCTCCGGACCGTCTCCGATCATGACGAGACGGAGGCGCTTCCCAGGTTTCTCCTTCGCGAGGTCGGCGTAGGCGTCCGCCAGCAATCCCGGGTTCTTCACCGGATAGAAGTTCCCGACAAAGAGGATGATCTTGTCGTGCGTTGGCAGATTGAGGGATTCGCGGGCGGCGGCTTGATCGATGGGGTGGAATTGTTCGAGATCGACGCCGTTGTGGATGGGTTTGAGGCGTTCTTCAGGGAGGCCGGTTGCCGCGAGCAGGCGAGCCAGTTCCCCGCTGCGGGTGACGATGGCGGAGGCGGAGGCCAGCGACTCAACAATAATCTGCCGACGGGTTGGGTTCTTCAGGTATTGATGCGCGTCGGAACCCTGACAGACCGCCACGAGCGGGAAGCGCATTTCCCGCGCCAGGATGGAAATCGCGCAGGCGTCGGGATAGAGCCAGGAAGCCAGCGCAACGTCGAAGGGGAATTCCTCATGGATGCGCCGCAGTTCTGGGCGCAGGGATGCGGCCATGAGACGGTGGTTGAAGGGGCTGCCGATCTTGGGGATGTAGCGGGTGGGAGGGAACTCCGGAATGAACTTCGCATCTTCCGGGCGGGCGGACCTGCGGGCGCCTCCGAGAAATGGCAGGGCGGGACGGGGGGCCGCCACTCGGATGTCGCAGAGCTTCCCCAGATGATGGATGAGGCGCGCGTTGTAGATGCCACGGTCGGGCTCCGTTGCGTCGGGGAACAAGTTGGAGACGAAGAGGACCCTCACGGCTTGCCGGCGGGTTTGAAGAGATGGTCGCGGTATTCGCCTGGATTTCCCGTTTTTCCATCTTCCAGGGCGTGAAGGATGTTCGTCATCTCGCGTGAGGTGACATAGTGAACGCGGTGGCGTTTGCCGTCGTTGTATTCCGCGAGCAGCTTTTCGTGGAAGCGGCGGTAGGGATCGCCGAGGAAGACGCCTGAGTTGCGTTCGATGGCTCCATGGGTGTGAAGCTTGATGAAGACGACTTCCGGTCGCTCCGCCACGTGATTGTGGAGACGGAGCCAGAGCCGCAGGCGGTCCGTAGTCGGAGGATTGGCTCCCGTCAGGTCGCCATTTTCGATGCGGGGCAGAAGGCTGAGCTTGCGCCGGTTCCAGTTCAGTCCAAGCGGTCCTTGGATCAGCAGAAGCTGTGAGGTGTCATCGCGGCGTTCCCTGGTGGACGAAGCGCCCGCCCCGACAGGGACTCCCTTGTCGTGCGACTTGGGGCTGGTCGTGCTTTTTGCGTAGTAGACGCAGTTGACGATGCGCGTCTGTGTGGGGCTGGGCGCCGAAGGCATGGTGAGGTCCGCATAGCAGCCGGACTCCCGCAGGACGCGCAGTTCGTCGCGGACGCCGCAGTGGCGACCGGAAGGGTGAGAGTTGTCGAGCGCCCAGTCGCCGTGGATGAAAGCGTAGCGAATGTCGCCGTTGGGATCGCGGGAGAGGAAGCCGTGTCGGCGGAAGTCGGTGATGCCTTGAGTGATGGCAGAGCGCAGGCTTTCAGCGGTGTCGTTGTCGTGGTGAAGGTGGATTTCCACCTCGCCGCCGCAGGCTGCGGTGAGTTCTTCCAGGCGGTCGATGACATCGCGGTCATACTGCTCGATCGGGTAAAAGAAGGTGTGGCGGGGCGAGACGCCGTCGGCATCCTTGAATTTGGAAATGAGTTTTGGGAAGGCCTTGTTCCAGGTGTCCATCCGCGCCATGGCGCCATTTTTGTCGGTGGCGTGGAAGGGCTCAAAATGGTCGCAGACGCAGATGAGGATGTCGACCGTCTGATCCGTAGGCAGGTTGGACCGAGGTCGGGTCAGGTAGCTCAGGAGCCATTTGTCGAAGGCTTTGTACACAGGCGACTCTCTCCGTTTGTCAGGCCGCCGGGGGGGGCGTTTGCAAGCGTGTGGATTGCCAACCTTCCCGAGGGTCGGTGAAAAGGTAGTGGAACAGGCCGCCGAGGGACATGAGATTCAGGAACAGGAATCCGGCGGGAAGGGAGAAGACCGAAAGTCGCAGGGAAGGCAGAAGGGCTCCGATGATGGCCAGCGCGTAGAAGGCGCCGTGAAACCAGAGCAGAGCGTTGTAGAGCGGAATATGGGCGAGGAGGGCGTTGGCCACGAGGAGTGCGATCAGAAGGAACGGGGCGGCAAGCCGGAGATACTTGTGGGAGATAAGTTGGAACCAGAGCCTGTTATTCCAAGGGAAAAGCCAGGCAGGGTGGCGGAACAGCATCTGATAGTTGCCGGCCAAGGTCCTTCGTTTGCGGATCCTCTCCTTGGCGGGTTCCAGTGTCTGGGAATCGTGGGCTCGGGCGTCAAGATCGTAGAGGACGCGGAACCCCTGGATTGCCATACGCATGGGGATTTCCACATCGTCGATCAGGGTGTCGTCAGGGATGGGGTCGTAGAGTTCGCGGCGGATGGCGTAGACGGCGCCGGTGCAGCCGATGCAGGAGTCCCACCGCGCCTCGGCGTCGCGGATGAAGCGTTCGAGTTTCCAGTAGGCATCCACTCCGCCTCCAATGGCGGATGTCGCCGAATAGATGTGCAAGGCGCCGCTGACCGCTCCGACAGCAGGGTCGGTGAAGTGGCGCACGAGATTGAGGATTGTGTCTGGCTCGAAACTTTGACGGGCGTCGGCAAAGACGATGAGATCCGCCTGCGCCGCGGCGATTCCGGCGTTGAGACACGCGGGCTTGCCCGAGCGCGCCTCTCTCGTCAGGACGGATACCCGGGGATTGGAAATCGACAAAACGCGGCGGACGGTTTCGTCTGTGGAGCCGTCAGATACCACGATGATAGACAGTTTTTCGAGGGGGAAATTCGTCGCGAGAAGATTGTGAATGCGGTCGATGATGCGGTCCTGCTCGTTGCGGGCGGCGATGACGACGCAGGCGGTGGTCGTCGGTTCGTTCTCCGGAGCCGGATCGGGGGAACGTTTCAACCGGCTGAGCGCAGCGATCAGTGCGGGGTAGCCGAGGAAGGTGTGGAAGATCAGGGCAAAGGTGATCCAAAAGGCCCACGTCAAGAATTCGGGTTGGTTCAAGAGAGCCGATTCCATCCGCGTTCAGAAGTTCTCCAGGATATAGACCCAGAAATGCATGGTCACCTTGAAGACGCCGTAGACCAAAGCCACATCGAGAAGACTGAGTTTATTCCAGGTGATGGGCGGTTTGGCTTGGACGATGTTTTCGACCTCCGAGCGGATTTCGTTGCGCCTTAGTTGCTCCTTGCGGCGTTCAAACGCGGGACGAGCCTCCTGTTGGATTTTGAATTCCTCTTCACCGGCATCCAGCTCGGCCAAATCTTGGCGGGCCTGCTTCAGATTCTCTTCGTAGCGCCTCATGATCTGGCGATGGTAGGCAGCGACGGTGGCGGGGATGATGAAGAGCGTGGAACGGGCGCCGAAGTCGATCACCCATGAGGAAATCCAGAAGGATACGACCAGGCAGAAGAGCAGGCGTCTTATCCGTTCCTCGTCGTGGTTGATCGTTCGGACGGTCATCAGGGTCCGCATGCAGCAGTAGAATATCCCGACGAAGCAAAAGAGGCCGGGTTTGCCCAGTTCGGTGGCGGTCTGGATGTAGGCGCTGTGGGCCGCCTTGCGGTAGCCATTCTCGTGGGCGAACGTGCCGACGAACTTTTTCCACCCGATTCCATTGGGTTCTTGCTCGATCTTCTGGAGCCCCCATTCCCAAGCGGCGAGTCGCCCCTGAATGCCGCCTTCGGAACGGTTCAGTTCGTCCATGCGGGGGAGTTGGTTGACCAGACCAGGGCCGACGGTCAGCGCGCTGACGACGAGCGTAATCTGCACGAACTTGGGACGGCCGAACATCAGGGCGAGCAGCATGGTGGCGCCGCCGGAGAGGTAGGCTCCCTTGGAAAGGGTTTCGTACATGCACATGGCTGGCATCACCATCATGGCCACGGCGACTTCCTTCATGAACACGGGACGCTTCCAAAGAAACAGGTAGTAAATCATAGGGAGGACAGGAACGATGCCGTGGCCCAGGGCGTTGGGGTTGTTGAAGATGGAGGTGGCGAGAACGAGGCGGCCCTTGTAAGTGTTCTCGGTGAGGTCCTTGGCTCCCATAGGGTCCCAGAAGTAGAGCGAGGCGACCCCGAGGAAGGAGACGGCGAGAATCATGATTGTCCACCAGTTAAGGAAGGACTTGATGCGCTCGATGCTGGAGAGCACCTGAACCGTGATGTAGTAGAAGATGATGTATTTGGCGAAAACGATGGTGGTGGAGACGAAGGAGCCGCTGGCCCAGATCACCCATCCGAAATAGGCCGCGAGCATCCAGTCGTGCGGGGTGCGAAAGAAGTCTTTTGGGGCGATCCCCTTGTTGCGCGTGTAGGTGGAGAACAGCGCCAGGAGCATCGTCATCTTCACCGGTTCGAGCTTGGCAAAGATGGGGATCCACTCTTGCGGGCGGATGTAGTAGATCACCAGGAAGAAGACGATGGCGGTGAAATCCATGGCGATCCGAAGGCGGGCTTATCGAGCGCCCTGATGGGCGATCTCCCGGTAGATGCGTTGGTAGTCCTGGACCATCTTGTCGATCGAGAATTTCCGCTCGACACTCTTCCGAGCGGCTCTTCCCATGTCAATCAATCGTGCTGGCGAGGACAGTGATGAAACCAGGTTTGCCGCGAGACTTGCGCGGTCGGAAATGTCGGCCACAAATCCGTCTACGCCGTGTTCGATGACCTCGTCGGAACCGCAGGCTTCCTTGTTGCAGAGGGCGGGGACGCCCGATGCCATGGATTCGAGCAGCGCGTTGGAGAGCCCTTCGTTGATCGAGGGGATAACCAGGAGATCCATGGCGTGATAGCATCGGCGTGGATCCTCCTGGAATCCGGTGAAGTGAATCCTGTCCGTAACGAGTCCGGCCCGGGCCTTACGCTGGATTTTGTCCTCCTCCGGGCCTCCGCCCCCGACGATCAACAGTCGCGCCTGAGGGAGTTTTCGGGCTAGATCGTCGAAGGCGTCCAGTAGGAGATCGTGACGTTTGAACGGGCCGAAACGGCCGAGAATCCCAATGGTGGGGGCGTCCGGAGGAATGCCCCATTCCGCTTTCGCCTGCTGTTTGTCACCGGGCTTGAAACGGTCGACATCGACGCCGTTCACAATGACGTCGAAGCGGGAGCGGTCGAAACCGAATTCGGCGAAATGGTCGGTCAGGCTTTGGGAGACGGTGTGGAGTCGTTGGCAGCGACGAAAGTAGTTGTGACGCTGGCGGAGGCGGCGAGGTTCGCAGTGTTCCCCGGTGAGTTGGCCGTGTTCCCCGTGTAGGATGGATTTCCATCTTCCGCCTCCGGTGGCGAGGGAGGCGTAGATCAGCGTTCCCAGATTGTGACTGTGGACAATGTGAGGTTGGATTCTTGCGATCAGACGCGCCAGGCCCACAAGGGAATGGAGCGAAAATCCTTCGGCCTTGTTCAGCGTATAGATCTGGGAGGGGGAGGGGAAGCGACGGGCAAAGGCTCCTTCTCGTTCGAGACAGCAGACGTGGATGTCAAATTCGTCGACCGGCAGCCGCTGGGCCAGATTGCTCAGACCGTTTTCCATGCCGCCTGGATCGAGCGAGAAAACGACATGGAGAATCCGGATCGGCATGCGGGGAGGCTGGGCGACCAGAGGGCGGGGCGGGGGGACGCAGTTGGATCAGACAGGTGGAGTCAGAACATCAGGAAACTGTCTCGGCGATCTGGTAGTTCTGGTAGTAATAGCTGGAGTAGTAGTAGTAGTGATAATAGTTGGCGCTATCGTTGAGGTCCAGCCGGTTGAGGATGAAACCGTAGATGTTGGCGTCGTTGTCGCGCAGCCCCTGGAGGGCCATCTTGAGACTGCGGCTGGAGGTGCGCTTGCTCCAGATGACAAACACGACGCCGTCGATGACAGGTTGCAGCATGGCGGAATCGGAGAGGCCGAGCGCGGGCGGTGTGTCGAGGATGATCCGCTGAAACTGGGTGCGCAGTTCGGCCATGGTTGCGGCAAGGTTGGCGGAGCCGAGAAGTTCGGTGATTCCCTCGGCGTGCTTGCCATAGGGCAGGAGGAAGAGGTTCTCTTGTTTGGTGGGCTGCAGCGAGTCCTCAAGGGGAGCCGCTCCCATGAGGACATTGCTCAAGCCTGGCTTGGCCTTCACACGGAAGGCGCGGTGCAGGCGGCCCCGGCGGAGGTCGGCGTCGATGAGCAGGGTTTTCTCACCCATCTGGGCGAACGAAAGGGCCAGGTTGGCGGATACGAGTGACTTGCCTTCCTGCGGCAGGGCGCTGGCGACCATGATAACCTGAGGTGTTCCGCCGCCGGTTGGCGAGCCGCTGGATAGGAGGTTGGTCCGAATGACGCGGAAATTCTCCAGCAGGTGTCGATCCGGTTTGGCGTCGATCTCCTGCCGTCGGGCGCCGGCGGCTAGGGCGCCGTCGACCACCTGCGGCACGATCCCGAGGGCGCGCATGTCAAAATCGACTTCGGCCTGCTCGACATTGGTGACGGTGTGATCGAGGTATTCCAGCAGCAGCGGGACGCCTACGGCGAGGCCCAACCCCAGCATGAGGGAATAGACGGCGAGCTTCAGGCGGTGGGGGGACACGGGGAGTTCCCGGACTTCAAGGAGACCCATGTATTGGTAGCGCGTTCGTTGTCTGTCTGCACCCCATTCCAAGCTGGTAAGGGACTTTGCCATGGAAGCGTACAGACCATTCCAAGAGAGCTGTCCTGCCTGGATATTGCGAAATTCGGTTTGGGCTGCGTCGTGCCGTTTGACGATGTCCTCGTATTCAGGCAGACGTTTGGTGAGATCGGCCTGCTTGTCGAGCAGGCGGCGGTATTCAAGATCGAACCGGGTCAAAGCGAGTTCGAGTTCCAGATCGAGTTTGCGTTCGACTTCCGCCAGTTCCGCCAAGGGGGTGGCCATCTTGGGGTGAGCGGGAAGATAGGTCTCCTCAAGTTTGGCGATTTCGTCTTCTAATTCCCGGCGTCTACGGTCCAAACCTTCCCAAGGATGGTTCGCCTTGTTTATCTGGGAGGGGGTGACCACATAGGATTCCTTTGCAGTCATGCCGGTGTTTCCGATGGTGATCTGGGTTGGGGCCTCGATGACGTCGCCCACGGCCAGACCCAGTTCCCGGTCGATGGTGTAGAGCAGTGAGAGTCGTTCGGTGGTCGTGTAATTGTCCCGTTCCAACTGCTCCTTGAACCGCTCGAAGACCTGAAGCTTGTAATTGTTCTGCGTGATGAGGGGGGGAATGCGCCTGAGGTCCTTCAATCTCATTTCCAATTGCAGGAGCTGGTTCTTGGTTTTGAAGGTGAAAGTCTCGTCGGAGATGTGCTTGAGCTTCTGTTCGATCAGCAGTTTCTCCCTTTCCCATTTGTCCACCGCCTGCTCGTGGTACTTCGCGCGCTCTTCCTTGATGGACAGCATGTACTCTTCAAGCAGATACTGAGGCAGTTGGTAGATGAGTCGTTTGCTGTAGGGCCAGACCTCGATTTCAACGTTGCCTTGCGAGGTCCGCCTGACCTTGACCTTCTTGACGTGCTTTTTTTGGATCTCGTCCCAAGGATCTGTGATGCCCAGTCTGCGGCAAGCGCGCTCCAGAATGTGTGGGGCTCCAAGGTGTCCGCTGACGAACATGGATCCATAAACCTTGTCGTCGTCCACCGGCAGCGCGAATGAATCGTAGCTGACCAAGGCCCGCGAGTAGTAGACTGGCTTGGCAAACACGTAATAGGTGAGCCCGAGTAGGAAGGAGAGGCAGATGAGCAATGTCATCAGGCGGAAGTGGCGCCCGATCAACGACAGGTACATCATCACATCGTTCCAATCGACGGCGCTCTTTTTTGCTCCGGGTATCATGTTCTCTCAGTTCTGTTTGACAAATGGAGGACGGTATTGACGGGGGGGCTGAGGGTCAACGATTTACTCTGGTTTGAGGCGGAGTGTCGCATCTTGGGGCACAGGTGGGTTCAGATGTGGGATGTTGCCTATCAAGGCCATGTATTGGGCGATTTCTGGATTGTTCGGAAATAAACGCCTACTACCTTAAGGATTACAAGTGTAAACTCTTTAGTTGATCGGATTTCGCGGGTTCGTTCGGTGGAGTTTTGATTGCGCGAAGGGAAGGAGCGGGGGCGACCTCGGCGGACTTTCCCGTTGACAATCAAGGACATTTGACGTTGAAAGACGAGACAGGAAGCCCCTGAAATGCAGCAAATTCTAGACAGTGTCCGGCATCTGGAGGTCACGCGGTTTGACCGCGGGCAGGATGTCCTGCGTCAAGGGGAGCGGAAGCGTCAGCTGTATGTGCTGGCCAGTGGGTCGGTGGAAGTCTTGAAGAACGGGCAACGGCTCTGCGAGGTTTCGGAACCTGGTTCGGTCTTTGGTGAATTGTCCGTGCTTTTGAAAGCGTTTCATTTTGCCACTGTCCGGACGCTGGAGCCCTGCCAATTCTACATTGTCGACAAGGGCGAGGAGTTTTTGGCGAACAATCCGACTGTGGGGCTTTACATAGCGAGGGTTTTGGCGAGCCGTCTGGCCAAGCTGGATTCCTACTTTGCCGACCTGAAGCGGGAACTTCACGAGTTGAACGGCCAGCTCAATCAGGCGACTCCTGTGGAAACCCAGAAATCCAGCTTGCTGACCCAGTTTCTCCGCAAGGCGGAGATCGGGATCGAGGCGCGCACGACTGCCGGAGAGGTGGATTCTGACGGCGGCGCAGATCAATAATCCCGCCTTCACCGGCGGAGGGGCTGGAATTCAGTGTTCCTCCCCGAATTTCAATCGCTTGCCCCACTTTTGATGATTCCGATAGTCAAAATCTGTGGGATCACATCCACGGAAGACGCACTTGCAGCGGTGGACGCCGGGGCTGACGCGCTGGGCTTAATGTTCTACGAACCGAGTCCGCGGTGCCTGACGATCGGGGCTGCGGCAGAGATTTGTGGGGTGATTCCAGCTCAAATCCTCAAGGTGGGTGTTTTTGTGGACGCAGGGTTGGAATTCGTCCATGAAGCAATCGCCGATTGCGGATTGAACGTCGCCCAGTTTCACGGACATGAGTCCCCCGAATTCTGCTCCAAGTTTCCCGTCTCGGTATGGAAGGCTTTCAGGGTTCGGGACGCCGGCGCTTTAGAGGGCTTGCCGCAGTATCAGACCGACGCCTGGCTGCTGGACAGTTATGTCAAGGGGCGGCCGGGAGGGACCGGGGAAACCTTCAACTGGGATCTGGCGGCCACAGCTCGTGGATTGGGACGGCCGCTGGTTTTGGCTGGTGGTCTGAACGAGGGGAATGTGGCCGAAGCGGTGCGGGTGGTTTCGCCCTACGGTCTGGACGTATCCAGCGGCGTTGAGATGTCTCCCGGGCGCAAGGACCCGGTCAAGATGCGGGCTTTTGTCAGGGCGGCGAAAGCCCGTTGAGGCGCGCCCTCGCCACTGGCGGGGCGGATGGGAGGTTAGAGGACGAACAGTTTGATGAATGCCGCGATCAGGAGGATGGTGATCGCCCACCAGAATCGGTGAATTCCTTCGGGAATGCCGGTCTTCTTCCCGAATTCCCGCTCGACGAAGCGGTCGTAATCGAAGTCATCGCGAGTTCCCAGGTCTCCGTAGGCGGCCCCCTCCGACCAGCCGGTCTCTTCGTCGGAGCCGCACTCGGGGCAGGCGCGCGCGCTGCGTGGCACGTCGGCCCCGCAGTTGGGGCAGGTTTCCGGTGTCATTTGATGGGAAGGAGTGCAGGGAGTCGCAATCAGCTCATCCCATGCCGGCATACTCTTCGTCGGTCGTGAGTTTGAGGCCCATGAGGATGTAATCGTGATCCGTGGCGTCCATGGCCTTCACGTATTTCTCGAGCCGTAGAATCTGGCTGAATCCCATCAAGGCAAACGCGCGGGTGGCGTCCTCTTGACCTCCGGCGAATTCGGCCTCGACCCGTTCCAAGCCGGAAAATCGGGCCAGTTCGATCAGTTCCGCCACCAGTCCCCGGGCGAGGCCCCTGCCGCGGAAGTCCGGATGGACCAAGGCGCTGACACGGCCGATGTGGCGTTTCCAACCGCCGGTTTGCTGGTGCAGGGTCGCGCAGGCCACGATCTGGCCGTCCACGAATCCGAGCAGCGGCAGGTTCTTTTCCAAGTCGATATTGGCGCACCAGTGGGCGATGGTGTCACGCTCGTTGACGCGGTTTTTCAGGAACAACAGTTCCAAGTCCGGGATGGCGAGAAAGAACTCGTGAAAAAGTTGCTCGTCTGCAGCTTCCAAAGGGCGCGCCTCGCAGGTGAGGCCGCCTTTCAGACTCAGCACCTTTGGAAACGAGTCGAGGGCAAATTCGAGTGACATGAGAACCTCTGGGAAGGGGTGTTGTGTGTTGGGTTGTCGGTTCCGATTCAGCCAAGTCCGGGCATCCGGGGGTCGCCAGCGACGCCGCGGGCGAGGTCCGGCGATTGAGCGTTCACCGAGGCGAGATCGACACTCCAGCGCGCCGCCAGCGCGGGCACGCGCTCCGTGTTGGAGACCGCGAAATCCGGTTGGCCGAACATCCCCTCCTCGCGGGGCTCGTCGCCGTAGTCGGGACAGACCATCCCCAGGCGGGCTTCTGCGAGCGTGGGGCGTCCCTGGTTCCATACCGTGCGGTCCGTCCACGCAAAGGCGCGGAGGATCCGGCCATACTCGGATTTGGCCCAGGCGTGCTGCGATAGCGCGGCGTTCGCATGGAAATACTGCACGTGGCCCAGACGGGCGCTCAGGTCAGTGATGGTGCGAAAGAGCGCGTCGATATCGTCGTCCGGCGCCGGCAGACAGGGGCCGAGCACGAGCGTCCAGCCGCCGATCGGCGGAGAGACGAAGATGCCTCGCTCCACGGCATTAGCCAAACCGTCCTCCCAGGTGCAGGGGGTGGCGTTCTGAAGCCCGAAGGTCTCAAGGACAAGATCCACATTGCGATTACGGATGGCCAGCCAAGCCGTGGGGTGGTTGAAGGGGAGTTGGAAAAGGCTGGGGTGTTCGGCGAAGCCGGGTTGGTTGTAGAGATAGTCCGGAATCTCCTCCAAGATGGACTCCCTCCGCCGCTTCTCCGACATGTGGTTCAGGAAGAACACCTTCGCCATCGCCACCGCAAACACGCCTCCCAGAACAACCAGCAGCAAAACCGGGAACTGATCAGTCGGGTTCGTCACGGGGTGGATTCTAGGATTCCCCCTAAGCATGGCAAATCGAAAAGCAGGCGCCTTGATCCCGTCTGAACATTCTTGAAAGGCGGCGAATTGGGGCTTGAGATCGGTCCGCCTTTTGGGATTTTGAGACTGAAACGGGGAGCTTCCGCCCCCCTTTGCCTTCGAAAGCAGAGAGCCTGCGATTTTTTTCATCTTTTACCCAAGAAATCTTCTTCCCCGGTGTCGGAATGACTGAATGCGTTTTTCAACACGGCAGCGGATCAGGAAGGCACCGGCGGCGAAACGCTGATCTCGACTGACTGAACGAGTGCCGATCGCGATGCCAGACCCAGCGGGATCAGACAGGCCGGATCCGGTTTCCTTGGGGGAGCTGTTCACTTCGCTGGAGGCGTCGTTGTTGCGCTACGCGTTCAAATTGACTCGCGACGGGGATGTCTCACAGGACCTCGTCCAGGAAGCGTTCATGAAACTGCACGGCCAATTCGATTCCGTCCGGCAGCCGAGGCCCTGGCTGTATCGGACGATCCACAACCTCGCGATGAACCACCATCGCGCCCTGAAGAAGGTGGTGCCCGTGGATTTTGATTCGGAGGAGGGGCCTGTGGAGGTGGCGGTGAACGTCGAGCCCCTGCCCGACGAATACGTCCAACGCATGGAGGCCGTCGGGCAGGCAAGGCTGGCCCTGGCGGAACTGGACGAGCGGAAGCGCGAGGCGCTGCGCCTGAAGTTCGAAGAGGGACTGAGCTACAAGGAGATCGCGGAACGTCTGGAAATGACCGTTGGGAACGTGGGCTTCGTGCTGCATCACGCGTTGAAAGAACTGGCCAGGGCCTTGAAGCGGGAAGGAGAACTGTCATGAATCCCGAATCCGATCTTTCCCAACCTTCGCCCCGGGAACTTCTGGAGGAGCGCGTCGTCGCGCTGCTGCTGGGCGAGCTTTCAGAGAACGACGAGGCCGAGATCAAGGCGTTGATTAGCGCCGATGCCAGTCTCAAGAAGTTCCACGATGAGATCCTCGGCGCTATCGATGTGGTGGGGGAGGCGCATCGGGTTGCCGATGTGTCGCTGGACGTTGTGCTGGATGCCGCGCCCGAGAAACTGGCCCCGAAGCGGCGGGCGGCCTTGCTGGCGGCGTTGAGCGAAGTGGCGGAGCCATCCAAACCCGGTAGCAGCCGACGTGAGGAGGCTCATTCTTCCTTGGGGGCGGTTGAGCAGAGCCTCCTCACGTCGGCTGCTACAGGGAAGGTGAAGATCCGGTGGCCGTGGTTTGGGGCCGTGTGGTTTAAGGTGGCGGCGGCTGTTGCGGTCATGGTTGTTGGAGCCGCTTTGGCGATCCCCAATTTTTTGAAGGCCCGCCGCACTGCAATGAAGACTGTGGCGAACAGTATGGAATCGGCGGATATGGATTTCGTTTTCGAAAGGTCTTCCTCGGACGCGTTTCTTGAAGCTGCCCCGGCAAGCGCCGCCCCTGCCGAAGAAACACTCGCCTATCTGGGGCGAGTCGGGGCCTCTCCGAATTCGAAAGCCAGCCTTCAACCCGCGCCCTCGGCCACAACGGTGGTTATGCTGGACGATCTCGCCCGTTCTGCGCCGGTCGATTTCGACGCTGAGATCCAATCGGCTCCGGCGATCGCGGCGGTGTCGGTTCCGAAACAAAGCCTGTTCCTGCCCAGGTCGGCTGACGAATCGAAGGATTCCGCGGGGTGGGCGTTCAAGAATCAAACACGTGGGTTCGCTTCGGAAGAGGAAGTCGTGAAATTCTCAAGATCCGCGTTCGCCGAACGAACGAAGCCCATGGATGCGCCGATGGAGTCGGCGATCGGGCTGCAATTCGATACGGCCACGGTCCAGAGCGCCCGGGAGTCTTCGGAAGTCGCGGCTGTTGCCGCCAGCGGCCCGGCTGCCGGCGAGGGCGTGTTCAAGTCGGGCATCGAGAAAGGCATCGCGTTGCAAAGCGACCTGAGCGCGCCCACCAGCGTGACGGTGGAATCCCTGGGTGAGGAACTGAAAAAGCTGCCCGCCTTGGCGGCCGTTGAATTGCAGCCCGAAGCGGGCGGTCAGCAGGTGGGACAGCGGGGCGGAGCCCGTTACGACGCCTTCGGCCAGCCCGTCGGCGGGGCCTTGAATCCCGGCGCGGTCTTGCCGGCCGACGCGGCGAAGAAGCAGTCCTTCTTCGGACGGAGTGCGGGTTCGGTTCGCCAGGAGGCAGAGACGCTGGCCAAGGTGGAGGTCCCGATGTTCGAGGATCGCCGCCGTGGCGAGCGTCATCTGGTTGAGAGGGAGGCGCTTCGGCGCGTTCCCGCCAAGCCAGCCCAACGCGGCTTTGCCTCGGCCGCGGGAGAAGCTCCCGAGACACCCAAGGTTCCGCCGCCGGCGCCGCCGGCTTCCGGACCTGAGCCGGCCGTTCTCGCCGGTGCGATGGTCGCCTTGGCGGACAAGGAGGGGAAATTGGCAGAGGTTCCGCCGCCGGCAAGCCCGGCGGTCAAGGCGGAGAACTCGTTGGCTCAGAACGTGGTGATCCGGGGGCTCAGCGACAATTACGCCTCCGTTCAATTGAACCAATCCGTCGAGGACCTGCGTTACGATGTCATGCAGAATCAGGAGCAGGCCAAGGAAGTCGCCCAGCTCTTCGCGATGCCGGTGGTGACCGGGACAAGTTCGCCTGAACCGACCGCCGCCGATCCCTTTCCTGCGAACAAGGCGTCCACGGAGTCCCGGGCCAAGCAGTTGGGCATCAAGCCGCCGGCGGTCTTCCTTCCCGGTCAGCAGGATTCGTCGGGCGTCATCGTTGAAAGGCAGATTGAAAGTGTCCGATCCGGAAATCGCGTTCCTGACGAACGGGCGGACGATTTGTCGGTGCGGCTGGCCAGCCCGTCGGGGCAGGACGTGTTGTTGTCCGAGAACCGGGGCGATGCGAAAGCGGAACACTACGCCTTCGGGTTCAATGCCGCGGGAGTTCAATCCCAAACCATGGCGGAGGGAGATGAAGCGGCGATGGCGAGCAAATACACAACTGAGCTGGCGTTCGGAGACAATCTGGCCGCGCTTTCGGCCGGCGGACCAGCGACTGGGGAGGACAGCTCCTTCGAGGTTCAGGCGGGAAGGATGTTGAAGCGCAAGGCCAGCAAGGCCAAGGCGCCGGTCGCGGAACAGCAGTTGGCCGAAGTCGCGGAGGCGGCGGAGGGCGAGGAATTGGACAAGCGCCTTGGCGATCTGCAGGGTGGCTTGGTCGGAGGAGGCGGAATGGGTGGCGGGGGAATGACGGCAATGGCCCGGCTTGATTCGTGGAAAATGGCGACGGAGGAGTTCCACAACGCGGAGCCTGAGTTGGCGCAACAAGGTCTAAGCGGCAAATCCGGCTCGGTTCAGCGGAAGTTGGACAAGCTCAACGAACTGCGGTCCAGCGCCGAGAGGGAGATCGAATACACGAAGTCGAAACTGAACGAGGCGGCTCGGCAATTGACGGTTGCGGAGAAGGCGTCCGCTCCGGCGGATTTGGAGAAGCGTCGGCGGGAGGTTGAAATCTGGCAGACTCGCGTGGGCGCGGCCCAGCTCGAACTGGACAAAGTTGAGCAAAAGACCGCGGAGCAGTTGCAGAGCTATCAGGACACGTTTTTCGACGGCGGCGACTCGGCAATCGAAGCCGGCGACATGGTGCATGTTTTCGTGCTTGAGGACGAGTCTCTCTCCGGGAGTTATCGGGTGGACGCGAACGGGTGGATTTCCATTCCGAGGCTCGGCGCGGTTCAACTCCGAGGCAAGGAACTGCCCGGGGCCGAGCGCGAGTTGAAGAGGCAACTGGAAGCCGACCCGCTGAAGCAGGCCACGGTGATGGTCGAGCGATCCTCGAAAGCCGCCGTTGAAGCAGTCGAGAAGAAGCGCAAGGCTGAAGAAGCCCGCAAGAAAGCCGAAGCGGAGGCCAAAGCCAAGCGCAAGGCGGCCGAGGAGGCCGCGAAGAAGCAGTCGCAGGCGAAGCCGCCAAAGCCCAAACCCAATCCTGAGATCCTGACGAAGGAGAACGCCTTCTCGACCTTCTCACTGAACGTCAGCGACGTGTCGTTCGAACTCGCGGCGGCGAGCCTGGAGCAGGGGCGGTTGCCGGAGCAGGCCAGCGTGCGGAGCGAGGAGTTCATCAACGCCTTCGATTACCACGACCCGGCCCCGACCGGCGGCGACAAGCTTGCCTTCGCCTGGGAGCGCGCGGGCGATCCCTTCCAGCACAACCGCGACCTGATTCGCTTCTCCATCCAGACCGCTGCCATCGGCCGCGAGGGCGGTCAGCCGTTGAACATCGTCGTGCTGCTCGACAACTCGGGTTCGATGGAGCGGGCGGACCGCCTGGCGATCGTGCGTCAGGCGCTGCGAACACTGGCCGCGCAGATGACGCCGAACGACCGCATCAGCATCGTGGCCTTCGCGCGCACGCCGAGGCTCTGGGTAAACGGGATGCGGGGCGGCGATCCGGATCAACTCGTTGGCCGCGTGATCAACCTCAACCCGGAGGGCGGCACGAACCTGGAGGCTGCGCTCGATCTCGGCTACGAGGTCGCGCAGACGCATTACCTGCCGAACGGCAACAACCGCGTCATCCTCTTCACCGACGGCGCGGCGAACCTCGGCGACATCGATCCCGAACGCCTGAAGGCGATGACGGAGGCGCAGCGCAAGCGCGGCGTTGCGCTGGACTGCTTCGGCATTGGCTGGGAGGGCTACAACGACGGTCTGCTGGAGGCCCTGTCCCGCAACGCCGACGGACGCTACGGCTTCCTGAACAGCCCCGAGGAGGCGGACGCGGGCTTCGCCGATCAACTGGCGGGCTCGCTGCGGGTGGCGGCGTCGAACGTGAAGGCGCAAGTGGAGTTCAATCCCCGCCGGGTGGTCTCCTACCGGCAGATCGGCTACGAGAAGCGCCAGTTGAAGAAGGAGCAGTTCCGCGACAATACGGTGGATGCGGCGGAGATTGGCGCGGCGGAGGCGGGCACGGCCCTTTATTCGATCCAGGTGAACCACGAGGGCGAAGGGCCGATCGGTGTGGCGCGCATCCGCTTCATGAATCCGGCGACCGGGATCTACGAGGAGCTGGAATGGCCGCTGCCGTATCGCAAGGACGCGCCCGCGCTGAAGGACGCGCCGCCCTCGATGCGCCTGGCCGGCGCGGCGGCGTCGTTCGCCGAGTGGCTGGCGGGTAGCCCTTATGCCGGGGGCGTGTCGCCGGTCGCGTTGCAGAATCTGCTGGGCGGGGTGGCCCAAGTCTACGCAAACGACGGGCGGCCGAAGCAGTTGGAGACGATGATCCAGCAGGCAAGGCAGTTGAGTGGGATGGCAAGCAAGTGAGTCGGGTTGAACGCTGATGGCCATGGGAGCTTATTGGGTATTTGGAGCTTTTTCCCCCTTTGCCTCGCTTCGTCCCAACTCGTCCTTCCGCTCCACTGAACCTTTTTACACAAATCTGACTTAATCCACCGAAGAACCACCGAAGATTCCGTTGTCATGAAATCCAGAATCCCTTCCTTTTCAGTCCGGCGTCTTGTCGGCTTTGGCGTCGCCCTGTCGTTCGCCGCCAATCTGATCGCCGCGGAGAAGGCCGAACCGGCGGCCAAGGCGAAGAAGCCCGCCGACGGGGGCGCGAGCATCACCATTGAGGGGCATTTCCCGGGGACGGAGCCGAAGGAAAAGGAGCCGAAGCTGATCTACACCGCGGAGATCCAGTCGCAGGTATCCGTCAAGGAAGATGGCATCGCGCAGCGCGACGCGATCAAGGTGACGGTCGCGCAGGGGACGTTGAAGGAACTTGTCCTCAAGCTTGGCGGCGACGGCGAAATCTCCGAAATTCAGGGCAAGGGGCGCGGCGACTGGGGCATCCTGAAGGACTCGCAAAGAACCCGGTCGCTCGTCATCCGCACGCTGGAGCGCTTTCAGACCAACTCGGTCTGGACCTTCGTTATCGAATCGAACAGGAAGGCGCTTTCCCTCCCCGCGACGCATTCGCCGTTGAATTACGCCCCGGTCGATGCGGCGACCTCCAGCGGCTTCCTTCGTGTTGAAACGGTTTCCTCACGGGTGGCGGTCGATGTCGCGGCGAAGTCCGGGTTGACCGTGATCGATCCCGCCAGCTACCGGGGATTGATCCAGCGCAAGCAATCCGCCGACACCGCCGACCCGCTGGCCTTTCATTTTGCTTCGGCGGGTTGGTCTCTGAAGCTCAAGCTCGCCGAGGCTGACCCCGACGCGCGGAAGATCCGGGTGAAGGACTTTCAGCTCACCGGCGAAATTGCGGGCGACGCGGCGGCGTTCACGCTGACGGGCAAGGTGCGGGTGAATCATCCCGAAGGCGGCGAGCTGGACCTGCTGGGGGCGGTTGCGTTGAAGCGGTTCGCCGAGTATCCGAACGTCTCCCTGAACTGGAGCGGGACGCGCTATGTGCTGAAGTTCGCGCGGGCCGGCGAGTTTCCCATCGACCTGGAATTCGACGCGCAGGTGACGGACAACGGCTCGCTGAAGCAGGTGAGCTTCGATCCGCCGGCGGCGGCGTTGCGGCCGGTGTCGGTCAAGGGACTGCCGGCCGGGACACAGTTGTTCATGCCGGGCGCGGCGGAGCCGGAGCGCAAGGGCGACGCCTTCGTCAGCCACCTGGCGGCGGCGGGGCCGTTGACGCTGCAGTGGCAGCCGGCGCGCGAGAAGGTCGAGAGCAGGCTGTTCTATTCCGTGGAGGGGCTTTCGCAGATCGTGGTGAGCCCCGGCCTGATCCGGCAGACGCAGGTCATGGACTACAAGGTGATGCAGGGGGAGATGACCTCGTTGAAGCTCAGCCTCGCCGGCGCGGGCGAGGTCACGCGCGTGCATTGCGACGGCATTCTTTCCTGGAAGGTCGAGGGGACGGGCGACGCCAACGTTCGCACCCTGACCGTGCAGCTCAACCAGGCGAAGAACGACGCCCTGATGCTGACGATCCAGTCGGAGCAGGCGCTCGGGGCCTTTCCGCTGACGGCGCGGCCCATGCGCGCCGTTCCCGACGGCGCGATCCGCTACGGCGGGCATTTGCGGGTGGTGAACAGCGGCGCGGTGCGGCTGGAGGTGGTCAACGCCTCGGGCTTGGTGCAGGTGTCGCCGCAGCGGTTCCCGCAGAACCAGATTCTCGGGCAGCCGGGGCCGCAGCAGAAGCCGCAGGCCTGGCGCTTTTCCGGCGCGGACTTCGACCTCGAAATCAGCGCGGACAACATCCTGCCGGAGCTGACCGTTTCGGAACTGCTGGTTTATCACCTGGGCGAGACGGAAAGCCGCATCGAGGCGGAGTTGGAGCTGGAGATCCGCGAGGCGCCGTTGCGGGAATTTGCGATCGGCATCCCGGCGGATTACAGCGTGTCGCAGTTGAGCGCGCCGCAACTAGGCAATTACGACGTCGAGACCACGGCCGCCGGAGTGACGGAGTTGCGGTTGCAGTTCTCGAAACCGTTGATCGGACGGCAGGTGATGAGCGTGACGTTGACGCACAACCATGATGCGCCCGAGGCCGCCTGGGCGCTGCCGCCGGTCCGGCCGTTGCAGGTCAAATCCGTGCGGGGCTTCGTGGGCGTCTCGGCGGACGCGGGGTTGCGGTTGGCCGAGGGCGAGATTGCCGGCGTGTCCGAGATTGCGACCGCGTTCTTCCCGAAAAAGATTGCCGAGCTGCAACTGGCCTGGCGCATCCGTGAGGCGACCTGGACGGCGGGCGTGGCCAGCGAGCGGTTGGCGCTTTCGATCCAGGCTGACGCGCTTCAGTTGTTCTCGGTGGGCAAGGGCATCACCTACGGCAGCGCGGTGATCAACTATCTGATTTCCGGCGCGCCGGTGTCGAAGCTCAGCGTCATCGCGCCGACGAACTACGCGAACGTGGAGTTCACCGGCCGCGAGGTGCGCAACTGGCGCGCCACGACCAACGGCTTCGAGATCGAGTTGCACACGCCGGTCTCCGGCGCCTACACGTTGTTGGCGACCTACGACCTGCAGTTCGATCCGCAGGGCGCGGAACTGGACTTCATCGGCATGGAGCCGGCGGACGTGCAGTCGGAGCAGGGCCACGTGATCGTGGTGAGCGCGAACCAGTTCACGACGACGGAGACCGCGATTTCGCCCGGCCTGATCCACCTGGAAACCGGCGAGATTCCGGCGGAATACCGCCTCCTGTTCGACGCGCCGATCCTGAAGGCCTACCAGTACACGAGCCGCCCGTTCCAGGCGCGGCTGAAGCTCACCTCGCTGAATGAGGGGAAGACGGTGGAACAGGTTGTGGATCGCGCGACCTTTGAAACGAAGATCTCCGGCGAGGGGCAGGAACTGACGGTGGCGCGATATTTCGTGAAGAGCGTGGGCCGCTCGCATCTGCGGTTGAACCTGCCTCCGAACGCGAAGATCTGGTCGTCGACCGTGAACGGCAAGGAGGCGGTGCTGGTGAAGGACGGCGACGCGACGTTGGTCCCGTTGCCGCAGAACGTCGCCCCGAACACGGTGATTCCGGTCGAGCTGAAGCTGGGCGTGGCGTCGGAGAAGGGCGGCTCCGTGAAGCTGCGGCTGCCGACGGTCGACGCCTCGGCGCTGTTGGCGGAATGGACCATCGAGCCGGACGCGGGGCGGCGGTTGGTTCACCAAGGTGGGAATGTCCTGCCCGAAGCCGGGACCGCGAATTCGGACATCTCCGGGTTCGCGTGGCTGCTGGCGTTGCTGGACGGGTATTGGGGCGGCGATCGCGGAACGCTGCCCTGGATTGCGGTCGCGTTGTTGATCTTCGGCGCGGTCGTCTGGCGTTGGGGCACGGCCGAGGGTGCGCGGCGTTACGACGGGCGGAACATTGTGTGCGTCCTGACCGGCGGTGGAGCCTGCGGGTTGGGGGTGATGTCGCTGATCATGTTGCTGGGCTGGTCGGCGAGCGCGGGTTGGCAGTTGCAGCCTTCAATCGGGCTTTCCTACACGATCCCCGCGCTGACGCCCGACAGCGCGGTGGCGGTGGAGCTTCAGAATCTGGAGACGGACAAAATCGGGCTGGCGTGGCTGCGCGCTTGGCCGATCCTGCTGGGCTTCGTGGCCTGGTTCTACGCGCTGGGACGTGAAGCCGGCGCCGGGCGCAGCCTGCTGGTCTCGGCCGGTTGGGCGAGCCATGGCTGGGGCGCGCTTCGCCTGCCGAACGGCGCATGGCTGTTCTTCTTGGTCGTGCTGGCCTTCCTTTTGTTTCATCTGCTGATCCCGCTGCTGCGCCGTCAGCTTGATCTGCCTTCGAAACCGCGCGATCCGGACCCGACCGGCGGTGACGACGGAAGCAAGGATTCGCCGGGCGGTCCGGCCTCGCCGGATTCCTCGGCTCCGGCGGCGGGCGCTGTGGCGTTGTTGCTGTTGGCTCAGTTGGTTTGTCCGGGGGACGCCGACGCTGCGAAGCAGCCCGAATCCGTGGCGACCCCGGCTTACGTCACCCAGCAGGCCAAGGTCGTGAAGAACGATGTGTTCGTCTCCGCGAAGATGGAATGGACTGCGAAGGCAGGTGACCGGCTGGACTTCCTTCAGGCCCCGGCCGTGCTGACGCAAATCTCGTTCTCGACGAACATCGTGAAGCTCGCCCAGGAGACCTTGGGCAAGCGGCCGGTCTACCGGCTTCAGGCGACGCAACCCGGGAAGACGACCATCGAGTTCGACTACCAGATACCGGTTGAGAACCGGAAGGGCACGCTCGGCTTCGCGCTGCCGAACCATTTTGGCTTGGTGAGCAAGCTCACGCTGGACATTGACCGCGCTGACGTGGAGATCCAGCGGGCGAACGTTGTCTCAGTGAAGGTCCTTAAGGGCGACGCGGGGCGGAGCCTTTTCGAACTGGCGCTCACTCCTTCGGGCGGAACACGGATCGAGTGGAATCCGCGCACGCGGGACACCAGCGAGGAGAAGACTGTCTTCTTCGCTGAGATGCGGCAGTTCTACGTGCCGACGGCGGGCGTGATCGAGGGTTCGCACGACGCGCAGATCCGCCCGGCGCAGGGGCAGGTCGGCGAGTTGGTGTTCACGACGCCGGAGCAGTTGACCATCACCGACGTGGCCGCCGAGGGGCTGCGGAGCTGGCGCTTCGATCCCGATACTCGGAAGTTGCGCGTGGACTTTTCGCCGCCTTTGGCCAAGCCGTTTGTGGTGCGGATTCATTCGCAGATCTCGACCAGCCCGTTGCCTTATCAGCGGAAGGTGGGACTCATCTCGGTGGAGGGCGCGGCGCGGGAGATCGGTCTGGTCGGCGTGGCGACCGGTTCGGATGTGCAGCTGGGCGAGGTCACGGCGGCGACGCTTTCGCGGATCAACCTGGAGGACTTTCCCAACGACCTCATCGCCGAGGCCGCCAAGCAGGTCTCGGGACTGACCCTGCGGCGGGCTTTTCGCTACGCGGACGCGATGGCGACTATTGGCCTTTCGGCGGACGCGGTGGAGCCTGACATTCGGGTGTTGTCTCGGCAGAACCTGCTGTTGAGCGAGGATCGAGTGGTGCTGGGCGCGAACCTTACGGTGAACATCACCCGGGCCGGCGTGTTCAACCTCAGTTTCGCCCTGCCGGCGGGGATGGACGTGGAATCGTTGACCGGCGAGGCCTTGAGCCATTGGACCGAGCTCATGGCGAACGGCCAGCGAATTGTGAAGCTGCACCTGAACGGCAAGACCGAAGGGCAGATCGCATTCGCTGTGTCGCTGGTCGGCTCGGGAACGGCGGGCAAGGCAAACGTCGCCGCGCCCCGCCTGAGCCTGATCGAGGCGGATAAGGAAGCGGGGCAGTTGATCGTGAGCCCGGAGCAGGGGATGCGGCTGCTTTTCGAGGATCGGGAAGGCGTGATGCAGCTCGATCCGAAGAAGGAGGGCATCAACCAGCGCGGTGTCCTCGCGTTCCGCCTGCTGCAGTCCGACTGGAAACTCGGCTTCGCAATCGAGAAGATCCCCTCCTGGGTGGAGGTCGAGTCGTTGCAGGACGTGACCATCCGGGAAGGACAGCTCAAGGCAACGGTATACCTGCACTACAAGATCAAGAGCGCGGGGCTGAAGTCGTTGTTTGTCTCGCTGCCGGCGAATGCGGATTCTGTCCGGTTCAGCGGGGACCACGTGGCGGACTTCGTGAAATCGGCCGACGCGGCGGGGGATTCGGTCGAGTGGGAGGTGAAGCTGCGTCGCAGGGTGATCGACGATTACCGGCTGCGGGTGAACTTCCAGGTGGCGACGCCGGACCAGCCGACGCGGCAGCTCGTGGCCGGCGTACGGGCGGATCGAGTGAACCTTCAGGGCGCGCACCTCACCGTGCGCGCGGGCGGGCGGTTGCAGGTGGACGCGCCGGCGATTCCGGGGGAACTGCAGAAGGCAGATTGGCAGTCGGTTCCGGTCGGGTTGCGGCGGGAGGCCGGTCCGACGGGCGGCAGTTTCACCTTCCGCGCCATCGATCCGGACTACCGCCTCACGGTGAACGTCGCGCGGCATGAAGCCGCCGCGTTGTTGCCCTCGCGGGTGGAAAACGTGGAGTTGGCCTCGCTGGTATCCGACACCGGGACGACCCTGACGGAGACGCGGATCACGCTGCATCCGGGCGACAGCCGCAGCCTCCGGGTGAAGATGCCCGCGGGCGCGGAATTCTGGTTCGCTTTCGTGGACGGCGTGAGTTCGCGGCCCTGGCGGGAGGGCGAGTTCATTCTGATCCCGTTCGACTCACCGGCCGAGAAAGGCGCGCCCGTGAGGATTGAATTCTTCTACTCAAATGCTTCCACGCCCGGGAAGCGTGGGACATTTGACCTCGGGCTGCTCGGACCCGTGTTTGATCTGCCGTTGCAGAACATCCGCTGGAACGTGTTCCTGCCTCCGAACTGGAAGCTGGAGGAGGAGGACGAGGTGATGCGATTGGAAGAGGCGCAGTATGCCGGTGGCGGCAAGATCGACGTGGCCAGCTACGTGCAGTCGCAGACGGAATGGCAGCAGCAGCAGATGCAAGATGCCGAGCGGATGTTGGCGGTCGGCAACAAGTCGCTGCAGGAGGGAAACCAGCGCAACGCGCTCCAGTCCTTCAAGTCGGCGATGAACCTCTCGCGGCACGACGACGCCTTCAACGAGGACGCTCGGGTCCAACTGCACAACCTCAAGCTGCAGCAGGCTCTGGTCGGTCTGAACAACCGGGCCAACACGGCCTTCGCCGAGCAGCCGGGGCAGGCGAAGAACACGGTCGCCATCCAGGCTGAGGGGCAGGAGCTGCGCTACACGAACCAGCAGGCGGAAGAGGCATTGAATCGGAACCCGGCCGAGGCGTATGCCGCCCTGATGAAACTCGCCGAGCAGTTGGTGAAGCAGCAGGAGGCAGCCCACGCGAATCCCGATGCCATCCAGGCCGCGCTTCCCGAGTACGGTCAACGCCTGACCTTCACGCAGTCCATGATCGTCAATGAGGGCGAGTCGGAGCTGCAACTCAATCTGGAGGTTTCGGAGGAAAGCGGCTCCACGAACGGGAAGCGGTTCGGCCTGTTGTTCGCGACTCTGGCGATGTTCGCGTTGCTGATGGCCTTGGGGCGGCGGAAGCCGGCGGAGGGATGGGAGTGATGGAGTCGATGGCGCGCTGAATGGTGAATTCGGAATGCGGAACGGTTGAGCGGGCCGAAGGAGGGCGGCGCGGGCGGGGCTGGGTAGCCTTGGGGGCGGCGTGGCCCGGAGGCGCCTTCGTGTTGTTCTGGACTCTGGCCGCGCACATCCGACTCGGGCTTGGGCGCTGGCCGCGTCACATCAGCGACAACCCCGACTCGCCCTGGTTCGATTTTCACTGTGTGTTGGCAAACCTGTGGATGTTGGCGGGAATCGTGGTCGTCCCGGCTTTCGCGGTGGCGAGCTTGGCGGTTTTGGTGACCCGCGAGGGGAGCCCGGGAGTGAAGCGGGGAGCGAGAGCCTATTGGGGCTGTATGGTCGCGTTCGGCTTGTCGTTCTTTGCCGCGCCAGACGCGTATCTCATGTGGTTGAAGGACTGAGTTGTCTTGGGGGATCGGCGCGGAGGAGGAAACCGAATTTGCCGAAACAATCATGGACACAAACAAACTGACGAGAAGGGCGGCGATCTTCGACGAGGCGGCATTGGTCGGAGCCACGGCGTTCGCGAAAGAGGAATCGTCCGGCGGCAATCTCGGGACGACGGCGCTTGCTTTCGGCAAGCCGATCGAGATCGACCTGAGATCGACGCCGATGACATGGAGGGATTCCCCGGTCCATCTCCTCCGGTTTCATAGCGTCCGGTTCGCGCTGGACGAGGCGGCCGGAGCGCTGGTCGCGGAGCTGAAGGGCGCGACGATCAGCTTCGACAACGTGGACGACGAGGTGAGCGGCGCGATGCTGGATGAGGAGGGCGCGTTGTTGGGGGCGGGGCGCGCAGTCTGCAAAGTTCCCCGGGACTGGCTCGGATTGACCAGCATGAGCCTGCGAGATTTGAAACTCGATTTCGGAACGTCGCTCGATTACGTGACCGCGCAATCGTTCCAGCTCTCGATCAGTCGGCGGAAGGTCCTCACGCCGGACCAGTGGGCGAAGGGGGACTGAGCGTCGGCGAGGCTCGGATCTCGTCGTGGCGGATCTGTCCGCCGAGATTAGCGGCGCGCGCCATGAGGGCGAAGGTGATCAAGGCCAGAGCCATCGTCGTCGGATACACCCACTTGGGCATGGGGCGTTCCTTGCGGCCGAGAAAAAGGCCGACCCCGGCGACGACCCCGAGAAGGAAGATTCCGGTGGTCGCCTGATCGGCGGCCTGTTCGTGGGCTTTGCGCAGGGTCTTGCCTTGTCCGAACTCGATCCAGTCGGCCTTGCCAATCTTCTCGAAGGCGAAGTCTCCCGTGAACTTGATGGGGACCCCAATCAATGTGAGGCAGACAAACCAGTTTAGGCTCATCCGCTTGATCTCCTCGCTCCTGCGCCACATGCCCGCGGCGAGCATGAGGGCGACAAAGAGGGAGCCCAACACCGGCACGTGACAGAGTAGGAGATGGAGATGGACCCAGTCCATGGGGTGGGATGATTGCGAATTCGGAGGCATAGTTCAAGGCGCCGGGAACTGAAAGAAGAGGCGACGGAAAGGCCCGCTGCTCCCGGTTGCTCGTTTCGATCGCCGCTTTAATTGGTCGCGCGCTCCATCCGCTTCGCCAGCAATTTGGCGATCATTCGGTTGCCCTCGTCGGACCAATGGGCAATGGGCGCGGCCAGGGTATCGCCCTCCCGCAGCCAGGCTTCCTCCAGTTCGGGAATCAAGTCGATGAGTTCGATCTCCATCCCGTGCAAGGCGTCTCTCATCAGACGGATGCTTTCCCGTTCCTCGGGGCTGTTCTGCATGAGCCCGATTGTCCCGGGAGCAAGAATGGTGACGAGTGTCAGTTCTGTGCCCATCCTCCGGCAGGCTGTGGTTGCACGGTCCAGCAATGCGCGCGGGACCTTCAGGGCCTCGTCCAGCGACAATTCGGCGGGGTAGCGTTTGGGGCGGCCCCAGAGCCAGGCTGCGGCGAAACTTTGTTGCTGGGCCCAAGGCAGTGTTGCGGATTGTCGCACGGGACGATTGTCAATTTCGAGTCCGTGGGGGCCGATGTGGAAGGACGGTTTGGAATGGATGAAGAAATCACTGAAATCCCGGGTGATATCGGAGGGCAAAAGAATGACCAGGACAACGTGTTCGGGATGGTAGCGAAAGCCTTCCTTTTCCAATCGGAGAACCATCTGTCCAAGGCCAAAGCCGTGCACTCCGAAATTCAGGACTTCCGTGTTCTTCATGAAGGACTCCAGATGGACGGGCAGCGTCTGGTCGTCATCGGCCTCCTCGCCGAAAACGCAGGAGTCCCCGAAGATGGCGATGCGGTGCACACCCTTCGTGGGGCGTTCCGCATAATCGTGTGGCGCGCGCAGGCCCTGGTTGTTGATGGCAATCTTGAAGGGGACGCGTTCGTCGCTCCGGTATCCAGGCAGGTTCGACCAGCCATAGTCCGGATGAAATACGTCCCAGAAGTAGGTGAGGCCTTCCCAGTCCGCCTCGTGCCAAGGGGCCACGCCGGTGATGCGTTCAATCTTGCCGTAATGACGCCGGAGTCCCATTTCCGCGCAGAACAGGACGACGAGGAAGGTGAGCAGGGCGGAAGACAGCGAGAGCAGGACGCGCGCGCGGCGGGTTGTGGGAAGGCTGGGTTTTCTTCCGGAAGACTCCATTGCCGGAAGGCGGAGCATACACGACCTTCCTGACATGAAAACCCCGGGCCTTGTCGTTGCCCGTGCGTCGGAGCGGGGTGATTTCACGCCTTCACAGGTTCAGGGCGCATTGCCATGCCGCAGGAAAAGGCGACGCGGGTTTCCGTTGGCCGTGCGGTACAAAGGTTGGCATCGACACGCCTCGGGAGTTCCCGGAATCTCGGTTCGTTGAAACCAGCGTCTGCCAGTCAGGGTGCGGGGACGGGCGCGCCAAGCCCGCGAGCGCCGGCTTTGGTCGCCCTGGCGTTGTTCGTTGTGACGCTGGTCGTCTACCTCCCGGTGGGAGGAAACGAATTCGTCAATTTTGACACGCCGCACGTCCTGACGGAGAACCCGGACGTTTATGGAGGATTCACAAAGGAAGGCGTCAGCAAGGCGTTTACGGAAGGGCAGTTCAATCTCTGGCTGCCGCTCACGACGCTCTCACACATGCTTGATGTCGAGATGTTCGGTTTGAACCCGCGCGGGCATCACCTGATGAATGCCGCGGTCCATGCTGGCGCGGCGGCGGCGCTCCTGCTGACGCTCTTTTCGCTGACGAGACGCCTCTGGCCCAGCGCGCTGGCGGCGGCCTTCTTTGCCGTGCATCCGCTGCGCGTTGAGTCCGTCGCATGGGCCGCCGAGCGGAAGGACACTCTTGGCGCGCTGTTCTGGATTTTGACGATGTGGGCTTATGCGGGGTATGTGCGGGCGAGGGAGGGACAGCCTGCCTCCTTCGCCGGGCTTCCGCCTTCGCCTGGCTGCGTCGCGACAAGTCGGCGCGCCGAGGGAAGGACTGTCCCATGGATGGGGACGCGGAGGGCCTACGCGTTGCTGCTGGTTGTGTTCGCACTGGCGTTGATGACCAAGCCGACGGTTGTGACATTGCCATTCGCGCTGCTGCTGTTGGATGCGTGGCCGTTGAATCGTGTCCTACGTGGGGAAAACGGGGTGAGCGGCTGGTTGCGCGCGAATCGTGGACTGTTGCAGGAGAAACTCCCATTGGTCGTCGGGGTGGTGGCGTTGAGCTGGCTGACAATCCGGGCCCAAAGTCCTGCAGCCGTCGTTTCGTTGGAGGAGATTCCGCTCGGTTCGCGTCTTTCCAACGCGCTGGTCTCCTACGTCTGCTATCTGACGCAGACTGTCTGGCCGGCGGATTTGTGCGTGTTTTACCCGTTGCCAGTGGATGGCTGGGGGGCGGGTGTGACGGTCGTGGCTTTGGCGGCAATCCTTACGGTCACCCTCGTGACGGTCAAATGGCGCACTGCGGCGCCGTGGTTCCTGGTCGGTTGGTTATGGTTCCTCGGGACCCTCGTGCCGAACATCGGCCTGATCCAATCAGGGGTGCAGGCACGAGCGGATCGCTTCACTTACGTTCCTTCGATCGGATTGGCCTTGGTTGTTGCGTGGGGAGCGGAGCGATTCGGTCGGAGGTGGCGGTGGAGCGCGTTCCATCAGGGGGTGGCGGTTGTCGTCGTGTTGGCCGGACTTTGCGGAGCGACCCGCGCGCAGATCGGATATTGGCGCGACAGCGTCACGCTGTTTGCGCGGGCGGTCGCGGTCACCCGCGCCAATCCGGTCGCCCAGCACAATCTGGCGACGGCGTATCTTGAACGCGGCAGGTCGGATCTCGCCTTGGAACATTTCGAGCGGGCTTTGAAGTTCGATCCCGGCCACGTCGAGGCCAACATCGGGGCGGCCGTCGTCCTTGCGCAACAAGGGCGGGCCGAAGAGGCTCTAAGGCATTACCGTGAGGCTCTGAAGACAGCGCCCGACAACCTGCGGGCGAGCACGAATCTCGGCAATTTGCTGGCGGCTCTGGGGCAGCCGCACGAAGCATTGACGTGGCTGGAGCACGCTCATCGGATTGCGCCGGACGATCCGGACACGCTGAACAATCTGGGGCTCGTCTGGGCGGCCTTGGGCGATGAGACCAAGGCCGTGGAATGGTATGGTCGCGCTCTCGAACTCGACGACGATCATGTTCTCGCTCGACAGAATCTCGCCGTCGCCTTGCTGGAGTCCGGGCAGTTGAAGGCCGCGCGGCGCGAATTTGAAGCGACACTGCAACGCGCGCCGAACATGGCTTTGGCCATGACAGGCCTCGGCCTGACCTTGAAACGGGCGGGGGACCTTGAAGCCGCAGTCGCGCGTTTTCGTGAAGCCCTGCGGATAGATCCGGCGCAGGCTTTGGCTCGGTCTGAAATGATTGCGAGTCTGCTGGCTCTGGGGCGGCATAGGGAGACCGTTCAGGCTCTTCAGAGGGCGATCGGATTGGAGCCGGACGATCCGGAGCATCCGCGGCGTCTTGCCTGGTTGCTGGCGGCTTGTCCCGATGAACGGATCCGTCGCGGCGAACTGGCGGAACGGGCCGCGCGGGATCTGATGACCTCCGCCCGGAGGTTGGATCCCCGCAATCTCGACCTCTTGGCCGCGGCCTTGGCGGAGCAGGGCAGGTTTGCGGACGCGGCCGTTTTGGCCGACAGGGCGAGGGAACAGGCAGCAAAGGCTGGTTTGGCCCCGGATGCAGAAGCGATTCAACGCCGATTGGAGCTTTACCGAAAGGGGGCGCCCTTCCGTCTGAAGGATGCATTTCCGTGAATGACACCGGCCGTTCCCGCCTCTAGTATCCCGCGCTTCAGCACAAATCTCTGCCCATGACACATACCAAGACCTCCCTCTTCGCCGCCGTTGCCGTCGGTTCCTCCCTCTTGCTTCCGTTCCCTGCCGCGCAGGCGGCCGACTCGCAAACTTCCCTGAAATGGACCGTCAAGGCCCTGACCATCGACGGCAACGAAGGCATCGACATCGCCGACTTTAACAAGGATGGAAAGCTGGATGTCATCGCCGGCCGCAACTGGTATGCCGCGCCGGATTTCGTTGCCCGGCCGGTTCGCACGATCGAGGACTGGAACGGTTACGTCGAAAGCAACGGGGACTTCGCCTACGATGTAAATGGCGATGGTTGGATGGACGTCATTGCCGGCTCCTTCATTCCGACCGAGGTTCATTGGTACGAGAACCCGAAGGAGGAAGGCCTTCGCATGGGCAAGATGTGGCCGAAGCGCCTGCTCAAGGATACGGAGTTTTCCCGGAACGAGGGCCAGTTGATGCATGACCTGGACGGCGACGGCGCCCCGGAGTGGGTGGTGAACAGCTGGGGCAAAGACCAGCCTCTGGTCGCGTGGAAGCTGGTCGCCGAGGAGCGGGAGGTTGAAGAGACGAAGGGCAAGAAGACCGTGAAGGTAAAGAAGACCGTGCCTTCCTTGAAACAGCTTCTGATCGGCGAGAAGGTCAACGGCCACGGACTCGGTTTCGGCGATCTTAATGGCGATGGCCTCGAGGACATCCTGTTTGAGGCCGGCTGGTATGAGCGACCCAAGGGCGACGCCTTCGCGCAGCCATGGGAGTTTCATCAGCAGTGGTTCATCCACGCCAGCGTGCCGCTGCAGGTGCGCGATCTGAACGGCGATGGTCGCAACGATGTGGTGGTCGGCATGGGCCACGCCTTCGGCCTGCACTGGCATGAGCAGCTCGCGCCCGATGCCGATGGCAAGCTGAACTTCAAACAGCACACCATCGATGATTCCTTCTCCCAGCCGCACGCGCTGGAATTCGCGGACCTGGATGGCGACGGCGAGGACGAGTTGATTACGGGCAAACGGGTCTTTGCCCACAACGGCCGTGATCCCGGCGGTCGGCAGCAGCCCTGCATCTACTACTACGAATGGGATCGCAAGGCGCTGAAGTTCACCCGCCATACTATCGAAGAGGGGCGTGTGGGCATCGGACTGCAGATCCGCACCGGCGATCTGAACGGCGATGGTCGACTGGACATTGCGGTTGCCGGCAAGAGCGGCACGCACATCCTGTTCAACGAGGGAAGGTAGGGGCGGTGGGGCAGTAATTTCAGTATTCGGCGTTCAGTCTGGAACCGCTCACTGAAATACTGTGCGACTGACAACTGAATGCCGATTACTGCGTTTCCTGCTCCTCTTCGCCTTTCACCGCGACGGGGAGAATCACGCTGATGGTTGTGCCTTTCCCGGGGCGTGACTTGATCTTCACAGCTCCGCCATGGGCTTCCACGATCTTGCCCACGATGGCCAGGCCCAGGCCGGAGCCCTTTGACTTGGTGGTGCTGAGCAGGGAGGTGAACGCGCGTTGGCGCTGCTCCTCCGACATGCCCTTGCCGGTGTCGGTGAATTTCACGACGGCATGCGTTGGTTCAGGGGCGTTCAGCGGAGTCCGCAGCGGACGGGTTGTCACGTTGAGCGCGCCGCCTTCGGGCATGGCTTCCATGGCGTTCAGGGCGAGGTTGAGGAAGGCCTGGTTGAGTTGGCTGGCGTCGCCGTTCACCGGAGGAAGGTCCGGAGCGAGTTGTTGGGGGAAATCGATGTTCGACTGCGCCAGTTTGCGTCGGATCAGCAGGCGGAGGTCGTCGATGACGCGGTTGAGGTCCACCTCGGCCACCTTGGGCTCCGCGTTGCGGGCAAAGCTCAGGATCTGCTCCACGATCGTGTTCAGATGCTCGATCTTTTCACCCAGGATCTCCGCGTCGCGCGCTCTCGGATCGTCCTCGGGAAAGCTCAGGTCGAGCGAGTGATACATCATCTTCATGACCGTGAGCGGGTTGCGGATCTCATGCGCGACCTCGGCGGCCAATAGCCCCAGCGCGGAGAGCTTTTCATTCTGGCGCACGCGCTCCTCGACATCCTCCAGCCGCTCGTAGAGTCGGGCCTTTTCGATCGCGAGGGCGGAAAGGTCCGCGAAGGCGCAGAGCAGGCGGATCTCCTCGTTGGAAAAACGGTGCGGCTCGCCGGTGTAGACGTTCAGCGCCCCGATGGCCTTGTTCTCGTGGATCAGGGGCGCGCTCAACAGGGAGACAAGCCCTTCCTCGCGCGCGATGGCGACATGGACATAGCGGCTCGATTCCTGGATGTTGACTTCCTGGATGGGTTCCAGGCGCCGGACCGACCGCCCGATCAGGCTGCCTTCGACCTTCAGGCGAGGCTTGGTCAGGTAGGCTCCTCCCGCGCCGTGGCTGGCGCGAAGCTCGAGCCATTCACCGGACTCGTCCAACAGCAGCAGGGAGCACACCCGGACCCGTAGCAACTGGCAGGCTTCGCGGGTGATGCGGTTCAAGGCTTCGCCGAGATCGAGGGCGGAGTTGATCGTCTGGCCCACGCCGATAAGGGTCTCGAAC
The DNA here is from genome assembly GCA_038126235.1 of Verrucomicrobiales bacterium. Lineage (GTDB taxonomy): Bacteria > Verrucomicrobiota > Verrucomicrobiia > Limisphaerales > JAYPEY01 > JAYPEY01. Next base: position 66,751 of record JAYPFK010000036.1, read on the forward strand.
TGTTGGGCCTTGAGTCGGAATTGTTCGTAGAGCCATGAATTGTGGATGACCTTGGCCGCCTGGATGGAGAATTCCTGAAGCAGTTCCTCGTCCTCGATCCCGAATGCGTCGATCGTTTCCGAATCCACGTTGATGACGCCGCTGACCTCCTCGTCGATTCGCAGGGGCACGGCCAGTTCCGAGCGGACGGAGGGGCGGATGTTGACGTAGCGTTGGTCGCGGCGCACGTCCCCCACGCGGGTGGGCTTGCCGATCTGGGCCACCCAGCCTGTCACGCCCTCGCCGACTTTGAGTCGCAGGTTGCTGACTTCCTCCGGCAGGCCGTGGGACGCGAGGATCTCAAGTGTGCGCGTGGTGGGATTGACCAGCGCGATGGAGCCACTGGAGGCGCGTGTCAGGCCGACTGCCTCCTGCAGAATCACCTTGAGCGCGGTCTGCTGGTCGAGGGAGGAATGGATCACCTTGCCGACCTCGTACAACTGCGAAAGCCGGGCAAAGCGTGTCTTGAGTTCGCTCAATTCGTCGCTCACGCAGGAAGTGTAGGGGGAGAACGTCGGCCAATCACGAAAAACAGAGACAGGCGTGAGGGAAGAACGCGAGATGGGTGATGCAGTAGATTCAGGATCTGATTCATATACATTTGTATACTCGCCCCGCTGCCCGCCGCCCGTTGCGCAAGTCCAAATCCAGATTTCACGCGAAAGTAGAGGAGCCCAAAGAGCGGCGACATTCTCGTTGTCGTGGCCTGGTGGCGTCAGAAAGGGCGCGGGTTGCCTTGCCTCCAGCGCCAGTATCGGTCCGGTGCGCATCGCCATGTTCGCGCCTTTGTGCCTGCTGCGCAGGCAGGGCGACAGGAATGTCGCCCCTCCCTGGCGATGGCCGGGAGCTTCAGAGCCGCACGATTTCCCCCGTCGCTGCGGATTGTTCGGCGGCGAGGCAGGCGCGGACGGCTTCGAGGGATTCTCGGGGGGTGATGACGTCGATGGGCAGGTCGGCGGCGACGCGGTTGACGAACCAGGCGAGTTCCTCGCGCAGGGCGCCGGCGCGGAGGCCGTGGAGTTCGGGCCAGTAGGTGGTGTCGGGGCAATGCCAGCCGTCGGCGTCGCAGACCGAGAAGTTCGGGTGGGTCTGATGGATGTGGATGGAGCCCTTGGTCCCGATGATCTCCATGCGCTCGTCGATCTGGAAGGGGGTCTTGTCGGGCAGGCACCAGTTGTCCTCGAGGATGCCGGTGGCGCCATTCTCAAAGCGGTACATGGTCCAGCCCATGTCGGGATGCTTGAACTCGCGGACTTTCGTGGTCTGGGCGTAGGCGCTGACGATCTTGCCGCCGGTGTACCAGAGCATGAGGTCGGTGTCGTGGACGCCGTCGCCGATGATGGGGCCGATCTTGTCCAGCACCCCGGCCCCGACCCAGGCAGGGAGGTTGCGGCGGGCGTAGAGCGAGACGATCTCGCCGATCTTGCCGGCGTCGATCTCCTGCTTGGCGGCGGCAAAGCGGGGATTGAATCGGCAGATGTGGCCGGTCATGAACTTTCCGGAAGCGGTCTCTGCCGCCGCGACGATGGCCTCGCAATCCTCGATGGTGGAGGCCATGGGTTTCTCGAGAAAGACGCTCTTGCCGGCCTCAAGCGCGGCGATGGTCGGATCGCGGTGCTGGTCCCACATGGTGACGACGCTGACGGAATCCAGCCCCGGGTCTGCGAGCATCTCGCGGTAGTCGGTGAAGGTTTTCTCGACGCCGAAGGTGTTCGCCACCTCGCCGAGGCGTTCGGGGGTGCGGGTGCATAGGGAGTGGATGCGAACCTGGGGCAGGGCGGCGAGGGCTTCGCAGTGTTTCTCGCCGAACCAGCCGAGTCCGATGACGCCGTGGTTGATTTGCTTCATGTTATTTGGTGATGGGTTGGGAGATGCGGATGTAGGCGAAGAGGTCGCGGAGTTGGTCGTCGGTAAGGCCTGCGAGGATTCCCTCCGGCATGAGGCTGCGCCCCATGGGGGTGATGGCTTCCAGTTCGGAGCGTTGAAGCCGAACATCCTCTCCGCCGGGCACGCGGAGGGCGACGGCCTGCGCGTCCTGGTCGACCATGAACCCGCTGAGGTTGCGGCCGTCCTTGGTGGCGAGGGAGACGTATTCAAAACCCTCGCGGATCTCGGCGTTGGGGTTGACAACGCTGATGAGCATGGTGTTGAGGTTGTCGCGTTGGTACACGGTGAGGTCGGGGCCGATCTCGCCGCCCTTGTAGAAGAGCTTGTGGCAGCCGCCGCAGCGTTCGAGGAAGGTGGGTTCGCCGGCGTAGGGGTTGCCGGGTTTCTTTTTCAGGATCGCGTCGAGCGCTGCGATATGCTTGTTCCAGTCGTTGTTGGTCGCGGTTTCCGTGGCGGGGACGACCTCCGCGGCCTTGGCGCGCACGGATTTGTCCGGGTGGTTGCGCAGGCGGAGCAGGATCTGGTCGTCGAGCAGCTCTTTGGATACGCCGCCATCCTCGAGCCCGGTCAATAGGGAGGCGGCCCACGGAACGCGGGAGAGCAGGAGGTCGAAGGCCATGGGGCGCAGGTCGGCGGGCAAATTTGAAAGGCTGGCCGAGATCTTCTCGCCGATGTCCGCGGCGTCATAGGCCATCAGCGCGGCGACGGCCGCCTTGCGAAGGTCGACCGGCTGTTTGCCGAGAGCGATCGCGAGCAGGCGGGACCGTGCATCGGGCTGTTTCATCTCGCCGAGAATTCGGGCGGTCTGGATGCGTTCCGCGAGAGCTGTCTTGGAATTGGTCAACAAAGCAAGGGAGGCTTTGGCGGCTGCGGCATCGCCCAGGCGGAGGCGCAGGGCGAGCGAGGAACGGCCGCTGTCCACGAGCGCCTTGGCGAGTTGCGGCGGCAGGTCGTTCATGGGGCGTCCCTTGTAGGCTTCTTCGAATCCCGCAAGCAGCCGGGCGGCATGTTCCGGCTTCGGCGCGATTTTCAGCAACCGGGCGCAGGCGAGAAGGTTCTGACGGCCGCCCTTGGAGGCGAACCAGCGCATGACGCGCGGGAGGATGTGTTCGGCGACGAGCTTGCGGTCCCAGACGGCCTTGTCCTCGAATAGCCCGAGTAACGCCTCGCGGTTGTCGTCGGCTTTGGCTTCTAGAATCCACCAGCACATCAGGGGCACGTAGGCGTCTTTGAGATCCTCGTCGTGCGCGAATAGGGATTTGGCGAGGCGGAATGCCTGCTCGACCGGGAGGCGTTTGGCGGAGGCTGCCATCTGGGAACGGACCTCGGCGTCGCGTTCATACCGGATCGCCTCGTCGATGGCGTCCAGCAGGGCGGGCGAGACTTTGCCCGCGTCGCAGGCCAGACGGACGCCCCAATAGCGCGCGGGGGCGTAGTCATGATGCAAAGCCGCGGTCGCGAGTTCGTCGTCGATGCCAAAGGCCTGGTAGTGCGCCCAAAGGGCATGCATGGAATCGAGGCCGGAACCCATTTCAACGAGGCGGCGTAGGGCCGGGCGGACCTTGGGATCCTTGCGTTCGCCTAGCAGGCGGACGGCGGTCTGGCGATGCCACTTGTTCGGATGGCTGAGCAGGCCGACCAGCTCGGTTGACGTTTTCGCCGCGAGATTGAGGTCGGTTTCGAGCTTCATGTCCTTGCCGCGCAGGCGGTAGATGCGGCCGGTGGTGGGGTCGATCTGGCTCTGGTAGTGTTGGCCGTGCGCTATGTAGTGCTCGTAGAAATCCGCCACGGTGATCGAGCCGTCGGGCGCGTTGAGGATGTAGACGGGGCGGAAGGCGAAGTCGCCGCCGACCAGGACCTTCTGGAGGTCAACGGTGGAGAAGGTCGCGCCCTCGACGTTGCGCTTGGAAGCGATGACGAAGTTGTGCAGGGGGTCGATGGCGAAGAAGCAGTCGCGGTAGCGCGCCGGCAGGGCCGAGCCTTCCGCCATGGCGGCGAAGTGGGTGAAGCGCTGGATGTCGGAGTCCGAGCGCATCTTGGGCAGGTTGCCGAAGGCGAAGGGATTGTGGGGCGGACCGTACTTGCCCGGGCTGACTCCCTGCATCTGATAGTAGCCGCCTTGGACGTAGTGCCAGCCGCGGGTCTGGCCGCCATTGTGGCCGGTGTAGAGACGACCCTGGGCGTCGACCTCCAGGCCAAAGTTGTTGCCGCCGCCTTCGGCGAACAGTTCGAACTCCCGGCGTTCGGGGTGGTAGCGCCAGACCATGCAGCCGACGAAGCTCACGCCGTCCGCGCCGGGCGGATCGATGCCGGGGCGGGTGACGTTGCAGGATACGGTGCTGCCCTCGGCGCCGTAGAGCCAGCCGTCCATGCCCCAGACGAGGCCGTTGGCGACGGCATGGGTGTCCTCGAATCCAAAGCCCTGCAGTCGGACCTCGGGCGGCCCGTCCGGGATGTCGTCGAAGTTCTTGTCCGGGTAGAAAAGCAGGTAGGGCGTGTTCATGACCCAGACGCCGCCGTGGCCGCGTAGGGCACAGTTGGCCATGTTCAGCCCGTCCTGGAAGACCGTGTATTTGTCGTAGCGGCCGTCGCCGGTGGTGTCCTCGTGGATGGAGATGCGGTCGCGGCCCTTGGCATTGTTGGGCGGGGGCTCGGGGAGCTTGTCGTAGTGAGCGCGGTAGTAGTGGTCGCGGCTGAGCATCCGGATGCCGGCGGGGTAAGGATACTGCCGGTATTGCGCCACCCACATGCGGCCCTTCTCGTCGAAACTCACATGGGTGGGCTGCGCGACCTGGGGCTCGCTCGCGAGGAGGTCCACCGCGAGATCGTCGGCGGGCTTCATGAGGGCGAGTGATTCAGCGGGCGGCATCTTCTTGCCGTGGACCAGTTTTTCGGCTTCGCCGAGGACGCGGTTGGATTCATGGAATTGGTCGAACGCGGCGCGGGCGGGCTTGTCCTTGAGCGGCGCGCCGTTGATTTCCCCCTTTTCTCCCGGGTGAAACTCCCAGGCTCCCTCGAAGACGCATTCCTGGAAGTAGTTCATGATGAAGGGCGGTTCGGTCTGGAAGCCGCCGGGGCTGGCCAGGTTGTAGACGTGGATGGCAATCTCGTTCCACTGGTCTTTCACGAATGTGCCCGAGGGGACCTTGTGGCGATGGTTGCCGCCCCGGCCGTCCGTGAAGTCGGGTGGGAAGGCTCCGCCGACGCCGATCCCGGTCCCGTTGACGAAGACCTCGTGCGCCCCCGCCAGCCCGCGAATGTTGAAGATGACCGATTCGCCGTAGAGGTCCCGTTCGTGCTTGTTGAAGAAAGACGGGTGGGGTTTGAGCCAGCAGCGATACCAGGCATGACCGGTGAAGTCGGCCGGGCCGGGGACCGGGGTGGTCCGCCAGTCCGCGGGAAGGGCGGACGAGATTGGTGTCGAAAGCAAGGCGACCGCCAGAAGGAGATGCTTGAGCGTCATGGCAGCCGGGATCATAGGCTCCCGGAACCGCATGGGAAGGGGATATTCGTGGCTGGGGTGGGAAGGCAGGTGATTCCCGAATTGGCGTAGCCGGCGGGGCGAACGGTCTTCAGTGAGCCGCCCGTGGAGATGCTCGCGCTGGCTCATCGAGGACAATTCGCCCACCTCATCGTCACCGCGCGACCGAATGTTTTGCCACTGGGCGGTTGTTCCCGGAGACTCGCGTGCATGAAGGGTCTTAAGCGGCGTGTATTTTGTGTGATGGCGGGGATTCTGGCGTCTGGTCATCCAGGCGGTTGGGCGGCGTCCCCCGAAGCGGGCTCTCCCCCCGAACCGCGGGCCGATGCCGCGCTGTTTCGCCGGGTTCAGGTTCCCAAGGCATTTCGTGTGACTCGGAATGGGCGAAGCTTTGGCGGGGACATCCGGATCGGTGATCTGAACGGCGACGGTCGCTGTGATTTCCTGGTCTATCGTTGCAACCACGGAGCGCCGAAAGGCGCGCATATGGGCGGCATGAAGCCCTGTTTCATGGGCGCGTTCGACATGGACGGGCTGCCGCTCTGGTCGCAGGGCGACGGCGGCAACCAGCCTTCCAGGCCGATGTCGGTTGCCGTGCATGACATGACGGGCGACGGCACCGCCGACGTGATTTGTTTCTGGCATCGGCCGATCGAAGGATTGAAGACAGACTGGCAGTCGCTGGCGGATGTCGTCGTTCAGGTCCGCGATGGCCGGACGGGGAGGGTGATCCGCGAGGCGGCGCCGCCGGAGATCACGGGTCGTCGGCGCAAGGACCCGGTCGGCGCGAACTGGGTGCATCAGCGGCTGCTCATCGCAAACTTTCGCGGGACGCCGGAGCCTCGCGACATTGTGGTGAAACTGGGCGATACCTTCGTGGCCTTGGACGAGAACCTTTCCGTTTTGTGGACCTACAGGACGAAGTGGGTCCAATACAGTCATTGCCCGGCCTACATCCCGGCTGTCGGGGATATCGACGGCGATGGCCGCGACGAACTGAACGGTGGGTATTTTGTTCTCGATCAGGACGGCCGGCCGTTGTGGGAGGAGAAGCTGGGGCGGAACATGGATTCCGTCATCATCACTGAATGGGACGGAGGCAGGGCGCGTGCGATCTGCTCAGGCTTTGGTCACGTCATGAGCGCGACCGGAGAGAAGATCCTGAGCCTCGGGGAGAAGGTCGTTCCTCACGGTCAGGAGGTGCGTGTCGCCGATTTTCGCGAAGGGCTTCCAGGGCCGGAGATGATCCTGCGGCATGATGGGCATACGACTGGCGCGATTCTCGTATCCAGCGGGAGCGGGAAGATCGTTGGTCGGTTCGAACTGAATTTCTCGCCCACCAATGTCGGCATGGAGCCGGTGTATTGGAGAGGACCGGAACAATCTGCATTGCTCTACAACGGGGGGTGGCTCTGGGAATTGGAGACCGGGAAAGGCGCTCCGCTGCCGGACCTGCCGCCACCCGGCGGGCCAAAGGCGCATCGCATGGCCTTTCATCACGCAATTGCGGCGGATGTCTGTGGTGACGGCAGGGAGGAATTGATTCTCTGGGACCCGACCGCGACCGAGGTCTTTGTCTACGCGGCGAAGCCGATTGAGGGCGCGGAGTTCAAGCGATTCGTCGCCGGCCCAAGGCAATACAATCCGAGGCTGATGGACTGAGGGTTGTGTCGGGGCTCCGCGCGATTCGTTTCGAAAAGCGGCGGGGGGGGGGCCCCCCCCCACCCCCCCCCCAGTTGGGGGGGCCGGCGGGGGCCCCCCCCAAAAAAAAAAAAAAAAAAAAAACCACACGCGATTTCTTTTCGCTTG
>JAYPFK010000036.1:73976-77989 GCA_038126235.1 Verrucomicrobiales bacterium
TGGGGGCCCCCGCGCTTTTGTTTCAAAACCGGGGGGTGCCCCCACCCCCCCCAACCCCCCGTTTTTTCGCGCGGCGGTCCGGCCCCCGCCGCATTTTGAATAACGCCTACTTCACCGGGATGAACTGCACGGCGTCGGCGATGACGTAGCCGTTGGCGTCCTGGTTGCTGAGGGTCACAGAGGCGGGCTCGTTCGCGCTGAATTCAAAAACGCCAAGGGAGGTGAACAGATCTTCGATCGGCGGCTTCTCCCGTTGGTTGACACGCTTGGTCACGACGCCCTTGGCGTGGCGGATCTCGACCAGCGCGTTTGATGCGCGGTTGTTGTTGTAGGGCGACGCGATGCGGACCTCGTAGCGCCCGGTCTTTGGCAGCTTGGCCTCGAAGACCGCGGTGCAGGAGCCGTCGCGGAGGTTGCCGTCGTGCTTGTAGCCGCCGGCGACGAACTTCTTGGAGGAACCGCTATGCGCCCAAGCTCCTTTCAACTTTGCGTCGGCCTCGTCGATGACGACGCCTTCCAGTTTCCGGGGGCTGAGGCCCCGGGCGGGCGTGAGATCGAGGTTCTTCGCGCTCAGGACCTGCCCGTCTTTTTTCAATCGTTCTTTGAGTTTCGCGTAGGGAATATCCTGCACCTTCAGGCCGCCGTCGATGGCCATGGCTGCGGCGGTGGCGGCGGATTGGCCCAGGATCATGAACACCGGTTCCATGCGGATGGACCCGAAGGCGATGTGGGAGCTGGAGACGCAGACGGGAACGAGGAGATTGTCGCATTGGCCGCGTTTGGGAACGAGGGAACCGTAGGCGATCTGGTAGGGGCCCTGGGTGGACACGCCAATGTCGCCCTCGTTCTGCACGTGGCCCTCGGGCGTGATGTAACGCTGCACGTTGTGGGAATCCATGGTGTAGGAGCCCATGCCGACGGAATCGGGCGTTGGGCGCTTCTTGAGCAACTCGTTCTCGGTCATGACAAACTCGCCGATCATGCGCCGCGCCTCCCGAACATAGATCTGGTGCGGCCAGTTGCCGTTGTCCGTGAATTCATCCTTGGCCAAGCCCCATTCGCGCATGGCGGTCTGCACTTCCTTGGGAACGCGCGGGTCGTTGGCGATGAACCAGAGCCAGCCTTTCTGGTAGGTCTCGTGTTCCCTGACGATTTCGCGCCGGCGCTCGTAGGTGGCTTCCGGGTAATCGTAGTTGTAGCCGATGTTGTCCGTGGACATCGGCCCGTGGTTGTTGGTGTCGGTCTTGTGGTTGGGGATGGGGTCGAACTTGTGAAAAGTATCGCGCCAGCCAGCGTCGAAGATGCGGAGCAGGAGCTCGTACTGGGATGCGTCGTAGCCGGCGGGTTTGGGGAAGGGGACGCGGTTGGGCGCGTGATCGGTCAGGCACATGCGGAAGCAGTAGGCCTGGATGCGCTTGTCGGCGGAGCCGTAATCGCCGGGCGGTTCGGGGCTGACGCGGGCTATCACGCCGCTGGAGGGATCGCCGGGGACCTTGTAGGGGCTGATCGGCTTCTTGAGCTTGCCGAAGTGGTGGGCGTGGTGCAGCACGCCGGTCTGGACGCCGTTCCATTCCTCTCCGTAGGTGTCCTTGGATTCTCTCCCAACGTGATAGTCAATCCCGGCCGCCGCCATCAGGTCGCCCTCGTAGGTGGCGTCGATGAACATCTTCCCGGACCAGGTCTTTCCGCTCAGCGTGGTGATCGAGACGATGCGCCCATTCCGCATTCTGACGCCAGCCTTGCGGTCGAGCCATTCGTCGCGATGAACAGGGATCTTGTGGTCGCGGATGAAGCCCTCGAATGCTGCTTCGGCGACGTGCGGTTCGAAAATCCACATGGTGCGCTGGTCGCCGTCGATGGCCTTGGTTCCCTGGCCCTTGTTGCCGTAGGACTCGCGGGTCTGCCATTTCCAGGCGGCGTCGGTGTCGTAGTGTTTCCAGACGCGCTGGTAGAACTCCCGGGCGAGCCCGCCAATGACCGCTTTGTTGCCGGTGTCGGTCCAACCGAGACCGCCGCTGCTCAGCCCGCCAAGACGCGTGTCCGGGCACACGATGACGACGGATTTGCCCATCTTCTTCGCCTGCACTGCGGCGGTGACGCCGCCCGAGGTGCCGCCGTAGACGACGACATCGTAGGTCTCCGCGTAGGCGGGGGAAGCGGCTGAAGCAAGAAGGATAGCGGCGACAGCCGTGAAGCGTTTGTTCATGCGGTTGCCATAGCAAGTGCGCGGCGTGGGTGTCGAGCAGAGAAGCTCCAAATTCCGGGAAGCTCCGAGTTCCAGATCGTATATCTGGCTTGTCGAAGGCAAGTGGGTTTTGCGGTGTTGGGGCGGTGCTTTTAAAACACGATCATCGTAGGGCGGGTGGGGCGAATTGTCTCAATGAGCCGACGCAAGCATGTCCCCGCGCGGCTCACTGAGGACAGTTCGCCCTACCGCTATAACGACTCGACGTTCATTCGAACCCCGCCACTTTGACGCTGGTTTCCGCTCCAGAGTTCCTTTAAGAGAATCCCCTCTCGTGAAAGGCATCGCCGCAAAGATCCTGTCTGAATACAGCATGCTTATCGTGCTGGCGGGACTGTGTGCCCTGTTCAGCGCCTTGTCCTATTCCGAGCAGAAGCCGGTGGGGCCCGCCGCCGCCGACCAGTTGGCCAAGACGATTCTCGCAGGGGGAGGCGCGCCGAGAGTGCTGGTTGTCGGGCGGGGCGACGGGGATGACGTGGAATTCGTCGAACGGTTGAGCGAGGTCCTGGAGACGGGCGGCGCGACGGTGGCGGAGCGCGTGAAGGGCGAGCCCCGAGACGCGCGGCAGGCCTTGCGGGGTATCGCGGAATCCGGCCGGAAGCTGGACTTCATCGCCGGCAGTTCCGCGACTTCCGCCTGGCTGGCATTTGACGGACTGGAACAGGATTTTCCGAGTCTGGGATCTCCGCGAATCCTGCGGCCGCGGCCCTACATGTGGCCGAATTTTCTCAAGGCGGACAATCTCCTGAACATCGCCAACCAGATCTCGATCATCGCCATCGTTGCGATCGGGATGACCTTCGTGATCATCACGGGCGGCATTGATCTCTCGGTGGGCAGCCTGATTGCCTTCTCGGCGGTGCTGGCGACCTGGATGATCCGTGAATGGGGAGGGGCGGTGAACGCATCGGCGTTCGCAATGGTGGCGTTCTGCATCCTGGCGGTCGCCGCCGGCGGTCTGGTCGGGGCGGCGACGGGCGGGAGCGTGACCTTGTTCGGCATGCCGCCGTTCATCGTGACGCTGGCGATGATGCTGATCTGGCGGGGCGTTGCCTACATCGTCGCCGACGGGCAGTCGATCTACCAGACGCCTGATTCCTTCGTCTGGCTGGGAAGAGGGACGACGTTGTTTGGCATCCCGAATGCGGTTGTGCTGATGCTGTGCCTCTACGGCGTCGCGCACGTGATCATGTCACGCACCGCGTTGGGGCGGCATGTCTACGCCACCGGCGGCAATCGTGAAGCGGCGCGCCTGAGTGGGGTGCCGGTTCGGCGGGTGTTGTTGTTCGTTTACATCGTGTCCGGCGCTCTAGCCGGGTTGGGCGGGGTGATCATGGCGTCGCAGCTCAAGAGCGGTTCGCCTACATACGGTCCGATGTATGAGCTCTACGTAATTGCGGCCGTGGTCATCGGGGGCACCAGCATCTTCGGCGGCGAGGGAAAGATGCTGGGCACGTTGATCGGCGCCTTCGTGATCGCCGTGATTCAGAACGGACTGAATCTCCTCGGCGTCGAGCCCTACACGCAGACCGTGGTCCTGGGCGCGATCATCTTCGGCGCGGTGATGTTCGACACCCTGAAGAAGCGCGGCTGGAAGTTGGCCGAAGTCTGAATCGTATTGACAGTGCGAATTGTAGGACTGCCGCCTTCGGCATGTCGCGTATCCCTGTAGCAGCCGACGTGAGGAGGCCCAGGTTACGGGTTTTTCCCCAGAAGTGAGCCTCGTCACCTCGTCTCACATGAAAATCGAGGTCAAGACAAACTTCAC
>JAYPFK010000037.1:0-75699 GCA_038126235.1 Verrucomicrobiales bacterium
CCAGCAACCAGCAACCAGCAACCAGCAACCAGCAACCAGCAACCAGCAACCAGCATCCAGCATCCAGCAACCAGCATCCAGCATCCAGCATCCAGCATCCAGCAACCAGTCACCAGTCACCATGCCTCTCCTCTCCGTCCAAGACCTCCGCACCGCGTTTCACACGCGCAACGGCATCGTGCGCGCGGTGGACGGGGTTTCGTTCGACATCGAGAAGGGGCAGACCCTCGGAATCGTGGGCGAATCGGGATCGGGCAAGTCCGTCACGTGTTACTCCTTGCTGGGCCTGATTCCGCAGCCGCCCGGCCGGATTGAGTCCGGCAAGGCCCTGTTTGCCGGCAAGGACCTGCTGGCGATGTCGGAGAAGGAGCTGCGCACGGTGCGCGGCAAGCGGGTGTCGATGATCTTCCAGGATCCGATGACCTCGCTGAATCCCTTCATGCGGATCGGCGATCAGTTGACCGAACCGCTGCTCATACACGACGGCATCGACAAGGCCACGGCGATCAAACGCGCCATCCAGGCCTTGGAGGAGGTTGGCGTGCCGGACGCGCCTCGGCGCATCCGGCAGTATCCCCACGAGTTTTCCGGGGGCATGCGGCAACGCGTGATGATCGCCATGGCGTTGATCACGAATCCCGAGCTGCTCATCGCCGACGAGCCCACCACCGCGCTGGACGTGACGGTGCAGGCGCAGGTGCTGGAGTTGATCAAGGAGATGCAGCGAAAGCACGGCACCGCCGTCATCCTGATCAGCCACGACCTTGGCGTCGTCGCCGGATTCGTCGACAGCGTGAACGTGATGTATGCGGGACGGGTTGTTGAAAGCGGCCCGACGCGCGAGGTCTACTACCATTCCAAACACCCCTACAACGAGGCCCTGCAGCGATCGATCCCCGCGCTGCAGACCAAGGGGCAGGAGCTTTACACCATCCCCGGAGCGCCGCCCGACCTGGCCCGTCTCGGCGAGGGCTGCGCCTTCGCTCCCCGCTGCGCCTACGCGACGGAAGCATGCAGCGCGGGCGAGCTGAACTTGAAACCCGTTACCGAAATCCACCACTCCGCCTGCCGTCGCGTGCAGGAGGGTGAGATTGAGTTGTCCGCGGTCAGTAACAGGTGATCACCGATTACTGATTACTGATCACCCCCCCCGCCCATGAACCCCTTCCTCCAGATCCGCGACCTGCACACCCACTTCCCCGTGGAACGCGGGGTGTTGTTCCGCAAGCGGGTCGCAACGGTGCGCGCCGTGGACGGCGTGAACCTGGAACTTGAGAAGGGCGAGATCCTGGGGCTGGTCGGCGAATCCGGCTGCGGCAAATCCACCTTGGGCCGCAGCGTCCTGCAGTTGATCAAGCCGACCAGCGGCAAGATCACCCTGGGTGGAAGCGAGTTGACCGGACTGCAAGGCGAGGAGCTTCGCGTCGCCCGCGCGGAGTTCCAGATGATCTTCCAGGATCCCTACGCCTCGTTGAATCCGCGCATGACGGTCTACGACGCTCTGGCCGAAGCGATTTCGACCCATCGCGCCGTGAACTCCGCGGAACTGCCCGCGTTGGTTTCGCAACTGATGGAGAAGGTCGGCCTGTCTCCCCGGGCCATGCGGAAGTATCCCCACGAATTCTCCGGGGGCCAGCGGCAGCGCATCGCCATCGCGCGCGCCCTTGCGGTCGAGCCGCAGCTTATCATCGCGGATGAGCCCGTTTCCGCGCTCGATGTCTCCATCCAGGCCCAGATAATCAACCTGCTGGAAAAACTCTCGCGGGAGATGGAACTGACCCTGATCTTCATCTCGCACGACCTGTCCGTGGTGAAGCACATCTCCGATCGGATCGCCGTGATGTATCTCGGCAAGATCGTGGAACTCGGTCCGGCGGCCGAAGTGATGGAGAGGCCGTTGCACCCCTACACCCGGGCTCTGGTCAGCGCGGTGCCGGTTCCCGATCCCGACAAGGAACGCGAGCGCAAGCGAGTCCTGCTTCAGGGTGATCCGCCCTCGCCGATGAACCCGCCTTCCGGCTGCGCGTTCCACCCGCGCTGCGCCTTCGCAACGGAAGTGTGCAAGGGAGAGGCGCCGCTTCTGCGTCCGTTCGGAGAATCGCCCAGCGTAGCCGCCTGCGCACGATTGGAGGAATTGGATCAGGCCGGGGGCGTGTAATTCCGGAAGAGCCCTCGGACGAAAGGCTGCCGCGCATGGCACGAACCGCACGGCAACGAAACCCACTCCCAAAACGCTGTCGCGTGATTCATTGGTCCATCTGCTCCCGACAGATTCCGACCAACGCGCGGCTCACTGAGGGTTCGCCCCACCTCCGACACCCTGCGACCAACTAGAAAGACCGGCCCATGAAGCCCCTTCTTTACTGTTCCCTGCTCAGCGCCGTCTCCCTGCTCGCCGCGGCCGACGACTCAACCGCGGCCCCGCCCGACCGCGAACAGGTCGTCTCCGCCATGAAGCGGGCGGCGACGTTCTATCGCGAGAAGGTCGCGCTGCGCGGGGGCTATGTTTACTACTATTCCCTCGATTTGCGGCGACGACTGGCTGAAGGCCCCGCCACCCCGACCCAAATCTGCGTGCAACCGCCTGCCACGCCGACCGTCGGCATGGCCTACCTCAAGGCCCACGAGGCCACCGGCGACAGCTATTTTCTTGAAGCTGCGAGAGAGACGGCCCGGTCGCTGGCCTACGGGCAGTTGAGGTCCGGCGGATGGACGCAGAAGATCGACTTCGATTCCCGCAGCAAGGAGGCCGGCCAGTATCGCAACGGCAAGGGTCATCCCAAGGGCAAGAACAACTCCAGTTTCGATGACGGGCAGTCGCAGTCCGCGATGCTGTTCATGATCCGCTGCGATGAGGCTCTCGGCTTCGAGGACAGGACCGTGCACGAGAGCGCGCGCATCGCGATGGCGGCGCTGCTCGCCGCGCAATATCCCAACGGCGGTTTCCCGCAGGTCTGGACGGGCCCGGTTTCACGACAGAAGGTCGTGAAGGCCGTTTTTCCCCGCTACGACTGGCGCACCGAGGGCCGCGTGAAGGACTACTGGAACCTCTACACGCTCAACGACGGCGTCGCCGGCTACATCACACCCGTCCTGATCGAGGCGCGGCGCATCTACCGGGAAGAGCGTTTTCATGCCGCGCTGCGCCGGCTCGGCGATTTTCTCATCCTCGCGCAGATGCCGGAGCCCCAACCTGCCTGGGCGCAGCAGTACACCCATGACATGCATCCCGCTTGGGCGCGCCGCTTCGAACCGCCCGCCATCTCCGCCCGGGAGTCCGAGGACGCCATGCTGACGCTGATGACGATCTTCAACGAGACGGGCGACCGGAAATACCTCGCCCCGATCCCGCCGGCCCTGGCCTGGCTGAAACGCTCCCTCCTCCCCGATGGACGCCAGGCGCGCTACTACGAACTGGGGAACAACAAGCCGCTCTACATGAACCGCGAGGCCGGCACGAAGAACTACTTTCTCACCAACTCCGACAAGGACCTGCCCGACCATTACGGCTGGAAGAACACGCCCCGCATCGCCGCGATCCAGGCGCAGCACAACCGGCTCATGAAGAACGGGCCCGAAAAGGGGTCCAACCCCACCGCGGCGCAACTTGAACCGGCGGTCCGGAAGTTCGTCGGCGAACTCGACAGCCAGGGTCGCTGGATCACGCGCTACGCGGGTCAACCGCTCGTCGGGCAGCCCAAGTTCCGACAGGGCGAACCCTTCATCGCCAGCGGCGTCTTCAGCCACAACCTCAAGACCCTCGCCGATTGGCTGATCGCGACGCGGTGATCCCGGGAACGACAGCGGCATAGTATGGTCGCATGAGAAGCCTGGCGGGATTGCGGGAACGCCGGGACTTTCCCTAACGCGGGGAGCGAAATCCAACACTCCAATCCTCCGCAACTCCATCACTCCCTCTAGGTTTGGAAGGTGCGCCACCCGTTCCAACACCATTCCCCGCGTTCAATCGGGACTCCAGCTTCCAGTTGAATTTGCCTCGATTCTCCGGGGTCAAAGGCAACCAAACGCTTTTCAGGGCAGGGAAACTGTGCCTACCCTCCGCGCCTTTTGGAAAACTGAGATGATCGCAAAACACACTTCCCGTCCGTTGCAAACCGCCCTCGCCGCGTGCCTGCTGGCCGCCGGGGCGATCCAATCTCCCGCCCCCACGGTCCAGGAGTTGGCCAATCAGTTCAAGCAGCTCCCCACCGTCCCGGAGGACCAACTGCCTCCGATGAAGAACGAGAAAGGGCCGTTCACGGGCGTGATCGAACATCAGGGACTGACCGGCCACACCTGGGTGCGCTTCCCGTTCATCGAGAACGCCGGCAGCTTCGGCTTCGACCGCAAGGGGCGCATCTATGTCTGCGAGGCCAACCGCTTCTGGCTCGGCACGCCCGACCTGCGCGGCGCCCACGAACTCGTGCGCGGCGACTTCCAATCCGTCGAGGTCGCCGACCGGCAGAGACTTTACGACGCCAACTCCGACCGCTTTCCGCAGGGCTGGTTCACCTCCGTGCCGGACCGGGTCATCCGTCTCGAGGACCGCGACGGCAACGGAGCCGCGGACCATCGCACGCTCTTTTCGGATCATTTCAAGGGGGCCATGGACGGGATCGGCTTCTCCATCCTGCCCGAGGACGACGCGGTCTATTTCACCTGCATCCCCAATCTTTGGAAGCTGACGGACAGCAACGACGACGGCATCGCCGACACGCACGAGCCGCTGGTTGAGGGCTTCGGCGCGCGCGTCTCCTTCATCGGCCACGACCTGCACGGCATCACCCGCGGCCCCGACGGCATGCTCTATTTCTCGGTTGGCGACCGCGGCTACCATGTGACTGACGAGCACGGAAAAGTCCATTCCGGCCCCGGCCGCGGCGCGATCTTCCGCTGTGAATCCGACGGCAGCAACTTCGAGGTTTTCTGCAAAGGCCTCCGCAATCCGCAGGAACTGGCCTTCGACGATTTCGGCAACCTGTTCACCTTCGACAACACCGGCGACATCGGCGACCTCGCCCGCATGGTCTACGCGCTGGAGGGCTCGGACTCCGGCTGGAACATGTCCCACCAGTCCGCACACCATTACGTGACCATCCTCGACTGGGAGAATTTCCATCCGGCGACGTCCGTGTGGGTTTCGGAGCGGATGTACGACCTCTTCAATGACGAGCAGCCGCAATGGGTGTATCCGCCCGCATCGCACGTGGCGCGGGGCCCCTCCGGCGTCACCCTGCTGACCGGTGAGTCGCTCCCCTCCGACCTGCGCGGGAAGTTCCTGCTCGCGAACTACCGCGGGCCGTCGGTGAACTGCACGGTTCTCACCATCGGCGTCGAGCCCAAGGGCGCCGGCTACCACGCGGTGTCCGAGGATGTCCTGGTCAAGGGAATCGGCGCCAGCGACGTGGAACTGGGCTTCGACGGCAACATCTACCTCTGCGACTTCGGCGGCGGCTGGAGCATCAACGAAAGCGCCTCCGTCCAGGTCGTCTCCCCGACCGACCCGGCGCAGCGCGAGGCGGGCGCCGAGGTGGCCGCCATTTTTGCCCGCGGCCTGGGCGGCGAAGCCGTCCCCGACCTCGTGGGCTACCTGCATTCGGCGGACAAGCGCCTTCGACAGGCCGCGCAGTTCGAACTCGTCGAACGCGGCAAGGACGGCCGCGCCGCGCTGGAGAAGATCGCCGCCGACCGCAATGAGAAGACCGTCACGCGTCTGCACGGCATCTGGGGGCTCGGCCAGTTCGGACGCAAGGGCGAAAATGTCACGGGCGATCTCCTGAAGTTGACCAAGGACGCCGACGCCGAGATCCGGGCCAACGCCGCCCGCACGCTCGGTTCCCTCAATGAGCGCAAGGCGCGCAGGAGCCTGCTCGCGCTGCTGAAGGATGAGTCCCCCCGCGTCCGTTCGCTCGCCGCCATCGCCCTCGGCCGCGCGGCCAAACCCGGCGATCGCAAGGTCATCGACGCGCTTTACGACGTGGTGGAACAGAACGGCTCCGGCGAGGTCGATCCGGTCCTGCGTCATGCCTGCCTCTCCGCCCTGGATCTCATCGGAACGGAGAAGGCGGCTGTCGCGCGCGCGAACTCGAAATCGGACGAGACCCGCCTCCTCTCACTGCTTTACCTGCGTCGTCACGCCAGCGCGGAACTGGTCCGCTTCCTCGGCGACAAGAACGAAGTCATTCGCCGCGAGGCCGTCCGCGCGATCTACGACACCGAGGCCCTCGACGGCGCCGCAGGCGTCCAACTCGCCGCGCAGGGCTCCGCCTCCATCGCTTCCCTGCCCGAGACCCTGCAACTTCGGATCGTGGCCGCGAACTACCGCCGCGGCGGCGACGGCAACGCCCGCGCCCTCGTAAGCCTGGCGGGCAACGCCTCGCTCGCCTCCTCCATCCGCGAGGCCGCGCTCCACGCGCTGCGCTTGTGGGAGAAGGCCATCGACACGGACCCCGTCCTCGGTCATTACCGTCCGCAGATCGTCAAGGACCGCGCGATGGCGAAGCTCGGCTCCGCGATCGCGGCGGAACTCAAGAAATTCCTCGCCGCCGAACAGCCCGCCAAGCTGACCGCGCTCGCGCTCAAGCTGGCCGATGAGTCCGGCGTCCAACTTGCCGAGAACACGCTGCGCGCCCAGATCGGCAACCTGAAGCTCGATTCCGAAGTCCGCGTCGCCGCGCTCGACAGCCTCGCGAAGACGACCGGAGCCAAGGCCTCGCCGCTGGTGAAAAGCCTGCTGAAGGACAAATCCTCCGAGATGCGCGCCGCCGCGATCCGGCAGGGCTTCGCGCTCAAGCTCGACGGGATCGCCGCCACGGCGCATGGCGCGATCGCCAAGGACGCCCTACCGGCGGCCCGCGCGGGCATCGCGGGTCTGGCCTCGACCGACCTCAAGGCCGTCGCCGACACGTGGAAGAAGCGCGAACAGGCGAAGGTGCGCCAGGATCTGTGGCTCGACCTCTTCCTCGCATTGCAGGAATCCTCCGACGCGGGCGCACAGAAGCTGGCCGAGGATTTCGCCGCCTCCGCCACCAACGCCGTCTTCCGCCTCAGCGAACGCGGCGGCAACGCCAAGGCGGGCGAATCCGTCTTCCTCAACCAGGGCGGCTGCCGGCAGTGTCACAAGATCAACGGCGACGGCGGCATCCAGGGCCCCGACCTCTCGCAGGTCGGCGAGCGCCTCACCCGAGAGAAGATCGTGGAATCACTGGTCTACCCCAACGCCGTGATCGCCGAAGGCTTCGGCAGCTCGGTCATCAACCTCAAGGATGGCTCCTCCGTCTTCGGCCGCATCGAGAAGGAAGACAAGGAACGCCTGCAGGTGGTCGGTCTGGACGGCGCAAAGATCGAGGTCCTGCGCGCCAACGTGAAGGAGATCACGCCCCCGATGTCCGCCATGCAGCCTCTCGGAGCCGCGTTGCCCCCTCGCGAACTGCGCGACCTTGTCGCCTACCTCGCCGCCCGCGCCGGCAAGGGCAAGGCCAAGGACGACGCCAGCCACGGGGAGCGCGGCGAGTAGGCGGACCGGCAGTTTTGCAACGGAGCGCTGAATCGACTGAATGGGCGGGCGAACTGTCCTCAGCAAGCCGACGTGAGCATGAGCGGCTGAGGCTCATTCGAAGAACAGCCCCCGTCCTCCTCGCGAGAACCGATCTCTACGCCATCACTCCCCGGATCGGCTCCGCGGAGAGGACGCCGGTAAGCTTCTGGTCGAGGCCGCCGTAATGATAGGTCAGGCGTTCGTGGCCGAGGCCCATGAGGCGCAGGATGGTCGCGTGGAGGTCGCTGACGTGGTGGCGATCGACGGCCGCCTCGTGGCCCAGCTCATCGGTTTCTCCGTGACTGGCTCCCGCCTTCACGCCCGCGCCGGCGAGCCAGCAGGTGTAGCCCTTGGGGTTGTGATCGCGACCGCCCTTCTCACCCTGACTGACCGGCTGCCGGCCGAACTCCCCGCCCCAGACAACCAGGGTTTCCTCCAGCAGGCCGCGCTGTTCGAGGTCGGCCAGCAGACCCGCGATGGGCTTGTCGATCTCGGGTCCGTGGATCTTGAGATTCTCCTCCACGCCGAAATGCGCGTCCCAGTTCTGCTGTTGGTGACCGCCTCCGGAATAGAGCTGCACGAAGCGCACGCCGCGCTCCACCAACCGCCGGGCAATCAGACACTGCCGGCCAAAGTGCGCGGGCGGAATGGCGAGGGGATGGTCCGGCGTCGGATCGTTCAAGCCGTACATTGCCTTGGTCGCCTCGGTTTCCTGGGAAACGTCCAGCGCTTCCGGCGCGGTGGATTCGAGCTGATGGGCGAGGTCGTAGCTGGCGATGCGCGCGGCCAGTTCGGTGTAGGATTCCCGGCCTTTCAGATGGCGGGAGTTCAACGCGTTGATCAGGCGGATCTTGTCGCCCTGCATCTCCGGCGTCTGCCGGGCGAAGGGTTCGAGGTTCAGGATCGGATTGCCCGACGAGCGCAGGACAGTGCCCTGATAGGCGGCCGGCATGTAGCCGCTGGCCCAGTTCGCCGCGCCGGGGATCGGGCCGCCGCGCGGATCGAGCATGACCACGAAGCCGGGGAGGTTCTGGTTGCGCGTGCCCAAGCCGTAGCCGATCCACGAGCCCAATGAAGGATGCCCCTGCAGCACACGACCGCAGTTCATCTGGAGGTTCGCGGAGCCGTGCGCGAAGGAGTCCTGGTACAGGCTCTTGATCACCGCGAGCTTGTCCATGTGGCTCGCGATGTTCGGCAACGCGTCGGAGCACCAGAGTCCCGACTGGCCGTATTGCCTGAAGGTCCGCTTGGAGCCGAGCAGAACGGACTTGCGCACATCGCGACGGCGAATCTCCATGTCGATGGTCTTGCCATCGTTCTTCTGCAGCTCGGGCTTGTAATCGAACAGATCCATCTGCGAAGGCCCGCCGTACATGTAGAGAAAGATGCAGGCCTTGGCCTTGACCGGGAAATGCGAGGGCCGCGCCGCCAGGGGATTCGCGTAGCCGGCCGGCGCGCCAAACACCCGGTCGCCCGGGAAGATGCCGGACAGGGAGAGTCCGCCCACGCCCAGCCCAAACTGCCGCAGGAACGCGCGGCGGCTGGCGGATTCGAGGCTGGCTCTTTGGGCTGAAGTCATTGCTGGCGGTTCAAATGTCGTGAAGATTCACGCGTTTGGCGCGGCCACGGCTCTGCAAAGCGGCGCGCGGCGCCGCGCTCCAAAACGCCGCCGCAAGTCCGGCAGCCGGACGACGGCTCTCCGCGACTGGAATCTCAGATTCACTCATGTTCTCAAACCTCAGTCCACGTAAACAAACTCGTTCAGGTTGAAAAGCGCGGAAGCCAGGTCGGCGGCGGCGCGTTGGAAAGCCTGCTTTCTCAAGTCCCGTTTCACCACGAGCCAGGGCGCGTCCTTCACGTCCTCAACCTTCGGAGCCCAGGTCGCGACGCGGTCACCCGAGCGGGCGGTGATGTTCCGGTATTCCACAGCCGGCCCCCAGGTGCGGATGCCGACGAGGCCGGGTTGGAGCGCGACGGGCTGCTCGAAGTCCAGCAGCGGCTTTTCCGCGCCGTCCAGGAAGACCCGCATGCGCTGACCGTCAAGCCGGGCTTCCAGCCGATGCCAGCGGACGGGCTCAATCTTCGCCGGCGCGCTGGCCTGCAGGGTCCAGCTGTGATTGTGGGTCCCGATGAACACGCCCTGGGAGCCGAGGTTCACGCTGACCTCATAGCCAATCCAGTTGTCCGCCCCGACGGCCGGATCGTTCACGCGGAGGATGAAGCCTGCAATGCCCGCCCCGCCCGGCGTCAAGCGCAGGTCCATGGAAACGACTCCGTCTCCCAGAGGCCCGAAGTCCTCCCAAAGGATCTTGTGCCCGAGACCTGGACCGATCTTCAGTCCATCCGGCGGCGCGACGGACCAGGCTCCGCCGTACGCCTTCCACCCGGTCGGCGTCAAGCGCGGCTTTTGCTGCGCGGCCAGGTGGGGCGTGTTTTCAAAATCCAGTTCATGCGGACGGATAACCGAGCCGTTGGCCTCGATGGCGAGATCGTCCAGCGTCAGCCCGCCGCCCCAGGCGCGCACGCCGAAGCTGCCGTTGCCGGCGGTCAAACCCGGGTCTTCCGCGACGAGCGCCGGCTTGGAATCCCCGTTGAAAGACACCGCGATCCTGGCCCCCTTTTGCTCGACGACGAAGTCGATCCAAGCGCCGGACGGCAACGAAAGTTCCGCCTGGACCACCTTGCCGATTTTCTCGCCGTCGAGCCGGCGCAGGGAGACGCGGTTCTCGCGCGGTTCAATCAGCAGGTCGGCGCCGAAGAAGAGTTCGCCCGCAGCATCGGCGCGAAGGATGAAACCCGCGTGCGACGTGGTCGCGTCCAGCCGCAGACGGCCGGTGATCCGGCCGTCGCGAAAGCGGGCCTTCGTCAGCAAAGCGAAGGGTCCCCGATCCGGCTGGACGAGGATGATGCGTTCGTAACCGCTGCCCCAGGAGCCCTTGTGGACGATCCAGCCCGCCGGCGCGCGCAGGAAGCGTCCGCCCGGAAGCTTGGCCCAATACTCGTCGTTCAAGGCGGCGGGCACATCCGGCGTGAAGCGCAGTTGCGAAGCCCGCGCCGATCGTTGCCCCAGCTGCCGTTCCAGGTAGGCCGAACCCGCATCGATCTCCTCGGGTTCCGCAGCGCGCGCCAGGATCCTGCGGTAGAGCTCCAACGTCGCTTCGCGGGCATTCTCCGTCCGCAACTCCGCGACGGCGGCCCGGGCGCGTTCATCAACAAACTCGCTGTTGAGAAGAGCCAACGCCTGCGGGGCCACGGTCGTGACGGGACGACGGCCGACCGGTCCCTCGGTGTTCGCATAGTCGAACAGCTCCATGAACGGCGCTCCCATGGTGCGTTTGACGAAGAGGTAGGCGCTGCGACGGTGTCGCTCCCCGGGCGGGGAAAAATCCCAACCCCGGCCGGGGCGGGAGCCGCCGGCGACAACCTCGCGGTCGAGGTTCACGAAGACGCCCCGGCCGCCCATCGTGTCGTTCAACTCGCCAGTGACACGCAGCATGGCGTCGCGGATCGCCTCGGCCTCCAGCCGCCGCAGATTCTGCCGCCAGAGCAGGCGGTTGCCGGGATCAGCCGCTTCGGCCGCCGCATCCGGCGTCGAGGCGCGCTGCCAGGTCTCGCTCAGCAGGATCACCTTGTGCAGCTTCTTGATGGACCAACCGTCGGCGATGAACCTCGCGGCGAGCCAGTCGAGCAATTCCGGATGCGAGACGCCGCCGCCCGCGCGCCCAAAATCGTTCGGCGTGTTCACGAGGCCTTCGCCAAAGTGATGCTGCCAGACGCGGTTGACCATCACCCGGGCCGTCAACGGATTCTCAGGGCTTGCGACCCAGCGGGCAAATTCAAGGCGTCGTCCTGAACTTGGAGCCGGGCCCGCGCGTCGTTGGCCGGCGAGCGCGCCGCCTCCGAACACTTCGGGCAACCGCGGCTCGACCTTTTCGCCGGGGCGTCCCGCGTTCCCGCGGATCAGGATGCGGGTCTCCTTCGCCTCGCCCGGCTGCTCACGCACGGCCAACGCGTACTCGAACGGCCCGGATTCCCCGAGGATCTGCCGTTCCCGGTTTTCCAGTTCGCGGATGCGGCTGTCCTGCAGGTCTGAGCGTTTTTCCGTGTTCCGCAGATTGGCCAACTCCTCCCGAACAGGTTTCAACTTCGCCGCGTTCTCCGCCTGGAACGCCTTGACCGCCGAATCCTCGCCCAAGGGGGCGTGGGTCGCGGAGCCGGGCGAAAGAACCGGCTTCTCGAAGCCGCGGATGCTGTGAAAAACGGCCAGCAGCTCGTAGTAGTCCCTCTGCGAAAAAGGGTCGAACATGTGGTCATGACAACGCGAGCAGCCGACGGTCACCCCGAGGAAGGTCTCGCCGGTCGAGCGCATGATGTCATCCAGCTCCTCGTAATAGGCGGCGCGCGCGTCATCCGGCTCGTCGTCCCAGACGCCCAGCCGGTAGAACCCCGTGGCGATCAGGCCCTCGGCGCCGCCGTCCGGCAACTCGTCGCCCGCAAGCTGTTCCAGCACGAAGCGGTCGTAGGGCCTGTCGGAGTTGAAGGCGGCGATGACATAGTCGCGGTATTTCCAGGCCAGCAGTTTCTCGTCGTCGCGCTCGTAACCGTTGGACTGCGCGTAACGGACGACATCCAGCCAGTGCCGGCCCCAACGTTCGCCGTAGCGCGGCGAGGCAAGCAGCCGGTCAATCAGGTTTTCATAGGCCCGCGATGAGGCGTCTGACTCAAATGCCTCGATCTCTTGCATCGTCGGCGGGAGGCCGGTCAGATCAAAACGGAGCCGACGGATGAGAACCCGCTTCGAAGCGCGGCCATTGTGCCGGATTCCCTCGCCGCGTAACTTGTCCAGGATGAAAGCGTCGATCGGATTGGCGACCGCGGCGCCTGCGGAAAAAACAGGAACGGGCGGCGCGACGACGGGGCGATAGGCCCAATAATCGCGGTCCTCGTCGGTGATTTCAAACGCCTCGCGCTTTGCGGAGACCGGCGCGACGCCTTTTCCGGCGTCTTCCGGCCAGGGCGCGCCCATGGCCAACCACTCCGCGATCAACTCGACCTGACGCTTGGAGAGTTTCTCCTTCGGCGGCATCTCCAGGGACGAGTCCGTGTAGCGCACTGCCGTGAGCAACAGGCTTTCCTCCGGCTTGCCGGGCAAGATCACCGCGCCCGAATCCCCCCCGGCCAGCGCCACCGAGCGCGAATCCAGCGCCAGTCCGCCCTTGCGCCTTCCGTTCCCATGGCATTCGTGACATCGCTCCACGAACAACGGCCGGATGTGGGTCTCGAAGAACCGGAGGCCTTCAGTTTCAGAGGCTGCCCGCTCCGCCGAAAGCCCCGAAGCACACCATGCCAGGCACAGAGCGAAGACCAGACTGGCCAGTTTCTGCAACCGGATCGGGTTGGCAATCGGTGAATTCAATCAAGCTGGTATACCGCGCCCCCGCCCTCCGAGTCATTTTCAAACTACGGCGCGCTTCCGGGCCTCTGCCGACGCGCGACACCTCAGGAATCCCGCCGCCGTCTGCCTCCCGAAGAAACAGTGGGCAGCCCTCGAGCGGTGGCGGGAGCAGAATCGACGCTCGCCACGCGAAGCGTGGGACGCAGACGGGAGCCCCATCTCTCAACGACTTGCACACAAAAACAAGCCTTCACCCGCATCACGATGTCTACATGTAATTGTCACGTACGTCAGATTTACATGTAGACATCGCGGGACCGTGAGGTTGCGGTCTTGGCTCTGTTGGGGCGGACCGTGGTCGGCTTGCTTGTTCCCGTCGGCGCGGCCATGATTCCCCCTCATGAAACGACTGGCTCTGATTCTCGCGATCGGACTTGTCGGCGCGACGCTTCCCGGAGGCGCCTCCGCCGCCGCCCGCCCCAACATCCTCTTCATTTACACGGACGATCATTCCTATCGGACGATCGGCTGTTACGAGGAGGCCTACAATTGGGTGCGCACGCCAAACATCGATGCGCTGGCGGGGAACGGGGTGCGTTTCCGCCACGCCTACATCGGGACGTGGTGCATGCCCTCGCGCGCGACGCTGCTCACCGGCCACCAACAGTACGGCGTGGAGTCCATGCGTATGGAGGGGCGTTATCCGGGCAGCGAATACGATCCGGAGAAATGCCCGTTCTGGCCGAAGGTGTTTCGAGCAAACGGCTACCAGACCGCGCACATCGGCAAGTGGCACACGGGCACGGACACCGGCTTCGGTCGGGACTGGGACCGCCAGATCGTCTGGAATCGGCCGCGCCACACAAGCAACGCCGGCAGTTACTACAGGGACCAGATGATCGAGATTGACGGCGGCGAGGCAAGACTGGTCAAGGGCTACTCGACGGACAACTACACGAACTGGGCGATCGACTATCTCAACGGCGAAGGCCGCGCCAAGGACAAGCCCTGGTATCTCTGGCTTTGCTACGGCGCGGTCCACGGCCCTTTCACGCCCGCCAAGCGTCACTTGGAGGCCTATCCCGACGTCGATGTTCCCACGCCCTACGACATCTATCCTCCGCGCGAGGGCAAGCCCGCCTACCTGCAGACGCCGGGCATGTGGTTCGAGGGTGCGGATGGGAAACCACACCTTCGCGGGCGTCGTCGCGCCACCGGGGAACTGAGCCCCGGTCGCGGCCTTCACGGGAGTGATCTGAACTCCTGGGTCCGTCAGTACCATCAGGGCGTGCTGGCTCTGGACGAGGCGGTCGGCCGGTTGATCCGGGCGCTCAAGGAATCGGGGCAGTACGACAACACCTTGATCGTGTTCACCTCGGACCAGGGCTTCGCCTGGGGACAGCACGGTTTTCGTTCCAAACTGGCGCCCTACGACGCCACGATCCGCAGCCCGCTGATCTTCAGCATGCCGTCGCGGCTGCCCCGGGGCGCGGTTTGCGGGCGACCGGTTTCCGGGCCGGACCTGATTCCGACCTTCTTCAACTTCGCCGGCATCGACCTGCCCTGGAAGATGCACGGGCGAGACCTGACGCCGTTGCTGCAGAATCCCGATCGCGCGTGGCCGCATCCGGCCCTGATGGCGCTGACCGGGCGCAGCTATGGCTCGGCCACGGATGTCGTGCCCACGGATCGGGCCACGCTCGCGCCGAGCGGCGTGCCTTGGTGGGTGTCCCTCCGCCAGGGACGCTACAAGTACATCCGCACGCTGGTCGAAGGGGAACTCGAGGAACTCTACGATCTGGAAAGCGATCCCGAAGAACTGACGAACCTGGCTTTGGACGCATCCCAGGATCTGTTGTTGAAACGATTTCGAAAAGCCACGGTCGCGGAACTGCGGCGGACGGACGCGGGTTTTTCGGATGATCTTCCGGCGGTGGGAACCGAGGCCAAACGGGGACGTTAGGATGCGTTGTTCCGAAATGCGGCGATCGCGGACGCGCCGCTAGATCCGACGCGCTTGTAGCGGCGCGTCCGCGACCACAGCATTCAGATTTCTCCTATTCGGGGATTTGAAAGGGGACGCCTGCGGCGAGACGTCTCTGCCTTCGCCGTTCAATTCGCGGCAGCGATCTCGGCTGGTTTCGGCGCGGTGGAGACGCCGTAGTCGGGAAGATACTCCGCGTATTTCGTCATGACGGAGCGCACGTAGTTCTGCGTGCCGGGATAATCGATCTGCTGGATGAAGTGGTAGCTGTTGGTAGCGGCGCTGCCTTCCCTCCAGCGAAGCACGTTGCCGCGGCCGGCGTTGTATTCGGCCAGGGCGTAAGGGAGGCAGTTGTCGGTGTGGGTGTAATGCTCCAGCGCGCGGCGCAGATACCAGGCGCCGGCCAGGGTGTTTGAGCCGGGGTGCGTCAACTGCTCGTGGTCGAAATCCTTGATCCGTTTCGCCTTCGCCCAGTCGCCCGCCGTCCCCTTCATGATCTGCATCAACCCGACTTCCCCCGCCAACCCGCGCGCATCGGCGTCAAACCGGCTTTCCTGCCAGATCACCGCCTTGATCAAGGCCGGCTGCACATGGTACTCCATCGCCGCGTCATGAATGTAGGGATCAATCGACTGCTCCCTCCGGCTCTCCAGCCACAGCCACGCAGCCAACGCGTCCGCCGCGATCAGAACGATGATGATGATGGCCCAGCCGGTCTTCACGCGCTTCTCATAGCCTCGATTCGTCCGCGCCGCCAGTCCGCAGTTGGGGTCGCGGACTGTTGGACGCCTCCAGAACGGGCCGGGATTTACCGACTCTAAGAATTACTAAAGCTAATGCACAAGGACTTTTTGTATTAATTTTATTGATAACCTGTCGCTGATAATGTAAAAGTTTAACAGTTATTAAAAAAATGAACCTTCTACTGCAAAACATACGCGAACAATTCCGAAGCAACGAGGCGGTCTGTGGTCAGGTGATCTCGCTGTTTCAGTTGATTTCCAACAAGACGCGCTTCCGGATCGTCTGCCTGTTGGTCGAAGGCGAGTTCTCGGTGCAGGAGATCGCGGACACCGTGGAGACCTGCAAACTCTCCAACATCTCCCAGCAACTGAAGACGCTCGCCCTGGCGGGTGTTGTGGAGAAACGGCGTGAGCAGCAAAGGGTCCTTTACCGGATCGCGGACGAGCGGGTGCGGAACCTGATCGTCTTTCTGAGGAAGCAATTCATCGAGAACGGCACAAACTTATGAAACACCTGGTCATACTGGGCGCCGGCACGGCTGGAGCCATCATGGCGAACCAACTGCGCAGGAAACTCGACCGCAAGACCTGGCGGATCTCCCAGGTCGATCAATACCCGCAGCACTACTACCAGCCGGGTTTCCTCTTCATGCCCTTTGGCGTCTACACGGAGAAGGATGTGGTGAAACCCAAGCGGCAGTTTGTGCCCGACGGCGTGGACTACATCCCCGCCGAGATTGACCGCATCGCAGCCGAGGACGACAAGGTGATCCTGCGCGGCGGCGAGGAACTGAAATACGACATCCTGATCGTGGCGACCGGAACCAAGACCGCCCCCGACGAGACCAAAGGCCTCCTCGGGGACGACTGGCGCACCCGGATCCATGAGTTCTACACCTTTGAAGGCGCCCGGGCGCTCTACTGGGCGCTGCAGGACTGGCAGGGCGGCCGCCTGGTCGTCCACATCAACGAGATGCCGATCAAATGCCCGGTCGCCCCGCTGGAGTTCGCCTTCCTGGCCGACTGGTGGCTGACCCAGCAGGGATTGCGCGACAAGACCGAACTGGTCTACGTCACCCCGCTGTCCGGAGCCTTCACCAAGCCCATCGCCGCCAAAACCCTCGGCCATCTGCTGGAGAAGAAGAACATCCAGGTCGTGAGCGACTTTGCGATCTCCGAGGTGGACAACGAAAACCACAAGATCCGCTCCTGGGACGAACAGGAAGTGGATTACGACATGCTGGTCACCGTCCCCGTGAACATGGGCGACGCCATGGTGGAACGCTCCGGCCTGGGCGACGAACTGAACTACATCGCGACGGACAAGCACACGCTGGAATCCAAGGCTCGACAGAACATCTTCGTGATCGGCGACGCCACGGACCTGCCGACCTCCAAGGCCGGATCGGTGGCCCACTTCGAGTCCGAGGTGCTGACCGAGAACATCCTCAGCTACATCCGGGGGGAAGAGATGACCGAGCGGTTCGACGGCCACGCCAACTGCTTCATCGAATCCGGCTACCAGAAGGCCTTCCTGCTCGACTTCAATTACGAGCAGGAGCCCGTGACCGGCGAGTTTCCCTTCGCCGGCCTCGGGCCGCTGCAACTGCTGGGCGAATCCCGGCTGAACCACCTCGGCAAAATGGCCTTCCGATTCGCCTACTGGAACGTCCTGCTGCGGGCCCTGCCCATCCCCTTCGTCTCACATCGCATGACGATGGCCGGCAAGCAGATCCCCGGGAACGCCTGACGCCCCTGATTCACCAACCAACGGAACCGATCTCCAACAATCCAACAGAAAGGACAAGCAACATGCCACAGAAAGAAATCGCCGGAGCCGTCATCGACGTCAACGAGGAGGGTTACATGACCGACCATGGGCAGTGGAACCGCGACATCGCGGAAGCGCTGGCCAAGGAACTGGGCATCACCCTCACCCCCGAACACTGGAAGGCGCTCGAATTCATCGACAAGGACTTTGCCGAGAAGGGCGTCGTGCCCGGAATGCGCCGCATGAAGAAGGTCGGGGGGATCCCCACCAAGGATCTCTACGCCCTGTTTCCGGACGGCCCCATCAAGAAGGCCGCCATGATCGCAGGCTATCCCAAACCCGCCAGCTGTGTCTGACAACCAACAGGAGCCACTCATGTCCGAATCACCCGAAAAAATCAAAAAGGTCTCGATCATCATCTCCCGGGGCTCCCTGGACGGGGTCTATCCCGGATTGATCATGGGCAACGGCGCCCGCATGGAAGGCATTGAAGCCAACCTCTTCTTCACCTTCTTCGGCCTCTACGCCGTGCTCAAGAAATACAACGAGAGCATCCGCATCGCCACCGTCGGCAACCCCGCCATGCGGGTGCCCAGCGCCAAGGGCTTCCCCCTGCCTACCTTTCTCGGCGCGCTGCCCGGAATGTCCTCGTTCGCCACGAAGATGATGGAGCGGGAGATGGATGCCCTCGACATCCCCCCCGTCCCCGAATTCATCGAGATGATCCACGACGCCGGCGGCCATCTCTACGCCTGCAAGGCCACGGTCGAAATGTTCCACCTCAGCATGGACGACTTCTGCCCCCAGATGGAGAAGGTCCTCACGGTCGGCGACTTCTATGAAATGTCCGCCGGCGGACAGATCATCTTCACCTGACCCCCGAGGCCCCCCAACCCTTCAACCCCGCAAACCCTATGAACCCCATGAATCCCCGAAAGACCCAGGTCATGAACAATCTGATGCGCAACCTCCTGACAGCCGCCTTCCTTCTGAGTTCGGCCGCGGCCGGATTTGCCACCAACGGGGACAACCTGATCGCAATCGGGCCCACCGGTCGCGCCATGGGGGGGACGGGCACCGCTTATCCCCAGGATGCCGTGGGGCCGTGTTCCAGAATCCGGCTTCCATGTGCTTCAACCCGGTCTGCGACATCTCCTCCGTGGACATCACCGGCACCATCTTCATGCCCCGGACGAAGGCCAACCTGAACGGTGTGACTGTCGGCAGCGAGGACAACGTCTACGCCATTCCGGCGCTTGGTCTCTCAATGCCGCTCCTCAAAGACAGCAACCGTCTGCGTTTAGGGCTCGCCGCCTACGGCGTCAGCGGCCTGGGGGTGGACTACCGCGGCTCGGCGCTCGACGTGCCGAACTTCTTCGGCCCCGGGGCCAACCTCATCGCCGGGACCTACAGCAGCCTGGTCATCATGAAGGTCGCCCCCTCCATCGCCTACCAGCTATCGCCCAAATGGTCCGTCGGCCTGGCCACGCACATCGACTACGCCACGCTGGACCTCGGCGCCGGCACCTCCATCGCCTACGCCTTCGGGGCGCAGCCGGGTCTCACCTACAGGGCTTCCGACACCGTCACCTTGGGATTGACCTATGTCAGCCCACAGGCGACGGACTTCAACCGCGTCCTGCCCGGCACGGCCGGCAGCCTCAAACTCGAGTCGCCCCACACCGTCGCCCTGGGCGTCGCCTGGGAGGCCATCAAGGACCGCCTGACCTTGGAAGTCGACGGCAAGTGGATCAACTGGGGGGGAGCCGCCGGCTACAGCGACTTCGACTGGCAGGATCAGTGGATCGTCGCCGTCGGAGCCCAGTATGCGATCATACCCAAGAAGCTGTATGTCCGCGCCGGCTACAACTTCGGCTCCAATCCGTTGAAGAACAACAGCGGGTGGACCGACCCCCTGGAGATGATCAACGTGCAGGGCAACATGTTCCCCCGATATTACTATGAGACGTTCCGGACCATCGGCTTCCCGGCCATCGTCGAGCATCACCTGACCCTGGGATTCGGCTACGAGATCTCCGATCGCTTCTCGCTCAACGTGAGCTATATGCACGGTTTCTCGAACGGTTTTCAGGAGACCGGCGCCGGTTTCGGCCCTCCCGGAACCACGACCACGTTTGGTTCCAGGCTGGTCGAGGACGCCGGCGATTTCGGGTTGACCTTCCGATTCTAGCTGTCGATGAACAGGAAACCGGCTCCATCAACCGCCGCGCCCCGATCCCGGTTCCGGGATCGGGGCTGCCGGCTCCCACAAACCCTGGCGTTTCCGGCCGGGCGCCGTCCGGATCACAACCACAACCCCCAATCCTGACGCCATGTTTGACTCACTCCTCGCTATCGTGGGCGCGGTCGGGCTGTTCAGCCAGCAGGCCCCTTGTTGCGGCGCGGACGCCGCTTCCGCCGCCGAATGCACTTCCACGACCGCCGTCGCCGCCTCGGCGCTGAAGCCGCTTCCCGCTCCGAAGGAAGCGGCGGACCGGGAATACCTCGGACTGCCCGCGGAGGCAGAGAACTTCAAACTGACCGACATCCAGGCCGAGTTCCTCCTGGTGGACGTGTTTGACATGTACTGCCACGTCTGCGGGAGGACAGCCCCGGACATCAAGGGGTTCCACGAGACGATCGCGGAGAGGAAACTCGACCGGAAGATCAAGTTCCTCGGTCTGGCCGTAAACAACTCGCCGTTGGAGGCCCGGACCTTCAGGAAAAAATACAGTCTGCCATTCCCGGTATTCTCGGACCGCCGACGGGAGGTCAGCTCCGCGTTCGGCCGCCCGCGGACGCCCACCCTGCTGGTCGTCAAGCTCAGCCCGAATCAAATGCAGGTGGTCTACAACCACCAGGGCTCCATTGTGGACGCCGCGAAACTCCTCGATGAAGTCCTCAAGGCCGCCGGCGACCAACCTTGACGCCCGAGTTCCAAACGCGAATTGAAAAGAAAGTCCCATGAGAATTCTCCATCTGCTCTTCGGGCTGGCGTTGATCCACGCCGCCCACGCCCAGGAAACCAACCCCAGGATCTTTCAACCCGGACGCCTCAAACCCGTGGACAGCCGGCTCGCCGTCAAGGTCGGCGACAAGGCGCCTGACTTTGAACTGCGCTCGCTCAAGGGGGACAAAGTCGGACTGCGGCAATACCGCGGGAAGAAGAACGTCGTCATCTCCTTTGTCCCGGCCGCCTGGACCCCGGTTTGCTCCGGACAGTGGCCCGGCTACCACGTGGCCCAGGAAATCTTCGAACAGAACGACGCCGTCCTGCTCGGGATCACCGTCGACAACATCCCCACGCTCCACGCCTGGGTCCAGGAAATCGGACCGCTTTGGTTTTCCGTGCTCTCCGATTTCTTCCCCCATGGGAAGGTTGCCCGCAAATTCGGCGTGCTGCGCACCGACGGCGTGACCGAACGGGCTCTCTTCATCATCGACAAGCAGGGCGTCATCCGCTTCGCCCATGTGCACGACATCAACGAACGCCCGCCCCTGGAGATGCTGGCGGACGCGCTTGAGAAGCTCCCCGGAAAGACCTCCCCCCGAAAACCTTGAGCCGATCAAGGCGGAAAGGCCCGGGCTTGCGGCATTGGAAAATCGGCAACGTCGATCGAGCGGCGTGTCTTGTCGCGCCAAAGCCGTGAAGCGAAGACGGTTGCGTGTTGCGTGTTGTGACGAGAGGATCTCCAGTCTCTAGTCACGCAACACGAACCGCGCAACCCGCCGCACGCCCCGTGCCCCTCGACATCGACACAGAACGTCTGGAAGCAGCCTGCCGGAAGGCGACCCGGACATTGCTTGACGCCCGGCATCCTGACGGACACTGGGAGGGACGGTTGTCCAGCAGCGCCTTGTCCACGGCAACGTCGCTGGGCGCGCTGGCGTTTGTGGCGCGGCAGTCCAGCGCGCCGCATCCACGGACGGCGGAACTGGTCGAGGCCGGCCTCAAGTGGCTGGCGGACAACGTCAACGAGGACGGCGGCTGGGGCGACACCGACCTGAGCTTCAGCAACATCTCCACCACCACACTCTGCTGGGCCGCCTTTGCGATGGCCGGCGCGGACGGGCGTTATCCGGAAATCGTCAAGGGGGCCGAAGCCTGGCTGACCAAGGCGGCGGGAGGCATCGAGCCGGAGAAGCTGGCGCCGGCCATCATCCGACGCTACGGGAAGGACAAGACCTTCTCCGTGCCCATCCTCACCATGTGCGTCATATCCGGCCGACTGGGAACAGGGCGCGCCGCCTGGAAATGGGTGAGGCAGCTTCCCTTCGAGCTGGCCGCCTTTCCGCACAAGTTCTTCGCCGCGCTGCGCCTGCCGGTCGTCAGCTACGCGCTGCCGGCGCTGATCGCCATCGGCAACGCCCGCCACGCGCGCCGCCCCTCCTGGAATCCGCTGACGCGCTGGTTCCGCAGTCTGGTCCGGGACCGGACGCTGGAGAAGCTGAAGAAGATCCAGCCCGAAAGCGGCGGTTTCCTGGAAGCCTCGCCGCTGACGAGTTTCGTCGCCATGAGCCTGGCGGCCGCCGGGCAAGTGGGGCATCCGGTGACGCGGAAGTGCGTCGAGTTCCTCGTCGGCAACGCCCGCGAGGACGGGAGCTGGCCCATCGACACCAACCTCGCCACCTGGGTCACCACGCTGGCGATCAACGCGCTGGCAAACGACCCGGAATTTGCATTCAAGGAGGCGGAATTCGGTCGCGTCCGGGACTGGCTGCTCGACCAGCAATACAAGGACGTCCACCCCTACACCAACGCCGCGCCCGGCGGCTGGGCCTGGACCGACCTCAGCGGCGGCGTGCCCGACGCGGACGACACGGCGGGGGCGATTCTGGCGCTGGAAGCGTTGGATGGCACGAACCCTTCAAGGAAGCTGGAGGCTGACGCGGTCATTCAAATCATCGAAGAGAAGAAGTGGAAGTCGGCGGGTGAGTTTCTTGACCTTGTGGTGAAGGCGAAGCAGCAAGCCCTGATCGGATACTACTCGTCGTCCGAAACCAGCGAGGCTCCAACGCTCCGGATACAATGCGACCGGGCACGGGACTGGTTGAGCAGTCTTCAGAACCGTGACGGAGGGATTCCCACGTTCTGCCGAGGCTGGACAAATCTACCATTCGATCGGAGCAGTCCAGACATCAGCGCCCACGCGCTTCGGACGAACCTTCTCAACCCCTCGATTTCTTCCAAGGAGGGCGTGATTGAATCCAACCATCGGGAAAGGGCCGTTCCCGTGAAGTTGCTGTCTTACCTGCATCGCCAACAGAACGCGGACGGCTCCTGGACTCCGCTCTGGTTTGGGAATCAGCACGATCCGAATGAAGAGAACCGGCTTTACGGCACGGCCAAGGTTGTTCTCGCGATGCCCCTTCCGGCCGTCGAAGAGCCATGGCAGGCGCTGGAAGCGGGAGTGCGTTGGTTGATTCGATTCCAACAGCCGGACGGCGGCTGGAATGGCGGCGCCGCGGGGCCATCGTCCGTCGAGGAAACGGCCCTCGCAGTAGAAGCCCTTGCCGCCTGCTGCCTCGGCGCAGAGGAAGGACAATGGCGCGAGATTTCGAGCGTGGACTTGCGATTGGCTATGGAACACGGCGTCCTCTGGCTCCTTGAAAAGATCGAATCCGGCGAATGGACCCAACCCTCCCCGATCGGCTTCTACTTCGCCAAGCTCTGGTACTACGAGAAGCTATATCCGATCATCTTCACCGTCGCGGCGTTGAACAAGGTGAAGGCCGTCGTCGCGAAACTCGAATCACACGCGAAGATGGCCGATCCGGACAATCCCCAAGGAACCTGAACAACGCGCCAGCGTCGTGGACTGCGGCGCCGCGCGCCGCTTTGCAGCGTGCACCACAGCCAGACCACCCCCCTATTCAAACGAAACGCCCACCCGCCCAGAGCCAGCGGAAGACTCCAAGCCCATCTTCGACGCGAGCCGGGCAAAGCGGTCTGCGAGACCGCACTCCAAGACGCTGACGCGCACACCATGCGCACCAGCTTTCCAAGCTCCCTCAAACCTTCAACAACCGCCTGGCGTTCCCGTGGAGGATCTTCCGCTCGATCTCCTTTGACCCGGCCAACCGCCTGACCGCGGCAATAGTCCGCGCGCCGGTGCAGCCCTTACCTCGGCCGATCAGGTCGTTGCAGTCCGAGCCGAACATCAGCTTGTCCTGATGACGTTCCAGGAAGCCGCGCGCGTGTTCCTCGTCGCGGATCAGCGAGTTGTTCCCCGAGCCGGCCGACAGGTCGCCGAACATGTTCGGATATTCCGCGAGCAGCCGGTCGGTCAGCCCGCCCGGCGTCACCTTCCCCTTGGGATAAAGGACCTTCTGGTCGTGGTTCTTGTCGATGTTCCCCCACCAGGTCTGCGCGTGCCCGATGAAGTTCACCTTCGGGTATCTCTTCAGGATCCGGTCAAAGCGCTCGATGTGCAGATTCCACGCCTTGTGCTGGAAATGCATCAGGACCGGAACGCCGAAGGACTGGGCCAGTTCGGCGAGGGCCTCGATGGGTCTGGAATCGCAGTCGATCTTGAACTTCGATTCCCCGATGCCCCGGCCTCCGTTGCGGAGGAAGCTCTCGATCGTCGCCAGCCGGGACTTGTCGGTGGGGAGTTCGTTGGCAAAGCGGACGAACTCGGACGGGTGTTCGCGGACGAGCCGGACCGCCGCCTCGTTGTCCGCGACGCGATGACGCTCCGGGTCCAACCAGGAGCCGTCCGGATTCCGGTCGAAGGCCCGCGCGGAGGGGAGGATGACCGTCATCGTCACGCCCATGGCCCGCTGATGCGCGCGGAACTGCGCCGTGGTCCGTCCCTTGTAGCCCTGGTGCTGGTGGATATCGATGATGGGCTCGGCGGCGTCACCCCGGGCGCCGTCCGGCAGAGCGCCGCCGGCAAGCATCGCGGTCGTCGCGCCGAGAAAACCCCGGCGGGTCAATTCCTGCTTCATGCCCGGGCAGACTAGGGACTCCGCCCGAGTATGAAAACCTGAATGAGCAGGCATGTGTGCGATCAATCGGCAGCGCCCCGGGAATCCGCGTCAGCGTCTTGGACTGCGGCGCCCCGCACATCCCACGCCCAACAAGCGGCAGGTGCAAATCGCCCCCAATGAGCCGACGCGAGCATATCCCGGAGCAACTCACTTAGGACGACTCGCTCCACCCTTTGGGCCAACCCGGCGGTCCCGTTCCGCCCTCAACATTCCTGTTGCGCAGCTCCCCACAGCAGAGATACAAATCATCCATTGGCGAATCCCGCGCGGAATTTGCGAGCGGATTGAATCCGGATTCCGGGAATTCGTCGAAGCCAGTTGTCCCCAACGACAAACGCAAGAGCCGTCCCTGGCCGCAGATTCTACGATGAGCAGATCCTTCACTCCACCGAAGCCCGCCGACGTCGCGCGCCGGGCAGCCGCCCTTTCACTCGCCGTATTCACTGCCCTCGCCGCGCCGGCCTTCGCCGGCAAGGCCGAGGCAGGGAAGCGCCTTCCCGCCTTCAGCGAGCGTTTCAAATCCAAGGGCGCCGCCGAGTCCCCGAGTTTCCGCCGGCACGTGGTGCCGCTGATGAGCCGGACCGGCTGCAGCGGTCGCGAATGCCATGGCTCCTTTTCCGGCCGCGGCGGCTTCCAGCTTTCCCTGTTCGGCTACGACTTCGAGAAGGACCACAAGGCCATCACCGTGGATGACAACGGCAACGAGGCCGAGGTCCGCACCCTGGTCGACGATCCGGAAAACAGCCTCATCCTCACCAAGCCCACCATGATGGTGAAGCACAAGGGCAAGGAACGCTTCAAGAAGGACGGCTGGGAATACAACATGGTCCTCAAATGGATCAAGGACGGCGCCAATCTCGATGTTGAGGAGACCGGCGAATTCGACCGGTTGGAGGTCTTCCCCTCCGAGATCGTGTTCCAGAAGCCCGGCGAGAAGGTCCGCCTGCGCGTCCTCGCCCACTGGAAGGACGGCACGGTCGAGGACGTCACGGAGATCACCCGCTTCCGCACCAACGACGAATCTGTCGCCGCCATCGACGAGTTCGGCGAAGTCACATCGCTCACCGGCGGCGACACCCACGTGGTCGCGTTCTACGACAACGGCGTGCATCCGATTCCGGTCATGCTGCCCGTGTCCGACCAGGTCGGCGCACAGTATCCCCAGGTCGCCGCACGCACCAAGGTGGACGAACTGATCGTGGACAAGCTCCGCAAGGTGGGCATCGTCCCCTCGGAGGTCTGCACGGACCTCGAGTTCCTCCGCCGCGTCAGCATCGATCTCACCGGCACCCTCCCCACCCCGGCCCAGATCAAGGCCTTCGAGGCCGACAAATCGCCGAACAAGCGCGCAAAGAAGGTCGGCGAGCTCCTCGAATCCCCCGGCTACGCCGCCTGGTGGACCACCAAGCTCTGCGACATCACCGGCAACAACTCCCGCAACATCAACGACCGCAACTTCCGCACCCAGATGGGACGCCAGTGGTACGACTGGATCTACAAACGCGTTGCTGACAACACCCCCTACGACGAACTCATCGCCGGCATCGTGCTCAGCCGGAGCCGCGACGAAGGCGAGTCCTATCTCGACTACGCCTCGGAGATGTCCTCCTACCTCAAGAAGAACGATCCGCACGACTTCGCCGACCGGGACAGCATGCCGTGGTATTGGGCCCGGCGGAACGTCCGCAAGCCCGAGGAAAAGGCGCTCGCCTTCAGCCATTCCTTCCTCGGCGTCCGCATCCAGTGCGCGCAGTGCCACAAGCACCCCTTTGACCAATGGACGCAGAATGACTTCGAACAATTCCAGGCGTTCTTCGACCGCGTGGCCTACGGCTCCGACCGCAGCAACCGCGACGACGTCGGCTACAAGCAGCTCACCGACGAGATCAACGAGAAGGTCGGCTACACGCGGGAGAAGAACAATCGCCGCGACGTCTACGCCGAGATCAAGCGCCGCGCCCAACGCGGCGAACCGGTTCCCATCCAGGAGGTCTACATCACGGCGCCCAAGAGCAACCGCAAGCTCACCCAGCAGCAACTCGCCAAGCTCAAGAAGCAGAACCCCAACGCCGGCCGCGTCATCACGCCCCGCGTCCTCGGCGGCGAGGAGGTCATGGAATCCCAGTACTCCGACCCGCGCGAGCCGCTGATGGAATGGCTTCGCTCCCCGGAAAATCCCTATTTCGCCAGGGCATTCATCAACCGCGTCTGGGAGAACCACTTCGGCCGCGGCATCGTCTCCCCCGTCGATGACATGAATCTTGCGAACCCGCCCAGCAACAAACCGCTGCTGGATTACCTCGCCAGGACCTTCATCGCCAAGGGCTACGACATGAAGTGGCTGCACAGCGAGATCCTCAACAGCGACGCCTACCAGCGCGGCTGGCAACCGAACGACACCAACAAACTCGACGAGAAGAACTTCAGCCACATGGTCCTGCGCAGGCTGCCCGCCGAGGTGGTCAACGACGCCATTGTCCAGGCGACGGGCTCACCCGCCGTGGCCGAGGAGATGACGACGAACATGGAGATGCGCACCATCGGCGGCCAGGGAGCCAGCGGCTACAACACCCGCGGCGGCGCCGGCTACGCCCTGACCATCTTCGGCAAGCCCGTGCGCGAGACCACCTGCGACTGCGAGCGCTCCAACGACCCCACCCTGCTGCAGACCCTCTACGTCCGCAACGACCAGGACGTCTGGAAGCAACTCGGCTCCAGCAAGGGCGGCTGGATCGGGGAGTTGGAAAAGGCCGAAGGAAAGAGCAACGGCAACGACGCCGCGAAGAAGAAATACGAAGCCCGCCTCAAGCGCCTGCAGAAACAGGAGCAGCAACTGGCCATGAATCTCCCGAAAAAGCCCGCCGCGGACGCCCCCAAGGCCGAACAGAAGAAATACAAGGCCGCCATGGCGGCCCACCGGCAACAGCAGGGAAGACTCAAGGCGGAACGCGGAAAGCTTGAGAAACTGGCCGGCGTCAACCAGCCCGAGACCGCGAACAAACTTGCGGCCTCCACCGACGAACTGATCGAGGAAGTCTTCCTCCGCACCGTCAGCCGCCCGCCCTCAGTCGAGGAGCTCACCACGGCCAAGGCCGACCTCGCCAAGGCGGACTCCGTCTCCGGCGGCGTCCGCGAACTCCTCTGGGCCATGCTCAACACCAAGGAATTCATGGTGAATCACTGACCGCCTCCGGCATCTCAAGTCTCAGATCTCAAATTTCAAATCCCCAACCCACCCCCACCCAATGGCCAACCACAAATACTGCGACGGCGTGAATCGCCGCGACTTCCTCAAGGTCGGCGCCCTCGCCGGCGTCGGTCTCAACCTGTCCTCCTATCTCGCGATGGCCAAGTCCGGCCACGTCGAGGGAGCCAAGGCCAGGGCGGCGATCTTCGTGCGCCTCTCCGGCGGCCCCAGCCACATGGACACCTTCGACCTCAAGCCGGACGCGCCCGAGACCCATCGCGGCGAGTTCAACGAGATCAAGACCAACGTCCCCGGCGTGCGCTTCTGCGAACACCTGCCCAAGCTGGCCAAGGTCGCGGACAAGTTCGCCATCCTCCGCGGCGTCAGCCACACCCTGGCCGCGCACAACCTCGGTTCGCTCTACATGCAGACCGGCAACCGTCCCCTGCCCTCCCTGCAATTCCCGGCCTACGGCGCGGTCGTCAGCAAGGAACTGCAAAACGATCCGGCCATCCCGCCCTTCGTCGCCATCCCCAAGGGCGGCGCGAATCCCACCGGCTACCTCGGCGTCGAGAACGGCCCCTTTGAGCTCGGGACCACGCCCAAGCCCGGCCAACCGGTCAACGTGCGCGGCCTCTCCGGCGTCCGCATCGAGGACGTCGATCGCCGCCACAACATGCTGAAGAAATACGACAACGCCTTCGGCGACTTCGCCAAGCAGGACCGCCTGCTCAGCGGCATGGATGACTTCAGTCAACGCGCCTACGACATGATGCGCTCCCCGAAGACCCGCGAGGCCTTCGACCTGAGCCGGGAGTCCATGGCGATCTCC
Source organism: Verrucomicrobiales bacterium (assembly GCA_038126235.1). Classification (GTDB taxonomy): domain Bacteria; phylum Verrucomicrobiota; class Verrucomicrobiia; order Limisphaerales; family JAYPEY01; genus JAYPEY01. The sequence continues at coordinate 28,443 of JAYPFK010000037.1, forward strand.
ACGATGTTCGGCGAGGACGACTTCTCCCAGAGCTGCCTGCTCGCCACCCGCCTCGTCGAGTCCGGCGTCCGCTTCGTCACCGTGAACCTCGGCGGCTGGGACACCCATCGCGACAACTTCAACACCCTGAAGAACAAGAACCTGCCCAAGCTCGACGCCGGCCTCGCCGGTCTCTACGCCGCGCTGGAGGAGAAGGGACTGCTGGAATCGACCACCGTGTTCGTCACCGGCGAATTCGGACGCACCCCGCTGGTCAAGACCCGCAATGGCACCCCGGGTCGCGACCACTATCCGCGCGCGATGTTCTGCCTCCTCGCCGGCGGCGGCATCCAAGGCGGCCAGGTCGTCGGTGAATCCGACGCCAAGGGCGAGGGCCCGAAGGACCGCGCCATCAGCCCGGACGACGTCGCCGCCACCTTCTACCAGACCCTGGGCATCGATCCCACGAAGGAGTACCACACCCCCTCCGGCCGCCCCATCATGATCGTCCGCCACGGCAAGCCCATCCGCGAACTGCTCGGCTGAAGCCGGAGATCGCGGAAAATCGGTCTCGCGGCGTCGGCAACGGCGTTTACAGATCCGCGACAGCGTCTTGGAATGCGGCGCTGAGCGCCGCTTTGTTGGGCGCGACAGGGAGGGTTGCGGGAAGTCTCAACAAACCTTGCGATGGCGGGGGGGGAACCTGGCGGAGTTCGCGCTTAGGGCAGTTGCGGGCGTTGCCATGCGCACTGTAAAGCCACGGCAGCGCTGCTCCGTGTTGCCTCCCTGCCGCTCACCCGATCTCCACGATCCGCTTTTCGCGGATGGACTGCTCGCCGGCGATGCACATGCGGGTGCCGTCGATGCAGTCGTTGACGCCGGTGAGGACGGGCTTGCCCTCAAGCACGGCATCGACGAAGGCGTCGTGAATCTCGGAAAAGCCGAGGTGGCCGCCCCAGCCGACGCCCTGCTTGGACACGATCTTGTGGCGGACGGGTTCGGCGCTTTCAGAGCCGAGCTTCCACTGGAGGATCTCGATGGTGGAAATGCTGGTCTGCAGCGAACCCTTGTCGCCGATGACGCCCATCTCCAGCTCCTCGTGCGGAAAGTCGCGGGCGAACATGCAGAGGTGCAGCGTGCCCTTCACGCCGTTCTCATACTCGAAGCTCACGGTCGCGTGGTCATGGACCTGGTGATCTCCCTCGATGACACGGTTGACGGCGTTGGAACCGAAGGCGGCGACGTATTTCGGCCGCGCGCCGACCCACCAGTTCATCATGTCGAAGTGGTGGCAGTTCTTGTCCACAAGGCAGCCGCCGGACATGCGGCCGTCCTGGATCCACTGGCCGGACTTGGGCTGAAACGGCGCGCGAAACTCCTTGGTCCAGACCATCCGGGGCGACCCGATCTCGCCCGCGTCGATCATCTCCTTCATCTTGCGGAAGAAGGGGGAGTAACGCAGCTCGTGACCGATCATGACGACCTTGTCGGTCTTGGCGGCGAGCTTCACAAGTTCGTCGGTCTCGTCGAGGTTGATGCCGCAGGGCTTCTCCAGGAAGAGGTGCTTGCCGTTGTCGAGAGCCTCCTTGGCCCAGCGGAGGTGGGTGAAGTTGGGCGTGGAGACGAAGATGGCGTCGACGTCCGACTTGATCAGCCCATGCTCGTCGCGAAAGACCTTCGCGTCGGGCGCGATCTCAAGGGTCTTGGCGATGTTGCCCTCGTCGCGCCCGCAGATGGCGACAGCCTCCGCGCGGTCGCCGCATTGATTGTGGATGAGATCGACATGACTGCGCCCCATGGCGCCGATGCCGAGAAAACCGCATTTGAGTTTGCTCATAATCCGCCTTCCCCCGTCACTTCGGCACCTTCTCCCAGTCCTTCAGGAACTGCTCCAGACCGAGGTCGGTCATGGGGTGATCGTAAAGCTGGTTGAGCACGGCAAAGTTCATGGTGATCACATCGGAGCCTGCAAGGGCGGCCTGAAGCACGTGTTCGGGATGCCGGACGGCGGCCGTGAGGATCTGCGTATCGAAGCCGTAGTTGTCATAGATCTGGCGGATCTGGCCGATGAGGTCCATACCGAGGTGGCCGATGCCGTCGAGCCGGCCGACAAAGGGACTGATGTAGGCGGCGCCGCACTTCGCGGCGAGCATGGCCTGCAGCGGGGAGAAGTTCAGCGTGACATTGCAGGCGATGCCCTCGGACGAAAGGACCTTCACCGCCTTGAGTCCCTCCTTGATCACCGGCACCTTGACGACGACGTTGTCGGCCATCTTGGCCAGTTCGCGCCCCTCCTTGATGATGCCCTCAGCCTCCAGCGAGATGGTCTCGAGGCTGACCGGGCCGTCGACCATCTCAAGGATCTCCTTGTAGACGTCCAGATAGGGTCGGCCGGTGGTGGCGACGTGGGTGGGATTGGTCGTGACGCCGTCCACGATGCCCCAGCTCATGGCTTCCTTGATTTCGTGAACGTGCGCGGTGTCGATGAAGATCTTCATTGGATGAATTGTCGTTTACTGGAAATGGAGGCGGAGGATGACCGACCCCGGCGGGATTTCAAGGGGGAAACTGGGCTCAGATCGGGTGGAGCGCGCCACCGAAAGCGGACGGGGGGCGAAAGGATCCCGCAAATTCCGAAACCGGGAATGCCGCCACCCCGCTTCCCGGACTTGAGATGTGGCGGCGGACACGACGGCTTCCTCACCGTCGAAAGCGAGCCGGGCATTGGCACGACCTTCCGCGCGCATCTGCCCGCCCGTGAGTCCGGGGCAAGACTCGAGGAAGGCGACGAGGCCGCGGAGCGACCGCGGGGCAACGGCGAACTCGTCCTGCTGGGCGACCGGGACGAGACCATCCGGTAGATCACGGAAATGACCCTGGAGCAGTTCGGCTACCGCGTGGTCTCCGGCGAGGACGGCCCCGAACTCGTCGCGCTCTGCGCCCGTCGCCTGGATGATGTCGCCCTCGCCGTCGTGGACATCATGATGCCGCAACTGGACGGGCCGTCGCTGCTGCGCACGCTGCAACGTTTGAAGCCGGGACTGAAACTGCTCGTGATGTGCGGCTCGGTGGAAAAGGAGAAGGTCGCCGAACTGATCAAATCCCCCTCGATCCGGTTCCTGATCAAGCCTTTCAACGCGGACGAGCTCCTGATCGCCGTCCGGGACTGTCTGGAGGGGTCCTGAATCGCCCGGAAGACCCGGCGGTTGTTTCCGCGCAGGACATCGGTTGACTCAACCGACCAACCGGTCCACCACGTTTCCATGCACGTCGGTGATGCGAAAGTCGCGTCCCTGGAAACGGTAGGTGAGTCGCTCATGGTCGAGGCCAAACTGGTGAAGAATGCTGGCGTGGAGGTCGTGCACGTCCACGCGCTCCTCCACGGCGCTCCAACCGATCTCGTCGGTGGAGCCGATGATCTGCCCGCCGGGCACGCCGCCGCCGGCCAGCCATTTGGTGAAGCCATAGGGATGATGGTCGCGGCCGGTGATGGTCTTGAAGTTGACGCGGTTTTCCCCCAACGGCGTGCGGCCGAATTCCCCGCCCCACACGACCAGCGTGTCGTCCAACATGCCGCGTGACTTCAGGTCCTTCAGCAGGGCGGCGACGGGTTGATCCGAGATCTCGCAATTGTAGGCGAGGCCGCTGTTGAGCGAACTGTGATGGTCCCAGGTGGAAAGGAACAGCGTCACAAAGCGCACGCCCCGCTCGACCATGCGGCGGGCGAGGAGACAGTTGCGGGCGAAGGAGCCCATGAAGCCCGGGCCGCCCGGCTTGCCGCTCGCGTCGACCTCCTCACGGTCCAGGCCGTAGGCGTCGAGCGTGGCCTTGGATTCGCCGGACAGGTCGAGCAGTTCCGGCGCGGAACTCTGCATCCGGAAGGCGAGTTCGTAGGCCTTGATGCGGCTCTCGATCTCCGGATGACCGACGCGCTCATGGCGCAGGCGGTTGAGATCGTTCACGGCCTGCAGGCTGCGCGCCTGGGCGGAATCGGACACGCCGGGCGGATTGGCCAGGTTCAGGACCGGACTGCCTTGGTTGCGGAACAGGGAGCCGGAATAACTCGAAGGCAAAAAACCGCTGGACCAACTCGCGGCGCCGCCGGGCAGGCCGCGGCCAAGGTTCACCATCGCCACGTAGGCGGGGAGGTTCTGTGAATCGCTGCCCAGGCCGTAGGTCAGCCAGGAACCCAGCGTCGGCCAACCGCGAAAGGCCGAGCCGGTCAGCATCTTCAACTGGCCGGGCAGGTGGTTGAACTGGTCGGTGTGCATGGACCGCACAAAGGCGATGTCGTCCACGCATTCCGTCAGGTGCGGCAGGAGATCGGAAAGATCCATGCCGCACTGCCCGTATTTCTTGAAGGTCCGGGGTGAGCCCATCAGCCGCGCGCTCTCCTTCTGGATGAAGGCGAACTTCACCGACTCGAGCATCGAATCCGGCAGGGGTTGGCCGTCGAGCTCATTGAGCTTGGGCTTGGGATCGAACAGATCCATGTGGCTGGGCCCGCCTTCCATGAAGAAGTAGATGCAGTTCTTCGCCTTGGGCGCGAAATGCGGGCCGGAACCGGCGACGTGCGGTTCCTCAGCGGCCAAGAGACCGTCCTGCTTCAGCAATGAAGCCAGGGCCAGCGTCCCCAGGCCGCTGGCCCCGGAGGAGAAGAACTGGCGGCGGGTGGAGTGGATGTGGTCGCGGGGCGTCATGAGGAAGGAGAGTCAGATGCCATGCTGTGCGGACCCACCCCGATTTTGCCTCGCCCTTCGGCTCCGCAAAATACCCCCTCCCTGGAGGGGACCTGACTTGGGGCATGCCAACGCGCAGGTCCCCTCCGGGGAGGGGATATTTCATTCTCCCGCGAAGCGATGAGGAGAATGAAATCGGGGTGGGTTCGCGGAACTGACAATGCGCGTCCCCCGCGAACACCTCCAGGAGTGCGGCGGGTGGATTCGTGTGAATTCGTGTTCATTTCAACGCGACGTAATGATACGAAGGCGGTTCGCGGTTCAATCCCGGGTGATGAATTCATCGAGGTTCATGACGATGCGCGCGAGGGCGGTCATGGGTTCGACGCGCGCCCCGGCATCGCCGGAGGCGCCCAGCTTCTTCAGGTCCGCCAACGCGCCGGCCAGAAACTCCATTTCCTTCGCTCCCGGCTCCCGTCCCAGGCAACGGACAAACATCTCCCGCAGCGCGACCTCGTCGTCGCCATTGTGCGCCGTGGTCATCCTTCCGCCCAACGCCTCGGCGCATTCGTAGAACACCGGGTCGTTCAACAGGGTCAGCGCCTGCAGCGGTGAATTGGACCGTTCGCGCCGGCTGCAGCTCACACTGGAATCCGGCGCATCGAAGGAAATCAGCATCGGATAGGGCACGGTGCGCTTGAAGAAGATGTAAAGCCCCCGGCGGTAACGGTCGCCGCCCTCGCTCACCGGCCACTTCACGCTGCGCCCCACCTCGGTCACGAAAGCCGGCAGGGGCGGACGGATGCCCGGGCCGCCGATCCGCGGATCGAACAACCCGCTGGCGACCAGGTACGAATCGCGGATCGCCTCAGCGTCGAGCCGGAAGCTGTTCTGCCGCCAGAGCAGGCGGTTGCCGGTCGGATGATCCGCCAGTTCCGGCCGCACGGCGGACGACTGCCGATACGTCGCCGACATCACAATCTCGCGGATGACGGCCTTGCGGCTCCAGTCCCTGGCGATCAGTTCCGACGCCAGCCAGTCCAACAGCAACGGATGGGAAGGCGGCGCGCCCTTGGTTCCAAAATCGTCCGAGGTCGCCACGATCCCGACGCCGAACAGCCGCTGCCAGATCCGGTTCACGGTCACGCGCGCGGTCAGGGGATTCTCGGGGGCGGCGAGCCAACGGGCCAGGTCCAGCCGGTCCGCCTCGGCGGCTCGTCGCTTCAGGGCCGGCAAGGAGTCCGGCGCGCCCGCCTGGACGACCTTGCCGCGCCGCGCATAGTCGCCGCGGATGTGGACGTAGGTTTCGCGGCGCCCCTTGCGTCGTTCGACCAACGACTGCGCCTTGGTTGCCGGGTAGGACGGCTTCGACGCGAGGTGTTTCTCAATCGGCCGGCGCAGCTTCTGCCAGGCCTCGTCCAGATCGCGATGAAACCGGCTCAACTTCTTCTCCTGTTCAGCCGTCCGCTTGGCGGAAGTGCCTGCCAACAAGACTTCAATCTCCTTCGGCGCCTGGGTGGGTTTCACGTCTTCGTCCGGTGAAACCGAAATGCGGAAATGGCGCAGCGTGTTCTTCGACGGGTGCTTCTGCCGCATGGCGAAGACCAACCGGCTGCCTTCCTTCACCGCCACGGGTTGCCGCAGATGAAACACGGCGCTGTGGTAGCGATAGGGCCGCGAAGCGATGTGCCAGCCCTCATTGGATTTCGTGTCCAGAGCCATTTCAGCCCGCGCCCCGCCGGTGACCGCCACCGATTTCAGCGGCTGCCCGACGCCTTTTCCGCCCGGGGCCTCCACGGCGAAGGCCAGGCTCGACAGGATGAACTGCCCGCCCGGCCCCCGGCCCACCGGTTCGCCCGCCTTTTTGCCCTCGCCGTGGGAGCCGAAGACCTCGATGCGGATGGAGGCGACCGTCATCGGCGCCGCGTTGGAAATCTGGAGTGTGGCGGTGGCCGTGGAACCCAGTTTACCCGAGGCGACCACGGAACCGTCAGCCTGCACGGTCATGGTCGCGGCGTCGCCGGACTCGGCCTTGTCGGGTTTGAGAATGGTCCATTCCGTCGAGGCGGGCTTGAAGGCGGCTTCCCACTTCGCGCAGCGGGCGGAGAGCGTTGTCTTTTCGTAGTCCGCCAAGGCGTTGGTCAGGCGGTCGTAGTCGCGATCCCATTCGTCGAGGGCCGCGTTGTAGCGCGCCAACTCAAGAGGGCGCGGCGCGGCGACGTCGGTTTCGTCGGTGTTGTTGAAGAAGGCGTAGAGTCCGTAGAACTCTTCCTGCGTGATGGGATCGTGCTTGTGCTCGTGGCATTCCGCGCAACCGACCGTCAGTCCCAACCAGACCGTTCCCGTGGTGTTCACGCGATCGACGGCCTCCTTGGTGCGGTTCAACTCCCGGTCCGCGCCGGCCTCGGTGTTCTTCAACGTGTTGCGATGAAACCCGGCGGCGACGCGCTGGGCGAGCGTGGCGTTCGGCAGGAGGTCGCCGGCAATCTGCTCAATGGTGAAACGATCGAACGGCATGTCCGCGTTGATGGCGTCGATGGCCCAGTCGCGCCAGACCCAGGCGTAGGTTCGCAGACTGTCGCCCAGATAGCCGTCGCTGTCGGCGTAGCGCGCGAGGTCCAGCCAATGCCGCCCCCAACGTTCGCCGAAATGCGGCGAGGCGAGCAAGCGATCAACCAACGCCCCGTAGGCTCCCGGTGAATTGTCCGCCACGAAGGCGGCAACCTCGTCCGGCGAAGGCGGCAGACCGAGCAGGTCGAGATGCAGGCGTCGGATCAACGTCGCGCGGTCGGCCTCGGGGGAGGGCGTCAGGCCCTCGGCTTCCAACTGGGAAAGAACGAAGCGGTCGATGGGTTGTGAAGCTGCGCCCTCATTGGAGACATGCGGGACGAGCGGACGGGTGATCGGCTGGAAGGCCCAATGGTCGGTCTCGGCGGCGGTCAGGGAGGAGGATGGCGCGACGCGAGCGGCGATCAATGCGCAGCAAAGCAACGGAAGCCAACGGACGCACGCCTGCGCCTTGAAGCGCGCCGCCCTCACCCCTTCGGGGTTTTGAAATGGGCTCGACGGAGTCTCTCCCCAACGGCTTTCTGGATTCGCTGCCGCTGTCTTCATGCCGATCTGTCTCAAACTCATTTCATCACCGGCGCCAGGATTCTGGACGCGTGTTTGGCCGAATGGTGCACGGTATTCGTAGCCACGACGGCGTCCTCCGGCCATTCGATCGTCAGCGGCTTGCCGGTCTGGGGGTTGGGCTCATACAAAGGCGCGCCCGTGCTGGCCACGGTCACGCGGATGCAATGCCCCTTCTCAAAGACCTGCGAGATCCAGCCGACCGGGATCGCCAGCTTGTAAACCTCGCCCGGCTCCATGAGCTTCTCGCTTTCGAAACCATCGCGGTAGCGCATCCGCCAGGGATAATCGACCAGCAGCATCGAGCGCCCGTCGGGGTAGACATCGCTCACGCGGACGATGAAGTCCGTGTCCTTCGCGGTGGAGGAGACATACAGCTCCGCGTGGACCCGGCCGGTCCATTCCACCGGCGCGGCAAGCGGCTCCGTGGTAAAGGTCCGCACCTCGGACTGCTTCTCAAACGGCCGCGCGTCCCGCGCTCCGGGAAAGCCGCGACCGGGAATCTGCATAGGGTTGTTCGGATCGCTGACAAAAGAGGTGGAGCCTTCCACTCTGGCCGGCTTGGCGGACGAAAGCCCGCCGCCTTCATGCAGGAACAACGGCTGCAGGTTCTTGTTCACCGGCCAGTCGTCGGCCTCGCGCCAGACATTGCCTGGGGACGTCGCGCCGCCCTCCGGGCCCATGACGTAGTAACGCACGCGCGGGTCCTTATCGACGCCGTTCTTCTTCCCCTTCAGCCAGAAGTCGAACCAGCGCATCATGTGGTCCTCCAGCGGAAAGGCCGCGTTCTCCGGGAACTGCATCTCCGCGATCTTGGCGCCCTTGCTGCCGCCATGGAGCCAGGGGCCAATCAGCAGCCATTGATTGCCGCGCGAGTTGGGACCGCCGTTGTGCTGCCGGCCGATGAAGCTGGCGATCGAACCTTGGTTCATGAAGTCGAACCAGCTTCCGAGCGTGAAACAGGGCACGTTCATCTTGTCCCAGTGCAGGGAGCAATCCTCATCGCGCCAGTAGTCGTCGTAGTTCGGATGTTCGAACCACTCCCTGAGCATCGCGTCGTTGTCGGCGGGATCGCGGCAGACCTTGGCCATGGCCTGGAAGCGAACGGGCCGCGTGGCTCCGCCGATGCGGTAGCCCTCCTGAAAAAGGCTCACCCCGGTGTCCGTCATGTATTGGCAGACCAGGGAGGGAGGTCGGGTGACCGCGAGGTAGTTCTGCGCGTAGCCGCCCTGCGAACCGCCGCGCGTGCCCACCCTGCCCGTGCACCAGCCCTGCGAACCCAGCCATTCGCAGGTGTCGTAGCCGTCGCGCAGTTCGCCCCACTGCAGCGCGCGATAGCCGACGTAATGCCCCTCGGAAAGATGCGTCCCGCGAAAGTTCACGTGGGCGACGACATAGCCGCGCCGGGCCATGCGCGCCGCCAGCATGCGCGTCGAATTCCCGGTCAGGCTGGCGTAACGCTGCTCAAAGATCGCCGGCCATGGTCCCTCGCCGGGAGGGAAGTAGAGGTAGGCGGAAAGGCGTTTGCCGTCCCGCATCGGGATCATGGTGTGGACCTCGGTGATGTCGCCGAGGTCGAGCTCAGCCGGAGCCGCCAACGATACCGGCGCGACTGGAAGGCAGATCGCCAAGGCGGCGAGGACGCCAAGCAAGGTTCTTTGCATAAGTGAGCAGTATGTTGCGTGTTTGACCGCGGCGATTCAATGCGGGAATGGCTTGGGTGGCTTGCTCATTTCCCGCATGGCTGCCGGATCGGCGCCAAAGCGCTTGGAATCCCGCGCGATTGGATGCTACACAGAGTGGCATGACCGACTTCGGTGAACCTGGATTCTCACGTCGACGCTTCTTGTCCTCGCAGGGCATGGGCGTCGGCGGCGTGGCGCTGGCGTGGTTGCTCAAGCAGCAGGGACTGCTGGCCAAGCCCATCGATACCGCCGCCGAGCGCCAGCGCTTCAGCCTCGAACCCAAGCTGCCGCCGCTCCAACCGCGCGCCAACGCGATGATCTCCCTTTTCATGCAGGGCGGTCCCAGCCACATGGATCTCTTCGATCCCAAGCCCGAGCTGGACAAGCTCGACGGCAAGCCTTTCCCCGGGAAGATCAAGTACGACAACGCCGCGCAGGCCAGCACGACTGTCCTGGCCAGCCCTTGGAAATTCGAGAAGCGCGGGCAGTGCGGCGCCGAGGTTTCCGAACTGCTGCCCCACACCGCCGGGGTGATCGACGACATCGCGGTCATCCGGTCCATGCGCACGGGCGTGAACAACCACGGCCAGTCGATCCACGCGTTGAATTCGGGCCGCATCCTGCCCGGCCGGCCCGCCTTGGGCAGTTGGCTGACCTACGGCCTCGGCAGCGAATCGCAGAATCTCCCCGCCTTCGTGGTCCTCACCGATCCGCGCGGCCTGCCGGTCGAGGGCGTGCGCAACTGGTCCAACGGCTGGCTGCCCTCCTTGTTCCAGGGCACCGTGGTCCGCCCCCGTGAGCCGCGCATCCTCAACCTCGACGCCCCGGCCCACCTCAAGGGGGCGACGCAGGAGAAATACCTTTCCTACCTTGAACGCCTGAACCGCGAACACCTCGCCGAGCATCCGGGCGAACTGGACCTGGAGGCCCGCATCGCCAGCTACGAACTCGCCGCCCGCATGCAGACCGCCGCCAAGGAGGCCCTCGACATCAGCGGCGAAAGCGAGGCCACGAAGAAGCTCTACGGCCTCGACGAGGACGCGACCAAGGAATACGGCGCGCGCTGCCTGATCGCTCGGCGGCTGGTGGAGCGCGGCGTGCGCTTCGTGCAGATCTTCACCAAGAACCAGTTCTGGGACCACCACGGCAGCATCCGCTCCGCCCTGCCGGCTTCCTGCAAGATGACCGACAAGCCCGCCGCGGCGCTGGTCAAGGATCTCAAGCAACGCGGACTGCTCGACACCACCCTCGTCCACTGGGGCGGAGAGATGGGACGCCTGCCCGTGATCCAGAACGACACCGGCGCCAGCCGCGTCGGCCGCGACCACAACACCTACGGCTTCACCATGTGGCTCGCCGGCGGCGGCATCCGCGGCGGCCACGTGCATGGAGCCACTGATGAATTCGCCCACCACGCCGTCGAGGATGTGGTGAACCACTACGACTACCACGCGACGATGCTGCGTCTCTTCGGCCTCGACCATGAGAAGCTGACCTACAAGCGCAACGGCCGTGAACAGTCGCTCATCGATGGACAGCCCGGAAAGATCGTGGAGGGGCTGTTGGCCTGAGACGCGCGAGCGCCGTCATCCGCCTCCTTCCAAGAACACCATGAACCGAAGCCGCCCTTCCCCCCCTCGCCGTTCACTTTCTTGTCGCCTTGTCGCCTGCCTCCTCCTCGCCGCGTGCGTCGTCCAGATCCACGCAGCCGACCGTCGCCCCAACATCGTCTTCTTCTTTGCCGACGATCTGGGCTGGACGGGTTTGCGCAGCTTCGGCAGCGACCTTTACGAGACGCCGAACCTCGACCGCCTCGCGAAGGAAGGCATGAAGTTCACGGACGCCTACTCGGCCTGCACCGTCTGCTCGCCCAGTCGCGCGGCTCTGATGACCGGCAAGTATCCCGCCCGCCTGCATCTCACAGACTTCATCGCCGGGCAGAACCGTCCCTTCGCGAAGCTGAAAATCCCCGCCTGGCAGAAGTGGCTGAAACACGAGGAGGTCACCATCGCCGAGGCGTTGCGGGCCGGAGGCTACAAAACCGCCCAGATCGGCAAGTGGCATCTGGACCGCAAGGACGCCGGGACCGGGAATTACGGCCCGACGGCCCACGGCTTCGACCGCGCGGTCGCAAAACCCGCATCCAAGGGCTACTTCCTCGCGAAGCCGGCCGGCGATTTCAAGGCGGGCGACTATTCGACCGACTACCTCGCGACGGACGCGGCGAAGATCGTCGACGACTGGAGGAACGATCCCTTCTTCCTCTATTTCGCCTTCAATGTCCCCCATACGCCGATCCAGGGGAAGCAGTCGTTGATAGACGCCTATGCGAAAAAGGTGAGGCCGGGCGCAAAGCACCAGAATCCCATCTACGCCGCCATGGTCCAGAGCATGGACGAGGCCGTCGGGACCGTGCTCGCCGCGCTGAAGCGAAACAACCTCCTCGACAACACCGTGATCGTCTTCACCAGCGACAACGGCGGACTCACCCAGCGTTACGGCAAGCCCGACGGCTTCACGGACAATGCGCCGTTGCGCCGCGGCAAGGGCTCCGCCTACGAGGGCGGCGTGCGCGTGCCGATGATCGCGAAATGGCCCGGTGTCACGCCGGCCGGAACGAGTTGCCCCGAACCCGTCATCGGCATCGATTTCTACCCCACCTTCCTGGAGATCGCCGGCGTCCGGGGCGACACGAAGCACAACCGGAACGTCGACGGCCTGAGCCTGGTTCCCTTGTTCAAGAATCCCAAGGCCCGCCTCAAGCGCGATGCGATCTACTGGCACTACCCGCACTACCACGCCGGCGGCGACAGCCCCTACAACGCCGTCCGCGCGCGCGATTGGCGGCTGGTCCAGTTCTACGAGGACGGCTCCGAGGCGCTCTACAACCTCAAGGAAGACCTCGGCGAAACCAAGAACGTCGCGGAGCAGAATCCCGCGATCGCGGCCAAGCTCCGCAACCAGCTCGACAACTGGCGCATCGCCGTCGGGGCCCAGATGCCGGAGCCGAACCCGGACCACGACCCGGCACGGGAAACGTCCCTGGGTAAACGAGAGAAGAAGCGATAAGGGGCCGCCGGGTCCGGGATGATCGGATTCGGCATCCCCGAAGGGACCATTCCAGGAGCGGCGACATTCCTGTCGCCCTGCCTGCGCAGCCGGCACAGAAGCGAGGGCATGTCGCAACGCGCCGGTTCAATTTGCGGGTTCGGCGCCTCCAGCGTTTCTCTGGCCCCTCCGGGGCCACGGCGACAAGAATGTCGCCGCTCCTTGATGCGCGCCCGCGCGCCTCAAGGCAGCCACGGCTCGCTGGTGTAATAAACGGGAATGACGCGATCGATGCCGTGGAAGAAGAGGAAGGAGGTCGCCCAAAGCCACGCGAAGGTGATGGCGTGCGCGGCGGCCTTGCGGCTCCTCCCTCCTTTCCGGGCAAACATCTCCAATTGTCCCGACAGCAGGACCGCCGGCGCCTGGAGAGTGAAGAACAGCGCCTGATAGCCGTCGAAGCGCGAGGTGGCGATGCCGAACATGAGCTCATGGAACAGCCCGCTGAACAGGCACGCCGCCCAGACCCCGAGCGCGGGCAAGGCGGCGCCGCCGGCGGGCAGGAAGACGTGCCGATAGAGCCACGCGTGGATGCGATTGTTCCAGCGGCGCCAGAATTCCGCCGGCGTCCGGGCGAGAAACGCGAGCCGGATGATCGGGATGGAGCGATACCCCGCGAAACGCTCCAGGGCGCACAAGGCGCGCCCGCCCGATTCGACCGCCGCCACAAACAGGACCAGCTTGAAGGTGTGATCGATCAGATGGGACTCCTTCAGCAAGGGGTTGTTCCTCAGGGAGTCCAAGATTCCCCAACACACCGCAAACCCCGCGCATCCCAACGCCAAGGACGCCGCGTCAGCCGCCTTGGCGTTCCCCGGGCGCCGTTGCCGTCGTTTTTGTTCGAACAGGACCGTCATGATCGGCAATGGCGTCAGGAAAATGAGGCGGTCTTTCAGCCCGGGCTGGCCGTTCTTTCGACTGTCGCCGGGCAACCGCATCAACTCGATCAACCGAAACGAGCAGTCGAGGGCGAGAAACAACGCCGCCGCGCGGACCAGGGGCGCGCCAGACGGAATGATCAGCGGACCGCACAAAACCGGAGCGATCATCACCCAGGCGATGGAACGACAGCGCGTGACCGTCAGCGCGATTGCCAGGACGGCCGTGGAATAGCTCACGCCGACGCTGATCAGGAATGGGATGAGATTGTCCACGTATCGGGGCGGATGGTGGTTGAGATTCCACCGGAGTCGCTTCAGCGCAACGAAAAAGCCGGCCATCGACGGGAAGGTGGGGCGAATTCCCCGAATGAGCCAGACCTCCGATGTGGAAGCGCCAGAGAATCCGGCTCCTCGTCGTGCGTGGTCTTTGGAACGCGCCGGGCGTCGACCTGAAAATCCCAACGCTCGGCTTCATTGGCGGACCAGGCGGCGTTGAGACGCACCATGTTCAAGGTCTTCTATTTCGCCCCTGGCAGGGCCTTGAAATGGGACCTTTCGGCGAAAGATCCCTGCCTCGGTGTCGTAGGAACGCCTCGCCGGAGGCGTCCCACTTCAAGTCCCGAAGGGACGACACAAGAACGCAGAGAGTCGCAACCGAGTCAAAGTACTGACATGCGTCCCTTGGCCCAGGGCGTCCGAAAAAAAGCTTCACCGACGCCGCATCCCCGCGATACTGCCGCGATGGTCCGGACTTTGTTTCCATCATGAATTCCCACCGAACCAGAACCTCTGACCGACGGCGGACGCTTCTTGCAGTCACGGCGCTTCTTTCCGGGATGACAATGGTCGCGGAGCCCCGCCGCGCCGCGGCAGCGGACTTCGTCAAGAACGTGGAGCCGATCCTGCGCGAACGGTGCCTCGATTGCCACGGGCCGGACAAGCGGAAGAGCGGGTTTCGCGTGGACCGACGCTCTTCCCTGCTCTCAGGCGGCGATCACGGCGAGCCAGCCGTCGTCCCGGGAAAGCCGAACGAGAGTTTCCTGCTCAAGACGCTCATCGGCGAAGCGGACGACGTCGTCATGCCGCCCAAAGGCGACCGCCTGACGAAGGATCAGATTGGCGCCATTCGTGACTGGATTGCCGGCGGAGCGCCGACGCCCGAAGCCTACGGCGCCGACAAGGAGCGGCCAAAACTCACCCACTGGTCCTTCCGCCCGGTCACACGGCCCGCCCTGCCCGCCGTCGCAGCCGGAATACCGGGCAATGAGATCGACGCCTTTGTCCGGAGCAAACTTGCGGAAGCCGGTCTGAAGCCCTCATCGGAGGCCTCGCGCCGCCGCTTGATCCGCCGATTGTATCTCGTCATGCAGGGGCTGGCCCCGGAACCGGCCGAAGTCGAAGCGTTCGTTGCCGACAAGGGCCCGGACGCCTGGCGAAACCTGGTGAACCGCGTCCTCGACAGCCCTCGTTACGGGGAACGTTGGGCGCAGCATTGGCTGGATCTGATCCGCTTCGGCGAGACCCACGGTTTCGAGACCAACCGCGAGCGGCCCAACGCCTGGCATTTCCGCGACTGGGTCGTCGCCGCCTTTAACGACGACAAGCCCTACGACCGGTTCGTGAAGGAACAGATCGCCGGCGACATGCTGGGCGAGGATGTCGGCACGGGCTTCCTCGTCGCGGGCCCGTTCGACCTCGTCAAGGGCCAGGATCCTCTCCTGCGCCTGCAACAGCGGCAGGACGAACTCGATGGCATGATCAACACCACGGGCACCGCTTTCCTAGGGCTGACGCTGGGTTGCGCCCGCTGCCATGGCCACAAGTTCGATCCCGTCACGCAAAAGGACTACTACTCGCTGCAGGCCGTGTTCGCCGGCGTCGAGCATTCCGACCGCGCCCTGCCCCTGCCTGAGGAGCGCAGGAACGCCATCGCCCGATTGGACAAACAGATCAGCGAACTGAAAACGCGGCTGAAGCCGTTCCTCCGCAAGGCCGATTACGCGCAGTTGTTGATCGACGACGCGCAGATGGCTGCGAAGGGCGGGATCGGAGTCGAGCACGTCGAGAAGCCGCGCGGGAACGGCACGAACCCCGCCGGCGCGCAACCGGGCCACAAGGACGACCCCGGCTCCGAAAAACGCATGCCCAACATCAGCGGCGGCAAGTACACCTGGTGGGACAACAAGCCCGACCGCCCCCTCGCCGCCTATCGCCCCCGCGCCGAGGGCCGTTACCGCGTCTGGCTGTCCTGGGGGAGCGGTCACGCGACGCACTCGCAGGACGCGCGCTATGCCATCGACGCGGACGGGAACCTGAAGACCGCGAAAGACCGTCATGAGATCGCGAAGGTGGACCAGCAGCGTTTCGCGGACGGCTCAGGAGGCCCGGTGCGCAATGCGCTTTGGAGCGGGTTCTTCAACGCCGGCGTTCATGAGCTGAAACCGGACAACGCCATTGTCCTGCTCGGTGGAGAGACTGGCACGGCCATCACGGCGGACGCGCTTTACTTCGAACCGGTCGCGGATACCGGGGCCGCCGACAAGCCCGCGCGCCCCAGCCTGCGCACGGCGGTCTCCGCGAAGCACAACGTCGAACGCTTTGCCCCGACCGAAGCGCGCTTCGTGCGCTTCACAATCCTGAAGTCGAACAACGGCGCGGAGCCCTGCATCGACGAACTGGAGATCTTCGCGGGCAAGGAGAACCTCGCGCTGGCGACGGCCGGAGCCAAGGCGACCTCCTCCGGGGATTTCGTTCATCCCAGGCACAAGCTCGCCCACATCAACGACGGGAAATACGGCAACTCTCGGAGCTGGATCTCCAAGAGCCGCGAAGGCGGCTGGGTCCAGATCGAACTGACGAAGAGCGCGCGCATCGACCGCATCGAATGGGCGCGCGATCGCGAGGAGAAATACGCCGACCGCCTGGCGGTCGATTACCGCATCGAGGCCGCGGTGGAGCCGGGACAATGGAAGCTCATCGCCAGCTCCACGGACCGAATGGCCCCGACCACCGGCAAGCCCGCCGATGCAACCTACGACTTCGCAAGCCATCCGGAAGAGGCGGCGAAACAGGGCCGGGCCTGGCAGGCTGAACTCAAGGCCTCAGAGAAACGCCGCAGCGATCTCGCCAAGCCCATGTTGATCTACGCCGGAAAATTCAAGCAGCCCGGCCCGACGCATCGGCTTTATCGCGGCGAACCCACAGCGAAACGCGAGGAGGTCGGCCCCGACGCCATCGAGGCGATCGGTTCGTTGGACCTCGACAAGGATGCGTCCGAATGCGACCGCCGCATGGCCCTCGCCGACTGGATTGCCACCCGCGAAAACCCCCTGACCGCCCGCGTCATTGTCAACCGGCTGTGGCAATTCCATTTCGGCGCGGGCATCGTCGACACCCCGAACGATTTCGGAGCCAACGGCGTTCCGCCGACGCATCCGGAACTTCTCGACTGGCTCGCGTCCGAGCTGATGGACAACGGCTGGTCCCTCAAGCACATCCACCGGAAGATCCTGTTGTCCGCGACCTGGCGACAGGACAGCCGCCCCGATCCCGCGGCGCTGAAGGTCGATGGCGCCTCGCGGCTGCTCTGGCGGTTTCCGCCGCGCCGTCTGGAAGCGGAAGCGATCCGTGACCGGATGTTGCAGGCCAGCGGCAAGCTCGACCTGCGCATGGGCGGCCCCGGCTTCAGCGCCTTCGAGGTCGAGCCGGAGAACGTCCGCCACTACCACCCGAAGAAGGAATTCGGCCCCGAGGACTGGCGCCGCATGATCTACATGACCAAGGTGCGGCAGGAAAAGGACTCGGTCTTCGGCGTGTTCGACTGCCCGGACGCCAGCCAGGTCGTGCCCAAGCGCAGTCGTTCAACCACGCCTTTGCAGGCGTTGAACCTGCTCAACAGCCGCTTCGTCAACCAGCAGGCGCAGCTGCTCGCGGAACGGTTGAAAGGCGAGGGAGGCAAAGACGCGGCGGCCCAGGTCCGGCTGGCTTACCGGTTGTGCTTCGGACGCGAGGCGGCCCCGGAAGAACTGAAGGACGCGCAGGCGTTTGCAGCGACTGAAGGCTTGGAACAGTTCGCCCGCGCCATGCTGAACGCGAATGAGTTTGTGTTCGTTCCCTGAAATGACCTCCCAATCCCATCTCCTCGACCGTCGCCGCTTCCTGGGCGAGACCTCGCTGGGTCTGAGCGGCGTGGCGTTGACGAGCCTGCTGCAATCAGACTCGCTGCTCGCCGCCTCCACGCCCGTCCGTCCGCTGATCGATCCGGCCGCGCCTTTTGCGCCGCGGGGCTCCCACTTCCAGGCGAAAGCGAAGAACGTCCTGGTCATCTTCTGCTCGGGCGCCTGCAGCCAGGTGGACACCTTCGATTACAAGCCCGAGCTGATCAAACGCCACGGCCAGCCCATGCCGGGGGCCGAGGGCCTGAAGACCTTCCAGGGCGAACAGGGCAACCTCACAAAGAGCCCTTGGGAATTCAAACCGCGCGGTCAGAGCGGAAAGATGGTTTCGGAACTGGTTCCCCGGCTCGGTGGACTGGCCGACGAGATGTGCTTCATCCATTCGCTGACCAGCAAGACCAACACCCACGGCCCGGGGGAGAACTTCATGTCGACCGGCTATACGCTCGACGGTTTCCCCAGCGCCGGCTCCTGGGTGACCTGGGCCTTGGGCACGGAGAACCAGAATCTACCCGCCTACGTCGCCATCCCCGACCCGCGCGGCACGCCGCAATCCAGCGTGAACAACTGGGGCCCGGGCTTCCTTCCGGCCGCCTACCAAGGCACGGACTTCAATGCGACGAAGCCCTTGCGCAACCTCGACCGGCCCGCCGGGCTCAGCGCGAAGACGGACCGCGCCACCCGCGGCTTTCTCCGGCGTCTGAACGAGCGCCACCTGGAGCGATTCCCCGGCGACGGCGAACTCGCCGCCCGCATCGCCAGCTACGAACTGGCCGCCCGCATGCAGCTCAGCGTGCCCGAGGTCAGCGATCTCTCCACCGAGCCCGCCCACATCCTCAAATTGTACGGCGCCGACGATTCCTCCAACGAACTCAAGGCGTCCTTCGCGAAGAACTGCATCCTCGCGCGGCGCCTGGTCGAGAAGGGCGTGCGCTTCGTCCAGCTGTTCAACGGCGCCTACCAGACCGGCGGCGAGGGCGTCAGCAACTGGGACGGCCACAAGAAACTCCACGAACAATACGCCAAGCACGGCCCCGTCCTGGACCAACCTGCCGCCGCGCTGCTGGCGGACCTTAAACAGCGCGGCCTGCTGGAGGACACGGTCGTGCTCTGGTGCACGGAGTTCGGCCGCATGCCAACCTTTCAGAAGGGCGCCAGCGGCCGAGATCACAATCCCTCAGGCTTCACCGCCTGGCTGGCCGGAGCGGGCGTCAAGGCGCCGTTCACCTACGGCGCATCGGACGAATTCAGTTACAAGGCCGCCGACAAGATCGCCGGCGTCCATGACCTCTACGCGACGCTGCTGCACATCCTCGGCCTCGATCACAACCGACTGACCTATTACCACAACGGCCTCGAGCGGAAGCTGACCGACGTCGACGGCCACGTGATCCGCGACATCCTGACCTGAAGACCGGCGGATGCCGCCTTAGATGGTTCTTGCCAATTCCCGCCAATTCCCGCCAATTCTCGACCGTCCTCCCTTCATGGACATTCTCATTACCGAAGCCTTTTCCGATCCCGCCATCGACCGCTTGGAAGCGGACTACCACGTTGTCCGCGAACCGGAGGCGTTCAAGGACGCCGCACGCCTCAAGGAGTTGGTCGCCGACGCCCGGACCATCATCGTCCGCAACCAGACCCAGCTCACCGCCGACGTCCTCGAGGCCGCGCCCAAGCTGATCGGCATCGGCCGCATGGGCGTCGGGCTGGATAACATCGACGTGAAGAAGGCCACCGCGCTCGGCATCGTCGTTGTCGCGCCGCTCGACGCCAATTCGACCAGCGTCGCCGAGATGACGCTGGGCATGATGCTCGGTCTCGCGCGAAAGATCGCGGAATCGGACCGCAAGACCCGGGCCGGAGGCTGGGATCGCAAGGGCGGCACGGGTGTGGAACTCGCGGGCAAGACATTGGCCATTTGCGGCTTTGGTCGCGTGGGCCGCAAGGTCGCGCGCCTCGCCCATGCGTTCGGCATGCGGATCATCGTCTCCGACCCCTTCGTGGAAGCCGGCTCGCCGGCCTTGGCGGAAACCGATGCCGAACTCTGCGCCACGCTGGAGGAGGCTCTCGCGCAGGCCGATCATGTCAGCGCGCATTCCCCGCTCACGCCGGAGACAAAGCGCATGTTCAACGCCCAACGCTTCGCCGCGATGAAACCAGGCGCATTCTTCCTCAACACGTCGCGCGGAGGCATCGTGGATGAGTCGGCCTTGCTGGACGCGTTGAAGAGCGGCCACCTGGGCGGCGCCGGCCTGGACGTGCGCGAGCAGGAACCGCCCGGCGAACCCTGCGGACTGGAATCCCTGGACAACGTCATCCTGCTCCCCCATGTCGGCGGCTGGACGACCGAGGCGTTGAGCCGCACACATTCGGCAGTCGCCGCGGACCTGAGCAGCCTGCTGCAAGGCGGAGCGGCGGAGAACTTCGTGAATCAAGAGCGCCCCTCGCGCGTCTGACTTCCTGAATTACACTCCTGCTCGCGTTTGGCGACCGGTCTTCAGCGAAACACCGGCCTGCGTTGCAGTCGATTCCGCGCCTCTATCGGACGGCGCGCCTCATCGTATCTTGTTTGGCCGCGCGCAATAAGCAGCCGCCTCCCGGCAATCTCCGGTTAGAGCCCCCTTGGCGGCGGAATTAGCGTTTCGCCATGGATGCATCGGGAAGCGAGCCGACGGATAGTCGGCAAGGGTCGGCCATTGGGATTCACAAGATCCTGACGCCGATCGACTTCTCGGAAGGTTCGCGCAACGCGCTGCGTTACGCCGAGGCGTTGGCGGGAGGGGCGGACGCCTCATTGATTCTGGCGCACGTGGTGGATTTCAAGGATCTCAACCACGCCGCCATGCGGCTGGGCCCCGTGATTGAGGAAAAGCTGGAGGAGACGGTGGTCGCTGAAGCGGGCGAACATCTGAAGACATTTGCGGAGGAGGAGCTGCGACCGGAAACCCGACGGACCCATTACGTCCACGCGGGCCGGACCGTGGAACTGGTCGAGGAGGTGGCCAAGGAGACCGAGACGGACCTGATGGTGGTTTCGACCCATTCGGAACGGGTGGTTCGGCACGCGTTGTTGGGCAGTTCCGCGGAGAAGCTCGTGCGGCACGCGCCCTGCCCCGTGCTGGTCGTCAGGGCGAAAGAACATGAATTCATCGATGAGGACGACGAGGCTCCGGCGCCGCGCTCATTCTCATTGAAAAAGATCCTCGTCCCCACGGATTTTTCGGACGAGTCGCTCAAGGCGCTGCGCTATGCGCTGAGACTCGGAGCCCCCTTCGACGCGAAGATCGACCTCCTGCACGTGGTGAACACCGGCTGTTTCGGCGCGGGCTACGCGGCCGTGGACCTGCCGGCGATCACGGAACAGGTGGTCGAGGCGTCGAAGGAATCCCTGGCAGAACTGGCGGAGCGCGAGATCGGGACGGCGGAGAACATCGTGCGCGAGGTGCGCGTCGGACCGACGGCGCAGACGATCGCGGACGTTGCCCGCGAAGAGGAGATCGACCTGATCGTCGTCTCGACGCACGGCAACACCGGCCTCAAGCGAATGCTGCTGGGGAGCAATGCCGAGAACATTGTCCGCCACGCCCCCTGCCCCGTTCTGGTCGTCCGGGAGCGCGAACGCGATTTCATCCATTAACGAGGTGGAGCCGTGATATGTGAACCCTTGGAACAAGTTGCCGTGGAAAACGATCTGAAGCTCATGCACGCGGCGTTCAGCCGGCCGCGCGAATACCGCGCGCGGCGTCTCGTCTACACGGTGGTGTCGTCGCGCGCGGGCGGACTGCTGGTCGGCGTGAACCTGAACCCGGACCGAATCTGCAACTACGACTGCGTCTACTGCGAGGTCGACCGGTCAAGTCCGAGACAGCCGGAGGATTGCGACATCGACGCCATGATCGAGGATGTCGACCGCCTGATGGTGGAGCTGCGGCTGCGATCGCCCAAGGGGCGGATGTCGGCGGACGAGGCCTATGGGAAGCCCCTGTATGTCGCCCTCAGCGGCGACGGGGAGCCGACGCATTCCCCGCAGTTCGAGGAGGCGGTGGACGGGCTGGTCCATCTGCGCGCCGCAGGCAAGCATCCCTTCTTCAAGATCGTCCTCATCACCAACGCATCCGGCCTGGATCTGGCCCGGACGCAGAACGGCATCCGGCGGTTCAATTCGCAGGACGAGGTCTGGGCGAAACTCGACGGCGGCGCTCAGGAGTATCTGCAGCGGGTCAACCGGGGCGATGTCAGCCTGACGCAGACCACGGCGAACATCCTCGCTGTCGCCCGACGCCGACCGGTGATCATCCAGAGCCTGTTCCCCTCGATCCGCGGAGTCGGCCCGACCGAAGGTGAGATCGAGGACTACGCGGCCCGGTTGAAGGAGTTGAAGGAGGCTGGCGCCGATATTCCGTTGGTCCAAGTGTGTTCCGCGACGCGGCCCGCCGCGCACCCGGAAAGCAGCCACCTTCCGCTGAAGGCCCTCTCGGAAATCGCCCGTTGCGTCCGGCGGGTCGCCGGAATCCGCGCCGAGGTCTTCTGATTCCACCGCAGCGCTCAGACCCTGCGAACGGAATTCATTCCGCCGTAAGGATTGGGAACCGCTTCTCCAGCCTCGGGATCGGGCGTCCATCTGCCATCCACGACGAAGAGATACTCGTGCATCCCCGGCTCCAAGGAGACTTGAAGGCGCCATTCGGCTTTGCCGTCCACGGACTTCATCGCCTTCACAGCGGGATCCCAGTCGTTGAATGAACCGGCCAGGAACACCGCACATGCGTCGGCGCCCTTCAACCGGAATGTGACCCGCCGTTTCTTCGGTCTGGCGGTGAGGCAGGTTTGCTTCGTTTTCATGATGTTCCTTTCTCGCGTCTGTGTCCGCGCCTCACGACGATCCGCCACGACCGCCGCGAGGGCTCATTGAACCACGAACCGCGCGACAAGGCTTCCCTGCGCTTGGCCGTCCCTCGTGATTTCTTGACCGGCAAGTTTCGGCGTGCGGGCGGGCAAGGAAGGGATTATTGTCAGAACTGCAGAGGCAATGGAAATGGACGGCATGATCCTCAAGTCCTTGTTGGTCGCGCTGGGTCTGGGCCTGCTGGTGGGCTTGCAGCGGGAGTGGTCGACCCGTCACATCGCGGGCATCCGCTCCTTCACGCTGCTCACCGTGTTCGGAGCCATCAACGGCGCCATCTCCCTGGAAGCCGGCGCCTGGGTTGCGGCGGCGGGCATGGCGGCCGCGGCGGCCATCCTGATCGTGCGCTATCTCGCAGTCGCCTCGGCGGCCGACGCGGACAAGCCCGGCCTGACCACGATGACCGCCGGGCTGGTGATGTATTCGGTCGGCGTCGCGGCGGGCATGGGCCACACGTTGGTCGCGGTCGTGGGCGGCGGGGGAACGGCGGCGTTGCTCCAGTGGAAACAGCCCCTGCACGCCTTCGTCGAACGGTTGGGTGAGACGGAGTTCCGCGGCATCATTCAGCTGGCCCTGATTGCCCTCGTGATCCTGCCGTTGCTGCCGGACCGCGCCTACGATCCCTACGGCGTCATCAACCCCTTTGAGATCTGGCTGATGGTCGCCCTCATCGTCGGCATCAGCCTGGGCGGCTACATCGCCTCCCGCTTCCTGCCCCCCGGGACCGGGGCGCTCCTCGGCGGCATTCTCGGCGGCCTGATCTCCAGCACCGCGACCACCGTGAGCTACGCCCGCCGCGCGCGGAGAAACGACGAGATTTCCGGACTGGCGACGGCGGTGGTCATGATCGCCTCCACCATCGTCTTCGGAAGGGTGATGCTGGAGGTCGCCGTGGTGGCTCCGGGCATCCTGATCGAGGTGGGGCCGCCCCTGCTGGCCATGACGGCGATCATGATCCTGATCGCGGCCTTCGTACAACGTCGGCAATCCGGCGCCATCACCGCCGTTCCGGCCGATGACGATCCCGCGGAGATCCGGGCGGCCGTAATCTTCGGTCTGCTGTATGCCGGGGTGCTGTTCGCCGTGGCCGCCGTGAAGGAACATTTCGGCGACGTCGGACTCTACGCGGTGGCGGCGCTCTCCGGACTCACGGACATGGACGCGATCACCCTGTCCACCGCGCAGATGATCAAGAAGGGCAGTCTCGACGCGGACATGGGCTGGCGGATGATCCTGATCGGCGCGCTGTCCAACCTGGTCTTCAAGTACGGCGTCGTGGCGACGCTCGGGCCGACGGCATTGCGAACCCGGGTCGGGGGAGCCTTCGGCGCGGCGTTCGTCGGCGGGGCAGCGTTGCTGGCATTCTGGCCTTGAGCGGGACTCCGACATTCCGGGTTTGATCCGATCCCCCCGGCGCCGTAATGATCGCCCATGCAGATCCTCGGCGTCATTCCCGCGCGGCACGCCTCCACCCGTTTCCCCGGCAAGATGCTGGCTCCCATCGCCGGCAAACCGCTGATCCTCCGCGTCGTCGAGCAGGTCAAGAAGGCCGCTTCGCTGAGCGACGTTGTGGTGGCCACGGACCACGAATCCATCTTCGCGTGCGTCGAGGGGCATTGCCGGGTGGAGATGACGAAGCCGGATCATCCCAGCGGTTCCGACCGCATCGCGGAGGTCGTCAGGCGCAACGACTGCGACGCCGTCGTCAACGTGCAGGGCGACGAGCCGCTCATCGATCCGGCGGTGATCGACCTGGTCGCCGGCCGGCTGGCGGACAGTGAAATGTCCACGGCGGCGACGCCGATCCGGGACGCGGAGGAGTATGCGGACCCCAATTCGGTGAAAGTCGTTGTCAACGCCGCGGGGCGGGCCCTATATTTTTCGCGGCGAACGATTCCGTATGTGCGCGATGCCGCCGACCGCCCGATCGAAGAGCAGTTGGCGGCGTTTCCTTTTTTGAAGCACCTCGGGATCTACGGATACCGCCGGGAGACGCTGCTGCGGCTGGTTTCCTTCCCGGTCTCGCCCTTGGAGCAGGCCGAACGGTTGGAACAGCTCCGCGCCTTGGACAACGGCATCCCGATCGCCGTGGCGCGGGTGGATTACCGGGCGGTGGGCGTGGACACGCCCGAGGACGCGGCGCGGGTGGAAGCTCTGCTGCGGGAAATGGAACAGAGCCAATGAGCGCGAAACAGAAGAACGACACGAAGTACATCTTTGTCACGGGCGGAGTGGTCAGCTCGCTCGGCAAGGGGCTGACGGCGGCCTCGCTGGGCACGCTGCTGGAGAACCGCGGTCTCAAGATCACGCTGCAGAAGTTCGACCCCTACCTGAACGTCGATCCCGGCACGATGAGCCCCTACCAGCATGGCGAGGTCTACGTGCTGGACGACGGCGCCGAGACGGACCTCGACCTCGGCCACTATGAGCGTTTCACCAGCACGAAGCTCGGCCGCATGAACAACCTCACCAGCGGCCAGGTCTACCAGAACGTCCTGGACCGCGAGCGCCGCGGCGATTACCTCGGCAAGACCGTGCAGGTCATCCCCCACGTCACGGAGGAGATCAAGCAGCGCATCCGGGACATTGCCGCCAAGTCCAAGGCGGACGTCGTCATCACCGAGATCGGCGGCACGACCGGCGACATCGAGGGGCTGCCCTTCCTGGAGGCCATCCGCGAATTCGCGCTCGAGGTCGGCCCCGGCAACGCGATCTTTGTCCACGTCACTTTCGTCCCCTTCATCAACGCCGCCGGCGAACTCAAGACCAAGCCCACGCAGCAGTCCGTCGCGAAGCTGCGGGAGATCGGCATCGCTCCGCAGTTCCTGGTCTGCCGTTGCGAGCAACCGCTCAACAAGGAGCTGAGGCAGAAGATCTCGATGTTCTGCAACGTCCCCTATGAGCACGTGATCGAGGAGCGCGATGTGGAGCACACCATCTACGAGGTTCCGCTCATGCTCCAGCGCGAGCGCACGGACGACCTGGTCTGCGAACAACTCCGGCTCGAGGTGCCGCCCGCCGACATGGAGCACTGGCAGGAGATCATCCGCAAGATCGTCGCTCCTCAGCACCGCGTGCGCATCGGCGTGGTCGGCAAATACATCGAACTCAACGACGCCTACAAGTCCGTCTACGAGGCCATCGGCCACGGAGGAGTCGCCAACGACTGCGGCGTGGTGATCGACAAGATCGAGTCGGAGGACATCGAGAAGCACGGCGCCGCCAAGGCGCTGGAACGCGTGGGCGGCATCCTGGTGCCGGGCGGCTTCGGCGACCGGGGGACAGAGGGCAAGATCCTCGCCGCGCAATACGCCCGTGAACACGGGATGCCCTACCTGGGGCTCTGCCTGGGCATGCAGATCGCCTGCATCGAGTTCGCCCGCAACGTGCTGCAGCTCAAAAGCGCCACTTCCCTGGAATTCAACGAGAACGCCCGCAACGCGGTCATCGCGTTGATGGACGAACAGCAGAACGTCACGCGCAAGGGCGGCACCATGCGACTGGGCGCGCAACCCTGCAAGATCAAGGCCGGCACCCTCGCCGCGAAACTCTACGGGGCTCCCAAGGTCAACGAGCGACACCGCCACCGCTACGAGTTCAACAATAAGTTCCGCGAGCGCTTTGAGGAGGCCGGCATGGTGTTCAGCGGCACCTCTCCGGACGACGCGCTCGTCGAGATGGTGGAACTGCCCGATCACCCCTTCTTCATCGCCTGCCAGTTCCATCCGGAATTCCTTTCCAAGCCCAACCGGGCGCACCCGCTTTTCAAAGGGTTCATCGCGGCCGCCCACAAACGCATGCACAAGACGGCCCTGTAGGCTCCATGACAATCGGCGTTCCCGTTGAGATCAAGGACGACGAGTTTCGCGTCGGCATGCTGCCGTCGGGCGTCTACCAACTCACGCGCCGCGGGCACAAGGTCGTCGTCGAACGCGGGGCCGGCGTCGGTTCGGGCTACCCGGACGACGATTACGAACAGGCCGGGGCGACGCTGATCGCCGACAACGCCGCCGTCTTCGAACAGGCCGACCTCGTCGTGAAGGTCAAGGAGCCGCAGCCCTCCGAATTCCCGCTGCTCCGCCCGGACCTGCTTCTGTTCACGTACCTGCATCTCGCGGCCAGCCGGGAACTGACCGAGGCGATGCTCGCGTCGGGCGTGACCGGCATCGCCTACGAGACCATCGAGGAACACGGCCACCTGCCGTTGCTGGAGCCGATGAGCGAGATCGCGGGCCGCATGTCCGCGCTCGTGGGCGGCTACTTCCTCGGAAAGTACCACGGCGGCAGCGGCATCCTGCTGCCCGGCGTGCCCGGCGTGCTGCCCGGCAAGGTCCTGGTGCTCGGCGGCGGCACGGCGGGCGTCAACGCCGCCCGGATGGCCACCGGCCTGGGCGCCGACGTCACAATCCTCGAAGTCGATCTGGAGCGGATGCACTTCCTCGACATCTCCCTGCACTCCGCCCACACGCTCTACTCAAACGAGACGCACCTGATGGAACAGCTGCCGCGCGTGGACCTGCTCATTGGCGCCGTGCTGGTGCCCGGGGCGAAAGCTCCGCGCCTGATCCGACGCGACATGCTCCAGAAGATGCGGCCGGGCAGCGTGCTGGTGGACATCGCCGTGGATCAGGGGGGCTGCGCCGAAACCACGCGCCCGACCACCCACCACGATCCGGTCTTTGTGGAGGAGGGAGTCACGCACTACTGCGTGGCGAACATGCCGGCCGCCTACGCCCGCACGGCGACCCAGGCCCTGACCAATGTCACCTTCCGTTACGTTGAACTGCTGGCGGATCTCGGACTGGAGGAGGCCTGCGCGCGACAAGCGTCACTGACGGGAGGAATCAACACCCTCAAGGGCCGGCTCACCTGCCCGGGCGTCGCCGAAGCCCACGGAATGGCCTGCGAAACGCCGGATTTTTCCTGAGAGTCCGCCTGGAAAACGAGGTCTTGAACTGCGGGCTGACATCCGGCACATTCCTCCCCGCTCGTGCGCGGTTAGCTCAGTGGTAGAGCATTACGTTCACACCGTAGGGGTCACTGGTTCAAATCCAGTACCGCGCACCATCCCCCCTTTTTTCACCACAATCGCTCCGACGCAATCCTTGCGCCTTCAGCCAGGTTCTTGAACTTGGCCCAGACGATGGAGGGGTGGATCTCCTGTTCGGTCGCGGCGAAGGAGGCGAAACCGCAGTCGCTGCCGCCCATGACGTTCTCGCGCCCGACGACCTCGGCGAAACGGGCCAGGCGCTGGGCGATCAATTCCGGATGCTCCACCAGCGGCGTCGAATGCGAGATCACGCCCGGCACGAGCGACTTTCCTTCCGGGACCTTTACGTCCTTCCAGACGGTCCACTCGTGCTCGTGCCGCGGGTTGCCGGCCTCGAAGAGATATGCCCCGGCGTTGACCTTGAGCATGATGTCCACGATGTCCGCCAGGTTCATCTCATGAACGCGCGGGCCGATGTTGATGCCGTAGCAGGTGTGGAAACGGACGCGGTCCTCGGGCAGTCCCTTGAGCGCGTGGTTCAACGCCTCGACGCGGAGCTCGGCCCACTTGCGGCAGTCCGCCACGCTCAGGTCCGGCCGGGAGATGTAGTAGGTCAGCAGACGCGGATCGTCGATCTGCAGCACGATCCCCGAGTCCACGATCGCCTGGTATTCCTCGTGCATGGCGTTGGCGATCGCCTCCAGGTAGGCCTCCTCCGAATCGTAGTACTCGTTCGCCTGCTGGCCTTCGACGTCGGAAGGCGAAACGGCGGTCATGAAAACCTCCTCCGCGCCGCGCGCCGCGGCGGCGGCCTTCACGTTGGCGATGTCGCGTTGCAACGCCTCGTGTCCGCAGTATTCCACCGGTCCCGTGCAAACGAGCTTCACCGGCTTGGCGACCAGACCCTCGCGCGCCTTACGGTGCGCATCGTAGAACTCGGGGAAAGCGATGGTCTCCCGCGATTCCACCCACAGGTCCTCGCCCTGGTTCTCGCTCGGCGAGAAGCCCTTCAACCGCTCGGCAATGTAGGTGAGAAAGCTCGACTTGCTCTGCTCGCCGTCGCAGACGATGTCGATGCCCGCCTCGACCTGCCCCCCCACGATGTCATCGACCGCGGCCTTGACGGAGGTTTCGAACGTGTCCTTGTCGTAGTCCTCGCCGCGCTCCTTCGCCCAAAGGAGGTCCAGGACGTTGCGGGGACGGGCGAGGCTGCCGACGTGGGTTGTGAGAATACGGTCCGTGCTGGTCTTCATGGGTTTGGTCGCAAAGCGTTACCACGAATGAACACGAATGAACACGAATAATGGAGATCGCCAAAGCAATCCCCACAGAAGGCGGCGGCAGACCTGCGGGGCCTGTCTCAAAAACCGTCTCACAGGGTCGCAGGCAAGCTGACGAGCCCCATTCCAGAAGAAGCGCCGGAATAGGAGCCTCGTGCGATGCCGCTCTCCGGGATTCCATTGACCTCGCGCGCATTGCTTCCCACGGTTGCGTCATGCGCGAAACTCCCGTCCCGCTCAAGTCACATCTGACGCTCTGGATCTGCGCCGGCTTGGTGGCGACGGCATCGGGAGCGCGCGCCGGTGACTGGCCCCAGTTCCGGGGCCCGAACGCAGCCGGAATCGCCGCTTCGGACAAGCGGTTGCCGGAGCGGATCGATCCGGCGCGGGACACCTTGTGGAAAACGCCCCTGGCTCCCGGCCATTCCTCGCCCGTGGTCGTGGGCAATCAGATCTACGTCACGGCGTTGCGCGGAAAAAAACTGCTGACGGCAGCGTTGAACCTGGGAAACGGCCGCCTTCTCTGGGAACGGGAGGCGCCCTACGAAACCCTGGAGGAGCACCATCGCCGCAGCAGCCCGGCGGTCGCCAGCGTGGCCGCCGACGCGGAGCACGTGGTGAGCTTCTTCGGTTCCTCCGGCCTTCTCTGTCATACACCCGAGGGCCGCGAACTGTGGCGTCGGCGCATGGGGCCGTTCCACGATCCACAAGGCGCGGCCTCATCGCCCATCATTGTCGACGACAAGGTCGTGATGGTTCGGGACCAGGACACCGGATCCCACATCGCCGCCTTCGATCTCAGGACCGGCTCCGAGGTCTGGAGGACGAAACGACCGAACTTCCGCCGCAACTACGGGACGCCCGTCGTCTGGGACAACAACGAACGAAGGCAGATTGTCACCGCGGGCAGCGCGATGGTCACCGGTTACGATCTCACGACCGGCCGCCTCGAATGGCATGTCATCGGCTGCGCCCGCGTGGTCAGCGCGACGCCGGTCGTGGGGGCGGACGGACGGCTTTACGTGGTGAACGCCGCCGGCGGCGGGGATCTGCGCGGACAGCATTACCCGCCGTTCAAGGATATCCTTTCGCGCTCGGATGCGAACCACAACGGCCAACTGGAAAAGAAGGAGATCCCCGCCGGACCGATCGCCGGATACCTCGACCAGTTCGACCGCGACGCCAGCGGCGCGCTGGATGAGGACGAATACGAAAGCATCCGCGAGATCTATCGGTCCGTGAGGCACGTGGCAATGGCGATCCGCCCCGGCCCCGTCGGCGACGCGACAGACACCCACGTGGTCTGGACGCAGGACCGGATGATTCCGCGCAACGCCTCCCCCGTCGTCCACCGGGGGATCCTCTTCATGGTCAAGGACGGCGGCATCCTCACCAGCCTCGATCTCAAGGACGGATCAGTCTTGAAATCGGAGCGGCTCGAAAAAGCCACTGGAAGCTACTTCGCTTCGCCGGTGATCGGCGACGGCAGGGTCTTCCTGATGAGTGAGCGGGGCAAACTGAGCATCGTCACCGCGGAAGGCGAATGGCGGCAGACAGGCGCCGCCGATTTCGACGAGGAAACGCTGGCCACACCCGCGATCATGGACGGCCGGATCCTGATCCGGACGAAGACGAACCTCCATTGCCTGGGCATCCGTTGACCCGGGAAAGACCGGGGCGCGCCCCTTTCCCGACTTCGGGACCCGCCACGCTCCACGCGACGCCTGAAAAACCGGTTGCGCGCGCCGCCCCCCCCCGCTAGAAGAGGCGCGGTCTTTGTTTACGGTTTTCGTAAACGGCGCCCGTTATCGATGGACGACGAACTGAAACTGCTGAACCGCGAAATCTTCCTCGGCTTCTGGAAGGTGCACATCCTGCATCATGCCTCCGAGGGCGAGGTGGTGGGCCAGTGGATGCTCCAGGAACTGCGCGAGCACGGCTACGACGTCAGCCCCGGCACGCTCTACCCCATCCTCCGCCGCATGGAGGGCCATGGTTGGCTGAGAATGTCGCAGTCTCCGAAGGGAGGCCCGAACGCCCCCAAGAAGTATCGGATCACCCCCAGGGGAAAGAAGGCCCTGCAACGCATCCGGCAGCAGGTCCATGAACTGCGCGGGGAACTGCTTGGCGAGGAAGACGCCGATTGAGCCCCCTTTCCCGAATTCGATTTGAATAGAAGGCCCCGGGCGGGCTTCCGACTGAATCTCCCATCCGCATACATGAAGAAAACACACAGGATCCACCAACGCGTCGTTCCCTCTCTCGCGATGGCCGCAGTTTGTCTCGCGACAACCTCCGTCTTCGGAGCCGCGGTGCAGACGACGCAGCCCCAGCAGGTCACGCTGCGCCGTTCGACGACGCAACCCGCCACCGTCCACGCCTGGTTCGAGGCCGAGATCCACGCCAAGGTCTCCGGCTACCTGAAGAGCCTGTCCGCGGACATCGGCGACGCGGTGAAGGCCGGGCAGACCCTGGCGGTGATCGATGTCCCGGAAATGACCAAGGGCTACGAGAGCCAGCAGGCCGAGGTTGCGCGGCTCGAAAGCGCGCGCAAGCAATACCGCGCCGCCGTGGATGTCGCCCGCGCGCGAATCGAGCAGGCCAAGGCCGATGTCGGCAAGGCCAAGGCGCAGGCCGACGCGGTCACGCTGGAGTTCAAGCGCATTGAAAACCTGGTCGAGACCAAGGCCGTCACGCAGCGACTGGCCGATGAGTCGCTCAGTCGCAAGCTCGCCGCTGAAGCCGAGTTTGCGTCGGTGAAGGCCAGCGAACTCGTCGCCACGGCCAATCTGCGCGCCGCCGAGGCGGACGCCGCCGGAGCCGACGCAGCGGCCATCGTGGCAACGAAGCGACTCGAGGAATTGGAGACCCTGATCCAATACGCCACCCTGAAGGCTCCCTTCCCCGGCGTCGTCACCGAGCGCAACGTCGATCCCGGCGACCTCGTACGGAACGCGGAGAACGCCGGAGCCTCGGCCAGGCCGCTCTTTGGCGTCGCCCAGGTGGACAAGATGCGCGTGCGCGTCCCCATTCCCGAGCGGGACGCGATCTTCGTGAAGGTCGGTTCCGCCGCGGAGTTCACCTGCCTGGCCCTGGGGACTGAGCCGATCAAGGCGAAGGTCTCGCGCATCGCCCGCCGACTCGACCCCAAGACCCGGACCATGCAGGTCGAGATCGACCTGCCCAACAGCGATGGCCGCCTCCTGCCGGGCATGTACGGCACGGTCAGCGTCGAGCTGGACGAGAAGCAAAGCGCCCTGGTGGTCCCGTCGGGCGCCGTGCGTTTCGACCAGACCGGCAAGGAAAGCATCGTCTATGTGGTGAAGGGCGGGAACAAGATCGCCCACGTCCCGGTCAAGCTGGGCCACGACGACGGCCATCGGATCGAGGTCCTTTCCGGCCTGACCGGTTCGGAACAGATTGTCACCGGCATGCTCGGACGCCTCCCCGACGGCGCCGAGGTCACCGTCGTCAAGTAAGCCGGCCAGGCTGCCTGATGGACCCGAGAAGAAAAAGCGGCGGCGAAGCCACCGGGACGGAGCGTGAAATAAACTCCGCGCTCCGAACGCCTCACGGCTCCCGCCAATCACCCATCACCCGTTTTCCAATCACCACTCTTCCCGCATGAATCTCGTCCGTTTCGCCCTTCGGAACCCCTACGCGGTCTGGGCCGTGGCCATCGGCCTGTGCCTGCTGGGGATCTCGCAGATCCCCAAGATCCCGGCCGACATCCTCCCCGACTTCAAAACGCCGGTGGTGGTCAGTTACTACTCCTATCCGGGCATGCCGCCGCTGGAGATGGAGAAGTCCGTCAGCGCGCGCGTCGAACGCATCCTCACCCTGGCGAGCCACATCGAGCATCAGGAGTCGCGCAGCGTCCCCGGCGCCTGCGTGATCAAGGTCGCCTTTCAACCCGGCGCCGATCCCGCCGCCGCGCTCAATGAAATCATCAATCTCGAGGCCAACGACATTCACCACCTGCCGCCGGACATTGACTGGCCTTTCACCCTGCGCAGCGAACCCGCCAACCTGCCCGTCGTCCTCGCCTCCATCTCGGGCGAGGGCCTCAGCGAGACGGATCTCTACAAGATCGGCTACTACGCCGTGCGCAACAAGATGGGCGGCCTGAAGGGCGTCCAGATCCCGCATCCCTTCGGCGGCAAGTTCCGCCAGATGATGGTCTACGTGGATCCCGACAAACTCCGCGCCCACCACCTCGCGCCCTCGGATGTCGTCAAGGCGCTGACCGAGGCCAACCTCGTCATGGCCGGCGGCACGATGAAGATGGGCAAGACCGAATACCAGGTCCACACCGTCAACACCCTGCCCACCCCGAAGGAGATCGACGACATCGTGGTCGCCGTGCGCGACGGCAAGCCGATCTTCGTGCGCGACATCGGTTACGCCCAGGACGACGCAGCCATCCAGAACAACATCGTCCGCGTGAACGGAACGCGCTCGGTCTACTGCCCCCTGCATCGCGAACCGGGCGAGAACACGATCCACGTGGTCAACCGCATCCGCGAGGGACTGGCCCGCGAACTGCCCTTGATGAAGGAGCGCGGCGAAGTGCCGAAGGAGGCGGTCATCAACCTGGTGAGCGACCAGTCCGAATACATTCGCAACGCCATCCGCAACCTCGAATACGAGGTGATCGCCGGCGCGTTGCTCGTCGCGCTGGTGATCGGCGTGTTCTTGAGGAGGCTGCTGCCCTCGGTCGCGGTGCTGATCGTGATTCCGCTTTCGCTCGCCATCGGGATGCTGGGGTTCTACTTCTCCGGCCACACCATCAACGTCATGACCCTGGGCGGCATCGCGTTGGCTGTGGGCACGGTCGTGGACGCCGGCATCGTGGTGGTGGAGAACATTGTGCGGCACCTGGGCATGGGCAAGAGCGGCGCCGAGGCCGCCCGCGACGGGGCCGGCGAGGTCGCGACGCCCGTCCTGGCCGGCACGGTCACCACGCTGGCCATCTTCATCCCGGCGATCTTCCTGACCGGCATGATCAAGTTCCTCTTCGCGCCGCTTTCGCTGGCCGCCGTCCTGACTATCGGCGCCTCCTACTTCGTCGCGATGACGATTGTCCCGGCCTTCTGCTCGCGCATGCTGAAGGCGCGCCATGCGGACGAGGCGGCCGCCAACGAGGCGGACGATGTCGAGCCGAGCGGGCGTTTCGCGGGCTTGTTGAAATCGGCGATGGAAAAGCGGCCGCTGGTGATCGGCGGCGGCGCGGCCCTGGTGGCGATCTCGTTGCTGCTCTTTCCGCGCATCGGCTCCGAGTTGTTTCCGGATGTTGACACCGGGGTGTTTGAGGTCCGGGTCAAGACCACCCCCGGCACGCGGATCGAGGAAACCGAGAAGCTGGTGATGCAGCTTGAGGAAACCATCAACGGCATCATTCCCGCCGAGGAGATCGAGACCGTCATGGCGAACATCGGTCTGCCGACGGGCAAGGGCGCGGGCTTCTCCACCATGCTCAGCCCGAATTCCGGACCGGACACCGCCTTCCTCGTCGTCACCCTGCATCAGAAGGGACGCAAGACCTCCACGCGGGATTACGTGAAGATCCTCCGCGAGACCTTCGCCGAGAAGTTCCCGCGGGAGCAGTTCCTGTTCGTGTCGGGCGGCATGATCAACGCGGCGCTGAACAAGGGCGTCGCCGCCCCCATCAACGTGCAGGTCTCCGCCGGCTCGACCGCCGCCACCCGCAAGGCCGCCGAGCAGATCGTCGAGAAGCTGCGCGGCATCGAGGGCGCAATCGATGTCCAGGTCGGGCAGGCGCTGGACTACCCGCAGTTCGATGTGAAGGTCGACCGGGTCCGCGCCGGCATGTTCGGTCTGACCCAGAAGGTGGTCGCCGAGAACGTCTCCACCGCGCTGGCCTCGAGCATCGGCCACGCCGAGACCATCTGGGTGGACCAGAACACCGGCGTCGATTTCTACATGGGTGTGCAATACAAGGACAACGAGGTCCGCACCCTCGACGAGCTCCGCAACCTCCCCCTGCCCATCGAGACCGAAAACGGCCCGTCCACCATCCCGCTTTCCGAGGTGGCGGACATCTCCCGCGTCACCATTCCCGGCGAGATCGCGCACTACGACCTCTCCCGCGTGAACGACGTCTACGTCAACGTCTCCGGCCGCGACCTTGGCTCCGTGGCGCGCGACGTCGAGAAGGCCCTGGCGGAAATGGAGTTTGATTCCGGCGTCGCCACCACGTTGCGCGGGCCGGTGGCCACGATGAAGGAGGACGCCAAATCGCTGCGCTGGGGCCTGCTCACCGCCGCCATCCTGGTCTACCTGGTGATGATGGCGCAGTTCCGCTCGGCTGTGGATCCGCTGATCATCATGATCGCCGTGCCGCTGGGTGTGACCGGCGTGCTGGGCATCCTCTGGCTCTCCGGCACAACCATCAACATCCAGTCGCTCATGGGCACACTGATGATGATCGGCGTGGTGGTGAACAACTCCATACTGCTGGTCGATTTCGCCAACCAACAGATGGCCCGCGGCGTCGACGCCGCCAAGGCCGCGTGGAAGGCGGCCTGCGTGCGGTTGCGACCGATCCTGATGACCGCCTTCGTGCTGGTCGCCTCGATGCTGCCGCTTTCGCTGGAACTCGCTCCCGGCAGCGAGGCCATGGCGCCGCTCGCCCGCGCGCTCATCGGCGGCATGCTGGTTTCCACCTTCCTCACGCTGTTCCTCGTGCCCTGCGTCTACGCGATGGTCAAGTCCGGCAAGGAAACGGCCGCGCAGGCGGCGTGAGCGGAATCTGAAAATTGAAATCTGAGATTGGAGTTTTGAGATGAAGAACATTGCAACCTTGGCCGCGCTCTTCGCGACGACGCTGGCTTTGTCGGCGCAGAGCGCCCCAGATTCGGAATCCTCCGCCGGCGGCGCCATGCCGATCGACCTTGCCACGGCGTTGCGCCTGGCCAACGCGAACAACACCACCGTGGCGCTGGCCCGCGAGCGCATGAACGAGGCGGCCGCCCGGGCGGCCCAGGCCAACGCCCTCATGCTGCCCACCGTCACGCTCGGCGCGAGCGTGGATCATCACGAAGGACGCATCCAGAACAGTGCCGGGACGGTCAGCGACGTCAACCGCTCATCGGGCTTCGCCGGCCTGGGCGCGGGCGCGGTGGGAGCCGGACCGATCCAACGCCCCGGCATCGCCGTCACCGCCAACCTGGCCGACGCCATTTTCGAGCCGCTCGCCGCCCGGCAAAGCAAGATCGCCGCCGAAGCCGGCAGCGCCGCCGAGACCAACCGCGTGTCACTCACGGTCGCGAACGCCTACTTCGAACTGGTCCGAGCCAGAACGCAACTGGGCATCGCCGAGGAGGCCCGCGCCAACGCCGCCGACCTGGCCCGCGTGACCGCGAGCTTCGCCCAGAGCGGTCAGGGCCTGGAGTCCGACGCCGCCCGCGCCGAGGTGGAAAAGCTGGTCCGCGATCGCAACGTCGAGCAGGCCCGCGAGAACTTCCGGCTGCGGTCGATCGCGCTGGCTGAGTTGTTGCGCCTGGACGCGGACATCGAGCTGAACCCCACCGAAAACGCCGCCGTTCTCCTTGCTCTCGCGGACACGGATCGCTCCGGCGGCGAACTGCTCGCGGAAGCCCTGGAACATCGCCCCGAGGTCCGGCAGAACGAGGCCCTGGTCAAGGCGGCGAAGCAGCAGTTGCGACAAGCGAAGTACGATCCGTTTGTCCCGAAGATCGCGCTCGGGTTCAGCGCCGGCGGATTCGGCGGCGGCGGCGGTTCGTCGCTGGGCAACGAGAACGACCGGCACGATGTATCGGCGATGGTCTTCTGGCAGTTGGACAACCTCGGCTTCGGCGCCCGCGCCCGCGCGAAGGAACGGAAGTCCCGCTTCAAGCAGTCTGAGATTGATCAGCTCCAGATTCTCGACAGCATCGCCTCCGAGGTCCGCGAGGCGAAGACCCGCGCTGAATCGCGCAAGCGGCAACTGGCCATCTCCGAGGCCGCGGTCAAGCGCGCCAAGACCTCCTTCGAGCTGAACAAGTCGCGCATCTACGAGAATCAGGGCCTGCCGATCGAGGTCCTGCAGGCGATCGATTCCCTGGCCATGGCCCGCCGCCTCCAACTCGACAGCGCCGTGGAATACAACCAGGCCCAGTTCGCGCTCCACACCGCGCTGGGCCAGCCCGGCAAGGCGGAGTAGCGGGAGACAGACGGGAAGCGCCGCGCTTTCCAAGGAGCGGCGACATTCTTGTCGCCGTGGCCCCGCAGGGGCCAGATCGGCGCGGGTTGCTACAGTCGTCTTGTGTCAGCGGCAAGAGCCGCGCCACCCGCCGCAAGGACTCCTTGCATGAAAGCCGGATGGGCAGACGAAGGTAGGCAAACTGTCCTCAGGGAGCCGCTTAGGGGCATGCTCACACTGGCTCATTGAGGACAATTCGCCCTACCCGCCCAGCGATAGGCGCGTTTCCCCGCATTTCTCCACCGCGCTTGACCTTTGCCTTCCCTCGTCGCTCAATGTTTCTCCCCGGCGCTCGACGCATCCAGGCGCTGCCCATGAAATTCCGTCCCACCGCCATACGATTTCTCCTTCCCGCTCTCGCCGTCGTCGTTGTCGCGCTCTGGTTTGCGGCCTTCAAACCGCAGCCGAAGCTGAATTTCACGGACATCGTCATCGAGGCCATCCATCTGCTCGCCGTCGTCACCGGCTACTTCTTCGTGACGCGGCTGCGGATCAGGATGCTGGAAATCGGCTGGGCCCTGTTCGTCCTGGCCCTCCTGATCGACTTCCTGGACAAGTGGACGAAAGAGCCTGATTTCTACAACACCGTGGTCCAGGGCACGCTGGAGGCGAGCGCGTTGATCCTGATCGCGGTCGGCATGTTCACCTCGCACCG
Organism: Verrucomicrobiales bacterium; assembly: GCA_038126235.1. Classification (GTDB taxonomy): domain Bacteria; phylum Verrucomicrobiota; class Verrucomicrobiia; order Limisphaerales; family JAYPEY01; genus JAYPEY01. The sequence continues at coordinate 66,134 of JAYPFK010000037.1, forward strand.
ACTCCTCCAACGGCACGCGGAAAAGACGGAGGCCGCCGAGCGCGAAGCGCGCGTCAGCGAAGCGCATTTCCGACGGTTGTTCGAGAATTCCCCGATGCCGCTGTGGGAGGAGGACTGGTCAAATGTGAAACGGTGGCTGGACGGTTTGTCGGGCGAGGCTGGAATGGGACTCGAAGCGCTGTTGGCCGGCAACCAGAACACGGTCGCGTTCTGCGACGCGAGCTTCCTGTCGTCCGAACTGAGGCTGGGAGACCACGTGCTGGTCGAGGTTCGGGACGAGGGCCCCGGATTGTCCGAGACCCTCGGGTCCATCTTCGAGCCGTTTTTCACCACAAGGTTTCCGGGACGCGGCCTCAGCCTTTCCGCCGCGCAAGGCGTCGCCAAGGCCCACGGCGGAGCCATCCAGGTGGAAACCAGCGAAGGCAGGGGCTCGACCTTCAGGTTGCTGTTGCCAGTGGAAGCGCCTGCGGAGAAGAACGTTTCCGGGGCTGATTGACAAAGGGCTCGAAATCTCCGGCCGGCGTGACGATGTTCTTTCGGGCCGCGTTGTCGGCCAATTCGCTGTGTCCGATCCATCATTCATCCAAAGCCTGGGGACAATGACCGTCGCGGCGGCGGTGTTCGCGCTGGTCGCGCGCGCAGTGCGCTTGCCCGCCATCGTCGCCTACCTGCTGGCGGGGCTTTTCCTCGGGCCGCTGACCGGCGCGGTCGAGTTGTCCGAGGGACTGCGGACGATCAGCGACGCGGGCATCGTGCTGTTGCTATTTCTGGTCGGCCTGGAACTGAGCTTCGACAAGATCCGGAACCTGGGCAGGGCGGCGGCTCTCGCCGGGCTGGGACAGATTGCGCTCACGGCCGCAGGAGGCGCCGCGCTTTGCCTGACGCTGGGCTTCCGCGGGGCGGAGGCGGCGGCTCTGACGGCGGCGCTCACCTTCAGCAGCACGGTGGTGGTTGTGAAACTGCTGGCGCAACAGGGCGAGTTTGACAGTCTCCACGGCCGGCTCGCCGTCGGCATCCTCCTCGTGCAGGACCTGGCGGTCATTGCGCTGCTGACCTTCCTGTCGGGTTGGACTCCCGGAGGCGCGGCGGATTTCGGCTCGTTGGCCGGGGGCGTCATGAAAGCATTCGCGGGCATGGCAGCGCTGCTGGTCTTCGCGTTGGCGGCGGCCAGGTTCTGGCTGCCCCGGCTGTTCGCCTGGGCCTCCCGCTCGCCGGAGACGCTGTTTGTCTGGAGCCTGTGCTGGTGCTTCCTCGTGGTGTTTGCGGCGCACGCCCTTCATCTGTCGCACGAATCCGGCGCCTTTCTGGCCGGCGTCAGCCTCGCGCAGCTCCCTTACAACCACGATCTTCGCCGGCGCGTGCATCCTTTGATGAACTTTTTCATCGCGGTGTTCTTCGTCTCGCTGGGCGTCAACATGGATCTCGCCCATGCCGCGTCGATGCTGCCCGCCGCGCTCGCGCTCTCCCTCTTCGCGCTGCTCGCCAAACCGGCGATCGTGGCCTTCGTCCTCGCCCGCTTGAAGTTCGGGGAACGCGCCGCGTTCCATGCCGGCAACACCCTGGGGCAGATCAGCGAGTTCTCCTTCATCCTGGCGGCGATGTGCGTCAAGGCGGGCCTGATCGGCGACGCGGCCGTCTCCCTGATCGGGCTCGTGGGGCTGGTCACGATCTCCCTGTCCTCCTGCGCGATCGTCAACAACCACGGCCTCCATCGCCGGCTGCAACGGACCGGGCTGCTCCGGTTCCTGCGGGCGCCCCAGACCGAGGCGGAGACCTCCAGCCCGATCGACGGCGGCGGGCACGTCATCATCGTCGGCGCCAACTCCCTCGGCCGCCGGATCGTCGGGAGCCTTCTTGCCGCAGGGGAATCCGTGGTCACGCTGGACACCGACCCCGTCAAACTGCGCAACCTGCCCGGCCGCACGATGCTGGGCGATGCGCAGAATGTCGCGCTCCTGGAGGAGGCGGGGCTGCGTCGGGCGAAGCTGTTGGTCTCCTGCATCGGGATCGAGGACGTCAACAACCTGCTCGCCTACCGCTGCCGGGCGTTGAAAGTCCCCTGCGCCATCCATGCGATCGACCTCTCGATGGTCGACAGCCTGCTGGAGATGGACCCCACCTACCTCATGCTGCCGAAGGTCGACGGCATCAAGCTGCAGAACCGCAAGCTCAAGGAACTGGGCTTCATCGAATCATGACAGGGCTGGCGATCTTGTTGACCGTGGCGGCGATCGGCTTCGGCCTTTCGCGCCGGCTGCACATTCCGGTGATCCCGATCCTGCTCGTCTCGGGACTGGCGCTTTCCGCACTCCGCAGCCGCTTTCCCGACGGCTTTCTCGACCACGCGCTGGAGCCGGATTTTCTGCAGAGCCTGCTGCAGCTGGGCCTGACCTTCCTGGTGTTCGCGGCGGGCATCGAACTGAACCCGACCCGCTTCCAGAACCAGCGGAAGGCGGTATGGCGCGTCGGCCTCATCCAGTTCGCGGTCGCCGGCGCGGCCGGGTTCGGTCTGGCCCGGGCGCTGGGCTTTGACGGTCTTGACGCGCTCTACCTGGCAATTGCGGTCTCGACCAGCTCCACGCTCGTCGGGCTGCGACAGCTGCGACTATGGCTGCGGATGTTCGAGCCCTTCGGCCGCATGGTGACCGGCGCGCTACTGCTGCAGGACCTGCTCATGATCGTCTGGCTGGTGATGCTCGCCCACGTCGGCGATCCGGGCACGAACCTGACGCTGAGCGTCGCCGCGCTGCTCGGGCTGGGAACCTTGGCGATTCTCTGCCAGGCCCGGTTCATGCCCTGGCTGCTGTTGCGCATGAAGGCGCGCAAGGGCCGGCGGTCCGTCGCCGAGCGCGGCGTCCCTCCGCGACTGGACGAGGAGACCATGCTGCTCGTGGTGCTCGCGTTGTTGTTTCTCTTCACCGCGGGCGCCCATTTCCTCGGGTTGCCGACCGTCGTCGGCGCGTTCCTTGCGGGGTTCTCCCTGTCGTCGTTCCCCCTGAACGGAGTGGTCCGCGGAGCGCTGGCCTCCCTGGCGGATTTCTTTCTCGCGGTCTTCTTCACCGCGTTGGGCGCGCTGATCGTGATCCCCGAGCCGGGGCTGCTCCTGAAGGCCTCCGCGCTGGCGCTGATGGTGGTCGTCCTGACCCCGCCGCTGGTTGCCCTGATCGCGGAAGCCAACGGACTCTCGGCGCGCGCAGCAATCGAGAGCGGCCTCCTGCTCGCCCAGACCAGCGAGCTTTCCCTCGTGCTGGCGCTGACCGGCGTCGTCGCCGGACACATCGACGCCGAACTGTTCTCCGCGATTGCGCTCATCGCGGTGGCGACCATGGCTCTCACTCCATTGGTGGCCTGCGACGGCGTCGTCCGCCGACTGCTGCGACTGCATCCGTCCCGACGTCGTCCCGGAGCCGAGGGAACGCACGAGGACCACGTGCTGATCCTGGGGTTTGGGGCCGGCGGCATGTGGGTGGTGAAGCCGCTGCTCAAGGCGGGCCACGACGTGCTGGTCATCGACGAGGACCCCGCGGTGGTCTCCAAGTTGGAGAAGCAGGGCATCGCGTGCCTGCGCGGGGACGGCTCCGACGACAAGGTCCTCCGCCGCGCCAACGTGGCCCGCGCCAAACTCATCCTCGCCGGCATGCGCCGCGTTCAGGACGCCAGGAAACTGCTCACCCGCGTGAAGGACACGCCGGTGATCGTCCGGGTGTTCGAAGACCACGACGCAAAGGCCATCGAAGAACTTGGCGGCATCCCGATCCTCAACTCCGCCGCGGCCACCGAGACCTTCATGGAATGGTTCGAGAAGAGCGGATTGCCGGCGGGGCGGTAGGCGACGGGGCTGACTGCCTTTGGTTCCGATTCGGCGTTCAAATCCGCGAGCTTGGCGGGCTTCGGTTGACTCGCGGGCCGAATAGGCGTTTGATCCCACACGTTCCGCTCGGTCGAATCAACCCAAGCGTCCGATCCGCAAACCCCGTCCGCTTCATGAGAACACTTCCACGCTTCCTGCTCCTTTGCGTCTCGTCCATCTTCGCGGTTCAAGCGTCCGCCGCCGATGTCGGCGTGCGCGTCCGTTTCGGCCTGAATGACAAATCGAACACCAAGTGGGACGGGACGGTCTCGGTTTCGCCCGGCGAAGTGACCTTGATCAGCGGCGTGCGCTTCGAGGCGCAGGACAGGGCCGACGGCGTCAAGGGCTGGCAGGCCTCAACCCGGCCCATCACGGGCAATCGCGGCCGGGCCGGCGGCAAGGCCAAAGGCAAGAGCAAAGCGAAGCGGAAGGCTCCCATCGCCGACAACGGCGTGATCCTCTCCCTGACCGGAGTCACGGAGAAATCTGTCGTCAAGATTGCGACCGGCCCCGGCGATTTCGAGTTCGCGCTCTCGGAGATTCCTCACGGTGAAATCATCGAACGGCTCGACGGCGGCGTGGAGATCGAACGCACGGCCGCCACCGACCCCTTGGCGAGCACGAACGACGACGACGATTTCCCAGCCGCCGCCGTGGGAGCGGACGGCGCGATCCATGTGGCCTACGTCAGTTTCACACCAGGGTTGGATCGCGATCAACGCGCCCGCACCTCCTACACGAAGGAACCGGCGGATTTCTCGTTCCTGGCGAAGCCGGCCGGCGGCGACCGCGTCTGGCTGCGCACCCGCAAGGACGGCCGATGGGGCAAGCCTACGGCCGTCACGTCCGGCGGCAGGGATGTCTTCAAGTGCGCGGTGACCGTCGACGGCTCCGGCGCGGTCTGGGTTGCCTGGGGGGCGGGCGAGGAGGGCCGGTTCGATGTCTTCGCGCGTTCGTTCAAGGACGGCGTCGGCGACGAACCCGTGAAGATTTCCACGGGCCAGGGCAACCATCATTCGCCCGTCGCCACAACCGACGACGAAGGTCGGGCTTGGATCGCCTGGCAGGGAGCACGCGAAGGCGTGTTCCGCATCTTTACGAGCCGCCAGGGCGACGACAGAAAGTGGACCAAGCCGTTCGAGGTCAGCAGCCAGACGCGCAACTGCTGGGCTCCGGCCATCGCCGCCGATCCGAAGAACGGCGGCGTCGCCATCGCCTGGGACACCTATGAGAAGGGCGATTACGACATCTGGCTGCGCGAATTTGACCGGAACGGAACGCCCAAGCCCCCCCGCCCCGCCGCGAATCTGCACCAGATGGAATCCCGTCCGTCGCTGGCCTACGACAAGGACGGCGCGCTCTGGGTCGCCTGGGAACGCAGCGGCAAGCAATGGGGCAAGGACTGGGGCGCGCTCGACTACGGCGAGGGCATGGGCCTCTACTGGAATCGGCAACTTGGCCTGCGCGTGTTGAAGGCGGGCAGATGGCTCGCTCCCGAAGCGCCGTTTTTCCGAGCCCTGCCCGGACCGGGAAACCGCCGCGACGTCTTCGCCAAGATGTTGTTCGATCCCGCGGTGTTCCAGGCGACCCGCACTCCCGGAGCCCACGCCCCGCGCCCGCAGAACCAGCCCATGAACAATCGCGCCCGGATCGCCGCCGACAAGGACGGCCGCATCTGGATGATCGCCCGCACCCGCCGCCCCGACGTCCGCACCCCGCTCGGCACGGCCTGGGAAAACCACGCCATCTACCTCGACGGCGACAAGTGGGTCGGCCCGATCCTGATCCCACATTCCGACAACATCCTCAACAACTCGCCGGCCGTCGTCGCCGCGCCCGAGGGCGGCATCCTGATCGCCCATTCCAGCGACCATCGCATCGACCGCATGCAGGCCTGGCGCGCCAGCCGGTTGGGCCAGAACTCGATGGCCCTCGCCTTCCTCAACGCAAGCAAGGACCCCTTCATCAACGACATCTACCTCAGCCGCATCCAGGCGACGTCGGGCAAGCGGCCCGCCCCGGTCAAACTGATCGAGCCCAAACAGAAGCCGAACCCCGCCATCAAACCGCTGCCCGCGACCGTCGCGGAACGGAGGAACCTGAAACGTTTCGGCGCGTTCCGTTCCACGGTGAACGGGAAGGAACTTGAGATCCTCAAGGGCGAATTCCACCGGCACACCGAGCTCAGCGGCGACGGCGGCAACGACAGCTCCCTGGAGGACATGTGGCGCTACGCCGTCGATGTCGCGGCCATGGATTGGATGGGCAGCGGCGACCACGACAACGGCGGCCATCGTGAATATCCGTGGTGGATCACGCAGAAGACGACGGACGCCTGGCATCTTCCCGGGGTGTTCGACTCCATGTTCACCTACGAGCGCAGCGTCAGTTATCCCGAGGGACACCGGAACATCGTCTTCGACAAGCGCGGCATCCGCACCCTGCCGCGGCTGCCCAAATCGGACGAGAAGGTCTTCGCCCCGGCCCCCGACACCTTGATGCTCTACAAGTATCTCAGGCATTTCGACGGCATCTGCTCCTCCCACACCAGCGCCACGCGCATGGGAACGGACTGGCGCAACAACGACCCCGAGGTGGAACCGATCGTCGAGATCTACCAGGGCGCGCGACAGAACTACGAACGCCCCGGAGCCCCGCGCTCCCCGACCGCCGAGGACGCGCTCGGCGGCTTTTATCCCAAGGGCTTCATCAACCTCGCCCTGAAGATGGGCTATCGCCTGGGCTTCCAGTCCAGCAGCGACCATTCCTCCACCCACATCAGCTACTGCATGGTCTACGCCGCAGGCCGTTCCCGGACCGACATCCTCAACGCCATGAAGAAACGGCACACCTACGCAGCGACCGACGCCATCATCGCCGAGGTGCGCGCCGAGGCCGGCGGAAAGGAGTGGATGATGGGGGATGAGTTCACGACCTCAGAGAAACCCTCGTTCAGGGTGAAACTCGTCGGCACAAAGCCCTTCGCCGAAATTGTGATCATCAAGGACGACGAGATCGTCCACACGACGAAGTCGGCCGGCGACACGATCGAGTTCGAATGGACGGATTCCGCCCCGGTTGCCGGAAAGACCAGCTACTACTACGTCCGCGGCCTGCAGACCGACCAGGAACTCGTCTGGGCCTCCCCCATGTGGATCCAATACGCGCCGAAGGAGTGAGCGTCACTTCCCGTAGACCGGCGGCTTCCAGTCCTTGGGCAACCGGCCCTGCGGACGGACGCCGAGCGAACCGGCGGGGATGGAGTGATCCTTGGAATCGAGCAGCGGCATGTCGTCCGCAAGGTGCCGGATCTTCATGTCCTTGTATTCAATCGTCATCGGCGGGCCGACGTGGACCTGCACGGCGAGCACGCCTTCCAGCGCGCGGCCCTTTTCATCGAAGTCGATGAGGTCGGCGGTCTGGTGGCCGTCGATCCAGTGTTGGTGGTGGTTGCCTTCCACCAGGACCCGGAAATCGTGCCACTCGCCGGCCTTGAACTCCTTCACCGGCATCTGGCCGACGATCCACGATTTGCCATCCTCGTCGATGATGACCTTCTCGCCGGTGTGCGAAAGGATGCGCCGGCCGCGTTCCTCATAGAGCATGCCGTTGTACTTCGGGACGTTGGCGACGACGTCGCACTGGTAGCCGGTGACAATGTCCAGCCCGATGTCGGGGCGGGACTGGCCGCGATATTGGAGCCCGCTGTTGCCGCCGGGGGTGACCCGCACCTTCACGCGCAGGTCGAAGTTGCGGATGGTCGAGCCCTTCCAGGTGATGAAGCGGTTCATCTTCAGGGAGCCATCGGTGACGCCGGTGAGGACGCCGTCCTTGATGGACCAGTATTTCGGATCGCCGGACCATTGGCCCATGGCGCGCCGACCGCCGCCCAGCAGGTTCACGAAGCCGTCCGGGCCCGGCTTCACCGTCACCGCCGCGGAAGCGACCGGGTAATCGTCCGTGGACTTGGTGAAGTTCCCCTTGAACGGCTCCAGCGGACCGCCCAGCTCCGCGACACGCTTGTCCGTGCGCTTGCGCATGGCGAGCAGGACCTGCTTGTGCTTCGGGTCGTTGGCAAGGTTGACCAACTCGTCGGGGTCCTTCTTCAGGTCGTGCAGGAACTCATGATTCCCGTGGTCGAAGTAGCGGACGTACTTGTAGTCCGGGTTGCGCAGCCCTTCGAAGGCGGGGATGCGGTTGCGCACGGCGAAGTGCTCGTGAAACGACTCCGTGCGCCAGTCCGCGGGCTTCCCCTTCTCCACGATCGGCCGGAGGCTGTGACCCTGGTAGCGGGCGGGAATCTCCGCGCCCGCCCAGTCGAGGAAGGTGGCGGGCAGGTCAAGGTTCAGCGCGATCGCGTCGGCAACCTGGCCGCGCTGCGCCTTCTTCACGCGCGGATCCATGACGATCATCGGCACGCGGAGGGACTCCTCGTAGTGCGACCACTTGCCGGCGAAGCCGCGATTGCCCAGGTGGTAGCCGTTGTCGGCGGAGTAGACGACGATGGTGTTGTCCGCAAGGCCGGCTTCCTCCAGCGCCTTCATGAAGCGCCCGATGGCGTTGTCGATGCCGGTGACCATGCGCAGGTAGGCGCGCTTGTTGATCTGGTATTTGTACTCCGTGTTCCAGCGCCAGAACCAACGCTCGCGGTTGATGGTGGTCTTCAGGAAATAGGGCTGCTCGTCAAAGATCTTCGGATCATTCAAACGCGGCGGGGGCATGGTCATGTCCTCGTAGAGACCGTCGGTTGCGCGGGGCCAGGGAAACATGCCGATGCCGGGGCGGCGGTCGCTGTCCTCGGCGTGACAGGCGTTGAACCACATGTTCAGCGCGAAGGGCTTGCCCTTGGGCTGCTTCTTGAGGAACTCAATGCCGCGATCGACGATCACCTCTGTTTCGTGGCGCAGGCTGCCGTCGGGCTGTTTCTTGTAAAAGGGGTTGCGGCCGATGGCCTCGAATTCGTCGTAGTGATCCTGCTGTTTCCAGCCCTTGGGCATCTTGGCGTGCCATTTGCCGTAGTGACCGGTGCGATAACCGTTCGCGCGCAGGATGTCCGTGTAGAGCGTTTCGGCGGCTTCCGGCTTTGCCAGGTCGTGATTCCCCGGCGTGCCGTAACTGCGGCCGGTGAGACCGGTGAGGATCGTGGTCCTGCTCACCCAGCAGATGGAGTGGCTGACGAACGAGTTGGCGAAGCGCGTGCCGTTGGCGGCGAGCCGATCGATGTTGGGCGTCTTGACGAAGGGATGCCCGTAGCAGCCGAGCGTGCTGATGGTCTGATCGTCGGCGAAAAAGAAGACGATATTCGGCTGCTTCGCGGCGGAGGCCGCCAGCGGGAGAAGAAGGGCGAAGGAGAGGGCGATGAGTCGTTTCATAAGCGAATGGGAATCAAGCGGTCAGCCTGAATGGACTCGCCCCGCGCTTCAATGCTTCATTTCGGACGCGCGCCGGGTTGTCGAACCCTCGCACGACTCGCGTCGATGCGCCGAAGGCGGGCCATCGGGGGGCGATGGGCGAATTGTCCTCAATGAGCCGACGTGAGCTTGTCCCGGAGCGGCTCACTGAGGACGGTTCGCCCCATCATCAATGCAACCTCGGCGACTCATTCCGGCAAGTCCCGCGAGATTCATTTCAGGGTCTAAGCATGAGTTGGATTCGCGCCTCGTTGGAGTTCACGCTTTAGGTTCTGTTCACGAATTCCTGACAATGAGGAACGCGG
>JAYPFK010000038.1:0-44382 GCA_038126235.1 Verrucomicrobiales bacterium
GGAAAGGCGCCGCGCGGCGGGGAAATCAAACCGTTCGCGTGCGCGAGAAGCTGGTTGGTTTGCACCCGCGCATAATTCCGGTTCCGGCTTGTCGCATTTAGTCCGCCTGACAAGATGCGCGGTGATGCGTTTCAAGAACCCCAAACACTTATTCTCGGCGGGGTGCCTGGCCTCGTTCGCCTTGATTTGTGGCGGAGTTCGGGAGGTTTCCGGTCAGGGACAGTCTCTACCGGATGGAAACAAGCCGAATATCGTTTTCATCCTTGCCGACGATCTGGGGTGGAGTGATCTGGCCTGCTACGGGAACAGGTTTCATAATACGCCGAACCTTGATCGGTTGGCCGCGCAGGGCATGCGGTTCACGCAGGGCTATGCGCCGGCTCCAATCTGCTCGGCGTCGCGCGCGGCGTTCCTGACCGGTCGTTCGCCGGCGCGGTTGGGCTTTGAATTCGTCACCAAGGACAAGCCAGGCGGACAAACGGCGAAGCATCGTCTGAAGACTCCGCCCTTCACGCTGAACCTGCCGCTGGAGGAGGTCACCTTCGCGGAACGCCTGAAGGAGGCAGGCTATGTGACCGGCTTCTCCGGGAAGTGGCATGTGAACCAGCACCACCGGCGCTACCTCGGTTGGAGCCCGACGCACGGGCCGGAGAAGCAGGGCTTTGACCATGCAATTGAGACGTTCGGCAGCCATCCTTATGGCTTTCCGAGGAAGGCGCCCGCGATCGATCCGGCGATCGAGGACGGAGCCTTTCCGCGGGACGCGGTCACGGAGAACGCCATCGCCTTCATGCGCGCCAACCGGGACAAGCCCTTTCTTCTCGACCTCTGCCACTACTACGTGCATACGCCGGTGAAGTCTCGGAGCCGTTGGCTGCTGGACAAATACGAGACGCGGATTCCGCGGGGTGTCAAACAGCGCGCGAACCGCGTGCGCTATGGAGCCTTCGTGGAGACGCTGGATCATTACATCGGGCAGCTCACAGCCGCGCTGGATGAACTCGCTCTGGCCGACAATACGCTGCTGGTTTTCACGTCGGATAACGGCGGCCATCCGGAATACGCCGACAACGCCCCTTTGCGCGGCAGTAAATGGAATCTCTATGAGGGCGGCATCCGCGTCCCGTTCATCGTCCGTTGGCCGGGACGCGTGAAGGCGGGCGAGGTAAGCGATGAGCCGGTTGTGGGCACGGATCTGTTCCCCACCTTCGTTGAGGCCGCCGGCGCGAAATCTGATCCTCGACGCGAGATTGATGGCGTGAGCCTGCTGCCTGTGCTGCGCGGCGGCAAGGGGCTGAAACGCAAGCTGCCGATGGTTTGGCATTTTCCCTACTACCATCCCGAGACGAAGTTTGACCAAAAGCTGGAGGAGATCGGCGTCAGTGATTTCGCCGTGAGCCGGACCTACCCGCAATCGGCAATCCGAATCGGGAGGCACAAGCTGGTGAGGTTCTACGAGGACGATCGACCGGAGTTGTACGACCTGTCGGGCGATGTCAGCGAACAGGTTGATCTCGCGCGGAAGAACCGGGAACTGGGGCGTGAGTTGGGGGGCAAGCTGGACGATTACCTGAAGCGCGTCCACGCGAGGTTGCCGAGGGGAGGGGAGTGAGCGCGAAATGCGCGTAGTCGCGACCTGAAGGTCACCATTACGAAAAAGGGAAGTCCCCGCCAATTGCCGTCGTTGACGAGTGTCCGAGGAGGGAAGAAAACGGAGACATGAATTCATCGCGTTTTCCGGCTGTTGCGCTGGCGGTGTTGGCCATATGGTCCCCCATGGGAACGACTCAGGCCGCCGAAGTGATCTACGAGACCGGGTTCGAGGGCGTTGCCGGCCTGAAGGGCTGGAGCCGGAATGCTGACAGCGCGTTGACTAAGGGCTATCGATCCTCCCGATCGCTTTCGGTGAACGCGTCGGGCGGGACACGCAACGCCAGCATCCGGACGGCGCTTCCGTTGGAAAAACTGCGCGGGGCAAGGGTGAAGGTGGAGGCCATGGTGCGCGCAGAGAACGTGACTCAACCTCCCAAGCCCTATAATGGCATCAAGGTCATGCTGCATACCGTGGCTCCGGGCGGACTCAACTACAACCAGCAGAACAACGTCTTCGGTACGTTTGAGTGGAAACCGGTTCGCTTTGTGACGTCGGTTCCACTCGATGCCACGGCGGCCTGGCTGATCCTCGGGTTGGAGCAGGTGAACGGGCGGGTTTGGTTCGACGAGGTTCGGGTGACCGTGCTTTCCGGTCCCCGAACGCGACCCACGCTTGCCGCCGAGGGCCCGGTCTACAAGGGGCACGACCTGCCGCGGTTGCGCGGCGCGATGATCGGCCGTGGTGTGGATGAGGCCGACCTGCGGGAGTTCGGAGGGGAGTGGCGCGCCAATCACGTCCGCTGGCAGTTGCTCTGGGGCGGCTTTCCCCGCAGCCCGGCGGACAAGGGCGATCTGGCCGCCTACGACGCCTGGCTGGAAAGTGAACTGTTGCGATTGGACCGCCTGCTGCCCGTCTGCAGTGAGTCAGGGATCATGGCGGTGATCGATCTCCACACACCGCCGGGCGGGCGAAACGATTCCAACGAGTGCCGACTGTTTCACGAGAAGCGATTCCAGGACAGTTTCCTCGCCATCTGGGAGAAGATCGCGAAACGCTACCGGGTCAATCCTGCCGTCTGGGCTTACGACCTTGTCAACGAACCGGTCGAGGGAATCGTGGGCGAAGGTTTGATGGACTGGAGGGAGCTGGCCATCGCGACGACGCGCCGGATCCGGGCGATTGACGCGGACCGCGCGATCATCGTCGAGCCGGGGCCTTGGGGCAGTCCTGCCGGCTTGGAGAATTTTGAGCCGCTGCCGTTCAATAAGATTGTCTACAGCGTGCATATGTATCAGCCGCACCAGTTCACCCATCAGGGCGTTCATGGGAATTCCGTGGGCGTGGACTATCCGGGAACGATCGACGGCCAGTTGTGGGACAAGGAGCGGCTGAGGAAGGCCTTGCAACCTGCCATTGACTATCGGCGGGACTATGGCGTCCACATCTACATCGGCGAGTTCAGCGCCATCCGGTGGGCTCCGCGCGGCAGCGCAGCGCGCTACCTGAAGGATGTGATCGAGATCATGGAGGAGAATGACTGGGATTGGGCCTACCACGCTTTCCGCGAATGGGACGGCTGGAGCGTTGAGCACGGAGCCGATCCGAAGGCCCATTCCAAGAGCGCGGAGCTGACAGACCGGGAGAAACTCCTCCGCTCCTGGTTCGCGAAGAACAAGCGGGCAGTGGGTCAGTAATCGGTAATCCGTATTCAGTTGATCAGTATTCAGATTTCAAGCCGGCTTCTGACTCTCTGAATACTGAAAACTGAGAACTTCCCCCCAAAACCTCACTCCTCGATCCGGTACAGATGATGACGGGTGCGGAGGAACAAGGCCTTGCCGGCCACGGCGGGTGAGGCCATGAAGCCGGGGCCTCGGCGAGGATCGTCGTGCGGGGCGTCCTTCGCCAGCTCGTTCGTCGCCACAACCTCCAGCTTGCGGCCCGGTTTGATGACCGTGGTCGCGCCTTCGAGGTTGCAGAAATACAGGCGTCCGTCCGCATAGATCGGGCAGGCGCGGAACTTGCCGCCCACGCGCTCCTTCCAGACGGTTTCGCCGGTCCTGGCGTCGACGCAGGCAAGGAAACTGTCGTCCAGAGCCATGTAGATGAGGTCGCCCACGAGGATCGGCGAGGAGTATTTCGGAAACACATCGGTCTTCCAGTTTACATGGGAGTCCGTCACCACGCCTTTGCCGCCGAGCTTGACCGAGATCATCTCGGAGCCGCGGCTGAAGCCGGTCACGAAGATGGCGTTGCCGCGATAGTAGAGGGGGCGAGGCGCGGCGGAATAGGCGGGGTGATCCACGCGCCAAAGCTCCTTGCCGGTGGCCGGATCGTAGCCGTAGGCCGCCTTGGCGCCGCCGCTGAGCAGCAACGGTTTCCCGTCATGTTTGACGAGCAGCGGGGTGCTGTGCGCCTTGCGCCAGTCGCCGTCCTTCACCATCTGCTTCTCGATGTGCTCGTCGTTCCACTCGGCGGAGCGATCGGTCTTCCAGACGGTCTTGCCGGTCTGCTTGTCGAGGGCGACGTGATACTGCAGGTCCGCGCCGTCGAAGGTCAGGATCACGAGGTTCTTGAAGAGGACGGGCGAGGAGGAGGCTCCGCGGTAGTGGCGGCAGCGGAGGTCGTCGCGTTTCCAGAGGACCTTGAAGGACTTCGCGTCGAGGCACGCCGTTCCGAAAGCGCCGTAGTGGACGTAGGCCCGTCCGGACTCAAGCGCGACGGAAGGGGTGGCGTAGCTGTTGTCGCGCGAGCCGTTGCCGAGCGGTTCCGGGTTGTCGCTGTGGAAGACTTTCTCGTTCAGGAGGACCTTGCCAGATTTGGAGTCGACGCAGATGACGAAGAAGTCGTGTCCGTCCTCGGTCGCGGTGGTGAGCCAGACGCGGTCGTTCATCACCACAGGGGAGGAGAGGCCCAGAAGCGGGATTCCGGTCTTCCACTTCACGTTCGCGGTGTCGCTCCAATGCAGGGGGACGCCGTGGGTCTTGGTGTCGTCGGGCGCGGCGGCGTGGCCGTCGCCCCACGGGCCGCGGAAGTCCGGCCAGTTGTCGGCCGCGAAGGCGTCGGCGGCGAGGAGCATGGCGACGAGCGCCAGAGCGGACATGCCGCCTCGGGGGAAAGCTGTGACGTTGTCGGATTGCATGGCGGGAAACTGACGTTTCCCGGGAAGGCTGTCAACGAAGGCGGCGGGCGAGTTTGGCGCGGGGCGCGGAGCACGGCCCCACCGTAGCTGATGACATTCATGTTTGCTTGACGGGATGAGCGGTTCTTCTTCTGCTCTCGTTCACCATGAAGAGAAGTTTCCTGATCAGATCCTTGCTCCTGGCTGCCGCCTTGGCGGCGGGCTTCACGGCGGTCGGCGCCGAATGGCCGGACAACCTGCGGAAGGAGAACCTCGTTGCCTGGTGCATTGTGCCGTTCGACGCGGCGAAGCGCGGGCCGGAGGAGCGGGCGGTGATGCTGAAAGAACTCGGGTTGCGTCGTTGCGCCTACGACTGGCGCGCGCAGCATGTGCCGGAGTTCGAGGAGGAGATCCAGCAGTACAAGAAGCATGGCATTGATTTTTTCGCGTTTTGGAGCGCGCATGAAACGGCGTTCAAGCTTTTTGAGAGGCACGGTCTTCACCCGCAGATCTGGCGGACCGCGCCGAGTCCGAAGAAGGAGACGCAGGAGGAGCGAGTCGAGGCCGCAGCCGATGCCGTCGCGCCTTTGGCGAAACGCGCGGCGGAACTGGGTTCGCAGTTTGGGCTCTACAATCACGGCGGTTGGGGCGGGGAGCCGGGAAATCTCGTCGCTGTCTGTCAGGAGTTGCGTCGACGGGGGCACGCGAATGTCGGGATCGTCTACAACTGGCATCATGGACATGAACACATTGATGACTGGGCGGAGTCGCTGGCGCTCATGAAGCCCTTCCTCCTTTGCCTGAACCTGAATGGCATGAATCCGGGAGCCCGGCCGAAGATCCTGGCGCTCGGGCAGGGGCGGCATGAGCGCGCGATGCTGAAGGCGTTGATCGACAGCGGATACGACGGGCCGGTCGGCATCCTGGATCACCAGAACGACGTGGACGCCAGGGATTCCCTGCGGGACAACCTCGATGGGTTGGGTTGGCTGAAGAAGGAGCTCCGTAGACCAGGTCACGGCGGAGCCAAGCCGAAGCTGCGCGCGCGCTCGGAGTAGGGAGGCCGCGCTCAGAAGGGGATCGGGAATTGGCGTTGAACAAACAACCGACATCAAGCAGGCATGACTGAGCGAGCCGCAACCATCGCCCTGATGACGCTGGCTTTCCTGTGGTTGACGGTCCTTGCGACGTTGGCGGACAGCGGGGGCAAAGAAGCTGAGGCCGCGTGGAAGCAGGAACTGGCGGAGCGGTCGCGCTGGTGGAGTCTGCAATCGCCGAAAGCGGTCGAGCTTCCGGAAGTCTCCAGTCATGACTGGGGAAGGGTGCCGGTGGATCGGTTCATCCTGTCGAAGCTGGAGGAGAACGGACTGACGCCCGCGCCGGAGGCGGAACCGCTGGTCTTGCTTCGGCGGTTGTCGTTCGTGCTTACCGGTCTGCCGCCCGATCCGGCAAAGGTGGAGACGTTTCCCCGCGCGTTTGCCCGTGACCCGGAAAAGGCGTTGGGTCAGCTGGTCGATGAGTTGCTGGCCTCGCCGCAGTTCGGGGAGCGCTTCGCTCGACATTGGATGGATGTCGTGCGTTACACCGACACCTATGGCTACGAGTGGGACATTCCCGCGAAGGGATCATGGGAGTATCGCGACTACCTGGTCCGCGCTTTCAACGACGATATCGGCTTCGATCAATTGATTTGCGAACAGATTGCCGGCGACCTTCTGCCCGAGCCCCGCATCAACGCGTCGGTCGGCGTCAACGAAAGCCTGATCGGCCCGATGTTCTACCACCTGGGCGAGCATCGGCACGGCAGCAGCCTCGCCTTCAACGGCATTCATCAGGAGATGATCGACAACAAGATTGACGCCTTCTCCAAGACCTTCCTCGCGATGACGGTGGCCTGCGCGCGCTGTCACGACCACAAGCTGGACGCCATTTCGCAGCGCGACTACTACGCGCTGGCCGGGGTGTTCATGACGCCGCGCTGGATGCCCAGGTCCATCGACGCGCCGGACCAGTACGAATCTGAAATTGCGGAGTTGAAGGCGTTGCGGGCGGAGATTCGCGGGCGTTTGGGGGAGCTTTGGAGGAAACTGGATCTCGGGCCGGGGACCTTGCGGAAATGGCTCGCGGCGCATCCCGAGGCCCTGCGGTCGGAAGGCGATGGCGATCCTGCCCGGCCGTTTCGGGAACTTCTGAAAAGCGGGCGTTGGATTGATGTGGAGGCGCGCGAACTGCGCGCGTCGGCGGAGGCGGCGGAACTGGAGATTGAATCGGACGGTCGGACAGTATTCGCCAAGGGGCCGGTCCCAGAGAAGGACGTCTATACGCTGCGCTTTCGGACCGGGGCGGGGAGCGTCTCGCAACTGCGCCTGGAGGCTTTGACGCACGAAAGCTTGGGCAGCGGGGGGCCTGGACGAACGGAGCACGGGAACTTCGTGCTGTCGCGGATCCGGGTGAGGGTGAAACCCGACAACGGGAAGGAGCGCGAGGCCGGACTGGCATCAGCGCGGGCGGACTACTCGCAGCCGAATTATCCGGTGGCGGCGGCGCTGACCGGTGGTCGAGGCTGGGGCGTCGGTCTGGGCGGGAACGTGGACCGGACGGCTTGGTTCACTCTCGCCGAGCCGGTCGATCTGGCCGCGGGCGCGGAATGGACCGTGGTCCTGGAGTTTCGGCTCGGCACGAAACACACGTTGGGGCGGTTCCGCATTGCTGTCGGTCGCGAATCGCTGGCGGACGAGCCGCCCGCTGACGCGGTTGCTGCGACGGAGTGGAAGGAGCTGGCGGACGAATGGCGCAAGAACCAGGCAGACCGGGTGAAGAGGAACGAGAAGTTCACCCTTTTGACCGACTTCTCGAAGGCGGGCTTTCCCGAGGGGTGGGTCGTCGAGGGGAAGGGGATGAAGCACGGCCACGTCCGCGACGGCGAGCCGCGGATCTCGCTGAAGGGGACGAACCTGGTGGCGGAGTTGTTGCCGCGCGGCTACCACACGCACGCCCTGTCATCGAAGCTGTCGGGCGCGGTGCGGGCGCCGGATCCGAAGCGGATTCCCGGCGGTCGGGCGCGGGTGAAGATCGCGGGCGGCGAATGGGCCGGCCGGTTGGCCGTGCCACAGAATGCACTGTTGAACGAGGGGCCGACGTTCTTCGATCCGGCGAAGCCGCCGCAGTGGACTCCGGTGGATGCGTCGGTCGGGCTGTCCAACGGCGTGACGCGGGTGCTGACGGAATTCGTCACGGCCTCGTTGAACCCGAACTTTCCACCGCGGACCGGCGTTGCCCGCGCGGGCGGGGTCACGTTGCCCGCCACGGACGAGGGGTTCGACAAGCGGAGTTGGTTCAGCATTGTCGGGATCGCGGCGGACGAGTCCGGCGCCGCGATGGTGGACACGTTCGAGGAGTTTGCGTCGCTTTATGAAGGTAAGGCCCCCGCGACGACGGAAGACGCATGGTCCCGCTTGTCCGCCTGGCTTGCTGGAACGGTCGGGCGTTGGGGGACGGGGCGCTCAAGTTCCGGCGACGTGAAGGTCCTGAATTGGATGTTGAAAACCGGTCTTCTGCCGAACGACATGGCGGCCGCGCCGGGGTTCGCGGAATTGGTTGAGCGTTACCGCGCGGTCGAGGCGCGGATCGGGTTTCCGCGCAGCGCGAACGGCATGGATGAGCGCGACCTGGAGCCGGTCAACTATCGCTTGAACCTCCGCGGTGATGTTTATCAGGAGGGTGAGCCGGTGCGACGCGACTTTCTGGAGGCCTTTGCCGGGAAACACGGGGTGGGCGCGGCGACGGGCAGCGGCCGGCTGGAGCTCGCTGAATACCTGGCCTCGCCGCAGAACCCGCAGACGGCGCGGGTCTACGTGAACCGGGTCTGGCAGTGGGTGTTTGGCAGGGGGATTGTCCGCACTCCGAATGATTTCGGAAAACTCGGCGACCGGCCCTCGCATCCGGAACTGCTGGATTGGCTCGCGGTTCGGTTCATGCGCGAAGGCTGGTCGACCAAGCGGCTTGTGCGACAGTTGGCGCTTAGCCGGACATTCCGCCAATCGGGCGAGGTGTCCGATATGGCGGTCGTGAAGGACCCGGCGAACCGCCTGCTGCATCACCAGTCCACGCGCCGGCTTGAAGCTGAAGCCATCCGGGACGCGATGCTGGCAGTGTCCGGGAGGTTGGACCTGGAGCTTTATGGTCGGCCGATCAATCCGCCGCGAATCTCCGAGGACGCGAAGAAGCGGCTCTTCGCGGGGCCGCTGGAAAGCGGCGGTCGACGGTCGCTCTATCTGGAGATGTCAATCATGCAGCCGCCGGAGTTTCTGGTCGGCTTCAACCTTCCGGACCTGAAGCTGCCGACTGGC
This sequence comes from Verrucomicrobiales bacterium, assembly GCA_038126235.1. Classification (GTDB taxonomy): domain Bacteria; phylum Verrucomicrobiota; class Verrucomicrobiia; order Limisphaerales; family JAYPEY01; genus JAYPEY01. Next base: position 9,065 of record JAYPFK010000038.1, read on the forward strand.
TGCCGCGACGTGACGAACGTGCCGGCGCAGGCGTTGACCCTGTTGAATGATCCGTTGGCGCATCGTCTGGCGGAGGTCTGGGGCGCGCGGCTTTGCTCGATGGCGCACAGGAATGCGGCGGCCCGGGTGGCGACGATGTTCCGCGCGGCCTTCGGCAGAAATCCGACGTCGGAGGAAACGGAACGCTGGGTGAATGCTGCGGACGAGTTGGCGGGAACCGGACCGGTGATGGACGACGCTGCTGTCTGGACCGAACTCGCGCATACGGTTTTCAACACGAAGGAGTTCATCTACCATCGTTGACCATGAAAGACGCGCCAACGAAGTGTCCCTGTTGTGGTGAGGTCATGGTGCCCGCGGAGACAGCGCTGAATCGGAGCGCCTGGAATGCAATTTTTCTCGGGTTGGGCAGCTCGGTTCTGCAGGTGCGCCCGCGGGGTGGGGGAACGTGGATGGACTACATGAGTCCTTCCGTATCCGCGGCGGCCTCGTTTTGCGCTTCATGCGGCGCGTTGTTGATGGCTCCGCCGCTGCCGGAGATGCGGAGGAAACTCGGATTCGATTAGTCGGATGCAGCCCCTGCCGCGAAATCAATGATGAATGCCACGACGCGCACAAACAGGGTTCCTGGATTTCGGAACATGCCTGGGGAGGCTTCCGTTCCTGGAGCCACCCGTCGCGGCTTTCTCCAACGCTCCGCTGTGGGTTTCGGTTGGTTGGCCTTGCGGGGGATGCTGGCGGCTGAAGAGAGACGGACGCATCACGCCGCCAGGGCCCGAAACATCATCTTCTGCTTCATGGATGGCGGGCCCAGTCATGTGGACACCTTCGACCCCAAACCGGATTTGAAGAAGCGGGAGGGTGAGAAGATCGGGCAGACCGCGATGTCCGTGCGTTCACAATCGAATCCGAACCGGGTGTGGTTCGGAAGTCCCTGGGAATTCTCGCGACACGGACAAAGCGGGCTCTGGGTCAGCGACCTGTTTCCGAAGATCGCCGGTGTCGCGGACAAACTGTGTGTCGTGCGTTCCATGGTTGGCGAACTGCCGCTGCACGGGCAGCAGAATCTGCTGCTGCACACCGGGCGCATCCTGGGGCAGGCTCCGAGCCTCGGCGCCTGGGTCTCCTACGGATTGGGGACGGAGAACGGAAATCTCCCGGGTTACGTCGTGCTCAACAACGACTGGGTGCCCAACGGAGGACTGGAGAACTTTGGCAGTTCCTACCTCCCGGCTTCATTCCAGGCGACGATGGTCCGCGCCAAGGGGACGCCGGTCGACAATGTCACGCCGGGGTCCCCGTTGAAACAGCAACGCAGGAAGTTGGATCTCCTGGCGGCGCAGGATCGGGGCTTCGCGAGCCGGGTTTCCGATCCCAATCCCATTGAGGCGGCGATCGCCAATTACGAGACGGCCTTCCGCATGCAGACCGCGATCCCGGAGGTGACGGACGTTTCCGGGGAACCGGCATATATCCGCCAGCTTTACGGGGTGGACTCGACGGACGAGCATCAGCGCTATTACGCCACCCAGGCCCTGCGCGCGCGGCGCATGGTCGAGGCCGGCGTCCGCTTCGTGGAGATCACCTGCCCGAGCTTCGACGGCAACAATTCGCCTTGGGACCAGCACGGTCTGTTGAAGAGGAACCACGAAAAGAACGCCCGGGTGACGGAGCAGTCTGTCGCCGCGCTGATCGTGGACCTGGAACAGCGGGGATTGCTGGACGAGACGATCGTGCTTTGGGCGGGGGAGATGGGTCGCACGCCGCACACCCCGAAGATCACCGCCTCGTGCGGGCGCGACCACCACGTGGACGGCTACACGATCTTCCTCGCCGGCGGCGGCTTCAAGGGCGGCCAGGCCTATGGCGCGACGGATGAATTTGGAAACCGGGTCGTGCAGGACAAGGTCGACATTCACGACGTCCACGCCACGATCCTGCATCAACTCGGAGTGGACCACGAACGCTTGACCTTCCGCCACGGCGGGCGGGACCACCGCCTTACCGATGTAAGCGGCAGGGTGATCGGGGACTGGTTGGCGTGAGTAGCGCGGAGCGCGGAGTTCATTCCGCTTCGACCTCCGACGTTGCCGAGGGGGGGCGCCATGCCGACGCGCGCCGCTGTCCGACGTTGAAGCGGGATAAATCCCGCGCTCCGGAGAACACGCTTGCGGAAACCGGGCGGTCCCCGGACTCAATTTATTTTCCAAGACCGCTCAAAGCCGCCTAGTCCGATCTTGTCGTAGGGGAGGGGCTCAAAGTTGATTTTGTTGAAGGCGGGGGATGCGGCGCTGAGTTTGAAGTCATCCATGAGGTGGTTGACGAAGCCGGGATCGGCAATGACGGAATTCTTGTCGAAACCGGAGGACTGCCACTGACCGAAGTTCCCGACGGGGGTGAGGGGCTTGGTCGCCGAGCTGAGGTAGCCGACGCCTTCGGTCTGCCAGTAGAGGTTGTAGTCGCAGCTTTCGAGGAAGCGCGGAGACCAACGACCGGAGGCCCCGATGAAGTCGCCTTCGATCAGGGAATACTGGAGAACATTCCGGAGGAAGCGGTTCTTCTGGGCGTTGGAATCCACGCGGAACAGGACCTGATGGGCGAGGCCGTTGGCGAAGACATTGTTTTCAATGAGGTTGTTCTTTCCGCCGGTGATGCAGAGGCCGCCTTCAGCGTTGCCGACCACCTCGTTGCCGCGGACGGTCGTGCCGCTGGAATAGGCGTCGAGCAGGATTCCCCAGCTCAGATAGGGTTTCTTGAATTCGCCGTTCTCGTCCGTCCCGAGGCCGGGGACATCGTGGATGCGGTTGAACTGGATGATGTTGCCCGTGTCGAGTTTGTGCGGGCCGGAGGTCTCGATCGCCGCGCCGCCTGCGGTTTCGAGACAGACGCGTCGGATCTCGTTGTATTCCGCGATGTTGCCGTGGGAATAGCTCTTGGAGTTCAGGCTCTTGAAGGAGATTGCGTAGCGCGGCAGATCCTCGAAGAGGTTGTTCGCCACGCGGGTTTCGCCGGCGCTGACGCAATAGACGCCGGCGACGTGCTTCAATTCGCGGCCGAGGTGGTGCATCCAGTTTCCGGCGATGAGTGTCCGCTTGGGCTGGGTGTCGTTGTCGCCCAGCAGCAGCACGCCGCCCTGGCCGACGTGGGCAATCTCGTTGCCGACGATCTCGTTGCCGGAACTCTTCTCCTCGACGCGGATGGCATTGCCGCCGAGGTTGACGAAGCGATTGCCTTCGAGGACGCAGTTGCGCGCGCCGCTGAGCCAGACGGCGGCGTCTTCGGGCATGAAGACGTTGACGTGCCGGGAGAAGGTTGTGTCGCTGAAGGTAAAGCCCTTGATCCGCACGTCCTGGACGTAGTCATTCCTGGCGGGATCGCCCTTGATGTGGATGATGCGGTCGAGGAAGGGGGCGACGACGCCTTGGCGCTGGAAGTCGGGCGACTGGGGCCAGTAGTAGAGAGTGGTCCCGCGCAGATCGAGATACCATTCGCCCGGCGAGGTGAGCCCTTCGAGGATGTTGCTGACGAAGTAGCGGCTGCCGGGGGTGATGTCGAGGGTGGCGTTGCTGCTTTGTTCGACCGAGACGACGCGGTTGCGCACGTCGGCGCGGCGTTGGTGCAGGATCGTGCTGGCGACGCCGTTGCCGGGGAAGATGTGGTATTCGGGCTCCGGGGAGCGCGGGTAGCCCGGCACGTCGCCGAGCTTGAATTTGAAGGCGGTCTTCGAGACTGCGGTCTTGCCCGCGGGGATGACGATCTCCTTGCAGCCGTGGTTCTCCATGACCTCGGCCTGCACTGTGATCACGGCGCGCCCTGCGGCCGGGGCGCGTTGGCGACCCGGATCCCAGACGGGATCGTCAGTCAGCATCAGGGCGTCGAGGTTGAGAAAGCCCCCCTCGTCGTTTGCCCAACGGATCAGGTGGGCGCCCTCGGTAAGGTTGGTCTTGGCAACCTCGGCCCAGGCGAACGATGACGAGTCCTTGAGGTTCTTCAGCTTCATGGGGAGGCCGCCATCGACGGAGATCGACATGCGCTCGCCGACGTCGGCGATGTTGTAACGTCGGTTTGACGCCTGGTAGAGGAAGAAGATGCGGTACTCGGCGTCGCGTGGAACGCTGGCCGACCATTCCACCCAGTCGCCGCGATTCTGAATCTTGGAGATGGGGGAGCGGAAGGCTCCCTGTTTTTTCTCGGGCGCATCGACAAAGTAGAAACCGCCCTCAACGGGATTGGCGGGATCGAAGTCCGGTTGGCGGGCGTTGGGCTCCTGTTGGTCGCCCACGCGGAGTTGGCGAAACACCCACTTGTCGGTCCGGGTCTCGGGGATCTTCGCGGCCCAGATGGAGCCCGTTCCCTTGCTCCAGTTCAGGATCGGGCGGCCGCCGCTGAGGGTGACGCGTTCGCCGGGATAGGCCTCATAGCTGGAGCCGGAATCCACCTTCTCCAGTTCAAACGGTTCAGCGAAGTAGTAGCTTCCCTGCCGCACGATGACCCGTGTTTTGACCGTGTCGTCGCGATGGGCCTTGCGGGCGCGGACGAAAGTTTTGAAGGGGCCGTCCGACCGCGCCGCATTGGGTTCGGGCAGTTGCCCAGACCATTCGTCGTTGCCGAAGGGCGAGATGAAGTAACGCCCCCGGACCGGGGTGGGATCGATCGTTTCCGCGACCTGGGCGAGGGCGGAAAACGCAAGCGTGAGGGGGAGCGCGGCGAGGAGGAGGCGGAACCTGTGGAAACTGGGGATCTTCATGCGACTGCTGGGATAGGATGCGCGTTGGACCCCACGAATCTAGTCTTGGGTCGCGGTCAATCCAACCTCTTTTCGGAACGGCTTCATTTCGTGCCCGAGAAATCCAGGCAGACCAGGCGGTCTTCGGAGCGTAGATAGACTTTCTTGCGGGAAAGGATGGGCGCGGCCCAGCAGGGGTGGTGGAACTCCGGAACCTGCCAGCGGGAGATTTCCTCAAGCTGGTCGGGACGGGGCTTGACCAGGCCGAGCAGTCCACCCTCGCCCAACACGATCAATTTGTTGTCGGCGAGAATGGCGGAGCCGCGGCCGTAGGTTTCCGGGGTCTTGGTGGAATGCTTGGCCCAGCTCTCGTCGCGATCCCACATGAGCCTGCCGGTCTTCAGTTCGACGCAGCGGAAGCGCGCGTCCGGTTCGTTGCGTCCGCTGAAGGCGTAGGCGTAACCGTCCTTCACGACGGGGGTGGTCCAGTGGACCTCGAGGACGGGTTCGTGGCCGCGCTCCTTGTCGCGGCGCGCGTCCGTGCTCCAGACTTCCTGGAAGCTCTTTCCGTCCGCGTTGACCCGCATCGCCACCGAACCGACGCTATAGTAGGCGGCGGAAATGATGACGGTGTCGTCCACGACAAGCGGATTCATGGCGTTGACGGAGTCGTTCGCGCGGGAACGGAACCAACGCTTGAAGTTCACCGAGCCGTCCGCCGGATCGAAGGAGACGAGGCCCTGGCGGAAGACGCAGAGCAGGTGGCGCTTTCCGTGGATGTCGGCGAGGACGGGGGTGGAGTAGCTGGCGATCTTCTCCGTGCCGGTCCAGCGGACGGGCGGTTCGCCCGGCCAGCCGAGTTTGTAGGCGCCTTTCCAGGTGTCGCGGCCGCCGTTTTCCCAGAGGGTCTTTCCGGACTTGGCGTCGAGGGCTACCATGCCGGAGTTGGGCTGTCCGCCGACCATGACGAAGAGCTTGTCGCCGTCCAGGACGGGGGTGGAGCCAACACCGAAGAAGGCGCGCGGCACATCCCACTCCACTGCGGTATTGCGCCGCCAGATCTCCTGTCCGGTCTTGAAATCGAGACAGTAGAGAATGCCTTCCGCGCCGTAGAGGTAGACGAGGTCGCCCGCGATCAGGGGCGAGCAGCGGGGGCCGTTGTTGTAGCCGTAGGGGTCGCGATAGCGGCTGGAGTAACCGAACCGCCAGATCTCCCGGCCGGTTGCGGCGTCGACGCATTCCACAATCTCTTCGAAACCCAACCGATGGTGGAACACCAGCCGGTCGTCCTTTGCGGAGGGAGCGCTGTAGCCTGTCCCGATGACTTTCTTCCACAAGATGGTCGGGCCGGACTCGGGAAAACGGTCCAGCAGCCCGGTTTCGGTGGACGTGCAATCGCGGCGCGGTCCGAGGAACTGGGGCCAGTCCTCGGCGTCGAGGCTGGTCGAGGTGAGAACGCTCACGGCGCTTGCGAGCGTCAGGAACACAGAAAGGGGGCGGAGGGCTGTGGAGTGTGCGGGCATGATGTCAGGACGGTTTCTGGCGAAAAATGATTCGGAGAGGGTGGGGCGAATTTTCCGAATGAGCCGACGTGAGCCTGTCCCGGCGCGGCTCACTGAAGACAGTCTGCCCCACCTCTTTTGGAAATTCGGCGTTCATGCGCGGGATTGTACAGGCTGGAATATGATAGAAGCGGACACTCACCGGATGGTTCCCGCGTTCTTCATGACCGGGGGGCTCTCGGAGTAGTCCAGCTTCACACCGGGGACGAATGACAAGGCTTCGGCGATGGCGTGGGTGCCGTCGGGGTTGCGTTGATGTGTGGTCACCTGGACCAGGCACCCAAGCCCCTTGATCTCCAGCGCCTTGGTCGATTTCATCCAGCCTTCGGACTCGGACCAGGCCTTGGTCAGCACCTGAAAGAGATCGCCGTCCCCGATGACCTGGAGGTCCGGCACGTTCGCCGCAGCCACGGCCTGGTCGGAATTGGAAAAGGTCTTGTCGGCCATGCGCTAGGGGATAACGGAATGGCTCAGGAGGGGAAAGGGGAATCGTTGGGGTGAGACGGACTTTGAACGTCGGCTCCCAATTCTCCCCAGGCGGTGTGAACCTCGTTGGGATTCGAGGACGAGAAAATCACTCCCCGCTTTCCGCCTTTTCCCGATCCTGACGGACCTTCTCGGAGGGCACGTAGCCTGCGACAAACTCCCTCCGGAACGCGTCGAATGTCCCGGCCTCGATGTGGGCGCGGGCGTCTTTCATCAGGCGCAGAAACATGCGGACGTTGTGGATGGAAAGAAGCCGCAGGGCGAGGATCTCCTGCGCCTGGAAGAGGTGGCGGATATAGGCGCGGGAGAAGTTCCGGCAGGCGTAGCAATCGCAGCCTTCCTCGATCGGGCCCTCATGGTCCTTGTTGTAGCTGGCCTTGATGGTGAGCGCGCCCTCGCGGGTGAAGGCGGTGCCGTTGCGGGCGATCCGGGTGGGCAGGACGCAGTCGAACATGTCCACGCCACGGGCGACGAGTTCCAGCAGTTGCGGCGGCGTGCCGAGCCCCATGGCATAGCGGGGCTTGTCGGCGGGAAGATGCGGCTCCGCGTACTCCACGGCCTCGTACATCTCGGCCTCGGTCTCCCCGACGCTGACGCCGCCGATGGCGTAGCCGTCGAAGTCCAGTTCGACGAGGCGTTGGGCGCATTCCTCGCGGAGGGTCTTGTGGGTTCCGCCCTGGGCGATGCCGAAATAGAGTTGTCCCTCTGCGCGGGGTTGTTCGAGGCATTCGGCGGCCCAGCGGACGGTGCGGTCGACGGCCTCGCGGAGTTGCTTCTCGGGCGCGCCGTGGGGCGGGCATTCGTCAAGGACCATGGCGATGTCCGATCCGATGATGCGCTGGATCTCCATTGCCTCCTTGGGGCCGAGGAAGAGGGGGCTGCCGTCGATGTGGGACTGGAAGGCGACGCCGTGTTCCTTGACCTTGCGGATCTTGGCGAGGCTGAAGACCTGGAAGCCGCCGCTGTCGGTCAGGATCGGGCCGTCCCAGCCCATGAACTTGTGCAGGCCTCCCAGCTTCTCCATGATCTCCATCCCGGGGCGGAGGGAGAGATGGTAGGTGTTGCCGAGGATGATCTGGGCCTCGAGTTCACGGAGTTCACGCGGATCGAGCGCCTTCACCGTGCCTTGCGTGCCCACCGGCATGAAGATCGGCGTCTCGATCGTGCCGTGCGTCGTTTGGAGGCGGCCGCGTCGGGCGCGGGTGGCGGAATCGGATTTCAGCAGGGTGAACATTCAGCCCTCAAACCCGTTAGCCCTCAACCACTCCATGGCCTTGGCGACGGCGTCTTCGACGTTCACTTTTTCCATCTCGCCGCCGTGCCGGGGTTTGAGTTCGACTTCGCCGGTGGCGAGGGAGCGTTCGCCGATGCCGATGCGCAGGGGGAATCCGACGAGTTCGGAATCCTTGAACTTCGCGCCGGGGCGTTGGTCGCGGTCGTCGAGAATGACTTCGACGCCCAGGGCCTCCAGCTCGTCGTGGATGCGGACGGCCTCCTTCATGACGGGGCCGTCGGGGGCGACGTCGAGGGCGGTGATGCAGACCTGGAAGGGCGCGACAGTGACCGGCCAGAAGATGCCGTCCTTGTCGTTGTTCTGCTCGATGACGGCCTGCACGGTGCGGGTGACTCCGATGCCGTAGCAGCCCATGACCATCGGTTGCTGCTTGCCGTCCTCGTCGAGGTAGAGCGCGCCGAGGGCCACGGAATACTTCGTGCCGAGCTTGAAGACGTGGCCGACCTCGATGGCGCGGCGGATCTTGAGCGGTTGGCCGGTGACGGGGCAGGGCTCGCCGACCTGGACGGTGCGGAAGTCCGCCCAGTCCTTGACTTGAATGTCGCGGTCGATGCCGACGTTGCGGACATGGAAGCCGTCCTCGTTCGCGCCGGTGGTCATGCCCTTGCAGCCGCGCAGGACGACATCGGCGTAGACCGGGATCTCCTTCACATCGACCGCGCCGAGGCTGCCCGCGTGGGCTCCGAGGGCCTCGAAGATCTCGGCGTCCTCGGCGGGGCGGAGTTCGTTCGTGCCGAGGAAGGCCATGAGCTTGGTCTCGTTGAGCTGATGGTCGCCCCGCATGAGGACGATCGTTGGCTGGTCCTTGACGATGAAGACGAGGGTCTTGATCTGGCAGTTGGCGGCGACGTTGTAGGGATCCTTGGCGAGGTTTTCGATGGTCTTGACTCCGGGAGTGGCGAACTTCTCGACCTCGGCGGTTGCCGCGGGGTCGGAATCCGCGCAGCCGGTGGTGTCGGATTCGGGCAGCTTGCTGGTCGCCTTCTCGATGTTGGCGGCGTATTCGCCGGTCTCGCAGTAGACGACGTCGTTCTCGCCGGTTTCGGCGGGGACCATGAACTCAGCGGAGAGGCTGCCGCCGATGATGCCGGTGTCGGCCTCGACGGGCATGGCTTTCAGGCCGCAGCGGGCGAAGATGCGCTTGTAGGCCTCGGCCATGATCTCGTAGCTCTTCGTGGCGGCCGCGTCGTCCACGTCGAAGGAGTAGGCGTCCTTCATGATGAATTCCTTGGCGCGCATGAGGCCGAAGCGGGGGCGGATCTCGTCGCGAAACTTGGTCTGGATCTGGTAGAAGTTCCGCGGCAGGTGGCGGTAGGAATTGATCTCGCCGGCAACCAGTGAGGTGATGACCTCCTCGTGGGTGGGCCCGAGGACATATTCTCGGCCTTGCTTGTCCTTGGCCTTGAAGAGCACGTCGCTGGCGCCCTCGTAGCGGCCGCTCTGCTTCCAGATGTCGGGCGGCTGCAGCGCGGGCATGAGGACCTCCAAGGCTCCGGCGCGGTTCATCTCCTCGCGGACGATGTTCTCGACCTTGCGCAGCACGCGCAGGCCCATGGGCATGAAGGTGTAGAGCCCGGCGGAGAGCTTGCGGATCAGGCCGGCGCGCAGCAGCAGCTTGTGCGAGACGATCTCAGCGTCCGAAGGAGCCTCTTTGAGGGTGGGGATGAAGGTTTGAGACCAGTTCATTTCGTTTAAAAAGGTTGGTGGGGACGTCTTGGGGCTTGAGATTTCCCGCCTTGATCGGCGGAAAAGCCTCCGGGAAAACCGCGACCTGGAGATCGGCCTACGCCGCTCGCCTACTTCACACTGTTGACCAGCGGGGAGAGGCCTTGGATGCGGACTTCCAAGCGATCGCCGGACTCGATCGGGCCGACGCCTCCGGGGGTGCCCGTGAGGATGATGTCGCCGGGCAGGAGGGTCATGTTGGTCGAGATGAAGCTCACCAGCTCAAAGGTGTTGAAGATCAACTGGCTGGTGTTGGAGTTCTGACGCAACTGGCCGTTCTGGAAGAGCTGGATCGTCAGGCTGTGCGGATCGATCTTGTTCTCCACGTAGGGTCCCAGCGGCGTGAAGGTATCGAAGGACTTGGCGCGCGCCCACTGGCTCTCGGATTTCTGGATGGTGCGGTCGCTGATGTCCTGCGCGGCGGTGTAGCCGAAGATGTAACGCGCGGCGGCGGCGGGGGTTACGTTGCGGACGCGACGTCCGATCACGACCGCCAACTCGGCCTCGAAATGCACCTCGTGGTCCGGAAAGGGGATATCGACCTTGCCGCCGTCCGGGATCAGGGACGTCGGCGCCTTCAGCCAGAAAAGCGGTTCCTTGGTGGGCTCCAAGCCCGATTCGCGGGCGTGGTCGGCATAATTGAGTCCGACGGCGATGACTTTGGAGGGCTGGACGGGTATGAGCGTCTTGACGCCTTTGCGCGGGGTGGGCTTTTTCTGGAAGGACGGCGATCCGAAGACGTCGCCTTTGAGTTTGAACAACTCGCCGTCCACGACCTTCGCGTAAAAAATGTCGTCGCCCTTCTGAAATCGACCGATTGCTGCCATAAGAGGCGAGTGTGTAACATTTTCCGCATGTGACCCGCAAGCTGAAAAGGGGGCGGAATTGCGTCAAATGGGCACAATTCGCTGAGGGAGGCGGTTGTGCAAGCAGGGAAGGCGTCGTCCTGCCGGTGTGAAAGAAGGGATGTGCGCCGCGCTATTTCCAGTTGCCTTGACCCCGTTGGGGTTTTGTTTTGGTCTCGACTACGCGTTCTCCTATTCCGGGTCGTAGTTCAGGTAGGGGGAGAGCCAGCGTTCGACGGCGGCCAATTCCATGCCCTTGCGCGTTTGGTAGTCCTCGATCTGGTCGCGGTCGAGTTGTCCGACGGTGAAGTAGCGGGATTCGGGGTGGGCGAAGTAAAGGCCGCTGACGCTGGCGGCGGGCCACATGGCGAAGCTCTCGGTGAGTTTGATCCCGGTTTTGGCCTCGGCGTCGAGCAGGTCCCAGAGAATCCGCTTCTCGGTGTGATCGGGGCAGGCGGGGTAGCCGGCGGCCGGGCGGATGCCCCGGTATTCCTCCCGGATGAGGGCGTCGGCGTTGAGGTTCTCGTCGTTCCCGAAGCCCCAGTCCGTGCGTGCCCGTTGGTGAAGGAACTCCGCGTAGGCTTCGGCGAGGCGATCGGCCAGCGCCTTCGTCAGGATCGAGTGGTAATCGTCGTGGTCCTTTTCGAACTCGGCGCAGAGTTCCTCGGTTCCGTGGCCCACTGTCACGGCAAAGGCGCCGAGGAAGTCAGAGCCGGAGCCCTTTGGAGCGATGAAATCCGACAAGCAGAGATTGGGCTGGTCGCCGGTCTTGATGAGTTGCTGGCGAAGGAAGTGGAACCTGGTCAGAACCTGGGCGCGGGTTTCGTCCGTGTAGAGCTCAACATCGTCGCCCACGCTGTTGGCGGGAAAGAACCCGTAGACGGCCTTGGGAGTGAGGAGTTTCTCCGAGACGATGCGTTTGAGCAGCGTTTGCGCGTCATCGAACAGTTCTTTGGCCCGCTCGTTCTTCTCCAGGATTCCCGGATAACGGCCGCGGATCTCCCAGGTGTGGAAGAAGGGCGTCCAGTCGATGAAGTCGATGAGCTGTTCCAGCGACACATCCTCAATGACGCGGACGCCGGTGAAGGCTGGCTGGGCGATGGCGGCGGGACTCCAGTCGAAGGAAGCCTTGTTCTCGCGGGCTTGTGCCAGCGGGGCGAGCGGCTTGCGGTCACGGCGCCCCTCATGTTCGGCGCGTAGTTCCACCTGGGCCGCCGCGTTCTCCCGGATGAAGCCATCCCGTTGCACGGGGCTCAGAAGTGAACTGACGACGCCGACCGCGCGGGAGGCGTCCAGCACGTGGACGACCGGAACTTCCCCCGCCGGAGCGATCTTCACCGCCGTATGCTTGCGGCTGGTGGTCGCGCCGCCGATGAGCACGGGAAGGTCGATGCCTTCTCGCCGCATCTCCTTGACGACGTGGATCATCTCGTCGAGCGACGGCGTGATGAGGCCGCTGAGCCCGATGACGTCGGCCCCGATTTCGCGGGCGGTCTGGAGTATCTTCTCGGACTGGACCATGACTCCGAGGTCGATGACCTCGTAGTTGTTGCAGCGCAGCACGACGCCGACGATGTTCTTGCCGATGTCGTGGACGTCGCCCTTGACGGTGGCCATGACGACCTTGCCGGCGGATTTGACGCCGCCGGATTCGGCCTTTTCCTCCTCCATGAAGGGCTGCAGGTAGGCGACCGCCTTCTTCATGACACGGGCGCTCTTGACGACCTGCGGCAGGAACATCTTGCCCGCGCCGAACAGGTCGCCGACGACGCTCATGCCGTCCATCAACGGCCCCTCGATGACATGGAGCGGGCGGCCGAGTTTCTGGCGGGCTTCCTCGGTGTCCTGCTCGATGAAGGTGTCGATGCCCTTGACCAGGGCATGTTCAAGGCGCTTGCCGACGGTCTCCTTGCGCCAGGCGGCCTCCTCGACTTTCGTCTCCTTGTCGGAAGCCCCCTCGGCCTTGAGTTTTTCGCCGTGTTCAACCAGGCGTTCGGTGGCGTCGGCACGGCGGTTCAGCAGGACATCCTCCACCAACTCCAGCAGGTCCTTGGGAATCTCCTCATAGACCTCGAGCATGCCGGCGTTGACGATGCCCATGTCGAGCCCGGCCTCGATGGCGTGAAAGAGGAAGGACGAGTGCATGGCCTCGCGGACGACGTTGTTGCCGCGGAAGCTGAAGGAGACGTTGGAGATGCCGCCGCTGATCTTGGCATGGGGAAGGTTGTCCTTGATCCATTTGGTGGCGCGAATGAAGTCCACGGCGTAGTCCGCGTGTTCCTCCATGCCCGTGCCGACGGTGAGGACATTGGGGTCGAAGATGATGTCCTCGGGCGGGAAGCCCACCTCTTCCACAAGGATGCGATAGGCGCGGCCGCAAACCTCGACGCGACGATCGTAATTGTCTGCCTGGCCCTTTTCATCGAAAGCCATGACCACGACGGCGGCGCCGAATTGCAGGATGCGCTTCGCCTGTTCGCGGAACTTCTCCTCGCCCTCCTTCAGCGAGATGGAGTTCACGATGCCCTTGCCCTGCAGGCATTTCAGGCCGGCTTCGATCACCTCCCACTTGGAGGAATCGACCATGATGGGGACCTTGGCGATCTCGGGCTCCGCGGCGAGGAGGTGCAGGAACTTCGTCATGGCCGCGACGCCGTCGATCATCCCCTCGTCCATGCAGACGTCGATGACGTTGGCTCCGTTCTCAACCTGTTGGCGGGCGATGGCGACGGCGTCCTCGTAGCGCTCCTCCTTGATCATCTTGGCGAAGCGCGGGGAACCGGCCACGTTGGTGCGCTCGCCGATCATCATGAAGGTGTCGCTGTCGTAGATGAAAGGCAGCGAGCCGCTGAGCAGCATCCGGCGGCGCGCTTCCGGGGCGAGGGGCTCCGGGACGCGGCGCGGCGTCAGGCCGGCGACGGATCGGGCGATCTTGGCGATGTGGTCGGGCGTGTTGCCGCAGCAGCCGCCAGCGATGTTGATCAAGCCTTCGGCGGCGAATTCCTTCAGGAAGTCGCCCATGTGGCAGGGCTCGAGATCAAAGCCGGTCGGGGCCAGGGGATTGGGCAGGCCGGCGTTGGGGTAGACCGAGACGAAACAGTCCGCCTCGTCGCCCAATTCCGCGAGGAAAGGCCGCATCAGGTCGGGGCCGAGGGAGCAGTTGAGCCCGACGGCCAGCGGTTTGACGTGGCGTATGGCATGCCAGAAGGCCTGCACGGTCTGGGCGGAGATCATGGTCTCTCCGCCGCGGCCGACGGCGGCCGAAATCATGATCGGCAGGCGGATGCCATCTTCGTCAAAGACCTCCTGGATCGCGATCAGGGCGGCCTTTGCGTTGAGGGAATCGAAGATCGTCTCGACCAGCAGGATGTCCACGCCGCCCTCGATCAACGCGCGGATCTGACCGATGTAGGCGGACTTGACCTGGTCGAAGGTGACGGCGCGAAAACTGGCGTCCTCGGCGTCGGGCGTGTTGGAGAGGGAGACGGTCAGGGGGCCTATGGCTCCGGCGACGAAGCGGGGCCTGCCGTCCGCTTGAGAGACCGCGTCGGCCTGCTCGCGGCATTGACGCGCGGACTCAAGGTTGATTTCGCGGGCCAGGTCGTTGAGGAATTGATCCTCGATGATCTTCTGAAAGAACTCTGGATCCTTGCGCCCGCCGCTGTCACGCGGGTCCTCCACGAAGAATTCGTGTTGTCCGAGGCTGGTGGCGGAAAAGGTGTTGGTCTCGATGATGTCCGCGCCGGCTTCGAGAAACCGCTTGTGGATGTCGGAGATGATGTCGGGGCGGGTGAGGGAGAAAAGGTCGCCGTTGTTCTTGAGATCCTTCGTGGCGTCCTTGAACCGGTCGCCGCGGACATCCTCCTCGGTGAGACTGTATTCGCGGATGGTCGTGCCCATCGCGCCATCGATGACGAGGATGCGCTCCCGCAACAGGGCGCGGAGTTCCTCGGTCCGGTCGGTCGTATTCTTTTTCGCTTCGCTCACAATAGGTGAGGCGAAGTGTGTGGGCAGCAAGGCGGTGCTTCAAGTTTAAAATCAACGCATCAGGATATGTTGATATGAATTAGTTGGTCATCCATCGTAGCATTCCATCCGGTTGACGATGTCCTTGATTTCCAGGATCTCCGCCTTGGACATTTTTTGATTTTCCGCGAAGTGCAGCATCATGCCGGAGAGCGAGCCGTCAAACACCTGGTCGAGGAAGGAACGCGTTTCTGCCTTGATGCAATCGGACGCCTCCACCGCCGGCGAGTAAAGGTAGAGATTCTTGTAGGTCTCATGCTTCAACGCGCCCTTCTTCAGCAGGCGGTTGAGCAGGGTCTTGACCGTGCGTGGATTCCAGTCCTCCGTCCGGCTTAATTGCTGGATGAGATCGTAGGCGGGCTGGGGGGATTTCTTCCACAGCAACTTCATGATCTTCCACTCGGCCTCGGAAATGTTCGGTTGGTCAGACATGGCTGCTTGAGATTCTTCGTGATGGCGAAACGATTACAAATGATGCCGTTTGAAGGCAAGGGGGAATTGGCGCCCGTGTTCAAAGAGAGGGCGATCACGGTGCTTGCCCTGGTTCGGAGGGGAGAAGGCGGGATTTCTTCGAGGGTTTCCGTGAACCGAAAGGCTCGTGAAAGCCGGTTGGGACCGGTTTCGTGGAGCCCACTTCAAAGCTCTGAAGGAGCCGGGGGGGCGTCCCCCCCGGGACTTCGATTTGGGCTCGACGGAGTCTCTCCCCACCGGCTTTGGATTCGCTGCCGCTGTCCGGGCGCGCTGACGTCACTTCGGGATCAGCCGGCCAGCCAGCCGCCCTTGCGGAGTTCGGCGAGGGTGTGCTCCCAGCCTTCAACCTGGATGGCGCGAACGGGGCAGGGGGCGTCGGACATCCAGTCTGCGATGTAGTCGGCGATGACGGAGTCGTTGCCGCCGGGAAAGAGGGCGTCGCCGAAGAAGACCATGTCGTCGAAGCCCTCCTGGTTCAGGGTGGTGACGGCGTTGGTCTTGTCCTGGCCGGCGATGACGAGATCGAAGGAGGTTTCGCCGCCGAGCATGATGCGGAGATTCTTGGCGCTCATGATGTCCCCCAGCCGGTCGCTCAGGTGGGCTATCACGCGGCGGCGGTAGCCGGTTTCCTTGTCGAAGGAAACGAAGGCCTTGCGGTTGGCCAGGGCGGCGTCGTCAAGCGCGGCCTTGGCGGGGCGGCCGATGGGGGTGCAGTTGACCATGGAGCCGCGATTCTTGATCTGGTCGCCGATGACGGAGACGGTTTCGGGCAGGGCGAACTCGGGGGCGGAGAGAGAGCCTTCCAACTCGGTGATCAGGCGCGCGAAGTCGTCGTCGCCGAGGTGATTCTTGAAGTCGAAAAGCAGGACTTCGTCGATCGAGAAGCGTTCGGAGAAGGGACACCGATAATGGGCGGAACCGTTGCTGACGAAGGCCTCAAAATCGCGGCGGCAGCCGAAGTCCCAGAGCGGTTGGAGAAACTGGGGGACGACGAGATCCAGATTGCTTCCGGCGGCGACGTGCCAAGGGACATTGATGGCGCCCAGGGCATCGGCCATTTCCCGGTTGAGCGGCAGGCGCGGGACGGTGAGGGTGCCGTCGATATCGAAAAGGAGGGCGGTATTCATGGGCGGCGAGTTCAACGAATCGGCAGGTCGGCTTCAATCTCAAATCTCAGATTTTGGATCACCTTTCCCGAGTTCGGGCAGGAAGCTCGTGCCGCTCGGAAATGGATCGAGGCCGAAGAACCCGGCCAGGGTTGCCGCGACATCCGCGTACGTCTGGCGGGTTCCGAGATCGAATGGCGCGTCGTATCGGGCGGCGAACGCAAGAAGCGGTATGAGCTCCCGGGTGTGATCCGTCCCTGGAAAGGTGGGGTCGACGCCATGGTCTGCCGCGATGATGACCAGATCCGCCGGGCGGAGTTTGGCGCTGAGTTCGGGCATTCGGCGATCAATCTCCTCCAAGGCGTCGGCGTATCCGCGCGGATCGTTGCGGTGGCCGTAGATCATGTCGAACTCGATGAGATTGACGAAGAGCAGCCCGTCGAAGTCTTCAGCGAGGAATTCGAGCATGGCGTCAAAGCTCGACGCGTTGTCGGGCGTGTGATTGGAGCGGGTGATGCCGCGATGGGCGAAGATGTCTTCGATCTTGCCCGCAGCCAGGACGTCCTTTCCCGCGGCTTTGAGTTTGTCCAGCAAGGTCGGGGCGGGCGGTGCGAGAGCCCAATCCCTGCGGCGGGCGGTGCGTGTGAAACCGGCGGTTTCGTCGCCCTGGAAGGGGCGGGCGATCACGCGTCCAACCGCGTGCTCGCCGGTGAGCAGGCTGCGGGCCGATTCGCAGATCTGGTAGAGTTCCTCCACGGCGACGACCTCCTCGTGGGCGGCGATTTGGAACACGCTGTCGGCGGAGGTATAGACGATGAGGTCGCCGGAGCGGAGATGCGCCGGGCCGAGTTCCTGGATGATCGCGGTTCCGGATGCGGGCTTGTTGCCGAGGACGCCGCGACCGGTGAGACGGGAGAATTCGGCGATGATGGCCGCCGGGAACCCCTGAGGGTAGGTCGGGAACGGCGTGTTCAGAGCCACTCCCATGAGTTCCCAGTGGCCGGAGACCGTATCCTTGCCGGCCGATCGTGGAATGCATCGTCCAAAGGCGCCGCGCGTGTGCAGGGAAGGCGGGACGCCTTGGATGTCCGTGACGCGGCCGAGGCCAAGGGCGCCGAGATTCGGGAGATTCAGGCCGCCGACGGCGCGGGCGGTATTGGCGAGAGAATTTGAGCTGACATCCCCGTAGGCTGCGGCGTCCGGGGCGGCTCCGGCTCCGACGCCGTCGAGCACGATGACGATGGCCCGGCGAGGTTTCAACCCTCCGCCTGCTCCTCCCGCGCCTTTTTCAAGGCCGCCTTGGTCTCCGTCTGGATGCGGTCGATTTCCTCCTGGTGGCGGGCCTTGGCCTCGCGGTCCATCCGGTCGATGAAGAGGATGCCGTTCAGGTGGTCTGTCTCATGCTGGACGACGCGCGCGAGCAGGCCTCCGCACTCGAACTCGATGAGTTCGCCGTCCTCGTCGTGGGCCTTCACCGCGACCGATTCCGGTCGGATGACATCATCGTAAATCTCCGGGAAACTGAGGCAACCTTCCGGACCGGAGACGCGTTCCCCGTAGGGTTTCAACTCGGGGTTGACGAGGATGAGGGGCATGAAGTCCTTTGGATCGACCTCCTCGCCGCGGACCTTCATGGTCGAGGGGCGGTCCTCGATCTCGGTGATGTCGATCACGGTGAGTTGGATGGCCTTGCCGATCTGCTGGGCCGCCAATCCCACTCCGTGGGCTTCGTCCATGGTTTCGAGCATGCTCTCGATCAACTGATCGAGATCGTCGTCGAAGGTTTCGATGCGGGCGCCTTTGGCGCGGAGGACGGGGTCTCCGTAATTGACGATGGGCAGGATCATGTCGGCGGCGATGCAGTGAACGGGGGTCAGTCCAGGGAGATTCCAGAGACCTGAAGAATGCGCTCCAGATCCTCGTCGTTGAAGAACTTGATTTGCAGGGCTCCGCCCTTGCCGGGGCGGTAGCGGAGGGAGACCTTGGTGCCGAATTTCTCCTGCAGCATTGTTTCGAGCCGGGCGACGTGGGTGTCGAGCGAGGCCGTTGCGGCGGGAGAGGAGCTGGAACCGCCGGGAGACTTGGTTTTGGAGGGAGCCTGCTTCTGGAGCCGGGAGACGAGGACCTCGGTTTCGCGGACGGAGAGGCCGTTGCGCATGATTCGGTCTGCGGCAAGGGTCTGTTCCTCGGGGGAGGTCAGGGAGAGAATCACCTTGGCGTGTCCCACGGAGAGGCGTCCGTCGCGGACGTGGACGCGAACCTCGGGGGCGAGTTTGAGCAGGCGCAGGGCGTTGGCGACCGCGGCCCGGCTCTTGCCCACGCGGAGGGCGACCTCGTCCTGGGTCAGGCGGAACTTGTCGATGAGTTGCTCGTAGCCGAGCGCCGACTCGATGGGGTTGAGATCCTCTCGCTGAAGGTTCTCGACCAGGGCGAGTTCGAGGGTGGTCTTGTCGTCCGCCTCGCGAATGACGGCGGGGACCTGGGTCAACCCGGCCAGTTGGGCGGCGCGCCAGCGGCGCTCTCCCGCGATGATCTCGAAATTCTCGCCGTCGGGACGAAGGAGGAGCGGCTGCAGGATGCCCTGTTCTCGGATGGAGTTGGCCAGGTCTTCCAAGGCCTCCCGGGCAAACTCCTTGCGGGGCTGGAAACCGCAGGGTTTCACCTTCGCCAGAGGGATCTGGCGCGGCGCGTCCCCGGAAGGGGACGCGGGCGTGACGGGTGGTTTGGTCGGGGCGGTCGGGGTTGCGCCTGCCTGGTTTTTGCCGAGGAGGGCTCCCAGACCGCGCCCCAGCGCGGACTTGGACATGGCGGAAGAGTGGCGAATCGGGCGGAGGCTAGTCAAGCAATCGCCGGCCGGGCGCAGGGCTTCGCACAACCTGTGTCGTTGCCCTTGTGATGCGAAGAACGTAGGGCGGGTGGGGAACTGTCCTCAATCAGCCAACAAGAGCATGCCCCCGCCGCTCACCGAGGACAGTTCCTCCCCCCTGATGCAAACACAGCGACTCGTGCGAGAGTCGTGGGGTCACGCGTTCAGGGCGTGGGCACAAGACGGTAGAACCGCTGTCCGATTTCCGCAGCGATGGTGGGATCAATGATCGGGATTTCGCCTCCCGTGCCGGTGATCATCGCGATCTTCGTCCAGACTTTGAGGTCCGAGGAGACCAACACATCGTATTCGACGCCATCCTCGCCGACGAGGCCGACCGTGATTTGTCCGGTGGTGGGGGAGATTTGAACGCTGGAAGGCGCCGGCGGCACTCCGATGTTGATCGGGGTGGAGGTGGTCGTCAGGCCGGTGTCGTCGGTGGCGACGGCGGTGAGCGCGTAGGAACCCAGCGGGATGTCCGGCCAGACCAGGCGGAACGGGCTGGAAGTGAGCTCACCGAGTTTGTTGGAGCCTTCGAAGAACTCAACCTTGGCGATGGAGCCGCCGTCGGTTGCCTCCACCACGATGGCAAGGTCGCTCAGCGGTGTGATGGTGGAGCCGTCGCGCGGGCTTGTGATGCTGACCTCAGGCGGCAGGTTTGAAGATTTCACGTTGAGGGCGACCTGGGTCGAGGCGCCGTCGAAATTATCCTGATCATCGGGTGTGAAGGTGACCTGGAGTATCTGATTGTCTCCGACGGGCAGAATGGTCCCGAGCGCGGGATTATAGACAAAACTCCCGGGGACGTTCGCGATGGCGTTCAACTGGGTTGAGCTGAGCGGCGCTCCTTCGATGATGTCCGCCGGCGCTTTCCAAGTCAGCTCGGAAGCGGCCTTGGTGACATCCAGCAAGACGGAAGCCGACGCGGAGGTGTAGTTCTCGGGGTTGGCGGGGGTGAACAGGACGTCGAGGCGCTGTCCCGTTCCGGCGCTGAGGACGGTTCCCGCCGGAGGGAAGTAGGCGAAGGTCCCGGGGACGCCGGTCGCGGCATTGAGTTGGGATGAACCCAGCGGGGTTCCGAACACGATGGGGGCGGGGGCGCTCCAGCTGAGCGTGGGGGTGGCTTTGGCGACATTGATGGCCACGGTTGAGGAAGCGTTGTTGAAGTTGTCGGCGTCATCAGGCGTGAAGGTGACGGACAACTGTTGCGCGGAGCCTGCGTTGAGGATGGTTCCGGCAGGGGGATCGTAGCTGAAGCTGCCCGGAATGTTGGCGGTCGCGTTCAGTTGGGTCCCGTCAAGCGCCGTGCCGTGCGCAATGCCGGCGGGGGCGTCCCAGGTGACGGCCGGATCGGCCTTGAGGACGTCGATTGAGACCTGAGCCGAGGCGGTTGTGTTGTTGTTGTTGTCATCCGGGGTGAAGAGGACGGTCAGGATCTGCCCCTCGCCGGCATCGAGCATTGTTCCGGCCGCGGGATCGTAGGTGAAGGTTCCCGGGATTTCGGTCCCATGGGCGGTGGCGGTCGCGTTGAGTTCGCCGGAGCCGAGGGCCTGTCCGAAAACGATGGGCGCGGGATCAGCCCAGCTGATGGTCGGTTCCGATGGGGCCACATCGATCATGGTCTGGATGCTGGCGGAGGTGTAGTTCGCGGGATCCTCCGGAGTGAAGGTGGCGGAGAGGACCTGATCCTGACCGGCTTCAAGCACGGTTTCAGCGGGCGGATCGTAGGTGAACGAGCCGTCAATATCCGCCAAGGCGTTGAGTTGCGCGACGGAAAGAGCGGTCCCGTAAGCGATTCCTGCGGGGCGTGTCCAGGTAAGGGAGGGGGCTAGCTTGCGGACGTCAAGGGTCCTCTCGACGAACACGGGGTTGTAGTTGAGGGCGTCCGTGGGTGTGAAGGCGACGTGGAGTGTCTGCCCGTCGCCCGCGCCCAGGAGTGAGCCTGAAGGCGGGGAATAGGCAAACGCGCCGGGCACATTGGCCGCAGCATTCAACTGGTCCGGCCCGAGCGGGGTTTCGTAGTTGATCGGGGCGGGGGCATCCCAGGTGACAATCGGTTCGATGCGGCGGACCGTGATCAGGACCTGCTTCTGGGAAGGGACGTGGTTGGCGGTATCGTCGGGCGTGAAGAGGACGCTGAGAACCTGGTTCGCCCCGGCGGACAGGACTGTTCCCTCGGGCGGGTCGTACTCGAAGGTCCCGGAGACTTCCGCGGTCGCGTTCAACTGCGTGGGTCCGAGCGGAGTCAGGTAGTCGATGGCGTCGGGGGTGGACCAGGCGATCTCCAACGCGCTGGGAACGACATCGATGGAGGAGTGGACGACGGCTGAGTTGTAGTTGTCAGCGTCGTCGGGGGTGAAGGTCGCGGAAAGTTCCTGGGCATCCCCGACAGAAAGGAGAGTGTCAGCAGGAGGCGAGTAGACAAACTGTCCAGGAATGCCGGCGGTTGCGTTCAACTGCGTGGAGGAGAGCGCCACGCCCAGGGGGATGGGATCCGGAGCGTTCCATTCCAGGTTGGGGGGATCCGCCTTGAGGACATTGATGAGGACCATCGCGGTTCCGTTGGTGGTGTAATTCTGGAGGTCGTCGGGAATGAACCACACGGTCAGCGTCTGATCGTTTCCTGCGTCCAGGATCGTGTCGACGGGCGGATCGTAGGCGAAGGAGCCGGGAACCGTTGCGGTGGCGTTGAGTTGGTCCGGGCTGAGAGGCGTTCCGTAGACAACATCCTCAGGCGACTCCCACATGACCGACGGTGTGGCCTTGTCGACGGTGAATTCGAAGTTGGCTGTCACCTCGTTGTGATTCTCCGAGACCGGCGTGAAGGAGACGCTCAGGGTGTGCGTTCCCGGGGCGAGGGGCGTATCTGCTGCGGGCGTGTAGGCGAATGCGCCTTCAAGGCCGTCCTGCTCGACAGCATTCAACTGGGTTTCCGAGAGGATGAAGGGATAGACGCCGTTCGCGCCAGGGTTCCACACGATCACGGGATCGGCCTTGACGACATTGAGGAAGACGCTGGCGCCTGCCGTGGTGTGGTTCGCGGTGTCGTCGGGGGTGAAGACCACCTGCAGTTCGTGCCCGGCGCCGACGGGGAGGGGATCGTCATTCTCATCCGGCGTGTAGACGAAGGTCCCTGCGAGATTGTCGGCTTCGGTCGCGTTCAACTGGGTTTCGGAAAGCGTGGTTCCGTAGGGGATGTCCATCGGTGTGTTCCAGACGATCTGCGGATTGGCCTTGGCCACCTCGATCGTCACGGTCGTCGATGCGGGGTTGAAGTTGTCGGAATCCGGAGTGAAGTCGACCTGCAGCGTGTGTTGTCCGGCGGAGAGCACGCTCTCGGCGGCGGGGGTGTAGGTGAAGGTTCCATCCGTTTCGGCGACCGACGCGTTCAACTGTTCTTCGCCCAACGGCGTTCCGTAGGTGATTCCGGCGGGCGTGTCCCAGGTCAGCGTCACATCCGCCTTGGCGACGTCGATTGAAACCTCGGCGGAGGCCGTGTTGTAGTTCGCTGAATCGGTCGGTGTGAACAACACGTTCAGGGCCTGGGCGTTCCCCGCGTTCAAGATCTCGCCGGCAACCGGGGTGAACTGAAACAGGCCCGGGATATCGGCCGTGGCGTTCAGTTGGTCGGTGGTATTCAACGGCGTCCCATACACGATTCCTTCGGGACTCTCCCATGCCACGACGGGGTCGGCCTTGGCGACGTCGATCGGGACGGAGGTCGAGACCACGTTGTAATTGTCCGTGTCGTCGGGGGTGAAGGTGACGGTCAGCATCTGGCCTTCGCCAGCGTTGGGAATCGCTCCGGCGGCGGGGGAGTAGACGGCGGTCCCCGGCACGGAGAAGGTCGCGTTGAGGTGGTCGGTTTCGTTGAGGGAGGCGCCGTAGGTGATGCCCTCGGGGGAGTTCCAGGAGATGTCCGGATCCGCCTTGAGGACGTTGAGGGTCACGGAGACGGAAGCCTCGGAGTATCTGGTCGTGTCGATGGGGGTGTAGGTCGCGGTGAGCGTCTGTCCCGCGCCCGCGCCGAGGATCGTGCCCGCGGCCGGCGAGTATTCAAATGTCCCGGGCACGTCGGGGGCATAAAGGGCATTCAACTGTGTTTCGCTGAGGGCTGTCCCATAGACGATGTCGGCGGGCGGTTCCCAGGTCAGTGTCATGGACGCGGCGACGACGTTGATGGTGACGGTGTCGGTGGCCTGAACGTAGTTGATGTTGTCGGCCGGGGTAAATGTCGCCGTGAGAGTGTGTGTGCCCGGGGACAACGGTTCCTCGTCGTGCTCGTAGGAGAACGAGCCCTCGAGGGCGGGGGAAACAGCGGCGTTGAGATGGAGTTCTGTAGTCAGGAAGGAGTCGTAGGGGAGGTCCGGAGGATTGGGCCAGACGATGACGGGCGAGGCCGGATCGACAAAAAATGAGCCTGACATGTGGGTGATGTCGTAGTTGTCGGCGGTCGCTTCGCCGCCTTCCTTGATGGTGATGGCGAAGTAATACTGCCCGAACCCGGTGTCCTGGTTCACGTAGGTCTCAAATATGGGGAGGGTGTTGAGGACGGATTCGTCTTCACCGTTGACGAAGCCGCGCTCTTCGGAGACCTCCCAGGTCAGCGCCGGCACGGGGGCCTTGTAGACCTTGGTCTGGTCATGGGCGATGATCTCGAGCGGAGCCTTCAGGACGACGATGTCATTGGTGATGCGCTCCAGCGTGAAGTTGATGGTGTCGCGCGGCACGAAGGTGGCGACGACCTGGTTGACTCCGGCGGGGAGGACGGTTCCGGCCGGCGGGTTGTAAACGAAATCGCCGGCGGTTGTCGCAGTGCCGTTGAGTTGGTCCTCCGAGAGTTTGGTTCCGTAGACGATCTCGGCGACCGCCGGGTTCCACGAGGCGACGGAGGATGAACGGACCGTGTTGCGGAAGACGGAAATGGACAAGTCGGCATTGGCCGAGACGATCTCCGGTTTGCCGTTGAGATCGATGTCGGCGATGTTCACCGCAAGGACCTCGGCGGGAGCGGCGAGAATGGCCCCCGCAGTGAAAGACTTCTCCGCGACGCCGACGGTGTTCTTGAGCAGGGAGATCCGGCTGAGTCCCCGGTTGGCCACGGCGATGTCCGGGCCGCCCTGTCCGTCCAGGTCCGCGACCACGAGCTTTCCGATGGAAAGCCCCACTCCAAAGCTCTCGACGGTCGGGAAGCTGCCGGGGGATCCGAACTCGTTGAACAGGACGGATACGGTGTTCTGGCCCTGGTTGGAAGTGACGATGTCGAGCAGTCCGTCCCGGTCGATGTCGGCCAGTTGGATATCGACCGGCGCCCCTTCGATAGCATGGTTGACCCGGCTGGCGAAGGAGCGGGAATCGATGACGTCGGTGATGCCGAGGTTGCGGAGGACCGAGACGGAGCGTCCTCCGGGACCGTTGAAACTGTTGGCCACGACCAGGTCGGGGTGTTGGTCGCCATTCAGGTCGCCGACCGCGACGCTGACGGGGTCGGAACCGACGAGGTAGGAGACCTTGGGGGCGAAGGACGACAGGCCGAGATCATTCGAGGTTCGCTGGTTTCTGAGCACGGAGACGAAACTGCGGCCCGATTCGCAGACGATGATGTCCTGGCGTCCGTCGCGGTCGAGGTCGGCGATGGCGATTCCACGCGGCGCGGAGCCGACGTCGAAGGCGAAGGCCGCGGAGAATGAGATGAAGCCGCCACTGGTTGTGTTCTGGAGGACGTTCAAGGTGTCGGTTCCCGAGCAGGAGATGACGAGGTCCAGGAACCCGTCGCCGTTGAGGTCTCCAGCGGCGACATCGGAGGGTTCCAGTCCGGTTGGCAGATCGATTCCTACTGCCAGGGCGCCGGAGCCGATGCTGTTCGGGATCGTCTCGTTCCGGAAGATGGAGAGCCGGTTCTGCTCCCGGTTGACGACGATCAGGTCGGGGCGTCCGTCGTTGTCGAGATCGCCGACGACGAGATCTTCGGGTTTTCCGTTGACGGGATATCCGATCGCGCCGGCGAAGGCCTCGGAACCAAGGTCTTCGTTGCTTTCGAACGAGATTCCGAACGGCGCGGGGGAGACAGCGGTGAGGCCATCGACGGTGACGGTGATCTTCCCGAAGGAGGCGCCCGCGGGAACGATGACCTTCAGCTTGTTCGGGGTGGAATCCGGCTTTACCTGCGCCCGGACGGGACCGAGGAAGACGATGTTGTCCGCCGGGTCTTCGGCGAAGTTGAAGCCATCGACTTCAATGACGCTGTTGATGGGGGCTGCCGGCGGATTGATGCGGGTGATGACCGGGGTGTCGCCGGCGGTGAACGGGGAGGACGCCTCCAGCGAGGAAATGTAGACGGTCGAGTCGAGTCTGCCGTCCTCGGTGTCGGCCAGGATGAAGGTGAGCGTGTTGTCCTTGGAACCCGGGCGCACGAGGGCGTTGAACTGGATGACCGCGAAGCCGCCCTGGGAGATGACGCCGTCGAGTTCGGTGCCCGGAAGATCGGTCATGTCGGGATGATTGATGTTGATTGGTTGGCCGCCGGTGAAGGCGATGTTGGTCCCGTTGAGGTAGATGCCGAACCCGTCGATGAACTCGGAGGCCACGTATTCCGGGTATTCCTCCGAGCCGAAGGAGACCCGGAAAGACACCTGGTCGAAATTTGCCGGCGCGTCGAAGCGGATGTCGAGTTGGGTCGCGTCGTAGTGGGCGTAGTTGTTGGTTCCGCCGCCGGTGATGGGGTCGAGCAGGGCTTCCTGGGCGACGGTTGCGGGGGCTCCGAAAAAGCCCAGGGCGCCAAAGGCGGTGGTGGCGTCGTCGGCCTCATTCAGTCCGCTCTCGTAGTCGAGCACGTCGCCGGTGCTGATCACGACGCCGGGGGCGGTGAGTCCGTATGTGTGCGGCGCGTCGCCGATGATTTCAAAGAGGCCGGACGAGGCGTTGGTGGAGGAGCCGTGACCGGAAAGGCGGATCTCCTTGATCTTCAAACCGGTGTTGTCGGCGCTGGTGATCGCCCGCGCGAGGTTGAAGGCGTTGGTGTCCCGGGTCACGACGAGGTCATGGACGAAGCCGCCGTCGTCCTCCACGATCGTTCCCGTGCCGCGCGCAATGTTGACAAACGCGCCGCTCGGATTGCCGAGGTTCACGTGGAAGGTCTCGTTCGACTCGATTGTGAGGTCGCCCAGAATGCCGATTGCAATGCTTTGTTGGGTGACGCCGGGAGCGAAGGTCAGGGTTCCCATGGCTGCGTTGTAGTCCGAACCTGCGGTCGCGGTTCCGTCCGAGGTGGCGTAATCGACGGTGACGGTTGAGGCGACGGACGGTTGGAGGGTGACGGTGAAGATCATGTCGCGCGTGCCGGAATTGAGCTCGTTGGCGTCGGCGTTGGAGATGGACAGGACGCTTCCATCGTCATCGTTCACAATCGTTCCCACGCCCTGGAAGTCGGCGATGACGGCGTTGGTCACGGAAGTGAGGTTCACGAAGAAGGTTTCGTCCGGTTCCGGCAGGGTGTCGCCGGTGATCGGAACGGTGACGTTCAGGTTCGTCAGGCCCGGGGGGAAGATCAGGAGGCCATTCGTGGAACCGTAGTCGATCCCGGCGATGGCGGAGCCGTCGGCGGTGGCGTATCTGACAGAAACATCCTGGTTGGCAACGCCGCCGGCCAGGTTGACGGCGAACGTCAGGGCGCTGGAGCCGGAGTCGCCTTCGACAATTTGAGCGTCGGCGACGGCGACCTGGATGGCGTCGTCATCGATGATCGTGCCCCGGCCCTGGTTGTCCGCCAGGGTCGCCCCCGAGATGGAGGAAAGATTGAGCAGGATGGTCTCGTCGCTTTCCTGGATGGAGTCGCCCAGGACGGTGACGCTTACGGTCGTGGAGACTGAACCCGCCGCGATGGCGGCCGTGCCGCTGGCGGGAACAAAGTCCGTGCCCTGGGTAGCGGTTCCGGCCGCGGTGGCGTAATCGACGGAGACGTCCTGGGTGGCCGGAGCGGAGAGGGAAATCGTGAAGTCAAGCGAGACGGATCCGGAATTCCCCTCTTGGACGGAAGGGTCGTCGATTCTGAGGGTGATCGCGCCGCCGCCGCCGCCGCCGGTGTTGAACGGCCAGCCGATGTCCTTGAAGAGAGCTTCGGTCATGAATTGCTGGGGGTCCGGGGTTTCCGCCGGTTCCATCAATTCGTCCGGAACGAACACGTTGTCCCAATGGGAGACCGAGGATCCGCCCTGGAGGACGGGGGGAGCATACATGCGAGGCCCGAGGGAGCCGTTCCCCACCGTGAGACCGGCAGCGGCGGTCTTGGCGTTGGCTCCGGACCATTGCAGTCCGCCCGTATTGAGTGAGGAAGTGGCCCGCTCGGCGTCGGTCATGTCAGGCCAGAGCTTGCCGTTGGTCTCGTCAATGAGGAAACGCATGTAGTGGTCGTCCATGCCTTGGAACTTCTGACCGGTGGTGCGATTGACGAAGGTAAGGAAGCCAAGGCCGTGACCGATCTCGTGCATGACGACGAGGAGCAGGTCGCTCTGGCCGGGGGGCGGGTTTCCATCGAATCCCATGTAGAAGGTGAACTGGGTGCTGAAGGTGGCCCGGATGTCGTTCCTTGTGGGGTCGAGGTCCGCGCCGGCGATCGCGTTCGCCAGCGCCACGGGAAAGAACGTGGCGGGGACGGGCGCGTTGGCAAAGTCCGCAAAGCCGTTGATGGGGCCGGCCGCGCCGAGAACGCCGGGGCCGAGGGGGTCGAACTGCGCCTCCACCTTGATTTCCACCGAACTCTGGAGCAGACCGCCCCAGCGCGCCGCCGCCTCTTCAAAGACTTTGAGGCGTTGTTCTCCCAAGGTGGTGCCGGGATTTCCGCCGACCGGGGTTGCGGGCGTGGTTTCGTTGAAGCCCTCGCCGGCGCCGTCCAGATTGACGATGGATATCAACGCGCCCTGCGACGCGGCAGTGAAGGACAACAAGGTCGCCAAGGCGAGGGACGCGATCCTTGGGGAGTGGAAGTGGAAATGCATGTCGTGGAAGACTTCAGCGTGCGGTGTTCGTGACGGCGCTGTTGGTCACGGCGGTGAAATCACGGCCGATGTCGGTCAGGCAGGTGAAAGTGGGTTTTCCGTCCGGTCCGACGGTCGCGATGGCAACCGTCTGGAACCTCCCTTGCAGGTCGATCATCGTGCCGCTGACCGGGCCCGGTTCCTGCTTGAGGCCTTCGGAGGAGGTGCTGCTGGCAGCGGCGAGTTCAGGGTTCTCCCGCGCGATCCGCGCCAGGGTTCCGGCCGGCACGACGGGATGATCGTGCGTTTCATCCGGGTGGTGAGAGTGTCCGGCTTCGCGGGGCGGGGCGTCGGTCTGGTTCGTGGCGACATGGCCTGTGGCGGCGGATTCCGGAGACTCGTGACGATGGAGGCCGGTCTCGGTTGCGGTCGGCGTTTCGGAATTCGCCGTGGCGGCGTCCCCGGCGGGCCTGGCGGCATTTTGCGTGGGGGAGGCGCCGAAGCGCTCCGCGAGCAGCAGAGCCGCGCACAGCGCCGCCAGAATGGCGAGGATGCGGAGCGGGATGGACTTGTTGGAGGTCGGCTTCAAAACGTCGGCCCAAGATCGGGGGTAACAGGGATATGTCGGCGGCGCTGTCTCGAGTTCAGGGTTGTTCAACGATCCGGTAGAAGCGGCTGCGCACGGTTGCCGCCAAGGTTTCATCGAGCACGGGTTGGGTCGTTCCGTCGCTCACGATGGTGTCGATGGTGGTCCAGGTCAGGAGATCCTCGGAGGCCTGCACCAGATAGGTCACGCCGACTTCGCCGACGACGGAGAGGTCGATGCTTCCGGATCCGTTGACCTTCACCTCCGTGACGGCGGCGGTGACGTTGATTTCCACGGCGTTTGACGTGGTCGATTTGCCGACGTTGTCGGTGGCCTTGGCGGTCAGGGAATGGACCCCGATTGCAGCGTTCATCAGGGTGGCGCGAAACGGGGCCGCCGAGCTTTCCCCGATCTTTGTGGCGCCGTTGAAGAATTCCACGAGGATGACGGAGCCGTCGTCTTCGGCTCGGGCCTCGATCACGATGTCCGACAGGGCGGCAAATCCCGCATTGCCCAAGGGGCGAACGATGGAGACGGTGGGAGGGAGGTCCTCCGCCACGGTCAACGTTCCACGGAAGAAAAGGATGCTGTAATCCGGATGTGTCGCGCCAGAGGCGAAGATGTCGTAGGAGCCGATGGGGCTGCTCAGCCCGGCCGTGGTGGCAAGGGTGACAGGGGTGGCGAGGTTGGATTCGGTGTCGCCGTTGACGAAGCCGGTGAAGCGGGCGGAAAGGGAGGGATTTGGCGTGTTGAAGCGGCGGGTCTTGTCTTCGGCGTGGACGAGGAGGTTGGCCTTGCGGACATCGACCTGCCGGGTGGCGACGGTGATACTGTGGTTCGTCCTGTCGTCCGGTGTGAAGGTGGCCGTGAGCGTCTGCCCGCCGCCGGAGCGGAGCACGGTTCCAATGGGCGGGTCGTAGGCGAAGGAACCGGGGATCGGGGCGGTCGCGTTGTATTGAATGGCGCTCAGCGGAGTTCCGTAGGTTAGCGGGGAAGCGGGGTTCCACTCGATGTTCACGTCCGCCGGCAGAACGGTGATTGGCACGGTGACGACAACCGGGGCGTAGTCGTCGCTGTTGTCCGGGGTGAACTCCACCGAGAGCATCTGCGCGGCGCCGGCGTTGAGGACGGTCCCCGCGGGCGGGTCGTAGACGAAGACCCCGGGCAGGCCGTCCTCCGCCCTCGCGTTGAGTTGGGAGGCTCCCAGGGGGGCTCCATGGACGATGGGGGCGGGCGTCGGCCAATCAATGGCCGGGGTGAGGCGGTTGATGTCGATGAAGGCGGTGGCGGCGGTAAGATTGTAGTTGGCCGTATCGTTGGGGATGAACAGAGCGGAGAGTTCCTGACCTTCGCCGGCATTGAGCAGGGAGCCGGCCGGGGGGGTGTAGACGAAGGTTCCCGGGATGTCCGTCGTGGCGTTGAGCTGCGTTGGTCCGAGGGGGACATTCAGGGGGATGGGAGCCGGGTCGTTCCACGTGATTTCGGGGTCCGCCTTGAGCACGTTGATGGTCACGATGGCCGTCGTGCTGACGAATCGTCCGGCGTCAGCGGGAATAAAGGTCACGGAAAGCGTCTGGTTGTCTCCGGCGGCGAGCAGGGAACCGGAGGGAGGGTCGTAGACAAGTTGTCCGGAAACGGGGGCGGTGGCGTTGAGTTGGGTCGCGCTGAGCGGGGTCCCGAAGACGATGTCTTCCGGCAGGTCCCAGGCGATCTCGGGGGCGGCCCGGACGACGTTGATCCGTGTCGTGGCCTGGTTCTCGGTGTAGCGGGCGGCGTCATCCGGAGTGAATGTCGCGGTGAGGAGTTGGCCGGAACCAATATCGAGCACGCTTCCTGCGGCGGGGGAATACGTGAAGACGCCCTCGACGGGGGAGCTGGCGTTGAGATGGCTGGTCGTGTCGAGAGCGGTTCCGAACGGGATGTCGGCGGGCGTGTCCCAGGTGATGGCGGGCGCTGCCTTGACCACGTCTATCTGCACGGTGGTGGAGACGGCGTTGTAGTTGGCCCCGTCAGTCGGGGTGAATTCGGCGCGCAGGGTCTGTCCGGTTCCCACATCGAGCAGGGCGCCTTCCGCTGGAAGGTCGTTGGCGAGGGTGTAGGCGAGCGTCCCCGGGATGCTCTCGTCCCTCAAGGCGTTCAATTGCGACGGACCGAGCAGGATGCCGTAGGGGATCGGGGCAGGCGTCGCCCAGGTGAGCAGCGGGTCGGCCTTCAACACATCGATATGGACGGTCAGGGTCTCGGTGGTGTAGTTGGGGTTTTCAGGGGTGAACACCACTTCGAGCGGCTGCGCCTCGCCGGCTTGGAGCGTGGAGCCCGCGGGCGGGGTGTAGACGAACTGCCCCGGAACGCTTGCCTGCGCGTTAAGCTGCGAGGAGCCGAGGATGGCGGGGAACCGGATGGGGGCCGGGGCGTTCCAGGCCAGGACGGACTTCGCCTTGTCGACATCGATGCTGACCATCCGGGTGGCGGAGTTGTAGGTCGCGGAATCCTGCGGATTGAAGGTGACGGACAAGGTCTGGTCCATGCCGGCGGCGAGGATGGTCCCCAGGGGAGGGGAGTAGACGAAGACACCG
Organism: Verrucomicrobiales bacterium; assembly: GCA_038126235.1. Taxonomy (GTDB): domain Bacteria; phylum Verrucomicrobiota; class Verrucomicrobiia; order Limisphaerales; family JAYPEY01; genus JAYPEY01. The sequence goes on from JAYPFK010000038.1 coordinate 40,306, forward strand.
TTCACGTTTGCGGTCGCGTTCAGTTGTTGGGAGTCGAGCGGCGCCCCGAAGACGATGGCTTCCGGATCCTCCCAGGAGATGTCGGGGTCTCTCTTCAGGATCTCGATCGTCGCGGTCGCGGTGGTCTGGCTGTAGAAGGCGGTGTCGTCCGGATCAAAGGTGACGCTCAAGGTGTGCTGTCCGACGCCCAGCCCGACCCCGGCCGGCGGATTGTAGGTGAAGGTCCCCTCGACGTCGGCGGTGGCGTTCAGTTGGGTGGAATCGAGCAGTTGGCCGAACACGAGATCGGCGGGGTCGTTCCAGGTGATGAGGGGCGTCTTCTTGGCAACGTCGATCGTCACCTGGACGGTGACCTGGTTGAAATTGATCGTGTCGGCCGGGGTGAACGTGACGCTGAGGGGGTGACGGTTGCCGGGATCGAGGATGGTTCCCGCATCCGGGGAATAGGCAAATGTCCCTTCCTCGGGGGAGGACGCGTTCAATTGCGCTTCTCCCAGTTCGGTCCCGTAGACGATTGGGGTTGGGAGGGGCCAGGAGATGACGGGGGCCGCCCTCAGGACGGTGATCGTCGTCATGGCCGTTGTTGGGGAGATATAGTTTTTGTCGTCTTCGGGGGTGAAACTGACGGTGAGGGTGTGCTGGCCCGCGTCCAGGATGGCTCCAGGGTGATCGCCGTAGTCGAACGATCCGGGGACGGTGGACGAGGCGTTGAGCTGGGTGGAGCCAAGAGGCGTTCCATGAACGATGTCGGCCGGGGCTTTCCAGGTGATCGGCGGCGTGACGGAAGTGATTTCCAGGAATACTTCGGCGCTGGCTGTTTCGTAGTTTGAGCGGTTGTCCGGGGTGAAGGTGACGGAGAGCGCGCGCGCAGGGGAGGCGTCGAGCGCTGCGCCGGCGGCCGGCGAGTAGGTGAAGGAGCCGGCGATTTCAGAGGTCGCGTTCAGCTGGGCGCCGCTCAAGGGGGTCCCGTAGGCGATCGGGCCGGGGGTGTCCCACGCGATGGCCGGGGTTGCCCGGTTCACGTTGATTCGCACCTCCGCATTGGCGGAGTTGTAATTGGCGGTGTCCTCAGGGGTGAAGATGGCGGTGAGCGCCTGGGATGTTCCGGCATTGAGCACGGCGCCGGCTGGCGGAGCGAACAGGAACGATCCGGCCACCGGGGTTGCGGGGTTGAGGTGGTCGGTTGTGTTCAGCGGCGTGCCGTAGGCGATGTCGGGCGGATTACCCCAGGTGACGGGCGGGTCGGCCTTAAGAACGTTGATGGTGACGGTGGCCGTGACGGGGTTGTAGTTCGCGCTGTCTGTGGGGGTGAAAGTGGCGGAGAGCGTCTGGTGCAGCCCGGCTGCAAGGACTGTTGCCAGGGGGGGGGAATAGACGAATTCCCCGGGCACATTCGCGCGGGCATTGAGGTGGTCTACTGCGTTCAGGGCCGTGCCGTACACGATGTCGGTCGGAGCGCTCCAAACGATGGCGGGGTCCGCCGAAACGACATCCACCATGACGGTTGCCACGGCGGGGCTGTAGTTGAGCGCGTCATCCGGGGTGAAGTTGACCTGAAGCGTCTGCCCTGCCGCACGCGGAAGGAGGGCGCCCGACGGGGGGGTGTAGATGAGCGTTCCGGGAACGTCGACCGTGGCATTGAGGTGGTCGGTGGAGTTCAGCGGGACGCCGAAAGGAATCTGTCCCGGAGTGTCCCAGGCGATCTCGGGGGTGGCGCGGGTGACGGTCAGGGCGGCGGCGGGTCCGTAGGAGATGTTGTAATTCGGGTCGGAAGCCCCGGAGGCGGTGATATCGTAGACGCCGACGTCGCTGAAGGGGCCGGCCGGGGTGGCGAGGGTTGGCGGGGTGGCGAGGTCCTCAGCCTTGTCGTTGTTCGTCAGGCCGTCGTAGGTCGCGCTGAGTTCGGGCAGGGGCGCGCCGTATTCTTTCATCGCTCTGTCCGGGGTGATCGTGAGGTTCGCCTTGGCCACGTTGATCGTGCGGTTGGAGGAGACTGTGGCGTAGTTGGCGAAGTCATCAGGCACGAACGTGACGGACAGGGTGCGTGAAGCTCCGGCTTCCAGCTTGGCTCCGGGCAACGGGTTGAACAGGAGTTGCCCCTCGTCCTCCAGATTCAGGGGAAGGATGTCGATGTCGTAGTGTCCGCTTTGGACCGCTTCGCCATAGGTGAGGTTGGGCGCGGCCCGCCAGACGATGGTCGGCCGGATGCGCATGTTGTTGCGGAAGAGCGAGAGGACTCCGTCGGCCGAGGAGATGAAGATCTCGGGTTTGCCGTCCTGATCCATGTCCCCGAGAACGGCGCCGAAGGGCTTGTCTCCGGCCGCGAAGGCGGCGGCGTGTTCGAACGCGAGGTTTGCGCCGCCCCCGGGCGGGCTCGTGTTCTTGTAGACCCGGACGCTGTCGCCGGACTCATCCGCGACGGCCAGATCCGGCAGCCCGTCGCCATCGACGTCGCCGATTCCGAGCAGACGCGGGGCGAGCACGGAGTGGAAGTCCTTCCTGGGGGCGAAGAGAAACGAGCCGGGCGAACCCAGGTTGCGAAAGGCGGAAACCGAATTGTCTCCGGTGTTGGACGTCAGCAGGTCCAGCCGGCCGTCGCGATCGAGGTCGGCGGTTCGCAGGGTCAGAGGTCCCGGAGGGGTGTTCAATGTGCCGGCAGGGACGAAACTGGCGAAGGTGACGGGAGCGCTTGACCCGGTGTTTCGGAAGAGGGTGATCTTGTTGCCCCCGATGCCGTCAAACCGGTTGGGCGCCGCGATGTCGACAAAGCCGTCGCCGTCGAGGTCCCCGATGCGGACGCCGGAAGGCTCGGTTCCGGCTGCGATGTCGAAGGAACCGTCGAAGGAACTCTGGGCGAGTTGTCCCACGGAACTGGAATTGGGGTAGACGGTCACCCGGCCGCCGGCGCTGCTGGCGACGAAGAGTTCCGGCCTGCCATCCCGGTTCACGTCGCCAACCGCAAGGTCCGTCGGGCTGAGCGGAGTGGGGATGGCTGCGGGCGCGGCAAAGTTGATCGCTCCCGGCTTGCTTGTATTCCGGAACACTTCAAGGGACGAGGAGGTCTTGTTGACCACGGCAAGGTCAAGTTTGCCGTCGCCGTTGAGGTCGGCGGAGACCAGGCGCGTGGGCCCTGCCTGGGTGGTCAGGACCAGCGGGTCGGAGAAGATCCCGGCGCTGGCGGAGTTGGCGTCCACCGCATTCCGGTAGATCCGGAGCCGGGCATTCAGGAAATCGACGGTCGCCACATCGGGCCGTCCGTCATCGTCGAAGTCCCCGATGACAATATCCTGGGGGCGCGACCCGGCCTGAAGATCAGACCGCGCGGCGAAGGAGGTTTCATCGATCTTGTTGCTGGTGGGAAAGGTGACCACGAAGGGGGCGTGGGACGCGCCGGTAAGGCCCGCCACGGAGACAGTGACGGGGGCGTAGATGGCGCCGGGCGGGACGATGACCCTGAGAAGGGTCGTGCTCGCTTCTGTGACCTCAGCCCGCACGGAGCCAAAGCGCACGATGTTACCGTAGGGAGTGGGGCTGAAATTTCTGCCCTTGATCTCGATGGACATGCCGACGGATTGGTCGGGCGGCAGGAGTTCGGTGATGACGGGGGCGGCTGGAACGACCCCCTCGTCGCCCACGATGGTCCCGATGGCCTGGCCTTGGTCGAGGATGGCGTTCACGGGGTCCGTGAGGTCGGCGAAAAAGACCTCGTCGGGTTCGGCGTTGGTGTCGCCGATGACCGTGACCGTAAAATCTTTCCGGGTTTCTCCGGGAGCGAAGGTCAGGGAAGCGGAGGCGGCCAGATAATCGTTGTCCGCCGTGAAGGCGGTGCCGTCGGAGGTGGCGACAGCCACGGAAACGGGGAGGGCGCTCGCCGGAGTCAATTCGACGCTGAAGGTGATGTTTGTCGTCCCCGAATCGCCCTCCACCTCGGATGCGGGCCGGATGGAGAGGACGTTATGATCGTCGCTCACGATGGTCCCGATGGCCTGGCTTTGGTCGAGAATGGCGTTCACGGGGGACGAGAGGTCGGCGAAAAAGACCTCGTCGGGTTCGATTTTGGTGTCGCCGATAACCGTG
>JAYPFK010000038.1:44482-74545 GCA_038126235.1 Verrucomicrobiales bacterium
GAGGTCGGCGAAAAAGACCTCGTCGGGTTCGATTTTGGTGTCGCCGATAACCGTGACCGTGAAGTCTTTTCGGGTTTCACCGGGAGCGAAGGTCAGGGATGCGGAGGCTGCTAGGTAATCGCTGTCCACCGTGAGTGCCGTGCCGTCGGAAGTTGAGACATCGACTGACACCTGAAGCGGGCTCGCCGGTTCCAGTTCGACGCTGAAGACGGCGGATGCCGTCCCGGAATCGCCCTCCACCACGGAGGCGGGCCGGATGGAGAGGACGTGTTGGTCAGATGTATTAAAGAAGTCCCATGAGTAAACGTCGTGTGTTTCCCAGTTATCCCCGGATGAGCCATTGATGCCAACGTATCCCTGACCTTGGTCCAAGGGTAAGAATGCTCCCAAGTCAAAGTCGTGATCAATATATTGTTGCCCATCAAACGACACTCGAAGTTGTGTGTTGACTGCATCGTATGAGATTTTCATTTCGTGCAGATTTGAATCCTTGCTGCCTGCAAGGTTCACACCGGCTAGAGGCGAAGATCCGATTAAGCCTCCAGCCATCTCGATGTCCAAATGCCAATCGGAGGGGTCAGACGAGTTCTTGTACGTATCGAGATAGATAGCCACCCAGCTTGGCGCCCCGTTTTGCCCTCCATTTGGTCCTGGGTCGTTCGGACCTGCCCAAAAATACCGATCTGGCCCAGCAGTTTGGATAATGAAGGCCATCAAGTCCGCGCCAGGCCCGCTCATTTGTTCCCCAACACGAAATGTGAAGGACGTCGTGAATCCATTCGCCACCTCAACTTTCTGTTCTCTCCAGACAGCACCTGATGACGAAAAAACGCCGGTGCTATTCAAGCGGATTCGATTTTGGGATACCTCGGCCCACGAGGTTAATGACAAGCCCGTAGTATCAGAAAAATCGGGGTAAGTGAAATTCGAGCCGAAGCTGGATGCAATGGAGAGAACAAGTGTGACAAGTCCACTAAAGATTGCCTTCTTTATTTTCATTCCTTTGGTGTCTTGATAAAGATCCCTATCTCAGGCGTGTTGTCGCACTCTGAGATTCCGTCGCCTTCGAGGGGGTGGACTTCATTGATGGGCAGGAAGCACTGGGTGGAGCATTTCTGAAAATGTCGCGAGGAGAGACCGCTGGGATGATAGTCGTGACGCCTGCTTGGCCGGCGCTGGATTGTCCAAGGGCGACATCGGCTAAAATTGCTCTGCTGTTGACGACCTCTTTCATGTTCAGATCCTTGACGGACATCGACGCTGGCGTCATGCGCCCGAAAAGGGTGTGGTTGTTCTTGATGTCGGAGGATGTCGACACTCCGTACAGTGTCACGACCACTCTGGCGGTGGGGACATCTGACAAGGCGCCACTGCCGCGTTCAGCAACCGGTCTAGTGTGAGCGGCCGCCGACAGGACCGCCAAGGCGAGGAAAAGGGCGACGTAAGTGCGCGCGAAAAGTCTTTGTGCCATAGACAAACTACAGGATAGGCCGCCGGGCGGGCCGAGGCGGGTTTGGACTCCGGGCTTGAATATCAGAGCGGGGCAAGCTCAACAAGTTGAATTTCCCTCATGGACAACCGGTTGGAGGCTTGTCCAAGGGCAAGAAATCTCATTTTCGGGGATACCAAAGGCTTGCTTTGAAAGAGGCTGACACGCAGTCTGTCAATCATGACAAGCAATTCGGTTGACGCGGCCAATCACACTCGGATTTCAGAGCTGGGCCAGAAGGTTTTGGCGGGAGGAGAAGTGAGTCGGGATGACGCAGCCTGGCTGTTCGGGTTGTCGGCCAGCGCGGACATCTATGACCTCATGTCCTGGGCCAATCGCATCCGCGAGCATTTCAAGGGCAACAAGATTCATCTCTGTTCGATCGTGAACGCCAAGGCGGGCGCCTGCTCGGAGGACTGCAAGTTTTGCTCCCAGTCGGCCGCTTATCAAACAGATGCGCCTCGCTATCCGTTCGTCGATCCGGAGCCCGTCCTGAACGCGGCGGATGAGGCCAAGTCCAACAGCGTCAGCGCTTTGGGGCTTGTGGCTGCCTGGAAGGGGCTGGATGAGGGGCCGATGCTGGACGAGGTTTGCGAGCGGCTGAAGGAGCTTTCCGATTCGGGCAAGACGCGTGCCGACGCTTCGCTGGGCATCATCAAGAACCCCAGGGTCGCCGAGCGGCTCAAGGAAGCCGGCCTCAAGTGCTACAATCACAATCTGGAGTCATCTCGTCGTTTTTTTCCCGAAATCTGCGATTCCCACACGTATGAGGATCGTTTGGAGACGATCCGGACCATGAAGGAGGCCGGGTTCAAAATTTGCTCCGGCGGCATCATGGGAATGGGGGAAACACCTCAGGATCGTTGCGATATGGCCTTGGAACTGCGCGAACTGGGCGTTCACGTGGTCCCCATCAACTTCCTGAATCCGGTTCCGGGCACGCCTTTCGCCGACAAGCCCAGGATTGCGCCGCTGGAGGCGCTCAAGACGATTGCGTGCTTCCGTTTCGTGCTGCCGAAGAAGGAAATCATGATTGCCGGCGGGCGGGAGGTGAACCTGCGGGACATGCAGAGCATGATCTTCATGGCCGGAGCCAGCGCCATGATGGTGGGCAATTACCTGACCACGTTGAACCAGCCGGTGGAGCAGGATCTGCGGATGCTCGAGGATCTGGGGCTGGACCCGGATTGGAGCAATCACGATTTCGCGGATCAGGACGAGCCATGCGGGCCCGGGTGCGATTGCGGCGACAAGCAGGCCGAACCTGAGGCTGCCATGGCTGGCTAGGATGGTCCGGGAGGCGGACGCCGGGCGCAGACTCGCAGGGCCATGGGGAATTCGCGGCACATTTCGACCGGCGCCAGCGGAGGCGTGGTCGATCGCGCCGTCCCCGTCGACGCCATCGTGTCGGCATGTGTTTTGGCGGGGGAACGCGCGGGATGGACGTCCGAGAGGTTGGGGGAAGGCTCGGATGTTGAGTTGTTCGCGATGCGCCGATCGGGTGGGCCGAATTCTCGACGCCTTTATGTCTCGGCGGGAATGCATGGCGACGAGCCGGCTCCCCCGTTGGCGGTCCTGCGACTCCTGAGGCAGGACGCCTGGCCTGCGAACCTGGATCTCACTGTCTTCCCCTGCCTGAACCCGACCGGATTCCGGCGGTCGCAACGTGAGAACGAGCAGGGCGTCGATTTGAACCGGCAGTATCATCTTCCCGCTGACGTCCAGACGGAGACGGCGCGTCATGTCGAATGGCTTGAGCGCCAGGCGCGGTTCGACCTCGCCGTGTGCCTGCATGAGGATTGGGAGTCCCGCGGTTTCTACCTGTATGAGCTGCTCCGCGATGAACGCGATTCTCTGGCGGTCGAGATCCTCGAGTCTGTGAAAGGCGTCTGCCCCGTTGATCATTCCGATCGGATCGACGGAATGGAGGCGAAGGGGGGAGTGATAGCTCCGCGGGGTGAATTCGGGAAGATGCTGGAAGAATGGCCGGAAGCCATCTGGCTGGTGGAGAAGAAGACGGACGTCTGTTACACGCTGGAAACGGCGTCCGCCGATCCGCTGATCCTGCGCGTGGCGGCGTTGGTCAAAGCCGTGAATGTCGTGGCGAAGCAGTTGAGTGAATGGTGACGCCGGCTCAATAGAACACCTTCCAGAGAGTGAGCCCGTGGGCCGGCGCGGTCATACCGGCGACCCGGCGGTCGCGCCGCTTCAGGATCGCCTTGATCTCCGGCGGTTCCATCTTGCCCTCGCCAACCCGGACCAGCGTGCCCACGATGCCGCGGCACATCTTGTAGAGAAAGCCGTCGCCTTCAATGACCACCGTGAACAACGGCCCCTGCCTGCGGACATCGACCCGCGTCAGCGTGCGCACGTAGTCTTCCATCTTGTAGGAGCGGTTGTTGGCGAAGGACTCGAAATTCTTCCTCCCGACGAAGCAGGCGGCAGCTTCGCGCATGCGCTCGACATCCAAAGCCTTGGGCACGTGCCAGGCTTGTGTCCGCCGCAACGGGTCCATGGCCGCGTGGTTCCAGATGAAGTAGCGGTATTGCTTGCCCCTGGCGTCGAAGCGGGCGTGGAAGTCGCTTGAGACGGTCTGCACCAGCGGGATGCGCACGTCCTCGGGGAGATGCGCGTTCAACGCGAGGCGCAGCTTGAAGGGAGTCATGCGCCATTCGGATTTCGGGATGTCCACGTGCGCAATCATGCCGCGGGCGTGGACGCCGGTGTCGGTGCGGCTCGAGCCGTGGATGCGCTTCGGGGTGGGGAACAACGCGGCGAAGGCCTCCTCCACGCGCTGCTGCACCGTGATGTCGCGTGGTTGCAACTGGAAGCCCGCGTAGTTCGCGCCGTCGTAGGCGATGGTCAGTTTGAGACGCCGGGTGTCCATCCGCGGTCAGAGCAGGCTGTCCAGATAGCCCTGCAGGATGATGGCGGCGGCGGTCTTGTCGACCTTCTCCTTGCGCTTCTTGCGGCTGACGTTGGCGGCGATGAGCGAACGGTTTGCCGCGATGGAGCTGAGCCGTTCGTCCCAAGGCTTGATCGGGACCTGGACATGCTCCTTCAACGCCGCGATGAGTTCGTTGACCTTGTCGGCGGCGGGGCCATAGGTGCCGTTCATGTTGCGCGGCATGCCGATGACGATCAGCTCCACCTCCTTCTCCGCGATGATTTCGTTCAGCCGCTTGAAGAAGCCTTCGATGGGTTTGGCCGGAATATACTCCAACGGCTGGGCCAGCATCTTCAGCTCATCGCTGACGGCGATGCCCATCCGCTTGGTTCCGTAATCGAGTCCGAGTATTCGCACGCGCGTATTTGAACCGCGGATGGCGCGGATGGCACGAATAAATGCGAGAAACTGGAAAGGCCTGCTCCAAGCCGTGTGACTCAAGACCGGTCGGACTCGCGAGCTTGGAATTCTTGCCACTCTTTCGCCGTATCGATGTCGGTCAGGCGCCGGAGGCGTTCGATCCTGAGCCCGGCGTCCGTTCCGGCGGCGATAGTCTGGGCGAGAACCTGGTCCGTGCTCCAGGCGATGTTCCGGAACAAATCGGCGCAGGGCCGCTTGAGAGCGATCAACCAGTAGCCGCCGTCTGTCGCGGGCCCCAGGACGAGGTCGCGGTTGTGGAGTCTGGTCCAGGTTTCGCGGATGTCGACGGCCGTCACATCGGGGCAGTCGGAGCCGATGATGGCCACCTTTTCGCAGCCGGCGGCGAAGGCGGATAGGAAGGCGCTGTGCAGGCGGTCGCCGAGGTCTCCGCGGCCTTGCGGGGCGAGCGTCCAGCCTTCGCGCAACCACGGTCGCAATTCGTCGCCCGCATCATCCGGGGTGAAGCGGAGTTCGACGTCCGGGAGTTCTTCAAGATTCTGGAAAAGACGCCCCGCCAGAAGTTCATATGCCTTGGCGGCTTCTTCGGCTCCGATCGAGCTGGCCAGGCGGGTCTTGACCTGTCCCGGGCGGGGCGCCTTGACGAATATGACCAGGCGTTGTCTCGCCATATTGTCAGTCCTTGAGCGGCCGCTTCCAGATCGGGACGACCTTCTTCATCTCGTCGATCAGGAACTGGCAGGCTTCAAAGGCCTCGGCGCGATGCGGGGCGACCACCTCGACCCAGAGGGAAGGTTCATTCACCTTGACCACGCCCGTCCGATGCACGAGGCGGATGGACTCGATGGGCCAGCGTTTCTCGATCTGATCGAACAGCAGGCCGAATTGATGCCGGGCCATCTTGTCGAAGGCCTCGTAGTCGATGGCCGTGATCGCGTCCTCGCCCTCGCTGCCGCGCACCACGCCGGAGAAACAGATCGCCGCGCCCATGCCGTTGGACATCTTGCGTTCAGCGGTGAGCGCGGCTTCGTCGATGGGGGCGGGGGAGAGGGTCAGGTGGCGGCGCATTTTTCGTGTTCGTTGTCCTTGGGTGAGCGGGCCGAGCTTGCGCTTTGGATGGCTGATCGCAGATTTCAAATTGCAGAATTAGTATGCCGCATTCGGAATACCGATCGCTGACCATTGTTCCTCATCCTCCCTGCACCGGAGGGAAGAGGGAGACTTCGTCGCCGGCGTTCAGGACGTGGTCGCGGGGTTGATACTCGACGCCGACCGCGACGAGGATGGAGTTGGGCATCTCGGCGAGTCGGGGGAAACGTTCGAAAAGCCGATCGAGCAGATCCTGGATCGTGGACCCGGCTTCGAGCGACTCGGTCTTGCTTTCGCAGCCGGTCAGGTCCTTGAAGTAGGAGTAAAACTGGACTTGGATGGTCATGGCCTTCGGTTCTTCGTCAGGGATTTGAAGTGGGACGCCTGCGGCGAGGCGTCGCGCATGAGGGGCCCTTATCCTCCCCGCTCATACACCTCCGGATTCAACACGCCAATGAAGGGGAGGTTGCGGTAGTGTTCGGCGAAGTCGAGACCGTAGCCGACCACGAATTCATCGGGAATGTCGAAGCCCACGTAGTCCGCCTCGATCTCTTCGAGGCGGCGGGACTTCTTCTCGAGCAGGACGCAGGTCTTGATTTCGCGGGGGCGGAGTTCGCGCAGTTTTGCGAGGACGCGATCCAGCGTCTGGCCGGTGTCGAGGATGTCATCCACCAGCAGCACGTCGCGGTTCTCGACATCGAGGCTGAGTTCCTTGGTGAACGCGAGTTCGCCCGCTTCCGTGCCCGATCCGTAACTGGAGACGCCGATGAAGTCCAGGTGCAGCGGGAGTTCGATGCGGCGGATCAGGTCAGCGAGAAACAGGACGGTCCCGTTGAGAAGGGAGACGATGACCAGGTCCTTCTCGCGGTAGTCGAAGGCGATGTCGCCCGCCAGTTCGGCGACGCGACGCGCGATCTGGTGCGGTCCGATCAGAATCGTCTTCAAATCGCCCTGAAGGTAGGGCGGGATGTCGCGGGTGGGCAGGGGGATGGGGAGTTCGGCGTTCAATACGGATCGGCGCCTCAGATATGTTTCGAATCGTTCTCGTCCTTCTCGGTATAGCCGGACTCCTGGCGCTGGAAATTCACCTCGTTCTTCTTTACATAGGCCTGGAAGACATCATCGGCGCTCATGCCCAGGACCTGGGCCAGGCTGATGAGGAAGTGGAACAGATCGACGACCTCGACGCGAGCGTTCTGCTCGTCGTAATTCTGGTATTTGGCCCACCATTTCCAAGGGACACTGTCGGTGAGTTCGGCGATCTCCTGGGTCATGGCGCGGCAATAGTTGAGCACCCATTGGGTCTTCTGCTCGTCGTCCATCTCGTAGGTGTGAACGCCGATGCGCTCGTTGAGCGCGCGCTGCATGCGGAAGAGTTCGCGGAGTTGGTCGGGGTTGTCCATGCCCGGGAGGATGCCAAGGCGGGGGAGGGGAAGCAAAGGTTGTTTGGGGGATTGGAATCGTCCTCCTCCTCGCACTCGTCCTCGTCCTCGGAATCTTGAATCGAGGAGGAGGACGAGGACGAGTGCGAGGAGGATGGCAGATCGCAAACTGCGGATGGCAAGTCACGAATCACGCAGCCGCCTTCGCTTCGCAGCTTTGGCGCGACAAGCCCCGCCCGTCACCACGGCGACGCGTGGTCGATCATTCGGGTGAGGTTCACGAAGACCGCGATGGCGATGATCCCGACGGTGATTCCGTTCCAGATCGCCAGGCCAGAGGTGAAGGCATGGGTGAAGGTCTGTTCCTGCTGAAAGGCGAGGGCGTCGAGTTCCTCGCGCCAGCCATCGAGCGCGCGTTGCGCTTGGCAGTCCTGGGCGGTCGCGGTCCGCAGTCGCCATTCGAACTGGCGTGACGGATCGAGAAGGACGAGCGCCTCGATCAGGCCGGCCCCATTCTTCAGGCGGGCGACGGCCCAGCGGGCGCGGGCGATGAACTTGAGGTTTTCGGCGCAGTCGGCGGCGAGGGTTATCGCCCGTTCTTCCGGGACCCCGGCGTCGAGCAGCAGGCCGAGGGCGGCGGCGAAGTCCCGCTGCATGCGCTTGCGCCTCCAGGGGATGGCGAACTGGATGGCGGAGCACCAACGGGCGATCCGTGTGCCTTCCCAGGACGACGCGACGGGATTCACCCAGTAGATCAGGACGGAGGTCCAGATTGCGGCGAGCAGGATCAACTGTGCGGCGGCCCAGATCCAGTTGAAGCGGGTCAGGCTGAACCAGAGCGCTTCGTAGCCGGCTCCCTCCATCATCTCGACGAGTATGGATTCGTATTTGGGAATGACGAACAACTGGACGAGGACGACGGTCGCGAGGACGGCCGGCGTGATGATGAAGGCGAGGGTGACGAAATAATCCTTGGCCTTGCGCGCGGCGGCGGAACCGTCGTTGAGCATGCTCTGCGCGGCCGGCAGGATCCGGGAAAGTTCGCCCAGTTCGGAGCCGATGCGCAACAGCGCCATGATTCTCGGGGGCAGGACCTGCGGCGCGCGCCGAATGGCTTCGAGCAGATTGCAGCCGCTTTCGAGAAAGGTCGCAATCAGGTGGAAACGGCCGCCCAGATCGCGGTCTCCGGTATGGGAGAGGGCGACGATGGTTCGTTCCGGGCCCGCGCCGTTGCGGAGTCCGAGCGCGAGGATGTCCAGGAAGAAGCGCGCGTTCTCCTGGCGGCGCAGAGGCGTGTTGACCAGCCAGCACGCGAGCATGCCGCCAAGGGAGAGCGGGACGGCGGCGCCGACAAACCAGGCGAGGGCGGTCAGCAGAGATGAGAGGGTCTCAAACATGCTCGCATTCAGTAGGACATCAGTTCCATGAAGTGTTTCAGATGACTGACCAAGGGGGCGGACTGGCTGGCGATGAGCAGTCCGACAGCGACCACTGAAACCGGCAGGGCGGAATGGAGCATCATCTCGCTGCGGCGCACGGCGCGCTCGTGATAAATCTCCCGGGCGTGCTCGAAGCCTTCAGCCGCATTCTCGCCGCCGGACGCTACGAGCCAGATGAACATGGGAGGAAAAGCGACGCCCGGAGTGAGGACATCGGCGAGATCGCGGTTCCCTTCCGCCAGGCGCGCGCGCCAGGCGGCCAGTTCGCCGGCGGCTTTTCCGTCCGGATCGACGGCTCCCATCAGGTCCAGGGCGTCGGCAAGCGAGCAACCGCCGCGCAGCATCATGGCCAGCGCGCCGGCCGTCTGCGCGAGGCCGGCGTCGCGGAAGCCCGGCGTTCGCCAACGAAGCGCATCCCGCAGGCGCGGGGAGACGGCGATGACGACGAGCCCCAGCAGCCCCGTCACGAGAAACACCGTGGGCAGCCAGAGGAAGAGCAGGGACGGAGGTTCGGACTGCGTGTAGATCCAACTGTGTTGGAAGAACTCGTTGATTTCGGTCATGAAGGAGCCGTAGACGATGGAGACCATGCAGGAGATCGCGCTCGCCAGGACGAGCACGATCAAGGGATAGATCATCAAACCCTTCAGTCGGGCGGCCATCGCTCCGCGTCGCGAATAGTGGTCCGCCAGCATCAGGAGCATGCCGGGCAGATCGTTTGAGGCGGCGCCGATCTTCAGCATGCTCTTGTAGAACGCGGGAAAGGCGCGTGGTTTCAGGGCGTCTTCCAACCCGACGCCGGCCGCGAGGTCCTTCTCGAGGGCGGTGAGTTCGGCGCGCAGGGGCTCGGCGTCCAGGTTCCGGGCGAGTTGCCGCAGCGCGCCTTCCAGCGGGATGCCGCTCTTCAGCATGCCGGCAAGTTGTCGGTTCGTGAACGCGAGGTCGTTGGGTTTCATGATTTCTTGGGCGATGCCTTGGCGGAAAGGTGGGGCGAATTCTCCGATTGAGCCGACGTGAGCCTGTCCCTGCGCGGCTCACTGAGGGCAGTTCGCCCCACCTTGCGTGTCAGGGGACGGATGTATTTGACAGGGCTCATGAGGCGGCTTTCGCGTCTTTCCTGGAGGAAGGGTGGCTTGGTATTTCCGTTCCGGCGGGGAGGGCCAGCGAACGGAAATCATCCCGCAATCGGCCGATTGTGTAGGCGATCAACCCGCTGGAGAAAATGACCACCAGGCAGAGATACCAGACGCCGCCGATCAAGATGAGTTCCTCCGAGAAGCCGCGGCCGCCGGTGACGCCTCCCCACAGGGCCAGGGTGAAGAGGCACACGCACAGAGGCGCGGCCGTCGTGACCAAGGCGCCCCGGCGTTGCCCGGCGGCGGCGCTCGGACAGGTGAAACCATACCATTGTCCCAACCAGACGTTTCCAAGATGGGAGGGGTATTCCAAAGCCATGAGCGTCACGGCTGCGGCCGTGCAGCCCATGGCCATGGGCGCGGGATACTCGAACCACAGGGAGCCAAGGAGGGCCAGGTCGTTCAAGGCCAGAGCGGCAAAGACCGGGAGAAAGCGGCGGATCAGGGCGAGCGCGCGTCCGTCGAGGAAATCGTCGGGGGACAAGCGGGTGGTGAGCAGCAGTTCGAGGGCGCCGGTCTTCCTGTCCTTGATGACGCCTCGGCAGGTCTGGTTGAAGATCGACGCGCCGCAGATGAGGTGGAGCAGGAGATTGTTGATTGCCAGCATGGGCGGCCCGGGCAGTTCCGTGGGGGACAACATCAGAAGTAGCAGGTCGACAGGAATCACGGTGACCGCCAGGGCAATCAAGGTTCCGCCCGGTCGCGCCGATCGTTCCGCCAGCCAGACGATGGGATTGCGGTCGAGAAAGGGATTTCGCGGCCGTCGAGGTTTGGAGCGGCGGTTGGTCGCGGACGCGGCTTTTGGTTTGAGGAAGAGGCGTCTGTAGAGGGGGAGTCGGTGGGCCTGCCGGTCGGAGTCTTTCCAGCCGCGGTCGATGGCCTGGCCCGCGAGGAAGAGAAAGCTCCAGCAGAGAAGCTGTGTCGTCGCCAGCGATGTCCAGAAGCCGGGGGCGGGCAGCTTTCCGGAACCAAAGTCCAGCGCGCTGACCATGGGGCCGGCGGGGGTGACCGTCAGCAGGGGGGCGGCGAAAGAGCCGCCGAATTCCGCGTGCAGCCAGAGGACGACGGCGGGCCAGAGCAGGGCGGACATGCAGACCAGTCCCAATGTCTTTATGTAGGCCCGGGAACCGGAGCGTTCGTAGGACGACACGCAGACGCCGAGGGCCGCGCAGAACAGGAGCGCGTTCAGCGTGGCTGCCATCAGGAAGAGCAGATCCTTGAGCGTGACGCCGCCGACAAAGATCGCCAGGCCGGGGACGGGGAGGGCCGCCATGAGGCTGTAGGCGGAACGGTTCACCGAGGAGAACCACTTGCCGCACACGATGTCCGTCGGGCTCAAGGGCGTGAGGAACAGCAGGCCCAGGGTTCCTTCGCGACGTTCCACACTCAGGGAATCCGCGGTCAGCAGCGCGCCCTCGAAGACGGCGAAGAGGTAGCCGATCGCGGCCAGCGCCCAGAAAAGTCCGCGACCGGCGGAACTGGGCGCGACGAGGTCGGCGAGCCCGGCGTAGAGGACGCAGATCGCCGAGGTCGCCGCGAGGGCCGCCACCGCCCAGCGCGACCGGTAGGTCGACAGCCGGCGCGCGTTGATGCGCATTTCGCGTTCGGCGATGGGGAGGGCCAGCATGGCGGTGGCGTCAATGGTAGGCCCGCAAGACGACCAGCGTTCCCGTGAGCAGCAGGGTCGCGCTGACGAACAGCCCGGCGTAGGCCAACGCGCCGCCGCGAAAGAGTTGGCGGCGGGCGGGTTTCAGCGCCGCGCAGGCGGCGGCGGAAACCGACTGAAGTTGCAGGTGGTGGAAGGTCAGCAGGAGGAAGAGCGTCGCCATCACGATTCCGCTTGCCGTGCTTTCATAGGCGGCGACAGCGGCGGACAGGGGCGCGCCGAGGGTCAGCGCGGTCCAGGTCTTCACCTGGGGATGCTGCTCGCCCGCATCCCGCAGCGTCTGGCGATGAAGTTGCACGGCCACAAAGGCAACTCCCGCGCCAAGGACGGGAATCAGCCCGACCCAGCCCAGCATTTCGCAACGGAGGGAACGGCGGATCAGCCGGCGTCTGGTTTCCGGAATCGGGGGATTGGCCGCGGTCTCGTTCATGCGTCACAGGTGGGGCGGGTTCTCCTGACTCAGGCGACTTTGTCGTTTCCCGCGCGGCTCAATGGGACCGTTGGCCCCCTTCGGTCCAGTCGCTTGAAAGCGCATGTTGGCGAAGACGTTGGCCATTCAGTCACTCGCCAGTCTCGCGCGCTGTTCCTGCTCGACGGTTTTCAGTTCCTGTTCGAGATGGAACAGCATGCGGCTGTTGTTGAGGGTGAAGGAGGACATCACCGCGAGCAAGCCGAGCAGGAGGATGACGGCAAATCCTCGGCGGCGCGCGGATGAACGACAGGGTGGGTGAGTTGGAAGGTTCATGGCTGTGTTACGTTGGGCGCGACGGCGATGAAACTGAACAGCGGTTTGATCGGTCCGCCCTCTCTTCGGACGGCGAGTTCAAGTTCCCAGCGCCAGACCGGAAGGTTGTCTCGCTGGACCGCCAACATCCCGGCTGCGCGGGTGTTTCGCAGGAGCGGTTCGTTGGGGGCTCCGTCTCCGGCCTGTCGCCAGATCGTGTTCTCCTCAAGCGAATAGCGGATTCTGCCCTTCTCGGTAGGGATGGTGAACAGCGAGCCTTCGTTTCCTGACCGGATGACGGGGGAGCCGCTGGCCGCGCGGATGTCGGCGCGCCAGATCTCTCCGGCGTGGACGGCGGCGGCAATGTCGTCGCAGTTTCGGCGCAGGTCCGTGGTGTGCCCGATCAGCTTGACGAGGGTGACGGTTGCCAGGGACATGACGAGCCCGACGATTGCGATGTAGCTCAACAGTTCGATGAGCGTGAATCCGCTTGTGGCGCGGGCGGAGGGGGAGCGGAGTTTCATGGTTGGGCGGGGAACTTGAATTCGCGCCGCACCGGGCCGCCCTCGTTGGAGCGGTCGGGGCGCCATTCGAGCCGGACGCCCGTCTCGTCGCGCTCCAGCGTGAACGCGCCTTGCGGGAGATTCTTCGCGGCGCGGGCATCGACGGCGTAGACGTGCTTCCCGGGCGGGAATTTGCGCCAACCGCCGGCGGCCAGGATCTCCAACTCCCCATCCACGATCTCGATGGCGACAGCGCGGCGGTAGAGGGCGCGCGCGCGCTTCTGGTCGTGCAGGACCGTGAAGGCGAGGGGCAGCATGCCGGCGGTGAAGATGGCGACGGCAACCGCCAGTTCGGCGGAAAGGACGCCGCGTCGTCGGCGGCGGGCGCGGCGGTCGGAAACCGGGGGGTGGGGCCGGATCACCATAACAGCTGGGTGTTTAGCACATTGACCATGAATTGAAAAATGCAGACGCCCACTCCTCCGACGACGATGCCGTTCCAGAGGACCAGGAAGGCGGCCAGGCCGTGCGTGGCCGCCTGCTGCTGGAGGAACGCGCGCGCCTCGAGGCTTTCCTGCCAACCTGCAAGCGCCCGTGTGAAACGGCCGGGCCGGTCGCCGCCGTTTCGCAGCCGCCAACGGAATTGACCGTCGGGATCCAGCGGTTCCACGGCGTCGGGCAGCGGACGGCCCTGCGCGAGGTTCTCAATGATCAGGGCGGCGCGGTCCTGAAAGGCGCGGTTGCCCAAGGCCTCCGCCGCAAGACGGACCGCTTCCTCCTCACCGAGGCCCGCGTCCAGCAGCACGGCGAGGGCGGTGGAAAAATCGCGCTGCATGCGTTTGCGTCGCCATGGAATCAGCATGGCCGCCGCGTCCGGCAGCAGGCCGCTCCAGTAACCCCGCGCGACGGCCACGTAGGCCATGACTGCCGCCCAGATGCCGAGCATCAGCAGCAGGTGGATGGAGAGCCACTGCGAATCAGGAGAAAAGGCCCAGGTCGCGAGAGCGGGGACCGTTTCAGTTCCCATGTCCTCCATGATGGCAAGAAACTTGGGGAAAACGTAGACGCGCAGAACCGCCAGCATCATGAGGGCGAAGGGCGCGACCACGAAGGCCAGTCCGATGACTGCGGCGGCGGCGTTGCGGTTCAACCGCTGGCTGTCGCGCAGAATGCGCTCCGCGGCGGGGAGGATCTCCCGGAGGCGGCCGGTCCGCTCGCCCATGCCAATGAGCGACTTGAATCCCGGAGGCAGGCGCAGGCCCGAGGCATCAAGGGCGTTTGACAGGCTTTGGCCGTGGTCCAGGGCCGCGGCGATGCTGTGAAACGCGTCCGCCAGTTCGGGGTCCAGGGTGCGCGCGGCGGCGACGATCGTCTCCTTGGGCCGCCGGCCCTGTTTGAAACTTGCCGCGACGATGTCGAGCAGCAGTTGCGCGGTTTCCCTGCGTCTCAGGGGGGCGCGCGAAACAGCGATCGCGACGATGCACAGCAGGGCGGCCGGCGCCAGGCCGACGACCATGCCCACCCCGAGCGGCCAGAGCGATCCCAGGACCGGGGCGGCCGGCGCGAATTCGTTGACTGAAGGGGAAAGGGCCATCCGGGATTCAACGGGTGAGGACCTCCATGGTTTCCTTCAGGCAGTTCAGCATGGGCGCGAACTGTCCGACGATCGCGCAACCCAACGCGACGATGGCGGTTGGCAGCACGGCGCCGAGCATGAGGTCGCATCGACGGTTGGCGCGATCGAAGTAGAAGCGGCCGGCGCGTTCAAAGCCGCCGGGAAGATCCTCGCCCGAACCCTCGACGAGCCAGGCGTAGAGCGGCGGGAAGACGCCTTTGTCCTCGGCCAGACCGGGGAAGCCGGGGCAACCGAGCCGCGCGCGTTCCTGCCAGGCGGCCAGTTCCCGGCTTGCCGCGCCGTCGGTCTCCAGTTCCCGGGCGATGGTCAGGGCTTCGTCCAACGTGCCACCGCCCTTGAGCAAGGCGGCGATCGCGCTGGAAACGCGGGCGATGGCGGCTTCCCGGAACGCTGGAAGGCGCCAACGAAGGAGGCGGCGAAGCGGGGGCGTCAACGCGACTATCGCGACGAGGATGCAGATCGCCGCAATGATGAACGCCGGCGTCCAGATTGCGACCAGCGCGGTCGGAAGGTCGATCGCGTTGAGCGGGGTGGACGAGGAGGCCGCGTATTCGCGGAGGAACAACTCCAGCGAACGGGCCACGAAGATCGAGACGACGGTGGCGAAGACCAGCACGATGGCCGGGTACATGAGCAATCCCTTGAGTCGGAGTTCGATGGCGTTCACGCGGGTGTAGTAGTCGCCCAGCGTGGTCAGCATGTCGGGCAGGCGATCGGTCCTGGCTCCGGCCTTGAGCATGACGACATAGAAGGAGGGGAGCTTCCGGGCGTTCAGCGCCTGGTCGAGTGGCATGCCGGTCGTGAGGTCGGAGCCGAGGGCGGAGAGTTCGTCGCGCAGGTCACCCTTGGCCATGGTCCGCGAGAGTTCGCGCAAAGCCCCCTCCAGGGGGATGCCCTGACGCAGCATTCCCGCCAATTGCTCGTTCATGAATGCGAATTCGTCGGTTTTCATGGCGTCACTGGCGGGGACGTCGGGCTGCCTGAGATGGCGGGGCGAACTGTCTGAAAGGGTGGGGCGAACTGTTGTCAGTGAGTCTTGCTTGGACCTGCTCGTGCCGGCTCACCGGGAGCAGTTCGCTCCCCCTTCCCGTGGAGAAACCGTTTTTCCGCGCGGCGAGAGATGTCATGGCCGTAGCTCGTGATGAGACCGGTCTGCGCACAGAAGCTCACGCGGGGATTTTCTTTCTTCAGGCATCGATGATCCGGGAGATTTCGCGTTCGTCCACAATCCCGCGCTCCCGGAGCTTTGCCGCCTCGGCTGTCAGGGGCGAGGCGGCGGAGATCTTCGCGAGATCGCCGGAGCGGATGGCGCCGCGGGCGTCATCGTTCAGGCGGAGGAATTCGATGACCGGCGTACGGCCCTTGTAACCGGTGGAAAGGCAGGTTTCGCAGCCGGAACCGGCGCACGCGGCGCACAGTTTGCGGATCAGGCGCTGGTTCAGGACGAGGTCCGTCGCGCCGGCCACGGCGGACCGGTCGTCGCACATCGAGAGCAGTCGCTCGAATACGCCGCGGCAGGAGCCTGCGTGCAATGTCGCGATCACGAGATGGCCGGTGAGCGCGGCCCGGACGGCGATGCCGGCGGTCTCATTGTCCCGGATCTCCCCGATGACCAGAACCTGCGGGTCCTGCCGCAGCAGGTGGCGCGCCGCCTTGGCGAAGTCGAGGCCGACGGCCTCGTTGACCTCGGTCTGCATGATGCCCGGCACGACCTGTTCGGCGGGGTCCTCGATGGTGATGACGTGGCGTCCGTCCGTGGCGGCGATGTGACGCAGGCAGGCGTAGATGGTGGTGGTCTTGCCGCTGCCGGCCGGCCCTGTGAGCAGCAGCATCCCGGAGGTCCGGCGGAGAAAGGACTCCAGCGCGCTGTGAACCTCCTTGTTCAGGCCAAGTTCGTCCAGGCCCGGCGACGCTTCCGTGAACAGGCGCAGCACGATCTTTTCCCCGGTGACGGTGGGGTAGGTCGCGACGCGCAGGTCGTGGGTGGAGCCGAGGTCTGCGCGGTCTATGCGGCCGTCCTGGGGGAGGGACTCCTGATAGGTTTTCAGCCTGGCCAGGTACTTGACGCGGCCGAAGACGCGCTCGGCGAGCCCGGCCTCGAAGCCGTCCACCGGGGTCATGACGCCGTCGAGGCGGAAGGCGGTCTCGGCAATTTCGCCGCGCATCTGCAGGTGGATGTCGCTCGCGCCGGCGGTCTCGGCTCGGCGAACGAGAGCCTCCAAGGCGGCCGGAGCGGAGGTCGCCTCGGACGTGGATGAGCTGTGGGCGATGGGTTCCCCTGGTTCCATGATTGCCGCCGATTCTTGGGATCGGACAGAGGCAACCACCGCTTCGTCACGAAAACAAGTTTGGTGAGCGGGAATCTGCCGGGGAGTTGATGGCCGCGTGGCGGCAACAATGCGGAGCCGCGGACGTGTGAAGCCTGGCTGAATGCGGCCAAGCGCGTCGTTGTCGCGCGTCGCTGGCGGGGGAGGCGTTCGAGGCTACAGATTTCCCGTTTTGAGGAAATCATGCCGCACGGACGCCTTCACGCGGAAGCCGTTTGGCGAGATGAAGGTGATCGAGCCGGCCCCGAACTCAACGTTGGAAGTCTCCTTGTAGCCGGCGGGGATTTTCACCACACCCTGGATGTAGTTCACCCGATAACCGTCCGTGATGTCGACGGCGGTCCGGATGCCTTCGTTGGTCAGGATGTTGGCGGTGGCCGAGGGCGCGAGGCCGTCGGCGAAGAAGGCGGTGACGTCCTCGACGCCCACGCAGTTGTTGCGGCCGAACCAGGGCAGGCCGTGGCGGCCGTGGTTTTCCAGCCAGAAGACGGTGGACGTGAGGACCTTGGGATCCTTGAGCGCGAACCACATCCAGCCCTTGTCCTCACGGACGGCGGTGAGCCACGCGGGTTTGCCGGCGGTGTCCTTCGGGAAGATCATCAGCAGGTCGGCGTAGCCCTGTTTTTGCGGCAGGAGGGAGCAGTCCACATCCTTCGCCCCCTTGAAGATGGAGGGGACGGCGCTGAGACTCTCGAACTTCTGAGCGATGCCGAGTTGCTGGTATTCGCCGGCGGAGGGACTGCTGAACTGCGTGGGATTCGTCATGCCGAAGCGAATCGGGCTGTGCGAGATCTTGAAGACTCCCTCCTTGTCCGGCATGGCCAGGATGGCGTGGTGGCCGATAGAGGTCTTGCCCTGAAATCCCTCGATGACGTGGGAGGAGTAGACGACGTTGTCGCCGTCGCGGAGGCTGAGTTGTTTGGTCACCTTTCCTTGGCGGGCCTTGGTCTCGAGGCTCAGCGAGAGGGTGGTGATGTCGCCGGTCTTCTCGACGCCTTCCAGGCTCCAATCGCTGCCGGAAACCTCGCCGTGTGGCGGGTGGGTTTCGCCGTTGTATTCCGTCCCGTTGCCGCCGAAGGGCATGCAGAAGAAGTCGCCGCGCAGGGAGACGAGCACGGGGGCGGGTTGGCTCAGTTTCTCCTCCTGCCACGGGCTGATGTAGTAGGGGGCGACCGGCGCGTCGGAATCGCGGAAAAACGTCACCGGGGCCATGTGGCCGCCGGTGCGCGTGATTGCGAGTTCGACCTGGTCGGTGGCGACCACCCAGCAGCGCTGCCCCGCGATGGTTCGGGAGGAGGCGCGCTGGGCGGAGGCGGAGACCGCCACGCCGAGAAGGGCCAGTCCTGCAAGGAGTCGGGTGACGGTCTTCATGGGCGCTTCAGTTCAGGGAAGATCCTGGCCTTTTTCCCCGGCCCGGGTCTGGTCGCGACGGAATTTTTCGTAGGCCTTGCGATACTCGGGATACTTGCCGGCGAGGATCGAGGTCGCGAACAGGGCGGCGTTCACGGCGCCCGCCTTGCCGATCGCCAGGGTGGCGACCGGGATGCCGCGGGGCATCTGGACCATCGAGAGCAGGGAGTCCAGTCCGTCCAGCGACCAGGCCTGCATTGGGACGCCGAGCACGGGCAGGCTGGTCTTGGCCGCGGCCACGCCGGCGAGGTGCGCCGCGCCGCCTGCCGCCGCAATGATCACTTCCAATCCCCGTTTGCGGGCGTTGCCGACGTAATCCTCGACGAGGTCCGGCGTGCGATGCGCTGACATGGCCTTGGATTCGTGCGGGACGCCGAGCGCTTCGAGTTGTGCAGCGCAGTGCTGCATGGTTTCCCAGTCGGAACGACTGCCCATGATGATGCCGACCAGCGGCTTGGGTTTCTTTGCTGCCATAAGTGGGCGGGAAACTAGCGGAAGCCGGAGAGGGGAGTCCAGCTTGGAAGGAAGACGGGCCGCGGGGCGAGAAGCGTCGGGTGAGGGGAGGCGTGCGCGGGCGGAATCGAGATCCTCGGGGGTGTTGAGGTTGAACAGGTCTCCGGCAAGGCCTTTTGGCGGATCGAACGGCCGCGCCTTCAGTGTGTGGGCGAGGGCCTGGATTGAGAGCCGGCCATCGGCCATCAGTGATTCCACAACAGGCAGGCTCTCAGTCGCCAGCAGTGCCGGAAATCCGAAGCCCCGTTCGCTGTGGGCGAAAACAGCCGTGTCCTCCGGGCGCGCTGATGCCGCCAGGGTCTGCACAACCCCCCGGCTCACGAACGGCATGTCTCCGGACAGGATCAGGACGGCGGATCGCCGGGCTTGCTTCAGCGCAGTGTAGATTCCGCCGAGGGGGCCGCAACGGGGAACAAGATCCCTGCGAATCACCCGGACAGGCAGGTCCAGCGATGCCGCCAACGCCTCCGCGTGACCCAGCACGGTGCGACCGCCCAGTCGCAGGCGCAGTTTGTCCCTACCCATGCGCCGGCTCAGGCCGCCGGCCAGGATGGCGATTTCGACGGAGCCATCCGCCCAATGTGTTTTCAACGACATGGCGTTCTGGAAACCGATCAAAACACCCGAAAAAATGTCCAGATTAAGATTGCAGCAGCGATGACAGATTGGTACTTTTCGCGCTCTTTTTCCGGCGAAACCGTCGGAAATGGGAAAAACGGCCGTGAATTGCCCGGTTTCAGGTGAAGCCGGGGGGCCACAACAACACCAAACAAAAATCCCCTGTTCCGGGGGATGGTTCGCCGGCCTGACGTCGACGGACTGCAACCATAGGAAACACATTGAACATCGGAATAAAAGAACTGCTTGAAGCCGGCGTCCATTTCGGACACCAGACCCGTCGTTGGAACCCGAAGATGAAGCGCTTCATTTTTGATGCGCGCAACGGGATCCACATCATTGATCTCGGTCAGACCATCGAACAGCTCCGGGAGGTCTGCGACCGCCTGGGCGAGATCGTCCGCAAGGGCGGCAAGGTGCTCTTTGTCGGCACCAAGAAGCAGGCCCAGCAGGCCGTGCGCGACGCCGCCACCTCCTGCGGTCAGCCTTTCGTCACCGAGCGTTGGCTCGGCGGCACGCTGACCAACATGAAGACCGTCCGCCAGTCGATCGGCCGCCTGAAGGAGATCGAGAGGATGTTCGAGGACGGCTCCATCAACAAGTTTGGCAAGAAGGAGCAGGCTTCGCTCAACCGCGAACGCCAGCGCCTGATCCGCAACCTTGGCGGCATCCGGGACATGGAGAAATACCCCGAGGCGATGTTCGTCATCGACGTCAAGCGCGAGCACAACGCCGTCGCCGAGGCCAAGCGCCTCAAGATTCCGTTGGTCGCCATCGTGGACACCAACTGCGATCCGGACGACGTGGATCTGCCGATCGCCGGCAATGACGACGCGATCCGCTCGATCCGCCTGCTGCTTTCCACGATCACCGAGACTTTGACCCAGGCCCGCGCCGAGTATGAGGCGAACGCCGCCGCCCGGGCCAAGGCGCAGGCCGAGGAGGAGGCTGCCGAAGCTGCCGCCGCCGCGAAGGCCAAGGCTGAGGCTGAGGCCGCTGCGGAAGCCGCGGCTGCGCAAGCCGCCGCCCAGGCCCCCGCCGAAGAACCGGCTCCGGCCCCGGCTGAGGCTCCGGCTGCGGAACCCGAGGCCCCCGCGGCCGAGGAGGAGGCAGCGCCCGCCGCGTCGTAAGTCGCGTCCGACAAACACGATTCAAGGGCGCGTGGTCGCCGAGACCCCGCGCCCTTTCCACTTAAATCGAGAACCCAGAGAAGAATACGATTATGGCAGAAATCAAAGCATCTGACGTCGCCAAGCTGCGCAACATGACCAACGCGGGCATGATGGACTGCAAAAAGGCGCTCACCGAAGCCGACGGCGATTTTGACGCCGCGGTCGACATCATCCGCAAGAAAGACGCCAGCATCGCGGTCAAGAAGGCGGACCGCGAGGCCAACGAGGGCGTCATCGCCCAGCACATCCAGGCAGGCGCCAAGGTCGGCGTGCTCGTGGAGGTCAACTGCGAGACCGACTTCGTCGCCAAGAACGACTCCTTTCAGGCCTTTTGCTCGGAAGTCGCCGAGAAGTTGGCAGCCGACGGCGATGCGGACCTCGAGGAATTCCGCACGCAGCAGGTGGCCAAGATCGGCGAGAACATCCAGATCGCCCGCTCGACCCGCCTGGAGGTTGAGGGCGGCGGCATGGTCGCGGCCTACATCCACCCGGGCGCCAAGGTCGGCGTGCTGATCGAGGTTGGCGCGGGCAAGGAGGAATCCGCCGACAGCGAGGACTTCAAGCAACTCGTCCGCGACCTGACCCTCCAGATCGCCGCTGCGAACCCCGGCTCCGTCACCCGTGACGAGGTTGATTCCGCGATCATTGACAAGGAGAAGGAGATCATCGCCGAGCAGTTCAAGGACAAGCCGGCGCAGGCGATCGAGAAGATCACCCAGGGCAAACTGGAGAAATACTACCAGACGCACTGCCTGCTCGATCAGGCCTTCGTCAAGGACGGCGACGTCAGCATCAAGGATCTCCTCGCCCAGACCAGCAAGAAGCTGGACGACGAGTTGAGCGTGCGCCGCTTCGTGCGCTATCAGATCGGGCAGTAAGCCCGGCGATCCAAGCGAATTGAATCTCACAAAGCGGCCCTCGGAAGGGGGCCGCTTTTTTGTGGGAAGGTAAATGGTTGGTAAATCGGAAAACTGGCCGAAGTCCCTTCGCCAGGTCCCCTCTTGGGAGGGGGTATTTCCGGCTCCCGCGCAGCGGAGGAGATCGAAATCGGGATGGGTTCGCCCGGACTTGCAATTGACACCCGAACGCGCCACGTCACTCCCCGACGCGCCCAGCAGCCCCTCTGGTGGAATTCTAAAGCAACGGGCAAGCCCCTGCGAACCCACCCCGATTTTGCCCCTTACGTCCGGCTTCGCCGGCGGGGCAAAATATCCCCTCCCAAGAGGGGACCTGGCGAGGGGATGCGCCGGCGGCGTTTGGTGCTTGGAATTTGGAGCTTCCTCCAGACTCACATCCGATCCGTCGTCTCCAGCCCCAATGCCTCCAAACCGGTCTTGAGGACGCGGGCGGTGAGGTCGCAGAGGGCCAGGCGGGAGGAACGCTGGGGTTCCTCGGCCTTGAGGACGGGGCAGGATTGCCAGAACTGCGAGAACAACCCGGAGAGGTCGTAGAGATAGTTGCAGAGCAGGTTGGGGCGGCATTCCTCGGCGACGGCTTCCAGGGCGAGGCCGAAGGAAAGGAGATGCTTGGCGAGCGCGAGTTCCGCGTCCTCCGAGAGCGTGAGGCGGGTCGAGGCAGGCTGTCCGCCTTCGGCTTCCCCGGCCTTGCGTGAAAGGCTCTGGGTGCGGGTATAGGCGTAGAGCAGGTAGGGCGCGGTGTTGCCCGCAAGCGCGAGCATCTTGTCCCAGCTGAACTTGTAGTCGCTCTGCCGGTTGGGCATCAGGTCGGCATACTTGATGGCTCCGAGCCCGATGATCCGGCCGATCTCGCGAAGGTCGTCGTCAGTGAAGGAGTCATCGCCCTTCTCATCTTGTTTGGCCTTGGCCACGGCGTAGCCCCGCTCCTCGGCCTCGTTCAGGAGATCGGTCAGGCGGATGGTGCCGCCTTCGCGGGTTTTGAAGGGTTTGCCGTCTTCTCCGAGGATGGCTCCAAACCAGACGTGATCGAGCCGGACCTCCGCGTCCTTGCGCCAGCGCCGGAAGATATTGAAGAGCTGGTTGAAGTGGAGCTGCTGGCGGCCGTCGGTGACGTAGATGATGCGCGCTGGATCCCAGGTCTTGAGGCGGTGCTCCAGGGTGGCGAGATCGCTGGTGGTATAGTTGGCCCCGCCGTCGCTCTTGAGCACGATGCTGGGGTTGGGGAGCCACTCCCCGTCGCGGTGGATTAGGAAAGGGTCGTCCTTCTCCGGCAGCCCGCCTCCGGAGAACACGCACATGGCTCCCTCGCTCTCCCGGGCGATGCCGGCTCCCTTCAATTCCTCCACCACGGCCTTCAGCCGGTCGTTGTAGAAACTCTCGCCCAGCGTCTCGTCGAAGCTGACGCCGAGCCTTGCGTAGACCTCGTCGAACTGGCTCTGGGAGAGCGAGATCATCTGCTTCCAGATGCCGAGGTTCTCCTCGTCGCCGGACTGAAGCTTCACCAGTTCCTGTCGGGCTTCCTCGAGGACAGCGGGATCGGCTTCGCAACGCTCGTTGATCAGCTTGTAGAGCCGCTCCATCTCCTCAAGGGCGTTGGCTTCCAGCGCATCGCGCTTGAGTTCGCTTTTCCAGCCCACCAGCAGCTTGCCGAACTGGGTGCCCCAGTCGCCGATGTGGTTGTCGCCGATGACGGTGTGGCCGAGCAGGCGGTAGACACGCTTGAGGGACTCGCCAAGGATCGTGGAGCGGATGTGTCCAACGTGCATCGGCTTGGCCACATTGGGAGAGCTGAAGTCGATGACAATGGTCTCGGGCTTTTCCGCCGGATCGAAGAACAGCGCGCCGCCATCGAGGGCCTTTTGGAGTTCGGCGGCGATCGCCGCGTTCGTGCAGCGGAAATTGAGGAAGCCCGGGCCGGCGATCTCGACGGGGCCGCACCAATCGGAGACGTCGAGCTTCTCGATGACCTTGGCGGCCAGTTCGCGGGGATTGGTCCTTGCGGCCTTGGCCAGAGGCATCAGGGCGTTGCACTGGTAGTCGCCGAACTTCGGGTTGGGACAGGGGCGGACGGCGAGGTCCGCGACATCGGCGTCGGGAACGACGGCGACGACCGCCTCGCGGAGACGGGCTTCGATGGAACGATGGATCGACACGGGTTTAAATGGAAAAGCCCCGGGCAACCGGGGCGTTCGGGCGCGGTTGTGATCAGTTTGAACCGTCGGCCTGCTTGAGCAGCCCGACGATGGCCCCGGCGTCGTTCGGGGCGTCGAGCAGGGCCTGGCGCAGCTCCTTCTTGTGGAGTTGCTTGGCGATGGTGGCGAGCGTGTGGAGATGTTTCTGGAACTGTCCCTGGGGGACGAGGAGAAGGGTCACGAGCTGGACGTCCTGGTTGTCGAGGGCGGCGAAGTCGATGCCTTCCTTGGAGCGGCCGAACGCGGCGACGACGTCGTAGATAAGGCTGGTGGAGGCGTGGGGGATGCCGATGCCGAAACCGATGCCGGTGCTCATCGACTCCTCGCGTTTGCGGACGACCTGGGTGACCTCTTCGCGATCCTCCGCCTTGATCTTGCCCGAGGCGACGAGATTGTCGATAAGCTCGTCGATGGCCTGCCAACGGTCGGAGGCCTTCAATTCCGGAACGATGTTCTCGGGATCAACCAGTTCGCCCAGCGTCATAAGCGGATTCTCGGTAAAACGTGAAAAACAATGTCATCAAGAGCCTTCCGGCCGGAGATAAAGGGGGGAACAGAACCACATCGCCCGGCCTTTGACAACGCAAAGTCCGGGAAAAATCGGGCGTCTCAACTGCCCGGTTTGATCGCTGGAATGTCCTGGAGGTCGCCGGGCAGATTCTCGGGATCGAAGGTCTCAACCTCGACGCCGGCGAGGCGTTCGATCGGCGTCCCGGGATCGAAGGTTCCGTTGGAGCGGTCGATGACGACGCCGACCCCCACGACCTCGCCGCCGTGCTCCCTCACGATGTCCAAGGTCTCGCGCACGCGGCCGCCCTGGGTGATGACGTCCTCAACCACGAGGATCTTCTCGCCGCGTTCAATCTTGAAGCCCCGGCGGAGCGCGAGTCCGCCGTCCACCTTCTCGACGAAGAGGAATCGCAGCCCCAACTGGCGCGCGGTTTCCTGGCCGATGACCAGTCCGCCCATGGCGGGGGAGAGGACCGTGACGGCGCCGAGCGGGCGAAGCTTGTCGGCAAGAGCCCGTCCGAGGCGTTCCACCGCGGGCATCTGTTGAAAGGCCAGCGCGCACTGGAAGAACTGCCGGCTGCGCAGGCCGCTGCGCAAAATGAAATGCCCCTCCAGCAAGGCGCCGGATTCCCGAAAATGATCCAATACTTCGTCCTGAGTCATCCGGGAATCAAACAGGACGCCGGGCGGGGAGACAAGTTCGCGCTACTCATCGTCTTCGCTCGGTTCCGCATCGACCACAAGGTCTTCCTGGAGGGTCTTGGCGATGCGGCGGGTGAGGTGGAAGATGCGCTTGAGGTTCTCAACGATCTCGGATTCGACGCGGAAGACCTCGATCTGGGTGGCGGGCGCGGTCGCGAGGCGTTTGGAGAGGTGGACCTCGGCCTGCGCCGCCAACAGCTTGATTTCCTGCTTGGCCTGGATGACGGCCCGGTTGCGCTCGGAATCGGGGGCGGCGATGGATTCGGCGACCTGTCGGAAGGCCCCGCAGACCTTCTCCTGAAGCGGATTCAGCAGTTCCCGGGTGGATTCGCTGATGGAGAGATCCTTGCGGATCAGGGATTCGCCGTCGGCGACGAGTTCGGTCTCGATGATGTCGCCGATGTGCTCCAGATAGTTGGCGATCGCGATGCCGTCGGACAATTCCTCGGTTTGCCGGCCGACCAGTTGCTTCTGGGACAGGTGACCGAGGTAGCGGACAATGGCGGCGTGCAGGGCGTCGACCGATTCGTCGCTCTCGCAGACTTGGGCGAGTTTCTGCGGCGAGGCTTCATAGATGGCGGGCATGACCGAATCGAGCATCGTGGCCACGAATCCAGCCATGCGGGCCTGTTCGAGACGGACCCGGTCGAGGGCCGTCGCCGGGTTTTCCAGGTAATAGTCGTCGAGATAGAGGGGGGTGACCTCGGCGCCGGGCGCGGCCGGCTTGTCCGGGGCAAGCCAGGTCGCGAAACGCGCGAGGGGGCCGGTGAACCAGATGAAGATGAGGGCGTTGCCCACGTTGAACAGGGTGTGCGCGTTGGCGATCTGCCGGGGCGTCTCGGCGGCCAGGCGTTCGGTTCCCTCCAGTTCCGGAAAGGCGGGGGAAAGCAGGGCGGCGTATTCCGCCAACCGGGGGATCAGCCAGACAAAGACACAGACGCCAAACACATTGAAGGCGACGTGGGCGATCGCGACGCGGGTGGCCTCGCGCGGTTTGCCGATGGCCGAGAGCATGGCGGTGACGCAGGTGCCCACGTTGGCTCCCATCACGAGGGCGATGCCGGCTTCAAGTGAAATCAGGCCGCCCCCGGCCAGCACGATGATGAGGCCGGTGGTCGCGGAGGAACTCTGGACCACGGCGGTGAACAGGGCGGCGGCGGTGATCGCGAGTCCGGGATTGCGCATGCTTTGCATCCAACCGATGAAGCCTTCGTGAGAGCGCAGGGGGTAGGTGGCCTGGCTCATCAGTCCCATGCCGAAGAAGATCAGCCCGAGCCCCATGATCATCAGGCCGCATTGGCGGACCTTTTCCCGGTTGGCTCCCAGTTCCACGAAGAAGCCGACACCGATGAAGAGGAGGGCGTACTTGGTGACCTTGAAGGCGACGATTTGGGCCGTGATGGTGGTGCCGATATTGGCGCCGATGATCACGCCGATGGACTGGGAAAGCCCCATCAGGTTGGCGGAGACGAAGCCGACCACAAGCACGGTGGTCACGGAGGAAGACTGGACGATGGCGGTGATCACGGCCCCGGCCAAGGCGCCCGTAAAACGGCTTGAAGTCAGGCGGGCGAGGAGCGTCTTCATGCCGTTCCCCGCGACCGTCTTGAGAGCCTCCGTCATCTGGCGCATGCCGAAGAGGAAGAGCGCGAGCCCGCCGGCCAGCCCGATGAGAATCTCGCTCCATTGCAGGTCGGAGGAGGGGGACATGGCGGCATTGTGGCAGACCCGGACAGATTCGAAAAGGGGGCAAATTCGCGTTTACTTGGCGGGGAACTTTGTGAAAATCGCGGCTCATGCCTGTGAACAACGACAAGCAACCGGATGCGCCGCGCCAGGATTTCCTGGCGGACAAACGGGCTGCCTTGATCGTGTTGGTTCTGGGCCTGGCGGGACTCGCCGCGGCGATCCTGTATGTCACGACGCCTCCGGAATCGGAGTCGGTTGCCACTTCGGCGACGGCGGGCGGAAACGGCGCGGAGACGGAGTCAGCCCATGCGGCAGCGTCGGGCGAGCCTCCGCGCGGCATTACGGAACGGCATATTCCAAACTACTGGGACGACGGGAGCGGCGTCACCTATTGGTGGGATGAGGCTCCCGAGGAGGTGACGAAGGCCAGGGTGGACACCGGGGGCAACAGCAACATCCGCCCCGAGGATTATGCCGGCGCGGAGACCTGCAAACGGTGCCACGAGGAGCAGTATAACGACTGGATGACCCATTCCCACCGGCTGATGAACGTCATGGCCACGCCGGAGAACGTGGTCGGCGATTTCTCGGGGAAGGCGATGGATTACCTCGGAGGCCGGGTGGAGTTCTTCACCGAAGAAGGCCGCTATCGCATGGCTTATGCCAAGGACGGGATCCGGCGTGTCTACGACATCGAACGGACGATCGGCTCCCGGTTCACCCAGTATTACGCGGGACGCATGATCGAGGGGCCGGATCCGGCGGACGCGCCCTGTCGCAACGTCACGCACGTTCTTGCCCTGGGGTGGTGGATCGACAAGCGGGAATGGGTCCCGGCCGTGCATGTGCAGGGGGGGGACACGGACGAGGAAGGCTGGGATCCCTACGACGCCAACAACCTGACGTCCTACGACCAGCATTGCGGCTCGTGCCATGTGACGGTGGGCGCGGGCGACCTGTTGCTGCGCAGCGGCGGGCGCAAACGCATCACCGAGTTTGTGCCGCGGCCGGTCTCGTTCCAGTTTTCGGAATACCTCGCCGAGGTGCATCCGGACCGGGTGAAGAAGGTCGCGTCGTGGCGGGAGACTCCGGGCCTGGAGATCCTCGACGCGTTCGAGTCGTTGAACGGGATCGATCTCACGAAGCAGGCCGTGCAACTGGGCATCGCCTGCGAGGCTTGTCACAATGGCTGCAAGGAGCACGTCGCCCTCAGCACGCCTGAGACGTCCGACAAGCTGCCCTCGTTCTTCCCCGAGAGTCCGCTCCTTCACTCAAAGGAGACGGATGTGGAAACCCTTCGGGGGCGCAATGCCGTCAACGCCAATTTCGTCTGTTCCAAGTGCCACGTCGGCCGACGTCCGGAATTCGCCCATGGCGGACACACCTGGAATTCCACCGAGTTTGCGGATGCGGTGCGTGGCGCCTGTTACGACCGCGTTGAGGCGGGCGAGCGGGGCATGAAGGCGCTGACCTGCATCCACTGTCACGATCCGCACGCCGGCACGGGGCGGAAATGGAAACGCTCGGAGGCGGAGGACACCGGTTCCTGCCTTGATTGCCACGAGAAGTTTCGCGACGGGAAGGCGCGGGCGGCGCACACGCATCATGCGCCGGACAGCCGGGGCGGGGAATGCATGAACTGCCACATGCCGAGGATCACCGAGGGCCTGCAGGACGTCATCCGTTCGCACCGGATCTACAGCCCCACCGAACCCCGGATGTTGGAGGCGAACCAGCCCAACGCCTGCAACCTTTGCCATCTCGACAAGCCGATCGACTGGACGCTTGGCTACCTGAAGGAATGGTATGATCTCCGCGAATCGCTGAATGTCGAGGGGGAGGCGCACGGGCCGGTTTATTCGGAAACCGCGCTGGCCTCGAATTATCCCGATCGGGAAGGACCTGTGGGTCTTGGCTGGTTGCGCAGCCCGCACGCGCCGACGCGGTTGGCGGCGATGGACGCGCTGGTGAAGGCGGACGCGCGCTGGGCGTTGCCCGAGTTGATCGAGATGCTGAAGGACAACCACATCGTCAATCGGCAGTTCACGCAGAAGAACCTCGATGAGATGCTGGGCGTGTCCCTGAAGGACCGCGGGTTTCAGTATTACCTGGAACCCGCTGAGCGCGCGCGGATGGTGGACAGCTTGAAGGGGGAGTTGCTCAAAGTCGCGGAGAAGCCGCGCGACAAGAAACTCTGAGTGAGGTGGAGTGAGCGTAGTCGCAGCCTGAAGGCCTCGGCTACCGTTTCGGATTGGGCCGTCTTACTTCTCCGGTTGCGCGTCCAGCGCCCCTTCCTTCTCCAGGAATTCGAGGAGGATTTCCGCGACCAGACGGTGCCCTTTCGCGTCCCAATGCCCGTCGTGCTCGATATTTTCATCGACCAGGTCGTTCAGGGCCAAGCCCCGGTCCCAGAATTCGAAATCGACGTCCAGATAGAGAGTTCCCTTCAATGAGGAAACGATTGATGCAGCCTCTTGGGACCATTCCTTGACGGTCGCGTTGGCCGGGTCGAGGAATCTCCCGAAGGACGCCACCATGAAGCGGGCATGGTGTTGTTCGGCGAGATCGCGGATCCCTCGGAGCAGCGGCTCCATGATTTCGCGCGTGGGGCCGTTGTATTCCATGTGGTTCTTCGTGGTTCCGGGTTTGGGCGGCGGAATGTTGACGAATTCCAAGGGCTGGTTCCTGACATACGCATCGACCGGGCCCTTGCGCAGGAGGGGTTTGCTGAGACCGTAGAGCCGGGCGGTCCTGGAGCCCTTGATGTCGTTGGCCGCGCAGAACGCCAGCAGCACGAGATCGGGCGAGTATTTCAGCCCCTCCTCCCGGAGAAACAAGTATTGCTGGTCCGTGCTCCATCCCGAGACCCCGGTGTTGATCACCTCCCAGCGAGTTCCTTCCCGTTCTGCCAGCAGGCGCTCCAGGACGGAGGTGAAGATCTCGTCGTCGGCAACGCCGTATCCCCAGGCGAAGGAATCGCCCAACACGAGGATGCGCCGCACGCCTTCGGGCTTGGCATAGGGGTGCTCGGTGTCGCGGAGCCCCTTGGAATTGATGGTGAGTTTCTTTCCGAAGGTCGAGGCCTGCCAGTTGGGGATGTTTCGCCAGCCGAGCAATTCGTCGTAGAGGTAGCGATGGCCGGTCTTGTCGGCGCCTTCTTCCTCCAAAATCAGCGCGTGGTCTTCCACCGGGGCGGCAGGGGGCTGTTCCGTTGCGGGCGCAAGGAAGTGAAGCGGCCCGGCCGGAATGGCCCCGAGCCGGATCAGGATCAGGCCGAGGGCGACACTCAGGCCGAAGGAGACGACGCTCGCCATGACGCGGAAACGACGCAGTCGTCTGCGCCTGTCGGCATCTGATGGAGGAGTCTGGGACGGCTTTGCGTCGTTCACGGCGGTTGAGGCTAGGCTCAAAGCCCAGCCCCGTAAACCGGTTTCCCGGCGGCGGAGGGCGGCGATTCAGAAAGGGGGGCGAGCGCTTGCTGGCCTTCCCTTGGCTGCGCTCGCGAGAGTGTGAATGGAGCTGGGGAAGCGACAGCTGGCCACCTTCTTGCGAGAATGTGTGAAAACCCTTCCGATTCGTAGCTGGTGATTTGAAAAGCGGACGACCTGAGATGCGCGTAGCATT
>JAYPFK010000039.1:0-74423 GCA_038126235.1 Verrucomicrobiales bacterium
TGGGCGGCACGACGCGCCTGGGCACGTTGATGACCGACGCGGCCGGCACGACGACCATCAGCACGGACGTCGTGAACGGCGACATACTCGACTTCAACGACGACGTCGTGACCACGGTCGCCACCGCGGTCGGCAGCGTCGGCACGACCCTCGTGGACTTCGCCGCCGGCAAGACGGTCACCATTGCTGACGCCACCCTCACGGTGACGGGCACGACGGCGAACTTCAACGGCACCGTCGACAGTGATGCCGGCGAACGCAACCACCTCACGGTGAACGCAACCACCACGCTGTTTGGCGACCAGGTCGGAAACGCTGGCGCCACAACGGCGCTGGGAACGCTCATCACCGCCGCCGCCGGCACAACCACCATCGACACCGATGTGATCAACACTGCCATCGCCGACTTCAATGACATCGTGGTGGTCGACACCAGCGTCACGATCACCGGCACCACTTCCGTGGACTTCGCCATGACAGTCGACAGCGCCGGCGGCGAGGCAAACACGCTCACCGTGAACAGCCCGATCACCGGATTCCAGGGAGCCGTGGGCACGAGCGATGTCAGCGGGGGCGCGACGGACTCGCAACTGGGCGCTGTGACCACCGATGCTGCCGGAACGACCGCCATCAATGGCGGGGCCGTCCGCACCTCGGGAGCGCAGACCTACAACGACAACGTCACGATCGCCACCGATCCGACCACACTGACCAGCACGGGAGACGGCGACATCCTGATCGCCGGGACAACCACGGGCGTGGGTGTGAACCTGACCGTCAACACCGGCGGCGACACCACCTTCGGAGGTGGAGTGACCCTAGCAAGCCTGACGACCGACAACGATGCCAGTGTCGCTGGAACAGAACAGACGTTCATCAACGGCCCGTTTGTCACCACAACGGGAGCCCAGACCTACAATGACAACGTTGTCATCGGCGGCGGTGACGCGGTTGCCGGGGGGACGCTGACCACGTTGACCGGTGCGACCATCACCTTCAACGGCAGCCTCGACGCCGACGCGACGGCGATGAATCGCAACCTGGTTCTCAACACCACCGGCGGCGACACTACCTTCGGCAACGGACTCAACGAGACGCTCGCAGCCGATGTTGCGGCGGACGCCGTTGGCGCGACAGGCCGTTTCGAATCCGTTACCACCGACGACGGCGTCGCCGTCAATGGCACGACCATCATCGAGACCTCGATCTTCAACACGGACGGGAACACGGTGACCTTCAACGACCCTGTCGTGCTCGGCACGGATGTGACCATCGATGAAAACGGCACGGGCGACGTGACCTTCAATAACACGGTGAACAGCGACGGCACGGCCCGCGACCTCACGGTCAACACCGAGGGTGGCAACACGGTGTTCAACGCCGTGGTCGGCGGAGCTGTCGGCGGCGCGTTGGACGTCCTCACGACCGATGACGGAACCGGAAATGACATCACCATCATCAACACTACGGCCATCACCGGCGCGATTCTCGACTTCAACGATCCGGTTGAAATCGCGATCGGAACGCCGGGCGCGCCCGGCACGGCCACGCTCACCGGCACAACGAGCGTCGACTTCGCAATGACGGTGAACAGCTCGGTGAACGAGAACAACAACCTGATCATCAGCTCTGACATCATCGGCTTCCATGGCCGCATCGGCGAAGCTTCGCCGCTGGGCACCTTGATGACCGATGGCAATACCGGGGCCGGGGTCGGAACGACCACGTTTGACACGGACCAGGTGAATGCCGACATCGTCGACATCAATCATGCGGCGATCCTCGAGATGACAACCACCATCACCGGCACGACCTCGGTGGACTTCGCCTCGACGCTCGACAGCGCCGGCGGCGAGGCCAACGCGCTGACTGTGAATTCCCCGACCACTGGGTTCCAAGGCGCCGTCGGCGCGGCGGACACCAGCGGCGGCGCTACGGACTCCCGTCTGGGAAGCCTGACGACCGACGCCGTCGGGACAACCGCCGTGAACGGCGGAATTGTCCGGACGATGACCTTCCAGCTCTACCTGGACGATGTCACCGTGGGAATGGATCCGACCGCCTTCACCAGCACGGACAACGGGGCCATCACCTTCGACAAGACGCTGAACGGTGCTGTCGCCATCACCGTCAACACCGGCGGAACGACAACGTTCAATGGCGTGGTTGGCGGCGTCGCCGAGCCCACCAGCCTCACCACCGATGATGACACCACCGATGGCGGCGCCGAACTGACCATCTTCAATGCCATGGCCATCAACGCGGATGTCGTCGTCATCAACGACCCGCTTGAAATCGCGCAGAATGTCACGGTCAAGGCTGACACCAGCGCCACCTTCAACGAGACCGTGAACGGTTCGGCCGGCGAGGTGAACGACCTCCTGATCAACTCCCCGCTTACCCGCTTCGGAGACGCGTTGAACAGCAACGACCAAGTGGGCGGCATTATGCCTCTGGGAAGCCTCATCACGGACAACCAGGGCGCCGGCGACACCACGACCATCGACACCACGCTCGTGAGCGCCGCGATCGTGACCTTCAATGACGCGGTTGTGGTGGAGCAGGATCTGGTCGTGGTGGGCACGAGTTCCGTCACGTTCAACAACACGGCGGACAGCGCCACGGGCGAGGCGAATGACCTGACGGTCAACTCGCCGCTGACACGGTTCGGGGACGTCACGGGCGATGACAATGTCGGAGCCGCGGTGGGCGGCGCCTTCGGCAACATCACGACGGACAACCAGGATCCGGATGACACCACGATCATCAACTCCGCCATGGTGGTGACCACGCTCGATCAGACCTACAACGACGCGGTGACGCTGGGCACCAGCGGTGGCGGCAATGATACTACAACCTTCACTGCCGGCAGCGACGTGTTCTTCAACAACACGGTCGACGCCACTGCAGCGAGCGCGCAGGACCTGATCGTCAACGCGGACGGAATGAGTGTCTTCGGCGACGGGATCGGCAACGACAATGTGGGCGCCGAGTTCGCGCTCGGCAGCATCACAACCGACACCGACGCATCCGCCGGAACCACGGTCATCAATGCCACAAGCGTCACCACGGTCACCGGAGCCGGAAACACCGGCGACCAGACCTACAACGACATGGTGATCTTTGGCAGCAACGACATCGGAGGCGACACGACCACGTTAAATGGCCACAACCTGACCTTCAATGAAGCCGTGGATGGCGCCGCCGCTGGCGTGCAGAGCGTCATTCTGAACTCCGCTGTGGATGGCTTGGTGTCCGGCGCGACGACCTTCGGCGACGGCGCCGGAAGCGACAACGTCGGCGAAGGGGACGCTGGCGGCGCGGCGCTTGCGTCGATCACGACCAACGAAGAAGGCATCACCATCATCAATTCGGCCACCGTCACGACCACGGCGAGCCAGACATACAATGACGATGTGCTGCTCGGTTCCGCGGGCGCCGTGGACATCACCACGTTCAACAGCGTGGATGTCACGTTCAACAACACCTTGTCGGCCGCTGCGGACGGCGTGCAAGGCGCCCAGATCAACGCCACGGGCACGGGCACGTTTGGCGACGCCACAGGCGACGACAACGTGGGCCTCGCGAACCCCGATCCGTTGGCGGCGGGATCCGGCGCGCTGAGCAGCCTGACCACGGATCCGAGCGCCGCCCTGGCGAGCGGCACAACGCAGATCAATGCGGCGTCCGTGACCACGACTGGCGATCAGACCTACAACGACGCCGTTGTGGTCGGAACCAGCGGCACGGGCAACAATGTCACGACGCTGTTCGGCAACGACGTGACGTTCAACAGCACCGTGGATGGCGACGGGACCACCGGGGCGATCGAGGATCTGACAATCGATACTCACGACAACGGCCTCGACATCGGGTTCACGACGTTCGGTGACACTTCCGGCGACGACAACGTCGGCGGCATCACCCCGATCGGCAACCTGATCACCGACGCGGACGGCGTCACGGACATCAACTCCACGTCCGT
Organism: Verrucomicrobiales bacterium; assembly: GCA_038126235.1. GTDB lineage: Bacteria > Verrucomicrobiota > Verrucomicrobiia > Limisphaerales > JAYPEY01 > JAYPEY01. The sequence goes on from JAYPFK010000039.1 coordinate 3,986, forward strand.
GACCACCAGCGCCGACCAGACCTACAACGATCCGGTCATCATCGGAACCAGCGGCGGCGCGGCTCCGGGCAACGCAATCACCACGCTGAACGGCAACGACATCACGTTCATCAGCACGGTCGACGGCGCCACCCCGGGAGCGGAGGACCTGGTGGTCAACAGCGTGACCCTGGTCGGCGCCGACCTGATCGCCGGCACGCCGGATGACGACATCGGCGTCACCACCTTCGGCGTCGCGGGCGGCGGTCTGGCCAATGACGGTTCGGACGACAATGTCGGCTCGACGACGGCCCTGCGGAACCTGACCACCAATGAGGATGGAACCACGGTATTCAACGCCGCGAGCGTGACCACCACGTTGGACCAGACCTACAACGACGCGGTGATCCTCGGCACGAGCGGAACCGGCAACGTGGTCACCACGTTCAACGGCAACGACCTGACGTTCAACGGGACGGTCGATGGCGCGGCCGCCGGGACGCAGGACCTGGTTGCCAACAGTTCGGCGGTCGGCGCCGATACCGGCGAGACGACGTTCGGCAATGGCGCCGGAAGCGATGACGTCGGCGGCACGACCGCCCTGCGGAACCTGACGACCAACGCCGAAGGCACGACGATCCTGAACGCCACCAGCCTGACCACCACGTTGGATCAGACCTACAACGACGCGGTCCTCGTTGGCACCAGCGGAACGGGGGCAACCCTGACCACCATCAACGCCAATGACACCACGTTCAACAGCACGCTTGATGCGACGACGGCGGGCGTTGAGAGCTTGACGGTGAACAGTTCCACGGTCGGCGCCGACGTCGGCGTCACGACCTTCGGCAGCGCCGTTGGCGATGCGACGGACGACAACGTCGGCGGAGTCGCCGCGCTGAACTCACTGACGACCAACGCCGATGGCGCCGTGGTGATCAACTCCGCGACCGTCACCACCACGGTCAGCCAGACCCATCATGAGCCGGCGTTCTTCGGAACGAGCGGCACGGGCAACACGGTGACCACGCTCACCGGCGCCGCGGTGACCTTCAATGACACCGTGGATGCCTTCACGGCCGACGTGCAGGGCCTGATTGTCAATGCCACCGGCGCCACGACCTTTGGCGACGGCGTCGGCAATGACAACGTCGGCGCCGGCGACAGCGCCGGCGTGGATGCGACGGATGGCGCAACGTTGGCGGGATCCGGCGCGCTGGCCAGCCTGACAACCGATTCGCTCACCGCCTTCCCGGCCAACGGCCCGGGCACGACGGTGATCAACGCCACGTCGGTGACGACAGCGGTCGGCACGGGGGACCAGCTCTACAACGACGCGGTGGTCCTTGGCAGCAATGACACCGGCGGCGCCACGACCACGCTGAATGGCAATGACATTACCTTCACCAGCACAGTGGACGGAACGACGGCCGGAGTCGAAAACCTGGTGGTCAACACCAGTTCGCTGCTCGGTCCCGACGGCATGGCTGACTTCGCCGGTCCCGATGGCCTGATCGGCACGGCCGACGATGTCGGCTTGGGTGCGGACGCCACCGCGAACACGGCCGATGACACCGCCGGCGATGATGTTGATCAGGGCGTGACCACCTTCGGGCGTCAGGGTCTGGACGGCACCGACGACAATGTCGGCGGCATCACGGCGCTGGGAACCATCACAACCAACGGCGATGGAGCCACGGTGTTCAACGCCGCCCTGGTCAACAGCACGGGCACGCAGACCTACAACGACAACACGATCGTTGCGATCAGCGGCACGGGCAACGTGGTCACCACGCTGAACGCGGTTGGGACCGGGACGGCCAATGTCATCGTGGGCGCCACCATGGCGAACACGCACAGCGGCTCGCCGGTGTTCACTCCGGGTTCGTCGGGCGTCCCGATCAACCAGTTCGTGGCCAACGCCGACGTCAATGTGATCGTGAACTCCGCGATGAGCGGCATCTTCTCGGTCAACGGCCGGGCCGGATCGACCTGGCGCGGAGCGAACTCGATGAACACCCACATCCGGATGTATCTGTCGCAGCCGATCGCTCCGGCCGTGTTCCTGTTCAGCTCGCCGCCCGCGCAGTATCGGGTGAGCCAGTTCCTGCTGGATGTGGGCGGCCTGTTCGCGCAGGATCTGCCGAACCTCGTGCCGGAACCGACATACGATTCCCCGGAGAGCACGCTGAACTACGACGCGCTGCGCCGGGCACAGCGGCAGGGCCTCCTGCCGACCGACCTGATCCTGTCCAGCCACGACGTCTTCGGCGACGACGAGGATGAGGATCAATAAGAAGCAATGTATATGAGCAAGGGAAACGGAATGATCTTGAAACGCACCATCGGGTTCGGCCTGACAATCCTGTTGGGCGGGGGCGCCTTGGCCATCGACCTGGAGCGGACGGCGCCCAAGCAACCGAAAGCCAACAGCGCGGATGCGTCACTCAAGGCGCCGGCCCCCCCGCCGGCCGTCGGCAAGGGGGACGCGGAAGCGCCGGCAGGACCGGCCCTGAAGGGCATTGTGGTCGTGAAATCCAGGGACGAGGTGAAGAAATCCGGCGACCTCGCTACAACCGGCCTGCAGGTTGGCCCCGGCGACCGGTTGGACATTCTTCGCGGTCCGGATTTCGCCTACGTGATGGAATCCTTCATCGGAGAACGCGTGACCGAGGCGAACATCAAGAACATCCAACGCGAAATCATCCTCTATTACCGCAGCCAGGGGCGCTCGGTGGTCGATGTGATCGTGCCGGAGCAGACGTCCATCGGTTCCGGTGTTCTACAGATCTTCATTCTTGAAGGCTCCCTGGGAGAGGTTGCGGTCGAAGGAAACAACTGGACCTCGGCTGAGTTTGTCTCGAAGAACCTGCACCTTGAACCGGGCGGGGCGATCGATACGCGTCAGCTCCTGAAGGACGTAAACTGGCTGAACCGGAATCCGGGCCGCAGTATCTCGGCAGCCCTTCGTCCGGGATCTGCCGTGGGGAGCTCCGATGTTGTGCTCCAAGTGGACGAACGGCGGCCCTTCCGCGTCTTCGCCGGAATCGAGAACACCGGTCCCCGCTTCACCGGCTCGGAGCGGTTCTTCGTCGGCGGCAACTGGTTCAATGCATTCGGCAAGGACCATCGCGTGAGCTACCAGTTTACCTCGGATGTGGAGCTCCAGTTTCTGAAAGCCCATTCCGCAAGCTACGAGATCCCGCTTCCGTGGCGTCACACCGTCACGGTTTATGGCGGCTATTCAGACGCGGAATCGGATTTTCCGGGCGCCTTGGCCCCGTCTCAGAACGCAACGAGTTGGCAGGCCAGCATCCGCTACAACATTCCGCTGCCCGACATCCGTCGCTACCGGCATAGTTTCAGCCTTGGGTTTGACTACAAGACCTTCAACAACGACATCATCTTCCTCGGCATCCCCGGAACGGGCGGCACCACCGACGTCGAGATCGCGCAGATTGCCGCGCAGTACCAGGCATCGGTGCCCGATTCTTTCGGCGCGACCGCGATTGGTGTCAGCGGTTACTACAGCCCCGGCGACCTGCTCGGCAGCAACAACGACGATGTCGCCTTTGCGGGCGCCCGGGCGGGTTCCCAGGCCGAGTACATGTATGCCAAGGGCGCGATCGAGAGGCAGACCAAGCTGCCGTTCAAGATGTCCTGGGTGGTGCGCGCGCAGGGACAGATCGCCGATGGCAACCTGCAGGCAAGTGAACAGATGGGGTTGGGCGGTTACGCCACGATCCGCGGTTACGACGAGCGCGAAGGAAATGGCGACCAGGGATACGTCCTGTCCAATGAGATTCACGCCCCCAGCTTCTCTCCCGGACGGCTGTTCAGCGATGAGGCCAACGACAAGCTCACCCTGCTTGGTTTCTACGATTACGGCCAGGTGACCCCGCACACGCGTCCGCTGGTCGTGGTCACGCAAGACAAGCACGTGATCATGGAATCCGTCGGCGTCGGCCTCCGGTATGGGATTGCCAGGAATTTTTCCCTCCGTTTCGACTATGGCTGGCAGCTGCGTGACTCGGGCGTGCTGACCGGCCCGTTCGGCGCGCGCAAGAACCGGTCGCGCGGGCATGTGTCCGCGACGATCAGCTTCTGACATCCACACGCGGATTTGACATGTTGACCTCCACCCCGGCCCGCGCGGCCGGGGTTTTTCTTTTGATCCGCGGCAAGTAAAGCGAAAGTATGCCCGCAAACCCGCCACTGCAGGCCTGAACGGCCCCGCGACGCGATCATGAAACTATCCGTCATCATCCCGGTCTACAACGAGGAGAAGACCGTTGTCGACGTGATCGGACGCGTGCGAGCCTGCGGGGTCAAGGACCTGCAGATTGTCATTGTGAACGACTGTTCCAGCGACGACACCCGGAAGGAACTGGAGAAACTCCCCGAAGCCGATGACCTGCTGATCGTCCATCACGAGGTCAACAAGGGCAAGGGCGCCGCCATCCGAACGGCTCAGAAGCACGTTTCCGGGGATGTCATGGCGATCCAGGACGCGGACATGGAGTATTCGCCCACCGAGTTTCCGGCCATGCTGCGCTTGATCGAGGAGGATCTGGCGGACGCGGTATTCGGGAGTCGTTATTCGGGTCGGGAGATCCTGGTGGACGGGTTCTGGCATTACGTTGCGAACAAGTTCCTCACCACCCTCTCGAACATGTTTTCCAACATCCACCTGACGGACATGGAGACCTGTTACAAGATGATCCGGGCCGACCTGTTCAGGGACCTGCAGCTGGAATGCAACCGCTTTGGCATCGAGCCGGAATTGACGGCGAAACTGGCGCGCCGCCGATGTCGCATCTACGAGGTTCCGATCTCCTACGTGGCGCGACGTTTCGACGAGGGCAAGAAGATCGGGTGGAAGGACGGCGTGGCCGCGATCTGGTACATCTTCAAGTACAACCTCTGGGCCCGGGAGCGCCGGACCACGGCGGCGCCTTCCGTAGCCGGGGATACCGCCGATAAGAAGGCGGAGGAAAAGACAGACTGAGATCCGAGCCGAGGCGGGGCGCAATCACGTAGGACAGCGCTGCCAGCCTGTCCAGGCGTCGCGACAGTGAACGGTTGCGGGTTGCCGCCATGATTCTGCCGCTGGTCTCCGATGCAGTTGCGCTCCATTACTTCGCGGGCAGGAGTTCGTAGACCCGGACGGCCTCCGGATGGACCTTTTCGATCCGCCGGGAATCGTTCTTCAGGATTTCCTTGAAGCGTCCGGGATGGGCCGCCAGGGTTTTTTCCAGAAGGTCGTGGTGCGCGACTCGTTTGGCGGCGCGCATCGAACTGTCCGCCACGACGATTCCGATTCCGGCCTTGTCCAGGATCTCGAGCAAAGCCTCGGTGTCGCTGACCTTCGCCTCGTATTCGCTGCCGCTCCAATTGCTTTGGCCGAGCAGCTTGCTCGCGCGCCTGACGACGTGCCCCATGCGCTTCTCCCGCATCGCGACCTCGGAGATCAGCATCCCTTCCCCCGGCGCGTCGGAGGAGACGAAGACGATGGAATCCGCGTATTGCGGGTTTGAGACGATCAGCCTGGCCCCCTTCTCAAAGCCTTCATAGCCCTTGTCCTCCAGTTGGAACGGATGGATGAGGAAGAGGACTGCGGTCACTGCGACTACGATTCCAAAGGACTGAAATGGCGTGGCTCGCGCCTGCAGCCGCTCGATTGTCCAGGCGGCGCCGGCGACGGCAAACAGGATGACGGGAGGCAGAGCCATGACGAGATGTCTCGGCTCGAGACCACAGGGAACGATTGGCTGGAGCAGGCACACCGAAAACATGAGGGCTCCGACAGCCGCCCATTTGCCCTCCGCTCCGCCCCGTTTCGCGGGAACGATCAAGCGAACAATAATTCCGATGGCGGCCAAAGCCAGGAGGCCGATCCCGAGCGCAAGGAAGAGCTTGGTCGCGTAGTAGGGAATCGCGCGACTTGTGAAGTCCCAGGACGCGGATCCGTGTTCCCAGCCGGCCTTGGCCTTGTCGAGCGTGAGCAGCGTCCACGGCGCGCAGAGGATGGCGACGATGACCGCCGAGGCCCAGAAGGCGACGCGCTTCAGCGGGTCGAACCGGCGGCAAAGCAGCAATGTCAGCGGCGGCACGAAGGCCAGGTAGAGTCCGGATCCCTTGGTGAGGATGGCGGCCGAAGCAAACAGGCCGAAGCAGATCGACCGGTTTGTCTTCCCGTCGGCCATGTATTGACCAAAGCACAGCGCGGCGATGAAGGACAGCAGCGCAATGGGGATCTCGGTCATGATCATCGCGGCGTGTTGTTGGACGAGCGGAAGGGAAAGAAAGAGGACCGAGCCAAACCCGGCCAGAAGCGGTCCGAATTCGCGCCTCAGGGCGTTCCAGATCAGCAACGACAACAACGCGGTGAGGGAGGCCATCAACAGCAGCACGGAGGCGCGAGCCGGAGAGAAAGGCAGGGTCCACGCCGCCTGGATCATGTAGAAGAACGGCGGCCAGTTACCCAGCGCGACCTTGGGGTAATGGTCATAATACTCCTCGGCAAAGCGCATGGGATGGCGCGGGATGCCGTCGGCGAGGTAGTCGCGTATCATCAGGCCGGTCACGTAATGGGCAGCCTCGTCGGGATGCGCGCCGAACTCGCGGTCGTAGGCCCGCCCCAGATGTTGGTAGGAGACGGCGATCAGCAGAAAGGCCAGAAAGACGCCGGCTTGGACCTTCCAGTCGATGGTTGTGACGGCGGCGCGGAGGGAACGAATCAGCTTCTTCATGGGGATCCGGCGAGGCTTCTCAGGGAAATGGACCCCGTCATTGTCTTGAAATCGGACGGATTGGCGATCCTATTAATCGGTCGCGCCAGTTTCCTGCTGCGGATGTCTTCCGGTTGGGACCGGCGGGTCGGCCTCTCCCGTGATGGTCTGATGCAGTCGCCTCGACCATGAGAGCCGCCGTCAAGCCGCGCGGGTATCAGCGTGTAGTCGCCGGAGCGGGTCGAGGTCGGCTCATTCGGAGAATTCGCCCCACCTTCGTCCCGACCGTCGTGCATTGCCATTGGCGACATGACTCATACGCCGCCTGGAAACGCCGCCCCTTGACTTGAAGAAATCCGGCGGTTCCCCCATAAGCGGCGCGGATAGCCGGCGCGAATACAATCAAGACCATGACACCTCTCTCTCGTCGTTCTTCGATCAAGCTGGGAATCGCGGGATTCGCCGGCGCCGCGTTGCCTTTCAGCGCACGGGTCCTTGAAGGGGCCGACAATGCGGTCAAAGGAGGACTGACCGGTTTGCTGGAGAATGAAGACTGCACCGACATCTTCTTCCATCAGAAGTTCCCGCCGGAAGGAGCCGGAGCCGTGGTGGATCGTTACATCGACGTCATCGCCGGGGCCGGCGTGACCGTCCTGATGTGCAACACGAACGCGCGGCGCACGAACTACCGCAGCGATGTGTGGGAGGCATTCTGGGACGGCTACGATCGCGAAGGCCCGGACGATCAGCCATTCTTCGCTTCCGTGCCGCCGGAGAGTCGCGAGGATTACCGCAGGCTGGTTGGCAACATGCTTGAGTTGCACCGCCAGGGCGTGGACTACCCGGACCGCGTCATCCGGCGCTGCCGCCTGCGCGGGGTTTCGCCCTGGATCTCGCTGCGGATGAACGATGTCCACTACAACTCCAACCTGGATCATCCGTTTCACGGGGAGTTCTGGCGTCGGCCCGAGTTGTTCCGGCGCGGCGATCCGGGCTATTACGCCCGGGCGCTGGACTACGCCCACCCCGAAGTGCGGGAACGCTATCGCGTCTTGATCGCGGAGACGCTCGATCGTTACGACGTCGACGGCCTGGAGTTGGATTTCCTGCGCGAGCCCTATCTGTTCAGCAAGGGGCGCGAGCAGGAAGGCCGCCCCATCCTGACGGAATGGCTGCGCGGCGTTCGCGCGCTGGTGGAGGCCGCCGCCATTCGGCGCGGGCGGCCGATCAGGTTGGGGGTGCGCGTTCCTTCCTCCCCCGACACCGCGCTCGGTCTGGGGCTTGACGCGCCGAAATGGGCCCGGGACGGGTTGGTGGACCTGGTCGTGGCCGCGCCGCGCTGGGCGACGCTGGAGTTCAACATGCCCCTGGCGGAATGGCGACGGCTGCTGGGGGAACGCGTGACCCTCGCCGGCGGACTCGAGATCCTCTATGGCCCGTATCCCGGCGCAAGGCAGCGTCGAACCACCCGTGAGGAAGCCAACGGCGCCGCGGTTGCCGTGTTGTCCGGCGGGGCGGACGTGGTCTATCTTTTCAACCACTTTCAGCACGGTCAGGAGGTTTCGGAGTATCAGCGGAGGCTGAGGGCGTTCACGTCGCTGGAAGCCCTGGTGGAGTTGCCGCGTCGTCACGCGGTGACCTATCGCGATGTGAAGGTCCCGGGCGGGAGTCAGGATACGCCGCTGCCGGCCGTGGGAAAACGGCTCTCGTTTTCCCTGCCGTTGGGGCCCGCCCCGGCAGCGGGATGGATCGTCGAAGTCGCCGTCGAACTTGCGTCGCAGCCTGCGGACGCTCCCCTGCCCGTCGTGTCCATCAACGGCGTTGCCGGGAAAGCGCTCGGGGGCGGGGCATTGAAGGACGGGGCGCGGGAGTTGACCTGCGTGTTTCCGGCGACGGTTGTGTCGGGTCAAAATCGTGACGCGATCTTCGTCGACGCGGCGGGCGAAGATCCGATCACTGTGCGCCGCGTGGAGGTGGGGCTTCGCCCCGGGGGATGAGCTCGATCTCTGCGACGACCGCGCGGTGCTGCGAGGCGCGGTCCGGTTCCACCCGGCAGTTGGCAGGCCGCGCGCCTTTCCCGCAGAAAACGTAGTCCAGCCGCATCCATGGCCCAAACAGGGCGAGCGGGTTGCGCGTAGCGCCCGGCATGGTGAAGCCGAAGCCCCGGCCGCTTTCGGCGAAGGCGTCGGTCAGCCGGGCGGCTGTCCCGCGGTAGGCGCGGCCGTGGTTGGGCATGTTGAAGTCGCCGACCGCCAGGGTGACGCGCTCGTCGGCCGCGATCACCTTCGTCAAGGCATCGACGAACTCGACGCGTTCGTTCCAGGCGGTCTGGTAGCGTTCCCGGGCCTCCCCCACCCGACCGCCCATGAAGCCGAGGACTCCCAGCGCCATCCCCCGTCCCGCGAGCCGGCTCAGATCGTCGCGCGGCGAGGGCACGTGGACGTTGTAGACGACGAGCGGCGTCCCGTTGAAGTCGAGTTCGAACCACGCGGCCGCGGGCTGACCGTGCCACATGACCTCCCGGACGAAGCCGGAACTGCGGATCGGGTGGCGGCTGATCAGCGTGAACTCTCCGTGGGCGGCGACGTCGAACTCCGGATACGCCTCCGCGAACTGTCGACCCCGGCCCGCCTCCTGCATCGCGATCACATCCGGGTCCTCGGCCTCGATGAAGGGCGTGAGGCTGGTTTTGCCCTTCTGGCCGATGTTGTTGGTCATGACTTTCAGGGACCGGCCTTCCGGGGCGCTCCCGCCGGTCCAGTTGTAGTCCATGTAGCCGCACAGCAGGATGGGGAAGGCCGCCAGTTGGAAGAGCGCGATCCGGGGGCAGAAAAGCAGGCAGAGCGGAGCCAGCGCGATCAGCGGAAGCAGCCAGCCCAACGGCGGCGCATAGAGCAGGAAACACAGCGTCAGGTTCCCCTCGCCGTGGAACTCCAGGGCCAGGAGGATGAGAGTCAGGGAAACGAGGTAGGCGGCGGTGAGGAAGGCGAGCGAGCGCCGGATCCACTTCAGCAGCCATTGCAAGCCGCCGGACGGATCGTTCCGGTTTCGCCAGAGCCGGTCCAGCCGTTCGAGGATCCACTCGATCGGCGTTTCGGCGGGCCCCGGTTGCTGCCCGGTTCCTTCCTGTTCTGGCTTCTTGTCGCTCATGCTCGCGCCGCTCCTCGCGGCCTGAGGGCTGTGGCGCCGGATTCTGCGTGAATCCAAGGACGCCGTCGAGGCAAGCCGGCCGCCGGCGCGGGTTTTCGGGAGCTGTGTCGATGTCCGGAGAACGGAACCGACATCGGAAATATGGGGCGAATTCTCCGAATGAGCCGATGTGGGCATGCCTGGCGCGGCTCACTGAGGACGGTTCGCCTCACCTCTGCCGTCGGTCCGGCGTTCAAGCCTTGGAATAGCTGTGATCGGGTTGCGCGCCACGCGCCTTCCTTGAATTTCCTTTTCCCCCTATGGGGGCGCCGTTAGATTCAGGTTCCATCACCACTCGGAACGCGAACTTCATTGTGGAGAAGCCCCTGTGAAAATCCAGATTGGCATCACGGTCAATGGGACCGTCTATCGGGAGGAAATCGAACCTCGCACCCTGCTCGCGCACTTCCTGCGGGATCACTGTAATCTGACCGGGACCCACATTGGCTGCGAGACCAGCATCTGTGGCGCCTGCACGGTCCTGCTCAACGGCGAGGCGGTCAAATCCTGCGCCACGCTGGCCGTCCAGGCCGACGGAGCCGAGATCACCACTGTCGAGGGCCTGGCCGATGGCGGCAAGCTTCACCCGGTCCAGGAGGGCTTCTGGAAATGCCATGGTCTCCAGTGCGGCTACTGCACTCCAGGCATGATCCTCTCCAGCATCCAGTTGCTGGAGCGTTGTCCCAACCCGAGCCGCGAGGAGATCGCGCACGGTCTCGAGGGCAACCTCTGCCGCTGCACCGGCTATTCCCACATTCTTGATTCGGTCGAATACGCGGCCAGGAAAATGGCCAAGGCCAAGTAGAGTTTCTTCAGCCACCCAACACGAATCGCGAGCAATCATGGCAGCCCAAGCAAAACCAAAACCCAACGTCGGCAAGGCAATCCCGCGGGTCGAGGACGAGCGCCTGATCAAGGGCGTCGCCACCTATGTGGACGACCTGAAACTGCCGGGATTGCTGCACGCGGCCGTGCTGCGGAGTCCCTATGCCCACGCGAAGGTCAAGGGCATCGACACCGCGGAGGCGAAGGCGCTGGACGGCGTGGTCGATGTGTTCGTCGGCGCGGATGTGAACAAGCATTGCGGCGTCGTCCCCTGCTGCGTCGAGATGCCGGATCTCGTGCAGCCGAAGCACACCGTGCTGGCGGGGAAGCGCGTTTATTTCGTCGGGCATCCGGTCGCGGTCGTGGTGGCCCAGGACCGCTACATCGCCCGCGACGCCCTGGATCTGATCGAGGTGGATTACGATCCGCTGGACGTGGTCGCCGACGCAGAGGCGGCCCTGGAGGAGGGCTCCGCGCTGACGCATCCGGAACTGAAGACCAATGTGGCCTTCACCTGGACCCTGGAGAACGGCGACCTTACGGCGGCGTTCGATGAGGCTGACCGGGTGATCAAGCAGCGCATGCGCCATCAGCGGTTGACCCCTTCGCCCATCGAGCCGCGCGGCTGCGTCGCTTCCTGGCATGCCGGCGAGGGAGCCATGACTCTCTGGACCTCCACGCAGATTCCGCATCTGGTTCGAACGATGCTGCCGGACATGATCGGCGTGCCGGAGAACAAGCTCCGCATCGTCGCGCCGGAAGTGGGCGGCGGCTTCGGCGCGAAGCTGAACCTCTATGCGGAGGAGGCGTTGTGTTGCCACCTGGCGAAGCGCCTTGGCGCGCCGGTCAAGTGGATCGAGTCCCGCCGCGAGAACGCCGCGACGATGACCCACGGCCGCGACCAGGTCGGCGAGTACGAGGTCGCCGTCAAGCAGGACGGCACGGTCTTGGCGATCAAGTCCAAGACCGTCGCGGACATCGGCTCCTACCTGCAGCTGAACACCCCGGCGATTCCGACGCTCACCGGCTCCATGTTGACGGGTTGCTACAACCTGAAGGCCGTGCGCATGGACCTCAAGGGCGTCTACACCCACAAGATGTCAACGGACGCCTACCGCGGCGCGGGGCGGCCGGAGGCGACCTATACGGTTGAGCGGTTGATGGACATCGTCGCCTACGAGTTGGGCCTGGATCCCGTCGCCGTGCGCCGGAAGAACTTCATCCAGCCGGACCAGTTCCCCTTCAACACGGCCTGCGGCCTGACCTACGACAGCGGCGACTACGACGGCGCGCTCAGGAAGGCGCAGCAGCTGGCCAAGTGGCCGCAACTGCTCAAACAGCGCGAGGAGTCGCGAAAGAACGGCACGCTCTTCGGCATCGGCCTTTCAACCTATGTGGAGATCTGCGCGTTGGGGCCGTCCAGCATGATGTCCGCCGGCGGTTGGGAGTGGGGCTGCGTGCGCATGGAGATCTCCGGCAAGGTCACCGTCCTGACCGGCGTCACGCCTCATGGCCAGGGCCAGGAGACCAGCTTCTCCCAATTGGTGTCCGACAAGCTCGGCATTCCCATGAAGGATATCACGGTGCACAGCGGCGACACCGCCACCGCGCACTACGGCCGCGACACCTACGGCAGCCGCGCGACCGCCCTTGGCGGCACGGCCATCCTCATGAGCCTCGACAAGATCATCGCCAAGGCGACGACGCTTGCGGCGCACCTGCTCAAGGTCTCCAGGAAGAAGGTCCAATACGAGCCCGGCCGGTTCTTTGTTCCGGGGACGGACAAGTCGATCTCCTGGAACGAGCTGGCCATGGAGGCCTATGTCGCCAAGAACATCCCCAGGAACTTTGAGCCGGGCCTGGAGGCTTCGAGCTTCTTCGAACCGGAAAACTGCACCTACCCGTTCGGGACGCACATCGTGGCGGTCGAGATCGATCGCGCGACCGGCGAGGTGAAGATCGTGAAATACGTGGCGGTCGACGACTGCGGCCCGCAGATCAACCCGCTGCTGGTCGAGGGCCAGGTGCAGGGCGGCATCGCCCATTCGCTCGGCCAGGCCCTGTGGGAGAAGACGGTTTACGATGAGTATGGGCAGCTCCTCACCGGTGAGTTCATGGACTACGCGATCGCCCGTGCGAAGGACATCCCGGACTACATCCTCGGCCACACGGTGACGCCGTCCCCCAGCAACCCCATGGGCATCAAGGGCTGCGGCGAGGCGGGCACCATCGGGGCCACGCCGGCCGTGGCCAACGCCGTCATCGACGCGCTTTCGCCTTTGGGCGTGACGCACGTCGATCTGCCGCTCACCCCGGAAACCGTCTGGAAGGCCATCCAACAACATACGGCCCAGCCAGCGGCCGCGTAGAAGTTCATTTGTGGTTGAGAAGAACCCAGAATCCGCACCCGAGCCATGATCCCCGTTGCATTTGACTACCACCGACCCGGGACGCTGAAGGAGGCGCTCGCCCTGCTGGCCGAGCATGGCGAAGACGCCAAGGTCCTCTCTGGCGGCCACAGCCTGGTTCCGGCGATGAAGTTCCGTCTCGCGCAGCCCGCCGTCGTCGTGGACATCGGCGGCATCGGGAAGCTTCGCTACATCAGAAAGGTCGGTTCCAGGATCGCGATTGGCGCCCTGGCGACACACCACGACATCGAGTCGTCGGACCTGATCGCGAAGGAATGTCCGCTGCTGGCCGAGGTGGCGCCCCAGATTGGCGACGTGCAGGTGCGCAATCGCGGCACGTTGGCCGGCAGTCTGGCGCACGCCGATCCGGCGGGCGACTGGCCGGCGGCGATGTTGGCGTTGGACGCGGAGATTCACCTGACCGGCCCCGCAGGCAAGCGCAGGGTCAAGGCCGTCGACTTCTTTGTCGACCTGATGGAGACCGCGCTGCAGCCCGGCGAGATTGTCACGGAGATCCGCGTTCCCGCGACCGGTCGTTCGGTCGCCTACGTGAAGTTCGCGCAGAAGGCCAGCGGCTTCGCCATCGCGGGTGTGGCGGTTGTCGCCGACAAGAAGAAGGGGACGGCGAAGATCGGAATCACCGGCGTGGCGGCCACGGCCTTCCGCGCGACGGCGTCCGAGGCGGAACTGAAAAAGCACAAGAGGCTTTCCAAGGCGGCGATCAAGGCCGCCTCCGCGCTCGCGATGGAGGACGTCGACCCCATGGGAGACATCCACGCTTCGGAGGAGTACCGGGCGCACCTGGCGCGGGTGTATGCGCAGCGGGCCCTGGAGTTGGCGGCGAAACGGTGATCGCCTCCTCGAGGAAGAGGGCGAGAACGATTTGAAATCATGAAGATCAGCGGCGAATACACCTTCAGCGGCGACCGGGAGACGGTCTGCGCCCGCATCACCGACCCGGATGTTCTCGCGCGCTGCATCGACGGTTGCGAGAAGATGGTCCTGACCAAGAAGGACCACTACGACGTCCACCTGAAGCTCGGCGTGGCCGGGTTGAAGGGGAAATACGTCGGCAAGATCCAGATGAAGGACAAGAAGCTTCCGGAGTCCTATACGCTGCTCGTCGAGGGCAAGGGCATGCCCGGCTTCGTCAAGGGGAAGTCAAAGATCACCATGAAGGAGAAGGGCAGGAAGACCGTGCTTACCTGCGAAGCGGACGTCCAGGTCGGCGGCATGATCGCGGCCATCGGTTCCCGGCTCATATCCACCGTCAGCAAGAAGATGATGGAGGGCTTCTTCAAGGCGCTCGACAAGGAGGTCAGGAAGGCCTGAAGCGTCCGGTCCGTTTTCGGGAACCCAACACGTCAAGATCATGGAAACCATCGTCATTGTCGGGGGCGGCTTCTGCGGGAGCCTGGCTGCGGTCAATCTCGCGCGACTGGCGGATCGCCCGCTGCGCATCTTGCTCGTCAACGCGGGCCGTCCGCTCGGTCGGGGCATCGCCTACGGCACGGACCGGCCTGAGCATCTCCTGAACGTCGCGGCCCGCAACATGTCCGCCTTCCCGGACCTGCCCGATCATTTTCTCGAATGGCTGCGCACGCGGGCCGATTACGCGGACGTGCCCGAACCGCAACTCCGCGAGACCTTCGCGCCGCGGCGCGTCTACGGCGACTACGTGCGCGGGTTGCTGTTCTCCTGCCTGAGCCCGATCGACGATCGTGAGCGGGTGAAGATTGAGGTGGTCGAGGACGAGGCGGTCGACCTGATCGCGGAGGAGTCGGGTCAGACAAACGTGGCGCTGAAGGGCGGAGATTCACTTTTCGCGGACAAGGTCCTGCTGGCGACCGGGAACCAGACCCCCGGAGCGTTCCCCAATTCCGAGGAGGCTCTCCGCCACCCGGCGTATCACGCAAGTCCCTGGGAAAACTGGCACGCGAACCTCCCCGGCGACGACGAAACCGTCATCGTGCTGGGGACGGGGCTTTCCATGGTCGATGTCTTCCTGACCCTGAACGAACTCGGTTGGAGCGGGAAAATGGCGGCCATCTCGCGCAACGGAAGATTTCCGCAGTCCCATTTTCGCGGGATCGAGTATCCGGAATTCCTTCCCGAGAAGCCCGAGGAAATGGGGCTCGAAAAGCTGGCGAAGCTGTTGGAGGCGCATTGCCGGCGCCTGTATCGCCTGGGCGGCAATCCGGGAATCGTGGTGGATCGACTCCGCCCGCACACACAGCGCATCTGGAAGAACTTCACGCTCGAAGAGAAACGCGAGTTTCTCCGGACCTACGCCGCCCGCTGGAACGTGGTGCGGCATCGCATCGCCCAGCCCATCCACCAGTTGATGACCGAGGCGATCGCTGACGGTCGGATCCGCTCCGTTCGCGGAACGATCGAACGCCTGACGGTCAAGGGCGACCGGCTGCGCGCGGTCGTGTGGGACGGCGAGGAGGAACTGGGCATCGAGGGCGCGCTGGTCGTCAACTGCACCGGTCCGCGCTCGGGCTTTTCCGACATCGATCAGCCGCTTTATCGCAACCTGCTTGAACGCGGGCTGATCCGCTCCGACGAGATGGACATGGGGCTGGAAGTGGCGCCGGATTTTGCCGTCCTGAGCGCGGACGGGGACAGATCGAAGAGCCTCTACGCCATCGGCCCGCTCATGAAGGGTTCACTCTGGGAGACCATCGCCGTTCCCGAGCTGCGGGGGCAGGCCAAGCGCGCGGCCGAGGCGTTGCTGGGGGATGCCGAGGGCGAGGCGGGCAAGGACCTCCGCATGTCCGCCGAAGACGAACACGTCGTCGAGTACTACATCTGATCGGTCGGTTGGACGTTCAACGTTGTGCGTTGAACGTTTGTCTTCCTTGGGTTTACGCCATCCCCTTCCAGCGGCGCAGGCCCCATTCGGCGACGAAGCAGCCGAGGGCGAAGAGGAACACCACGGGCGTGTGCCAGAGCGGGAAGGACCAGTTCTCGGTGACGGGGGCCTTGCGGTTGGGCAGGGTTGAAACAAACGAGGATAAATCCCGCGCCTCCACCACTTCGCCGCCCGTCTGCCTCGCGAGTGTCTCCATCAGGCCGCGGTTGGGGCGAAGCGAACGAAACTCGTCCGCCGCGAAATCGACCGTCCAGCCGATCTCCGCGCGGCCGGCCTCCACGCCGTTTTCATCCGTCACCGTGGCCATGGCCTTGTAGCCGCCGGTGTGGCGGGGCACATGGCGGTCCTCGTAGAGTCCGGCTTCGGCGAGGGAGGGCTCCGGGGCCAGCTTCACGACGTTCGTGCTGCTTCCGGTCTCGGCGTCGGATTCGGCCATCGCGGCGCCGCGGAGGACGGATTCGACGGTGAGTTGCACCGTCCCGTTGTCGAGCGGTTCGAACTTGGCGTCCTTCGCCCGGGTGTTGAGTTGGATGGCGTGGTTGGGATCGCCGGCGACGACCTTGGATTCGAGTTCGATGCGCCGGGGAATGTCGGCCACCAGCCAGCGGATGAGCTGGCGCCACATCTTCCCGAGGTCGTCAGGATCTCCCTCCTCACGGCGCATGGTCCAACGCCACAAGTCGCCCAACAGGACGGCGCCCGCCCGGCCTCGTCCGAAGCGATGGACCACCAGCGCGGGGTAGCGGTCGTCGTCCTGGTCGCGGACCTCGCCGATGACGCTGGCGCCCGGTTTCACATCGCGCACGCGGTTGATCACGCGGAATTTCGGCATGCGGTCCAGGCGCTCGCGCTCCTCGGCCTCGGTTTCATACAGCCGAGCCCAAGGTTGCAGCCAGCCTTCGCGCGTCAGCGAAAAGGCGAGCCGGTCCAGGGGACTGGTGTCCTTGATGAAGTCGAGATAGACGGGCAACAGGTCGCCGACCGGAGTGTTTGCGTACTTGCCCTGCTGGAAACACTCCTGGCCGCCGAGCATGAGGAACCCGCCGCCGCGTTCGGAGACGAACTCCTTGATCAGGCTCATCTGGTCGTAGGTGAAATACTCCGCCTCCAGGTCGTCGATGATCACCGCGTCATAGACGAACAGCTCCTCGCGCGTGTCGGGAAATCCGTCGCGCAGCTCCGTCTCGTCGCGGACGTTGAGACGGATCAGCACGGGCTGGTCGTAGCGCTCGGTCTCCTCGCCGGTCTTGTCGAAGCCGCGGAAAAGCGGGTTCGTGCTCTCGCCGGCGCGCCCTTTGAATTCAAATTTCGGTTCCCGCCGCGCGACACGCTGCAGGGCGACCAGCTCGATCTGGTCGTCCTCCGTCACGGAGCGGTTGAGAAACTTGAATTCCCAGTTCGGTCGGCCGCACACGTAGAGGATCCGGTAAGGGCCGCGGTCGCGGTCCACCACGATCACACGGCTGTTGTTCGCCGTGGTCGCCTCGCTGGAGCGGGCCGGATCGTCCAGCGAATCGATCTCCGTCTCCGCCGCGACACGCGCGCGGAAGAAGGCGATCTCCGAGGTCTTCGGCCGCATGCGGAAGCGGAAGACCAGCGATTCCCGGTCCTCCTCCGCCATCTGGGTGGAGGAGTTCACGACTTCGCCTTGGGCGTCGACAATCTGGGCGACGACATTGGTCTTCGCGTAGCCGGCGGCCTCGACGTCGATCTGGATCGTGACCGGCGCGTCCTCGAACGAGGTCTGCGTGATGGCGATGTTCTGGATTGAGATGTCCTTGATGGCCTCCTCCCGGCCGATGATCACAGGGTAGATGGGCGGCATGCCCTCGAGATGGCCGGTATTTTCGGCGAGGTCGGTGGCGTTGCCGTCGGAGAACAGGAGGACGCCGGCCAGGGGCTGCCCCTTGTAGCGTTCCTTGATGGCGTCGAGCGCCGACCCCAGCGAGGAGGCCCGGCCGTCGAACACCAACTCTGAAAGGTCCCGCGAGGACTGCAGTCGGGAATCGAACAGGTAGCGGCGGACCTGGAAATCCTCGTTGAGCCGCGTCTGCCACGTGACCATGTCCGAGGTGAGAAGTTCGCGCATCTCCTCGCCGCGGGTCCGCGTGGCGCCGGCGTCCTTCATGGTCATGCCGTGGCTGTTGTCCGCGAGGATGACGAAGAGGTTCGAGCCGGGACGCGCGCGCTGGCCCGTCCAGAGTGGTTCGAGGAGGATCAACCCGAGGGCGATCAGGCCCAGCAGCTTCAGGGCGAAGCAGGCCACGCGGATGTTCCGGTCCGCCGGGGCCAGGCGGTAACCCCAGACCAGAATGGCCGCCGCGACGCCGACCAGCAGGGCGGCGGGGATCAGCCAATTGGCGCCGGAGAATACCAGTGTGCCCAGAAACATGAGCCGGGATTGTCACGGCAGGCCGACGCGACCGCAACTGATTTCACGGGTATCCGGAACGGCCGAACGGCCAAGGACGGCAACCGGGGGAGTCTCAGGCCTCCTGCCAGGCAACGTCCCAAAGCGCGGCCTGAGTCCCGTCGCCGATGAACCCGCTGCCGAGGCAACTTCAAACATCTCTTCTGCTTTGCCCCTTTTTTGGCATTTTTCTTGTCGAAGGGCTTGCGGTTTGGCGGGGACGGCCGCAAATTCGCGGCTCTTTTCGCAAAGAACACAACTTATGTTGACGCAAGAATCAGTCAAAGAAGCCCTGCAGGCCGTGAAGTTTCCCGGCTATTCGCGGGACATCGTGTCGTTCGGAATGGTCAAGGACATCGCCTGCGGCGAGGGCGCCGTGAGCGTGGTGATCGAGATGACCTCGCCTGACGCCGAGAAGGGGGCCGCAATCAAGCGGGACGCCGAAGCGGCGATCCGGAGTCTGCCGGATGTCCGGATGGCCTACGTGGAGGTCAAGCAGCCGCCTGCCGGTCACCAGCCTCCGGGAGCTCCCGGAGGCGGCGCGCAGTGGCAGGGTCCGCAGCGCGCCTACGGCATCAAGAAACTCATCGCCGTGGCCAGCGGCAAGGGCGGTGTCGGAAAGTCCACCCTCTCCGTCAATCTCGCCTGCGCCCTCCAGCATCTCGGCCACAAGGTCGGCCTGCTGGACTGCGACATTTACGGGCCGAGCATCCCCTTGATGATGGGGGCGAAGGGCCGCCCGGACGTGACCGCCGCCGAACGCCTGATCCCGCTGGTGACGCACGGCGTCCGGCTGATGAGCATGGGCTTCATCGTGGACGACGACCAGCCGGTGATCTGGCGCGGGCCGATGATCCAGAAGACCGTCCACCAGTTCATCAACCAGACCGAGTGGGGCGAACTGGACTACCTGCTCGTCGATCTCCCGCCCGGCACCGGCGACGCGCAGTTGTCGCTTTGCCAGACCGCGGCGATTGATGGCGGCGTCATTGTCACCACGCCGCAGGAGGCGTCGCTGGGCGTCGTGCGCAAGGGCGTGGCGATGTTCAACAAGGTGAACGTCCCCATCCTCGGCATTGTGGAAAACATGAGCTACTTCACCGCCCCGGGCGGGGAGCGCGTCGAGATCTTCGGCCACGGCGGCGGCAAGGCCGAGGCCGAGCGCACGGGCGTTCGTTTCCTTGGCGAGGTTCCGATTTTCACGGAGATCCGCGAGGGCGGCGACGCGGGTGTTCCGGTGGTGGCCGGCGCGCCGGATTCACCGGCGGGCGAGGCGCTGCTCGCCGTGGGGCGCGCTGTCGAGCAGGCCAGCTCCTGAATGCATTGATCCCATGAAACTCAACGACCCCATTCCATCGGGCCTGAAGCCCCGCGCCGATTCAGGCGTCAAAACATTTGTCAACGGGAGGGCGGGCGCTACATTGCGAGCCTCATCCGACGGAAGTATCACCGCAGGCGCGGGCGACGGCATGAACAAGAATTCCGACAGTCAGGATTTGCTGAAGAACTCCTCGTTGTACCGCGAGTTTCAGGCGGAGCGTGAGGAGATCATGAAGCACAAGTGGATCGAGTCGGAAAAAGCCGGTCACGACATCGGCTTCGAAATGGCCCTGACCGACTGGATCGTGAGGCACCGCGCGCGCTGGCGCCGGGCGCGTCAACTGGAGAAGGACGAGAGCAACGGCGACAAGGCCGCGGAATAAGAGACCGCTCCCCGATTCCTTGAAGGCGGTCCCGCGAGACCCCAAGGAAGCCATGAAATTTCAACCGAGCAACGCATCCGAAGCGTCGGCCACGCCGGCGGCTTCGGATTTTTTTTGATGCCTGAAGAAAGCCTCATCCTCTCCGCCTCCGCCCTGCAGCGGGCCCTGACCCGCATTGCGCATGAGATTGCGGAGCGCAACGACGACGCTCCAAATGAGGTGTGCGTCGTCGGCATCCAGCGCGGCGGCGTCGCGCTGGCCGACCGGTTGGGGGCCTTGTTGAGCGGGATCCTCGACCGCCCCGTCGAGGTGGGCCGCCTGGACGTCTCCATGCACCGCGACGATCTTGACAGCCGTCCCGCGCCGGATGTGCAACCCACCTCCATCCCCTTCGACTGCGCGGGCAGAACCGTTGTGCTCGTGGACGACGTGTTGTTCAGCGGGCGGACCGTCCGGGCCGCGCTGGACGCGATTCATGCCTTTGGCCGTCCGCGACGCATTCAACTGGCGACGCTGATCGATCGCGGCCACCGCGAGCTGCCGATCAAACCGGATTTCATCGGCAAGAACGTCCCGACCGCCCGGAACGAACGGGTGGACGTGCGTCTGGTCGAGCGGGGCGGAAACGACGAGGTCTACCTGGAGCGCTTATGAGCTGGCAACGGAAACATCTGGTCGATATCGAATCACTCTCCGCGGAGGAGATCACGACCGTGCTCGACACGGCGCGCACCTTCAAGGAAGTGGGGGAGCGCGCGATCAAGAAGGTGCCCGCGCTGCGGGGCAAGACAGTGGTCAACCTCTTCGTCGAGCCTTCGACCCGCACCCGCATCAGTTTCGAACTGGCCGCCAAGCGCCTTTCCGCGGACATCATCAACTTCTCCGCCGAGGCGTCCTCCCTCAAGAAGGGCGAGACCCTCAAGGACACGGCTCGCAATCTGGAGGCGCTGAACGCGGACATCATCATCATCCGGCACAGCGCCGCCGGAGCCCCGCACTTCCTTTCCCGTTTTCTCAAGGCCCGCGTGGTGAACGCCGGCGACGGCGCGCATGAGCACCCCACGCAGGCGCTGTTGGACGTGTTCACCATCCGGGAGACCAAGGGCTGCGTGGCGGGGCTGAACATCACGATCCTCGGCGACATCCTCTACAGCCGTGTCGCGCGTTCGAACATCTGGGCGCTGACCAAGCTCGGGGCCAACGTCACCCTGTGCGGCCCTTCCACCCTTGTGCCCGAGGTGTTCGAGAAGATGGGCTGCCGCGTCACCCACAATCTGGACGAGGCGCTGGCGGACGCGGACATCGTCAACCTCCTGCGCATCCAGCACGAGCGGCAACGCAAGACCATGTTTCCCAGCATCGGTGAATACACGGCGATGTTCGGCCTCAATCATAAACGCCTCGCGCTCACCAAACCCGATGCCACCATCATGCATCCCGGCCCGATCAATCGCGGCGTGGAGATCGAAAGCGAACTGGCCGACTGCGACCGTTCCGTCATTCTTGACCAGGTGACCAACGGCCTCGCTGTCCGCATGGCGGTCCTCTTTCTCGTCAACGGCGGTGAGAACCCCATCCCCGGCGAACCGGTGGGCGACGACAAGCAGGCCGGCCGCTTCGCCTGAAACGCGCTCTTCTCCCGGGAGAGAGCCTGGTTCACGACTCTCTCGCCCGTCGTCCCTGCGTTTCGGCGTGGGGCGCCCACGCACGCGCGGGTTGCGGGCGGGCGCGATTTCCCCTAAACACAACGCCCGTGCAAGCCCCGCTGCCAGAAACGCCCAGACCGGACTCCGGGAAGGACTATTGTCCCCGGTGGCTGCGCGGCTTCCACAAGGTGGAGAACGTGTTCGTCGCGTTCCTGCTCGCGGCGATGATCCTGCTTCCCGTGACCGACATGGCCATCGGGTTGTTTGAATCCCTCGTCCAGAAGTTCTCCCCGGATTTCCGCCTGACCGGCATCTCCGGCGCCTACCCGATCATCCAGCATCTCGTGCTCGTCTTGGGCCTGGCGGGCGCGGCCTTGGCGGCGCGCGACAACCGTCTGCTTTCGCTTACCGCCCTCACCACCTTTCTCAAGGGCGGCTGGAAGACCGGCGCCGCCATCTTCAGCACTGGATTTGCGGCGGCGGTCACGGCAATCCTCAGCGTGTCCGGCTGGGAGTTCGTGATGTCCCAGAAGGCCGGCGGCAACGCCATTGCCTGGGGCGTGCCCGTCTGGGTCGTCAGCCTTTCCCTGCCGCTCGGGTTCGGGATGGTCGCGGTGCGCATGCTCTGGAACTCCTTTGAGGAGGCGCGCGACCGCGTCATCGCCCTGGGCATCGCCGTCGCGCTGCTCTGCCTGGCGAAATGGTCGCCGGTGGATCCGGCAAGCCTCCGCATCCCCGGGCTGATCGCGCTGTTGGCGGCGACGATCTTCGGCGCGCCGATCTTCACCGCATTGGGCGGCGCCGCGTTGATCCTTTTCTGGTCGCAGGGCGACGGAGCCGCGATCATGCCGCTCAAGCACTACGCCCTCTCCACGGACGCCATGCTGCCGACGATCCCCCTGTTCACGCTCGGCGGCTATTTCCTGGCCGAGGGCGGAGCCTCCCGGCGGCTTGTCCGCGTGTTCCACGCCCTGGTAGGCCACCTGCGCGGCGGGTCGGCGATCCTGACCGTGCTGGTCTGCGCGTTCTTCACCTCGTTCACCGGGGCTTCAGGCGTGACGATCCTCGCCCTGGGCGGGCTGTTGATGCCGGTCCTTGTCGCCGCGAAGTTCTCCGAGAAGAACGCGCTGGGCCTGCTGACCGGCGCAGGCTCGTTGGGCCTGCTCTTTCCTCCCTGCATCCCCCTGATCCTCTACGCGATCATCGCGGCGGACGTCCAGAACCAGCTTCCCCCGGATTTCGACCGGCCGCCCGCGATCGTCCAGACCGCCGATGGGAACGCCGCGCCTGGGGCCGCGGAAGACGACCTGGGTCTGGGGCTGGGCGACATCAGCTTTGAAGATCTCGGCGACATGGACCTCGACAAGATGAGCTTCGAGGTTCTGGGCGACGCCCTGGAGTCCGACAAGAAGGCGGATCCCGCAACCCCGCCCGCCGAAGGCGATGCGACGAAGAAGACCGGCGAGGAGGCCGAGATCGACGCGTTTGAGAAGATGTTCTCCGAAGGTCTCGACGTGAATTTTGACGAACCGGCCGTCGCAGAGGAAACCGTCCCGGACAGCGCGGCGACTCCGGACGCGTCGGACGCCCCGGTCGAGAAGGCGGAACCCCGGGAAGTGTCCATCGAGGCCATGTTTCTTGGCGGCATCCTGCCGGGAACCCTGATGGTCCTCATGGCGGGTTGGTGGGGCCGGCGCCAAGGTGCGGCCGAAGCGGTTGAGGCGCATTTCGATGCGGTTGAAGCCAAGGCCGCCCTGTGGGAGGCAAAGTGGGAGTTGCTGATTCCCGTCGTGGCCCTGGTTGCGATCTTCGGGGGCTTCGCCTCGATCGTGCAGGCCTCGGCGCTGACGGCCTTCTATGCCTTCATCGTCGAGGCCCTCGTCTATCGCGACCTGAAGATCCGACAGGACCTGCCGCGTGTGATGGCCGAATGCGGGCTGCTCGTGGGCGGCGTGCTGCTGATCATCGGCGTGGCGCAGGGCTTCAACAATTTCCTGATCACCGAGCGCGCGCCGCAACAGTTGCTGGACTGGGTGCGGGGCTTCGTCCACTCGCCGCTCCTGTTCCTGCTCATGCTGAACCTCTTCCTGCTGCTCGTCGGCTGCGTGATGGACATCTACTCGGCAATCATCGTGGTGGTGCCGATGATCGTGCCGATCGGTCTGGCCTTCGGCGTCGATCCCGTGCACCTGGGAATCGTGTTCATGGCGAACCTTCAGCTTGGCTACCTGACCCCGCCGGTGGGCATGAACCTCTTCCTCTCCGCCTATCGCTTCGACAAGCCCCTGCCCGAGATCTACCGCTCGGTGATCCCCATGCTGATCGTGCTGTTGATCAGCGTCCTCCTCATCACCTACGTCCCCGCCCTTTCCACGCTGCTGCCGGACATGCTGCTGAGCGGGGAGTGAGAGCGGTCCTTACCCTTTCGCGCCGGACGCTTTCTCCGCCTTCTTCTGTTCCATGAACTCCGAGGCTTCGCGCTGGGCCTGGGCGATCTGGTCGGGCATGAGGGCGCGGTCGCTTTCGGTGAGGGCGCGGCGGAGTTCCTCGGCGCCTTCGTGGCCCTGGCTGGAGGCGAGGATGGCCCACTTGAGCGCCTGCACGAGGTCGAGGTTCGCGCCCTGACCCTGGAAGTGCATCATGGCCACGCTGAGTTGGGCGTTCACATCGCCGTTGTCGGCCGCGAGGTAGTACCAGCGGAAGGCCTCCTTGTAATTCTGCGTCACGCCCATGCCCTTGTCGTAGAGGACGCCGAGGTTGAACTGCGCCTCGGCGAGCCCCTGGTCGGCGGCCTTCTTGTAGTAGCGGAGCGCCTCGTTGTAATCCTGCGGCACGCCGCGTCCCTCCACGAACATGCTCGCCAGGTTCGACTGGGCCTGGGCCGAGCCTTGGAGGGCGGCCTTGAAGTACCAGCTGAAGGCCTTGTGGTCGTCTTGTGGGACGCCCTGGCCCACGTAGTAGCAGTAGCCGACGTAGTGCTGCGCGTCCCGGTCGCCGGCCTCGGCCTTCTTCAACGCGCGGCGGAAAGTCTCCGCGGCCTCGGGATCGGTCGCGGCCGCCGGGGGAGGCGCCGCGCGCCGGGGCCCTGCTCCGGGGCGGAGGGACTCTTCCAGCGGGGGAGCCGAACGATCTTCCTCCTCGGAAACGAAGGCGGCCACGAGCCGGTCATGCTGCGCCGGGAAATAGGCTTGCAGGAGGAGGAAGGCCGCCGCGCAGAGGAACGCCATGGTGAGCGCGAAGGAGACCGTGCCGACAAAGACGTAGTAGAACACGCTGGGTCGTGTCCGCCGAGGGCGGCCGCAGATTGCGCAGACCTCGGCCCGCCGGCTCATGACGCCGCCGCAATCCGGGCATTCGATCAGGGCGCCTCCCGGCTTGAGCTGAGGGGCGGGCAGTTGCTGTTGTTCTGGGCGGCCCGGCGCGGAGACCACGTTGACTGTCACGGGGCCATGTTTCGCCGGCTCCGGCGCGACGATCTTGGTGGAGCCGGCCGGTTCCACGGTCACCTGCGGCTCAGGTTCGGGCTTGGTTGCCGGCTCGGGCTCGAGCTCCGGTTTGGGTTCGGGCTCGGGCTCGGGCTCGGGCTCCGGATCGCGGCGGACGCCGAGGATGGTCTCCTCGCCACAGTGCGGGCAATCCACGGCGCGCGGCGACAGGGCTTCGTCGGCCTCGAAGCGCCCCCCGCAGTGCTCGCAAACGTAGATCACCGTGCCGGCGGCTTCAGGATTGGTCGCGTCCATTCCGTCGTGAAAGGGGTTGCTCATCGTTCATTGGCTGTTCAGGTCGTCCCCCAATCCCTTCATCAGGGTGGCGTGAGCGGAATCCGGCATGCGTCGCCAGATGCGTTTCTTCCCGGCTGCTTCCAGGCCCAGCAGATTGCGCGTGATGGCGACGACGCGTTGATCGGCGGTTTGGGAGTCGGTTGGAGTCGCCTGGTCGTAGTTGAAGCGGACGCGCCCGTCTGCAACGCTCCAGCGGCCGCGGGGGCGCGAGATCAGTTTGCCGGCCTTGATGCGGGCCTCGGTGAAGGTTCCGTCCTTGTCCAGTTTCAGCAGGGTCAGGATCGCGTCGTCGCTTCTCCGCCAGGCCCCGGCGAGGGTTGCCTTCGTCGCTTCCAAGGGGCGGCTGTATTCCTCCCGGGAGCGCAGTTCCACCTCGTCGATCATCCCGACGAACCATTTCCCCAGGACGCGGATCTGATCCATTTGGGAGGCGCTCAAGGCGGTTTCCCGGAGTTGCTTGTCCAGCTTGGGAAGGACCTTCCATGCGCCGTCCCGCAGGACGAGCATGACGGGCAGCAGGCTGGGTTCGGCGCGCATCTTTGGCCGGCGCTGTTCGACGATCACCAGAGCGCATTCCTGCGTCGCGCGGGATTCATGGAACACCGTCTCCACGTCCTGTTCCTTCAACGTCCGGGAATAGGTTTCCAGCCCCTGCCTGACCCGCGCCTCGGGAAGCCCCTCGACGGTCGCGGTGAGTTTCATTGCGGTGTCGAGGTCGCCCGCTTTCATGGCCTTCATGTAGGCGCGCACGGTCGGCTGCGGCGCGGGCGGGACGGGCGGCGGTTCCGCCGCGCGCGGGACGGCCGCGGTCGCCAGCAGGATGGCCGCAACGCGGGACGTTCGGCGGATCAATTCGAAGAAGCTGGGCATCGCGATCGGTTTCACACGGTTCGGACTTTGAGGCCCGACGATGAACAAGACCGGCCGGCGCATCAATCCAATTGATCGGGTTCGAACCGGGCTGGTTCGGAAGTTCCGCCAACTGCGCCTCCTGCCCCGGCCCTCGGCAAAAGCGCTTTGCGATCCGGTGGATTGGGCTTAGCATTTCCGGCAGTTCAGGAAGAACACATCGACCCAACGAGTCCAAGGGACCTCCACACCGCAACGGCATGTCCAACGAAACCACCGCTTACGTGAATTCCGCCCCCATTGGGGAGCTGGAGATCGGCACCCTCTGCAACTACATCCTGCTGGATTCGATCCGCGCGGGGGCCAGTGACGTGCATATCGAGCCTTGGGAGAGCACGCTGGTGGTCCGCGTCCGCGTCAACGGCAAGTTGCGCGTGCTCGATCACCTGCCGCTCGAGCTGGCGGAGAAGATCTCCGGCCGGTTCAAGGTCATGTGCAACCTCTCGACCTATGACAAGGGCATGCCGCTGGACGGACGCGCCTCGACCAGCCCGGAACTGGGCCGCGTTACGCTGCGGGTTTCCATCTTTCCGTTGACCGAGGGGGAGAAGGTCGTCATCCGCATCTTCGACCCGAGCAACCGCAGTTTCGACCTCAGCCGGCTGGGATTTGAACCGGATGTCGAGGCGCAGTTCATCAACCTTCTCAAGAAGACCAGCGGCCTGATCCTGCTGACCGGGCCCACCGGTTCAGGCAAGACCACGGCCATCTACGCGGCGCTTTCCTGGTTGCTGGAGCAGCATGGCTCGGAGATCAGCATCAGCACGGTCGAGGATCCGATGGAAATCCCGATGGAGATGCTCAGCCAGTCGCAGCTCAATGTGACCACCGGGTTCACCTACCCGGTCGCGTTGCGTTCCCTGCTGCGTCAGGATCCCCAGGTGATCATGATCGGCGAGATCCGCGATGCGGACACCGCGGCGATCGCGGTGCAGGCCAGCCTCACGGGTCACCTTGTCATCAGCACAATCCACTCGGGCACGACGGCGGGGGTCTATGCGCGGTTGTTCAACATGGGCGTCGAGCCCTTCCTGCTCTGTTCGAGCATCATCGGCGTGCTGGGGACGCGGCTTATCCGGCAAAACTGCGAGTATTGCGCGATCCCCTACGAGCCGGAGGAGAACTTCCTCGACCGCCTGCCCCAGGAAGTGCTGGAGGAGGCGCAATTCCGCCGGGGGGCCGGTTGCGAGCAGTGCGAATTCTCGGGCTACACCGGCCGCAAGGGGATTGTCGAACTGTTGACGCCCAACGAGGACTTCCGTGAGGCGGTCATGGCGAAGAAGCCGAACCGTGTCCTGCAGCAGATGGCGATCGACTCCGGCATGAAGACCCTGTGGGATCACGGGTTGAAGCGCGTCATGTCCGGGGAAACGACCTTTGAAGAGGTCGTCAGCGCGGTTTCCGAAGATCAGATGTGACGAACGGGCGGCGCCTCAAGCCCGAGTAACCGGTATTCAGAATTCAGAACCGGTTCACCGGTCACTGAATACGGACCCCTGTTTCACTGCCTCCAGCGTCAGGCGCGGCCCAGGTACTTGCCGGTGCGGGTGTCCACCGTGATGACCTCGCCCGGTTTGATGAAGAGGGGGACCTGGACCACCTTGCCGGTTTCAAGCGTCGCGGGCTTCTGGGGATTGTTCACCGTGTCGCCCTTGAGGCCTTCGGCCGCCTCGGTGACCGTCAGGTTCACCGTCGGAGGAAGCTCCACGCTCACGGGTTCGCCTTCGAGCTGGATGATCTCGCAGACCGTGTTTTCCGTGATGAGGTCGGCGATCTCCTCCAGAAGCGTGGCCGGCAGTTCCACGGTCTCGTAGGTTTCGGGATCCATGAAGAAGAAGGTGGAGCCGTCCTGGTAGCTGTATTCGAGCTTCACCCGGTTGACCATCAGGGTCTCGACCTTTTCGCTGGGAATGAAGCGGATATCCTTGGTCTTGCCGGAAGCGAAGGAACGCACGGTGGCCATGACCAGGGCGTTGCCCTTGCCGGGCGTGCGGTGCACCAGTTCAAGGATGACGCCCGTGTCGCCCTTGACCCTGATGGCCTGGCCCCGTTTAAGCTTTGTCGCAACAACCGCCATATCGTCTGTGTTTTGTCTCGTGTCCGAGGTGAAAAGTGGTGGCGGGAACAGGATTCGAACCTGTGAAGGCATAGCCAGCGGATTTACAGTCCGCCCCGTTTGACCGCTTCGGTATCCCGCCACGGGGGAAATCCCAGTCTCACTGGAATTCCGAAGAGCGGGGAATCAACCAGAGCCGCCCGCGCTTGTCAAGCCGTCCGAGCGCGCGTAAATTCCGCGCCCATGTTCGATTCCCTGGGACAAAAACTGCAGAAGACGTTCAAGAACCTCCGCGGCCTCGGCAAAATCTCCGAAGCCAATGTCTCGGAGGCGCTGCGCGAGGTCCGGATGGCGTTGTTGGACGCCGACGTCAATTTTCAGGTCGCGCGCGATTTCATTGCCCGGGTGAAGGAGCAGTCCCTCGGCGTCGAGGTCATCCAAAGCATCCAGCCCGGCCAGCAGATCGTGAAGATCATTCATGACGAGCTGGTGGAGCTGCTCGGCTCGACCAACGCCGGCATCGAGCTGGCTGGCCAGCCCGCCTGCATCATGATGGTGGGCCTCCACGGCTCGGGCAAGACCACCTCCACCGGCAAGCTGGCCAGGCTGCTGGCCAAACAGGGCCGCAAGCCGATGCTGGTCGCCTGTGATGTCTATCGTCCCGCCGCCATGGACCAGCTGGCCACGCTCGGCGGGCAGCTGGAGATGCCGGTCTTTGTCCGCAAGGAGGAGAAGAACGTCCTCAAGATCGCCCGCGAGGCGCTAAAACAGGCCGAGGGCTCCGATTGCGACACGCTGATTTTCGACACGGCCGGCCGGTTCCAGATCGACGAGGAGCTGGTCAAGGAGCTGATCGACCTCAAGGCCGAGGTGAAACCCTCCGAGACCCTGCTCGTCCTCGATGCCGCGATCGGCCAGGAGGCGGTCAACGTCGCCAAGCATTTCGACGAGGCCCTGGACATCTCCGGCGCGATCCTGACCAAGCTGGACGGCGACGCCCGCGGCGGCGCGGCGCTCAGCATGAAGGAGGTCACCGGCAAGCCGATCAAGTTTGCGGGCGTCGGCGAAAAGCTGGAGGACTTCGAGCCTTTCCACCCCGAGCGCATGGCCTCGCGCATCCTCGGCATGGGCGATGTCGTCTCCCTGGTCGAGAAGGCCGCCGAGGCGGTGGACGAGGACGAAGCGAAGCGGCTCGAGGAGCGGATGCGCAAGGGCGAGTTCAACCTGGAGGACTTCCTGGAGCAGCTGCGGATGATTAAGAAGTTCGGTCCGCTGGAGAGCATGATGAACATGATCCCGGGCGTGGCCGGTCAGCTGCAGGGGGCGGACCTGGAGAAGGGGGAAAAGGAGTTCCGCCGCATGGAGGGGATGATCTGCTCGATGACGCCGAGGGAGCGTCGCCACCCGCGCCTGCTCAACGCCAAGCGCCGTATCCGCATCTCCAAGGGCGCCGGCGTCACGGTCGCCGAACTGAACAGCATGCTCAAGCGCTTCGGCCAGATGCAGAAGATGATGAAGAAGATGGGCAAGATGTCCAAGATGATGGCCAAGCTCGGCGGCGGCGGACTCGGCGGCCTCATGGGCGGCGGCCGCGGCGGGTTCCGGTGAGCTGAATGCGGATTGGGGAAGGGGGAATGCGGAATGGGTTCGCTTGCCTCCGCGCGGCTCACTGGGGACAGTTCGCCCCACCTTCACGGCAACAGTTGCGCTTTGCGTGGATCGACCTGACTTGCTTTCAGGTCAGCGGAAAGAGTGGTTTCGCCACCGCGCGCATTCGATTAGATTCCGCGTGCG
Organism: Verrucomicrobiales bacterium; assembly: GCA_038126235.1. Classification (GTDB taxonomy): domain Bacteria; phylum Verrucomicrobiota; class Verrucomicrobiia; order Limisphaerales; family JAYPEY01; genus JAYPEY01. The sequence goes on from JAYPFK010000039.1 coordinate 34,296, forward strand.
ATGCCACCACCGGAGGACAGTTCAGATTCCCCCGCGGAGCCTGTTTCTTCGCCGCGTCGCGGACCGCTCCTGCCGCTGTTGATCCTGGTTGTGTTCGGCGTTGTTGTCACAGTGGTGATCCTGACAGGCCGCCCTCGGCTCTTTGTTGATCCTTCGAAGCCGGGCAACGTCAAGCAATACGAGGAAATCGTCGGCCCCGCGGCGCCGGCCCCCGACAAGACGGCGGCCTTCCTGGAATCTCTGAGGGTCATCCGAACGAACGACCGGGTGCGCGTTGAGTTCCAGGGGAATTCCAGCGTTTCTTCGCGGCTGTTGAATTACACCCTGCATCGCGTCAAGGGGGCGGGAGCCCTCAAGCTCCCGAAGGGGGAGTTCCGCCTAAGATATCAGGGCATCGGCCATGGCGCCTTCCAAGCGGACGAACTCGACGATTACAGCGCCCGGGTGAAACCGAGGTTCTTCGATCTCACCGACGGGCGGGAGCTTGCGACGAACGAGGTTGCGGAAGTTCTCAGTCGCCAGCCGCGGAGCATGAACTTCCGGGGCGCGTTTCCGAAGGTGAGGTTCCTGTTCGGCCATCGCGCCGACGAGGAGCTGAAGATCATCGCCTATCATCTGTTCGACGCGCGGACGAAGGCGTCCCTCTCCGGCGGTTTCTCCTGGGGCGATCAGGACGGCCTGGCGCATGTCGAAATGGACGTCCGACGTTGGCATTCCGGCCCGGTGGAACTGGCGGTCGATCTGGCGGTGGCGCCGGTGGAGATGGTGGAGATACCGGCCAAGGAAGGCGCGGTCATCCGACAACCGGCTTGGGACTTGCATCTCGCCGCCGTGACGGAAGGCGATAGCGGGACCTCCGGCGGCTCCACCTCGACGAACTCCTTTGTCGAGATCCGCGCCAAGAGAACCAACGACGACCGCCCGGAGATCAGTTTCCTCTTTCTGGGCGATCCCTGGGCTTATCAACTGCCGATCGAAATCGAGGTCATCGGCAAGGACGGCAAGCCCATGCAGAGCAGCGGCAGAAGCAGCTCCGGCCGTTACATCATGAAATCAGTCCGAGGCGAACCGGGGGAGGTCGATCACATCCGCGCCAAGATCTACCGGGACGTGAGGCGCGTGGTGTTCGAGTTGCCCACGATTCACGGTCTGCCGAACGAGAACGACGGACTCAAAAACCTGTTCGATGCCCGCATCCCCCATCTTCGCTTCAAGAGCCAGTGGGAATTCCGCCAGGCGATCGAGGGATTGACGCAGCTGCGCTTCGGTTCCCCGGCGCCGCCCTTCCAGCCGCCGGCCGGCTATTTCCCCAAGGAATTTCACGACGTCACGCCGCGCGATCTGCTGGAGGAATACCTGGCGTACGGAACGAAACCACAGGACGTCGCCATTGACGGGGAAAAGCGCGCGCTCATTCTGGACGAGACGCCCATCCAGAAGCTGATCCGCCAGCTCAAGAAGCTGTTGGGGAAGTAGGGGCGGAGGGAAAGCAATCGAACCCCGGCAGGGTCGCGTTGCGTCGCGACCCACTTCGAAGCCCTGAAAGGGCGCGAGAATCACCGGCGCCCCCGCAGCGTGAGCCCCCTCAACCGAATATGTTGAAATGGGCGGCGGCGCAACGCCGCCCTACCGAATCGTTCCGACGGCGATCAATCGATTGCTTGAAACCGCGCGGTGAATCCCCCTGAATGAGTCTGCCACCCAAACGACGCCATGAAAGACAACGCCCCTCCCGAATCCCTCACCCGCCGCCGCTTCATCCGCCGCGCGTCCGTTGCCGCCGGAGCCTCCCTGCTGCCCGCGACCCTGCCTCAGGTCCACGCCTCGGTCGGCGAGGAGATCAAGATCGCGTTGATCGGCTGCGGCGGGCGCGGCACGGGCGCCTGCGTGCAGGCCCTGAGCACGTCCGGCCCGGTGAAGCTCTGGGCCATGGCCGACGCCTTTCCGGACCAACTTGAGAAAAGCTACAAGGGACTGGTCGCCGGCAGTCGCAAGTTCAGCCAGTCGCCGGATGCCGGGTCGCAGCAGGACAAGGTGGATGTCCCGCCCGAGCGACGCTTCACCGGCCTGGATGCCTATCGTCAGGTCATGGATCTGAAGGAGATCGACGTGGTGATCCTGACCACGCCGCCCGGGTTCCGGCCGGCGCATTTCGAGGCGGCGGTGAAGGCCGGGAAGCACGTGTTCATGGAGAAGCCCGTGGCGACCGATCCGCACGGTGTGAACCGGGTTCTCGCCGCGGCCCGCGAGGCGAAACGGAAGAATCTCAAGGTCGGTGTCGGCCTCAACCGCCGCCACAGCCCGCTCTACCAGGACACCGTCGCGCGCGTCCATGACGGCGCGATCGGCCGGCTCAACACCCTGCGCATCTACAACCTCCGCGGCGGCGCCGGCAAGTACCACGAACGCCAACCCGGGGAGACCGAACTCGAATACCAGGTTCGCCACTGGTACTATTTCGCCTGGCTCAGCGGCGACTTCAACACCGAGCAGAGCGTGCATGACTACGACATCGCCCTCTGGATGAAGGGCATGCTTCCCGTCAGCGCGCAGGGACAGGGCGGCCGCCTCGTCCGCGCCGGCAAGGACTACGGCAACGTCTACGACCATTTCTTCATCGAGTACGATTTCCCGGACGGCTCCAGACTGTTGACCCAGCACCGCCATATCCCCAAATGTTGGGGCACGTTCTCGGCGCATGCCGACGGGTCAAAGGGCGGCGCGTCCCTGGTCGCCAAGCGCATCGGCGAAATCACGCTGCACGATTCCGACAAGCCGATCTGGCGCGGCAAGGAGGTCGCCAACTCCTACCAGATCGAGCACGACGTCCTGTTCAAGGCGATCCGCGAGGACCAGCCGCACAACGAGGCCGAATATGGCGCGCACGCCTCCTTTGCCGCGATCCTCGGCCGCATGGCCGCCTATTCCGGGCAGCAGTTGATGTGGGGCGAGACGTTGAAGAAGAACGAACGAATCACCGCCGAGGGTGAGATGTGGGAAGCCCCAGCGCCCATTCAGCCATTGACCGATGGCGGTTACCGCATCCCCACCCCGGCGAATTACAAACGCGCCTGACCCGCCTTCCCATGGCCCACGACGAAAAGCTCGCCGGCCGCGTGCGCGGCTTCTTTGCGGAGAAGAATGTCGCGACGGAGGAGAAGCGCATGATGGGCGGCCTGTGCTTCATGGTGGACGGCAAGATGTGCGTCGGCGTCGAGAAGGAGCGGCTCATGGCGCGCATTGATCCGGACGGCTATGAGTCGGCGTTGAAGGCCAAGGGCTGCCGGCCGATGGATTTCACCGGACGTCCCATGAAGGGCTTTGTGTTCGTCGAGCCCGAAGGAGTCAGGACCAAACGGGACCTGTCGCGTTGGCTGGAGCTTGCCCTGGAATTCAATCCCAAGGCCAAGGCCTCCCGGAAGCGTTGACGGGCGATGGGAGGACCCGGCGCCCCCGCGCCTTTTCGTCACGCCGTTCTCCCGAACTTCTTTGCCAGTTCGCGCTCGTTGATCTCGATCAGGGTGGGCCTGCCGTTCGGGCAGGTGTAGGGCATGTCGCAGCGGCGCAGATCCTCCACCAGCTTCTGCAACTCCGTTTCGCTGAGGGTGTCGGCCGCGTTGACGGCGCGATGGCAGATGGATTTCGCGATCGCCCGTTCCGTGAGGCGGCTGGAGCCGGCCGAGGCGCCGGCGGCCTTGAGGTCGTCAATCAATTCCAGGACGAACCGCCGGGCGCCCACGCCCTGGGCGAAGGGGGGCAGCGCGTCGAGGAGAAAGGTCTGCTCGCCGAATTCGTTCAGGCCGACGCCGAGTTTTGCCAAGGCTTCAAGATGTTCTCGGACGAAGCCCGCGTCGCGCGCGGAGAGCTCGACGGTCTCGGGCAGCATCAGGCGCTGCGAGGGCGCCTCCGAATCTTGCGCGACCGCGAGCGTCCGCTCGTAGAGCACGCGCTCGTGCGCCGCACGTCGGTCCATCAGAACGAGCCCGCGATCCGACTCGAGGGCCACGTAATTCCGGGCGACGACGCCCAGCAACCGCAAGGGCACCTTGAGCAGGGGCGCCGGTTCCGCGGGCGCGTTGCGCACCTCCTCCTCGATCGCCGCGATACGCCGCTTCGCCTCAGGGTCCAACGGCGGGGGCTCGGGCTTCGGGGTTGCGGCGGCCTTGGCGACGGGCGGGGCGGTCCTGGCGGAAGGTGAAGCGGGGGCGGGGGCGTGTTTCGAGGGTCGCGGTTGGGAGGCCGGCGCGGGCGCCGCGGATTCGAACGATTCGGGCAGGGCCAGCGATTCGGGCCGCGCCGTTGGCTTCAGGGGAAACGGCTCGGCCTGCGGGATTTCGTCGGTTTCAACGGCGACCTCCGCGGGGGACGCGTCCTGCTCCGCCGGGCCGCCCCGATGGAAATCAAGCAAGGCGTCGCGGACGGCGTCGGCGACCAGCGCGCGGATCTCCCGGTCGCGCTCGAACTTCACCTCCCGCTTGGCCGGGTGGATGTTCACATCGACCGAAGCCGTCGGCATCTCAAGGAAGAGGCAGCAGACCGGATAGCGGCCCTTGGGCATTCCGCCGCGATACCCCTCCAGCAGGGCCTGGTTCAGGCCGCGATGTTCGATGGGCCGCCGGTTCACGAAGATGTGCTGGTCCTGCCGGTTGGCCCGGGAGACGCCCGGCGCGCCCGTGAAGCCCCAGACCCGGACCGTTTCCCCGCCGATGACCTCCCCGGCATCCACGGGAATCATTTCCAGCTCCGCGCCATAGAGCGCGCGGAGTCGCTCCTTCAACGCCGCCCTGCGCGCCGCCGCGTCGCCGCCCTTTTGCTCCGCGGGCAGCCGCCAGACAACGCGCTTGTCGCTCCGGAAGTCGAAGGCGATGTGCGGATGGGCGAGCGCGGTCAGGGCGAGGCAGCGCTGGATGTGCGCCCGCTCCGTCTCCTCGCTCTTCAGGAATTTCCGTCGCGCGGGAAGGTTGAAGAACAGCTGTCGCGCCTCGACCGTGGTGCCCGCTGCGCGGCCGGCCGCCCGGACCTCCACGACCTTGCCGCCGTCGATCACGATCTCCGTCCCGTCCGGGGAATCATTGTCGCGCTCCCGCGTGGTGAGGGTGAAGCGGCAGACGCTCGCGATGCTGGGCACGGCCTCGCCGCGGAAGCCCATGGTGTCGATGACCGCCAGATCCTCGGCCGTCTGGAGCTTGCTGGTGCCGTGGCGTTCGAGGGAGAGCAGCGCGTCGTCACGGCTCATGCCGAAACCGTCGTCCGTCACCCGGATCAACGCCCGGCCGCCGGCCTGGATCTCCACCGAGATCTTCGCGGCGTCCGCGTCGATGGCGTTCTCGACCAGTTCCTTCACCACGCTGGCCGGACGCTCCACGACCTCCCCGGCGGCGATCTGGTTCGCCACCTGGTCGGAAAGGACGCGGATTCGGTTCATGGGATCGGTCGAAAAACTGCGCGGAAAGCTGCCAGACCGATGCGGCCAAGCCGATCTTTTTCGCCCGTGTTCTGGCTTGCTCCCGCCCAACCCTCCGCGCAACATCCCGGCCCTTTTACCTGAAGCCAAATGCTCACCCTGACCGACATCACGAAGATCTACGCCGGCCGGACCCTGTTCGAGGAGGCCGGCCTGCAGGTCAATCGCGGCGACCGCATCGGCCTCGTCGGCCCCAACGGCGCCGGCAAATCGACCCTCTTCAACATCATTCTCGGGGACATCACCCCCGATTCGGGCGAGATCTCCTTCCAGCGCGGATTCACGGTCGGTCACCTGCCGCAGGAGAGCGCGCCCACCGGCGAGCAGACCGTCCTCGAACTCGCCACCGCCGTGAGCGAGGAGATCGTCGAGCTGCAGAAAAAGATCCACGCCTGGGAGAACGAGCATCCCGACGCGCCGGACGAATACGACCATGAGATTCACGCGCGCTTCGACGAACTGGGCGGCTACCAGCTGGAGCCCAAGGCCAAGCGCATCCTGGGCGGCCTGAGCTTCCGGACCACGGACTTCAACCGTCCGCTGCGGGAGATGAGCGGCGGCTGGGTCATGCGCGCCTACCTGGCGCGGCTGCTCGTCATGGAGCCGGACCTGCTCATGCTGGACGAGCCGACCAACCACCTCGACCTCGAGTCGCTGCTCTGGCTGCAGGAGTATCTCAAGAACTACAACGGCGCGATCCTGCTGATCTCCCACGACCGCGAGTTCCTCAACCAGCTCATCGGCAGCACCATCGAGATCCGCAACACCAGCCTGGTGCGCTACCGCGGCAACTACGACGCCTACCTCGTCCAGCGCAAGGCCAAGGACGAGCAACAGCAGGCCGCCTACGACAACCAGCAGCGCGAGATCCAGTCGTTGATGTCCTTCGTGAACCGCTTCCGCGCGAAGAACACCAAGGCCTCCCAGGCGCAGAGCAAGCTCAAGCAGATCGAGCGCATGGAGAAGCTGGAGCCGCCGCCGCGCGACGATCGCAAGATCAGCTTCAAGTTCCCCCAACCCGAGCGCAGCGGCCTGCGCGCGATCCGGTTGAAGGACATCCATCACGCCTACGGCGCGAACAAGGTCTACGAGGGCATGGACTTCGAGGCCGAGCGCGGCCAGAAGATCGTGCTCGTCGGCCCCAACGGCGCCGGCAAGTCGACCCTGCTCAAGATCCTCGCCGGCGTCCTGCAGTTCCAGTCCGGCGAGCGCGAGGTCGGCCACAACACCCGGGTGGGTTACTTCTCCCAGTATCGCGGCGACACGCTGGACCTGAAACGCGACGTCCTCTCCGAGGCGCTCAGCGGCGCCAGCGGCGTCACCGAGGAGTCCGTGCGCTCGCTGCTCGGCTGCTTCCTCTTCACCGGCGACGACGTGTTCAAGACCGTCGGGGTCCTGAGCGGCGGGGAGAAGAGCCGGCTGGCCTTGGTGAAAATCCTCCTCAACCCGCCCAACCTGCTGCTCATGGACGAGCCGACCACGCACCTCGACATGGCCAGCATTGAGGCCGTCATCGAGGCGCTGAAGCAGTACACCGGCACCCTCATCTTCATCAGCCACGACGTCTACTTCATCCGCTCGCTCGGCAACAAGGTCGTGCACGTCAACGCCGGCCAGCTCACGCACTACGCCGGCGACTACCAGTATTACCTCGAGAAATCCTCGGCGGACTCCGCGCGCTCAGGGCTCACCGCGAGCCTGGCCGGACAGCCCTCCGCCGGAGCCGCTTCCCGGCCGGTCAAGCGGAGTCGGGAGGAGATCAAGGCCCAGAAGCGCCGTGAGGCCGAGGAACGGCAGCGCCGCTCCAAGGCGCGCAAGGCCGCCCAGCAGACCGTGCATGAACTGGAGAAACGCATCGCCCGCCTCGAGGAGAAGCAGGCGGAGTTCACCGCGGAGCTGGAGAAGCCCGAGACCTACGAGAACCCCGGCAAGGCCGTGCAGCTGAACCGCGATCTGGCCGACATCTCCCGCAACCTCGAGGCCCTCACCCCCCAGTGGGAGGAGGCCGCCGCGAAGCTTGAGGAAATCGAATAGCGTCGGCCGTTGGCTGCAGGACAGTTCTTCCCTCGGCGCGCCGTGGCTGTGCGGAGGCCGCAGGCTGTCCGGGCGAAGGGGAAGCCGGGGAATTCCGGGTTCCAGACTTGGGTCAATCCCGGCCGCCGAGCCTCAGGCGGACGAGGAGGTCGTTCAGCGCCGGCCCCGCTGAGGGTTCCGTGGGCAGATCGCTGGCGTCGCGCGCGGCCTCCAGGTCCCCCACCAGGCGCGAATACCCCGCCTGATAGGCGTCGACGTCCCCGTCCTCGAGCGCGCCCTTCTCCGGTCCGGCCAGTTTGCGCGTCACCAGTTCCTCGATGAACGGCAGGTTGAACTCCTCGTTCAATGTGACGACGTTGGCCTGGATCTTCCCCGTCCGCATCAGGTGAATGCCGGTCAGCAGGACGCGAAACACATACAGCAGCGGCTTCACGCGCCGCGGGCGCTCCTTGTCGAACAGCTTCCACTGCGTCCCCGCAAAACCGAGATAATGGTGCGCGTGGAACCGCGTGATGCAGCCCTTCGCGATCTCCTTCAGTTCCTCGTGTTCGGGCGTCGTTGCCACGATCAATGGAGAATACAACTGCTCCAGCACATACCCGTTCTTCTTCAGCAGCAAACCGAAGAATTTCTTCACGTCGTGCGTGACCAGATCGAACTCCAGGCCGTTCTCCATCTTGGAGACCTCGATCGTCTCCCGGCCGGTTTGCAGCCCCACGACCTCGCGCGCCGGCAGCACATGCGCGCCGCGCAGATCAAAGTCTGAATCCGGCGAGGGAAAGCTCTCCTTCGCACGGAGAGATGCAGAACTCTTACACCTTGGAGGCGATTGACTGCGGAATTCGGTTTGGGAATACGGAATCAACAACGCCGTCGCGCAAGCGCGGCGCATGCTCCCCATCCCGAATACCCCCATCCGCATTGGAAGTGGCATCCGCGGCCGGACTTGCACCGGCTTTCACCTGATTGAAAATCAGGGGGCTCGTCTCCTTTGCCTTCACGGACGTTTGAATGTGGAATTCAAAATGCGGAATGCGGAATCGGTTCTGCGCCGGAGCTGTGTATTCCATCCCGACTTTCCCCTTCCGCATCGTGCAATGGGGTGGGCTCCATCCGCCGGACGGGAACGACGAATTCGATCGCCCGCCATTCCGAGACCGGGAGGCGGGCCTGTTTTGGGTCCCGTCGGGCTTCCGCTTGGGAGCGGATCGACTGTTCGAGTTTCATGATCGTTCCTTTCGTTTGGGGGATGGCCGCGGCTCCGACCGCGTCAGCCTGGTGCTTAATAGCGGTCGGAGAAATGGCGGCGGTGTCCGATCGCGCCCCGAAGGCGTGTCGACAACTCCGCACTCCGAAAAACTGGGGTGTCCGACGGGATTTGCACCCGCATCCTCCCGGTTCACAACCGAGGCCATTGACTGATTATGGTACGGACACCGTTCGATGGAGGTTGAGAGTTGAGTGAGACATGAGTTGAGCAAAGCCGCCGGCGCGCCGCGAGGCGCGCACATCCGAAACTCTCAACTCAAATCTTCTCTCAACTCTCAACCTAAAAACCACTGGCATGCCGTCCTGGTGTCGCTCCAGGCAGGCGGGGTTTTGGAGGCCCTGCTGCGCGCTGGCGCCCGGCATGCAATAAGATGACACAACCGCGGATGACGCGGATCCTAGGGCTGTTTTGGCGATGCGGCTTTTGCGCGTCGTTCGAACACCCGTGAAATCCGCGTCATCCGCGGTTGGAATATAAAAGGGCGCGGGACCGGATCGTCCCGCGCCCTATATGTTTACTTACAACAAAGAACAAACACCATTACAGGAACGCTCTCGCTTCTTGCAGCCACAGGTATTTCTCGGTGGACGTTTCGGTGTTTTGGGGCACACCTCCCGCGAAGCCCTTGAATTGTAAATTCAGTTCAAATTCGTCTGGCGTTGTCGCCGTGGCCGCCGGTCTCCCCGCCGGCCTGTGTTGAAAGCGTTTCCCAGCTTTCATCGTGTCAATCTTCGGTCATGCATCTTGCTTTCAAATCCTGCGCCTGTGTCTGTCTTGTCTGTTTCAATCAACAAAAAAGCCCCATTTGCGTGGGCAAACGGGGCTCCAGAGAAAATCTCTTGTATGGAACTACCCGTGCGCCTCCTTCCGGCTGCCCGCGTCATGGAAGCAAATCCCGAGCGGCAACGAACCTTCCCTGCTTTCGGAACGCATCCACCCGGCGCTCGGCGCCTTCGACAGATACACGTCCTCCAGCCATTGGAGTTCGTTGGGTATGTCGTTTGTGTTCATGGGTGAATGTTGTTGTTTCCTTCTATGTTCTAAAATTGAGGGGTATAGGTCGTGGACAACCCTTCGGTTGTCAAACGGGAATTTGAAAAAAAGTTATGACAACGAACTCATCGGTGTAAGAGCCCGTTTCGGCCCGCGGATAGGGCCGACCTAACGCGGGTTGCGGACCTTCACGCGTCCGGTGTCAGGGCGGCCACCTTGGCGATTCCGGCCTCGTCCAGGCGGAACAGTTCCCACTCCTGCTTCATCTCCGCGCCGAGCTGCTTGTAGAACCCGATGGCGGATTCGTTCCAGTCCAGAGCCACCCACTCGAAGCGGCCGCAGTTGCGCTCCTTGGCCAGCTTTGCGAGATGGACGAGCATCGTCTTGCCGATCCCGCGCCCACGGAATTCCGGTTTCACGAACAGGTCCTCCAGATACAGGCCGCGGCGGCCGATGAAGGTGGAGAAGTTGTGGAAAAAGATCGCGTAGGCGACCGGTTTGTCGTCGAGGAAGGCCAGCAGGCATTCGGCGCAACGGTTTTCGCCGAAGAGGGATTCCCGCAGCGTCTCCTCCGTCGCGACCACCTCGTGCGAAAGTTTCTCATATTCGGCGATCCCCCGGATGAAATCGAGGATCAGCGGCGCGTCCTCCGGCGCGGTCGCGCGGATGACAATCTCGTTGGCGGCGTTGTTTTCGGGCATGACGTGGGAACTGGTAATCGGTAATCGGTGACTGGGAACTGGTGATTGCAGATCATTGATCACCAGTCACCAGTCACCCTAACTTCACAGCGCCGGCTTCCCGGCTTCGTAGCGTTCCAGGGTCCTCTTCAGCCCCAGCTTTTCCAGCGGATTCTCTTCCAGTTCGATGGCCTTCTTCTGCATTTCGACGGCTTTGTCCTTCTGGCCGGTGTCGTAGAGCGCGCGGGCGTAGGTGTCGATGATGGCGGGGTCCTTCCCCTCGCAGCCTTCGTAGGCCAGTTTGGCGGCCTTCGTGGCGATGTCGAGGTGTCGGGTCAATACGCGGTCGTCGGTCAGGATGACCCAGGCGACCTGGTTCAGGATTGCGGGGTCGCCCTTCAGGTCGTCCACGGCCTTCGCGCCGAGCGCCTTGATCTCCTTGGAATCGAGTCCGCGTGTGACACTGCCGAAATACTCATTGATGTCCTTCCGCGCCTGACCGAGCCGGGCCGCGGCCTGGGCGTCCCAGCTGCCGTCGAGGGTTCCCTTGACCACCTGCTCCAGTTCCACCAGCGGATGTCCGTGCCAGACGACGCGGCCTTCCTTGTCGATGACGAAGGAATGGGGGATGCCGCGCGCGCCAAAGGCGTTCAGGTAGGCGAAGGAGGTGGCGCCGTCGGCGTCGGCGGCCACGGTGTAGTCCATCCGGCTGCCCATGCGCTCGACGAATTGCTCCACCGTCCCGGGCGCCTCGTCACTGATGCCGATGAACTGCACGCCCCGGGCCGCGTATTTGTTCTGCAGTTCGGTGAGATGCGGAATCGTCGTCCGGCAGGGGCCGGCCCAGCTCGCCCAGAAATCGATCACGCGGATGAGGCCTTTGTCATTGTCCTTCGAAAGGTCCACCGGGCCGCCCTTCACCCACTTGGCGATGGTGAGCTTGGGGGCCTTAGCTCCCAGTTCGGCGGCGGAAAGGGAGGCCGTCGCGGCCAGGAGGAGCGCCGCCACACCGACGAGGGGGGATCTCAATCTGGGAAAGGTGTTCATGTTGAAAACGATTGCTCCGCTCAAGTGTCGCGGGGTTGCGAAGGCAGTCGCCGCCCTCCAGCGATCGCGTCCCCGCTACGAAGCAATCTGCTTGATGGGCAGGGCGCCGGTGACGCCGGTGAGGCGCTGGTCCAGGCCGCCGTAAAAATAGGTCAGGGCCTCGGGGTCGAAACCAAGCTGGTTGAGAATGGTGGCGTGCAGGTCGCTGACATGGAAGCGATCCTCGACCGCCGCGCTGCCGAGTTCGTCGGTGGCTCCCACGCTGACGCCGCCCTGGATGCCGCCGCCGGCCATCCACATGGTGAAGCCGTAGGCGTTGTGGTCGCGGCCGGTGCCTTTCGCGTATTCGGCGGTGGGTTGGCGGCCGAACTCACCGCCCCAGACGATCAGCGTCTCCTCCAGCAGGCCGCGCTGCTTGAGGTCGGCAAGCAGGCCGGCGATGGGCTTGTCGGTGTTGCCTGCGTGGTAGTTGTGGTTCTTCTCCAGGTCGCCGTGGGCGTCCCAGTTGGCGTCGTTGTGGTTGCCGCCCGAGTAGATCTGGATGTAGCGCACGCCGCGTTCGACCAGGCGCCGGGCGAGGAGGCACTTGCGGCCGAAGTCGTCGGTGCGCTCCTCGTTCAGGCCGTAGAGCCGCTTCACGTGCTCGGGCTCGCTGTCGAGATCGACCGCTTCCGGGGTGGAGACCTGCATCTTGTAGGCGAGCTCGTAGCTGTGGATGCGGGCGGCGAGATCGCTGTTGTCGACTCGGTCGGCCAGATGCTCGGAGTTGAAGCGGTTGAGGTGGTCGAGGAGCTTGCGTTGCTCGCGGGCGTTCATGCCGCGGGCGTTCTTCAGGTCGAGGATCGGCGTGCCCTGCGAGCGGAAGACGACGCCCTGATAGCTGGCCGGCATGAAGCCGCTGGTCCAGTTCTTGGCGCCGCTGATCGGACCGCCCTTCTTGTCGAGCATCACGACGTAGCCGGGCAGGTCCTGGTTGGCCGTGCCGAGGCCGTAGTTGACCCAGGAGCCGAGCGTGGGCTTGCCGCTGACGATGCTGCCGGAATTCATCATGAGCATCGCGGAGCCGTGGATCGGCGAGTCTGCGGTCATGGAATGCAGGAAGGCAATGTCGTCCACATGGTTGGCCAGGTGGGGGAAGAGGGTGGAGACCCACTTGCCGCTCTGGCCATGTTGGTGGAAGTTCCACTTCGGGCCGACCACGCGCCCGACATTCTTGTGGCCGCCGCGCCCGAAGGTCTTCACCTCCACGGTCTTGCCGTCGAGGGGGTAAAGCTTCGGTTTGTAATCGAAGGTGTCCACGTGGCTGGGGCCGCCATACATGAACAGGAAGATCACGTGCTTGGCCCGGCCCTGAAAATGCGGCCTCTTCGGCGCGAGGGGATTCTGGAACGGGGTCGCGCCATCGGCGGCGATGGTCTGATTGGCGAGGAAGCCGTCCTGCGCGAGCAGGCCGGCCAGCGCGGTCGAGGTGAAGCCGCCGCCCACCGTGCGCAGGAAGTCGCGCCGGTCCGTGCGGCCGCAGAAGGTGTTTCGGGGTTTCATGATGCGTGGTTCGTGATTTGTGCTACGTGGTTCGTTTCGCGTATTGCGTGGCGGGGCGATCGCCGAACCAATTGCCGGCGGGCATCTTCGTTTTCAACGGCAGGTTCTTCACGCGCAACACGCTCCATGCTATTTCTTCGGTTTCTCCGGGCCTTCCGCCTTCGGTCCGGCCTCCACCCCCAGCGCCTCGCGGAGCACATCGTCCAGGACGGCGGTTTCCCAGCCCTTCAACGCCTTGACCTGGGCGGCCTCGATCCGGGCGCCGCGGAAGTCGCAACGTTGGATTTCGACATTCTGAAACTGCGCGTCCGTGAAGAAAGCTCCGGAAAAACTGCAACCGTCGAACTTCGAATCGTTGAAGACGGTCTCGCGGAGGTCGCAGTCCCGGAAGCTGCAGTCAATGAACAGGCACTTGTTGAACTCGCCGGCGTCGAAGCGCGTCCGCGAAAAGTCGCAGTTGCGGAACTCCAGCCCGGAGATTCTCAGGCTGCCGAGGTCGAGCCGGTCGAACGGCAGGTTCTTCCACTTGCGTCCGTAGCGGCTCGGCTTGCCCAACAACCGCTCGAAGGCGACGGCCTGGTCCGCCGAGGCGTTGCTGTAGAGCATCCGGTGGACTCGCCCGATGTCCAGGCTCCGCATGTAGAACATGAGCCCGCCCAGCAGGAACACGACGAGGGCGGCCGTCTGGATCTGCCGGCGCGCCCGGGGATTGGAAAGGAGCTTTTGCATCGAACGTAACGGGGAATCAGTCGAGGTAGACGAACTCGTTGAGGTTCAGGACCATCAGGCAGAATCGGTTGAGGGCCTGGTCGGCGTCGAGTTCCGCGTTGACCTTCAGGTCCTCGATCATGGCTTGGCCGGCCGCGATCTCATTTTCCGAGGCTTCGCGGCTGAAGGCCAGCGAAAGCGCCTCCTTCAATTGCTCGCGGATGTCCTTGGAATGGGAACGCAGGCGGTCGGCGAAGGCCTCGGCGGAATCGTTCACGAACTTGCTGTTCAGCATCGTCAGCGACTGTGTGGGCACGGTCGTGGCGAAGCGCACGGCGCAGGCTGAATCGGTGTCGGCCTGGTCGAAGGACTTGAGCATGGGCTCGTTGAGCGAGCGCTTGATGTGGACGTAGACGCTGCGGCGGTTCCGCTCGGCGGGTGTGGATCTACCCCAGGCCTTGTCCGGCCGTGAGGCGGTGGCGAGGACCTCCGCGGGCATCTCGGTGTAGATGCTGGGACCGCCCTGCTTGAGGTTGAGCGCCCCGGTGAGGTTGACGATGGAGTCGCGGATCTCCTCGGCGGTGAGTCGGCGCATGTCGAACCGCCAGAACAGGTCGTTGTTCGGGTCCTGCGCCAGGGCCTTCTTGGCGGCCGCGGAGGACATCCGGTAGGCCTTGGAAAGCATGATGCGCTTGTGCGTCTGCTTGAGGCTCCAGCCGTTGTTCATGAGGTCGCGCGCCAGCCAGTCGAGCAGGGCGGGATGGGTGGGGGGCTCGCCGTTCTGGCCGAAGTTGCTGGGAGATCGCACGATCCCCCGGCCGAAGTGGAACTGCCAGAGCCGGTTGGCCATGACGCGAGGGGTCAGCGGGTTGTCCTTGTCGGCGATCCATTCCGCCAGGACCGTCCGGCGGCCGGAGGATTGCGCGCCCGGCCGGGGCTCGGGGATGGCCGGGATCTTCAGGCCGAGCATGCTGGGGAAGGCCGGTTCCACCTTGTCGCCCGGCACGTGGGCGTTGCCGCGGATCAGCACGAAGGTGTCCGGCGCGGCGGGGCCGTTCTCCTTCATCGCCAGCGCCTGCGGCAACGGCGGGATCCGCCTCGCCTTCAGTCCCTCGAATTCCTTCTTCAGCTTCGTGTACTCCTTGTGCTCGTCCCGCGGCAGCGCGGCCCGGCTCTTCACCTTGATCAGGTGCTCGCGCGTGGTCTTGTCCTCCGCGTCCTCCTTTTCCGGATTGGAGAAGGTTTCGAAGATGCGCTTCTCGAAGGCGTCGATCCGCGCGGTGAGCTCCGCCTGCTCCTTCTCCAGTTCGCGGACCCGCCGGGCGTGCTCCTCGCGTTCCGCCGGCGTGGCGATGACAGTGGTGGTGTTCAGCGTGAACGCGGTCTTCTCGTACTGTCGTTGCTGGATGTTCTTGAAGGTGTTGTTGAAGAACGCGAGCAGGCTGTAGTAGTCCGCCTGTGGCAGGGGATCGATCTTGTGATCGTGGCAGCGCGCGCAGCCCACCGTGATGCCCAGGAAGGTCTCGCCGGTCACCTTGAGGACGTCGTCGAGGCTGTCGAAATAGGCCTGGTCGGGATCGACGGGCTCGTCGTCCCAGAGGCCGAGCCGCTGGAAGCCGGTCGCGATGATGGCGTCGGCGTCCGGTTTCTCGAACTCATCGCCGGCAAGTTGTTCCCTGATGAAGCGGTCGTAGGGCTTGTCCTCGTTGAAGGAGCGGATGACGTAGTCGCGGTAGCGCCAGACTTCGGGCTTGGGATTGTCGCGCTCGTAGCCGTTGGTCTCGGCATAGCGGACGAGGTCCAGCCAATGGCGGCCCCACTTCTCCCCGTATTGCGGTTTGGCGAGCAGGCGGTCGACGATCTTCTCAAAGGCATCGGCCGTCGGAGCCGGGTCGTTCTCGAAGGCCTTCACCTCCGCCACGGTCGGCGGCAGGCCGATGAGATCGTAATAGGCGCGACGAATCAACGTCTGGCGCGAGGCGGGACCGTTGGGCTTCAGGCCGTTCTCCGCGAGTTTCGCGAAGATGTAGGCGTCAATGGGGTTCTTCGACCATTCGGCGTCGGCCACGCGCGGCGGTTGCGGACGGCCGATCGACTGGAAGGCCCAGTAGCGGCGCGCCTCGTCATTCACCTTGTTGTTGTAGGCGCTGGCGTGCTCCACGCCCTTGATCTCGCGCAGCGGATTGTAGGGCGCGCCCATCTTCACCCATTCGGCGAGGGTCTCGATCTGCTCCTGGGGCAGCTTCCCGTCGGGCGGCATCTGGTGATGGTCGTCCTTGTAGCTGAGCATCCGGAGCAGGACGCTGTCGGACGGGGCGGCTGGATTGATGGCGCTGCCGCTGTCGCCGCCCTCGACCAGGCCCTCGCGGCTGGTCAGTCGCAGCCCGCCCTTGAGGCGTTCCTTGGCGCCGTGGCACTGGTAGCAGTTCTTCTCCAGGATCGGGTGGACCTTCTGGTCGAAGAACGCCACAGCGGCTTTGTCGCGGTCGGCCTCGACGCCGAACGCGCACGCGGCCGATCCGGCGATCGCCGCGGCGATCCACAGGCTGGTTGATTCTCTTCTTTGCACGGGTTTTGGACGGGACATGGCCACTCTAAACTCAAATACAATCCGCCCGGCCCGACGCGCTCCAGCGGTTGAGCGAGCGATTGAGGGTGTGAAACCTAGCGATCCAGCGACGGGCGCTCAATGAGTAAAAGCCCGGAAAAGTTGTCCAAAACACAACGGGGAACGTTTTGGCGGCGGAGTCAGGGGATGAACCCAAAGCATTGGATTCATCCCGAGGCTGTGTTAAGAGTATTCCCATGAGCAACAAGAGAATCATCAAGGAACTCGCCCTCGCCTACGCGATGGAGCTGGAAACCGTGCAGAACTACATCGCCGCGTCGGTCAATCTCGACGGGGTGCGGTCGGAGGTCATCAAGAAGGCGTTGGCCGCCGACGTCATGGTCGAGGTTCAGCACGCCCAGACCCTGGCGCAACGCATCAAGACCATTGGCGGCGGCGTTCCGGGTTCGCTGGACCTCCCGCGCGGCCAGAAATCCATGCAGCCGTCGAAGGACACGACGGATGTCGTCGCCGTGATCAAGGGCGTCATCGATGCGGAGGAGGCGGCGATCCGGCAGTACAACAAGATCATCAAGCTCTGCGACGGCGTCGATTACGTCACGCAGGACATGGCCATCGGCATCCTGGCCGGCGAGGAGGATCATCGCCGCGAGTTCATGGGGTTCCTGAAGGAATACCAGAAAGGCTGAAGTCATGGGCAATCCCCTCATTGTCGCGCTGGATGTCCCCACGGAGGCGGCGGCGCTCGAGCTGGCCGACCAGCTGGCCGGCAAGGTCGGCGCCTTCAAGATCGGACTCGAGCTCTTCACGAAGTGCGGACCGGACATTGTGAAGAAGGTCCGCGCGCGCGGCATCGATGTCTTCCTGGACCTCAAGTTTCACGACATCCCGAACACTGTGGCGCAGGCCGTGCGGTCGGCGGTGGGCCTGGATGTCCAGATGTTGACGATCCATACCTGCGGCGGTCTCGACATGATGCGAGCGGCCGAGGAGGCGGCTCGCGACGAGGCGACGAAACTCGGGAAGATTCCGCCTTTGGTGCTCGGCGTCACCGTGTTGACCAGCATGGACACGGACGACCTGAACCGCGTCGGCGTGGAGCATGACGTCGGCCGGCAGGTGGAACGCCTGGCCGGGCTGGCCAGCGAGGCGGGATTGCGGGGACTGGTCTGTTCGCCGCTGGAAATCGCGCAGCTGCGGGCTTTTCTCCCGCATGAGATGAAGCTGGTCACTCCGGGCATCAGGCCGGCGGGCGAGGAGGTCGGGGATCAGAAGCGGTTCCTCACGCCGAAGGAGGCGATCGACGCCGGCGCGGACTGGTTGGTAATCGGCCGCCCCATCCGCCAGCCCAAGGAAGGAACCCCGGCGGAGGCGGCGGAGGCGATCCTGGCTTCCCTGTAACAGCGCGCCTCAAGATTCCGTAGCAGCCGACGTCAGGAGGCTCACATCCGCAGGTCCCTGGGGAAATGCGCCTCCCGCCTTCGGCGTGGCGAGCGTCGCCTTGTCTGCGACAGGGCAATGAGACGATTGGCTCCCTCTCGGGAGTCCCTCCGGTCCCTCAGATCAGCTCCGGCATCGGCTTCCAGCCATCGACCAGATACTGGGGGCGGCCTGAGAGGTCGGGGATGGTGACCTCGTTCGCGGCGATGCCCAGCCGCTGGTAGAGCGTGGCGAAAACCTCCCCGAAATGCACCGGTCGGTCGGCGATCTCACCGCCCAGACGGTCCGTCGCGCCGATGACCTGGCCGGTCCTCATGCCGCCGCCCGCCAGCAGGCCGCAGCCGACGCGGGGCCAATGGTCGCGCCCGGCATCCTTGTTGATGAGGGGCGTCCGCCCGAATTCCCCCCAGGCGACCACGGACACATCGTCGGCCATGCCGCGTTCGTGCAGATCCTCGACCAGCGCGCTGAGGGCCTGGTCAAACCAGGGCAGGTGCGTGAGCAGTTCGCTGTGGTTTTTACTGTGGAAATCCCAGCGGCCGTAATTCAGCGTCACGCAACGGGCTCCGGCCTCGACCAGGCGGCGGGCGAGCAGGAAGTGTTCGAGATTCCGGGGCGCGCCGTCCCCATAGTTCCGGGTGTCGCCCTTGCCGTAGCGTTCGCGGACCTTGGGGTCCTCGTTGTCCAGGTTCAACGCCTCCGCCAGCTGACTGGAGGTCAGGACATCGAAGGCCCGGCCGGTGAATTCATCGGCGCCGTCGGCGAGGCCGCTGCGGTCCATTTCACGGCGGAAGTTGTCAAAGCCGGCCTGCAGCGAACGGCGGTCGTCGAGCCGGTCAAGGTTCACGCCGCTCAGGGTGAGGTCGTCACGGCCGGGCCCGCTGGTGCGGAAGGCGGAATGCGCGGCGCCGAGATAACCCGGGTGACCGGGGCTGCCGTAGGGGGGATGGCCGGCGTTGGGCGCGAGCCCGAGAAACGGCGGCACGGACTTGCTGACGGGGCCGCGCAGGCGCGAAAGGACCGAGCCCATGCTGGGCCAGCCGCCCGGAGGCTGGTTGTTCACCGTGCGTCCCGTGTAGCAGATGAAGGAATCGTGCGCGCCATTGGGGGAGCCGTAGACGCTGCGGATCGGGACGAGCTTGTCCATGATCTTCGCGCAGCGCGGCATGTGCTCGGAGATCTGGATTCCGGGAACGTTGGTCGAGATGGGCTTGTAGGGACCGCGGTACTCCAGCGGCGCATCCATCTTGAGATCGTAGAGATCCTGATGCGGCGGCGCGCCGACCATGTAGATCATGATGACGGCCTTCCGGGAACGTCCGACACCCGCCTGCTCCTCCGCGCGCAAGAGATCCGGCAGGGCCAGTCCTCCCATGCCGAGGGCGCCGATCCGGAGGAAATCACGACGGGACAAGCCGTCGCACAGGCGGAAGCGGAAGCGGTTGGCGTTCAGGGTGAGCATCGTTCAGCGGGTGTTTGTTTCCAAATCGACAAATTCAAGGCTCGCAGGATGGGTTGGGGCCGCGTTTTGTGTCAAGCGGCCGGTTTCCCGAGCAAGGGATGCCGATCAAGGGGAAAAGCCGGGGCGAACTGTCCTCAGTTGGCCGACCTGAGCATGCTGAAACGCGGCTCACTGAGGACAGTTCGCCCTACCTTCAACACGTCCGCCGGTTCGGCGATGATGGCGCCGTGTTTGATCAGCCAATTCATCGGCGGTTGGAAAGCTGAGTTGCCCGCCACGCGGTTGTCACGTCGTCAGCTTGTCGACCTTGGCGTCCATGAAGTCCTTGTTCTTGTCTCCGACCCAGTAGCGCTCGCCGGCGATGCACCAGATGAAGTGAAGCTCCTCCTCGTGGCTGAAGACGGGGTGGTAATTCAGGATCGGGATGGTTACGGCGTCGCCTTCGCCCACGCCCTTGACGAACCACTTGTGTTCGTCGTCCGGGTAGACGGACATGGCGCCGGAGCCCTGGGTGAAGATGTAGACCTCCTCCTGGTCCGTGTGGTTGTGCGGCGGCCAGGAGCGCTGCCTGGGCTCGAAGATCGTGTAGCCGGCGATCAGCTTGTCGGCGCCTTCGCTGACATCGAACATCAGGAACACATCCTTCCCCTTGAGGTGGCGGATGCGGCTTTCGTCCTTGGACATCTCGGCCCATTTGGCGTGGAAGACCGGATGTGTGTTCTCGGCGGTCGCGCGGCAGACGATGACCCTGGCCTCGTCCGCGCCATCGTGCCGGAAGCGATAGGTCGCGCCCTTGGGGATGTAGAGAACATCGTAGTTTTCGAGGGAGTAGTCGGTCCCGTCGAGGTTGACCGTCACCGCGCCCTTCCAGGCGAAGAGCAGGGCTTCCTCGCCGACATGGGAGATGGCGCCGCTGGCGATCGGCCCGGCAAGCTCGTAGACCCCGTAGGTCAGGAAATCGAGGTTTGAGGTGTGCGGGTTCGTCTTCTCGACGTAGCGGAAAGCAGCCGATTCGGCGGGCAGGAAATGCGCGGGTTTGGGGTCTGACATAGGGCGGGAATGTAGGCGAAGGGGCGCTCTTCGGGAAGGGATTTCAAGGGGAGGGGATCCATCGCGACGCCGGAGTCAACCTCCCGTCCTTGTGTCGGCGCCGTTCGCAAGAAGGGCCCGGGACAAGCACACGACATTCTTTGTCCCGGGCCCCGCCCCCGCCATCCGGCGCGGGCTTGTGGTCTGAGTGGAGAAAACACCGGAACGTCGTTGTTGTTGCGCCGAGACGCCGGGCGCGACCTGAAGGATCGCCGTGGCCTCGGAAGCGCCGGCAGGAGCTTTCGCCTCCCTATTCCAGTCCGCCCAAGGCCGCTTCCGCGTCCGGGGAATCCCACCACTGCCGGACGCCGGCGTCGGCGGCGATGACGGAGGCCGCGTTGTAACCGCAGAGGCCGGTGACGTTGCCGCCGGGGTGCGTCGAGCCCCCGCAGAGGTAGAGCCCCTCGACGGGCGTGCGGTAGGTCCCCGCGCCCCGGAAGGGCCGGTTGTAGCCGATCTGGCCGTTCGCGAAGGAGCCGACCAACAGGTCTCCCCTGAACATGTTGGGGAGGGTCTGTTCGGTGTCCGCGGGGCTGAGGGCGAAGCGGTCGAGGATCGTCGCGCCTTCGAGGTTGGGCGCGTAGCCGCGCCAGAAGTCGAGCAGGGCGGCTCCGTGACGGTCGCGTTCGGTCCCCCAGTTTTTCGGGTCGCCGTGGAGGCTGTAGGGCAGTTTCTCCCAGAGAAAGGCGGTGTGGATGCCGCTGGCGCCCTGGGACGGATCGAGCTTCGTCGGGCAGGAGCCCCAGGCGACGGGACCCGGGATCTCGCCGCGTTCGTGCGCGCCGACGATTTCATGGAACTGCTCGAAGCGTTCCAGGCCGAGGATGACCATGAACGCGTCGCGCAACGCGGGGTCCTGTTCGGCGGCGGCATAGGCGGGCGGTTCGTTCAGCGCAAGGTGCAGGCCGAAGAGCGGGGCCAGGAGGTTGTAGCGGAAGCCGCGCGCGCTTCCTCGCAGAGTGGCGGCGGTTTCGGATTCGGGCAGCAAGTGCAGGAAGGTCTGCTGCGGATTCAATCCCGAGGCGACGAAGCCGGCCGCAGGGATCTCCTCGCCGTCCGCCAGTCGGATGCCGACGGCGCGTCCGTCCTTCGTGAGGATGCGTTCGATCGTCACTCCGCAGCGGACCTCGCCGCCGTGGGCCTCAATGTCCGCGACCAGACCCCGGGCGAGGCTCGCGGAGCCGCCAACGCACATCTGCGCCTTGCCCGGCGCGGCGAGCAGGGCGGGAATCGCGTGGCCGAAGCCCTTCAAGCGCAGATCCACCTCGCGCAGCCCGTTGAAGAACAAGAGGCCCGCGCGGATGGCGTCGTTCTCAAAGTTCTGCGTGACGAACTCGAGCGGCGACAAGGCCGACACTTCCAGGAGTCGGCGGCCGTGTTTGGAATCCCGGAGCAGGCGGTTCCGCTCATCGGGCGGCAGCGGCGGACATTGCGCCTCGGGAATCAGGATGTTCTCCACGATCGGTCGAAACTCCTCGGTCCAGCGGACCAGGGCGTCGGCGTCCTTCCGGGAGAACTCCGCGAAGGAGGCGCGCGTGCCTTCCAGATCCGTCCGCCATTGCAGGCTGCGGCCGTCGCGCAGGATCATGGCGACGTTGAGCTCCGGCTCGAGGAAGCGCACGCCGCGCGCCTCCAGCTCGAGATCGCGATACCACGGCATCCGGTTCATGGCGCGATGGTAAAAGGCGTGCGGATTGTGCAGCGCGCCGGGAACGCGCGGATTTTCAATGGTCGAAAGCCCGCCGCCGGGAACGTCCGCACAGTCGACGGACACGGTCTTGAGTCCGCAGCGGGAAAGGTAGGCCTGGAGGATCAGGGCGTTGTGGCCCGTGCCGAGAATGATGCCGTCGAGGGTCGCGCTCATGGGGTGCCGCCAAGGGGGGCGGTTGTTTCTAACCGCGGATGGCGCGGATTTCACGGATGAACTGCGCGTCGTCCATGCCCAAAGACTATGCCTCCAAACGACCGATTATTGTAACATACGTCAGAATAATCGGTCGTTTGGAGATTCGGCAGAGGCGGGAACGTCCCGGTTGAAGGGCTGCCGAAGTCATCCGATCTCCGGAGCGGCAAGAGCCCAGACATTCCCGGGGCGGCCCGGGTTGGCATTCTCGCCGAGATGCATCCGGGTGAGGACGCGTTGCTGGGTGAAGCCCAACCGCCGGGCCAACGCGACCGCGGCGGCGTTGTCGTCGGGAATGTCCCAGAACACGCGCTTCCCATCGGCTGCGCTCAGCAGGCGGCCGATGATTGCTTCGCCGGCGTCGGGGTTCGTGGCGATCGCCGGACCGAGGTAGGCTGCGTTGCGGCCGGGGCGCAACAGTCCAAAGCCGTCGATTCCGTCATCGGCGGATCGATGGGCGAAGGTCCTCGACTGCGCGGCCAGCGCGCGAAGCATCCGCGCCCGGTCCACGCCGAACGAGGTGGCGTCCAACGCTTGAAAGGGCGTTGCGTCGGTCGCGGGTTCAATCCCGGGGATATCGGAGAATTCCCCGGGCGGGCGAAGTCCTTCGGTTTCCCAGCGCGCGAGACTCCATTCGTCCTTGAAGCCGAGCTGGTCGTAGACTGTTTTGCCGAGCGGGGTGGCATCCAGCTTGATGCAACGGACGCCGGAGCTCCGCAGATGTTCGATGCAATGCCCCAGCAACGCGCGGCCGATTCCGTGACGCCGCAGGTCGGGATGAACGATCACCATGCCGATCCAGGCGAGGTCGGAGGAGTAGGTCGTGGTGGTGGCCGTGCCTGCGGGGCGGCCTTCCCATTCGGCGACAAAGCAGCCTGTGGGATCGTGACGGAGCAGGCGGAGCCAATCGCCGGGAAGCTGGTTCCAACCGGCCAGGGCGCGGACGGAATCGGCGAATTCCAGATCCCCTTCCCCGAACGTCCGGATCTTGAGCGATTGGCTCATGCGACAAGGAGAGGCCTTCAGCCCGCCGGAATGGTCGCCCGGTTGGCCTCAAAGGACTGTTCGCACAGCGCAAGAATCCCGAACACAGAAAGCCCGGCGGAAACGTAGTACAGGATAGAGAGCGTCCTGAGGTGGTCGGCGTCCCGGTCGTGCATGTTCGTGAGTAAGCCGCAAAGCCCGGCGGCAATCAACCAGCTTGTCGGGACACGATCAAGAACGGGTGGCAATGTCCTTTTCATGAGGCGGAGGCTGATTGAAGACGGAGCGCGGAATTCATTCCGCTTCAACCTCCGAAATTTCGGGGGGAGGGAACGAACCAAGTTTCGGGACTTCCCCACGTTGAAGCGGAATGAATTCCGCGCTCCGCAAGATAATCGTTGCGCGCGCGCCACTGCCGCTCTCCCCGCGTATCGGGCGCACGGAAGAAACGAGTTGGCCGGACCGGGATCGGCGGCCACTCTCCGGAAATGGACCTGTTCCAAAGATCAGACGAAGCCTGGCTGGCGGCGGCCCGGGACGCAGACCTCCGGCGCGCCGTCATCGCCAAGGCGCGCGTGAACCGGGGAATGACCCTGGCGGCGACGGTCGCGTTGCTGGTCGCGTTCTTTCTGCTTTCCCTCTTTGAGACGCCGGCCGCCGAAATCATCGGCGTCATCGCCGCGATCAATTTCACCCTGTTCCTGAAATCGGACGCGGAGGTGAAGCAACTGTTGCTGCTCGAGCAAAAGTCGGGGAAGGGCCCGGAGGGCGCGAAGAAGGACGGCCCGAAGGGTTCTTGATGGACGACCAGGGGCGGAGAGTCAGCGTCCCGGCGTCATTTCATCACCTGGAATCGATGCACGGTGGTCTGCCGGTAGACCTGTCCGGGGCGAAGGAGCGTGGACGGAAAACCCGGCTTGTTCGGCGAATCGGGGTAATGTTGGGTTTCCAGGCAGATGGCGTGGTGCGGGCCGTAGGCGCCGTCCCGGGATCGGACCTTCGCGCTCAGGTAATTGGCGGTGTAGAGCTGCACCCCGGGCTGGGTGGTGAGGACCTCCATGACGCGGCCGCTCTTCGGGTCCTCGACGCGGGCGCAGAGGGCCGGGTCCGAATCCGATTTTCCGGCGTGGTTGACGACGTAGCAGTGGTCGTAGCCTCCGCCATCAACCTGCCCAATGCGTTCGCCGACGGCGTGGGCCTTGCGGAAGTCGAAGGGCGTGCCGGCAACGTCGAGGAGCCTCCCGGTCGGGATCTTCCGGTCATCGATGTCGAGCATGCGGTCGGCGTTGAGGGTGAGCTTGTGACGCAACACATCGCCCGAGCCGGCGCCGGAGAGATTCCAGTAGGCGTGGTTCGCGAGGTTCAGGTGGGTGGGCCTGCTCGCGGTCGCCTCATATTCGAGGAAGAGCTCATTGTCGTTGGTCAGGCGGTAGATGGCGCTGACCTTGACCTCGCCGGGGAAACCCTCGTGGCCGTCGGGGCTGGTGTGGGTGAAGACGGCGTAAGCCTCGTCGTTCCCGATGCCCGCAGTCTTGAGTTTCCAGTTCAGCTTCTGGAAACCCTCCCGGCCGCCATGGATGTGCACGCCATTCCTGCCGACGGTCTTCAGGTCGAAACGTTCTCCATCGATGTTGAAACCGCCGGTGTCGATGCGGTTGGCGTAACGGCCGACAGTCGAGCCGAACAACGGGTGGCCTTTGTGGTAGTCGGCGAACGTGTCGAGATGGAGGGTGACGTTGGCGAAGCGCCCGTCGCGGTCGGGCGTCTCGACTCCGATGAGCGTGGCCCCGTAGGTCATGATCCGGGCGCGCAGGCCGCGATCGTTCTGCAGCGTGCAGACCTGGACGTCCTCGCCGTCGGGCAGCATGCCGAACACCTCCATCTTCGCTGAGAGTTTGCGCGGGCCGGAATGGTCGATCGGGGCAAGCGGGCGGGTCTCCGCGGCGTTGGAAACGACGGCGGCGAAAAGGAGGGCGAGGAAGGCTGGACGGTTCATTTCAGGAATTGGTTTTGGAGCCGGGGGCGGTCACTATCCGACGTGGATTCCGAATAGTTGAAACGGGCATGGAAACCAATCCAAAACGGCGGCTGGGCGTGGGCGCAGAGGGAAGCGCGCTGACAACATGCTTCCGTAACGCCCTTTGCCTCCACCGGGCGTCCCTCCTGCTCGCAGCCCTCATCCTCACCGCAGCCCTCCCCGCCCACGCCCAGAAGGGCGACCGCAAGTGGGAGGAGCAATCCACCCTGCCGTCCCATCTCAAGTCGCCGCCGTCTCCCGCCCTTTCACCGCAGGAAGCCCTCAGGACCTTTCGCCTGCCCAAGGGCTTTCGCATCGAATTGGTCGCGCACGATCCGATGGTTCAGGACCCGGTGGCGATCTCCTTCGACGAGGACGGGCGGCTCTGGGTCGCGGAGATGCGCGGCTACATGCAGGACCTCAAGAACGCCGGCGAACACGATCCCATCGGGCGCGTGTCCGTGCTGGAGGATCTGGACGGCGATGGCGTGATGGATCGCTCCACCGTGTTCCTGGACCAACTGGTCCTGCCCCGCGCCATCGCCAATGTGAAGGGGGGCGCGCTGATTGCGGATCACCGGAAACTCATGTTCGCGGAAGATCGCGACGGCGATGGCCGGGCCGATCGCGTCAAGGTGGTCGATCCCGACTACAGCGGCGCGGGCAACGTGGAGCATTCGCCCAACGGCCTCCTGCGCGGTTTGGACAACTGGTATTACAACGCCAAGTCGAAGTCGCGCTACCGGTTGCGCGGCAGTCGCTGGATCGAGGAGGAGACCGAGTTCCGCGGCCAATGGGGCATCACGCAGGACGATTTCGGCCGGCTGTTCTACAACTACAACTGGGACCAGTTGCGCGGCGATTTCGTCCCGCCCAATTGCCTCAACCGCAATCCCCACCACGAGCCATCCACCGGCGTCAACGAGCGGATCGCCACAAACCAGACGGTCCACCCCATCCGCATGAACACGGGGGTGAACCGAGGCTACCGGCCGGGGGTGTTGGATGAGGCCGGGAAGCTCTACGAATTCGCCTCGGCCTGCGCGCCGTTGATCTATCGCGGCGAACTGTTTCCTGAAGAGTTCCGCGGCAACGCCTTCGTCTGCGGGCCGGGCGCGAACATCGTGAAGCGCAACATCCTGGTTGAGGACGAGGACGGCATCCGCGTCCGCGCGAAGGACGCGTATCCAGACCGCGATTTCCTCGCTTCGACCGACGAGCGCTTCCGTCCCGTCAATCTCGCCAACGGCCCCGATGGCGCGTTCTATGTCGTGGACATGTATCGCGGGATCATTCAGCACCGCGACTACATGACCACGCATCTGCGCGATGAGATCCTCGCGCGAAAGCTGGAGGAGCCGATCCATCTGGGCCGGATTTACCGGGTGGTTTCGACCGCGAAGCCGCGCCGAGCCGCGCCAAAGATGGCCCGCGCGACGAACGACGAACTGGTCGAACTGCTCGACCACGAAAACGGATGGACGCGCGACACGGCGCAGCGGCTGCTGGTGGAGCGGGACGCGACTGAAGCGGCGGACGCTCTGGCGGATCTGGCCTTGTCCAAGGGCAGTTCGTGGCGGGCGCGTGTTCATGCGCTGTGGACGTTGAAAGGACTGGAAATCGGCGGATGGGGGGAAGGGCGACTTTGGAATGATGACGATGCAAGGGTGCGAATCCAGGCGTTGTTGGCCATGGGTTCTGCCGCCCGCGCGAGCCGCCATTCGCGGACCGTCGGGCGGATGTGGTTTTCGCCGGTTCTGGCGGACGATCAACCCCGGGTCGCCTTGCAGCAGATCCTGAGCTTTGGGTGGCTTTCCGGGGCGGCGCGTTCCGGCGGCGCTTCCATGCTGCTCCACGGAAGCCGCTTGTTCGGGGAGGATCCGTTGTTTCGCGACGCTGTCCTCAGCGGCCTTGAGGATCGCGAATGGAGTTTTCTGGAGCTTTGCTGGGACCAGGAGTCCAATAGGGAACAATCCCCCGGAAACGCTCTCCTGATCGAGTCGCTGGCCTCGGCGACCATCGCTTCCAGACGCAAGTCGGACATCAGGGGCCTGGTCGCCAAATTGAATGAAACAACAGCGGAGGAGGCCTGGAAGCGCGACGCCATTCTCACCGGGCTGTCGGTCAGCGCCGGGAGGCGCGATGGCAAGCCCATGTGGCTCTGGCGGGAACCGGACTTTCTCAAGGACATCGCGTCCGTCGAAGACCGGCAGACCCGCTGGCGACTGGAGCGAGCGAAGAAGCTGTTCTCCTGGCCGGGGCACGATCCCGGGAAACGGAGCAGGTCCGAGGTGAAGCCGCTGACTCCGGCGCAGGAGGACCTCTTCTCCCTCGGACGCCAGAAGTTCCTGCTGACCTGTGCGCCGTGTCATGGGGCCGAGGGGAAAGGCATGAAACCCTTGGGACCGCCGTTGCTGGATTCGGACTGGGTGCTGGGGACGGACGAACGATTGATGCGGATCGTGCTGCACGGCCTGGAGGGGCCTGTTCATGTGAATGGGAGGGAATACGCCCCGCCGGACATCCTGCCCAACATGCCCTCGGTGGGTGTGATGACGAGCGAGGAGTTGGCCGCGATCCTGACCTATATCCGCCGCGCCTGGGGACATGAGGCCGATCCGGTCGCGCCGCATGCCGTCACCCGCGTGCGCGACACGAATGTGGATCGCACGACACCCTGGACGGAAAAGGAATTGTTGGAGATCGAGTGATCCGCGAATCTGCGGGTCGTTTTTCCCAACCACCAATCGACACGAACCGACTTCGCCGGGCTACGGCGCGTTAAAATGAACACGAAGATTGAAGCCTCGGAGAGCATCTCACGTCGGGCTGCGATGGGGCGGGCTGCCATTGCCCTGGCTGGGGGCGCGCTGCGTCCGGCCGCTGCGAGCGCCGCGCGCCCCGGCAAGCGGATGGGCGTCAGCATCGCCTCGTACGGTCAGCGAATGCGCGGCGGCGACGGGCTGGGGCTGCCGCCGTTTCGCGATGCCCTGAACGTGCTGGAGCATTGCCGCAGCCTGGGCGCGGGCGGCGTGCAGGTCGGTGTGCGGGGCTGGCAGTCGGCCTTCGCGCAGCAGGTGCGGGATCGCCGTGAGTCGCTGGGCATGTTCCTGGAGGGGCAGATTTCGCTGCCGAGACAGCCGGGCGACGTCAACCGCTTTGAGAGCGAGATCAAGGCGGCGAAAGAGGCCGGCGCGACGATCGTGCGGACGGTGATGCTGGGCGGTCGGCGTTACGAGAACTTCAAGACGCTTGATTCGTGGAACGAGTTCAAACGCGGTTCCTTCGCGGCCTTGGAACGCGCGGCGAAGGTCGTGGACAGGCAACGGGTGAAGCTTGCGGTGGAGAACCACAAGGACTGGCGCGCGCCGGAACTGGTCGGAATTCTCAAGCGCATCGACAGCGAATTCGTCGGCGCCACGATCGATACGGGCAACAGTCTGTCGTTGCTGGAGGACGTCATGACGACGGTGGAGACGCTCGCGCCCTTCGCCTTCACCACGCATTTCAAGGACATGGGCGTCGCGGAGTATGAGGACGGGTTCCTGCTGGCGGAGGTTCCCTTGGGGCTGGGTTTCGTGAATCTGCGGCGGATCATCGACGTCTGCGAGAAGGCCAACCCGGACATCCAGTTCAACCTGGAGATGATCACGCGCGACCCGTTGAAGGTGCCCTGCCTGACTGACGCGTATTGGACCACGTTCGGCGAACTCCCCGGCGTCCACCTCGCGCGGATGCTGGCGACGGTGAAACGGAACCAGGGAGACCGACCGCTGCCGAAGGTGGCCGGGATGTCCGCGAAGGAACGGGTGGATTTCGAAGAGGCCAACGTGCGCGAGTCGTTTGAGTTCGCGCGCAAAGAACTGGGACTGGGAAAGGCATGAACATGGAAAGCGAGACTGGATGTATCGGGGAGTTGGAGGGAAAGCGTAAGCCCAATAAGTGGCGACATTCCTGTAGCCCTGCCCGTCAAGCGGGCACAAAGGCGCGCGGCCTGTCCGGACGTCGGGGTGGTTCTCTGGCCGTTCGCCTGCTCGGCGCGCCTGTCTGGCCCCTTCGGGGCCACGGCGACAGGAATGTCGCCGTTCCTTGGCTGGGCATCTCGCTCTTGCTCGGCGTTTTGTGCTTCGGGTTCGCCTCTCCCGCCTTCTCCGCGGACTGGCCGAACTGGCGCGGACCGGCGCGGAATGGCGTTTCGCCGGAAATGGGTCTTTCATTCGATTGGCCGGCGGCCGGGCCGAAAGTCCTTTGGAAGGCAAACGTGGGAACGGGTTTCTCGTCGAAGGCGATCGCGGGCGGACGTCTCTTCACAATGGGCAACGAGAACGACAAGGACTCCGTGCGTTGCCTCGACGCCGCGACCGGGAAGCTCGTTTGGAAACACGAATACGAGACCCCGCTTGATCCCAATCTCTTCGAAGGCGGCCCGACCTCAACGCCGACCGTGGACGGCGACCGCGTCTACACCATCGCGCGCCAGGGAAAGGTGTTTTGCTTTAACGCGGCCGACGGAAGGGTCCTCTGGTCGCGTGATCTGGCCGATGGCGGCGAACTTCCCGCTCCGGGCTGGGGCTTCGCCGGTTCGCCGACGATCCATGGCGATCAACTGCTGCTCAACGTCGGCGAGTCGGGCATGGCGTTGGACAAGAAGACCGGGGAAACGCTCTGGCAGTCGCCGGCCGAGGAGTCGGGTTACACGACACCGGTTGTCTGCCAGCTGGGCGGCAAGGAGTTGGGCATTTTCAGTTCGGGGAAGCACTTCAGCGCGGTGGACCTTGAGGACGGCGTTGTGGTCTGGTCGCACCGTTGGCTGACGCGTTATGGCGTGAACGCCTGCGACCCGATTGTGCGCGGCGACCGGATCCTCATCGCCACCGGCTATGGCAAGGGCGCGACCCTGGTGAAGCACGCTGCCGAGGAACCGGAGGAGGTCTGGAAGGAAAAGGTCCTTCGTCCGCAGTTTGCCAACCCCGTCCTGATTGGCGATCACGCCTACGGCATCGACGGCGACGAGAATTCCCGCGAACCCGCGCTGAAGTGTGTGGAGTTTGAGACCGGAAAGGAAGTCTGGTCCGCGCCGGAAGTCGGTTTTGGTTCCCTGATCGCCGCAGGGGACAAGTTGGTAGTCCTGTCGGCAACGGGTGAATTGATCGTGGGGGAGGCGAACCCGAAGGGCTGGAAGGAACGAGCCCGTGCAAAGGTCCTTCAAGGCAGGTGCTGGACCCCGCCGGCGCTGGCCAACGGCCGGC
This sequence comes from Verrucomicrobiales bacterium, assembly GCA_038126235.1. GTDB lineage: Bacteria > Verrucomicrobiota > Verrucomicrobiia > Limisphaerales > JAYPEY01 > JAYPEY01. Next base: position 64,747 of record JAYPFK010000039.1, read on the forward strand.
TTCATTGCCGCAATGCCGCCGGCGACCTGGTATGCCTCGACCTGCGCAAACCCTAGATGGCCTTGACCATCCGCGCCTGCCCGGTTGCCTTGACTCCGGCGTAGCTCAGAGCGGGTGGGGTGAATTGTCCTCAATGAGCCAATGTGAGCATGCCTCGCGCGGCTCACTGAGGATGGTTCGCTTCACCATCGGGGCCAACTCAGTGACTCACCCGTAAGTTCAGTTTTCAAACCGCTGGCATTTCCCGCCGCGATGGGTAGTGTGCCCGCCATGAAGAAAGGCCCGCTCTGCCTTGCATCCGTCGCCCTGGCCGCCTGCTTCGTCACGGCCCTCGCCGCTCCGCCCCTCACCCGTGCCGCCGAACGCGTCTTCCAGGCCGGCGCGCACGCCGTCGATGTCACGCCGACCAAGCTGCCCATCCGGGTCGCTGGCAGCATCCGCGAGATGTCGCGCGAGAAGATCACCGACAAGCTCCACGTGCGCGCGCTCGTCCTCGACGACGGCGCGACACGCCTGAGCATCGCCACGGTCGACACCTGCCTCATGGACCGCGAGATGCTCGACGCCGCGAAGGCCGCCGCGTCCAAGGCCACCGGCATTCCGGCGGCGAACATGCTGATTTCCGCCACGCACGCGCACTCCGCGCCCGCCGTTATGGGCGTTCACGGCTCCGAGCCCGAACTCGAATACCGCGACTTCCTTACCAAGCGCATCACTGAGGCCATCGTCGGCGCGGCCAGGAAGCGCCAGCCCGCCAAGGTCGGCTGGGGGAGGTCGGACTGCGACGATTACGTCTTCTGCCGCCGCTGGCTGATGAAGCCGGGCACGGCCTTCTCCATCCCCTTCACCGACGCGAAGACCAACCTCGCCCAGATGAATCCGGGCAACGGAAACCAGAACAAGATCCGTCCGCTTGGGCCCGCCGATCCCGCCGTGACCGTCCTCGCGTTGCGCACGAAGGACGACAAGCCCCTCGCCGTGCTCGCCAACTACTCCACCCACTACGCCGGCGCGCCGGACATCTCCTCCGACTACTTCGGAGCCTTTGCCATCGAGATGGAGAAACGCCTGGGCGCCGAAGGGCGGGAGCCCGCCTTTGTCGGCATGGTCAGCAACGGGGCCAGCGGCGACGCGAACTGCAGCAACTTCGCCTTGCCCCAGCGCAACAAGTACGACCGCTTCATCGTCGCCAACGCCATCGCCGACGCCGCCCAGCGCGCCATGGCAAAGATGAAATTCCATGACTGGGTTCCCTTGTCCGCGGCCGAGTCGCTCAACGTCTTCCGCGCGCGCAAGCCGACCGCTGATGAGGTCGCGGCGGCGCAGGCCTACCTGGACAAGAACGTGCAGGGCCGGCCGATCAAGACCTGGGAGGAGGATTACGCCCGCGAGACCGTGCTGCTCGACAAGATGCCCGACACGCGCGAGCTGCGGCTGCAGGCCCTGCGCATCGGGGACTTCGGCGTCGCCTCCTCGCCCTGTGAGATGTATGGCGGCACCGGCTTGAAGATCAAGGACGCCAGTCCCGCGAAGCTGACCATGGTTGTGGGCCTCGCCAACGGCTACTCCGGCTACCTCCCGCCGCCGGACCAGTTCCAATACGGCGGTTATACCACCTGGCGCGCCCGCACCAGCGTGTTGGAACACCAGGCCGAAACCCGCATCCGCGCGGAGCTGAAACGGTTGTTGGAAGGGGTGTTTGTGAAGTGACGATCAGGCGGTTCGAGACAGTCAGCTCTCCGGCGCGGAAGGACTTGCAGTCGATTCTGCGTCCTGTGCCTGTGCGGCGCCTCGTTGGCCCAAGGGAAGGTTCAGCGCTTTCGCCACCTTCTTTGCTTCGCTTCGAGCCTGCGTCAGAACGCTGCGCGATCCGAGGTCGAGAGCGCCGCCGGGGCCTGAAAGCTGAATCGCGTAGATCGCTCTCTTCCTGCCCGTATTGCCGCCGCTGCTCGGCGTATGACGTTTGACCGTGACTGCGTCAAACTCATCCAATCTCCCCTTGGTCTTCTCGAAGAACAGCAGCAGCCTGTTGCCCTCCCGGTAGGAACCCGAATGGGCGTCGATCTCCAGATGGTAGCGGCCAAAGACCAGCGCGAACCCGAGGAAAGCGAACAACGCCATGACGATCCCGATGACGCCGCGCACGAGTTCGTCGCCCTCCGCGCGGACCAGAAGGACGATAACGCCGCATCCGAGCAACAGGAGAAAGGCCCCAAAGGGAATCAGGAAGCAGCCTCCGCCGGCGCGGACTTCGACCCGACCATCCTTCGCGGTGATGCGGTGGCCGAAGACCGCCTCCTCCAGAGACACGGTCTGAGACTGTCTGGTGGTCCGTTTCTTCACCGTCGGTCTTTCCGTGTGGCGGGCGACATTCAGATTCAGGCTGACCTGCCAAATGCGCACACCGCCTCAGTATACGCCCTCAAGCGTTCGTGTCGATGTCGGCAACATGCCGGCGTCACGCCGAAATTCTCCTGCGCCTTCTTATGGCTTGGTCGTTTGCGGCTACCAGAACTTCCACCATGGCTTGTCCGGGGGAGGAGAGGCATCGCGATCATTGCCGCCGGAATACTTCGCCGAAAGCTTGGGGAAAAGTTGTTCCAACTCGTCCTCGTCCCACTCCGGGCCCGTGGGATCGTTGGGAAAATCGACGTTGCGCTTGGGGATCTCACCGAGCTTCTCCTTTGCCGCGTCGTCCTTCACATACTGGAATCCCTCCAAACAGACAGCCTCTTCGTCGGCAAAATCGAGTTCAACCAGCGACTCAGGTTCAGCCAGCGACCGCTCAAATACGGCGCGACCCTGTGAAATGAGGGTTGCGCGGAAATCGGAAAATGAATCGTCCGAGCATCCGCCATGCATCACGTAAGCCGCCCCCCACAATGGCCAAGTGTAGGCGGCGGCGTCGGCGGAGTCGAAGTGGTCGATAAATTCGCGTAATTCCTGATCCTCGAGCGTGGCGAGTTCCTCCTTGAGCAACTCGCATTTGCGATCCATGTCGCCGCCGGACCCGGCGTGGACGGAATCGATGATCTGCCAGAACTGATCTTTGTTCATACTTGGTGTAGCAGTGACGCCACCACGCGCGCCCTCTCAATTTGGGGTGGGGCGCCGCGCTGCTTGTCCCACCGCCGGTCTATGAGGGGAAGGTGTTCACTCCGGTAATGGAGTGTCAAGACGCGCCTTGTTCCTCCGCTACATTGAAGTGGGCCGCCTGCGGCGAGGCGTCCCTACCTGGGGGGAGGGACGCCTCGCCGAAAGGTCCCACTTCAAATCCCCGAAGGGGTGAAACCCGCCGCCCGCTCAATCCTTTTCCTGCACGCGGATCACCACGCGCCGATATCTCGTGAGCGGCGGAGTCCCGGAATCCGTCACCTCGCAGATCATGTGGATTTCCTGTCCGGTGCGCGCGTCTGCGGGGATGGCGATCTCAGTTCGCGCGGAATCCGATTCCGCCAGGGCCTTGCCCGGATACGTCCCCGCTTTAGGATAATGCCACCAGCGGAAGTCGAGCGCGTCGCCGTCCGGATCGGTCGTGGTCGTCGCGTCCAGCGTCACGCGTTCGCCGGGCGCGGCGTCGAGATCGGGCGGCGTATCCTTTAGGCGGACGACCGGCGGGTGGTTGGCCGAGGCGTAGTCCTCCACGCACCAGTCCGCCCGTGCGGCGAAATCGTTCTGTACCTGCTCCAGCCAGCGTGAGAGGGGCTTGAAGTAGCGGGCTCGACCGGCCTTCGCTTTGGAATCAGTGACGTTGTCCAACTTCTTCGACCAGCTGTTGTCGATGAACCAACGCCCGGTCGGATGCTCCCAACCGTCGGCGGGCGGCGGGTCCATCCACACGTTGCCGCGGACCTGGACATAGCGGCCGCCCCAGCCGCCCCAGCCCGGCGATTCCAGGCTGCGCAGGCCGTTGGGGATCGCGTGCAGGAAGGCTGGTGTGTCGCCCTCCGCGTGGAAGGCTCCGTCCTTGTGTTCGTAGGCGTCGCAGAGGGGGCCATGTCCCTTGAGGATGTTCGCCGTCATCCAGTCCGCTTCGAAATGCGTCTTCGTCTTTTCGGGCAGAACCTTCGGCCAGATGTAGGCCATGCAGTCGAACTGGTCCGAGATGATCGTCGGGACGCCCAGGGGCTCCCAGCGTGGGCGGATCAGGCTCTGGTAGGTTCCGTCCTGTTCCCAGATCAGGAAGAGGCGCATTCGGTCCGCAACCTCCTTCATCCGCGCGGGATGCTCCTCCTCAATGATCCTGAGCGCGCGGGCGATGGTGTTGCAGCCGCCCCAGGCCTGGACCCAGACGGGCCGCGGATCTCTGTCGTCCAGGAGGACCTTCGCGATCAGTTCCGCGCCCTCCGTGCGTCGGTCCGCTTCCCCCACGGCGCTGACGTTGCCGACCTTCCACCGGCTCAGCAGATGTTCCGGCGACGGGTAACCGGGATCGTGCTGACGCAGGTTGTCGTAGACCTTCGAGTAAAGGCCGATGTAATCCCGGACCCACGACACCGGGTGGAAGGCGTTCCAACCGGAGCCGCCTTCCCAGTGGAACTGCGAGCTGCTGTTGATGATGCCTTCCACCTCGAACTCGTTCGCCGTGAGGAAAAACCGCACCATGGAACAGCGATCGTCCGCTTCGCCGTCGGTCGTCACAATCACCCGCGGACGGTCGGCGCGCGACGACTCTTCCGCGCCAGCTCTTCGATCCGGCCACGCGCAGCAGAGAGCGAAAGCCGCGAGCAGTGGGAGGATGGATGGTTTCAGAGTGTTCATTGTGGCGTGCATGCCCGGGTTTCGCAGGGAGGACGTTGGCCGTTGCGGCCCATATGGTCAACCGCCGGTCCGCCGCGCGCTGGGTGGGGACTGGTTCGAACCCTTGTAGCCGCCGAGGTGACGAGGCTCATTCTGGGGAATTCGACAATTTGAGCCTCGTCACCTCGGCTGCTACGGGCATTCTCCCGCCATGCTTCCTCAACCCGGTTTCGCACGTCTCACGCTTGCCTTCCTTTGTTGCCTGATCTCCGTCGCTCCCTTTGGCCACGCTGACGAGTGGCCGATGTGGCGACACGATCCGCAGCGGACGGCGGTCGCGACGGAAAGCCTTCCTGCCGAACTGCACGTTCGCTGGGTCCGGCACGAACCGCCGTTGAAGCCCGCCTTCCGCAATTCGCGTCTGCAGTTCGACCGGAGCTACGAGCCCATTTTTCACCGGGGTTCGCTGTTCTATGGCTCGTCCCGCACGGACAGCGTCACCGCGCTCGATCCGGAAACCGGCCAGGAACGTTGGCGCGTCTATACCGACGGTCCGGTGCGCTTTGCGCCGGCGGCGGCAGGGGGAAGACTTTATGTCGGTTCGGACGACGGCTGTCTTTACTGCCTCGACGCCGAAACCGGGAAGCGACTCTGGAAGTTCCGCGCGGCGCCGTCTCGGCGCAAGATCCTCGGCAACGGACGGATGATCTCGGTCTGGCCGGTGCGCGGCGGTCCGGTCGTTCAGGAGGGCCGGGTGTACTTCGCGGCGGGCGTTTGGCCGATGGAGGGCGTGTTCGTCTATTGCCTCGACGCCAAGACCGGTGAGGTTGTGTGGCTGAACGACAGCTCGGCCTTCCTTTACGGCCAGCATCCGCATGATGCGAAGGCTTTCGGCGGGCTTTCGCCGCAGGGCTATCTCGTGGTCAACGGCGACGAACTGATCGTTCCCGGCGGCGCGGCCGTCCCTGCGACCTTCGATCTCGCCACGGGCCGGCTGAAGCATTTTGAACTGCCGAAGCCCGGACGCCTGCCGGGGGGGTGGTTTGCCTCCATCCACAGCCCTGATGCGAAGGCGCGGCGCCGCGGGGCGGTCGTGTATGACAGCGACGTCGCCGGTCAGGAACATGAGGACCGCAAGAGCCGCGGCATCGGCGAACCGGGCGTGAGGAGCCGGATCAACGCCGGCGGGCGGGAATTCGAGTTTGTCCAGAAACTTCCCGGCACCGACGGCGCCATACACACCATGCTGGCGGCGGATGGGAAGCTCTTCGTTGTCATGCTGGATGGGCGGATCTGGTGTCTGGGCGGCGATAAACGGGACGAGGTCGCTCGGCGGGATTCACGTCGCCGGACCACCTGGACGTTCTCCCCGCTTTGGCGCGACCGGGCGCGCAGGTTGCTTCCGCTCGTGGACGTTCGCGATGGAGGGGCCGTGGTTTATGGCGCGGCGGCCGAACCGCTGATCTCGGAGCTTCTGAAAACGACCCGTCTCAAGTTCCTTGGCATTGATCCGGACGCGGCGCTGGTGGACCGGCTGCGACATTATTACGACACAGGATGGGGAGCCCCGGGAGAGCGCATTTCCTTCCTTGTTGCTAGCCCCGAAGAAGCCGGACTGCCGCCTTGGTTTGCCAGCCTGTTGGTGGCTGGCGACCAAAGCGGCGTCGCGCTCAAACTGGATTCCGGCTCGGTCCGCTCCATGTTCGATCGCCTCCGCCCCTACGGTGGAACGGCCTGCCTCTTCCTCTCCGACGCGGATCACGCGAAGTTCCTCCAGGCCGCCGAAGCCGCCGGGCTGGAGAACGCCGCGATCGAGCGCCACGGGGACCTGACCGTGCTCCGCCGCCAAGGCGCGCTGCCCGGGGCGGTGGACTACACTGGGGACTGGTCCAGCCCCGACCAGCTCGTCAAGGCGCCGCTGGGGGTGTTGTGGTTCGACGACGCGGTCGGCCATTTCAAACGCTCGCCGCAGCCGAAGGTCATCGACGGCGTGATGATGTCCCGCCCGAAGGAATGGGAAACCACCGACGAACGTCCCTACAAGCTGCTGCCGCCCGTCTACTCCGATGTCTACACCGGGCGCGTCCTCGGTCAGAAGGAGGTTGGGCCGGAGCAGATTGCAAAGTTTGGCATCCCCGCGAGCGATCCGCCGCAGCCGGCACAGTATCGTCCGCCCGGATTCACCGGCAACACCTACGCTCCGCCGAAGCCCGTCGTCAGCGAGCGGACGAATCCCCTGACCGGCGCCACGGAGCCGCGCACCTTTCCGCGCAGCTACGGCTGCGATGGAGGCATTGACTACGGCTACCTCTACACCATGCGGTCCGGCACGGCCGCCTTCTATGACAAGGAGAACGAAAGCGGCATCATCAACATCAGCGGCCCGCGTTCCGGCTGTTCGAACAGCGTCATTCCGGCGAACGGGGTGCTGAATGTCCCCTACTTTTATGAAGGCTGCACCTGCAGTTATCCGATCCCCAGCGGCCTCGCGCTGCACAGCCTCCCGCCCGAACACGAGCAGTGGACCGCCTGGGGCCCCGGTCCGACCAACGACATCCGCCGAATCGGCGTCAACCTAGGCGCGCCCGGAGACCGGATGACGCCCGGCGGGACGCTCTGGCTGGACCACCCCTCCGTTGGCGGCCCCTCCCCGGCGGTCCGCATCGAGACCGATCCGCCCGCGCCCGAGACCTTCTACCGGCACTCGATGTGGATCGGCGGCGGCCAAGGGTGGCCCTGGGTCGCGGCGTCCGGCATGCGGGGCCTCAACTCGATCACCCTGCGCGGTCTGCGTGACATGACCTGTAAGGTGCGGCTCTATTTCGTGGAACCAGACCATTCCCAGCCGGGGCAACGCGTGTTCGACGTCGTCGTGCAGGGGAAAACGGTCGCGAAGGACCTGGATATCGCTGCGGCTTCCGGCGGGGCGATGAAGGCTCTGGTCCGGGAAATTGGTCCGATCGCCGTCCAAGGCGAGCTGCAAATCGCGCTGAAGGCGAAGCGCGGTCGGACGCTGCTGAGCGGAATCGAGGTGATAGCCGCCGACCTGCAACCGGAACCGCTGTCCGCGCTGGCGAAGAAGAAGACGGGGCAGTTGACGCGGTAGCGTGGCGACAGGTCCCATGAGGCGATCGAACCGGTTGCAAGGCGGGGCGAGTTGTCGGCGACAACCAAGGAGCGGCGACATTCTTGTCGCCGTGGCCGCAACGCGGCCAGAAAGACGCCCCCTTGGGAACCAATGCTCTCGGATCATCTGCACGCCCACAATCGCCCCCGCGCCTTTGTGCCTGCTGCGCAGGCAGGGCGACAAGAATGTCGCCCCTCCTTGGATCTCGCCTCGACGCTGAAGGAGGGGTGAACGGTCCTCGGTGAGCCGGGCTTGGACATGCTCACGCCGGCTCGTTGGGACAACTCGCCCCGCCTTGTCGACGACATTCGCGCCGCTTTCGTTTCAAAGAAACGGATACAGCTCGTCCTGGTAGCGGCGCATGAGTTCGGGAAGTTGGTCGCGCTCGATTGATTCCCGCGCCGGCTTATTGCGGGAATCGTAGACCCCGATTCGGCTGTAGTATTGGCCGTGGTAGACCGTGCGAAATGCGATGGCGCCGTTCACCTTGCCGGCATCGTCCACCAACAGAAAGGCGCGGACATGCTCCGGATTCATGCCCACGAATATCTTCTTTCGATGGTCCGGCGCCCTCAATCTCTCCACGGCGGATTCCAGCCCTCGACGATCCTGGATTTCCTGGAGCATGAAATTGCCGTGAATGAGGCTGGCCATCAGTTCGGGAGAACTTCCGCCTCGCTTGACCACCATCAGCGGCTCTTCGGATTTCGTCATCCAGCCGGCTTGGTGAACGGCGCCGATGAAGGACATGCCGATAAGGAAGGACAGCCAGAGCAGGCCGTTGATCGCGAGGGTCCACCGGGGTTTCCAGGTGACAGATTCCTCGGGTTTCAACTTGGTTTCGCCCGCGCCCGTCCGCCTACGTCCTGCGGTGGAGCCCGCCAGCCACTTGAGGAACCATTGCGAACCTGCAAAGAAGCCGGCGAGGCAGAGCGCTGCCATGCCGATCAGGTCCCAGTTGGCCGAGATTCGCGGGAGAACCCGCTTCAGGAAGCCCAACCAGCCGAAGGGCAGTTCGGCGAGAATCCGGAAACCGGACCGGGGCAACGCGATGATGAGCAGCAGCAGGATGACGCCCAAGACAGCCGCCCGCACGATCCACTGCCGGCAGCCGCCCGCTTTCTGTTGCTTCGGTTCCATGGGGCGGTCTTCAGTTCGGCGCGGTCGTTTCCGGCTTCACCATCCGGACCTCGCCGTTGGCGAACACGGCGAACACCTCGTCGCCGAAGCTCCCGGGCTCCCAGGCGATCATGGCCTCGGCGTCGTCCAACCGGGCGCTGGCGCGGTAGTGGTAACGCAGCCGTTTCGGGTCGGGCGTCTCCCAGAGCTTGGCCGGCAGTTCCTCGACGAAATCGTGCGGTGGGAACCGGCCTTCGTGGCCGCGGGCGTAGCCGATCAGGCCGTCGCGCAGTTGCTGGATGTGCCAGCGGCGTTCCTCGACCACTACCGGTGAGTTCAGTTTGTAGCCGCTGCCCTGGCGTCGCCAGGCGTCGGGGGTCAGGACCTCCCGGATGCCCGAGATCATGGTCAGGATCAGGAGCATCCCCAGGCCCAGCGTCAGTGAAAGCGCGGCCGCATGCCTGAACTTCAGCCTGGGCAGCTTGGGGAAGTCCTTGGCCAGGACGTTCCAGAGCCACTTGAAGAGAAAGGCCGAGACGATGAAGGCGAAGAGGAAGAACGAGATCTCCTCCATGCGGAGGCGGTAGACGTCGTTGAGTCCGTAGACAGTCATGCCGGCGGACGCGGAGGAAGGCATTAGGGCCAATCGACATTCAGTTCAACCAGAGGAGCGCTGCGGCGAGGTGAAGGA
>JAYPFK010000040.1:0-58097 GCA_038126235.1 Verrucomicrobiales bacterium
CCAACCAGTGAACAACTCCGGGTAAGCTATACGAACTGTCCTCAGTGAGCCGCGCAGGGACATGCTCACGGCGGCTCATCGGGGACGATTCGCCCCACCGCCTACCTGTCCTTCCCGGCGGGCCTCTTGATCTCCTGCTTGAGTCTGGCCAGCGCGGTTCGACGCTCCGGTTCGGTCAGGTAGAACTGGTAGCCCTTTTCCTTGAGCTTGACGCCGAGCATCCGGTCGAGGCCGGTCTGCAGGAACTGGCGGTTGATGAGGTGGTCGTCGTTGAGGCTGTCGATCAGGGCGTCCAGAGCCCAGTCCGCGTCGGATTGGGTCAGGGCCCAGCCGGCGGCGAGGCGGGTGGGGGAGTGTTCGCTCTTCAGCCAGCCGAGGGCGACCGGTCCTTTGCGGTCGGGGTAGTTTGCGGCGAGCGCGGCCTCGTCGTAGCTGTGCTTGTCGCCATACCATTCGCGAAGGGCCTTGATGGTCCAGTCGATGGGCTTGTCGAGGTGGCAGAGGTTGCACGCGTTGGGCTGGTTGGATTCGATCATCGCCTTGTCGGTCGGACTGAAAATGCGGTGGGTGCGGACCATGTCCTGCATGCCCTCGTTGATGCGCGGCATGTGGCAGTCCATGCAGTGGTTGCCCTTGGAGCCCGGAGCGTGGCGCGTGTGGCCTGCGAGCGCCTTGGCGTCTTTGAACTGTTGGTGGCATTCAAGGCAGGACGTGTCGTCTTCCTCCGGCGTCCGGGACCATTTCCTGCCGATTCCCTTGTGTGGGTCGTGGCAGTGGATACAGGTCAGATGGCTTGTTCCCTTGGACTGCGCGCCGCCGGCGCGCTTGTCGTAGCAGGCTCCGGCGACGGCGTCGCTGAACTCGCCGGAATTCCAGGTGGCGTGGCCGGAGGCGTATTGCGGTCGGTCGCCGGTGTGGCATTTGGCGCAGACGAAATTGACGTTTTCGTCGGAGCGGCCGAACTGTTCGAGCCCGCCGGAGCCCTGGGAGAACAGATGCGGGCTGGTCGGGAAGAACTGCGGTTTCAGCGAGGTCTTTTCCTTGTCGCTGTTCTCGGCGTGTTGACGGCAGCCGTGGTGGCAGGCCTCGCAGCTGATCCCGAGTTCGACCCCGTGCTTGGGGACGTCCATGTCGTTGAAGCCGTGGTGGACCTCGTTCAGCAGGCTGTCGAGGGGGAGATCGGCCGCGAAGTTGACCTTGAGGAATTCGGGCTGCGTGTCCTCCAGGTAGCCGGGGGCGTCGAAGAGGACCGATCGGGGGGAGTACTTGCCCACCCGGCGCAGGCCGACGGACCGCAGCATCCAGTCGCCAGCGGGCAGGGAGGTGTGGCAGTCGGCGCAGCCGGCGTCGTAGGAGACGACGTCCCTCCCGTCGAAGGGGTCGAATTCGTCGTCGTCCTTCCGAGTCTCGCGGAACACATGCACGGTGGGGATCCACTCCTGTTTGTCGATCCACCAGCCGAAGGGGAGGATGTGCTGGACATTCCGCAGTTCCGGGTCGTCGTCCTCCGGTCCCTCGACGAGGCGGCCGACATAGTATTGCGTGAAGCGCGAGCCGATCGTGCGGTCGATGGCGAAGAGGCGACTCTGGTTGTCGCGCTCCAGTTTCATGAAGTAACGGTCATCCTTGCGGAAGAAGGCGGCCTTGCCGCCGAGATACTCGATGCCCGCGGAGCCCGAGAAATCGCCGACGACGTTCTGCGGGGTGGCCCAGGCATTCATGGTCCGGTGGCTGTGTGTCTTCCAGTCGGCGTGGTTGGAGGGGTGGCACTCGGCGCAGGAGGCGGCGCCGGCGTAGTCCTGCGGGCGGATGTTGCTGGCGTTGCCCGTGGCGACGCTGCCTTCCTTCAGACCGCCGGGCAGTTCGTGCCACCAGACAAGGGCCTTCCGGTTCGCGTCGTAGATGTTCTGGTGAGCCCGGGAAAGGGAGTTGGTCGATGTGGCGTCGGAGCGCGGCGTCAAGGCCGTCGGAGTTGGAGCATCCTGGGGTTGCGTGGGTTTTGCGGCGGGTGGCGCGGGTTTCGGGAGCGGACGTTCGTCGCGTGTGGGCGAGGAGTTGTCCAATGCGGAGCTGGCGAAATGGATGACCAGCATCACCACTCCGAACACGCCCAGGATCGGCAGCAGTTCCGCCAGCGGGTTTGCGCGTTTCTCGGAGCCGTTCGAAGGTTCCGGGTTGTTCGGGTTTTCGGCCATGGTGTCGGCCTCGATTTGGAACGGATCGTCCCCGGCGCGTCAATGTTCCTTTGCCTCCCTTTCGGGGCTGGGGCGCGGGCCCGGTCTCACCTTCAAACCGACGTTGGCATGACGGGGCGCGGCGTTTACGCCGCAGAAATCAAGAGTTCTCCGGGGGGGCGCCTGGAACAGCGCCTCGCGGGTGATCGGACGCATCAGCGGCCTGAAGACCGCGCTCCGGCACGCGAAGCGTCGCTTCGCTGGCGCCGCTGAAGAATGGGTATTGCGGCTTGTCGCGACGACTTGTCTCGCCGAAACCATGCGAAGGCGGAAGCACAGCGAAGGCGGACAGCAATACCCCCCAAGGTGGGGCAAACCTGCCGGTTTGCCGATTTCTCAGCCAGAGCGAGCGTAGCGATCCGCAGGCGTCCCGGTGGCCAATTCGGTTACGGAAGCGATATGCGCGCTCCTGCCCGGTCCGTCAACAAAGCGGATTGACGGATTGCGAGGCGGCGCAGTATGTGTTTCTTTTATCAAAACTGGTGTTCCAATAATTGAAACATAATGTCTGCGACGATAGAGAAGGCGGTGGACCTGCTTTTCCGGCTCCGGGAGGCGGGGGAGCCGCGCGGGGTGACCGCCTTGGCGCGCGATGTCGGGCAGGCCAAGGCGAATGTGTTCCGCGTGTTGAACGCGTTGTCGAAGCGCGGCCTGGTGGAGCAGGACGACAGCGGCCGCTATCAACTGGGCTTTGGCCTGGTCGCCTTGGGGATGAGCGTGATGGAGCGTGAGCCGGTCTGCGCGGCGGCGCGGCCAGAGTTGGAGTCCCTGGCCAGGGAAACCGGAGAGACGGCATTTCTGGTCGTGGAGCGGGGCGGCAGGCTGACGGTCGCGGACATGGCGGAGGGCACGGGATTCATTCGCGCGATGCCTCGGGTCGGCTCGACGATGCCCGCGCACGCGACGGCAGTGGGCAAGCTCTACCTCGCGTTCGCGCCGGGGCGACTGGCGGACGCCGACGCGCCCTTGGAGGCATTCACCTCGGCGACGATCACGACGAAGGCGGCCTTGGAAGGCGAAGTGAACCGCGTCCGACGCCGCGGATGGGCGATCAACGACGGGGAGTGGCAGTTGGGACTGGCGGTGGCGGCGGCGCCGCTGATGGCGGGTGAACGCTTGTTGGGCGGGCTTGTGCTGGCCACGACCTCGCCGCGGATGGATGAGCTTGGTCGGGAGAAGATCGGCGCGCGATTGGTGAAGGCCGCCGGCGCCGCAGTGAAACGATTGAACGGCATGTGAACGAAGATGAAGGCATGGATTGACGGCAAGATCATCGATGGCAGCGACGCGGTGGTGTCGGTGATGGATCACGGTTTTCTTTATGGCGATGGGGTGTTCGAGGGCATCCGAATCACGCACGGACGGGTCTTCCGGTTGGACGATCATCTGGCGCGCCTGGAGAACTCGGCGAAGCTGATCTCCCTGGAGTTGCCGGCGTCGGTTGCTGAGCTGCGCGAGGCGACCTTGGCGACAGCGGCGGCCTTCGGCGAACGCGAGGCTTACGTGCGCCTGATCGTGTCTCGGGGAGTGGGCCCGTTCGGGGTGGACCCGACGCCGTGTCCGGAGCCGCGCTTCATTTGCCTGGTCGGTTCGGTGGTCTTGTATCCTGAGGAACGACGGCGACAGGGACTGCGGCTGGTCACGGCCGCGGTGCGGCGTCCCTCGCCGGACGTCCTGGACACCCGGGTGAAAAGCCTGAACTACCTGAACAACATCCAGGCCAAGCTGCAGGCGGTGCGGGCCGGCGTGGACGACGCCCTGCTGCTGAACCAGGCGGGCCGGGTGGCGGAGGCGAGCGTGGCGAACGTGTTCTGCGTCCGGGGCGGCGCGCTTGCGACGCCGGCGTTGTCCGAGGGGCCGTTGGGAGGCATCACGCGCGACAGCGTCTTGAAAATCGCCGCCGCGCAGGGCATCGAGGCCCGCGAGGAGCCGCTGACCCGGTACGACCTGATCACGGCGGACGAGGTGTTCCTGACCGGTTCGGGCGCGGGATTGATCCCGGTGGCCGAGCTGGACGGCCGAGTGATCGGGAGCGCGGACGAACGACCGATGTTGGCCCGATTGACCCACGCGCTGGACGCGTTTCGCCAGGAGAACGGCGCGCTGATTCCGGGGATTTGAAGGAGCGTGGCGGAAGCCGGCGGGATCGCGGTCCGGTTGACCAACTCCCGCGAGCAGGCCTTGGATTCAACCTGTGCGAGTTTGCCATGCCGTTTCGCCCTCACCCCGGCCCTCTCCCGGGGGAGAGGGATCAAGGGTGAAGGCGTTTCGCGTTGGGATGGAGCCTGTTCGCGGGCGGGTCGCCTTCGTCATCTTGTTCCAAGCGCCTCCGGGAACCTGATTCGGGTTGCGACAATCGGCGCGGCCGGGATACTGCCCGCCGGACGATGGACCAACGCGAAGCATTTCAGACCTGCCTCAGCAGCCCGGAGCCTTTCACGGCCCTGGCGCCGATGCAGGATGTGACAGATCTGCCGTTCATGGGGCTGATGGCGCGCTACGGCGGGCCCGACGTCTACTTCACCGAGTATTTCCGGGTCTATCCGGGCAGCCGGCTCGACAAGCACATCCTGCGCTCGATCACGGAAAACCCCGCCGGGCGGCCGGTTGTGGCGCAGATGATCGGCAACGACATTGAATGGTTGACGCGGACCGCGCGGGAGTTGGAACGGCATCCGGTCGCAGCGGTGGACCTGAACCTCGGCTGCCCGGCGCCGGTGGTTTACCGCAAGTGCGCGGGCGGGGGATTGCTGCGAGAGCCGGAACGAGTGGACCGCATCCTCGGCGCCTTGCGGGAGACGGTGACGACGAAGTTCACGGTGAAGACGCGCGTGGGTTTCGATTCGGCCGAGGTCTTCGATGAGATTCTCCCGATCTTTGCCAAGCACGATCTCGACCTGCTGACCGTGCATGGTCGCACCGTCAAGGAGGGGTATCGGAGCGAGGTGCATTACGACCTGATCCGCCGGGCGGTGGAGGCGATGAAGTGCCCGGTCTTGGCGAACGGCAATGTCTATTCCGCGGGGAAAGCCGAGGCGGTGATCGGGGAGACCGGCGCGGCGGGAGTGATGATCGGGCGCGGCGCCATCCGGAATCCGTGGATGTTCCGGCAGATCCGGCAACGGCGGCGGGGAGAGGAGGTCTTTGTGCCGCGTGGCAGGGATGTGCTGGACTACATCCGGGACTTGTTCGATTCGGTGCGGCCGGCCGGGCTGGAAGGGGATCGGCACGTGCGCAAAATGAAACGGTACATGAACTTCGTGGGGTTGGGCGTCGAGGGCACGGGGCGCTTCCTGCATGAGATACGGCGCGCGGCAACCGAGGCGGAGTTCTTCGACATTTGCGAGCGCTTTCTCGACAACGACGAACCCATGCCGCTCGATCCGTTCAGCCCGCCGCTCGGCGAACGCGATGTGCTGGCGGGGGTGCATACGTGAAATCGAAGGAAGCAGGTTCGTGAGCGTGGAACGCCAACCAAGGAGCGGCGACATTCCTGTCGCCGTGGCCCTGAAGGGGCCAGAGAGTTGCGCGTCGTTTCTGGGTGCGTTCAGGAAAACCCCGTGGTCTTGGAGGAATGCCGGGCGTCAGTGTGCCTGCTTCGCAGGCAGGGCGACAGGAATGTCGCCCCTCCTTGGGGTGTCCGCTCGGGACCTTGGAGATGTGTTGCGCGCCGGCAACTTTCAGATTCTCGTGGCGACGCTCCTGTCGCTGCTTGTCGTCGCGATTTTCACGTCGAACGCCGCGTCGGTAGACCAGACCGGCAACGACGCGGGAATCCGGGCCTTCTTCCAAGACCACTGTCTCGAATGCCACGACGCCGAGTTGTCAAAGGGAGGGCTGCGGTTGGACACGCTGTCTTTCGATCTCGCCAAGCCGGAGATCTTCCAAACCTGGGTGAAGATCCACGACCAGATCGCCGAGGGGAACATGCCGCCGAAGAAGCGGCCAGATCTCCCGGAGGCGGTCCGAACAATTGCCGAACGATTGCGTGCGTGGGAGGCCGAGCGCAGGCGGACTGAAGGCCGCGCCCCGTTGCGGCGGTTGAGTCGCGCCGAATACCGGAACGCGGTGCGTGAGTTGCTCGCGGTGGATGTCGATCCCGCCGAGGGGATCCCCGCGCCGGCTTCGGTCTCCGGCTACGACAAGACGGGCGCCACACTGAATCTCTCACCGACGCTGCTGGAGTGTTATCTGCAGGCGGCGGATGTGGCGTTGACCGACGCGATCGTGCATGGGGCGCGCCCGGAGGTGATCCGCCGGCGTTTCAGCTTCCTGAACGACAAGGCCGCGCAGTATCCGAAGAGCTACCTGCTGTTGGACGACGCGGTGGTCTTCTTTACTTCGGGTTATTCCCGCAGCCAGTTGGGGCAGTTTGAGGCGCCAGTCGCGGGGCGTTACCGCTTCCGGATTTCCGCTTACGCCCACCAAAGTGAAAAACCGGTGGTGTATCGCGTCTACGGCGGCGATGTGGCCGAGCGCGACAAGAAGGTGTGGCTGATCGATCACTTCGAGACCGGGCCTGAGGGTTCGGAAACGGTCGTGGAAACCCGGTTGGAGCCGGGCGAGAGCATCCTGATAGTGCCCTACGACATCGGTCACGATTTCCGGAGGATGGCGGCGTCGGAGTACCGGGGGGCGGGCTTGGCGGTGCGCTGGGTGGAGGTGGAAGGGCCGTTGTTGAACCGCTGGCCGCCGGAGGGTCATCGTCGGCTGTTCGGCGGCTTGTCGGCGAATGAACTGGCGCATCGTTTGACTGCCTGGACGGGGGACCCGCCGAGGTTTGAACGGAATGCGCGCGGCCTGATTGGGCGGTTGCTGCCCCGGGCGTTCCGGCGTCCGGTGGAGGAGGCTGAGACGAATTTCTATCTGGAGCTGTACCGGGAACGGCGGGCGGCCGGCGACCCGTTCGAGGATGCGATGCGGACGGTGTATCGCGCGGTTTTGTGCTCGCCGGAATTTCTGCTGTTGCCGGAAGGGGCGGCCGGCAGGTTGGACGATCACGCGGTGGCCTCCCGCCTTTCGTTCTTCCTCTGGAACTCGCCGCCGGACTCGCGGTTGAGGGAACTGGCCGTCGCCGGGAAACTGCGCGTCCCGACGACCTTGCGGGCGGAGACGGAGCGCCTGCTGGACGATCCGCGTGCGGAACGCTTTATTCACGATTTTCTCGGGCAGTGGCTGAAACTGCGGGACATCGACTTCACCACGCCCGACAACAAGCTGTATCCGGAGTTCGACAGCCTGCTGCAGGTCTCGATGGTTCGGGAGACGGAGTTGTTCTTCGCCGAGTTGCTGCGCCGGGATCTGAGCCTGCTGAATCTCTTGGATTCGGATTTTTCAATGCTGAACGGCAGGTTGGCGCGGCATTACGGCATTTCCGGCGTTGAGGGGGTGGAGTTCCGGCGTGTCGCGTTGCCGCCCGAGGCGCGGCGGGGCGGCGTCTGGGGTCACGCCAGCGTGCTCAAGGTGACCGCCAACGGCACAACCACCTCGCCGGTCATTCGCGGGGTGTGGGTCCTGGATCGGTTGCTTGGTCGGCCGGTCGGGGCTCCGCCGGGCGACGTGCCCGCGATCGAGCCGGACATCCGCGGGGCCACGACGATCCGCGATCAGTTGGCCAAGCATCGTGCGGAGGCCGCCTGCGCGCGCTGCCATGACCGGATCGACCCGGTGGGGTTTGCGCTGGAGAATTTCGACGTCATCGGCGGCTGGCGGGAACGGTATCGCGCGCTGGAAAACGGGGAACCGGTCGATCTGACGGTGCGCGGGGAGAAGGTCGCCTACCGGAGTGGGGCGCGTGTGGAATCGGCCGATGTGACCGCGGACGGGCGGAGGTTCACCGGCTTCACGGAGTTCAAGGCGCTGGCATTGGAGGACAGCGATCGGATCGCGGAGAATCTCGCGGCGCACTTGTTCGCCTACGCGACCGGCGCGAAGCCCGGCTTTTCCGACCGGGAGGAAATGGTGCGGATTGTCGGACGAATCAAGGAGCGGGAATTCGGGCTTCGCTCCTTGATTCATGAGGTCGTCCAGAGTGAACTCTTTCTCGGAAAGTAGACGGCCAATGAAGAAGCTGATGGCAGGCAGGCGGGAGAAAACGCGCGGTGCGGGGGCGATGTCGCGTCGTCTCTTCCTGCGCGGCGCGGGCGTGGGGTTGGCGTTGCCGCTGCTGGAATCGTTGGAGCCGAAGGCTTGGGCCGCCGCCGCCGCGAATCCCCCGCGCCGGATGCTGTTCATCAACACGGCCTTGGGATTGCACGGGCCGTCTTTCTTTCCGAAGGGAACGGGTGTCGATTACGCGGCTTCGCCCTACCTCGAAATCCTGCGCGATTTCCGATCGGACTTCTCGGTGTTCTCCGGTCTTTCGCATCCGCATGTGGCGGGCGGGCACGCGACGGAGAGCTCCTTCCTGACAGCGGCGCCGCATCCGAACCGGGACGGCTTCATCAACACCATATCGCTCGACCAGCTCGTCGCGGAACGGCTTTCCAGTGAGACGCGCTTCGATTTCCTCGCCTTGGGCATCGGGCGCTACAGCCTGTCCTGGACGCGCGATGGCGTCCCGATTCCGCCGCTTACCCGGCCCTCGGAAATCTTCGCGCGGCTGTTTGTCGAAGGGACGAGGGAGGAGCAGGCGCGGAGTCTGCGGGCGCTGGATCAGGGGCGCAGCGTGTTGGACGCGGTGAGGGAGCGGGCGAAGCGGCTTTCGCGGAAGCTCAGCGCGGGCGACCGCGACAACCTGGACCAGTATTTCACCTCGGTCCGGGGATTGGAGGAGCGTCTGGCGCGGCGCAAGGCCTGGGCGCTCAAGCCCAAGCCGAAGGTCGAGGCGGAGCCGCCGCGCGACATTACGGACCCCGCCGACATCAGCGGTCGAACGCGGCTCATGCTCGACCTCGCGCATCTGGCGTTGCAGACAGATTCGACCCGTGTGATCACGCTGTTCCAGGAAGGGAACTTCCTCGTTCCGCCGATCGACGGCGTGGACATGGACTGGCACCTGCTTTCCCATCATGGCCACGATCCGAAACGCCTGAAGCAGCTGCAACGGGTCGAACTGGAGCAGATGCGGTTGTTGCGCGGTCTGTTGGCGAAGCTGGCGGAAACACCGGACAGCGGCGGCCGGTTGCTGGACCGGTCGATGGTCCTGTTCGGCAGCAATCTCGGCAACGCCAGCAGTCACGACGCGCGCAACCTGCCGATCCTGCTGGCCGGCGGCGGCTTCAAACACGGGAGCCATCTGGCCTTCGACGCCAGGAACAACACGCCGCTCTGCAACCTGTTCCTCTCGATGCTGCAGCGCATGGGACTGGAGACGGAGCGGTTCGCGTCGAGTTCCGGGACGTTGAACGGGTTGGAGTTGGAAGCGGGGTGAAGGTGAACCGCTTAGGAATGTAGCGGCGGACGTGAGTCCGCTTGACTCCATTGTCGCCGTTTAAGAAGAGTCGTGGCCACAAAAAGGCGCAAGAATCTCAAAGAGAGACTTCTTCTTGTGTCTTTTTGCGCTTCTTTGCGGCTACAGCGAAATTGAACGGAATTCCCCGCAGAGGCCTCCAAGTCGGCATGAACGCCAAATGGAAGCCCCGCCTGCGCCATGTTTGGCGCGAATGGATCCGGCCGCTTGGGACGGTCGCTCTCGTTGTTTTCACCTTCCGCTCCTCAATCGCTGACTGGAATGATGTGCCCACCGGCTCGATGAAGCCCTCGATTGTCGAAGGCGACCGCGTGTTCGTGAACAAGTTGGCCTACGACCTGAAGATCCCGTTCACGCAGATCCGGCTGGCGGAATGGGGCGATCCGAAACGCGGCGACGTTGTGGTGTTCTTCGCGCCAACCGACGGGACGCGGATGGTCAAGCGCGTGATCGGCCTGCCGGGCGACCGGATCGAGTTGGTCGACAACCGGGTGTTCGTGAATGGGGAACCGCTGGAATACAGTGAGCCGGACCCGTGGTTTGTGGAACAGATTCCGAGCAGGCAGCGTGAACAACATCAATTTGCTGCGGAACAACTGGGCGATCACGCGCATCCGATGCTGATCACGCCGGAGCGTCCCTCGCCGCGGACCAGCGGGCCATTCGTCGTTCCGACGGGGCAATACTTCATGATGGGCGACAACCGGGACAATAGCTTCGATTCGCGGTTCTACGGGGCGGTGGAGAGGGATCGGATCGTCGGCCGATCCACGGCGGTGGTGTTTTCGTTCGAGCCGGAACGTTGGCTGCGACCGCGCTGGGGGCGGTTCTTCAAGCCGATGCCGTAGGAGCCGAGGTTGATGTCACGGAAGAGGGGGGAGTGGTCACGAACAAATGTCGAGTTGGAGAACAAGGTGGAGCGAACTGTCCCCAGTGAGCCGCGCAGGGACATGCTCAGGTCAGCTCATTGGGGACAATTCGCCCTACCCGCCCAGCGACAGTCGTGGCTTGAGGGTGTCGACATGACTGATGCGAGGCTGCAGAGGTAATGGACTGTCAATCTCGCGGCCCGTCCGCTGGGTCCCAGCATGGCGCAGAACAGGAAACGCGCTGCGGATAGGTGAATTTCACGGATGAACATAACGGCAGTCGAAGACTGCCCTCTTATTCCGCGTCATCCGCGGTTACGCCAAGATTCCATCCACCACCTTCCCTTCGACGCCGGTCAGCCGCAGGTCCAACCCTTGGAATCGGATGGTCAGCCTTTCGTGGTCGATGCCTAGGAGGTGGAGCATGGTGGCATGGAGGTCGTGGACGGGAACGATGTTCTCGACGGCGTTGTAGCCGAGTTCGTCGGTCGATCCATAAGTGACGCCGCCCTTGATGCCGCCGCCGGCGAGCCACATGGAGAAGCCCTTGATGTGATGGTCGCGGCCGGCCTCCTTGCCTTTGCCCTGGAACATTGGGGTGCGGCCGAACTCGCCGCCCCAGACGATCAGGGTGTCGTCGAGCATGCCGCGTTGTTTCAGATCGGTGATGAGCGCTGCGGTGGCCTGGTCGGTGGCGCCGCAGCACATCTTCATGTAGCGGTCGAGGTCGCCGTGATGGTCCCAGCCCCGGTGGTAGAGGTGGATGAAGCGCACGCCGCGTTCGGCGAGGCGGCGGGCGAGGAGGCAGTTCGAGGCGAAGGAGCCGTCGCCGCCCTTGGCTCCATACATGTCCAGGATGTGTTTTGGTTCATCGGAGACGTCCATGAGTTCCGGCACGCTGGCCTGCATGCGGAAGGCCATCTCGTACTGGGTGATGCGGGTGGCGATCTCGGGGTTGGCGACGGTCTCGTTGCGGATGGCGTTGAGCTGGTTGACTGCGTCGATGACCCTGCGCTGGCGCGGGCGGTTGTAGCCCTTGGGGTTGCCGAGATAATGGACGGGGTCGCCGGTGGAGTAGAACTCCATTCCCTGGAAGCGGCCGGGGAGGAAACCGTTGTTCCACTGGCGTTGGGAAATGGGTTGGGGGTTGCGGCCGTAGGCGGAGGTGAGCACGACGAAACCGGGCAGGTCGCGGGTTTCGCTGCCGAGGCCGTAGGTCACCCAGGAACCCATGCTGGGACGGCCGGAGATCGACGTGCCGGTGTTCATGACCGTGTGCGCGGGATCGTGGTTGATCTGCGTGGTGCGCAGCGAGCGGACGATCGCGATGTCGTCCGCGATGCGCGCGGTGTGCGGCAGGTAGTCGGAGATCATCTGCCCGGATTGGCCGTGAGGCCGGAAGTCGATGAGGGGCCCCTGGCAGACAAGCTTCGCGCCCTGAAGCTGCGCGATGGGCTGGCCCTTCGTGAAGGACTCCGGCATGGGCTTGCCGGACATCCGGGAGAGTTCAGGCTTATAGTCGAAGGTCTCCAGATGCGACGGTCCGCCCGCCATGCAGAGGAAGATGACGCGTTTGGCCCGGGGCGCGTGATGCAGGGGGGTGACGGCGCCGGGCCAGGGTTTTTCGGCGGCGGGGTCCGCCCGGAGGGCGTCGCGCGTGAGCAGGGAGGTCAACGCGGCGGAGCCGAGGCCGAGGCCGGACTGGCGGAGGAAGGTCCGGCGGTGGAGTTGGGAGGCGAGGTCTTTCATGAGACGGAAGGCGTGGGGGGGATTCGGTGGGGATGAAGCTCCAAGCTCCAAAGCGCCCGGAGCGCGGCCTTCAGGCCGCTGAATCGCGGGGAACGGACGACGCCTGAGGAATTCCCGTGGGCGTCATGGACAGTCGCGCGCGACAGCGGCCTGAAGGCCGCGCACCCATGAGTCCGGTGTGGGCCTGCGTTTTCCACGCGCGCTTCTCTGGCCCTTTCAGGGCCACGGCGACAGGAATGTCGCCGCTCCTTGGATGGCGCCGTTTGGAGCTTGGAACCAAAGCCGACTAATGCTCCCCAACTTCCGGTAAACCGAACCTTTGTGATGAAAGCGTCGCGGTCCATGCCATCAGTTCCGGGTGATCGTTTCGTTGAGATTCAGGATGGCGCGAGCGACGGAGGTCCAGGCCGCGAGTTCAACGGGAGTGAGCTCAGCGGGCGGCTTGGAGAGGCCGGTTTCCAGCGCTGCTGCTGCGGCCTTCTGGTCCTGTGTGAATTCCTTGGTCTGGTTTTCAAGCAGGGCGTTGAGAACTTCGATCTCGCGGTCCGCGGGCGGGCGGGATAGCGCGCGAAGGAAAGCCCAATGGAGCCGGTCTGGGGTCTCGGTCCCGCCGTCTGTGAGGATGCGTTGGGCAAAGGCGCGGGCTGCCTCGACGTGGGACGGATCGTTGAGCAGGACCAGCGCGGCCGACGGGGTGTTGGAGATCGGGCGTTGGGCGACGCACTCCTCGCGGCTGGGCGCGTCGAAGGCCAGCAGACTCGGGTGGAGGTAGGTGCGTTGCCAGTGTGTGTAGACGCCGCGGCGGTATTGATTTTCGTCGGTGTCGGACTTGTATTTCCGGGTGGGGAAGTTGAGGTGCTTGTAGTAGCCGGCGGGCTGATAGGGCTTGGCTGGAAAGCCGCCGCGCTTGTCGACCAGCAGGCCGCTGATGGCGAGGGCGTTGTCGCGGATGAACTCCGCCTCCAGTCGCCAACGGGACTGGCGCGCGAGCAGTCGGTTGTAGGGATCCCGTTCGACAAGGTCCGGCGCGGCGATGGAGGACTGGCGGTAGGTCGAGGACATGACCATGAGTTTGACCATGTGTTTGACGTCCCAACCGCTGTCCATGAATTCCACGGCGAGCCAGTCGAGAAGTGCAGGGTGGAAGGGGAGTTCGCCCTGGGAGCCGAGGTCGTCGAGGGATTTGGCGATGCCGTTCCCGAAGAACAGTTTCCAGAGGCGGTTGACGAAGACGCGGGCGGTCTGGGGATTCTCGCGGGAGACGACCCAGCGGGCGAGGTCGAGTCGGTTCTGGCGGCCCGTGGAATCCTCCTCGGTTGAAGCGAGGAAGTCCGGCGTCTCGGGGCGGACGACGGAACCGGAATGGTCCATCCAGTTGCCGCGGGGCAGGACGCGCATGGTCCGGGGTTTGACGGAGACCGAGATGAGCGTGCGACGGACGCGCGCCTTGAGGTCCTTGCGCTCGTTCATGAGGTCGTCAAGTTCCCGCTGGGTCCCCCCGAGTTCGGGCGAGTGTTTCTGGTAGAATCCTGCGACGAGCTTCTGGTCGTCCTTGTTGCGTTTCACCGGCTTGAGGCGCAGGGCGAGCTTGAGCGCGCCGTCCACGGGGATGTCGGCGAGCTTCTTCTTCATGCCATCGACACGCGCCTGGAGTTCCGTGATCCGCGCGTCGAGTTCCTCCAGCCTGGCGGCCTCCTCCGGGACGGGCACGAGCATCTCGGGCGGACGGCCCTCGCGACCGGGGTATTTGCCCACCTCCTTGATGTCGGCGAAGTAGGCGGCGAGGCTGTAGAAGTCCTTTTGCGTGTAGGGATCGTATTTGTGGTTGTGGCATTCAGCGCAGCCGAGGCTGGCGGCCATCCACACGGTCCCGATGGCGCGCACGCGGTCGGCGGCGTACTTGGCAAGGTATTCTCCGGGTTGGGCGCCGCCCTCCTCGGTGGTCATGTTGAGGCGGTTGAAGCCGGACGCCACCTTCTGCCAGAGCGTGGGCTCGGGCAGGAGGTCGCCGGCGAGTTGTTCGATGGTGAATTGATCGAACGGCATGTCTTCGTTGAAGGCTCGGATGACGTAGTCGCGGTAGGGGGAGATGTTCATCTCCTGGTCGCCATGGTAGCCGACGGTGTCGGCGTAACGCACAAGGTCGAGCCAGTGCACGGCCATCCGTTCGCCGTAATGACGGGAGTCCAGCAGGCAGTCGACGGCCTTTTCGTAGACGCCGGGGTCGTCGGAATGGACGAAGTCTTCAACTGCCGCCGATGAGGGCGGCAGACCGGTGAGATCGAACTGCAGGCGGCGGAGAAGCGTGCGTTTGTCGGCCTGCGGTGAAGGGGACAGGCCTTCCTTCTCGAGGCGGGACAGGATGAAGCGGTCGATGTCGTTGTGGGGCCAGGAGGCGTCGCGCGTGGTCGGGGGCGTGGACTTTGTTGGAGGGACGTAAACCCAGTGCCCCTGCCAGGGCGCGCCTTGCGTAATCCAACGGTTGAGCGTCTCGATCTGGATCGGCGTGAGTTTTTTCTTCGAGTCCGGCGGGGGCATCTTCTCCTTGGGATTCGAGTGCGAGATGCGCGCGAAGAGATCGGATTCCGCGGGGTTGCCAGGGTTGACCACAGCAGGGCCGTTTCGGGAACTGCCGAACAGTCCCTCCCGCGTGTCGAGACGCAGACCGGCCTTGCGGGTGTCCGAGTCGGGGCCGTGGCAGGCGAAGCAGTTGGCGGACAGGATGGGCCTGATGTCACGGTTGAACTCGATTTCGGCCGCGTCGGTATCGATGGCGGGCTGCGCGGCGAAGGCGGCCGCGATCACAAGGAAGGACGGCCATTTGGAAACGCGTCTATTCATGGGCAACGGAGCAGGATTCTAGGTCATGAACGCGCTCCCGCAACCATGGAGAGCGGGCGGTTATGGTGGGATGTTGGCGGCTATTCGTTCCCAAAGAACCGACGTGGTCAAGGTCCCGGCGCGGCTCTTTGAGGACAGTTCGCTCCACCTCGATTGCCCAAACGGCAGTCACCGAGGTTCGAGCAGCGTCACTGTCTCCACGAAGCGGGTGAAGGGAAACATGTCGAACGCCTCGATTCGCCGGGCGGTCCAGCCGAGGTCTTGCCAGAGACGGAAGTTGGCAAGGTGGGTTTCGAGGCAACAGGAGACGTTGATGATGCGTGCGGGATTCCACGACGCGACGGCGCGGATGACCTTTTCGGAGCAGCCGGCGCGAGGCGGGTTCAGGATGACGGTGGCGTCCGGACCGGGGCGGTGCGATCGGACGAAAGCATCGGCGGATACGCAGTGGAAGTCCGCGTGCGAGAGTCGGGTTCCTTGTGCGTTTGCTTTGGCGGAGGCGATCGCCGCCCGGTGGTTGTCCGCGCCAAGGAACCGCCTTGTGCGGTCGACCGCGAGAATGGAGTGAAGTCCGACGCCGCAGTAGAGATCGACGAGTTCCTCGATCTCGTCCTGTCCCAGAGCGTCTTGAACGGCGGCGGCGAGGGATGGCGTGAGGTGGAGGTTGGTCTGGAAGAAGGCGGAATGATGCTGGGCGATCTCATGCTCGAGAATGACGTGGCGGATGGAGGTTTTCCCGAATTCCCTGCCTTGCGAAGGAATGACGACCCCGGTCAGGGCGGGGATGGCCTCCAACAGACTCTCCGCGAGTCTTGTACGGTCGCAATCCATCGACTTCTGCGCCGTCAGGCTGAGGTGCAATCGTTGCCGGCCATGGGCGAATCTCAGGTCGAAGCCATTGATCGAGGGAAAGGAGCCGGTCTCAAGGATTCGATCGCAAATGAGCGGCGTGATTGCCTGCGCAAAGGAAGGCAGAACCCATCGGGTTTCCTCGAAGGGGGCGGGGCCGGAGACGGGGTCGATGCCGCAAAGCCTTGGGCCGGATTCTCCCGGTTCGATGCTCAAGTGGGCGCGCCCGCGGAAGCCCTGGAGCTTCGGACAAGAGTGAAACCGGGCGAAGGCGGATTCGAGCCCGAGGTCAGCGAGCGAACTTCGGATGACGGTTTCCTTGGTTGCCGCGTGTTTCCTGTAAGCCTCGTCGCGCGCGCTCTCTGTTGGTGGCGGCGCGTCGTTCATGACGGCCGGCGATAGACGCAAAAGAGTTCCTCGCCGATCTGCCTGCGGGACCTGAGTTCGAACGGGCGCGCCTCCGGCAGTCGGGGGAAGCCGACTCCGTCGCTGATGGTGGAGGCGTTCCGGCCGCCGAGGATCAAAGGACAGACGGTGAGGTGGACCTCATCGACCAGGTCGGCGCGGAACATGGCGTCGTTTAGTTCGCCGCCGCCTTCGCAAAGCAGGCGCTCGACGTCGCGGTCCTTGCGCAGCCAACGCAGCACCTGCCTGAGATCGACCTCGCGTTCGCCGAACTGCGCGATTTCGGCGCCGGCTTTGCGAAGGCGGGCGAGGCGCCTGATCGGGGCATTCTTTGAGGTGAGAGCAATGATGGGGGAGAACGAGGAGTCAAAGATGGAGGCTCCCGGGTCGAGTGAGGCGGAGCCGCTGACGACGACGCGCAGGTTGTATTCGGAGAGTCCGTTGCGGAGGCGTTGGCGACGAAATCGCGCGCCGCCGGGGCCGAGGTCGACGGCATGGGAATCGACCGTGCGCGCGCCCGACATCACCGCGTCCACGGTGGCGCGCAGCTCGAGGAGGTGTTCGTGGTCGGCGGCGCTGCCGAAAGTGGAAACCGACCGGTCGGGCGTGGCGATCTTGCCGTCCGCGGTCATTCCCATGTTGATCAGGACGAATGGGCGGTTGGGATTGGCGGCAGGGTTGCGGGGCACGCCCTTTTTAACCACGGATGGGAGCGGATGAACACGGAGAAAGGGCAGGGCTTGCGTGACCTGCATAGACACTCTCACACCGCGAAATTCGAGGGACGGGTGGGGCGGATTGTTCTCAATGGGCCAACCTGAGCATTCCCCGGCGCGGCTCACTGAGGACAGTTCGCCCTACCACGAATGCCGGGCTATTTCGCCGTCACTCGATCAACATCGCGTCGCCGTAGCTGAAGAAGCGGTATTTTTCGCGGATGGCTTCGGCATAGGCGGCGAGCATGAACTCGCGGCCGTCGGACCCGCCGGGGGCGGCGAAGGCGCTGACGAGCATCAACAGGGTGGACTTGGGAAGGTGGAAGTTCGTGATCAGGGCGTCCACGATCCGAAACTCGGCGGGCGGGTGGATGAAGATGTCGGTGCGCGATGTGGCCGGTTGCAGCGGTCCGGGGGATTGACGCGCCAGGCTCTCCAGGACGCGCACCGATGTCGTGCCCACCGCGATGACGCGTCTGCCTTCCGTCTTGGCGCGGTTGATCGCCTCGGCGGATTCCGACGACAGGCTGAAGCGTTCCGAGTGCATCTTATGATCCTCCAGCCGGTCGGCCTTCACGGGAAGAAAAGTGCCCAGGCCGACATGGAGCGTGACCTCCGCCGTTTCCACGCCTTTGAGTCGCAGGGCGTCAAGCAGATCTCCGGTGAAGTGCAGGCCGGCCGTGGGGGCGGCCACCGATCCCGGGGCGCTGGCATAGACGGTCTGGTAGCGGGTCTTGTCCGTATTGTCGGTCTGGTTGAAGTCCCGTCGGATGTAGGGGGGCAGGGGAGGCTGGCCGATGGATTGGATTGCTTCGAGCAGGTTGTCGGTTCCCCGGAATTGGAGCAGGTAGTGGCCGTCGGTATTCTTGTCGGCGACGAGCGCGGCCAGATCGGTCAGTTGTCCGTCCGGGGCGCAAAGCCGCAACTCCGTGCCGGGTTTGGCGCGTTTGCCGGGCTTGAGAAGGCACCACCACTCCTGCGGGGCGGACTCCTCAATGAGGAGGATCTCGATGACGGCCCCGGTTTCCTTGACGCCGTTCAGCCGGGCGGGGATGACCCGGGAGTTGTTCAGGACCAGCAGGTCGCCTTCGCGGAGCAGGTCCGGCAGCGCAGCGAAATGCGAATGCCGCCAAGTCCGGGCTGCCCGGTCGAGGGTCAGCAGGCGCGAGGCGTCGCGCCGCCCGGCCGGTTCCTGGGCAATCAGTTCGGGCGGGAGGTCGAAATCAAAATCCGAGACTTGCACGGGCGTTCTCCTAACCCGATGGGGGCGGGAGTTCCAAGCTTCAAGCCTTCAACCCGAACACCTTGTCCATGTTGGCGGAGACCTCCTTGAGCCTGTTCAGATCGCCGCCGGCGACTTCGGCGGCGCACCAGCCGTGGTAGTTGATCTCGTGGAGGGCCTTGCGGATGTCGGCCCAGTCGACGTCGCCCTCGCCGATCTTGGTGAACTTGCCCGCCTTGCGGGAGAATCCCTTGATGTCGAGCTTGACGACGCGTTTGCCGAGGGTGCGGACCCAGTCGCCGGTGGGGCCGTATTTCCAATGGTTGCCGAGGTCGTACTGCATGCCGACCCAAGGGGAATTGAACTCGTCCACGTAACGTTTGAGTTTGTCGGCGGTCTGGTTGTGGTCGCCGTCGTGGTCGTAGCAGAACTGGTTCCAGACGTTCTCGATGGCGATGACGACGCCGAGTTCGGCGGCGAGCGGAACCGCCTTGGAGATGTTTTCCACGGAGCGGGGCCAGATCTCCTTTTCGGGGCCGTCCTTGCCGTGCCCGACGACGAGCAGGCAGGTGTGCCCGCCGACAGCATGCGTCTGGCGCAGGCCTTCTTCGAGGGCCTCCAAGGCCTTGGCTCGGACGGCGGGATCGGGATCCGTGTGGCGGACCTGCCAGTGGCCGGAGTTGACCGAGCCGTCCACCGGCAGGCCTGATTCGGCGATGGCGGTCCTGGTCGCCGCGATGTCGATGCCGGGGGCGTTCAACTCGACCCCGGCAAAACCGGCTGCCTTGGCAGCCTTGAACTGGTCGGTCAACGAGCCTTTGACGCGGATCATGCCGATCTTGAGCGTCTTGTAGATGCGCCCCGTGAGATCGACATCCCCGAGCGCGCGATTGGCAAGCGCGGGGGCGACGGCGATGCCGGCGGCGGCGGCGGCTGTAGATTGGAGGAAACGGCGGAGGGAAAGGAGGTTTTGTCCGGTCATGCGGGGACGTTGGCAAATACGGGGGAAGGAATCAAGCGCTGCGGCGACGGAGGAAGGAATATCGGGTTGGCAGTCAAGGTGGGGAGAACAGTCCTCCGTGAGCCGACGTGAGCTGGCCCCCATACGGCTCATTGAGGACGATTCGCCCAACCCGGTCAGCGACCGCTGCGAATGGGCGTCGATACGACTCAGGCTCTGGAGCGCCCAAGCGCGCGAGGTGGAGTTGTTTTTGAGCGATTGAAATTTGCGGCGCGCGCGCGGCGCCCTATGGTTGGCCCCGCATGCCGACGCTTGAAAAGAGAATCAAAGCCAGCGCCGCGGAGCGGTTGCCCCTGCCCAAGGGGAAGCTGCCGGGGGACGATCTGACCCGGTATCGCCGCTACCTGAAGATGGAGTCGCACCGGCTGCACATCCTGCATCGCGCGGGGGGAGGCGGGCGGGAGATCTGTCACGGCCGTTCGGTCATGATGGACGAGTTGCTCAAGCACATGATGGCGGCGGTGACGGCGGCCCTCCCGGAGGATCAGCGGGCTCTGCCTCCGTTTTGCCTGGTCGCCTACGGCGGCTATGGCCGGGGGGAGCTGAATCCCAACAGCGACGTCGACATCATGTTCCTGCACGACGGGAAGATGATCCCGCGCGGCAAGCCGATCCCCTTCCTGGAGGCGCTGCTGGGGCCGGGCGGGATGCTCTACGCGCTGATCGACCTCAAGCTCAAGGTCGGGCATTCCGTGCGGACAATTGCCGAGTGCGTCGAGTTGGCGCGAAACGACATGGAGACCAAGACCGCGCTGATCGAGTCGCGGCTGATCGAGGGTGATGAGGCGCTGTTCGAGAAGTATCTGAAGACACTGGACACGAAGTGCGTTCGCGGGAAGGAGGACGCGTATTGCGCGGAGCGGGTGCGGGACCAGGAAGACCGACGCTCGAAGTTCGGCAACTCAGCCTGCATGCAGGAGCCGAACATCAAGAACGGCTGCGGCGGGTTGCGGGACTATCAGAACCTGTTCTGGATGGCCTACGTGAAATACCGCGTGCGTCGGCCGGGGGAGTTGATGGAGCGGGGTCTGATCCGGGCGTCTGAGGTGAAACAGCTGGACGCCGCCTACGATTTCCTGCTGCGGGTGCGCACGGAGCTGCACTACCGGGTGGACAAGAACGTCGACGCCCTGCCCAAGGCGTTGCAACCGCGCATCGCCTACCGGCTCAACTATCGCGACCGTTCGCCCAGCGGCCGGCTGGAGTCCTTCATGCGGGACTACTACAAGCACGCCCGGACCATCCTGCTGCTCACCCGGAACCTGGAACAACGGCTGGCCCTGCGCCCACAGCCGACGCGGTTGCCGAGCTTCCGCCGCGCGATGCAGAAACGGCGCGACGAAGCAAGCCTGGTCAAGGTGGACGGATTCACCTTCCTGAACGGACTCGTCTGCGCGGAGTCCGACCGGGTGTTCCAGGAGCAGCCGCGGAAGCTGATGCGGGTGTTTCTGCACGCGCAGCAGCGCGGTCTGCAACTGCATCCCGACCTGTTCCAACTCATTCGGGAAAGCCTGCCGCTGGTGAACCGGAAGTTTCTCGGCGATTCGCATGTGCACGAGACCTTCCTGGAGATCCTGAATGAGCGGGGCAATGTCAGCGGAGCCCTGCGGATGATGCACGACACGGATTTCCTCGGGAAATACATCCCGGAGTTCGGAAAGCTGACCTGCCTGGTGCAGCATGAGTTCTTTCATCAGTATGCGGCGGACGAGCACACCCTGATGTGCATGAGGGAACTGGACCGCATGTGGAAGGCGAAGGAGGAGCCGCACAAGAACTACTCGGACATCTTTGCCGAGGTGGAGCGGCCCTTCGTGCTCTATCTGGCCCTGCTGCTGCACGACGCCGGCAAGGCCCTGCACACCGGCGATCACTCGGACGCCGGGGGGAAGATCGCCCAGACCGTCGGCAAGCGGCTCGGCCTGAACGAACGACGGCTGAAACAGTTGAAGTGGCTTGTGGACGAGCATCTGGCCATGGTGCGGATCTCCCAGCAGCGGGACCTCTACGACCCGGATGTGATCGACCAGTTCGCGGCCTTCGTGGAGACGGAGGACCAACTTCGCATGCTGACGCTGTTGACGGTGTCTGATTCCCTGGGCACGAGCAGGGACCTCTGGAACGGATTCAAGGACGGCCTGCTGACGACGCTCTATCACCTGACCGCGATGAAGGTCTCGGGGAGCACGGATTTCATCCTGGCCGAGGAAAAACGGAAACAGGTCCTGCGCGACGAGGTGCGCGGCATGGTCCCCCGGACCTTCGCGGACGAAGAGATCGACGCGGCCTTCAATCACCTGCCGAACCGCTACTTCCACACCCGCAAGCCGGAGGAAATCTGCCGCGATCTGGTGCTCGTGCACCAGTTCATGCACCTGCAGTTGACGACCGAGGACCGCGCGTTGGAGCCGGTGGTTTACTGGCACAACGAGAAGGACCGCGGTTTCACCCGTTTCAAGATCTGCACCTGGGACCGCGGCGGCCTTTTTGTGAAGACCGCCGGAGCGCTTTCCGCCGCCGGGCTGGACATCCATGGAGCCCAGATTTTCTCCCGTTCGGACGGCATCGTGATCGATACCTTCGAGGTGCTCGACGCCGACACCGGCGGGCTGGCCCCCAAGGCGGCGAAGGAGCGCGTGGAGACCATCCTCACCGAGACTCTCAGCGGTCGTCTCGAGGTGGATTTCGACAAGATGATCGTCGAGCGGAAGTACATCCCGCCCATCTACCAGGCCTTGGAGGACGAGAGGATCCCCACCGTGGTGCGCTTTGACAACAAGGCCTCGCGCACCCACACGATCGTGGACGTGGAGACCGAGGATCGCGTCGGGCTGCTTTACTTCATCTGCAAGGCCTTGGCGGAACTCGGTTTCGTCATGGACATCGCCCGGATTTCCACCGATCGCGGCGCGGCGATCGACACCTTCTACGTGACCGACTGGAAATCGGAGAAGGTCGAGGACCCCAAGGACCAGGAATTCCTGGAACGCAAGATCCGTTTCGCGATCAAACGGTTGGACAAGGCGTTGACGCGAAGGAAACCGAAGGGGCGGTGAAGGCGGGCAAGGAGCGGCGGCATTCTTGTCGCCGTGGCCCTGATAGGGCCGGGAACAGGCATAAGCAGGTGAGGCGCGGTGGAGTTTGCGTGGCGGTGTGGAATGCTGTGCGCGCTGGCTGCGCCGGCAGGGCGACAGGAATGTCGCCCCTCCTCGCTCAGAACGCCATCACGAGCCTGCGGATTTCGTTGAGGCGGGCGGAGGCCGTCTTCTTGGTCAGGCGGGGGAACATGCCGTTGGCGGTGATGTATTTGTCATTGCGCTGGAGCTTCAGCTTTCCGTTGCGGGTCTGGATGACATTGATGTCACGCTCGCCGGCGAGGAGTTTCAGCGTCGCGACCTGGAGGAGGAGGTCGATGGCGTCGGGGATCGGGCCGAAGCGGTCGCGGAGTTCCCCCTTCAGGGCCTCGACGTCCTCCTTCTCCGCGATCTGCGCGAGCTTGCGATAGACGTCCACGCGTTGTTGGGGCTCGGGGATGTACTGGAAAGGAATGTAGCACGCGGCAGGAGCCGCGGGTTGAGAGTCGCCGGTTGCGAGTTGAGGAGTTTCCGCTTCGCGGTTTTCTCCGGGGCTCATGGCGAGGAAGTCGATGTCGACGAAGACCTGGACGCGCTTCTTGACGGTCTCGCCCTTGAGGGCCGCGACGCTCTGTTTGAGGAGTTGGCAGTAGAGTTCGAAACCGACCGCGGTGATGTGGCCGCTCTGCTCGGTGCCGAGGAGGTTGCCCGCGCCGCGGATTTCCAGGTCGCGCATGGCGATCTTGAAGCCGCTGCCCAGCGCGGAATACTGCTTGATCGCGCTCATGCGCTTGCGCGCGTCGTCGATGAGCCGGGCATGGCGCGGCACGAAGAGGTAGGCGTAGGCCTGGCGGGTGTAGCGTCCGACGCGGCCGCGCAGTTGGTAGAGGTCGCTGAGACCGAAACGGTCGGCGCGGTCGATGATCATCGTGTTGGCGTTGGGGATGTCCAGGCCGCTCTCGATGATGGTGGTGCTGAGCAGGATGTCGGCCTCGCCGTTGATGAAGGTCGTCATGACCTTCTCCAGCTCTTCATTCGGCATCTGGCCGTGGCCGACAACGATCTTCGCGTCGGGGACAAGGAACTTCAACCGGCTGGCGGTGTCCATGATCGTGCCGACGCGGTTGTGGACGTAGTAGATCTGTCCGCCGCGGTTCATCTCATGGGCGATGGCGTTGCGGATGAGGCGTTCGTCGTGGTGGGTGACGACGGTCTCGACGGGCAGGCGATCGGCGGGCGGGGTCTCGATGGCGCTCATGTCGCGCGCGCCGGTGAGGGCCAGGTAGAGCGTGCGCGGAATGGGCGTGGCGCTGAGGGTGAGCACGTCCACCATGCGGCGCATGAGCTTGAAGGTCTCCTTGTGCGCGACGCCGAAGCGCTGTTCCTCGTCGATGACCACGAGTCCCAGATCCTTGAACTTCATGTCGGGCTGCACCAGGCGGTGGGTGCCGACGACGATGTCCACCTTGCCGATCGCGAGGTCGCGGATGACGAGATCCTGCTCCCGGCGGGTGCGGAAGCGGGAGAGCAGTTCCAGACGGACGGGGTAGTCCGCCATGCGTTCGCGGAAGTTGTTGAAATGCTGTTGCGCCAGGACCGTGGTCGGGACGAGCACGGCGACCTGGCGGCCTTCCATCACGCACTTGAAGGCGGCGCGGATGGCGATCTCGGTCTTGCCGAAGCCGACGTCGCCGCAGATGAGGCGGTCCATGGGGCGGGGGCGTTCCATGTCGCCCTTGGTCGCCTTGATGGCCTTGAGCTGGTCCGGCGTTTCCTCAAAGACGAAGGCGTCCTCGAACTCGCGCTGCCAGGCGACGTCGGGGGAGAAGGCGTGACCGGGTTGGGCCTCGCGCTGGGCCTGGATGGCGAGGAGTTCCGCGGCGAGATCGGCGACGGCTTCGCGGGCCTCGTCCTTGGTCTTCTGCCAACGTTTTGTCCCGAGACGGCTGAGCTTCGGGTTTGCCTTGCCTGCGCCGACATACTTGCTGACGAGGTGGGCGTGAGTGACCGGGACAAAAAGCCGGGGATTGGGTTGGTCGCGGGTCTTGGGCGCGTATTCGATGACCAGGCATTCCTGCCCGGCCTCGGCCTCGGCGGTGAGATCGTCGCGACTGAGATTCTCGAGGGAATTCGGGAGGACTTCGAGCCCGGTATACTTGCCGATGCCGTAGTGGAGGTGGACGACGAGGTCGCCGGGCTCGAGATCGGTGAAGTTGATGTCGAGAGCTGACTTGACGGCGGCGGCGTGGGGGGACTTGAGCCGACGCGGCCGTTGGACCTTGTAACGGCCAAAGATCTCGGCGTCGGTCACCACCACCAGCCCGGCGGACTCACAGATGAATCCGCGGCAAAGGGCTCCGATCTGGATGTGGGGTCGGAGCGACTTGGCGGGCTTTCTGTCAGGGGACGGTTCGGCCTGATCGAAACCGCAGTCGTTCCAGATTTCGAGGAAGCGGTCGCGTTCGCCTTCGTTGTTGCAGAAGACGTGGACTTCGCGGCCCTGACGGAGCCAGCGGTGGAGCTGGGAGAGGAATTCCCGGCGGCGGGCTTCGGCGATCTGGGGTTCAAGGCCGCGTTCGTCGGCGGAGCGGAAGGCTTCGAGGCTGTCGAAGGCGAGCTTCTCCAAGGGCTCCGGTTGGGGCACGGGTGAGTCGGCCTCGTACAGTTCGATGAGGGCGGCCTTGCGTGATTCGAGTTCCGCCTCGATCTCGCTCCATGCCGCGTGAAAGGGCGAACGGTCCGTCGTGTCGGCGAAATGGCTGTCCACGGCCGCCTCGATCAGGTCGGGCTCGCAGAGGATTACGATGGGCGAGGGAGGAAGATGCGCGAGGAGGCTGGCGAGTCTGGGATCGGGGGACGCGGCGTCGGACTTCCTGCCGCTTCTCTTCGCGGGCGGGGAGATTTCTCGGCGGAGGAGGGAAAGTTCGCCGGCCGGGGAAAGCTCGGCGAGGTCGGTCGGCTCGCGGGAGATCTGGGTGTGCGGATCGAAGTGCCGGATGGACTCCAGTTCGTCGCCGAAGAACTCCAGCCGAATGGGCCAGGGGCTGCAGGGAGGGAAGACATCGACGATGCCGCCGCGCAGGGCGAGTTCTCCCTTCTGGGTGACCTGGGCTTCCGGTTCGTAGCCCTGGTCTTCCAGCCATTCGATGAGGTCCAGGGGATCAATCTGATCACCGGGCTTGAGGCGTCGGACGCGGGTCTTGAGTTCGCTGACGGAGAAAGTCCGCTGCAGCAGGGCGACGGCGGAGGCGACGACGACCGGGGCGTGGAGGGCTTTTCGTCCTCGAGCTTGCGAGGAGAAGGACGAGGAGCCAGGCGCGTGGTCCATCAGTCGGACCAGGGTTTCCAGTCGTTCGCTGGTGACGTCGATGTGAGGCAGGCGTTGTTCGTGGGGTTGGATTTCCCAGGAGGGAAAGAAGATGGGTTGAGAGTTGAGGGTTGAAGGTTGAGAGGTCGATTCCGCCCCCAGCCAGGTCTGGAGGTCCTGGAAGACGGATTCCTGGGTCTTCAGCGTGTCGGCGACGATGAGCAGCGGGCTTCCCGGGCGGTTGCGGTGGATCGTCGCGGCGATGGCGGGGGCGGCCGCGGGACTCACGCGATGCAGTGACAATTCGCCGGCGGCGTCGAGTTGGGCGAGCCACTCGGCGGGGGCGGAGACGTCCGCCAGCCGGGCGAGCGGATCGCGCCGCGATTTGCTTTTTGTCGCGGATTTCAGAGCGCGAAAGGTGCAAGACCGTTGGGGCAGAGTCAATCGAAGGGGAGCGTTTGCGAAGAGCCCTTGTTTTTAACCGTTGGTTTGGTGGGGCGGTTTGCGCAAAGCCAAGGAGGGGCGGCATTCCTGCCGCCCTGTCTGCGAAGCAGCCACACAGGCTTGCGGGATGGCGCGACGTTTGGGTGGATATCCTGACAGTTCAGTTTCCCGCGCGCCTGTCCGGCCCCATCAGGGCCACGGCGGCAGGAATGCCGCCGCTCCTTGAGCTGATTGCCCCCGTTCAGAACCTCACATTCAGGCGGTCGGCGATGGTGCGGCCGACGCTGAGGGCGGAGGTCGCGGCGGGGGAGGGGCAATTGATGGCGTGGACGATGCGGGGCTGTTCCTCGATGGCGAAGTCGTCCACGAGTTTTCCATCCCGGGCGACGGCCTGGGCGCGGACGCCGGCGGGGGCGGGCTCAATGTGGTCGGCGGTGATTTTCGGAATCAGCCGTTGGAGCGCCTTCACAAAGAAGGCCTTGCTGAAGGTGCGCCGCCATTCGTCGATGCCGACGCGCCAGTGCTTCGCCACGAATTTCAGGAATCCGGGGTAGGTGAGGTAATCGACGAGGTCGCGGAGATTGATGTCGGTTTTGTGGTAGCCCTCGCGGTCGAAGGCGACGGAGGCGTTGGGTCCGCATTCGACGCCGCCGAGCGCCATGCGGGTGAAATGCACGCCGAGGAAGGGAAACCGGGTGTCCGGGACGGGGTAGATGAGGTTGCGGCAGAGATGCTCGGCATCCTTTTTGAGTTCGTAGTATTCGCCGCGGAAGGGGACGATCTTGACCTGCGGCTTCAAGCCCGAGGCGGCGGTGACCCGGTCCGAGTACAGCCCGGCGCAGTTGATCGCATGTTTGGCGCGTAGGATGGAGCGGTTGGTGGTGACGATGATCTCGTCGTTCCGCTCCTCCAATCGGACGGCCTTGGTTGAGGTGAGGACCCGACCGTCGCGGGATTCAACGATCGCGGCCAGGCGTTCGCAGACACCGCGGAAGTCGGCGATGCCGGTTTCCGGAATGTGCAGCGCGGCGACGCCCTCGCAGTGGGGCTCAAGCTCGCGCAGACGGGCGCGGTCGATGGCCTCGCAGGCGACGTCGTTGGCCCGGGCGCGCTCTTCCAGCCCTTTCAGTCGGGCGGCCTCATCGTGGTTGACGGCGACGATGACCTTGCCGCAGACGTCGTGGGCGATGTCTTCATTCCGGCAGAATTCCACCATGGCCTTGATGCCGGCACGGCAGTTGGTCGCCTTGAGAGAGCCGGGCTTGTAATAGATGCCGGAGTGCAGGACGCCGGAGTTGTTGCCGGTCTGGTGGTCCGCGACCTTCGCCTCCTTTTCCAGGACGACGACGGATTTCTTCGGGTGGTCGGAGGTGAGATGCCAGGCGGTCGCCAATCCGACGATGCCGCCGCCGACGATCAGGATGTCACATTCTTCGGGCGCTGCGCTCACGGTTTTGCGGGATTGGTCTCTTTCGGGAGTTTGATCCGCCAGAATCCGGGGTGTCCGTTTTCGGACCAGGAAAGGCCAACCTGGGTGAGCGCGGCCCGAAGGGCGCGTTCGGCGGTGACGTTGCGGAATTCGGCCTCGTAGGGCCGCGACCAGAGGGGGGATTCCAGGACGTCGAGATCGACGGCGTAGCTGATTCCGCCTCGCCGGGCGAGGATGGACATGACCTGGCAGATCGGGTGACCGCGAAAGTGAATGGCCTCCGGGGCGGTGGCGGGGTCCGGGCGGCCTTTCGGATCGGCCAGATGCTCCCAGGCGGCGGCGTAACGGCGTCCGAGTTCCCGCAGCCCGGCGGCGTCGAAGTGAGTCTTGTCCTCCTTCGCGGAAATGCCTTGGGAAAGAACGGTTGCGAAGTTGGGCGAGGTCTGGAGGCGGGATTGGCGCAGCAGGCGGATATTGAACTCCTTGCGCAACGGCTTTTCGTCGCCCCAGGCGCGGGAAAGTTGCCCCGCGATGAAAGGCGCGGTGGGCGCTTCAAGGTCCTCGCGCAGGTGGTGGACCAGGCGGGTGAGCTTCGGGAAATACGCGTCGAGTTTCTCTGTGGAGCCGGTGTCGCCCTCGCCCTGGTGCCAGAGGATGCCCTTGAGCGTTCCTTGCTTCATCGCCGCGCGCGTGCGGGCGACCGCCGTTTCGTAGAGGCGGCCGCCCTTCTTCCATTGATCGATCCGGGTTCCGCCCTTGGCGCTGGGGATCAGGCCGATGTGGATCTTGTCGTTCCGGTTGGCGAGTGTCTTTCCAAAGGTCGCGCCCAGGCCGACGCCGACGAGTTTGGCGTTGTCGAAGTGCAGTGGATCGACCGCGGGGACCCAGCGGTTTTCGACGTCCAGCTTCCAGACGCGGGGATGCGCCTGCCGGTCCTCATCAGCGATTTTGCCGCGGCCGGACATGTTCGACTGGCCGATGAGCAGAAACAGGTGGAAGTCCTCCGGGGCTGGCAGGGCGGGATCTTCGGCGGTTTCTGCCGCGGTTCCGATGGATTGAAGCGCGAAGGTCGCGATGATCCCGACAGCGAGGCCCGCCATTCGGCGGACTCTCCGCTCGATCGGGGATGAGACTGCCGGCAACGGGGCCATGGATCGGTTCAGAAGCCGAAGAACGGGAATTCGCCCTCGAAGCCGGACAGGCCGTGCGAGCCCGCCTCGGTGGTCTGGACGAGGTCGCCGAGCTGTTTGAGGGCGGGGAGGCTGAGCATGCGTGAAAGGCCGATCTCAGGCGCCTTCTTTTCCATGCGGAACACGAAGTTGACCTCCTTTCCGGAGAGACTCTCCTCGCCCATGGTGGCGGCGCCGCCGCTGAAAACCCGGCCGAAATGGAGGATCACGCGGAACGCGGGGTCCTTCTCGTCCTGAAGTTCGCGGAGTTTTTCGAGGCAGGAGGACACGTTGGCCTCCGTTCCTTTCTGGTGCGGCCAGTAGGCGAAGAACCCGTCCCCCAGGAACTTGTTGATCGCCCCGTCGTTGGCTTCGATGATCGCCTTGCAGCGCTCCAGCCAGCGGCCGGTGATCTTGGGGAGTTCGTCCGGCGGATGGAAGACGCTCAATTCCGTGGAGGATTCAATGTCCGCGATCAGCAGCCAGCAGTCGTTCGCCCGGATGTGCTGGATGGTCTTGTCGGAGACCGAATCGTGATTCTCCTCGGGGGCAGGCTCCCCGTCCCGGCGAAACACCAGGATGAAATCGCCGATATGGACCTCGTCCGCGTTCTTGAGAAGGGTGGGTTGGGCGAGGCGGCGACCGTTGACATAGGTCCCGTTGCTGCTGCCCAGATCGACGAGCCAGTATTCGCCGTTCTCGGCGGCGTTGATGATGGCGTGGCGGCGCGACACCTTCTCCGCCGCGAGGACGATCTGGTTCGAACTTGAACGGCCGATCGAGCAGCCGCCCGTGAGCGTGTGGGCGCCCCGGTCGCTGATCTCCAGCCATGCCTTGTGCAATGTTCCGTCTGCCATCAGTGGAGACGGGAGATTACGGGTTTGCCCGGAAATTCAAAACGGAAATTGTCGCGAAATGACAATCGGGGAGGAACCGACAAAAGCTTTGCGCCGCGGAGGCGGGGCGGGAAGAATGCGCGCATGAGTGAAAGATTCATGCGACGTTTTGTGCGCTGGGCGGCCTTGTGTGTCGGAGTTGGCTTCCTGGTGGGGGGCGATGTCCGGGCGGGTGACTGGCCGCAGCTTCAGGGCGGCCCCGCGCGGTCGGGTGACGCGGCGGACTTCCGGGGTGACCGGTCATTTGGCCTTGCGGGCTCCGCCGCGTTGACGGACGGGATCTACGCGGCGCCGGTGGTCGCGGACGGCAGCGTCTACGTGATTGACGGCTCGGGAGTGGTCGTGGCGTTCGATGCCGCGACGTTGAAGGAGCAGTGGCGGTTCGCGACGAAGGGCGGAAAGGGCAATTGCAACAATGTCGCGACTCCGGCGGTGGTCGGGCGCTTCCTGCATGTGGGCACGACAGCGGGTTACCACTACGTGCTGAATCGCAAGACCGGATCGTTGGTGAAGGAAATCGACTGTGAAGAGCCCATTTTCTCCGCGGCGGCGACGGGGAACGGCCGGGTCTACTTTGCGACGTTGGGCGCGCGGATCTACGCGTTGGAGCCGGATGGCGAGGTGGCCTGGACCTGGGATTTTGTGAAGGAGGTTGTCGGTTTCACCGGCGATCGCTGGTTGGGCGCGGACTGGGTGAAGTTTCGCGGCGACCGCGTGAACTGGAAGGACCATTTCGTCTGTTCCCGGGACATCTGCCTGGTGGGTGACGTGGTGGTCATGCCGGCGGGCGGGCGAACCGTGTTCGTGGAGGACGGCGGCGCGGCTCCGAAGCTGCGGTCGGTGGCGGAGATTCCGGCCTATGCGGGCAAGGAATACCCCGCGACCTTCGGTCAGAGCGCCGATGCGGAGGGCAATGTCTACGTGCAGTGGCATCGGCGGGACAACTCGGGGCGTGTGGAGAAGCTGAAGCTGGAGGGCGACAAGGTGACGACGGATTTCGTGAAGGGCACGGAGACGATGATCCACCTGCACGGATTGTTGAGCATGGCGGCGGCGGCGGTGCGGGGAGGTGAGGTGTTCCGCACTCGGCCTGAACATGGCGTGGGGCTTTGTCGGCATGCGAATGGGGCGGAGACGCCGGATGTTCTGTCGGTTCACCCTTCGATTTCGCCCCCGGTGGTTGCGCGGGACCACGCGATCTATGGCGGCCTCGACGGGCGGGTGCATGTCGCGCCCTTGCGCGGCGGGGAGATTGTCTCGCTGGACACGGCCTTTGGAGCCCCGGTCACCGCGCCGTTGGCTTTGGCGGATGGACGGATCTTCGCCGGTTGCGAGGACGGCTACCTGTATGTCTGGAGCGCGGGAGGCAGGGCGTCCCTGCCTCAGAAGGACCTCGGCGTTTCCAAGATCCGCAGTCCGTTGACGGGAGCGATGGCGGATTCGAAATATGACTGGTACACGAACTACGGCGACTTCGCCGGATCGAATGCCAACGACCAGGGACTCAAGCCGCCCCTGCGCATGCGCTGGGCGCGCCGTCTCGAAGGGACGGTCAAACACGTGCCGGTCTGCGGAGGCGGCCGGCTCTATACGCACACGGCGGAGGGGCAGGTCATCGCGGTGGAGCAGG
This sequence comes from Verrucomicrobiales bacterium, assembly GCA_038126235.1. Classification (GTDB taxonomy): domain Bacteria; phylum Verrucomicrobiota; class Verrucomicrobiia; order Limisphaerales; family JAYPEY01; genus JAYPEY01. The sequence continues at coordinate 31,267 of JAYPFK010000040.1, forward strand.
ACACGGGGCGGTTGCTGTGGCGGCGGCACTGGCCGCACGTCTACCTGTCCTTCACCTCGCCTCTCTATTTTGACGAGAAGCTGATTGTGCCGCAGGGTGGTCTGAAGCAGTCGTTGATGCGTTGCCTGGATGCGCGCACGGGCGAACTGCTCTGGGAAGCGCCGTTCACCGGTTCGCCGGGTTGGAGTCGGCAGTTCCCGCCGGTGGTGCATGACGGGGTCGCGATGTATGCCTCGGGCTCGGGCGAGTACGCGGCGCAGGGTTCGGAAAAGGCCTTCACCTTCAAGGGCGATCCCAAACCGACCGGGGACGGGCGCGAGGTGAACAGCTGGATCTACGCGAACACGATTCCGTATTATCCGAAGGACCACCGGCCTCGCATCTGGGCCTGGGATGTGAAGACCGGCAGGGTTCTCTGGGAAAAAGACTTCTCCGAATACGGCAACGGCGGCAACGACTGCGGCATCAGCGTTCTCGACGGGAAATTCTACTACTCCGTGTTCTTCGGCTACGCGACCAGCCAGAAGAAGCGCCGCGGCCTGTCCACGGAGCACAACGGGCTCACCGCCTGCATCGAGCCGAAGACCGGCAAGATCCTGTGGCTGACCACCGATTACTACCTCACTTCCAAGTGCACCCTCAGCGCGCGCGACGGCAGCGTCTACATCGGCGGCTACAACGTGGCGAAGGAGGGAACGCAGGACCGCTTTGTCTGGCGGCTCGACGCGAAGACCGGGAAACTGATCTGGAAATCGGAGCCCGTGACCTCGGCCCTGAACGTGGTGACGGTCGGCGAGAAGTACATCTTCTCCAACGCGCTGCGCGGGAAGGGGAACGTGTTTGACCGTGAGACCGGCAAGGTCGTGGCCAGCATCGGGCACAATTACGCCTGCTGTCGCTTCACTTTGTCCGAGCCCTACGTGCTGGGCGCGAACATGGACATGATCGACCTCTCACAGGACGGGAAGCTGGTCTCCACCGGTCCGGCGATCGATTCCCGCGAATGCCTGGGAGCCGTGGTTTCCAACGGCCGGATCTTCTACACCTCCCAGGCCAGCGGCTTTGTTGTGTCCCAGACCTACGGCGAGGTCTCCCGGCATCTGCCGGCGGTCTGGGAGCGCCCTGACTGACACGTTGGAGAGTCTTACGCGGGGACGGGGCGGACCATGGGATGTTGACATTGAGCGCCACAGCATGTCTCGCGATCGTCTGGGTGGGCGTCAGTTGGGCGTTCGTCAGGCGCCGGAAACCGGAGCGGGGATGGGCAAGGGCGGCGACCCTTGTGTTGCCGGGTATGGCGCTTTGCCTTTTGGCGGAGATTGTCTCCCGGATCGCGCCCGGCGCCGACGGTTTCGGGAGTTTTTGGAATGACGCAAGACTGCTCCCCGCCGCCAGTCTCGTGCGCGGGTTGCCGGTCTATCCCGCCCCGTTTGAAGACGCGATCGCGGGGAACATCTATGGTCCCGTGCATGCCTTCGCGTATGTGTTCGCGGGAGTGTTGCCGCATCCGACCGCTTGCGTTTCCGTGGGGGTTCTCCTGAGCGTCCTCCTGTACGCGGCGCCGCTTGCGGTCGCAGTCTGGTCCTCCCCGGACCGGGTAGGGAGGTGGCCGCTTTTTCTGGGAGCCCTGTCGTTGTTCGGGTTCCTGACAGTTGGAAACCGGGCCCTGAGTTTCGCGGCGTTCACGATCAATGCGGACGTGGTTGCCGTCGGTCTCGGGGGCGTGGCTTGTGTCGCCCTGGCGCGCGGACTGGAAGCCCGTTCGGAGCGCTGGATGTGGACGGCGGCGATCGGAGCCTCGCTGGCCGTCTGGGGCAAACAGACGGCGGCCCCACTGTTGGCGGCTCTGCCTTTCTGGTGCCTCTTCCGGAATGGTCCGAGGGCCGCGGGCGGATTTCTGGTGAAGGGAGCGACGGCTTTGTGTGGGTTTTCGCTGGTGATGCTGGGCCTGTTTGACGCGGAAAGCCTGTTGTTTCACATGTTTGTCTTCCCGGCGGGGCATCCCTGGCACGAAAGTCTGGGCGTCCTGTCTCGGGGCGGCGACAAGGGCGCGTTGCTGGTGTTGTTTGAGGCGCTGCTTTTGTTTCTCGGACATGCTGTCGGCATTGGAGCCGCGTGGGGCGGGGGCGCGCTTCTGGGCGCCGCCCGCTTCAGGGTTTCGGGCATCAGGACGCCCCTGCTGCGATCGGATGCTTCGGTGGGATTGCTGGTGTTCTGCGGGTTGTTGATGATCCCGATGGCATTGATCGGCCGGTCGAAAGCGGGAGGGGACATCAATGCTTTTGCGCATCCTCTCTACTATCTCGGGCTGGCGTTCAGTCTGGGATTGTGCGGATTTCTGCGGGCGTGCCTGACCCAAGGGGAGGGCGCGTGGCGGCCGACGAGGCTTGCCACGTCAGCCGCCGTTCTCGGAGTGGCGGTCTGGCTGGCTTTCTCTTCGGCCCGTTGTGGCCGGGGGTGGGGCGGTGAGCCGGATCCGCGAGGGATGGAGTTCGAGTATGTCCGCAAGCATCCGGGAGAGGCCTATTTTTCCTGGTCGCCGCTCGTTCACGTCATGGGCGAGGGAAGGCTGCGTCATTTCGCCTATGGCATCTTCGAGCGAACGCGGTTTGGTCCGCCGCTTGGCGACGGCCAGTTTCAGGCGGGGCTGCCGGCCGATATGAAGCGGATTGCCTTTTCCGACCACGCGCCGAGGTTTGTGATGATGGAGATGTTCCCCGAATACACGAACAGGGTGGCCGTGCCCGATCTGCCCGGTTGGGTGGTCTATGAGCGGAGCGGGAAAGGAAAGGACTGAGCGACTTGTCGCGGTCGCGGCAGGCCGAGGAATCACCTGACTTGCGCGGCCGGGGCGGCTACAGTCCCGGCTTTCATGGAAAAGCTCCGACATGCGCTGATTTACTTCCGGCCGGACCGCGGCCGGATTGCGGCGGCGTTGGCGCTGCTGGTCGCGAGCATCGGGGCGAACCTGCTCAAGCCCTGGCCCCTGGCGATCATCGTGGATTCGGTGATCGGGACAACGCCCGCACCGGACTGGCTTTACACTGGGGACAAGGACTTCCTGTTGCTGGCCGCGGGCCTGTTGATCCTGCTCATCTACACGGCGCACGGGGCGTTGTCCGCCCTGCAGAACTTCCTGGCGATCCAGGTCGGTCTGCGCGGGTTGCGGCGGGTGCGTGGCGCGGTGTTCGACCGCCTGCAGCGGCTTTCCCTGCGCTTTCACCAGACGATGTCGACGGGCGATCTGGTGCATCGGGCGGCGTGGGACACCTACGCGTTCCAAAAGATGTTTCAACAGGGGGTGATGATCTTCGCGACGGCGGCGGTCGCGCTCCTGATGATGCTGGTGGTGATGTGGCAGATGAGCGTGAAGCTGACGCTGGTCGCGACCGCGCTGGCGCCGCTGCTCATGCTGTCGATTCGTGTGTTTGGCGGGCGGATGCGGACTGCCGGGGCCGAGGCGGAGGCGGCGGACGCCGCGGTCACGTCGGCGGTGGAGCAGAACGTCACCTCCATGCCGTTGATCCAGAGCTACACCTTGGAGGAGCGGGAGAGCGCGCGTTTCAAGACACGGGCTTTGGCGTCGCAGGAGAAGCGGCTCACCCAGCATGGTTGGGAGCTGATCTACTGGCTGGCGATCTCGATCGTCTTCGGCGCGGGCATGGCTGCGATTGTCTGGTTGGGCAGCGTCGAAGTGCAGGCGGGGCGGATGACCGTCGGCGCATTGTTGGTGTTCGTGGTCTACCTGGGGCAGCTGTATGAACCCCTGAACCAGCTTTCCCATGTCGGGGCCACGGTGGCGACGGCCACGGCGGGCACGCAACGTGTGTTCGATTTGCTCCAGAGCACCGACGAGGCGGCGGAGGCGGAGAATGCGCGATCCATCGTGGAAACGGGCGGGACTGGCGAGCCTTCCGCGGAAGAAACCCCGCCGATCCGGGGCGACCTGGCCTACGAAGGCGTGTCGTTCGGTTATGCCGAGGAACGGCCGGTGTTCGAGGATGTGAGCTTTGAAGTGAAGGACGGGGAGTCCGTCGCGCTGATCGGACCGAGCGGCGTGGGCAAGACGACCCTGATCAACCTGCTGCCGCGTTTCTTTGACCCGGTGAAGGGCGGGGTCAAACTGGACGGAGTCGACGTGCGCGAGTTCCGCCTCAAGGACCTGCGCCGGCAGATTGCGATCGTGCTGCAGGAGCCCGTGCTGATGCCGGCCTCACTGGGCGAGAACATCGGCTACGGAAAGCCCGGCGCCACGGACGAGGAGATCCGGGAGGCCGCGGTCGCCGCGGGGGCGGACGATTTCATCCAGAACCTGCCGGAGAAATACGACACGGTGGTCGGCGACGGCGCGATCCGGTTGAGCGCGGGCGAGAAGCAGCGCATCAACATCGCCCGCGCCTTCCTCAAGGACGCGCCGATCCTGCTGCTGGATGAGCCGACCAGCGCGCTGGACTCGGAGAGCGAGGCGGTCGTGATGGCGAGCCTCGCGCGTCTGCGGAAAAACCGCACGACGCTGATCGTGGCGCATCGCCTGGAGACCGTGCGCAGCGTCGACAAGGTCCTGGTCCTGGGAGAGAAGGGCCTGGCGGAATTCGGGACACCGGAAGAACTGTCCCACAAGGGCGGCTACTACCAGCGTGTCACGGAAGGGCAGACGACGTTCATCCAAAAGTCGACCTGACGGAGGTGGGATGCGCGCCATTTTCAGGGGAAAGGCGGGGCGAATTGTGCCCGATGAGCCGCCGTCAGCGTTGCGAGCCCGGCTCAATGAGGACAATTCGCCCCACCCGTTCCGGGGCGCGCTCCCTGCGGAAGCGACTCGAAAAAAGCCGGAAAGGTCGTATGTTCGCGACGTCATGATTCGACTGAAGTTTTTTCTGCGTTTGGCGACTGTTGTGTTGGCGCTGGCCTGTGTCGCGCCTGCCGGGGCGACGCGGATGATCCCGTTGTCCATCGAGGAACTGGCGGAGCGTTCGCAGGCGGTCGTCCAGGGAACGGTGGCGGGACGCACGGTTGTGAAGGACGAGGCGGGACGGTTGGTCACGCGCATCCGGCTCAATGTCGCCGAGGTCTGGAAAGGCACCGTTGCCCGGGGGAATCTGACCCTTGTCCAGGCGGGCGGCGTGCTGGGGCGACGGCAGACGGAGATTGTCGGCGCGCCGAGATTTGCCATGGGCGAAGAGGTGGCGGCATTTCTGGTCTTCAACGCGCGGGGGGAGGCGGTGGTGCTGGGGCTTTCGCAGGGGAAGTTCGAGATCCTGACCGGCGCGGACGGAGCCAAACAGGCGCGCAATCCCTTTCACGGCGGCGCGGTTGGCGGCGATGGCAATGCGCGGGCATTGCAGAACCGGTTGGGCAATCGGCCGCTTTCCCTCGCGGATCTGAAGCGGCGCGTGCGGGCGGCGGCGAAATGAGGGCGCGATTCCTTCAGCTTGTCGTGGGCGCGCTGCTGTTGGCGGCGGCGGCGGGAGCGTCCGGCTTCGTGCTCGATGTCCAACCGCCCGATCCCGCGTTGCGCTGGCATCTCGCTCCGGTCGCACCGGCGGTCTCCACCAACATCGTGAATCCGGACACCGGGGCGGTGCGTTTTTTTCTCGGCGCGGAGGGATTTTCCACGACGAACACAACCGCCGAATTGAATGCGCTTCGCGCCAGCTTCGCGCAGTGGCAGGCGGTTCCCGGCACGAGCCTGAAGTTTGAGGAGGGCGGATTGATGGGGGCGGGGGTGGACCTGGATCCGACCGACGGCACGAACGTGATCTTCTTCGCCAAGAGCACGTTGGTGGAGGGCGGTCAGACCAGCATCTTCGGCACGTTGGGCGTCACCTGCATCACGTCGAGCGAGGGGGTGATCGAGGAGGCGGACATTGTAATGAACGGGGCGCAGTGGCAGTGGTTCACGGATCACACCTGGGCGGGGACGTTGAACTCCCACTTCTTCATCGAGGGCACGGCGACGCATGAGATCGGGCATCTGATCGGCCTGCTGCACTCGCCGGTCGGCGGGGCGACGATGCTTGCTCACGCTCGGGCGGGAATAAAGGACCACCAGAGCGGCCTGGCCGGCGATGACATTGCGGCGGTGAGGTTTCTTTATCCCGACCAAGCGCAGGCGGGGCAGTTTGGCGGCGTGGCCGGGCGGGTGACGAAGAACGCGGTTGCGGTGTTCGGCGCGGCGGTCATCGCGGAGGACGCGGCGGGCAATGTTGCCGCCGGCACGGTGACCGACGCGAACGGGGATTACCAACTGCCGGCGCTGGAGCCGGGAACCTACCAGGTGCGGGCGACCCCTCTGGATCCGGTTGGCGCCACGGAATTCCTTGTGCGCGGCGTCGATATAGGGAGTGAGTTCGCCGGAGCTCACACGGAATTTGTCGCTTCGGGAGACACCCTGGTCAGCGTGTCGGGGGGGCAGACCGCGACGTTGAACCTGGCCGTTTCAGGCTCTTATGTCGGCTATCACATCAACCGCACCCGGTCGCCGGACGATGGCGGGAATGCGTATCGGACGCCGGGGAGGCTGGTTCCCGGCACCGGGCCGGTGACCTTCGGGGTCCTGGTCCCCAATCAGGGGGCGGTCGTGTTTGGCGCCGCTTTGGAGATCACGGGCGACGGCGTCACGGTCGGGGCCGCTTCGGTTGATACGTCGACCTTCTTCAACTGGACCCTGATTCAGGCCCCGGTCACGATCGCAGTGGATGCGACTCCGGGGCCGCGCAGCGTCAAGTTGAGCCAAGGGCCGACGGAATTTGTCTGGGCGAACGGGTTTGTGGAGATCCAACCTCTGGTCCGGGATGACAATTTCGACGGGCTGGACGATGCGTTCCAACGCGCCAACTTCCCCTTGTGGACGGCACCCGAAGCCGGGCCGGATGCCGACCCGGACAACGATGACTTCCCCAATGCGTTCGAAGCCGCGGCGGCGACAAATCCGAACGACGCCGATTCGCGCATGGAGGTGCAGAGCGTGGCGCAGGACATGAGCGGCACAACGGTGACGTTTCAGAGCGTCGCCGGGAAAACCTACCAGCTCAGCGGACGCGACCAGGTCGGGGCGGGCGGTTGGACGGACATCGGCGGGCCGGTGACCGCGACGGGCGCGACGACGCAGGTCCTGGACGCGGGCGCAACCGGCGACATGAAGTTCTACCGCGTGGCCCTGGTGGAGTAGGCTGCGGGGCTCGAGGACGCGACCAAGTCTCGGCGACATGCTCAGCGCCTTTGTGCCAGCTCCGCAGGCAGGGCGACAGGAATGTCGCCCCTGCTTGGAAGTCCTCGCGCCCCCTTGCGTCGCCTTACACCGGCTTGATTTCGAAACCTTTGCGGTATTTGCGGGTGAGGTGTTTGTTGGCCTCCGGGAGGTTGGTGATTTTCAGCTTCTGGGCGTCGAACTTCAGCGCCTGCTTCGGGAAGAAGGCGGCGACGTTGCCGAGTTGGACGGCTTCGGTGAGGTGGCCCCCGTATTCGAAACCGTCGCTGGGCTGCTTTCCGGAAAGGCAGCCATCGACCCAACCGTGGTAGTGGTTCAGGCTTTCGACCGGTTCGATTTCGATGCCGGGCTGGTTCACGAAGGGCATGCCCACGTGGGGGAGGATCATGTTGCCGCCCTCGCAGACGAAGATGGAGCCTCCGCGAGGCATGTGTTGTTCGGCGGCGAGCTTGGCGATGCCGGGCGCCGGTTCGCGTCCGCCGTCATACCAGGTGATGGGGAGGGTCTTGCCGGCGGTGTATTCCGTGCCGGGCAGGACGTAGCTGAGCGTCTCCTGCGCGGGCCAGATCTCGTCGTTCATGCCGGTGTGTTCGGACCGGACGCTGATCGGATCGCCGGTGATCTTCAGGGCGGTGTAGACGGGGTCGAGGAGGTGGCAGCCGAAGTCGCCAATGGCGCCGGAGCCGAAGTCCTGCCAGTCGCGCCAGGTGAAGGGATGGTAGACGCGGTTGCCGCCGTAGGGGCGCATGGGGGCGACGCTGATCCACAGGTCCCAGTTCAGGCCCTCGGGCTTGGGCGCGCTCCTGGCGGGGCGCGATAACAGGCCGCTGCGGCCGTGGCCGGTTGTCCCGACGTAGGAGTGAACCGCCTCGACCTTGCCCAGCTTGCCCGATTGGATGAAACGGACGGCGGTGCGGTAGGCGGTGTGGGAGTGGATCTGGTTGCCCATGCGGGTGATCACCCCGGACTTCTTCGCCTGCCGCCGCATTTGCCGGGCCTCCCAGACTGTGCGGGTGAGCGGCTTCTGGCAGTAGACGTGCTTGCCGCGCCGCATGGCGTCCAGGCTGATGATGGCGTGGGTGTGATCCGGGGTGGAAACGGTGACGGCGTCCACCTTGTCGCCCAGTTTGTCCAGCATCTCGCGGTAGTCCTGGAAGATGGCGGCGTCGGGATACTCGCGGACGGCCTTGGCGGTGCGCCCGAGGTCCACGTCGGCGAACGCCACGTTGCGGATCTTGTCGTGGCTGGAGATCTCGCGGATGTCGGACCAGCCCTTGCCGTCCGCGCCGATGCCGGCGAACTGGAGGTTTGAATTCAGGTTGCGCGCCCGGACGAGGGCCGGAGCGGCAAGCGCGGCGGTCGAGGCGACGGCGGAGGTCTTGAGGAAGGAGCGACGGTTGATGGTCTGAGAAGGAGTCATGCTCGGGAGTCTGGGGAAGAATCCGCGCAGATCAAGCGCGCAATCACGGCGGTGAGGGACGCGGGCGCGCGACAAGAAAACACGCACCCGGGTGAGACTGAACGGAGCGCGGCCTTCAGGCCGCTGATGCGTCCGATCATCGCAAAGGCGCCGTTCCAACCGGAGGCCATTGGACGTCCGGGTTTTATGCGGCGTAAACGCCGCGCTCCTCCGCGTCATTTGCGGACGGCGAAGAGGATGGATTGCGCCCGAAGGTGGGTTTACTGCTCCGCGGTGACGATGAACTCGATCAGGTCGGCCATCTTCTGGTGATCCATCCCGGTTTCCAGGCCTTCGGGCATGAGGGACATGCCCGTGCTCTTCATGGATGCGATGTCGGCCCTCGACACGGCGGTGGTCGCGCCGAACGCGGCCTTGAGGGTGACGTTTTGTTCGTCCTCGCCTGCGATCAGGCCGGTCTGGTTCTCACCGTCCTTGGTGTCGATCGAATAGCTGAAATACTGCGGCGCGACCTCGCGGTTGGGATCGAGGATGTTCACCATGATCTTCTCGCGGCCCATGGACTTCATGGTGACGAGGTCCGGACCGAGCGGATGGCCTTCGGAGCCGAGTTTGTGGCAGGAGACGCAAAGCTGCTGGTATAGCGCGCGGCCGTTGGCGGCGTTTCCCTTTAGGCGCATGGCGGGGAGGAAGGAATCAACGACGGCCTGGCGGTTGGCGGAGGGCGGCGCGCCGAGCGTCTTGACGGCGATCTCGCGGACCTCCTTCACGCGATGTTTGCGCAGGGCCTGAACCTGGCCGGCGGTGAGACTGGACGGGCGGACCAAGCCGCCTTCCAGAGCCTTGGCGAAGGCGAGGGTTCCCCGGGAGCGGGCGAGCATGACCTTGATGGCTTCGGCTTGAAGCTTGGCGGAATAGCTCGGCAGGGCCTCGGCGATCTTGGACCAGGCGGCGGCGTTATCGTGCCCCGCGATGGCGGTGAGCGCGGCGATGGTTTCCGATTCCGCTGCGGAGGCGCGGTGGAGGATCTGCGCGAGGAGCGCGTCGGATCTGCCGGATTCCGGAATGCCCAGGACGGAGATCGCGGCGAGGCGAACCGCGCTGGAGGTCCCCGATGCGGTCAGGGATTCGGCCGCTTCGGTGAAGACGGGTTGAAGCCGTTCGAGCAGGCCCGCCTTGGCCAGGCTGACGCGGCTGCGCTTCAGGCCGTCGTTGAGCGAACGCAGCGTACGGAGGCCGAGCGCGCGGTCCTTGGCCGAGGTCGCGAAGTCCGCCACAGTCTGCAGTTCGGCGGCCCGATTGCGGCGGCCGATGGTTTCGGTGAGTTGGGTGAGGAAAGTCTGGCCGGCATCGGAGGCGGCGGTTTGTTTGTCGTTGGCCAGGGTGACGAACAATTGTCCGGCGTCGTCGCCGATGGAGCTCATGATGGCGGCCTGAATCCACTTGTCGCGTCCGTCGCGAAGGGCGACGCGGGCGAGGGCTGCGGATTTCCCGGGAGTTTCGGCGGCTCCGAGCGTGAAGGCCAGTTGCTGGCGGACGGCGGCGTCAGGATCGGAGGCCAGCGAAACCGCCTTTTTCCATGCGGATGCCGCGGGAGAATCTGCGAAGCGTTCGAGGAGCTTCAGGGCGTGCCGGCGGACGTGCGCGTTCGCGTCGGAAAGCGCAGAATTGAGGATGGAGGGCGTGAGCGCTTCAAGGCCGGCGAGGGCATACAGCGCGTGCTGTCGACCAACGGCGGATTGGGACTTGTTCGCGAGTTTTTCGAGCGGTTTCACAGCGGACTTGTCCTGGCGTTCAAACAGCAGCCGGGCGGCGGTGTCGCGATGCCACCCATTGGGGTGGGCGAGGGTGGCGACGAGTTTCTGCGTGGAGGCGTTCTTCAACTTCGGCGCTTTCGGTTGCTCGAAGTTGTCCGGGACGATGCGCCAGATGCGGCCGCGATCGTTGCCGGCGTTGAGGTCGAGGTGCTGTTTGATCGACTCGGGGATCGACCAGGGGTGTTCGATGGTCTCGCGGTACATGTCGGCGATGTAGAGGCAGCCGTCGGGGGCGTTGGCGAACTGCACGGGGCGGAACCAGTTGTCGGTCGAGGCCACGAACTCGACCTTCTCCTCGTCGGCCGGACGGCGGCCGACGGGCACAACGCCTTCATAGTCGATGCGCTTGCGGTGGAGGAGATTGCTGCCCGCGTCGCCGATGAAGGCGTTGCCGAGGAAGTCGTCGCCGTAGGCGTTGCCGCGGTAGATGGTGACGCCGGTGGCGGCGGTGAAGTAACCGGACACGCGGCCGCCGCCCTCGACCGCGCCCCGCACGGCTCCGGTGACCCGCCAACGGGTGCGGACGATGCGCCAGGGCTCGTCCGGGCTGATGCGATAGACCTCGGCGGCGGCGCCGTCGGCCGCGGCGTTGATGCGGGGGGAGGGCATGGTGTAGTGGGGGTTGCGACCGGCGTAGGCGGAGTCATACATGATTGCCTGCAGGTGGCTGCTGTTGCTGGAGACAAATTTGCGGCCCCAGTCGTCAAAGCTCATGCCGTGCTGCGCGGTGGAATCCTCGGCCCGGAATTCCATGGTCCGCGGATCGAAGGAGAAGTCGCGGCCGCGGACGGGGACGGGCTTGGAGCCCTTGTCTGAAGGGGCTCTGACGGTTCCGCCGTTGCTGGCGGTGGCGCCGTGGATGCGGTTGTCGAGGCCCCAGCGGAAGCTGTTGAACATGGCCTGGACGTTGAGGCGTTCGCGGTCGGTTCCGAAGCCCGTGTAGACGATCTTCTTGAGGTCGGCCACGCCGTCGCCGTTGGTGTCCTTCATGTACCACAGATCCGGCGTGACGCCGACGAAGACGCCGCCGTCGTAGCAGAAAACCGCGGTGGGCCAGTTGAGGCCGGAGGCAAAGACCGTGCTCTTGTCCATGCGGCCGTCGAAGTTCGTGTCTTCCAACAGGCGGATCTGGCCCATGGAATCGTCACGGCGTTCGGAGTAACCGCGCATCTCCACGACGTAAAGCCGGCCGTCGGCGTCGAAGGACAGGGAAATGGGGTCGGTGACCAACGGTTCCGAGGCGGTGAGTTCAAGGTGGAAGCCGGGCTTGACCTTGAAGGTCTTGAGGGCGTCGGCGGGTTCGGTGGCGGGGATGCGCGGGAGTTCCTTGGGATCGGGGACGGGTTCGGCTGCGGGGAGAGTGAGGGTGGTGAAGGCGAGGACGAGAGCGGAGCAAAGGGCAAGTCCGGACCTGCCTGTTGTTTCGTGAGCGGTGGGGATTTCGGCGGTTCGTGCTTTCATGGCCATTTCCAATTTGAATTCGCGGAGGGAGGCGATCAGTATGCGACGTCTTTAAAAATCAGATTCCGAGCCAATCCACGAATGAAAACGCAGATCACCCGACGTAGGTTCATCGCATGTTCCGGGATGGCGTTGGCGGCATCAAGCGCAAAGCCCCTGCTTGCCGCGAGCCCCGAGCCTGTCATCGACATCCATCAGCACACCGGCTACCACGGCCGCTCGGACCAGCAGTTCCTGGCGCATCAGCGCGCAATGGGAATCACCACCACGATCATCCTGCCGGCCGGCACCTACGTGGATCTGAATTCGACGCACCATGGCAGATCCAATGGCCTGGCCGCGCGCTGCACGGGCACGGAGGACGCGGTGAAGCTGGCCAAGGCGCATCCGGGCGAGATGGTTTTCTTCTGCAACGAGGTGCCCGACATGCCGGGCGCGCGGAAGAACCTGGAGAAGTGGCTGAAGCTGGGAGCCATCGGCATCGGCGAGCAGAAGTTCCACCTGGATGTCGAGTCGAAGCCGATGCGGATGGTCTACGACATCGCGAAGGAATACGGCGTGCCGGTGCTGATGCACTTCCAGCACAACACCTACAACCTGGGCATCGAGCGTTTCCACAAGATCCTCGAGCAATACCCGACCGTGAACTTCATCGGCCACGCGCAGACCTGGTGGGGGAACATCGACAAGAAGCACGATCAGAAGACGATGTATCCGCAGCTAGGCACCAAGGTGACGCCGGGCGGCATCACGGACGTGTTGCTGACGAACTATCCGAACATGTATGCCGATCATTCGGCCGGATCGGGCTTGCGCGCCTTGTTGCGGGACGAGGAGCATACGACGGCCTTCCTGGAGCGACATCAGGACCAACTGCTTTACGGCAGCGACTGCAAGGACACCATCGGCCGCGGGCCGGGCTGCCAAGGCGCGCAGACCTTGAAGACGCTGCGGCGGTTGGCTCCGAGCAAGAAGGTGGAACGCAAGATTCTCTACGAGAATTCGAAGCGGTTGTTCAAGTTGTGAGACGGGTTTAACCGAACGCCTCCATCACCGGCATGCCGCCGGTGATGCCGGAGGGCGTCTCGGTGAGGCCGTGGCGTTGGAAGGAGAGTTTCGTTGGGTCGAGCCCCAAGGCGTGGAGAATGGTGGCGTGGTAGTCCGGCACGCTGACGGGGCGTTCGACGGCGACGTAGCCGATGGGGTCGGTCGCGCCGATGATCTGACCGCCTTTCACGCCGCCCCCGGCCAGCCACATGGTGTAGCCCGCCGGTGAGTGGTCGCGACCGTTGCCTTTGCCCTCCATGGTCGGCGTGCGACCGAATTCCCCGCCCCAGACAATCAGCGTCGAGTCGAGCAGGCCGCGCTGTTTCAGGTCCGTGAGCAGGGCGGCGACGGGCTTGTCGGTGATGCCGCACATCTTGGTGTGGTTGCCCTTGATGTTCCCGTGGGCGTCCCAGCCGCCGATGCGCACCTGCACGAACCGCACCCCGCGTTCCACCATCCGCCGCGCCAGCAGGCAGCCGCGGCCGGCGGTCTGGGTGGGCTTTTCATCGACGCCGTAGAGTTCCCGGATGTGTTGGGGTTCGCTGGCGAGATCGAACAGTTCCGGCGCGGCGGTCTGCAGGCGGAAGGCCATCTCGTAGGAGCGGATGCGCGCCTCGAGTTCGGAGTTTCGCACCACGGCGTCGAGGTGCCTGCGGTTGAACCACTCGATCAGGTCGAGTTGTTCGCGTCGGTTGGCGTTGTTCGTGCCCTCGGGCATGGCGACGTCCCGGATGCCCTTCTCGGGGTCGACGACCGTGCCCTGGTAGCGGGAGGGCAGGAACCCGGTTCCCCAGCCGGCGGCCTGCGGATACTGCATCCCGTCGCTGTGCAGGTTCATCGTGATGAACGAGGGGAGATTGGCTGCCTCGCTGCCGAGTCCGTAGATGGACCAGGCTCCGACACTCGGCCGGTCGCCGGCGGCGGCGCCGGTGAGGGCCACGCATTCGCCGGGGCCGTGGACGGGGTTGCGGTGGTTCATCGAACGGATGACGCAAAGGTCGTCCGCGAGGCGCGCGGTGTGCGGCAGCAAGTCTGAGATCTCCATGCCGCACTGGCCGCGTTTCTTGAACGCCCAGGGCGAGGGCATGAGGTTGTTCAGCCCCGCCCGCTTGATCTTGGGGACGAACTTCGCGAGGCCCTCCGGCACGTCCTTGCCGGCGAGCTTTTCCAGCGCGGGCTTGGGATCGAACAGGTCGACCTGGCTGGGGCCGCCGGACATGAACAGAAAGATCACGTTCCTGGCGGTTGGGCGATGGTGGGGCGTCAGGTCGGGAGCCTCGCTCGTGTGGGCTCCGTTGGCCAGCATTGTGGACAGCGCCAGCGATCCGGCGCCCAAGCCGCCGCGATACAGGAAACGGCGGCGGCCCGGTTGGAGCGGATGTTCGTTGTGATCGCGCGGCGACATGAAAACAGTGACAGGATTCGTTGTGCTGCCAGCGGCCAAGTTGGAACAAGGCGACGCTGAACGCGCAATGTTAAACGTGAAAATTCAAACCGGCGTCAATGTTTCAAGTTGCCCGCTGAGCCGCCTGCGCATGGTTACGGCGCGCTTGGGCGCTCGTTTTCTTCCGCCCGCGGCCCGATGTACTCGCGGGCGATCACGACGTTGTCGATGAAGGCGTGCTGGTCGTGTGGGGAGGGGCGCTTGCCGCCGTGGTAGATGTTCATCCAGACCTGCTCGATTCGAAGCTTGTCGGTGAGGCGGTAGCGGAGGTTTGTCTTCTCGAAGGCGGGGCGGCCGTCGATCCAGCCGCGGAGGATGCCGTCACATCGGCCGGGGGTGTTGAGTTTTACGTGGGTTTCCACGCAATACCAGCGGTTGTTCTCAAGGTAGCCGCGATAGCCGTTTTGCCAGATGAAGTTGTCCCCGTATTGGTCCTCCATGTCGGCGTGGTAGCAGTAGGTGCCGATCGGGGTTGTGCCGGCCAGGGGATTGGAGCCGGGCGGGATGGTGCGTTGGAACAGGCCACGCGCAGACCACCCGTTGTATCCGTTGCTTTTCCGGCCTCCCCAGCCGGCGATGCCGTAGGTTCCGCTGATGCCCGGCATCTTGCCGCCTTCGAGGGTCTGGTTCCAGTTGTCGCCCAAACGCAGGTGGTAGCGGAAATAGACCTCCTCGGGTTCCGACCCGGTTTCCTGTCGGAACTTGAACAAGGTGTTCAAGGCCCCGTTGGCGCCTTTCGCGATCCGCACCCGCAAAGCCTTGCCCGAGAACGGTGCAAACTTGCGGGCAGGGTCGTTGGTCACGATGTCGATCGCCTGCATTTCGCCGGCGCGGGTCCATTCACTGTCCCAGTCGGCTGATTCGAAACCGGTCGCGAACAGCACGGACTTGTGGGAGCCGATGTTGCGATCATGTGGAAACCCGGCGGCCAGTCCAGGAAGCGGATTCGTGTCCGGAGCCTCGTGACCTTGCCGGCAACGGAACACCCCGACGGTGGCGTCGCCGTATTGACGGGAGGTGTGGAGGCGAAGCGTCGCCCGGGTTGCTGGTTCGAGTCGTTTGACGGGATCCAGGTCGAAGCGGATGAGCGTGTGGCTGTCTGGCGCGACGCGCAGCAGTTCCGCTTGGCCATGACTGCGGTAGGTCGATTTCACCAGATGGGAGTCGGCGACGGCGGGGAAGACGGTCAACCGTGGCCCGGTTTGAATCGCCAAACGGGGACGCAGCTCCTTGTCCGGGTGTTCGTCGGAACAGAAATCGATTTTTCCGAAGCCCTTGGTCAATCGGAGGAAGAATCCCTGGTTGGGCCGATTCCCGGCCGGTTTTTCGTTCCATTCGTGAACCAGTTCCGTGACGTTCCATTCGATGAAGCGGCCGGTGTCGGAGTCCTCGATGGCGACGGCGGCGTAGGGCTTGGCGCCCTGGGCGAGGTTGTCGGCGTCGCGCCAGTCTCCCATGAAGTTGTTCCAGGCCAGGCGCGCTGCGCGGTTGTAGTAATCGCGGGTCGCGCCGTCGCCGGTTCCTTCGCCTTCGATCCAGTCGGACCTGTGGCCGGCCGCCCGCGCGAAATTGAGTGAGCCCGAGATCAGGGCTCCGAGCAGGACCGCGCTGAACGTGTGTTTCACGAATCAAGCCTATCCGGGTTGGAGGATTCGGGCGAGCGGGAGTTTGCGAGCCTCATCCGGTCTTGCGCCGCGAACGAGGTCCGCCAATGATTTCCGGCCCATGGAAAACAAGACACTCAAAGTCACGATCAACGGGACGGGGTTTGCCGCGGATTATTCCGCGCAGTGCTACGGGATGATCCCGCACAAGAACGGCGTGGCCATCGAACTGGCCGGCGTCACTTCGGGCAAGGTCTCCAATGCGGAGTCCTTCGCAGAAAAGCACGGCGTGGGGCGGGCCTACGCCAGCCACGCCGAGATGCTCGAGGAACTCCGGCCGGACATTGACAACATCGCCTGCGCCAACTTCGCCCATGGCCCCTATGCCATGGAGGCCGCGAGGGCGGGGGTGCCGGTGATTGTCCTGGAAAAGCCGCCCGTCATCTGGCCCGGGTATCCCGAAGGAAGGGATGCGGACGCCGAGACGAAGAAGGACGAGTCCATGGAGTTCCTGCGCGAGGTTCTCGACGCCGTCCGGGAAAATGGCTCCAAGCTCCTTTACGCCGAGGACTTCGTCTACTTCGACGGGGTCAAGGCCCTGGTTGAACTGCTGGCCGAGGCGCAGAAGACGGACAAGGGCAGGGTGCTGCATCAGTTCGGCGTCTGCGCGCATCAGGGATCGCATGCTCCGGCCTACGACACGCCTTCGCTGTCAGGCGGCGGCGCCCTGTTCAACAAGGGCTGCCACCCGCTGGGTCCCTGCCTGTTTCTCAAGCAGGTGGAGGGCATCCTGCGCGACGGGCGGCCGATCCGGCCCGCCAAGGTCTCGGCCATCTCGTTGCAGGTTCTCAAGCAACTGCCGGCGTCGGCGGGGGAGCATTTTCGCGTCATGCAGAATGTCGATGACTTCGCGCGGATCACGGTTGTCTTCGAGGATGGGACCGTCGCCGAGGCCCTGGGCCACGACCTCAGCATCACCGGCATCCGCAACGAGCTTTCCGTCATCACCGACTTCGCGAAATACGACATCCGGGTGAATCCGAACAACGAGAACGAGCTCTTCCTGCCCTCGGCGGAACCCGCCGGAAACCTGCTGTTTCGCGAGAAGCTGCCGACGCCGGTCGGCACGAGTTTTCCGCGTCCGAACCAGTTCCATTCGCACGGTTATGTGAACGAGATGAGCGACGCCGTCGATTGCGCGCTGGATCCGGATCGGCATCCCCAGTCCGGTCCGTTGATGGCCTGGGACACCATGGCCGTCCTGATGGCGGGTTACGAATCGGCCGAGAAGGAGGGGCGGTTCATCGACGTGAGCGAACTGGTTGGCAGCCGCGAATTCACCGCGAAGGAAATGCCGGATCCCGCGCGCTTTGGCCGGGTGTTGCAAAGGACGTAGGCTGCGATTGCATTGATGGTGGGCGAAGCTTGTCATGATTGCCAACAGCCCGTCTTCCTGAAACTCTCCCGCGCCATGTCGGAAACACCTTTTCGCTACGTCATTGTCGGTTCGGGCAACATCAGTCGCACCTACCTGAAGGCCATCGATCGTTCGCCGGGTCTGGAGCTTGTCGGCGTGGTTTCGCGCAGCGGTCGGGGCATTGAGAACGCGCCGGAGGAACTGCCGGTGTTCGGCGCGCTGGCCGAGGTGGACGTTTCGTTCGACGCCGTCATTCTGTGCACTCCGAACGGCCTCCATCATGCCGGCGCCCGGGAGGCCGCGAAACTGGGCAAGCACGTGCTGACCGAGAAGGTCCTGGAGATCAATAGGGAGAACATGGACGCGATGATCGCCGACTGCGAGGCGGCCGGAGTGAAGCTGGCGGTGAGCTACCAGCGGCGCATGAGCCCGGAGAACCGGTTGCTGAAGAAGCTGCTGGAAGACGGGACTCTCGGACGCGTCTTCGCGGCGGACATGCGGGTAAAGTTCTGGCGGGACGAGGCCTATTACAATTCAGGCGCCTATCGCGGCGGCTATGAGATCGACGGGGGCGGCCCGTTCATGCAGCAGGCGGCGCACAATGTGGATCTGTTCTGCTGGTTCTTCGGGATGCCGGAGAAGGTCTTGAGCATGCTTGGGACGCAGGTGCACGACATCGAGGTTGAGGATCATGGAACGGCGTTGCTGCGCTACGCGAACGGCATGCTCGGCAGCATCACCGCCTCCTCCGCCGCCAAGCCGGGCTTTTCGCCTGTTCTCGAAATTCACACCGACAAGGGGACCATTGTTCTGATCAACGACGAGATTTCTACCTGGGAGATTGAAGGCGTGGAAAACCCCTCCGCGAACAAGGACTTCGAAGTGCACAGCGGGGCGGCCAGCGCGGCCGTGGAGGACACCGCCGGACATGAAGCGATCCTGCAGGATTTTGCGGCCGCAGTCCGGGAGGATCGCGAACCCGCCGTGCCGGCTGATTCGGGCCGGTTGGCCACGGATCTGGTGTTGGAAATCTACGCGGCGAATGTGAGGTGAGGCGATAGGATCGGGCGGGGTGGGAATGAGGACTGCCGCAGGCAGACCGTCGTAGGACAGCGCTTCCAGCCTGTTCCCGGCATGTCGCATTGCCGCCCGTTCGGACAGAACGCCTCTGGAAACAACGGCTGCGCATGCGGTATGCCATGGACAGGCAGGATGCCTGTCCTACGTGGTGAGCGGGCCGCGCGCTCCAAACCCCAGATTGACACGATGCGTTCAGCCCGCAGAATGCAGCCTTGCCATGAATTCAAGCCCGTCCGCTTATAGCCCTAGGCCGTCCGGAATGATCCGTGTTCCCGGTTTTCTGATTTTCGCGCTCGCGCTCTGGGCGGGCTTGTTCGCGGGGCGGGCGCAGCTTCCCCATGCGCGGCTTTCCTCCCTCTTTCCCCCGGGAGGGAAGGCGGGTTCCGAGGTGGAAGTGACAGCCGCCGGGGCGGACCTGAACGAAGGGCGAGCGCTGTTGTTTTCGAGTTCGAAGATCTCCGCCGAGCCCATCAAGGGACAGGCGAACAAGTTCAAGGTCAAGATCGCGCCGGACACGCCGGTCGGCGTCTATGAGGCCTGGTTTGCCGGGAAGTTCGGCGTGTCGAATCCGCGTGGGTTCGTTGTCGGCGACCGGGCGGAAATCCTGGAAAGCGGGACGCACAATTCCCTGACCACAGCGGCGGCTGTTGCGATCGGAACCACCGTGAACGGGCGCGCTGACGCCGCTGTTGCCGACTGGTTCAAGTTCAAGGCGGTGAAGGGACAGCGCGTCCTGATCGAATGTCGGGCGCGGGACATTGATTCGCGGATGGAGGCGTCGCTGGTTCTCTTCGATCTGGACGCCGCGGAACTGGCCCGGTCGCGGGACGGCTCCTTGATCGACTTCGTGGCGCCGAAGGACGGCGAGTTTGTGGTCAAGGCGCACGATTTCCAGTTTCGCGGCGGCGCGGATTATGTCTACCGGCTGACCATTCATGACGGCCCGCGGATCGATTTCATCCTGCCCGCGGCCGGCCAATCGGGAAAGACGACGAAGCACACCATCTTCGGCCGCAATCTTCCGGGCGCGAAACACGATCCCCAGGACGGCCCGCTGGAGCGGTTGGAGGTGGAGATTGCCGCGCCGGCGGAGGCGGTTGCGGACGGCGCGAGGCTGCCGGGCGCGAGTCGTCCCTCAGCCGGCGGGGTGACGGGTTTTCTCCACCGGGTGACGTCCGACAAGGGCGCGTCAAATCCGATTCTCCTCGGCCTCTCCGTCGCGCCGGTCACGGTCGAGAAAGAGCCGAACGACGCGCCGGCGGAGGCGCAGAAGATCGGCGTTCCCTTGGAGATCAGCGGGCAGTTTTTTCGGCAACATGACCAGGACTGGTTTGAGTTCGAGGCGAAGAAGGGCGACGCCTTCCAGATTGAAATGGTCTCCGAACGGATGGGACTTCCGACGCATCCGTTTGGCCTGGTCCAGCGGGTGACGAAAGACGACGGCGGCGTGGAGAAGGTCGCGGATCTCAAGGAGCTTTATGAGGACGCCGCCAACCTGGGCGGACGTCGTTTCGATACCTATTCACGGGATTTTTCCTGGGGCTTCTCCGCGCCGGACGCCGGGACCTACCGAGTGATGGTCCGCGATCTTTACAATGGCGGCGAAGCTCAACCGGAACGCGTCTACCGCCTGGCGATTCGTCGCGCCGCGCCGGATTTTCAACTGGTCGCCATGACCGAGGATCAGTTGGCGCAAACGGCGAACACCCGACCCGTCTATCAGTGGCCGGCGCATTTGCGGAAGGGCGATACCCTGCCTCTGCGCGTGATGGCATTCCGACGCGACGGTTTCAACGCGGCGATCGAGTTGACCGTGGAAGGCCTGCCCAAGGGCGTGACCGCCCACCGGGCCGCGATCGAGGCTGGGCAGTCCGTCGGATGGGTGATCCTGACCGCCGCCAAGGACGCAGGGGATTGGGCCGGCCAGGTGAAGGTCGTCGGCTCGGCCAGGATCGGGGAGACTGTCGCAAGACGAACGGCGCGAGGCGCGGGCGTGGATTGGACAATCGGCGACTACAATGTGGAGGATGTTCCCTCGCGGATTTCGGCGGGGTTGGCGGTGGGCGTGATCGGTTCGGAGGCGGCGGGCGTTGCGATGGAGGCCGGCGACGGCAAGGTCATCACGACGACGGTCGGGGGGAAGTTTGAGCTGCCGGTGAAGGTGGCGCGGGATCCGGGCTTCGGGGCGGACCTGAAGGTGAAGGTCCTTGGACATTCCGCCTTCGCCAAGTTCAAGGATGCCACGATCAAGGGCGCGGCGGGCAAGGTGGCCATCGATCTCAACGCCGACAAACTGCCCGAAGGCGAACACTCCCTCTTTCTGCGCGCGCAGTCCGCGGGCAAGCGGGAGAAGAAGAATGTGACCCAGACCTTCTTTTCCACGCCCTTCCGCGTAAGAGTGAATCCCGCTCCGAAGAAGTGAACGAATTTGAACGTCAATTTCCGACCAGCATCCTTCCCAGCGAATGAAAGCCAACGAACCCGAGTTTCCTTCACTTGTCGCCCTCGCCGCGTGCCTGATCCTGGGGCAGTTGTCCCCGGTCGTTTCCGCCGCGTCCATCCCCATTGCGCAGCTCAAGCGCACGACGCCGGTGGATTTTGAGCGGGAGGTGCTGCCGATCCTGCGGAGCAACTGCCTGGCCTGCCACAACAAGACCAAGGCCAAGGCGGACCTGCTGCTGGAGACGCCGAAGGACATTCTGAAGGGCGGCGATTCCGGTCCGTCGGCCGTGCCCGGGAAAGGCGCGGAGAGCCTGCTCGTGCAGTTGTCCGCGCATCAGGACGAGGATTCGATCATGCCGCCGCAGGGGAACAAGGTTCAGGCGCGCGATCTCACCTCCGAGGAACTGGGGCTCATCAAACTCTGGATTGACCAGGGCGCGACCGGCGAGGTGCTGGGCGCGACCAAGATCGAGTGGAGCGCGCTGCCCAAGGGGTTTCATCCGATCTATTCGGTGGCCTTGACCGAGGACGGACAGTTTGCCGCGTGCGGGCGGGCCAACCGGATCTATGTCTACCATCTGCCGACGGGGAAACTGACGGCGGAACTCATCGACCCGGAACTTGTGAAAGACGGCCCCTACAAGGGATCGGGCGCGGCGCATCTGGACATGGTCAACTCGCTGGCCTTCAGCCCGGACGGAACGCTGCTGGCTTCGGGCGGTTACCGCGAGATCAAGCTCTGGCGTCGACCGATCGGAGTGGCGGACCGGGAGTTTGCCGCGTCGAAGACCGAGGTCCGCGCCGCGGCGGTGAGTCCGGACGGCAAATGGCTGGCGACCGGCGCGGCGGACGGCCGGGTCGCGTTGTTCAATCTGGGCGACGGCAAGCCCGGCGCGGCCGTGGCGGCGCACGCGAAGCCGGTCGTCGCGTTGGCATTCTCGGATGACGGTCGGTTCCTGGCGAGCGCGGGCGAGGATCAGAAGATCCGGGTTTGGAAGGCTCCGTCGGGCGCGGCCTTCACCGAAGTGCAGGCGACGGCTCCGGTGCGGGCCCTGGCCTGGAGCGGCAAGGACGGGCGTTTGATTTCTGGCGGCGACGACAAGGCCATCCGAATTTGGAAGCTGCCGGCCGAAACGGCGGTGGCCAGGAAGGCTGCGCTGGACAAGGCGGAGGCCGAGGCGGTCAAGGCCTTGGAAGCGGCGGTCGCGAAACGCGCGGCGGCGAAGAAGGCTCCGGCCGGTCTGGAAAAGGAACTGGGCGCCGCGAAGGCGTCCGCCGACCAGGCGCAGAAGGCCTGGGACGCCGCCGTCGCCGAGGCGATGGTCGCGGACAAGGCGTTGGCCGATGCGGCCGATGAGGAGAAGAAGAAGGCGGCTGAGGAGGGGGTGACAAAGAAGAAAAAGGCCGTCGGCGCGAAGCTGGCGGAACTGGAAAAACATCAGAAGCGCATCAAGGAGCTGACCGCGAAATTGGACGGGGCGAGAAAGAACGCCACGACGTCCGAGGCGGCGGTGAAGGCGGCCGAAAAGGTCGCGTTCAAGGCCGCCGGCGAGGCCGCCGCAGCGGCGATCGCGTTGGAGAAGGAATTGAGCGGTCATGGGGGACCGGTCCTGAGCCTGGCGCGGGTCTCAGGCGCGGAGAACCGGTTGCTGGCGGGAGACGCTGCGGGTTCGGTTCGCGTCTGGGATTTGAAGGGGGGCAAGTCGATCCGCGAGTTCAAGCCGGGAGCGGCGGTGACCGGGCTTGCCGCGCGTGCGGACGGGAAGCGCGCGGTGACGATCGCGAAAGGCCAACCGGCGAAGTTGTGGAATCTGGAGGACGGCAAGCAGGTCGCGGAACTCAAGGGCGACCGAAGCCTGGCTTTGGCGGAGGCCGAGGCCGCGCGGACGGTCGATTTTGGCAAGGCCGAGGTCGCCTACCACAAGGGGGTCGTGACGGCGACGGAGAAAACACAGAAGGCCGAGGCCGACCGTGCGAAGAAGGCGGCGGATTCCATCGCCGCGCTGAAAAAGAAGGCCGGTGAAAAGAAGGCGGCTTTGGACGCGGCGAAGAAGGAGAAGGCGGCCGCCGACAAGGCTCTCGCCGATGTGAAGGCGGAGATCAAAAAGGTCACGGACGCCTACAACGCCGCGACCGCCGCGCAGAAGGCGGCCGAGAGCGCGGCGAAGACGGCCTTTGAGAAGAGTTCCGCTGCGCGCGTTGCGGCGGACGGGGCGGAGGCGCGCAAGGTTGCGGCGGAGAAAGCGGCGCAGGTTTCGGCCGAGGCGGCCAAGAAGAACGCCGCCGACAAGGCCCTTGCCGAGGCGGCCAAGACCAGCAAGGCCGTCGCTGACGCCGCGGCCAAGGACGCGGACGCAAAGCGCAAGGCGACCGAAGCCGCCAAGGCCGCTGCGGACAAGGCTCTCGCCGAGGTCAGCGCGAAGGGCTTTGCCGCCGGGCAGTTGAAGCCGGAATTTGATCGCGTGAACAAGGACGCGGCGGCGCGAACCAAGGCGGCCGAAGCCAAGATCGCCGCCGCGGACAAGAAGGTCGCCGCCGCTGAACCGGAATCCAAGAAGGCCGACGACGAACTTGCCCGCGCAGAGAACGAACTGAAGCTTGCGAAAGCGGCGGAGAAGCGCGAGGCGGATTCGGTCGCCGCCGCGAAGAAGGCGGTCGCGGGCGCCGAGGCCGCCTTGAAGACCCTGGAAGCCGCCCTGGCGGCGGCGACGGCCGAAGCGGGCAAGGCGGTCGAGGTCCGCGGGGCCGCATTTTCGCCGGATGGGGCCACGATTGCCCTCGCGACCTCGACGGGACGAATTTCAACCTGGAACGGGGAGAACGGCGCGGCGTTTTCTGTTGTTCCGGCGCATGCGAAGGCCGCCACCGCGGTGGTTTACGGCAGCGATGGACGTTTGATCAGCGCCTGTGCGGATGGCCGGGCGGTTCGGTGGCGCGGGAATGCGAACTGGACCTTGGCCCGGCGGATCGGTTCGGGCGACGCGAAGTCGCCGCTGGTTGATCGCGTCAATGCGTTGGCCTTCAGCCCGGACGGGAAGACCCTCGCTTCCGGCGGCGGCGAGCCCTCCCGCGAAGGGGAACTCAAGATCTGGACCGTGGCGGACGGCTCGCTGAAGGCGGATATCAAGGGCATTCACAGTGATTCAGTCCTAGACCTGCAGTATTCGGCGGACGGAACGAAGCTGGCCTCCTCGGCGGCGGATCGGTTCGTAAAGGTCGTGGATGTCGCGACCGGCAAGGCGGCGGGCTCCTTCGAGGGGCACACCCACCACGTTCTGGGGGTGAGTTGGAAGCGCGACGGTCGGACGCTGGCCAGCGGCGGCGCCGACGCTGCGATCAAGGTTTGGGACGCCGAGAAGGGCGCGCGCAAGAAGTCGATCGGCGGCTTCAGCAAGGAGGTCACGGCCGTGCGTTACGTGGACAACAAGAACTACTTCCTCGCGGTGGCCGGCGACAGCGCCGCGAGGTTTGTTGATGAGAACGGAAAAACCATCCGCAACTTTGGCGGGGCGGGGGATTTCCTGCACGCGGCCGCGGTGACGGCGGATGGGAGCGTGGTCGTCGCCGGCGGTCAGGACGGCTCCCTGCGGATCTGGAATGGCGCGGACGGGAAACTGCTTTCCACCTTTGCGCCGCCGAATTGAACGACGGCAGGGGGACAATGCTTTTCGGAGCTCGGACTTTAGTCCGCTTCAACTTTGGCAGGTTCTGAGCCCCGGTCGATTTCCTGACCCCGGAATTCTGCGGGTTGAAGCGGAATGAATTCCGCGCTCCGCCTCAAGCGGTTCCTCAGCTCTTGGAGAAAAGGTACTTCAGCGCGAAGAAGACCACCGCGCAGAACGCCGCAAAACCGATCAAGACCATCAGCGCCATGCGGAACTGCTGTCCCGGGTTTTCCTGAGGCGTCCCGCAATCGACGCAGCGGAGGTCGCGTCGATGGAGCTTGCCGCCGCAGAGTTTGCAGCGGGTCGGCCGGGTCGCGAGGATGCTCATGGTTCGATGCGGCGCTTTTGGTTGACGCCGCGGAAACTAAGCGCCGCCCCGGCAACTTCCAACAAAATTTCCGTAACGACGCGTGCGATTTCCGCCGTAAAGTTGGAGCGAACCGTCCCCCATGAGCCGCGCCTGGATAGGCTCATGGGGGACGGTTCGCTCCAACTTTGCGACGCCTTGGGCGCCCGTTCCTGGAGTGCGCCCGGATCTGCAAACCTGCCCTGAAACGGCTTGTGGACTTGGAGTTTGAGATTTGGGAACCGGACCATGAAACCCATGCTCGTTCACATCTTCCCCAGCCCTTTTCTGCTTCGAATTCCCCTTGTCTCCCGCTAGGCTCCCGCGCTTTGTTGCCATGGCTTTGAAGATATACAACACGCTCTCGCGGACCAAGGAGGAGTTCGTTCCGTTGGATTCGGCGGGGAAAAAGGTCGGCCTCTACGCCTGCGGGCCGACGGTCTACGATTTTGCTCACATCGGGAACTTCCGCACCTTCGTCTTCGTGGACCTGGTGCGGCGTTACCTGGCCTTCAAGGGTTTTGAGGTGGAGCACGTGATGAACATCACGGACGTGGAGGACAAGATCATCCGCAACGTCCGTGAGACGGGGCTTAGTCGCGCCGAGTTCACCGGGAAGTACGAGGATGCCTTCCTCAAGGACCTGGATACGCTGAACTGCGAGAAGCCCGGCCGCATCCCGCGCGCCACCGAGCACATTGCCGGCATCATTTCCCTGATTGAGAAGCTGGTGGAGCGCGGCATCGCCTACCGCGCCGACGATGGCTCGGTCTACTTCAGCATCGCGAAATACATCGAGGCCGGCCATACGTACGGGAAGCTCCAGAAGTTGAACATGGAGGAGATGCGCCCGGGCGAGCGGGTGAGCGACGACGAATACGAGAAGGAATCCCTCGCGGACTTCGCGCTCTGGAAGGCGCGGGTCGAGGAGGACGGCGAGGTTTTCTGGGAAAGCCCCTGGGGCGAGGGCAGGCCGGGTTGGCACATCGAGTGCAGCGCCATGAGCATGGACCTGCTGGGGCCGAGCTTCGACCTGCATCTCGGCGGCGAGGACCTGAAATTTCCGCACCACGAGGACGAGATCGCCCAGAGCGAGGGCGCGTGCCTGCAGTCGGACGGCGCGCCGTTCGTGAAGTACTGGATGCATGGCGCGCATCTGTTCGTGAACGGGCAGAAGATGTCCAAGAAACTTGGCAACTTCTTCACCTTGCGCGACCTGACGGAAAAGGGCTACACGGGTCGTGCGATCCGCTTCCTTCTGCTTTCCGCGCATTACCGGGACACTTTCAATTTCACCGAGGACGCGCTTTCGGGCAGCGCCCTGGAGGCCCTGCAACGTCTCGACAACTGCCTGTTCCAGATGCGCGAGATCGCCGGAGAGACCGAGGGCGCCGCGGCGGACCTCGAAACGCTGAAGCAGTTCGAAGCGGCCCTGGACGACGACCTGAACGTGGCCAAGGCTTGGGGCGCGGTCTTCGACTGGGTCCGCGACCTGAACCGTCGCGCGGCGGAGGGAAGCCTCAGCGCCGAACAGGCCTCTGCGGCTCTCACGACCTGGGCGCGGATCGATTCGGTCTTCGGGGTCGGTGAAAAGGCGACGGACGGGCCGCCCGCGGAGATTGTAGCGTTGGCCGAGGAGCGCGCGACGGCCCGGAAGAACAAGGACTTCGCCAAGTCGGACAAACTCCGCGATGAACTCGCCGCCCAAGGCTGGATCGTGGAGGACAAGCCGGAAGGCTACCGCTTGAAGCGGGGGTAAGAAAGGAAGGCGAACGTCAAGCGTTCGATACTTGTCTTCAAGCGGTGAGGTGGGGCGAACTTTCCCCAGTGAGCCGGCGTGAGCATTCCCAGGCGAGGCTCACTGGGGAAAGTTTGCCC
>JAYPFK010000040.1:58107-73959 GCA_038126235.1 Verrucomicrobiales bacterium
CCGCCGTGCCCGCCGGCCCGGCGTCAGGCCCGGCCCCCGCCCCGCGGGCGGGGGGGTCGCCCTCCCCGGGCGGGCGACGGGGGGCAATCCCCCCCCCCAACTGGTCGGCGGAGGGTCGGGCTTGACGCGGTCTTTGTCGGACGCAACATCCCGCTTCGTGAAACGCCTCCTCCAGTCCGTCGCGCTCGCCTTGCTTCCGGTTACAGTCTTGGCCGCAGAGACACGCTTCGGCGACGGTCTTCCCGCGGGGGAGGTCGTGTTGCGGGCAGATGGGCACGGGGATGTTCATGTCGCCGTGCTGGGAACGCCGGGGGACATCCGTGTGATCCGGGACGGGGCGACGGTTTATCGTGCTAGTCCGGAACGATTGGTCGGCTTCGATGTCGCTTCGGACGGCGACGCTTTTGGATTTGAGAAGATTGCGCTGCTTCGGCTTCGAGACGCGTGGGACGAGCCGCGCGCGGTGGCGGGGCTTTCCTCGGGCGTTGGCGGTCGCGTGTTTGTCTCGCGGCGGGATGATGTCTGGGTGGCCGGCGCGCCGATGATGCTGCGGTCGCGGAGCGGCGAGACGCTGCGAACGGGATTCAATCCCGGCGACGCAATCCGGCTTGAGCCGCGCTGCGAGGATTCCTACGGGAATCTCTGGGCCGCGCGCGTCGACCGGGCGGGGCGGGGCGCCGGTTTGGCGGTTCTTCCGATAGGTGAGAAGTTGACGCCGGGTGACATGGGGCGATGGCAGACCGTCGAGTTGCCGCGTGAGTTTGGCGCGAGATGGACGGACATGTGCGCGGACGATGCCGGCTTTGTCTGGGCCGCCTTGGAAACGGAACTTGCCCGCGTCGATCCGCAGGCGACGGACGGCGGCGTCCGTTTGTTCAAGGCTCCGGCGGGCGCGCAGATCTCGGCCATTGCCCGCGCGGCGAGCCGGAACCTGCTCGTGGGCTTTGCGGACGGCGCGATCCGGGAAATCGAGGTTGTGACCAGGACCGGCGAGCCCGTCTGGCGAGAGCTGCGCAAGGGCGGGGGCGGTCCGGTTCGGGCAATGCTGCACGCCGCCGACGGAAGTCTCTGGTTTGTTGCGGGCGCGGAGTTGTTCCAGTCCGATGTCGCGGCGGAGCCTTGGCAGCGGCATTGGCGGGAGCGCCCGCGCATGCCGTTGGGAAACCACGACAACATCTTCGCGCGAATGGGCGACACCCTTTACACGGCCGGCGGCAAGACCTTCAACGGCTGGCCGGCGGACAAGTGGGTGAACCTGGATCACATTTGGAAATACGACATTCCTTCGGAAACCTGGTCCGTCGGCCCGCCGATGCTGGAATCGGGCAAATCTTATCCGGGCATTGCCGCGCTGGAGGGCGAGCTGTGGATTGTTGGCGGACTGTTCCGCGCCGGGAACGGGACCAAGGCGACGGCCACGGTGGAGATTCACAATCCGAAGTCGGGAGATTTCCGACTTGGGCCGAAGTTCCCGTCAGAGCGGGGGCAGATCGTGGCGTTGAGTGCCGGTGGGAGGCTTTACGCGGTCGGCGGCGAAGACGGTCCGGCATCGGACGAGATGTTCAGCATCGGGCCGGGAGAAACAGCGTGGCGGGCGGAGCCGGCGGCCCCGGGCCCGGTGACCCAGGCCGCGGGTTGCGTCATTGGTCATCGGATGTTCATCGCGGCGGGCGTCCGGTCGAATTGTCCGGGCCTCTTCGTTTTCGATGTGAAGGCGCGGACGTGGAGCTCAGTGAAACATCCCGCGGATACGCCGCCCGCGGCGCCGTTGGTGACCGCTCTGGACGACGAGGTATGGGTCATGGGCGGTCGGGGCAAAGCCAGCGGCGAGGTCGGGGTGCATGCCTGGTCCGCGAAAACCGAGGGATGGCGACGCGGGCCGGATCTGCCGTTGCCGCTGAGTTGGGGGGCTGCGGCGGCCGTGAGCGGTCGCCTTCTCATCGCGGGAGGCGCCTACCGCGAAGGCAGGGTCGGCGGCTTCTACAACAGCGACCGGGTGTTTGTTTTGAAGGAACGCTGAGCGTCTGAAGAGGTGGGGCGAACTACGGGATCACAAACGATCCCGCGCCGAGCCAGCCCTTCAGCGGCTTGTCCTGGGACTTGTTCGCGAAACGCAATGGTCGACCGCCGGGCAGCGGGTTCACGGCTCTCAGGAGAATCTCGTATTGGCCGGGAAGTTGGGCGTGCGTCCGAATGGAACCCGTCCATTGCTTCGGAATGCCGGGGAGGATGTCCCGCAGCGACCAGAAGGTCTTGTGCGTCTCCACAATCGTCCCGTCAGGCTTGGCGACGGCGAGTTCCATCGGCCATTCGTAGTAGAAGGGCGCGACGCCTCGATTCTCCACATCCAGGGTGACGCGGACGGCTTTGCCCTCGCGCTTTACCAGGATCTCAGACCGGCTGACGTGGAACTCGTAGCCGAGCGAGCGGGCGGCCTTCAGGGCGCGGGCGCGCTCGTCGTCGGAAAGTTGTCGGCTCGTGCTGGTTTCCATGAGCCAGGTCGCGTGGGTCTGGCGGACGCATTCGTCGAAGTTCTGGCCCTTGTCGCAGCCTTCGGCCGTCCAGATGCAGGGCCATAATTCCGGGCGGATCTCGCCCCCGATCGGAAGGAGGCGCCACTTGGACGTCGCGGGTTCGCCGCCGCGTTTCATGGCCGGCATGAAGAACCATTCGTCCTCCTTCCGGCCGGTCGGGATCGTGGCCCAAGCGAAGGAATCGTCGTGGTAGCCAAAGCGGCGGTCGAAGTTGGGGGCGTGCGCCCATTCGTGCGGGCCGGCGGGGTAGCGCAACAGGATCGGCGTGGTCTCGAAGGCCTCCTCGTAGGCGGTCATGACTTCCGCCTGAACCTCCTTCGACGCGAACCACTCGGTGTGCGGATAGCAGTGCCATTCGCCCCAGGTGCCCAGTAGACCGGCCGTGACATAGCCCAGGCGCGGGTCTCCATCGTAGCGTTTTCCGAACGCGGCGATGAAGGACTTCAAGGCGGCGCGCATGCGCGGGTCCTCGTAGTCGGGGGTGTGGTCGAATTGTGCGGGAAAGGGCGCGGTGTTGGTGTTTTTCCAGCGGCGCACCGTGAGACCGTCTTCGATCAGGAACTTCGGGATGGATATCGGCTTGCCCGGGTATTCCTGATAGACGCGCACCACGGCCTGGCAGCCCCGGCCAGCGATGTCGTCCAGCAGTTTCTCCATGGGCTGCCAGTTGAAGCGGTCCGGACCGACCATGAGGTCGCGGAGTGGGAGGTAATTGAACTCCAGGCTGTGGGGGAAGTTCTTTCCTTGGCGGGCATAGGGGACGAAGCCTTTGAGCGGGTTGTCCGCCGGGGCTGGAGCGTGGGCCAGTTCGTGGATGAAGGAAGCGGGGTTCGCGTCCGCCGCGAACGCCGTCGTTGAGGTGAGGCTGAACGCGGCCAGCGAAATCGATGCTGTTCTGAAGAAGTTCACCGCGCGGATTTCGGTGGTTGCGCAACCGCTCAATTCCCCTTTTCCACAGCCTCTTTCATGCATTGGTCGAGATAGGCGACCAGGTCCTTCTTCCGGGCCGCCAAGTCCTTGGTTTCGCCGATGTCCTGGGCGAGGTCGTAAAGTTCGAGCGGCTTGTTCTTTCCGGGAATGACCGCCTTCCAGTTGTCCTTCCGCACGGCGAGCTTGTCCCGGTATTTCCAGAAGAGGAAATCGTGGCTCTGTTGCGCGCTGCCGAGCAGGGTCGGGAGGAAGGAGATGCCGTCGGTGTCCTTGGGAGCCTTGACGCCCGCGATGTCGCAGACGGTGGCCAGGTAGTCGTAGAAGGCCAGGGGTTCGTCGGAATGGGAGCCACGGGCAATGTAGCCCGGCCACCAGGCGATGGTCGGCACGCGGATGCCGCCCTCGTAGAGGTCGCGCTTGAATCCGCGCAGCGGGCCGTTGGCGTCAAAGTACTCATGCTTGTGGCCGCCCTCGGAATGGGGACCGTTGTCGGAGGTGAAGATGATCAGGGTGTTGTCATCGATGCGCAGTTCGCGCAGCAGTTTCATGAGGCGTCCGATCTCGGAGTCGAGGCGGGTGATCATGGCGGCCTGGCCCTTGGCAGTGTTGGGCCAGGGCTTCTTCCGGTAGATGCCGTAGTCGGGGACCTCAATGCCGTCGCCGGTGACGCGGCCGCCCTCGTTGTTCGCATGGGGGATGGTCACGTGGAAGTGAAAGAGGAAGGGCGATTTGTGGTTGTCCCGGATGAACCGGAAGGCCTCGTCGATCATGACGTCGTGGGCGTAAGTCATGCGCCGGGAGGCGACGCGACCGCGGGCCTTGGGATCGTTGGAGAGTTCGTTCCCGGGCAGGGGGACCTTCTCCGTGTTGCGCCAGAGGTGGGTGGGGTAGTAATTGTGCGCGTCGCCCTGGTCGAGGTAGCCCATCCAGAAGTCGAAGCCGTTCTTGTTGGGATGGCCCGAGGTCTCGACGCCGCCCATGGCCCATTTGCCGACGCCGCCGGTCTTGTAGCCCGCCTGCTTGAGCAGTTCGGCGACGGTCACATCCTCGGGCTTGAAGGTGTATTGCTCGTTCGAGGAGATCGGGGTGTGGCCCATGTGTTTCCCGGTCCAGAGGGAAAGGCGGGAGGGACGGCAGACAGTGCAGCCGGCATAGAAGCTGGTGAGCTTCATGCCTTCCCCGGCCAGTTTGTCGATGTTCGGGGTAAGGATCTCCTTCTGCCCAAAGCAGCCGAGGTCGCCGTAGCCAAGATCGTCGGCCATGATGTAGATGATGTTCGGCTTGTCGGCGCGGGAGGCGGCGTGCGTGGCGAGGGGGGACGACAGCAGCAGGGCAAGGGCGGGAACGGTATGGAGAATCCGGGAAATGGTCTTCATCAGGGTGGGATTCTTATCGGACCGCGTCGCCGCTGGCAATGACGGGTGTGGTTTCCGAAAGACTCGCGTGAGTCAAGGCGGTGGCCGCGGGACGCGCCTGTTGTCGGGCGGTGGGGCGAGTTGTCCTCTACGGGCCGTCGTGAGCATCTCCAAGCGCGGCTCACTGAGGACAGTTCGTATAGCTTACCCGGAGTTGTTTACTGGTTGGGTTCGAGCCCTCGGGGCAGCTCGAACAACCAAACAGTCAACAACTCCGTCCGCGCAGCTCTTCTGCTAGATTTTGAGAG
This sequence comes from Verrucomicrobiales bacterium, assembly GCA_038126235.1. Taxonomy (GTDB): domain Bacteria; phylum Verrucomicrobiota; class Verrucomicrobiia; order Limisphaerales; family JAYPEY01; genus JAYPEY01. The sequence continues at coordinate 63,235 of JAYPFK010000040.1, forward strand.
CAGCCGCACGAACAGGACAGTTCTTCGTTCGACGAATATGGGGCGTCCTATTCGGCGACTGCTCTCATCCATGCCGGCCTACGCACACTCAGGGACCTCGCTAGAAAGTCACCTCTATACGAACTGCGAAGCCGGCTTTCGGTTAACCTCAACCAGCAAACCATCATGAGCAACGACGACAACTCCCAATCTCAGGAATCTTGGGCGGCCATCATCGGCCTGGACTGGGGACACAAAGAGCACACGTGGTGTCTTCGCCCGGTCCTGGGCGCAGAAGAGACGGGGGTGACCAGCGCGCGCAGCAACCAACTGCACGCCTGGCTGGGCGGCCTGCAGGCCCGATTCCAAGGGCGGCCGGTGGGGCTGGCTCTGGAGGCTCCCTGTCCGGAACTGGTCGCCGCGCTGCGGGCCTACAGTTGGCTGCGGATCTATCCGGTCCACGCCGCCACCAGCGCGCGCTTCCGCAGGGCCTTCAGACCCTCTGGAGCCAATCAGCCTTCCCCCAGCCGTCCCATGATCGAGTCGATCCGCTGCAGGACCTTGTCCTTGCCGAGGACCTCCATGAGGTGGAAGAGGCTGGGGCCGACCTTCTTGCCGGTGCAGGCGAGCCGGATGGGATGGACCAGGACGCCCAGCTTGACGCCTTGCGCCTCACCCACCTGCTTGAAGCCGGCCTGGATTGTGTCGGCGTCGAAGGCCTCGAGGCCGGCCAGCATTTCCCGGAGCTTTTCGACGTGGGGACGGTTTTCTGGAACGAGATGTTTGGCGGCGTGTTCCTCGTCGAATTCCGTGACCTCCCGGAAGTAGAAATCGCAGAACTCCGGCAGTTCCGTGAGCTGCTTGACCTTCTCCTTGCAGGTCTCGAACGCGGCGTCGATGTAGGCGGCGTCGAAGCCCGCCGCGTCGATGCCGGCGGCCTTGAGGAAGGGGAGGGCGCGTTCGCGGAACTCGTCGGAGCTGAGGCTGCGCGTGTGCTCGTAGTTGAACCACTTGAGCTTGTCGAAGTCGAAGCGGGCGTTCTGGCGGTTGATCTGGGGCAGGTCGAAGCGTTCGATGACGTCCTCGATCCGGAAGACCTCCTGGTCGTCCTTGGGGCTCCAGCCGAGCAGCAGGAGATAGTTCACGACGCCGGCGGGCACGAAGCCGCCCTCGATGTAGGTGGTGACGGAGGCTCCGAGGTCGCGCTTGCTCATCTTGCTGCCGTCCTTGTTCAGGATCAGCGGGATGTGCGCGTATTTCGGCGGTTCGGCGCCGAGGGCCTTGAACAGTGCGATGTGCTTGGAGGTGTTTGAGAGGTGATCCTCGCCGCGGATGACGTGGGTGATCCCCATCTCCAGGTCATCGATGACGTTGACAAGGTGGAAGACGGGCTTGCCGTCGGAGCGAACGATGACGAAGTCGGGATCGGCCTCCTCGCGGTCGGTGAGCTTGCGGTCGACCTGGCCGACGACGAGGTCGTCGATGACCACGGTTTCGCGCTTCATCCGGAACTTGATGGCGCCTTCATGCTCGTAGGCCTTGTCCGCGTCGAGCAGCGCCTGGATGTGCTTCTGGTAGATTTCCTTGCGTTGGGATTGGAAGTAGGGGCCGCGGTCGCCCTTGCTGGCGGTCAGGTCGGAGCCGTCGACCGGGCCTTCATCCCAGTCCAGGCCGAGCCAGCGGAGACTCTCGATGATGACGTCAATGGCCTCCTGCGAATTGCGGGCCTCGTCGGTGTCCTCAACCCGCAGGACAAACTGGCCGCCGGTGTGACGGGCGTAGAGCCAGTTGAAAAGGGCGGTGCGGGCGCCTCCAATATGAAGGTAACCGGTGGGGCTGGGGGCGAAACGGACTCGGACGCTCATGGCTGATCTGGTTCTGGAAATTGAGGAACTGGGTTCAAAGGGCGGGGACGATAGGGGGGGAGGCGGGCGAACGTCAAACGTTCAACGTTGAGCGTTCAGGCCTTTCAGCACGCGGCAGAGGGCGGCGAGGCGAGGGGCGGGGATTCCGGCGGCCTGCGCCTGACGGAGGGGTTCGAGAAACAGGCCGTCAAGTTCCAGCGGTAGGCCGCGTTCAAAGTCGATCAGGGTCGAGGCCCGGTAGGCGCCCATCGTTCGGGTGTAGTAGAGCATCTTGTCGGCCATCGCCTCAGGCACGTCGAGCTTCAGCGCGTGGGCTCCGGCGATGACCTCCAGCATGAGTTCCCGGACGAGGTTGCTCCAATCGGAGGAGGCGAGCAGTTCGTCGGTCGGCAGGCAGCGGTCGCGGAGGGCGCTCGGGTTTTCGTCGCCGCGGCGGACGGCCTCGAAGCCGGCGACGCTGGCGACGCCGAGGCCGTTGAACGGGATGTTCCAGACGAGTTTTTCCCACTGGGCCCGGCGAAGGTTGTCGGCAACCTGGCAGTTGACGCCGGATTCCTGGAACAGGGCGCAGAGGTCATGGGTGCGGGGCTCGGGCCAGCGGTTGTATTCCCCCATGACGATCCGCCCGTAGCCCTGGTGGTCGATGACGCCGGGTTCGGGGCGGTTGATGCAGACAAAGCACAGCCCCCCCAGGACGCGTTCGTCGCCAAACAGTTCGGCGAGTCGCTCCACATTCCCCAGGCCGTTTTGGAGGCTGAGCACGGCGGTTCGGGGGCCGACGAGCGGGGTGAGGAGCTCGGGAAAGCGGTCGTTGGCCGTGGTCTTGAGGCCGATGAGAACCAGGTCGCAGACGCCGATCTCCCCGGGGGTGCGGGCGCAGTGTGGCTGGACGGTGAAATTTCCGTCGGGGCTGAGGACCTTGACGCCGTTGCGCCGGACCGTGTCGTAGTCGGAGCGGAGGAGGAAGTGGAGTTCCTCGCCATGTTGGAGGAGTTTCGCTCCGTAGTAGCTGCCCAGGGCTCCGGGGCCGACGACGGCGATCTTCATGGGAGGCGGGGAGGAAGGGACAAAAAAAGCGCCCCGGAAGGACCGGGGCGCTTGTTCAAGAAATGCCGGTTAGCTCTTGGGCGGAACGATCGCGTCCTTGCACGCCTTCGCGAGGCGGAATTTCACGACCTTCTTGGCCGGGATCTTGATGGACTCGCCGGTGGCCGGGTTGCGACCCATGCGGGCCTTGCGGTTCACGAGGACGAGCTTGCCGAGGCCGGGGACGGTGAAGCCGATTTTGGCGTTCTTGTAGGCGAGGCCGACAAGCGCGGCGAGCGCGTCGGTGGCCTGCTTCTTGGAGATGCCGGCGGCTTCAGCGACGGCGGTGGCGATTTGGGACTTGGTCAGAGGTTTGGCTGCCATGATTTTTTTGTTGATGTGTATTGTGTCGGTTCGGTGTGGAGTGAATTCCGTTGGCGCGTATTTATCCTGTTTCGGAAATGCCGTGCAAGTGAAAAGAGGGGATTAATTGACGGGGCTTTTCCGCCTGTTTTCGCCGGGCTTTTTCGCCATCATGCTTGACTTGCCGGCGGGAAGTCCCGCAACCTCCGCCCGTGCCAGACTCGACGATCCAGAGCGACTTCTGCTACCACATTGTCCGCAAGATTTTCGAAGGCGGGATGGGGGTGGTTTACGAGGCCGAGCAACAAGGCGCGCGCGGCTTCCGCAAGCGCGTCGCGATCAAGATCATTCGCGACAGCTTCGTCAACCAGGAGACCTTCATCGAGAACTTCATCGGCGAGGCCAAGCTGGTCGCCGACCTTATCCACACCAACATCGTCCAGACCTACAACCTAGGCGAATCGGACGGGAAATATTTCATCGCGATGGAGTTGATCAACGGGGTGAACCTGGAGCAGTTCCTCCTCGAATCGCAGGACAAGGGCCGCAAGCTCGGCAAGGAGTTGGCCGTGTTCATCGCCAGTCGCGTCGCCCGCGGCCTCGCCTACGCGCACAACAAGACCGACAAGGACGGCAATCCGCTCGGCATCGTGCACCGGGACGTCAACCTGAAGAATGTCATGATCGCCTTTGAAGGCGACGTGAAGCTGACGGACTTCGGCATCGCTAAGGCCCGCGGCCTCCTCAAGGACCAGGAGGGCGAGGTCGTCGCCGGCAAGGCGGACTACATGAGCCCCGAGCAGGCGGACTTCCAGATCACCGACAAACGCTCGGACATCTTTTCCGTCGGCGTCGTGCTCGCGCACCTGCTGCTCGGCTACAACGTCTTCAAGGGCTCCTCCGTCGAGGAATCGCGACAGCAGGTGATGCGGATGGCGATCCCGGATTTCCGCGAGCTGAATGACGACATCGACGACACCCTGAACGACATCCTTCACAAGTCCCTGGAGCGCGATCTCTCCAAGCGCTATCAGACCGCGGACGACCTGCTCTATGCCTTGGAGCACTTCATCTACCACAAGGGCTACGGCCCGACGAACGAGACCATGGGCAAGTTCACCCGTGAGTTGTTCGGGCAGATGGACCGTCAGGCGATCGAGGACGCCAAGGGCGGGACGATGCTCATCGAGCGCGCCGACCGCCACTCGATCGTCACCTCCAGAGACGGCGAGCCATGAGCGGGAAGCCGGCTTCCTCCACCGTCAAACTCGGCTTGGTTCAGACGGCTTGCTCCGCCGACGCGGAAGCGAATCTCGAAAAGACCCTGGCTCGCGCGGCGGCAGCAGCCAATGAAGGAGCGCAGATCGTCTGCACCCAGGAGTTGTTCCGTTCCCAGTACTTCTGCCAGAGCGAGGATCACGAGAATTTCAAGCTGGCGGAGGCCATTCCGGGCCCTTCGACCGAGGCTTTCCAGGCCTTGGCAAAGGAAAAGGAAATCGTCGTTGTGGCGTCCCTGTTCGAGAAACGCGCCTCCGGCCTCTACCACAACACCGCGGTCGTGATCGACGCGGACGGCTCGTTGCTGGGGAGTTATCGCAAGATGCACATCCCGGACGATCCGTTGTTCTACGAGAAATTCTACTTCACACCGGGCGACCTGGGTTTCCGAGCCTGGGACACGAGGTTTGGCCGGATCGGCGTGCTGATCTGCTGGGATCAATGGTATCCCGAGGCCGCCCGGCTCACGGCGATGAGCGGGGCGGAGATCCTGTTTTATCCCACCGCGATCGGCTGGCATCCCTCGGAAAAGGCGGAATACGGCGTCCCCCAGCATTCGGCCTGGGAGACGATCCAGCGATCGCACGCGGTGGCCAACGGCTGCTACGTCGCGGCCGTGAACCGCGTGGGGTTGGAGACGCCGGTGGGCGGAGACGGGATCGAGTTCTGGGGACAAAGCTTCGTGGCGGACACCTCCGGGCAGATCATGGCCAAGGCCTCGGTCGCGGATGAGGAAAACCTGGTGGTCGAGATCGATCTCGCGAAGGTCGACACCGTCCGGACGCACTGGCCCTTCCTGCGCGACCGGCGCATCGACGCTTATGGCGATCTGACGCGGCGGATGATTGACTGAATGCGGAGACGCCTCCGGCGTTCCTTTTTCGACAGGATCATTGGGACAGAATGATTTCTTTTTCTAAGGCGGGCATGGCGGACCCGATTGTCAATCCGGACGGAGTTGATTCAGGGAAGGGATATCGGGGACGGCTGGCTCCTTCGCCGACAGGTCGGCTTCATCTGGGGCACGCCAAGACCTTTTGGACGGCGCAACAGCGCGCGCGTGAACGGGGCGGGACGCTGATTCTTCGCAACGACGATCTCGATGTCCAACGCTGCAAGCCGGAATTCGTGGAGGGTGTCTTTGAGGACCTGAAGTGGTTCGGCTTCGAATGGGAGGAAGGGCCGGATTGCGGCGGCCCCTTCGGTCCCTACAACCAGGGCGAACGGAGGGGCTTCTATCTGGATGTCTTCGCGAAGCTCCTGGATGCGGATGCGATCTATGCGTGTCGTTGTTCGCGGAAGGACGTGCTGCGGGCCTTGAGCGCGCCGCATGAGGGAGAGGAGGAGCCGGTTTATCCGGGGGCCTGTCGGGATGCCGGGATCGAGGCGCGCGATTCGATGTTGCCGGGAATGGTCGGTGGGAGGCGGCCTTTGCAGGACGCCGATGGCGCGCGGATCAACTGGCGCTTTCGCGTTCCCGACGGGGAAACCGTGGTCTTTGAGGATGGCGGTTTCGGCGCGCGGCGCTTTGTCGCCGGTGAGGATTTCGGCGATTTTGTTGTCTGGCGGAACGATGACCTGCCCGCCTATCACCTCGCGGTCGTGACGGACGATCATGCCATGCGGATCACGGAGGTCGTGCGCGGCCAGGACCTGCTCACCTCGACCGCCCGGCAACTGCTGGTCTATCGCACCCTGGGTTGGGAGGCTCCGGCGCATTTCCATTGCCCGCTGGTGACCGACGAAACCGGGCAGCGCCTGGCCAAACGACACGACTCGCTGAGCTTGAAATCGTTGAGAGAGGGCGGGGCCGATCCGTTCAGTCTGCGGAGTTGAACCGGCCGAGCGACCATTTCACCCGCTCCTGGCCGTAGACGATCAGTTCCAGATCTTTCTCCGATTCAATCAGAGAGGCGTTCAATCAAGGGGTTCGACGTAGATGGTCGGAGGATCCTCATTGCCCCGGTCGGGAAGGATTGGTTGGGGCGACGCAGGGGTGGCGGCCGTGGGAGTTTCGATAATTGGGTGAGGAGGGGGCGGCGGAGGAGGAGGCGGCGGGGGAGGAGGCGGCGGGGGAGGAGGCGCTGTCGCGGCGGGGGCGGGCACGGGCGGCGGCGTTTTCGGACTGCTCTTGATTTTCAACCGGCCTGTTTCGCCTGCTTTTGGCGTTTCTGGTTCTTTCCCTTCCACGGAGGGAGTCGGGGAGCTTGCGCTTTCCTGGGCGGCGGGCTTGATGTCAGCCTCGTTTGACGCCTCCGACTTCGGCGCGTCGGGTTCGTCGCCCTCGTATTTGACCAGCGCCTGGCAGAGGGTGACGCTGCGGCCGTTGAAGGCGGAGTAGGGGGCGCCGAAGGGCTGGTAGCCCATCTCAATGAGGTTGGTGACGCGCTTGTCGAGGCCCCGGGAGTCGTTGTCCTGGGCGGTGGTGTACTTGGTGATTCTCCTCATCGCGGCTCCTTCGTCTGCTGATTGTCCGGGTCGTTTCTTCGGCGACGGGGAGCAGGTTAGCGAACGGGGTCGCGGAGCCTCAATGGTAAAAAGCCAGCTCGTTCGTAAGCAGCAGGACCTGGGCGTAGCGTTCCCAGGAGGCGAGGGCGCGGGCGGTGGTCTTGGGGCCGCTGAAGTCCTTTTCCGCCGACCACTTCTCGCCGATGCCCTGCGTGTTCACCTTGTCGTCGATGAAGGACATGGTGATGTCCGGCGCCCATTCGAAGCGGTCGGCGCGGGGGACGCGGCGGCATTCGACCATGAAGTCGAGGGTGTCGCCGCGCTTGACGATGACGTCGAGGAAGGTGGGGCGTTCGTCGTTGTGGGCGATGACGCGTTTGATCTCGCCGATCCGGCTGTGGACGATCCGGCCGACCACGCCGTCGCCGGGCTCCTCCTTGTGGACGAGGGCTCCCTTGACGGTGACCACGCCGTCGTAGGGCGAGGTCCAGCGTCGGATGGCGGAGATGCCGGGCAGCAGGCCGGGTTGCCCGCCCGTGGCGTCGAGGGAGAGCGGCCCGAGCCTGCCTTTCGCGTCGAACCAGGTGTCGCGTCCAAAGTGGGGGAGATGCTGAAAGGAGGCGGTCTTGCGGTTGGCGTAATCGAAGCTGCCGTGGCCGTACTGCCAGATGGGGTGGTTGAACTGCATGTCGAGCAGTTCGTCCTGGGCTCCCAGGTATTTGACGGCCAATTCGCGTTCCTTTTCGGTGGGCTTGCGCTGGTAGATGAGGCGGTAGAGATGGGTGACGCGCTCGGCGTCGCTCTTCAGTTCCCGGAAGTCGGGCCGGGCGACGAGCAGCTTGGACTGTTCGATGACGAGCTGGTTGTTCATCAGGAACAGGGCTTGTTGCGGAACGGTTGTCTCGAAGCGTTTGCCGGTGGGGAAATCGGGGTTGGCGAAGTCGAAGGTGGTGAAGACGGTGTCGAGCTTGCCGCGATCGACCATGCCGTAGACGGTGCGACGGCGCTGGTAGGGATGCGCGCTGAGATCCACCGGCGGGCCGCCCATGCGCTCGTCGAGCGTGCCGCCGATGGCGAGGAGCGAATCGCGCAGCGCCTCGAACTCCAAGCGGCGGACGTTCGCGCGCCAGAGGAGGTAATTGCCGGGGTCGATCTGCGCGTGGCGGGGATTGTTCTCGCTGCTCTGCCGGTAGACGTTGGAAATCATGATCAGGCGGTGGAGCTTCTTGAGGGACCAGCCGTTGTCGATGAACCAGGAGGCGAGCCAGTCCAGCAGTTCGGGATGGGATGGGCCTTCGGCGCGGGTCCCAAAATCGTCCATGGTGCGCACCAGCCCCTCGCCGAAGTGCGCGGCCCAGACGCGGTTCACGATGACTCGGGCGGTGAGCGGATTGTCCGGGCTGGCGATGGCCTCGGCCAGTTGAAGCCGGCCGCTGCCCTGGTCGAAGTGTTCGCGTTTTGGCGGCGAGATCGCCTCGATGAAGCGCCGCGGCGTGACGGCGCCGGGGTCGTTGGCGTCGCCGCGGATGTAGACGGGCGAATCGTGCGCCATCGGCGAATCCACGAGGATCATCGCGCGGCCGGGCGTGCCGGGATGAGCCCAGAGGTAATCGATGATTTCGCCTTCCTGCTTCACGAGGTCGCGCTGCTTGTCACGGTCATCGACGGACTGGATCAGCTCGAGGTCGGAGGGGGAGGCGGGCGATCCGGGCGCGAAGATGATCTGGCGGATCTGCTCCCAGTCCGGATCGGGCAGACCGGCGGGCGGGGACTGGCGGCGTTTGGCGGCGAGGGCCACGACCTCGCGCCACTGTTTGGCCGCCTCCTCGAACAGCGCCTGATACCAGGCGGCGAGCTGGGCGCGGGATTGCGGGACGGCGCGCAGGAAGAGTTTCCGCACGATCGGGTTCACGGGGCGGCCGGGGAATTGGTCCTCGGCGAAGGCGGCGGCCGGGGCCTTCGCGGTGCGCTCGAAGGTGTCGGGATTCAACCTGCCCATGATGAACCACGGCGCCAGCACCGGATCCTTGGCCTTGTCGCGGGCCTCGATGAATTCCACCCACCGTTGGTAGATCGGGAAGCTCAGGCCCATGCCGGTGACGTTGCGGCGCGCGTTGCCCCGTTGAAGGGGGACATCATACACCGCCACCATGTAATCGGACGCCCGTTCGCGCGCCTGCTTGCGCAACGAGCCCAGGAGCTGCTCGCGTTTGGCCCGCGCCTCGCCGGCCTCGGCGGGATAGCGGCGGAGGAAGTCGCGCAGAGCCTTGCTGTTGTCGCCGGGATCGACCAGCGGCAGGTCGGTCGGCTCGGCGACGCTGGCGAAGATGCCGTGGAGCGAATAGTAGTCCGCGGTCGGAATGGGATCGAACTTGTGGTCGTGGCAGCGGGCGCAGGTGACGGTCAGGCCGAGGAAGGCCTTGGTGACGACGTCGATGCGGTCGTCGATCACGTCGTCCGCGTTGTTGTCGAAGCGTTTGCCCACGGTGAGGAAGCCGAGGCCCGCGAGGTCCTCCGTCTTGGCGCCCTTGAGGCGGTCGGCGGCGAGTTGTTCGAGGATGAAGCGGTTGAAGGGCTTGTCGTCGTTGAAGGCGTCGATCACATAGTCGCGGTAGGTCCAGGCGTAGGGGTAGCGCGGATCCTCACGGCGGTTGTTCACCGGGCCCTTGGTGTCGGCGTAGCGGGCGACATCCAGCCAGTGCCGGGCCCAACGTTCGCCGTGGCGTTTGGAATTCAGCAGGCCGTCAACCACCTTCTCGAACGCCTTGTCCGAAGGGTCGCTCATGAAGGCGTCGAACTCCTCCATGGTGGGCGGCATGCCGACGAGATCAAAGTGCGCGCGGCGAATGAGTGTGCGCTTGTCGGCGGGAGGATTCGGCGTCAGCCCCTTGGACCGCATGCGCGCGAGAATGAAGGCGTCGATCGGCGTGCGCACCCAGGCCTTGTTTCCGGCCGCTGGCGCGGGCGGCCGTGAAATGGGTTTGAAGGCCCAGTGCTCGCCGGCCTTGCGGCGGACGTCATCGGCGGTGAGCCCCTCGGACTTGGGGTGGGGGCAGCCCATTTCCACCCAGTCCTCGAGCAGGCCGATCTTGCGGCGGGAGATTCGGCCGTCCTTGGGAGGCATCGCGATGTCCTCCTCCTCGTAGCGGACGGCGCGGAGGAGCAGGCTTTCATCGGGATTGCCCGGGTTGAAGAGCGGGCCGCTGTTGCCGCCCTTGAGGATGTCCTCCCGGGTGTCGAGGGCGAGGCTTCCCTTGGTTGCGCCCTCGCGCCGGCTGTGGCAGCGGTAGCAGTGCTCGGAGAGGATCGGGCGGATCTTCTCCTCGAAGAATTCCAACTCGGCGGCCGAAGGCTCCGCGCTCGACGCGACCAGCGAAGGAAGCATCGCCAGGAGCGCGAAGAAAACTGCGGAAAGTCTGCCGGAACGGGCGGGAATCACGGCCGGGAAGGTAGCACGCCCAGCGGTCGCGCAACAAGTCCGGGGAGAGTTGGCTGGAATGGAGGGCGAGCTTCGCGGAGGGAAGGCTGGGCGCGCGTTGACATTCCGGGCGAACCCACCCCGATTTCCCGCTCCTCCGCTGCGAGGGAGCGGGAAATCCCCCTCCCAAGAGGGGACCTGACGCGTTGGCATGCCCGAAGGTGAGTCCCCTCAGGGGAGGTGACATTTTGCGGAGCCGAAGGGCGAGGCAAGATCGGGGTGGGTTCATCCGGACTAGGTTCTGTTCACGAATTTTAAATTGTACAATGGGATGAAGTCGTGATTTAA
>JAYPFK010000041.1:0-73362 GCA_038126235.1 Verrucomicrobiales bacterium
GCTCCGGCAGGCCCGGCGGGTTTGGGCGGAAGGCCGATCTTCACTGTTGCGGCGGGCTTGGCGGCGGGCTTGGGCGGCACGCCGCCGGGATTGGGGGGGGCGGCGGCGGCAGGGGGCGCGGCCGGCGCAGGCGCGGCCGGAGCTCCCGGCTTCTTGGCCGGCAGGCCGATGCGAACCGTTTCCTTCGGCTTCGGAGGGAGACTGATACGGACCGTCTCCTTCTTCGGTTGCACTTTTGAGGCTTCCCCCGGCTTGGGCGGAACGCCACCTGTTGGAACATTGCTGTCGTCGGCCATAATGAAGGGCTGAAACTAGGGGGCGACCCTGCGGGTGTCAAACTTTTGTTGGCAAGGCATTTGGGCGTTTTTGCAAGGCATTGAATGGCCTCATCGCGGGGGACGGTTTGCGGTCATTGTGCCAGGGCTCGGCGCACGGCTTCCGGGAAGATCTCCGCCACATCGGCCTCGAATCGAAGAGTCGCCTCAGCCCGGCGGTCGTGATCCGTCGCTCCTTGGTTCACGATGACGTAAGGCGCGCCATTCATGGCGGCGAGCAGCGGGAAGCTTGAGGCCGGCGTCACCGAGAGGCTGGAGCCCAGCGCGACCGCCAGATCGGCGGCCCGCGCGCCGGCCTCCGCGCGTCGGAGATCCTCGGCCCGGAGGTTCTGGCCGAAGCTGATCGTGGCGGGTTTCAGCCAGCCGCCGCATTCACATCGAGGCGGTTTGCGGGTGGTTGCAAACTCTCGGAACGCCCGCTGGGGATCGGATCGCGCCCCGCAGGACTGGCATTCGATCTCGCTGTTCGTGCCGTGGATCTCGACGAGTTTGTCGCGGCTGGTCCCGGCCAAGGTATGGAGACCGTCGATGTTCTGGGTCAGCAGCAGGCCGAGGCGGCCGGATTTCTCGATTTCGACGCAGGCTTCGTGCACGGAGTTGGGGCGGGCGTCGCGAAAGGCCTCCCAGCCCTCCAGCTTGTAGTCCCAGTGCTCGATGCGGGCGGCTTCGGAGGACATGAAGTCGTCGTAGTAGACGGGTTGTCGACGTTTCCAGACGCCGTTGGGGCCGCGGAAATCGGGAATGCCGCTTCCTGTCGAAATGCCCGCGCCGGTGAAGATCAGGATGGAGCGGGCGCCGCGGAGCAGTTCGATGAAGTGGGGCAGGTCAGCGGACATGGCGGGAGTGTAGCGCCAGAGGGAGCGGGGGCAAATGGGTTCGTGCGGTGGGGGCGGCTCTCACACGCTCATTCCCCGTATTCACGCTGGCGTTGCCCCCTGCTTGTCGCTAGAACCGCCCGCGTGAAAAAGAAACGCAGGGTTGAATCCGACGCGCTGGAGCCTTCCAAGGAGACCCGGGAGGGGCTTTCGCAGGGATTGCGACGTTACCTCTATGCCACCGCTGCGCTGACGGGCGGGGTGATCATGATCGTCGAGATTCTCGGCGCCCGGATGCTGCATCCTTACATCGGCGCCTCCCACTTCGTCTGGACGGCGCAGATCGCGGTGACGCTGCTTTCGTTGGCGGTGGGCTATTACTTCGGCGGCTGGCTGGTCGATCGTTCGGCGGACCTGAAGCGCATCTACTTCTGCATCCTGGGGGCGGCGGTCTACCTGTCGTTCACCATCGGGCTGTGCGAACCGGTGGCCTACGGGTGCCTGAAGTTCAAGTTGGCGACCGGTTCGATCCTGGCCTCCGCATTCCTGTTCTTCGTGCCCTTGACGCTGTTGGCGGCGGTGGGGCCGTTTTTCGTGCGGGTTTTGACTCTGTCTGTGAGCCAGGTGGGCGGACAGGTTGGAAGACTTTCCGCCATCAGCACCCTGGGCAGCGCGGTGGGGACGGCGCTGATTGGCTACGTGTTCGTGCCGCACCTGCCGAATTCCATCACGATGTATGGAACGGCCGTGGCGCTCGGAATCGCGGTGGCTGGTTATTTTGCGGCCTGGGGCAGGGGGAGAAAGGCCATGGTTCCCACGGCCTCGGCGTTGATCCTGGGGTTGGGTGTCGGTTTCGCGGGGGTTCGCGCGGATCTGCACGCCGCATATGATGGCTACAGCGAGTTGGAGCGGATCAACTCAGTTTTCGGGGAGATCCAGGTAATGGAGGATGAGGAGGACGGGCATCGGCTCTATTTCAACGACAAGCTGACCCAGAACGGCATGGATCCCGAGACGGGGCAGGGGATCTATCAGTTCGCCTACATGCTGACAGGGCTGACGCGGGTCTACAACGCGGAGTTGGATCGGGCGCTTTGCGTCGGTCTGGGCGTCGGGATGTCGCCGATGGAATTCGTCGTGGACGGCGTTGAGGTGGACGCGGTGGAGATCAACCCGGCGATCGTGGACATCGCGAAGCGATATTTCAATTTCGAGCCGGACAAGGTGAATGTCGTGATCGACGACGGACGTCATTTTCTGAACGAATGCGAGGCGAATTACGACGCGGCCGCGCTGGATGCCTTTCTGGGGGATTCATCGCCGTCGCACCTGATGACGGCGGAGGCGTTCCAGGCTTTCAAGAAGGTCCTGAAACCGGGGGGGACCCTGGTGATCAACAGCTTTGGCGACTTCGCGCAGGGGCGGGACTTCTTCGTCTCCTCGTTGCATCAGACACTCAAGAGCGTTTTCCAAAGCGTGAAGATCCACAATGACGGCGGCGGCAATGTCTACTTCGTCGCGGCGGACCGGGAGGAATTGAAATTCGAACGCCAACCGGACCTGTCCAATGTCCATGAGGCCCTCAAGGGGCGCGTAAGGGCCGCCTATCGCGGAACCCGCCTTCCGGACCCGGCTGCGGGGATCGTTCTGACCGACGACTACAACCCGGTCGAGTATTTCGATGCGGCGAACCGGGAGCGGACGCGGAAGGGGCTGGCGCTGGCTCTGCGCCGGGATTGAATCTTCAACGCTTGAAGTCCGGAGGCGGGCGCCCTAGAACGCTGGCTCCGAATCAGAATCGAAATCGAATTTTTCGCCCCCAGATCCGTTCCATTTCATCATGAAGAACTCCCGAATGATTCTCCTGTTGGCGGCGGCGCTTGCCGCGGCTCCGACCGGCCGTTCCGCCGAGGCGCGCTCCGGCAAAGGCCTGCAGCGCTGGTTGAAGGCGGTGAACTCCGTGGGCCCCGAGGGCGCGGGCAATGAGAAGGCCTCCCGCGCCTGGAAGCGGCTCGCAGCCCAGGACGCCAGCCAATTGGTGGACGTGCTCAACGGCATGAAGGGCTCAAACGAACTTTCGGAAAATTGGCTGCGCTCGGCTGCGGAGACCATCGCGGACCGGACCCTCGAGGGGGGCGGGAAACTGCCGGTCGCGGACCTGCAGAAGTTTATCGGTGAGACCGGGCAGAACCCGCGGGCGCGGCGTTTGGCGTTTGAACTGATCCGCCGTGTGGAACCGAAGACGGCCGAGAAGATGATCCCCGGCCTGGCGAACGATCCGAGCGTCGAACTGCGCCGCGAGGCCGTCCAGCGCCTGATGAACCAAGGCTCGAAGCAGATAGCCGACGGGAAGAAAGAAGTCGGGGGAGCCACCTTGAAGAAAGCGCTCGATCACGCCCGCGACATTGACCAGATCAAGTCCATCTCGAAGAGCCTGCGTGAGCTCGGCCATGAGATCGACCTGCCGCGCCATTTCGGCTTTCTCATGCATTGGAACGTGATTGGCCCGTTCGATAACACCGACCGTGGCGGCTTCGACACCGTGTTTCCGCCGGAGAAGGCGATCGATCTGACCGCGGAATACGACGGGAAGAAGGGCAGGGTGAATTGGTCTGAACTGGTCAGCTCGGACGAGTTCGGAATGGTGGACATCAACCAGGCCTACCCCGGCAACATCAAGGAGGTCACCGCCTACGCCTACACCGAGTTCAAGTCGAAGACCGCGCGCCCCATCGAGCTGCGGCTTGGGTGCAAGAACGCCTGGAAGGTCTGGCTGAACGGGAAGCTGCTGTTCGGTCGCGATGAGTATCATCGAGGCATGCGGATCGATCAATACCGCCTGAAGGGCGAGTTGAAGCAGGGGACGAACACCATCCTCATCAAGGCCTGCCAGAACGAGCAGAAGGAATCGTGGACGAAGGAATGGCAGTTTCAATTGCGGGTATGCGACGCGACCGGGACAGCGGAATTGGCCGAGGACCGGCCTCCGACGCCGAAATCCGCCCCCAAGGGAAAGAAGACCGCCAGTGTGAACTGAACCGCGAACGCCGCATGATCACCAATCCGATGCAACTCCAGACGCGCATGAAGAAGATGATGATTTCCCTGTTGGTCGGCGGCCTTGCCGTCGGTTCCCTTTCCGCCGGAGACTGGCCCCAGTTCCGCGGGCCGGATTCAAATGGCATTGTCAACGATTCCAGGATTCCGAAGACCCTGACCGACGGTTCTGTCTCCTGGAAGATCGACCTGCCGGGCCGGGGGATCTCCAGCCCCATCATCGTGGGCGACAGGGTGTTCGTGACCTGCTCCAGCGGGACCGACCAGAACCGCCTGCACGTCATCTGCCTGAGCGCGACGGACGGCTCGAAGATCTGGGAACGCCAGTTCTGGGCGACCGGCCGCACGATGACTCATCAGAAGATCGGCTGTGCGACTTCCTCGCCGGCCAGCGATGGCAAGCGCATCTTCGCCCTCTTTTCCTGTAACGACCTCATCTGCCTGGATCTGGATGGCAACCTGCAGTGGCTGCGCGGTCTGACCCGCGATTATCCGAACGCCAGCAACAGCCTCGGCATGGCCTCGTCTCCGGTTGTCGCCGGAGACACGCTGGTGGTGCAGGTCGAGGCCGACAGCGAGTCCTTCGCCGCCGGGATTGACGTGGAAACCGGCATCAATCGTTGGAAGCTGGATCGCGCCAAGAAGGCCAACTGGTCCTCCCCGATGGTCTACCAGGACAAGCAGAGCGGCCGGTTGGTGGCCCTGCTGCAGGGCTCAGCCGGGGTGATGGCGGTCGATCCGAAGACCGGCAGCGAACTCTGGAACTACGACCGCGGCAGTTCCACGATGTCCTCCACCACGCGGGTCGGTGATGTCCTGCTGGTCCCAACCCGCGGCCTGACCGCTTTGAAGGCAGGCAAGGAGGGCTTTCCGCCCGAGGAAATCTGGAGTTCGAACCAGCTCAGCCCCCGGACGATCACGCCTCTCGCCCTGGGCAAGAAGGTGTTCTCCGTCAACGGTTCCGGCGTCCTGAGTTGCGGTGATCTGGAAACCGGAAAACGCCTCTGGCAGCTGCGCATGAAGGGGCCGTTCAGCGCGTCGCCGGTCGCCGCCGGGAAATACATCTTCGCCGTGAACGAGAAGGGATTGGCGCAGTTGGTCGACACTGCGGCTGAGGAGGGCGAGATCGTCGGCAGCGTGGATCTGAAGGATGTGGTCATCGGCACTCCATCCATAGCCAACGGCGCCTTTTATGTCCGGAGCGACGAACATCTCTGGAAACTGGGCGGGTGAGTCAAATTCCCAGCTCCGAAATGGAGCATCGGGCGCGTCTCAAGCGCCGGCGACATTCCTGTCGCCGTGGTCCGAAAGGGGCCAGAATGAAGCCTAGGCGTTCTGCTCGCATCGGTAACGGGACGGTTTGCCCTTTGCTGTGAGGTCATGCGCCCGCTCTGCGGACAGGGTGACAGGAATGTCGCCCCCCCTTGAATGGCGGCGCCGGACGACTGCTGGACAGGTTCCCTTCGGATGGTTTTCTTCGCGTTGGCAACCCTTGGGTTGCCAACGCGGGCGCCAGTCTGTTTTGACGGGGTTTGAGTTCCAGACCGCTATATTCGAGCTCTAATTCCATGGAGATTTGGGGCTTGGGGCTTCTCTGGAACTAGAAGCTTGGAATTTGGAGCTTTGCCTTCTCCGTTTTGATATTTGCAACCCCGCCCGCCTTGGCGTAGGTAATCCGCTTCCGTTTTTCGGGAAACTGCGGGGAAACCGCGTAAAACATCATGAAAAAGCAACCGTTGGTCGAAATGTATGACACGACCCTGCGTGACGGCACGCAGGGCGAAGGCGTGAACTTCTCCGTCGCAGACAAACTGCGGATTGCGGACAAGCTCGACGCCTTCGGCATTCATTACATCGAGGGCGGTTGGCCGGGGTCGAACCCCCGCGACATTGAGTTCTTCGCCCAGGCCGCGAAGCGGAAGTACAAGCGAGCCAAGATCGCCGCGTTCGGTTCCACCCGTCGCAAGAAGATCGCTGTCGAGGACGATCCCCAGGTGCGCCTGCTGATCGAGGCGAAGACGCCCGTGGTCACCATCTTCGGCAAGACCTGGCTGCTGCACGTCACCGAGGTCATCAAGACCACCGCGAAGGAAAACCTCGCGATGATCCGCGACACCGTGCGCTTCCTGAAGGACAACCGGAAGTTCGTCATCTACGACGCCGAGCACGCTTTCGACGGCTACAAGGACGATCCGGAATACGCTCTCGCTACCTGGCGTGCGGCGGCCGAGGGCGGGGCGGATATTGTCACGCTTTGTGACACCAACGGCGGTTGTATGCCTTCCGAGATCGCCCGGATCACGGCCGAGGCCGTCGCGGGTGTGGATACGCGCATCGGCATCCACACGCACGATGACACGGGCGTGGGCGTGGCCAATGCCCTCGCCGCGGTCGAGGCCGGGGCGGATCACATCCAAGGCACGGTCAACGGCTATGGCGAGCGCACGGGCAACTGCAACCTCATCACGGTGATGCCCAATGTCGTCTTGAAATTGAAGCGTCGCAGCGTGCCGGTTGGCGCGATGCAAAAGCTCTCCGACCTGTCCCAGTTTGTGGACGAAATCGCCAACATCCGGCACAACCATCGCCAGCCTTGGGTGGGCGCGGCGGCCTTTGCCCACAAGGGCGGCATGCACGTGAACGCCGTGCAGAAGCTTGCGCGCACCTTCGAACACGAGCAACCGGAAGCCGTGGGGAACAACCGCCGCATCCTGGTCAGCGACCTCGCCGGCCGCAGCAACATCGTCATGAAGGCCCAGGAGTTGGGCTTCAAGCTGAACAATGACACGCCCGAGCTGAAGGCGATGCTGACAAAGATCAAGGATAAGGAGCACCGGGGCTACGAATACGAGGCGGCCGAGGCCTCCTTGGCGTTGCTGATCCGCAAGCTGCTCAAGCATGAGGAGCCGCCCTTCAAGATCGTTGGCTATCAGGCCTCCATGCGACGTGACGGCGACTTCGCGGTCTGCCAGGCCAACGTGAAGATCCAGGTCGGGGATGAATTCACCCACACCATCGCCGAGGGCGATGGTCCGGTGAACGCCCTCGACGGAGCCCTGCGCGCCGCGCTGGTAAACCACTTCAAGAAGATCAAGAAGTTGAGGCTCACCGACTACAAGGTGCGCATCCTCGACAGCGCCTCCGGCACGGAGGCCAAGACCCGCGTGTTGATCGAGTCATCCGACGGCCACTCCGAATGGGGCACCGTCGGCGTGCACGAGAACATCATCGAGGCCAGTCTCCAGGCGCTGATCGACAGCATCGAGTATTACCTGATGGTGAAGAAGTAAGATCATGTCCGAGATTCCCAAAGCCTACGAACCACAGTCCGTGGAGGACAAGTGGTATGAATTCTGGCAGGAGCAGAAGTGCTTCGAGGCCGATCCCGAATCTGCGAAGCCGGCGTATTCCATTGTCATCCCGCCGCCGAACGTGACCGGCATGCTCCACATGGGGCATGTGCTGAACAACACCATCCAGGACATCCTCGCCCGCAAGGCCCGCATGGACGGCAAGGAGGTCCTGTGGCTGCCCGGCACGGACCACGCCGGCATTGCCACCCAGTCCAAGGTGGAGCGCGAACTGAAAAAGAAGGAGAAGCTGTCGCGCCATGATCTCGGGCGGGAAAAGTTCCTCGAGCGCGTCTGGGCCTGGAAGGAGGAGCATGGGGGGATCATCATCCGGCAGTTGCAGAAATTGGGCTGCTCCTGCGATTGGTCGCGGGAACGCTTCACCATGGACGACGACTACACGAAGTGCGTGCAGCGCGTGTTCGTGGACCTCTACAAGAAGGGCTTGATCTACCGCGGCAAGCGCATGGTCAACTGGTGCCCGGTGTCGCTGACGGCGCTTTCGGACGAGGAGGTGATTCCGACGCCGCAGAACAGTTTCCTCTGGTATTTCAAGGTTGAGGTGGCCGAGGAGCCGGGGACATTCCTCTCCATCGCCACAACCCGTCCGGAGACCATTCCCGGCGACACTGCGATCGCGGTGAACCCGACCGATGAACGCTACAAGCATCTCATCGGCAAGCACGCCATCCGGCCGTTGCCGCTGGAGAACCGCGCGCACATTCCGATCGTGGCCGATGAGCACATCGACAAGGAATTCGGCACCGGCGTGCTCAAGGTGACCCCGGCCCACGACAAGGCTGACTTCGAAATCGGCGAGCGTCACAAGCTGGAAGTCATCGACGTCCTGAACCCGGACGGAACGATGAACGACCTGGCCGGCGACGACCTCAAGGGCATGGATCGTTTCAAGGCCCGCAAGCGCGCGGCCGAATTACTGGAAGAGGCGGGAGTCCTGGAAAAGGAGGAGCCCTACCAGAACAATGTGGGTTTCAGCGAGCGGGCGGGCGTCCCGATCGAGCCGCGCCTGAGCGAGCAGTGGTTCCTGAAATATCCCAGCGTGGAGGCTTCGCACAAGTGTGTGACCGAGGGGAGGATGAAGTTCTACCCGGATCGCTGGATCAAGACCTACGACCATTGGATGAGCGGCATCCAGGACTGGTGCATCAGCCGCCAGCTCTGGTGGGGGCACCAGATCCCGGTTTGGTATCAGAAGGAAACCGGCGAGATCCACTGCGACATGGAACCGCCGGCAGACGAGCGGAATTGGGACCGCGACCCCGACGTGCTCGACACCTGGGCGAGTTCCTGGCTCTGGCCTTTCGCTACGATGGGGTGGCCGGAGGAGACTTCGACCCTGAAGCGTTTCTATCCGACCACCGACTTGGTGACCGGGCCGGACATCATCTTTTTCTGGGTGGCCCGCATGATCATGGCCGGTTACGAATACATGGGCGAACTGCCGTTCAAGAACGTCTATTACACCGGCATTATCCGCGACAAAAAGGGCCGCAAGATGTCCAAGTCGCTTGGAAATTCACCGGACCCGTTGGATCTGATCGCCAAATACGGAGCTGACGCCCTGCGCTTCGGGACCATGCGCAGTGCGCCGCTTGGCCTGGATGTGCTTTTCGACGAGAAGGATGTCGAGCTCGGCCGCAACTTCTGCAACAAGCTCTGGAACGCCTGCCGCTTCCGGCAGATGCAGGGCCGCGAGACCGAGGGCGAGATCGATCCCAAGTTGTTGACGAACGACGACAAGTGGATCCTTATCCGCCTGAACCGCGCCATCGAGGAGATCGACGCGGACTTCGCTCAGTATCGCTTCACGGGCGTCACGCAGACCCTCTACCGCTTCTTCTGGACGGAGTATTGCGATTGGTATGTCGAGAGCTGCAAGTCGGCCTTCTTCGGCGACGACGAGAAGCTCAAGGCGAACAAGCTGGCGGTGATCGACTTCATCTTGTCGAACACCCTGCGGTTGTTCCATCCGTTCCTGCCGTTCATCACCGAGGAACTGTGGCATGGCATGGGCTTTAACGGCGACCTCCCGGAAGCGCAGGGCGGGCAGACGATCATGACCGCCCATTGGCCGAAGGAGTTCGACGCGGACTTCAAGGGCCACTACGGCCTGGACGAAAGCGACGAGCAGGTGGCCGAGGCCAAGCACGAGCTGGTGCGCCAGGGCCGCAATCTGCGCCGCGAATTCAACGTTCCGTCAAACCAGAAGATTCCGTTTGTCTTCCAGCCGAACGCGGAGTTCCCGTCCGCCGAGGCCGAGGTCCTCAAGATCCTGCTGAACGCCGAGTCCTTGGAGGTGAACCCGGACTTCGCCGGCGGGAAAGGGTTCGCGCACATTGGGTCCCCGCTGGGCGAGCTGTATCTGCCGCTGGCCGGCTTGATCGAGGATTTCGCAGCCGAGCGTTCTCGCCTAGAGAAGGAGTTGAAGAAGATCGAGGCGGAGATCGCCAAGGTCGACAACAAGCTTGCGAACAAGAACTTCACCGAGCGCGCGCCGCAGGAGATTCTCGACGAGCACCACCAGCGCAAGGCGGACTGGGAGACCAAGCTTGCCCGCGCCAAGGCCGCCATCGCGGCCTTGGAAGATTGAGGCGGAACCACGGCGGTCGCAGACCGCCGCTACAGCGGGCGTGTTTGAAGCGGCGTGTCTGCGACCGCCGCGCTTCGATTCGACTGCGATTTCGGTGAGGCCCGTTGCGCTTTTCTCACCGCCAGTCCCGGGACCATTCCTTGGAATTCAGACCGCTGCGAATGCGCCATTCGCGGAGATTCGCCAGGAGCGTCTGTTTCTGGTCCAAGTGGTTGGGGGAATTCCAGAGGTTGTTGACCTCCTCGGGGTCGGCGTTGAGATCGAAGAGCTGGCCGTCGGGTTGGTCGAGGAAGTGAACGAGCTTCCAGTCGCGGTTGCGGACCATGGTCATGAAGTCGCAGCCGGTGAAATTGCCGTCCTTTGCCTGCTCGGCATAGACGTGCTCGCGGGGCGTCCAGTTGCCTCCGGTGAGCGTGGGCAGGAGTGAGCGGGCTTCGATGGCTTCGGGCGGATCGCAGCCGGCGAGTTCCAGCAGGGTGGGGCCGAGATCCATCTGCTGGCAGAGACCGTCGATTCGACGCGGTTCGCCGAAGCGGCCGGGAGCCCACACAATCAGCGGCGTGCGGACGATGGCGTCGTACATCGTCCACTTCTGGCTGTGCCCGTGATCGGTCAGGCAGTCGCCATGATCTGACGTGAAAACCAGGATGGAATTCTCCAGGTATCCGGTTTCCTCAAGGGCAGCGAGGATTCCGCCGACTTGCTCGTCAATCATGGTGACGTTGGCGAGGTAGTAAGCCCGCTGGCGGTGGCGTTGTTCGCGGGTCGGATTCAGGGCGTGAACCACCGAGTCGTGATCGACCTCGGTGTTGTGGACGCGGAGTTCCTTGAACGCGGCGGGCTGGTTCGCGAGTTCCTCGTCGCTGACGTCGAGCAGGGGGAGTTCCCGGGCCAGGTAAGGCTCGGCGTAACGCGGGATGGGATCGTAGGGCGGATGCGGACCGGGGAAGCCCACTTCCAGGAACAGCGGTTCAGTTTTCGGATGGTTTCGGATCCACCAGGTTGCGAGATCGCCGACGAAGACGTCCGGGTGCATGTCCTCGGCGAGCTTCCACTCAAAGGCCCCGAGGCGTTCGCGGTAGTCCGGCCACTGGCGGTAGAGTTCGCGCTGTTGCTTTACGAGTCCCCGGGCGCGAAGGGCCTTGTCCCATTCGTCGAAGTAGTAGCGTCCCTCGAGATAGCGGTCCTTGTTCTCCACGACATAGCGCTCATCGAAGCCCAGCGAGGTTTCAAAGGGCCAGGTGTGCATCTTGCCGACGTTCGTGCAGTGGTAGCCGGCGGCATTGAGGAGCTCGATCCAGGAATGCCGCCAGGTGTCGGCGTTGCGCAGGATGCCGGTGGTGTGGGGGTAGTGTCCGGTGAACAGGCTGGCCCGGGCCGGCGCGCAGGAGGCGGCGGTGATGAAGCAGTTGGTGAAGGTCACGCCCTCGTTGACCAGGCGGTCGAGATGGGGCGTGTCGACGTGGTCATAACCCAGCGCGCGGATGGTGTCGAAGCGCTGCTGATCGGTGATGATGAAGATGATGTTCGGACGGGCGTCGGACATGGGCGGCGGCGATGGAACGGCGAATCGGGACCGAGGTCAAGAATGAGGGGAGTGTTGCGGGCAATCGGGTGGGGTGAACTCTCCTGAATGAGCCGACGTGAGCATGTCCCTGGGCGGCTCCATGAGGACAGTTCGCCCACCTTCGTTCACGGCGCCTGCTTCTTCGGCGATCCGACAACGGTCAGCGCTTCCATCGCTGCAGCGCAAACGGATTCCTCGTCCACGCTTTTGCGGACGTAGGCGCGAAGGAGGCGGACTAGCCGCCAGTTTTCCTCAAAAACTCATTGAATTCCCGGCCGAACCGGGCAACATCCGCGTTCTCTTTTTCGCCGGGATCGGCGGGATTTGGGGGCTGTAGGCGACCGCCCCGGCGAAAAATGGACGATTTCAAATGAAGCGAACACATCATTGTTATGAACTGCGCCCGGAGCACATCGGGCAGGAAGTGACGTTGGAGGGCTGGGTGCACTCCAACCGGGATCTGGGCGGCGTCATTTTCATCGACATCCGCGACCGCGAGGGGCGCACGCAGACCGTCTTCGACCCTTCGGACCTGCCGGAGGCCATCTTCAAGGTCGCCGAGTCCGCGCGCAGCGAAAGCGTGATCCGGGTGAGCGGGAAGGTGCGCGCCCGGCCCGAGGACACGGCAAACACCAAGATCGACACGGGCGAGGTTGAAGTGATGGCGCATTCCATCGAGATGCTCAACGCCGCCGAGGTGCTGCCGTTCCAGATTGATGATCCCGAGGCGGCCGCCAAGGTGCATGAGGATCACCGTCTGCGTCACCGCTACCTGGACCTGCGTCGCCCGGAGATGATCCGCAATCTCCGCCTGCGCTCCCGGGTCGCCACCGCGACCCGCGTGTTCATGGAGGAACAGGGCTTCCTGGAGATCGAGACGCCGACTCTTTTCAAGTCCACGCCCGAGGGCGCCCGCGAGTTCCTGGTGCCGAGCCGCCTGCATCCGGGGCATTTCTACGCTTTGCCGCAGTCGCCGCAGCAGTACAAGCAGATCCTCATGGTTGCCGGCGTGGAGAAGTATTTCCAATTGGCCCGCTGTTACCGCGACGAGGACCTGCGCGCGGACCGGCAGCCGGAGTTTACCCAGGTGGATATCGAGATGTCGTTCATTGACCGGGAGGACATCCATGACCTGATCGAGGGCCTGCTCAAGCGCGTGTGGAAGGCGGCCTTGGATGTCGACGTGCCCACGCCCTTCAAGCGGATGTCCTTCGAGGAGGTCATGAACCGCTACGGCATCGACAAGCCGGACACCCGGTTCGGCATGGAGCTGGTCGATTTCACGGAGGACTTCAAGGAAAGCCAATTCAAGGTGTTCAAGTCCGTGGTGGAGAAGGGCGGCGTGGTCAAGGCGATCAACGCCCGCGGCTACGCGGATGTCACGCAGGGCCAGATGGAAACCATGACGCGCGTGGCCCAGGATCATGGCGCGAAAGGGCTCGCCTATATCAAGGTCGAGAACGGCGAGTGGAAGTCGCCCATCGTGAAGTTCTTCAGCGACGCCGAGAAGGAGGCCCTCCAGACCAAGCTGGACATCCAGGAGGGCGACCTGATCCTGTTCGCCGCCGACGAATGGCTCAATGCCTGCGAGATCCTTGGCCTGATCCGCAACTACTGCCGCGAGATCCTGGAGGAGCGCGGCAAGCTGACCGTGGACGCCAACCGCTTCGATTTTCTATGGGTGGTGGACTTTCCGCTGCTGGCCTTCGACAAGGAGATGAACCGCTGGTATTCCAGTCATCACCCGTTCACCTCGCCGGTGGAGGAGGATGTGGACAAGCTCAGCTCCGATCCGAAGGCCGTGCGCGGACAGCATTACGACATCGTCGTGAACGGCGTGGAGCTGGGCGGCGGCTCGATCCGTATCCACAACCGCGAATTGCAGCAGCGGGTGTTCAAGGACGTGCTGCAACTGCCGGACGAGGTGATCACGGAGCGCTTCGGCTACATGCTGGAGGCTTTCAAGTACGGCGCCCCCCCGCATGGCGGCATTGCGCTGGGCTTCGACCGGCTGATCGCCATGCTTTGCGGTTCGCCGAGCATCCGGGACGTGATCGCGTTTCCAAAGACCGCCAAGGGCGCGGACCTGATGGCCGAATCGCCGGCCGAGGTGGATTTCAAGCAGCTGCGCGAGCTTTACATCCAGACCAAGGTCCCACAGAAGCAGGAACAGGCGGCGGAGTGAACGGTCGCCGCTGAAAAAAGATTGAAGCGTCCTGCTTCCGGATTGTCCATGGAGAGGGAATGTTGAATTTGAAGTTGTGATGAGCAAAGAGACGGAAAACGAAGCACTGGAGACGGAAGAGCTCGAGACTCCCGATGCCGCGGAAGAGACCGCGGAGACGACGGTCATTGAGGAGGACGCGGAGTCTGCCGATGACGCGGCAGACGATGGGGAGGGTTCCGGAATCAACCCCGAGGAGGTCTCGATCGAGCAGGTCAAGGAGCTGATCGAACAGGCCGGCAAGACCCAGGTGTTTTACGACAAGTGGGTGCGCCTGACAGCGGACTTCGACAACTACAAGAAGCGGGCCCTGCGCGACAAGACCGAGTCCCTCAAGTACGCCAACGAGGCCCTGATTGAGCGGTTGCTGCCGGTGCTGGACAACTTCGACGCGGCTTTGCTCGCCATGAATAACGACGCTGGCGGTTCGGTGGATTCGTTGAAGATGGGGGTGAACATGATTTCGAAGCAGTTGCGCGACCTGCTGACTGATTTCGGCCTGAGCGAGGTGGACGCGCTCGGAGTGGAATTCGACCACAACCTCCACGAGGCGGTCTCCCAGAAGGTGACGGAGGATGCGCCGGAAGGACAGGTCGTCGAGCAGTTGCGCAAGGGCTACAAGTTGAAGGACCGGTTGGTCCGCGCGGCCAGCGTCGTGGTGGCCAAGGCTCCGGACGGCGGCGCCGGAGGTGAGGAAGCCGGCGAGAAACAGGCTGAATCCGAGTAAGGCGATGGCCAAGCGCGATTACTACGAGGTTCTTGGCGTCGCGCGCGGCGCGTCCCAGGACGAGATCAAGAAGGCTTACCGCAAGATGGCGGTCAAGTACCACCCGGACAAGAACCAGGGCAACAAGGAGGCGGAGGAGAAGTTCAAGGAGCTGGGCGAGGCCTACGAGGCCTTGAGCGACCCGCAGAAGCGCGCGGCATACGACCAGTACGGCCACGACGCCTTCGATCCGCGCAAGCGCGCCGGGGCTGGGTTCGGCGGAGGCGGAGGCTTTCACGATCCTTTCGAAATATTCCGCGAGGCCTTCGGCGGCGGAGGCGGCGGAAGCATATTCGACGAGTTGTTCGGCGGCGGGGGGGGGCGGAGGCAGCGGCAGGATCCCAACGGCCCGCAACGTGGATCCGACCTCGGTTACGCCATTGAGATCGAGTTTGAGGAGGCGGCCTTGGGCTGTGAAAAGGAGATCGCGCTGGACAAACCGGCGGAGTGCGACGCCTGTCACGGCAGCGGCGCCGCCGAAGGAGCCAAGCGCAAGACCTGTCCGACCTGCGAGGGACAGGGCGAGGTCATCCGGGGGTCGAGCTTCTTGCGCATCTCCCAGACCTGTCCGCAGTGTCATGGTGCGGGGCGGGTGATTGACAATCCCTGTCGCAGTTGCCGTGGCGAGGGGCGCGTCAACAAACGCTCGAAAATTTCCCTGAAGATTCCCGCGGGCGTCGACAGCGGCACCCGGTTGCGTTCGGCGGGCAACGGCGAGTCCGGACTGCGCGGCGGTCGCAACGGCGATCTGATTGTCGAATTGCGCGTGCGGAGGCACAAGATTTTTGAGCGCGAGGGCGATGACCTGCTCTGTGAGATTCCGGTGAGCTTTCCGCAGGCTGCAATGGGGGCGACCATTGATGTCCCGACCTTGACCGGCAAGGCGGGCATCAAGATCCCGGCGGGCACGCAGCCGGGGACGATCTTCCGGTTGCGGGGCAAGGGGGTGAAGAACGTCCAGGGACACGGCGTCGGCGATCTGCACGTGCGCGTTAACCTGGAGGTGCCGACGCATCTGAATGCGGCGCAGAAGGAAAAGCTGCAGGAGTTCTCGGATCTTTGTGACGAGGGAAGCTATCCCAGGTTGAAGAAGTTCTTCGAACAGGCGAAGAAGTTCTTCGAGTGAGCGAAGAGGGGAGGTCGCCTCTGCGCCCGGGGGAGCCGGTCTTCAGTCGTCGTCCGGATTGACCCACTTGAGGTTCTTGAGGAGGAGGAAAGCCACGACCTCGCCGGTATCCGCCGGATAGGCGCCGATGGAATTCGAAGCCTTCACCCCGACTGCACCCAGGAAGGCGGGGAAAGGGCCGTTCGGCGCGGGGAGCATCCCGGAGGTCAAGAATTCGATCCCGTGTCTCTCGCCAAGTTCCCGGGCGAGCAGGCTGTCTTGCACGATGTTCGGGTTCACATCCGGGTTGTTCCATGCCCACTCCCAAGTCTCGTCAAAGGCGTCATAGCTGGCGAGGATCTGCCCGTCGGCAAACAGTTTGGAGCCGTCCTCGAAATCGAGACGAAAGACGCCGGTGTCCTGGTCGAAGCTCCATTCCTCGCATTCGGCGAAACGCCATTCCTCCCGCAGCAGATTCTGCTTCGCGTTGAATTCCGCGCAGGCGTCCCGCAAATAGCATTCCGCCTCGGGGCTGAGGTCGTCGTCGATGTCCAGATCATCAAAGTCGAGTTCGAGAAACTCGGGGGAGCCTTCCTGGCCGTCATCGTCATCGAGTTCGGCCAGTTCTCCGAATCGTTCGATCAGTGAACCGAGCATCTCATTCAGGGCCTCCTCCACGGAGCCGGGGTTGACCTCCCAGCCGCTGAACTCGCCGGAGCGCTCCCGGGCGAGCTCGATGAAACGGCTGCCGATCTCGGTGAAACGCTCGTGCGACGGTTTCATGTCCGTGGAGGCGAGACAGAGCCAGCGTTCCTCCGTGTCTTCTTTTGCGTCGGAAGGGAACAACTCGTTGATCGTCTCCCTCAGGTCGTCGGGGAGGTCCTCGCCGTCGTCGACGTCGTCGAACTCGTCCTCCTGGTCTTCCGGGCTGACGACCTTGGCCTCGAGTCCGATCAGCCGGGCCTCGGCCGCACAGGCGACTGCGTCGTCCTCAGTCAGGAGATGGAGATAGAAGTTGAAGGGGTGTGATTCCTCCGGGTCGATGTCGCTTTCGCGCAGGGATTCCATGACCTCGTTGGCGAAGTGTTCGCCGCTCAGGTATTCGGGTGACTCGAAGGGGAAGTCGTCGTTCATCTGGGACCACGTTGCGGGAAGAAGGGGGGAAGCACAATCTCACAGCGTAGGAATCGTCTCGGCTTCCAGGCAGCGGTCGTGTTCAATGCTCGCTGCGGATTGTCATGTCGTCGTTGGATGTATCGCAGCGTTGCCATCCTTGATCTTCTGGAACGGCGTCGGTTGGGGCTTGCGGAGCGGGCGCTCACCGGCGTAATGCGCGCGGCGTTGCCGCTCGGTCTGCGGACCCGGCCTGTTTCGCTGGATCGGCTGCCGGCGGCGGAGCCGGGCGGGGTTTACGGCCTGTATTTGCACGTGCCTTTCTGCGAAACCCTTTGTCCCTACTGTTCGTTTCATCGGGTCCCGTTTCATTCGGAATTGGCGGAGCGTTATTTTGACGGGCTGGAAGCGGAGATGCGCATGGCTGCGAAAATGGGGTATCGGTGCGATACGCTTTATGTCGGTGGTGGAACGCCGACGGTGGCAGTGGGCCGGTTGATCAGGGTGTTGGACCTCGCGCGCGGACTGTTCGGCGTGAGGGATGTGTCGTGCGAGACTCACGCGCATCATCTGGATCCGGAGATTGCCGGAAGGTTGTCGGGAAGGGTGCAACGGCTATCGGTCGGGGTGCAGACACTCGATGCGGACATCCTGCGTCGCATGCGCCGGGAGCCTGACTTGTTTCCGCCGGCGAAGACCTTGGAGGCGATCCGGCAGATGAACGGGCTCTTTCCCACCGTGAACGTCGACCTGATCTTCAACCTGCCCGGTCAGACCCGCGGCGGTTTGCGCGACGATCTTGACGGCGTTTTGAGGACGGGGGTCCGGCAGGTCACAACCTATCCCCTGATGAGTTCTCCCGGTGTCTCGAGGCGGATGGAACGCGAGTTGGGCGGGCGGGGCGGCTCGCGGGAGCATGAGATGTTCCGGCTCATTGAGGCGCGCATGGCGGACGAGGGAATGAGAGCCTCGTCACCCTGGTGCTTTTCACGCCCGGGAGAGGGGCTGGTGGATGAGTACATCGTGGACGCGCCGGAATATCTCGGACTGGGGTCGGGCGCCTTCAGCCTGTTGGGCGGGGCCTTGTATGTGAACACGTTCTCCCTGAACCTCTACGCCGCCAGGATCGCCGCCGGGAGGATGTCCCTGGAACGAATGCGCCGGTTTCAGCCCGGGGAATTGAGGCATTATCGGCTGATGATGGGATTGTTTGGCCTGGATCCCGACCGCGCGGCGACGCGGCCGGACGAGGGGGAGGAGGGGGGCTGGTTGCGGGAAGTGGAGATGTTTGCGCTGCGTTGCGCCGGGGCGTTCTCGCGGAACGGAGAGGGGAAGGCGGTCTTGAACCGTAATGGACGCTATCTAGCCCTGGCCATGATGCGGGAGTTCTTTGCCGGCATGAACCGCGTCCGCGATGAGCTGCGCGCGGGCTTGCCTGAAGACGACCTGATCCCCCTGGCGGCACACGGAGGGGAAGAACATGTCTGCCCGGCGTTTCAGGCTGTTTGAGCGGGGTTGTCCCGAATTTCCCGTTGCCCGCGTCGGGCGGCTTCGGTTTACTCCCGGGGCAACTGTAACCGCGATCCAGAACCGATTCAGAACGACATGTTTGGAGACATCAGAAATTCCCAGGGCGAGAAACTCGACCATACCTTTCATCAGGGCGATGAGAACTCGAAGGACATCGTGGTCATCGGCCATGGCGTGACAGGAAACAAGGACCGGCCGTTCGTGGTCGCCTTGGCGGAAGGCCTGGCCGCCGCGGGCATCAACGCCCTGCGTTTCTCCTTCGCCGGGAACGGCGATTCAGAGGGCCGCTTTCAGGACTGCACCATCACGAAGGAGACGGGAGACCTGGGCTCGGTCATTGATGCCCTGGACGGTTGGAATGTCTGCTTTGTCGGGCACAGCATGGGCGGCGCGGTCGGGGTGAAACGCGCGTCGTCCGACGATCGGATCAGCCGGCTCATCTCGCTGGCGGGCATGGTGGACACGGCGAAGTTTGCGCAGACGGAGTTTGGGATGGAGACGCCGGACGAGGGCTGCATGTGGGAGGAGGAAAGCTGTCCGCTTTCCAGTGTCTACATGAACGACATGGCGGAGATCGGAACCGTCGTGGAGTTGGGCGCGCAGATCAACGTTCCCTGGCTGCTGATCCACGGAACGGAGGACGACGTCGTTCCGATCCAGGACTCGCATGACATCTTCGCGAAGGCGAACGAGCCGAAGGAGTTGTTCGTGATCGAAGGCTCGAATCATGTTTTTTCGGAACCCGAACACTGCAAGGCGATGGTCGAGAAGGTCGTCGCCTGGCTGAAGGCTTGAGATGACTGAAAACGAAGAAGCTCTCGATGCGGCGGAGGAGGAGGTGAAGGAAGCTCCCGCGCTGCCGGAACTGGTCGCCGTGCAGTGGGACCTCGCCTGGGAGGATGCGGCCGCGAATCACGCCAGGGTTCACGAACTGCTGGACGCGGCGGATCTGAAGCCGGGTTCGCTGGTCGTGCTGCCGGAGATGTTTCCCTGCGGGTTTACCATGGACGTGGACAAGGTCGCGGAGAAGGACCCGTCTCCGTCCGAAGCGTTTTTGGCGGAGCAGTCGAAGGCTCGGGGAATCTGCCTGCTGGGCGGCGTTGTCCGGCGCGGCCCCTTCGGCGCGGTTAGGAACCAGTCCGTGGTGTTCTCCCCGGAGGGAACGCTGAAGTCGCGTTACACCAAGATCCAGGGATTTTCCCCCGGCGGAGAGTCGGATGCCTACGCGCCAGGAGATGACATCGTGATGTTCGCGTGGCAGGGCTTCAATGTGGCCCATTTCATCTGCTACGATCTGCGTTTTCCCGAGTTGTTCCGCGCGGCGTCCCGGCTCGGCGCCGACGCCTTCACGGTCATCGCGAGTTGGCCCAACATGCGGCATGAGCATTGGACGCACCTGCTCAAGGCGCGCGCCATCGAGAACCAGGCCTATGTGGTCGGTGTGAACCGCTGCGGCTCCGATCCGAAGTTCGAATACGAGGGCGGCAGCCGGATCGTGGACTTCAGCGGGGCTATTCTCGCGGACGCGGGACGCGACGAGGGCGCCGTCTCGGCGGCGGCGGATCTGGGCGCGCTGCGAGAATACCGTAAGAAGCTCCCGTTCCTGGAGGACATGCGCGACGATTTTGTGGCGTCGCCGCTTTGATTGCGACAAGCGGTCCGGAGGACAGACATCCGTGCCTGTCCTCGGCATGGCGCAGGGTTTTCGGGGATCCGGGGCGATTTCCGGGCCTGATGGGGGCAGGTCGGACGAACAAGGGTGTTTTCAAGCGCGACATTTGACCGTAGCGTCGCCGCCGATGAAACGGATTCTGTTCCTCATTCTGCTTTCCGCAACCTGTTCGCAGGCCGCCGATCCGCCTCCGCCTGCCACTGCGGAGGAGAAGTTGGGATACGCGCTCGGAGTGGACATGGGGAAAACCCTGAGGCAGCGGCGCGTGCCGTTGGACCCCGCTTCCTACATCCGCGGCTTCATTGACGGAATTGAGGCCAACCGCACCGCTTTGAATCCCCAGGAACTCGCCGAAATCAAGAAGGCGTTTGATGAAGAAATGGCGCGGCGAAGGCAGAAGATCCGGGAGGAACGGATGAAGCGTTTCCGGGAGACGTCCGTTAAGAATTTGGACGCCGCGACGAGTTTCCTGAAGAAGAACCGGAGCAAGGACGGCGTGGTAGAGACGGAGAGCGGGCTGCAATACCGCGTGATGAAGCCCGGCAAGGGGCGGAAGCCGGAGCCGGGCTCGACTGTCGTTTTGCATTACCGTGGATTCAACGCCAATGGGAAGGAGTTTGAGACGACTTATGGCGGGGAGAGCGGACCGATCGAGGCTTCCGTGGACAAGTTGATGAAGGGTTGGCGGGAGGCCTTGCTGCAGATGAACGAAGGATCCAAATGGAAGCTCTTCCTGCCGCCGCACCTCGGTCACGGCGAACGCGGCAACCCGCCTGTCATCGGCCCGAACCAATTGCTGGTCTTCGAGCTGGAGTTGGTGAAGGTGAAGTAGGGCGGGCCTGCGTTCCAAGAAGCGGTTGCATTCTTTTGCAGAGGCTGCGGGCGAAAAGCTCCAATTCGGTTTTGATGCTTGCTGCGTTTGTTTGACGCAGACTTGAGAAGTTCCCGCTGGTTCAAAGGACTTGGTTTGATTGGCGAGTCAGGAGAAGCAAGTTTGAATTATCGCGCTCAGACTCCTTTGGCGTCGAATGGGAATGGTTCTTCGCTTTATTGGCCTTGTTTCGGGCCAGACTGCAAGCCCACGCCGACGCCTTCATTGCCCTTGGAGGTCTGGATGAAGGAAAGAAGGTCGGCGACCTGCTGGTCGGTGAGCTGTTCGAGGAGCCCCTCCGGCATGAGGGAGACGCCGATGCCCTTGAGCTTTTTCAGGTCCTTCTTGTGCAGGACGGTCTGGTCGCCCATCGCCCGACGCAGGGTGACGGTGGCGGAATTTGAGCCGGCCATGAGGCCTTCGATCAGTTCGTTGTCCTCGTCCACGGCGACGAAGACCTGGAAGTTCGGCATGAAGAAGAGGTTGGGCGCGACGATCTGGAGAAGCAGCTTGTCCTTGGGCATGTCCTTGACCGTGAAGAGGTCCGCGCCGACGAAGACGCCCTCGCCGCCGAGGCGGTGGCAGTTGAAGCAGGCGCGCTGGCGGAAGACCTCGCGGCCTCGCTTGGGATCGCCGGTCAGCGTCAGCGCGCCCTTGAACTTCTCAAACCGGGCCTGCGCGTCGAGCAGGGGGGCGCGTTGGAAGAGCCGGCTTGCGCGTTGGGCGAGATCGGCGTCGGGCAGGCTTTCGAAGCGACGCCGCGTCGCGGTGTCCACGGAGGCGAGGGGGAGGACTCCGTTCTCAAGTTGGTTGAGGAATTCCGCCGCCAGCGTCTTGCGCGTGGTGATGGCGTGAAGGGCGGTCAGGTTGATCGCGGGCGGGAACTCGTTCCAGAGCTTGAGCAGCGGCGCGACGGAGCGTGGTTCGGCCTGTTGGGTCAGGGTCTTCAGGACAGCGATTCGGATGGCTTCGGGTTCCGTTGCCGCCATCAACTTGAACAGGGTTTCCGAAACGTCGTCGTAGTCGGCCCTGCCGAGCCGGCGGATCGCGGCGACACGTTGATCCTCCGGCGCGGCGGCATCGACGGCGGTCTGGAGGTATCGTGTGATGCGGGCGGAAGGGGCTGCGTCAGCCGAGGCGAACATTGAAATGCAGAGCGTCAAGGCGAGTGCGCGTGTTGTGCGATGACGCTGGATCATGGGGAGGAAAACGAAGGTTAAACGGCAAACGTTCAACTATGAACCCTGCACTTTGGACGTCGGAAGCCGCGCAATCCGAAGCGAATTGCGTTGTCACTGCGGGACTTGAAGTGGGCCGCCTGCGGCGAGGCGTCCCTGCCCAAGCAGGGCAGGGACCTTTCGCCGAGAGGTCCCATTTCAAAGCCTTGCAAGGAACGAGCGACAAACATCGGGAATTGTCGGCGCTTTAGGGATCGAATTTCGATATTGGATGTTGGTCTTCAGTTCACAAACACTGTCTCGTTCGAAAGGAGCAACACCTGCGCATATTTTTCCCAGGGCTTGAGACCCTTGAGGCGGGGCGGTGGAGGACCCGCGAAGTCGACCTCGGTGAGCCACTCATAGCGTTGCTGCTTCGCCTCGGCGGCCTCGTGGTCGATCAGGCGGACCAACGGGGCCCAGCGGAAATCGCATTCGGCCTTGGGGTCGCGTGACTCGGCGAGGAAGTAGAGGCTCTCACCTTTCTTGATCGAGATCTTCTCGACCTCAGCCTTGACGGGTTTGGCGTCGGCCTCGAACGAGGCGATCTCGCCCTGGCGCGAACTGATGACGCGTCCGCGGATGCCGGCCTTGCCGCGACCCAGGATCTTGCCTTCGATCTGGATCTCGGCGTCGGCCGGGGCGATCCAGCGGCGGATGGCGGAGCGTTGAGGCCCCTTGCCGGCGGCGCCGCCGCGCTTGTCGAGGAAGACGCCGGGCAGGTTCTTGTTGCCTTCCCAGCGGCCGTATTGGAACAACGGCAACGCCGCGAATTTCTTCACCTTCTTCGTCTTCGCGTCGAACCAGCCGTAGCCCTGTGTCCAGGGCGATTTCTCCGGTTCCTGCGGTTCCCTGGCGCTTTGTTCCCTGATGAACTCAAAGCCGAGCTTCAACTCGTTGGGCGAGGGAGCGCGTTGGTAGAGTTCCCGATACATGGCCCGGACGCGGCTGCCCGTGTCCTTGATCCCGGCGAGGTCTTCACGGTCGGCGAGAGCCTTCGCCTGTTGGACGACGAAGGGCGCGTTCATCAGGAACAGCGCCTGTTGCGGCACCGTGGTCACGGCGCGCTGCGGGTTGCTGATGTCCGGGGAGGCGAAGTCGAAGGTATTGAAGAAGCCGGGCATCTGGGCGCGGTCGATCAGGCCGTAGACGGCGCGTCGTGTGGGGGAGGGATCCTTGGCGAGATTCACAGGTTGGCCGCCCATGGTTGTGTCGAGCGTGCCTGAAACGGCGAGCAGGGTGTCGCGTGTGCCCTCAAAGTCGAGACGCTGGCGGTTCTGGCGCCAGAGGAGGAAGTTGCCCTGGTCCTTCTCGACGTAGGCGGGGTTGTCGTCGCTGGCCTGCCGCCAGGTGTGGGAAAGGAGGATCTGGCGGTGGATGTGCTTGATTGACCAGTTGTTCTCCATGAACTCATGGGCGAGCCAGTCGAGGAGCTTGGGATGCGAGGGCGGTTCGCCGACAAGGCCGAAGTCGCTGGGCGAAGCCACGATGCCCTGACCGAAGTGGTGCAGCCAGATGCGGTTGACCATCACGCGGGCGGTCAGGGGGTTGTCCTTGGAGGCGATGGCCTTCGCCAGTTCCAGCCGGCCGCTGCCGTCGGTGAAGGCCTTGGCGTCGGAGCCCCCAAGGATTTCAAGGAACTGCCGTTTGACGATCGCGCCGCGACTGCCGGGGTTGCCGCGCAGGAAGATCGGGGAGTTGCGCGGCTTTTCCTTGTCGATCATGGCCATGGCGCGGGGCGGCGCTCCCGGGTGGGTGATCTTCAGGTCGTTCACCTTGCGGATGAGGAGGTTGAGCTTCGCGTCGGTGCGCTGGCTGGTGAGGCGACGCAGGGAACGGTCGTCGATCGCGAAGGGCGCCTTGTCGGCGTAAAGGAGCTGGCGAAGACTTTCGGCGTTCGCATTGGCGAGCTTCGTCGGGGCGGCTTTCTTCTCCTTCCGCGCCTTGGCCAGCTGGGCGTGCCAGTCGGCGGCGACGTTGTTGAAGAGATTGCCGTAGCGGCTGGCGAGGTCGCCGATGGATTCCGGCGCGGTCTTGAAGAGGGTCGCCACCATGGGGTTGAGCTTTTTTTTCGCGTCGGCGTTGGCCGCGAATGTCTTGGCGAGTTCACCCGCCTTGGCGGCGAATCCGGCCTTCGGCACGGCGCTGAAGGCGACCCAGGGGCCGAGGACGGGATCGTGTTTCTTCTGGGCGGTCCTGAGCTGGCGCTCCAATTGTCCGGCGAGTGTGGTGTCGAGGTCGCGCGCCCGGAAGAAGGTGGTGCGATTGAGTTTCTTGCCGCCTTCGGGATGGGCAAACTCGTGCGTCGCCAGCAGGTAGTCCCCGACCAGGGAATGCTGTTTCTTCAGGATGGCGACCTGGTTGGTGTGTTGGGCGTAGGCGAGGGCGTTCTCTCGTTTCGTCAGTTCCCTCTTGAACTCGCGGTATTCGGGGGAGTTGTTGTCGCCGGCCTTGAGCAACGGTTTTTCCTCGGGCTCCTCGCTGCTGGAGAAGATGCCGTGCCAAGCGTAGTAGTCCTTCATCGTGATCGGGTCAAACTTATGGTCGTGGCAGCGGCCGCAGGTCACGGTGAGGCCCATCGTGCCGCGGCCGACGACGTCGATGCGGTCGTCGATGATCTGGTTCGCGTCGTTGTTGAAACGGTTGCCGAGGGTGAGAAAGCCCAACGCCGCCAGCGCGCTCTTGTCCTTGCCGAGGTCGAGTCGGTCAGCTGCGAGTTGCTCGATCAGGAACTGGTCGTAGGGTTTGTCCTCATTGAAGGCCTTGATGACGTAGTCGCGGTAGGTCCAGGCGTAGTGGTAGCGGTTGTCCTTGTTGCGGATGGTGGTGCCGGTGGTGTCGCCGTAGCGGGCGACGTCCAGCCAGAAACGGCCCCACCGCTCGCCGTAGCGCGGCGATTTCAGCAGCTTGTCGACAACCTTGTCAAAGGCCTTCGGCGACTTGTCGGCGAGGAAGGCGTCGACGTCCTCGGGCGCGGGAGGGTAGCCGATGAGGTCGAAGTAGACACGGCGGATCAGGGTGCGTTTGTCCGCGGGTTTTGAAGGCTCCATCTTCTCGGCTTCGAGGCGGGCGAGGACGAAGTTGTCCACGGGCGTGCTGACCAGCTTGGCGTGTTTGACCTGCGGAACGGAAACCGGCTTGACGGGCTGGAAGAAGGGGTGGCCCTTGGCCTTTTCGGCGGGGGTGGCCCAGTCCCCGGAATCCTCTTCGCCGCCCTTGGCGGTGCGGGGATCGGGGGCGCCCATCTTGATCCAGCGGGCAAAGTCGGCGATGACCTCGTCGGGCAGCTTGCCGCCGCTCTTCTCGGGCGGCATGAGCAGGTCAGGATCGACGCCTCGCAGGGTCTCCATGAAGAGGCTGTCGCCGGGCTTGCCGGGAACGATGGAGGGGCCGGTGTCGCCGCCCTTGAGGAGGTCTTCACGGCTTTCGACCGAGAGGCCCGCCTTGATCTTGGCGGCGGGCCCCGTGCTGTGGCACTCGTAGCAATGCTCAATCAGGACGGGGCGGATCTTCTTTTCGAAGAAGGCCCGGTGTTCCCGGGAGAGCTTGGCGGGTTTCTTTGCCGGTTTCGCCTCGGGGGCGGCCTGGATTGTGGCGGCGAATCCGAGCGCGGTCGCGGCGGCGAGGCTCAAGGGGAGTCGGTTCCGTGTCTTCATCTCGTGGTTGTTCCGGGGCGGGATTTCAGGCCAGGATGCCCTTGACGACGTTGCCGAACACATCGGTGAGTCGGAAGTTGCGGCCGTTGTAGCGGTAGGTGAACTCCTCGTGGTTGAAGCCGAGCAGGTGAAGGATCGTGGCGTGCAGGTCGTGGACGTGGACCTTGTTCAGGACGGCCGAGGCGCCGAATTCGTCGGTCTCCCCGAAGGTCTGACCGCCCTTGATGCCGCCGCCGGCGAGCCAGTAGCTGAAGCCGCGGTTGTTGTGGTCGCGACCGGGGACCTCGAACTTGCTGGTGGCGTTGGGCAGCTGGCGTGTGGGTGTGCGGCCGAATTCGCCGCCCCAGACGACCAGCGTGTCCTCCAGCATTCCGCGCTGCTTGAGGTCGGCGATGAGCGCTGCAAGCGGTTGGTCGCATTCGGCGGCCTTGGCGCGTAGGCCCTTCTCGAGATTCTGGTGGTGATCCCAGCCGCTGTGCCAGACCTGGACCATGCGGACGCCGCGCTCAAGCAGGCGGCGGGCGATGAGCATCTGCCGGCCCTGGGTGGTGTCGGCCCGGTAGGAAGCGCGGGTTTTCTCATTCTCCAGGCCGATGTCGAAGGCGTCGGTGGCCTCCATCTGCATCTGGAAGGCGAGCTCGAAGGACTGGATGCGGGCTTCCAGTTGCGCGTCCTTCTGCAGTCGCTGGCTGTGTTCCTGGTTGAGTTTGGCGAGGAGGTCGAGTTGGTCGCGTTGCTCGGGCCGGGAGACGTAGCCGTTGCGGATGTGCTCGATGAGCTGGTCGATCTTGGTGTAGCGCGTGTTGATGTGCGTGCCCTGGTAGGCTCCGGGGAGGAAGGCGGATCGCCAGTTGGCCGGGCCGCCGAGCGGGGTTCCGGGGGAGAGCACGATGAAACCGGGCAGGTTCTCGTTCACGCTGCCGAGGCCGTAGGTGACCCAGGAGCCCACGCTGGGCTTCACCAGGCGGCCGGAACCGGTGTTCATCATCAGGGTGCAGAATTCATGCACCGGAGCGTCGATGAACATGGAGCGGACCACGCAGAGGTCGTCGGCGTGCTTGGCGAGTACGGGAAAGACCTCGCTGATCTCCGTGCCGCATTGACCGTGCTTGGAGAACTTGTAGGGGGATTTCCAGGCTACGCCCTTGCCGTCGCCGACGGGCTTGCCCTCGGCCTTGGCGAGCATGGGCTTGGGATCGAAGGTGTCCACATGCGAGGGGCCGCCCTGGGTGAAGACACAGAGCACGCGTTTGGCTCGGGCTGGGTTGGGGGGATCTTTGGGAGTGAGGGGAGAGAGCGTGGCGGCCGTGGCTCCGGTGGGGCCGAGGATCTCAGGCATGGCCCCGGCTAGGCTCAGCGCGCCGAAACCTAGCCCGTTGCGTTGCAGGAAATGACGTCGCGTCATTCCGGCGGCCTCTGAGGATAGGGAAGGAGAAGTGTTCATGTTGCTCATAAGCGGCTCTGAAAAAGTTGGCCGATTCGACTCTGAACCGCCATTCCTTCCATCACACGGCTTGCGTAAACGTGATCGGATCTTGGCGGCCGGATGTTGGTGAGACGGAGGCAAACGAGGACCGGGAAAGCGGCGGAAGGCCGCGTTGTCGAGAATCGTGAGATCGTGAACCTTACATGTAAATGAACCGTACGGAATTATTACATGTAAGGTTCGTTTGCCAATTTGGGCGGTCGTCGCCTGAATCTGCTGTGGCGAATCTGCTTGCGGTGTCCGCCGGGGCGCCGCTTACTGCGCCGCGTCAGGGCCCATGGGGCGCGGACACGGCGACCCCGTCAGGTCCGGAAGGAAGCAGCGGAGCCGCGCTTCGCGTTCGCCGTGGTAGCCCTGACACTTTTTTTCCTCAATCCCCGTTTCGATTTAGGAACGGGGTTGATTCCCAAGCGAACATATCGATTCCAGACGAAACGACGGAGTCTTGGCTGGTTGGAGTTTGGGAGCTTGCTTCCCAACCCAGGGGCGCCAAGCGACGCCCTCCGGTCAGGCAGGTTGTTTCGGACGTTGTTTCTCAGCGTCGTGTGCAGAAGGGCTTTACACACCTATGGCGTCCAGAGGCGTCCGACTCCAATGGTTGCCGGTTCCGCCTCGGTGCGGCGGGCCTTCAATTTCACGTAGGGAGGCGCGAAGCAGTAGCGATGGGCGGCCGTGCCGCGCTGGGCCAGGGGGTTCTGATGCTCCGGTTCGGTGAGGTCCTCGATCACGTAGCCGGCCCGGCAGAGGTCGCCGACGAGTCGGCTCCAGCGATGGATGAACTCCATGGTTCCCCCTTCTCGGTGCATGAGCCCTTCAGGAGCCGGCGGCAGGGCTTCAGTGCGGAAGTAGGATTCCTCAATGATGTAACCTTCGGGAGAGGGAAGCGCCGCGGTCTGGAGGCTGATGGGTTGTTTGTGCTGGCAGATGTAAAGTCCACCCGGGGCCTGCAGGCGGGCAATCTGGTGGTAGACCAGCGAGACGTGGGGAACGTAGCACGTGCTGACGGGTTGGATGACGATGTCAAACTTCGCATCCTCCAAAGGCGAAAGGTCATCCATCGAGGCGCGGACGGGCGTGACCTGAACTCCGCGTTCGGCGGCGACTTGCCGGTCGAGGTCGAGCATCTCGTCACTGAGATCGACCACGGTGACGATTCCTCCCGCGGCAGCGTAGAGAATGCTCTGGAGTCCGCCGCCAGCTGCGAGGCAGAGGATGCGTTTGCCGGCAATGCTTCCTCCGAGCCAGCCGTCGGGATCGACCGCGCGCAGGGGATCGGTGAGTTCCTTGTCGGTCACGGTGCGTGTGTGACGTCTGCGCTGGCGGACGCGGTCATTCCAAGCCTGCCGGTTGTGTTCGAGAATCGGGTGCATAGGGGGATGAAATAAGCGTTCGGCGGGATGGGAGGAAGCTTCAATTGGAGGGAAGTGATTCGTCGGGCTCGTCCTCGAATTGAGGTCGCGACCACGAGGGCGTGGGGCGGAGAGGTGAGAGTCCAATGGCAGATCGCAGATGACGGCCAGCGCTTCGTGCAACCCGCAACACGATTGGCGCTTCCTGAAATGGGCGCACAGCGGTAGGGTGCGCCCATGCCCTCGCTTGAACCGCCGGATTCCTACACGCTTTCGGGCGCGTGTGGCTGGTTGGAGCTTGGCAATGTCGGAGAGGCGGAAGCGGAACTGGGGCGGCTTTCGAAAACGGCCCGGAGCCATCCGGACGCATTGGAGATTCTGTGGCTGATCCAGTCGCGCAAGGAAGACTGGGATGCGGCCGCCCGCACGGCGGAGGAACTGCGGCGTCGCGCGCCCGAGCGCGCCTCCGGCTGGTTGCACTTCCCCTACGCGTTGCGCCGTTCCAATCGCGGGGATTTGCGGGTCTGTTGGGAGGCCCTTTTGCCGGCGGCGGAGAAGTTTCCTGACGAACCCGTGATCCCGTACAACCTGGCTTGTTACGCCTGCCAGTTGGATCGATTGGACGACGCGCGGGAGTGGTTTGCCAAGGCTCTGAAGATCGAGGAGCGATTGGCCCTGAAGACGGTCTCAAAGCTGATGGAGAACCTGGGCCAGGAGGTTGGGAGAACGGGAGGAAGCGGGATCAAGAAGATGGCGTTGAAGGACGATGATCTGAAGCCGCTCTGGGAGGAGATTGAACGACTGTGACGAGTCTCCCCGCGTTCATGACCGAACGGCCTGATTCGATCCGGCTCGCGCTGAAGGTGCAACCGAGGGCCAAGCGGAATGAAATCGTCGTCGGGGAGGGGGCGGACCTCAGGGTGCGGGTGACGGCGCCGCCGGTCGATTCCAAGGCCAACGAGGCGGTGGTCAAACTGTTGGCTGAGCAGCTTGAAGTTTCGCGCAGCGCGGTCCGCATCCTGCGCGGCCTGACATCCCGATCCAAGGTGGTGGAGGTGGCAGGTTTGGATGCGGAGGCGGCGGTGCGGTTGCTGGGGTGAGGCGGTCAAGGTGGGGCGAATTGGCGTCAATAAGCCGGCGTTGGCATGCCAACGCCCGGCTCATGGAGAACAATTTGCGCCGTCGTCCTCCGCTCCTGGTTGGGCAGCTCCCGGACTTGCCGCCTCGCGCTTCTTCCGGGCGGCTTCCAGCCACATGGAAATGCTGGTGATCAGGCTCCAGAACCAGGCGATGCCAAAGCCGAGCGCTCCGTAGAGTCCGTAGGGGCCGTAGCGACGGAGCTCCGTGACGGCTCCGGTGTGGAGCATGTCCATGATGAAGCAGTAGAAGAACCAGCAGATGAGGAGGAAGCCCGCGAAGGCGAGGGCCATCTGCGGGTAGCCGACCCAGCGGCCGCCCATCACGGAACCGGCGCCCGGGGTCACCAGCAGGTTGATCATTGCCAGCGCCCCGACCTTGGTCTTGTCCAGTTTCTTGCGCTGGGGGAGCAGGGAGAATTTCACCTTGAGCCGGCGGTGGGGCGCGCGTCAGGGCGCGAGCAGGTTGAAGGGGGGGGACGGAATGTTGCGTAGGATGCCAAACAGGATCATTGCGGTGAAGAACACCCACAACTTGCGATTGTTTTGCGCGCCCGGAATGGGCGGCGGGAGGCGGCGGGCTCTGCGGCTCAGATCCATCGCGCCCACCCAAGCCAGGTAGGGTCCGACGAGCATCAGCATGAGGTTGTATCGGCAAGCTGCGACGATGTCGCCGTGGAGCAGGGCGTGGACGGCGCGTTGGCCGCCGCAGCCGGGGCAGTGCAACCCGGTGTAGGAGTGCAGCCAGCACCTGGGGAAGAAACCGAACTTCGAGGGATCGAAATGGTAGAAGATCGCGAGCACGGAGGCGCCCACAACAACCCCAAGGGCGACCAGCGGCAGGTGACGCGGGGATGGGGGGGCGGTTTCGTTCATCGACGGGGTTCGTGTTGGAACTGTCGTCACCCTGCACCTGGGCGCGTCGGAGCGTCAAGTGGCGAGGAGTCCGGCGGCGTTTCCAACAGGCAAAGCGGTAGGGGCGCGGAGCGGGTGGGGCAAACTGTCCTCAGTGAGCCGCGCCGGGAAATGCTCTTGTCGGCTCATTGAGAACAGTTCGCCCGGCCAGTTCGGTCCGCCTGCCATCGATTCCGGATTGGCGCGGCTTGGTTTGGCCGCTATGGTCCACGGCCTATGCGGCGGATTCTATCCGTCCTGGAACAACCAGCAGACACGAGCAGCATCATGAGCGAGATACTTTGCCGTTGGGGCATCCTGAGCACGGCGGGCATTGCCCGGAAGAACTGGCGGGCCATCCGCAACACCGGCAACGCGACCCTGGTCGCCGTTGCCAGCCGCAGCGTTGAGAAGGCGCAGACCTTCATCGACGAATGCCAGACCCACGTGGCCTTTCCCGCGAAGCCCGAGGCTCTCGGCAGTTACGACGAACTGCTCGGCCGAGACGACATCGACGCCGTCTATATCCCGCTGCCCACCGGCCTGCGCAAGGAGTGGGTGATCAAGGCCGCCCAGGCCGGCAAGCATGTCATGTGCGAGAAGCCCTGCGCGGACACCGTCGCCGATTTGGAGGAGATGGTCGCGGCCTGCCGCGACAACAACGTGCAGTTCATGGACGGCGTGATGTACATGCACAGCGCGCGGATGCCCGCCATGCGCGCGGCGCTGGACGACGGCGAGACCGTCGGGAAGATCAAGCGCATCTCCGCGCAGTTCAGCTTCTGCGCGCCGGACGAGTTTCTGACCGGCAACATCCGCGTGAACAGCGCCCTCGAATCGCTCGGCTGCCTGGGCGACCTCGGCTGGTACACCTGCCGCATGGCGCTTTGGACGATGAATTACGAGATGCCGGAAAAGGTCACCGGTCGCCTGCTGGCCACCCGCCAGAATGACGACAGCCCGGAGGCTGTGCCCATGGAGTTCTCGGGCGAGATGCTCTTCGCCAACGGCGTCTCGGCCGGTTTCTACAACTCCTTCCTCACCGAGAACATGCAGTTGGTGAACATCAGCGGCTCAAAGGGCTACCTGACCCTTGACGACTTCGTGCTGCCTTACTACGGCAACCAGGTTGAATTCCAGACGAACAACGCCCGCTTCAGCCAGGACTGCTGCGACTTCCACATGGAGCGGCACAGCCGGCGTCACGCCCTCGCCGAATACAGCGACAGCAAGCCCGCCGCGCAGGAGACCAATCTGTTTCGCAACTTCTCGGAGTTGGTGAACAAGGGCGAGGTCGATCCCCACTGGCCCGAGATCGCATTGAAGACGCAACGCATCCTGAACGCCTGCCTGGAGTCGGCGCGAAACGGCGGCAAGGAAGTGGAGCCGTGAGGCGGGCGCGATGGTTCAACTCGTCCGGCAGCCGACGCTGAGGAGGACGTTGGCCCAGAGGGCCTGATCGCCCGTCTGGATGGTAAGGACGTGGTCATCGGAGGCGACGGCGTCGTAGAAGTCCCACTTCTGGATCGGCTCGAGTTTCAGGTCGAGGCCGGCTTCGGCGATGGTCTCGCGGTATTCAGCCCAGACGGGCGGATCGCCCTGCGCGGCGTAGGGATCGTCGGCCGGGATGCCCATGGTGTTCACGGCGTCGATCGGGACGGCGGAGAGAAGGACGCGCAGGGTTTGGTTCACGGTGACGAGACCTGGGGCGAGGTTCAGGGAGATCAGCTCCGCGTTGGGGCCGATCTTGGTGGAGGCGGGGTAGTTGCCGTCCGCGATGAGAATCTTGGCGTGGTGGCCGGCGCGGCCGAGGATGAGATTGATCTCCGGGTGGATGAGTTGCGGATGCTTGAGCATGGTGCGGGGATGGTAGCGATGTGCGGCGGGGTTTGTCACGGACTGGAACGCCGATCCGGGTGGGGTTTGAAAAGGCCCAACGGGCCGGCCCCATGCCAGCCCAGGCCAACGGCCTGGGAATTCGATGGGATAGGAAACGAGCCCCAAAGGGGCGGTCCTATCGGCAATGACGTCGTTGCCTTTTGGGGCCGCCCCTTTGGGGCTCGGCCGTCTTTTGCATCCGCCACCTGGGGCATTGCCCCAGGCTGGCTTGGGGCTGGCCCGTTGGGCCGTGAATACATCTCCCGGTCTGCCCCCAAGTCGCCGCGGCTGCTCACGTGCATCTCTGGCCCCTAGGCGGCCACGGCGGCAGGAATGCCGCCGCTCCTTGGCCCTCCGCCGCGCGCTCCCCTCCAACTCCAAACTTGCCACCGAGGGCGTTGGCCGTAGCTTCGCCGCATGCCCATCATCATCAACGGCGAACGTATTGACGAGGACGTCATCGGTCAGGAGTTTTCGGAGATCAAAGGCTACCACGAGCGCGTGGGGCGGGTGTCCTGTTGCGAGCGGGACGACGAATTTCGCGCCCAGGCGATCGAGAACATCACCGGTCGTGTGCTCGTTTCGCAGGAGGCCCGGAAACGCGGCGAGGCGATCCCGAGGGGGGAGGTGGATGTCGCGCTGGCGACTCTGATGGAGGAGCACGGCGGAGAGAAACAGTTCTATTTCAACATGGGTATGTCGCCGGACCAGGAAGATGTCGTGCGCGAGAATATCGAGGCCGGCATCGCTGTGGACAAGCTGCTGCGGGAGGTTTGCGGGCCGGATCCGGAACCGGACGGCGACGCGTTGAAGGCTTACTATGACGAAAACATTGCGGACTACATGACCGCGGAGGAGGTCCGGGCCTCGCACATTTTCAAGTCGGTCCAAGGGGCGGAAGATCGGGAGGAGTTGTTTCAGGAACTTTGCGAGGTGCGGCAGAAACTGGTCGAGGGAGCGGACTTCCTTGAAACGGCGAAGAAATTCTCGGACAAGCCGGCGGAGGAGGTTGACCTGGGTTTCTACAAGCGCGGTGAGTTGATGGACGAATTCGAGGTTGTGACCTTCTCCATGAAGGTCGGTGAGATCAGCCCCGTATTCACCATGCACGGCAGTTTTCACGTCGCGACCGTGACGGATCGCAAGCCTTCAGTCGCGCGTCCGTTTGACGAGA
This sequence comes from Verrucomicrobiales bacterium, assembly GCA_038126235.1. Classification (GTDB taxonomy): domain Bacteria; phylum Verrucomicrobiota; class Verrucomicrobiia; order Limisphaerales; family JAYPEY01; genus JAYPEY01. Next base: position 33,807 of record JAYPFK010000041.1, read on the forward strand.
TCAAGGACGAGGTGAAGGAGGCATGGGTTCAGCGCGAACGCGACGCCAGGATCAAGGACTACGTAGGTAAGCTCCGGGCGGGGGCTGAGATCGAGGAGGTGGAGGAGGATTTCAGTGAGCCGTGAGAGGGGCTGAAGTTTGAAGCGAATCTGCCGGCTGGAAGCTGACGGCGTCACAGGGAATTCCGGCGTCCCTCGGCCTCAGTGGGCAGAGAAAGCCTGGCCGGATGTATGTTGCGTATGCGTTGGTTGTTCCTTGGCGGCCGACGCAGGCTGGTTTACTTAGCATATCCGGCGCCAGCGCACGAAAGGCCCGATGCCGCCTGAAATCCCCCTTGTTTGCGCCAATCCCACGCTTGGCGCGCAAAATTCTCCCTCGCGAGAATTGGAGGCTAGGCCGTTTGGGCGAGTAAGTTCCCCTTTTGATAGGCCGAATGGCCGAGGCTCCCGTCCGCTCGGCTTGCATCCTCCCTCCGCAACCGCTTTGCTCGGCGTATGAAACTACACTCACCGAAGTTCGAACGGTTCCTCGACCGGGTCTTCAAGGAGCGATTTGAAGCCGATCCGATCCAGGCAGCCATGGCCGGACTGCGTTCGGGGGAGGGGAAACTTGGGCGGATGTCGAAGCGGCATCACGCGGAACGCGAGACGGCTCGTCGGGCGGCGCTCCATGAACTGGATGTTTTTCCTCCGACCTCGTTGTCCTCCGAACAACGTCTGGACGCGTTGGCCCTGCGCTCATTGTTGCTTCAGGAATCCGAGGACTATGTCCGGGGACGGAGCCGCATGGACCCCGACGCCCTCGACGTGGTCCTGAACATTCTGCTGCATGAACTGCAGCGGGCTGAGGATGAGCCCCTGCGCGCCGCGCGCAATATTCGTTCGTTGCTGGGAGAGACTCCGCGTTTCCTGAAAGAGGCCGCACGTTTGATCGAGCGCCCTGAGCGTGTCTGGCTGAAGATCATGAAGCAGACCGCCGCGGGCGCGGGCGCCTTGTTCGCCGCAGTTCGGAAATTTCTCGCGGGGCAATCGCCGAGGCAGGCGGATGCGTCCTCCCTGGATCGGGCCAAACTCGCTTTCGGCGACTACGCGGCGAGCGTGTCCCGCCGCAAGCCCGCGCCGGCGAACTCCTTTTCCCTTGGGGCCGAGCGTCTGCAACGGCGGGTGCGGGACGAACTGGGGTTGGACTACACCCTGGGCGAGATCGAGACCCTGGCTGAGAGTGAGATCGTTCGGGTGGAAGGCCTGATGAAGGAAGCCTGCCGTCGCCATGGCGCGGGGCGGAATCCGGCCGCGTTCATCGAGCGGTCCCGGGCCGCCTGGGAGCCGCCGGCCAGTCTGCTGGAGCATTATCGCCGTGAGACCCGGCGCATTGCGACGGCATTCAGGAAGGCTCGGGTCATGAGTTTTCCGAAAGGGGAATCGCTCAAGGTGCGGCCGGTGCCGGAATTCATGCGGCATCTGTTTCCGCTCGCCGCCTATTCGGCTCCCGGTCCGTTCGAACGAAGCCAGGAGGGCAGCTTCTGGGTGAATGATCTCTCGCTGACGAAGAGGACGGACGCGGAGAAACTCGCGGAACGCCGGCAGCATTTCGGTGTCAGTCTGACAGCCGCCCATGAGGCCTATCCCGGCCATCACCTGCAGTTTGCCACGGCGAACCGTCACGCGCGGAAGTGGCGGCCGATGTTCGCCCATGCCGTCTTCTACGAGGGGTGGACGCTCTGGTGCGAACATATGCTGGTGGAGTTGGGCATCGAGACCTCGCCGGCGATGGAACTGCAACAACTCCACGACGCGCTCTGGCGGTGCCATCGCATCCTGGTCGATCTGCGTCTCCACACCGGTCGTTACAGCTATCGCCGGGCCGTCGATCACATGATCGAGCATCTGGGGATGACCCGCGCCCGCGCGGAGGCGGATGTCAACTGGTACACCCAGAGCCCGGCTGTGCCGATGAGCTACTGGCTCGGCAGGCTGGAGAACGAACGGTTGAAGCGTCGCCTCGTGGACAGTCGCGGCTGGACCTTGAAGCGTTTCAACGACTGGCTGTTGAGCTTTGGAACGCTTCCGCAGGGCTGGATCGAGAAATATGGGTTGGAATGAGGAGGGTATTCCATGGGGATTGGCCCGGTCGAAGAACACCCGTAGCTCCGAGACTTCGATGAACGAAGGATGGGGTGGACGACGGGACTCGAACCCGCGACAACCTGAACCACAATCAGGGGCTCTACCAACTGAGCTACGACCACCGCTGAAGAGGCGCAGAAACTACGGTGGCCGGTTGGGGGAGTCAAGCGCCTGATCCGTGAATTTGATGGGATGAGAGACGGTTGAACTTTTTTCGCCAAAAGCGGGTTTCCCGCGTAACCTGCGCCCGCGGTTTCCTCAGGAAAGGGCATGAGCGAAGAATCGAATGCCAGACAATGCGGCGGTTGCGGGGCGGAAATTCCGGCCGAGGCGCCGCACGGACTTTGCCCGAAGTGCCTGCTGGAGGGGGTGATCGTGCAGACGGACGGAGGCGACACCTCGCCCCATGCGCCTGAAGCGCCCCCGATCGGGCGGATCGCTGAGGCTTTTCCCCAGCTTGAGATCGTGGAACTGATCGGTCAGGGCGGGATGGGCTTTGTCTACAAGGCGCGGCAGCCAAAGCTGGACAGGCATGTGGCGCTGAAGATCCTGCCAGAACGACTGGCCGGGGACGCGGCCTTCCGGGAGCGGTTTGAACGCGAGGGGCGGGTGCTGGCTTCCTTGAGTCATCCGAGCATCGTGACGGTCTACGACTTCGGCGAGGCGGGCGGCTTCTTCTACCTGATGATGGAGCACATCGACGGCGTGAACCTGCGCCAGGCCATGGATGCGGGTCGCTTCACGCCGAAGGAGGCCCTGGCCGTGGTGCCGGGAATCTGCGACGCGCTTCAGTTCGCGCATTCCGAGGGCGTGCTGCATCGGGACATCAAGCCGGCGAACATCCTGATGGACGCGAAGGGGCGGGTGAAGATCGCGGACTTCGGCATCGCCAAGATCGTCGGCGAGCCCAAGCGCGGCTCCACGCTGACGGCCAGCGGCTACACACTGGGCACACCACATTACATGGCTCCCGAGCAGATCGAAAAGCCCGGCGACGTTGATCATCGGGCGGACATCTATTCGTTGGGCGTCGTGTTCTACGAATTGTTGACCGGGGAGCTGCCGATCGGGCGGTTCGCGCTGCCCTCGGACAAGTCGCCGGTAGCGGAATCGGTTGATGAGATCGTGCTTCGGGCGTTGGCCAAGGAGCGGGAACGGCGGCAGCAAAGCGCCGGGGAGATGAAGACGGAGGTGGAAAGCGCCACGGCGGCGGGCGCGGTCCGGGTCGAGGCGAAGTCTCCGGAAGGCGTTGAGCCTAAGGGCGAGGCGTTGCTGGGCGCGCGGTGTCATTTCTCGACGCCGGACCGGTTGCGCACGTTGAAGGGACAGATCTCCGCCCCGTTCAGCGGCAGCGGCGAGGCGCGGTTGTTCCCGGATTGTCTCTCATTGGTGGAGAACGACCGGCGTCTCACGATTTCGCTCAATTCAATCCGCGACATTAGTCTGGGCTATTTTGACTGGTGGTCGCAGAAGGGGGAGAAGATCCCCTTTGTCTCCCTGACCCAGGATGTCAACGGCGTCGGCCACACGATCACTCTGACCCTGCGTGAACAGTGGATCGAGCCGTTAACCGACACGGCTCGGCTGACCGCCCGGTGGGCGGAGGAAATCCGCAAGGCGGTGAAGGCAAAGGCGGGTAAGGAGCCGGGCGTGACTCCGGAGAAGAACGTCTCCCTGACCGACGCGCCGCATTGGTATCTGAACCTGATCATAGCGATGGCGTTTTTCACGCCGTTGTTCGGTTTCTTGGGGGCGGAGATTGTGCAAAACGCCGATCGGCATCGAGAGTTCGCCGGGCTTTTGATCGGTCTGGGGATGGCCTTCGGCAGTCTGGTAGGGGGCGTTTTCTGCCTGATCGGCGCGCTGGCCTTCGCACATACCAGGCGGGCGATCGGGATGGGGAATCTCCAGGCATTGACGGAGCGGCATCCGCGCAAGGCGGCCTCTCAAGCGAAACCTGGCCCGCACGTCGGCCCCGAAGGCACGCGGGTGGTGCGGCGGTGGTCCAAGCCGGTGATCGTCGGCGCGGTCTGCAACGGGGTGGCCTTGCCGCTCGCGGTGTTGCTGCTTGTTGGATCGGCCATGATGGGCCCCGGACGATCGGGGAGTCCAAGCATGGCCTGGTTGATCGCCACTACGGTCGGAGTCGGAATCTGGGCCGCCCTGGCCATCGCGGGGATCATCCTCGGGGTGGTTGGCGTGCGGAACATCGACGCCTCGGGCGGCCGGCTGCGTTCGCGTGAACTGGCGATGTGGTGCGCCTGGTTCTGGCCGGTGGTCGCGCCGGTGACTGGAGCCTTCTGGCTTTCGACGCGCGGCGTCTCGGCTCCGTTCCTGATGATCCTGCTCTCGCTTTGGGGGCTGTTGTTGATGGGGTTGTGGCATCTGACGAAGCGCCCCGATCATGTGCCGGCCCCGGTCGAGCCCCAGACCGCGAGCAGGATGATTTTTCTGTCGGTGGGAGCCGGCGTGATCGCGGCGATTGCGGCGACGCTTCTGACCAGGAGCGGAGGCGTCGGCGCGGTGGAGGCGATGGTGATTCTCGGGTTGGTTCTCGTGGGCTGCATCTTGTTGGCCGGTTTTGGCGCGCTGGTCTGGAAAGCCCTTGCGACTGGCGGACGAGGCGAGCGGAATCCCTGGGGGCGGCGGATCTTCTTTCTGATCCTGTGCGTGTTCGTGGTTCCGCCTACGCTGTTGCTGGTCGCCTGGCTCGTCCCGGCCTTGGCCTATCAGGGCGCGCGCAGCCAGGGACCGGGACCCTCGGCATTGGAAGTCAAGGACCGGACCGCGCGGGTGAAGATCGAGAATGTCCGGATGGAGGGCGGGAAGCTGGAATTTGACTATTCGTTCAAGGACGCGCCGGAGTTGCGCGGGTGGCTGATTGTCCGGGAATGGAGCGGCGGCGGCGAAACGGGCAAACCCGAGCGCTTTGAAGGCGAAACAACCTCGGTGTTGAACGAAAGTGGAACCCGGACGGTGGATCTGGGCAAGGAGATTGAAATGGACCAGACAGCCCATCTGCAGGCGCTGGTTGGCATTCGCAACGTGGACGGGAGGGGGAAGAACCTGGAACTCGGGCAGACCTTCGGGTTGCTGGACTTCTCCAACAACAAAGGCCAGCGCCTGACCGTCGCCGTGGAAATGCGCCCGAAGCCTGTCTTTGGAGCCGGGTTGCCTGGTTTCCAGATCTATGTCCGGGGGATGGACGTACGCATGCAGGAGGGAATCGCTGAACTGAAATACGAGGTCATGCAGTCCGTGGAGGGCTACGAATTGCTGCTGGAGTCAGAGAACGCCGAGGCGCGCGCGGTCCATCCCGACGGGCGGACGGTGGACCTGCCGGAGCCGCGGGTTCAGGGGCGCACAACCCTGCATCGTCTTGGCGACCGTTCCTGGCGGACGCTGCGCTGGATGTTCCCGGTCGAACATGCCAACGACGTCACGGAGGTCTCCGTCGTGACAGGATCGCGGTTGTGGGGGGTGGACGCGGATTCGAGCCCGACGTTGTTCGAAGTGCGCAATGACTCGCAGGGCCGGCTGCATTCGGCGCGGTTGTTGATGGTCCCAGTGGAGAAGATTGAAAATGAGGGGAGGGGCAACGCGACGGGCGCCGCCGGCAAGCGCGTCCAATTCGACCGGGTCTTCGAGTTGCATTCCGGAGGCGTGGCCTTTCATTCGAAGACGCCGTTTGCGGCGAATGAATCGCTCAGGGCGTATCTGGTCCGAGCGGACGGAGGATCCGAGGAGCAGGTGTCCCAGCACGACCTGCGCGGGAAGGAGGAGACGACTGAAATGGAAACCTCCGGCCACTGGAATCTGGCCCAAGGCTTTGGCGACGGGCAGGTGGCGGACGCGACGGGGCAGTTCCGGGAGCAGCTTGATGGCGGGTTGCTGTTGTTGCCGGCAAACGAGGCAGTCCGGGTCTTCACGGTAACCAACGCGGTTGGGACGGAGATTAACGGCGAGTTGCAGCTCGTTCGAAAAAGCCCGGTCTCCAAGGATGCGAGGCCTGGGGCGATTCTACAGACGAGATCTCGAACGATCTCCGGTGAGGAGGGAATCATGTGGTTCTTCACGTCGGGGGTTCCCGCCGGTTGGCGACTCCACGCTCGCGCCGAGGCTCCTCGGGGAATTTCCAGCAGGGTTTCCATCACGGAGTCGTGGGGGAACCCGCTCAACTTGTGCAACGCCGTCTGGCATTGGCCGGAGTCGCTCGGAACGAACGATCTCGATCAGGCCATGCGGCAGTTGAACCGCTTCAAGGGCGCGAATCCCCTGCTGGTCGAACCAGGCCGGCCAGCGGAGGCTTTCGCCGTAACGAACGCGAGCGGGCAGGTGTTTCGTGGTTTGCTGGAGTTGGCTGGACCTGATGAACGGAATTGAATCCGGCAACTCATGACCGACGCAGCCCGCCATTTCGTCACCACCCGCTGGACGCGAGTCGTGCGCGCCAAGAGCGGCTCGGCGGATTCGGAGGCCGCGTTGTCGGAACTGTGTGAGACCTACTACTCGCCGGTGCGGGAGTTTGTGCGGTCGTGGACGCGGAATGACGACCGGGCGGACGATTTGACCCAGGAGTTCTTCGCCAAGGTCCTGAAGGGGGGAGCCTTCGACAACGCCGCGCCGGAGCGGGGGAGGTTCCGGTCGTTTCTGCTGGGCGCGGTGAAGCACTTCCTGTCGGACATGCGGGACCGGGAACGGGCGGCAAAACGCGGAGGAGGCAAGGAGCACGAATCCCTCGACCGTCCGGGGACAGACACTTCGCCCGGCATTGAAATCCCCGACGGCGGGGCCGACGCGCCGGATCGGAGTTTCGACCGGAACTGGGCCTACGCGCTGCTCGACCTGGCGCTGGGCCGACTGTCGCGGGAGCTGAAGATGGAAGGGAAGGGGAGGCAGTTCGAGGCGCTCAAACCCTGGTTGGTTGGCGGCGGACAATCTGCCGGAGAATCAGAAATCTCCCAGGCCGACGCGGCGGCGGAGTTGGAGATGACCGAAGGCGCGGTGAAGGTTGCCGTGCATCGCATGCGCAAGCGTTTCGGCGAATGCGTGAAGACGGAGATTGCACAGACCCTGGATGAGTCGGGGGATGTGGACGCGGAGCTGAGGTGCCTCTTGGAGGCGGTGTCGGGGGCGTGAGTTGCGTGGTGTTTGCTCTCGTCCTCGAGCCTCTAATTCGAGGACGAGGAGGATTTTAAATGGCGGAGTGACGATTGCAGGTCTGAAGTCATCGATGGCGGCCAGCCTTCAACCAGCAACGGACCGCGAACCCAATCCTCAGATATAGTACATCTCCTGCTTGGCCGCGTTTTCTTCGACCAGTTTCTGAAAGGTGATTTTATCCGCGGCGTTGTCCAGAGCGGACTGGAGGGATTCCCAGGCGCCGCGGAGTTCCTCGGGGCAGTCGGAATCGCTCAGGCCGGACGAGTCGAAAACCTGTCCGTGGATGCAGCGCAGAACGTCGCCGAGGGTGATGTCCTCGGGCGCGCGCGCGAGCAGGTAGCCGCCTTCCTTGCCGCGGACGCTGCGGACGATCTTGCCGGACTTCAGCTCGATCAGGATCTGCACGAGATACTTTGGCGGGATCCCCTGTTCGGCGGCCAGCATCTCCACCCGGACTGCGCGCCCGGTCTGGCGCTTGCGCGCGAGGCCGAAAACGGCGCGCGCGGCGTAGTCGCTTTTGACCGAAAGTTTCACGCGGCGGACGGTAGGAATCGATCGCCGATCGCGCAAATGGAAAAGAACGATGAAAAACTTTCGCGCAAATGAAACGTGCGTCGGGGCGGGGGCGTCGGTAGATTTCGCCCCGTGCAGTTGGACCTGTTGTTCCGGGAGGAAACGCGCGACGACGTTCTGGTCGTCGCGTCCCGCCTCGTGCCCGTTCAATTCGTGCGCCATCGGCGCGCCAAACATTACATTCTGCGTGTTCGCGACGACGACACCGTGCGCCTGACCGTTCCGAAGTACGGGTCCAAGCGCGAAGCGATCGCCTTCGCCCGGACGCGGTTGGACTGGATCGAGAAGCAGCTCAATCGTCCGCGACGAAAGGAGGTTGCTCCGGACGATTGGGGCGAGGGAACGGAGATTCTCTTTCGGGGCGTCACAACCTCCCTGTCCGTGGGAGAGGAGGGGGAGCGCATGCGCGTTGCCTTCGCCGGCCATACCTTCACCTTCCGGGCCAATGGACGTTCAGTGCGGGATGCCACCCAGCGGTTCCTATGGGAGCTCTCCCGTCCCGAATTGTCCGGTCGGACGCTCGAACTTGCCGCCCGGCACGGGCTGGAGGTTCGTCGCGTCACCGTGCGGAACCAGCGTTCGCGTTGGGGATCCTGCTCCGCCGCAAAATCCATCTCGTTGAATTGGCGGCTCATCCAGACGCCGGCCCATGTCCGCGACTACGTGATTGTCCACGAGTTGATGCACCTCCGGCAGCTCAATCATTCGCCGCGCTTCTGGAAGCTGGTGGAAGCCGCCTGCCCGGATTACCGGGCCGCGGAAAAGTGGCTGAAGGAGAACACGGGTCTGTTGCGGTGAGGGCTTCCCAGCGCGGATGGCGGTGGCAGGGTCGCGCTGCGTCTTGAGGCCGCCCTGTCGTGATCGGGCGCCGTGCGGGCGTCACTTTCCGCTTTCCGTCGCCACCGCCTCCAGTTCCTCCCAACGGGCGTAGAGTCTCGCCGCTTCGGCCTTCGCCTCCTCCAGTTCCGACTGGAGTTCCCGGGTCCGCGTTCCGTGCTTCACGTGGAATTCAGGATCGGCAAAGAGGCCTTCGATCCGTTCCACCTCGCCTTCCGCCTCGAGGATCTGCTCCTCCATGCCCTCCAGTTCACGTTGCTCCTTCCAGGTTAGCTTGCGCGGGCGGGGCTTGTCTTCCGTCTGCGGTCGGACGGGTCTTGCCGCCTGTTCGTATTTGCGGGCCAGTTCCTGCTCCTGCGCCCGGGCGGCGTCCTTTTTCTCGCGGTAGTAATCGTAGTCGCCCTCGCTGAAGGTCACTTCCCCCGAATCCTCGAAGGCAAGGATGCCGTTGCAGACGCGGTTCAGGAAGTAGCGGTCGTGGCTCACCACCAGCACGCAGCCGGCGAACGCCATCAATGCCTCCTCCAGCACGCGGAGCGTCGGCAGGTCGAGGTCGTTGGTCGGCTCGTCGAGGATCAGGAAATTGCCGCCGCGCTTGAGCACCTTGGCGAGCAGGAGGCGACTGCGTTCGCCGCCGGAAAGGGCCTTTACCTTCACCCCGATACGATGGTCGGGAAACAGGAAGCGCTTCAGGTAGGCGCGGACCGAGATCCGGCCGTTGCCGAAGGGCACGAACTCCATGCCGTCGCTCGCCTCCTCGAGGACGGACTTCTCCTCGTTGAGCTGCAGGCGAGCCTGATCGACGTAGTTGAACTGCGTCAGGGCGCCGCTCTTGATGGTGCCCTTGCAGGCGGTGAGTTCGCCGAGGATCAGGCGCAGCAGGCTGGTCTTGCCGGCGCCGTTGCGACCCAGCACGCCGATCTTCATGCCGCGCTCGAAGTTGAAGCTCAGGCCCTGGAAGAGTCTGCTGCCCGCGATCTCCACCGCGGTGTTGTTGAGCTGCACGATGCGGTTCCCCAGTTGTCCGGGCGGCGGGATCACCAGATCCATGTCCACCTCTCGCTCGGGGCCGTCGATCGCCTGGATGTCGTAGAACTTGTCGACGCGGCTCTTGGCCTTCGTTCCGCGCGCCTTGGGGCCGCGGCGGATCCACTCCAACTCGCGGCGCAGGAAGCTCTGCCGCTTGGATTCAGCGGTCTCCTCGTTGGCCATGCGCTCGGCCTTCGCTTCGAGGTAGGTCGTGTAGTTGCCGGTGTAGGTGAAACAACGGCCGTTCGCGACCTCCACAATGGTCGAGGTGATCCGGTCAAGAAACCAGCGGTCGTGAGTGACCAGCAGGAAGGCGCCTTTGAAGCCGGTGAGGAAATCGCCCATCCACTGGATTGACTCCGTATCCAGGTGATTGGTCGGTTCGTCGAGGATCAGGAGGTCCGGCTGCGACACCAGGGCCCGGCAAAGCGCCACGCGACGTTTCTCCCCGCCGGACAATCCGCTGACGATGCGGTGTGCCGGCGGGGCATTCAGGTGGCTCATCACGGTTGCGATGCGGTTGTCCACCTCCCAGCCGCCCAAGGTCAGGATCTCCTGTTCCAGGCGAGAATGTTCCGCATCGTCAATGTCGCCGGATTCAAACTGCTCGATCAGCCCCAGCACGTGGGAGGCTCCGGCCCGGATGTTGGCCTCGACCGGGGCCTCCTCATCGAGGGTGAACTTCTGGGAGAGATAACCGACACGCAGGTCCCGCTTGCGGGTGATCTCGCCGGAGTCGGGCTCGAACTCCCCGCACAGCAGCCGCAGCAGGGTGGACTTTCCCGCGCCGTTGCGGCCGACCATCCCGATGCGTTGGCCCGCGCAGATGTTCAACGACGCGCCGTCCAGCACGACGTCGTCGTTGTAGCGCACCGCCAGGTCCATGGCGTTGATGAGGGTTGGAGCGTTGCCGTTCGACATGCGAAAGGCGGAGACTGAACTCCAAGTCGGCGGGAAATTCAAGGTGTTGGTGATTGGAGGGGCCGCGTTTTCGACTTTCGGTCCGCGGCGAAACGCGAATATGGTGGGCGCGTCCTCGGGACGAGTCATGAGCGGGAACGATGAAACAAGACGGAGCGGAGAAGGGCGTGGCGGCCGGCGGGTTTTTTGGCGCGCCTGTGCAGGGCTGGGGCTGCTGATCCTGCTGGGTGCGATCACGGTGAATCTGCGGCTGATTCAACGTGACATCGAACGCCGGCGGGAGTCGGACCTGGAACATTGCTTCTGGGTTGTCTGCCAGCCCGGCCATACCGCGAAGGAAAGGGCGGACGCCTTTTTGAAGCTGCTGGTCGCCGACAACAAGGAGTGGCGCAGCGCGGACATGTCCGGGGTGGAACTTCCCGGCATCAATCTCTCTCAGGCCCCGCTGGACAACACCGATTTCCGCCGCAGCGTGTTCACGCGCGCGGATTTCAACCGGGCCTACCTCAGCGGAGCCTATCTGCAGCTGTGTGACTTCCGAGAGGCGAACCTGGAGGCTGCGGACATGAACGGGGCGGATCTTTACCGTTCGGATCTCGGAGATGCGACGGTCAATCGCGCGAAGCTCACCGGCGCGAGATTGCAGGAGATCAAGGCCGCTGGAGCGCGGTTTGTGGCGGCGGATCTTGGGGCTGCGGATATGGTGATGGCGGATCTGGCGGGAGCGGACCTTTCCGGGGCCAACCTCCAGGACGCGAATCTGGAAGGCTCCGTCTTACGCGGCGCGAAGCTGGACCTGGCGCGGATGCGGGGCGCGCGGCTCGCGGATGCGGATTTCACGAACAGCTCCTGGTGGCGCGCCCGCGGATTCGATGCGGCGGCCATCGCGATCCTGCGCGAGCGGTTCGAGCCGCTGGAGGACGCGCCGCAGAAGTTACGGGAGGACTACAACGAATGGCTGAGGGAGATCGGGGCGAGGTAGGGCGCGAGGGGACACGGGGAAATGAAAAAGCCCGGAGTTGAATGCTCCGGGCTTTCGAATAATTGACGGGTCTCAGCTGCTGGCCGGTTTGATGGAATCAACCTTCTTGTGTTCGCTGATGACGACGACCTTCTTGCCGATGAGGTTTTTCAGCTGCGCGGCGCCCTGTGTCTTGGGCGTGATGGTCAGCTTGTCCTTGGCTCCGACGACGACGATCTGTTTCGTCTCGGCATTGTAGGATTTCAGGACGCCGGTGTCGGTGACCTTCTTGCCGCAACCGGCGTGGCTCGCTCCAGCCATGAGGCAGAGCGCGGTGAGGATTGCAAAAAGCTTATTCATGTGGCTTGGGAGTCTTCGGTTTCTGTTTTGCCGCGATTGGAGGTAGGACGCAGCTGTGGGCGGATTGACTCAGACCAAATCCTCATCGGCGGCAGGGGGCAAGCCTTTTCTTGTGGCCTGCGCGTGTCGAACCCGTTCGGAGGAGGCGATCGAGATTGCCTTCGGGGTGGATGCAGTTGGCTCCCCTCCCGCGCGATCCAACCTCAATTCACCCCACCATGAAAACGACCAACTGTCGGCGCCTCGTTGTCGTGCTCTACCGGTTCGCCTTCGTTTCCGGCTATTGCGCCAGCTCGGGTGGCGAGAGCGTGGTTGAAGTCGCAGGCATGGCTGAAGAGGACGCATTCATCGTCGCCGGGACCACTTGGCGCGTCATTCGGGCCAACGCGGCTTGTTCTCATCCGGCGCGGGGGATCGGCGCATGATGGAATACGCAATCTTCACGAAAGACGCGCTCGACGCGGCTATCAGCGGGCTCAGCGCCGCACGCGGCGGACGTCCACGTAATGCACGCCGGAGGTGGCGCCGGCGATGTCGATCCAGGCCTCGACGCGTCCATAGCCCTCCTTGAGTTTCACGGACTTGAAGACCTGCTCGGTTGCCCCCTTGAACGCGCGGGCGTCTTCTTTCACGTCGCCGATCTTCAGGTGGACGGAGGCCTTGGCGGGCAGTTCCGGGAAGCGCAGTTTGAATTCGTAGCTGCCATCGCGTTCGATGTAGGTCTCCCAGTATCCCAGGCCGTCGGAGCGCCAGCTTGCGCGCGGCCCCCGCCAGTCCTGCCGGGTGAGGGTGGAGCGAGTCTCTTTGATGGAGCCGAGGTAGATCCAGGGCGGTTCGTAGCCTCGGGTGGCGCTGACGTCATCGAACCACTGGTCGTATTCGCGCTTCATGTCCCGGACGAGGTCCGGGTATTCCGCGGAGAGGTCGCGCTGTTCATAGGGATCGTTCTTCATGTCGAAGAGTTCAAACTTCGGGTTCAGGGCCGCCGGGGCGCCGCCGCGCCCCTGCGCCTGGACGAGCTTGTAGTTCTGGGAGCGGGCCGCGAAGGCGCGGTATCGTTCCGGTTGGTCTCCGCGGTGCCACTGGAAGAACAGGGTGCGGTTGGGCCAGGACAGCTTGTCGCCCGGTTGGAGGTTGAGCAGGGGTTCCAGGCTGATGCCGTCGAACAGGACGTTGGCCGGGGAGGGCACGCCGCAAAGGTCGAGAATGGTCGGGGCAATGTCGATGTGCGCGGCGATGAGGTTGTAGCCGCGGCCGGCGGGGAGATTGCCCTTCCAACGGACGAACATGGGCACGTGGATGCCTCCATCGTAGACGCTGCCTTTGCGGTCGCGCAGGCCGCTGTTGTAGCGGGGTTGTTGCGGGCCGTTGTCAGTCAGGAAGATGACGATTGTTTTCTCGGCCAGGTCCAGGGAGTCCAGGTGTTTGAGGAGGTCGCCGACGTTGTCATCGATGTTCTCCACCATGCCGTAGACCTTGGCGGTGGTGTCCTTGTCCGTCTTGCCGATGGGGTTGCCCTTCTGGGGGAACTCCGAATTTTCCAGGTTCATCTGCTGGTAGGTCTGTTCGTAGACATTGGGGACCTGCAGCGGGGTGTGGGGCGCGTTGTAAGGGAGATAGACGAAGAAGGGGCGCCGCTTGTTCCGGCTGATGAACTTCATGGCCGCCTGGGTGAAGATGTCGGTGCAGTAGCCCTTGGAGTCCGTCTCCCTGCCATTTTCGGAGAGTCGGGGATTGAAGTAGGTGTTGCCCGGCGGATCGGAAGGCTGCGCGATGCCTCCGCCCATGTGGACGAGCGATTCATCGAACCCCTGGTCCATGGGGCGGAGGGGATAATTGTCGCCCAGGTGCCACTTGCCAAAGATGCCGGTCTTGTAGCCGGCTTCGTTGAGCATCTCGGCGATGGTGACCTCGTCGCCGTGCATGAGCGCGCGGCCGAGCCAGGTGTCCACCACGCCGGTGCGGTAGTTGTAGCGGCCGGTCATCAGGCTGGCGCGGGTGGGCGCACAGACCGGGGAGACGAAGAAATTGTCAAAACGCACGGATTCAGCGGCGAGGCGGTCGAGGTTGGGGGTGCGGACCTTCGGGTTGCCGTGGTAGCCCAGATCGCCGTGGCCCTGGTCGTCAGACATGATCAGGATGACATTGGGCGGACCGTCCTTGCGGGAGAAAAACGCCGAATGCGCCGGCGAAGCGAGAAGGGCGGCGAAGAGCAGTGTCAGGATTCGCTGGGTCATTAGGATGACAACAGTAGCCGTCATCACGGCTTCTCGTCGATCCTGGAATTCCCGGAACGGGGCGGCCGGGAGCCTGTTTTGGGGCGGCAAAGAAACATTGGCAAGGGCGCGATCGGCTCCTATTCTCCGGCCCGTTCGGACTCCGGAAGCATTGAGTCAAGAAACAGCGCCATGAAAGCCACCCGCGAATTCGTCGTCGCCAACAAGCTGGGCATCCATGCCCGGCCGGCCGCGATGTTTGTCAAGGTGGCCAACCAGTTCGAATCCGAGGTGTTCGTGGAGAAGGACGGCGAGCGGGTTAACGGCAAGAGCATCATGGGGTTGATGATGCTGGCTGCGGGACCGGACAGTTCGGTGACCGTCGAGGCCACGGGCGCGGACGCGGAGAAGGTCCTGGACGACCTGGCTGAGCTGTTTGCCTTGAAGTTCAACGAGGATTGAACGCCTCCCCGCCGGCCCTGCGGCGGCCGTGATTCCTTCTGAGACGAAAGATGCGCGTCGTCCTTGTCGAACCGGAGATTCCCCCCAATACGGGCAACATCGCGCGGCTTTGCGCCGCTACCGGAGCGGAGCTGCATCTGATCGAACCGCTGGGGTTCGAACTGGACGACCGTAGGCTTAAAAGGGCGGGGATGGATTACTGGCGGCTGGTGAACTGGCGCAAGTGGCCGGACTGGGGGACCTTCGAACGAGAACTGCCGGACCACGCCCGGCTTTGGTTCGTTGAATCTGGCGGGAGGACGCGTTATGACGAGGCGCGGTTCAAGGAGGGGGACTGCCTTGTGTTCGGCCGCGAGACGGCCGGTCTGCCCAAGGCTTTGTTGGAGAAAAACGTCTCCACCTGGTTGCGCATTCCCATGTTCAATCCTGAGGCCCGTTCCCTGAACCTGTCCAACTGCGTGGCGTTGGTCTTGTTCGAGGCGCTTCGGCAGCAGGGCTTTGGCGCGGAGATTGAGGCTGGCGCTTGACCCTGCGTCGGGCGTATAAATCGCCGTACATGGCACGAATTCTGATCATTGACGACGAAGCCGGCATCCGCGAGACGCTGGCCGCCCTGTTGGCGGGTGACGGACACAAGATCGCCCTTGCGGCCAACGGTTTCGAGGCGGTGGACCATTTCAAGGAGACTCCGGCCGACCTGGTCATCTGTGACATCATGATGCCCGACAAGGGCGGATTGGAGACCATGGTGGAACTCCGGAAAATCAAGCAGGACGTCAAGATCATCGCCATCTCCGGAGTCTCCCAGGTCGGGCCCCGCAAGATCCTCGACTGGGCAAGCAAGATCGGGGCGGACCGCACCTTCAGCAAGCCGTTCGTGTCGGGGGACATCAAGAACGCAATCAAGGAACTGCTGCCCAAAGACGCGGCCGTCTGAGCCGCGCGGCATTCCGGCGGAACGTTCCGCATCCTCCCGAACCCAGGTTCAATCGATCATGTCATCCTTTCCCACTCGCCGCCGTTTCCTTGCCACGACCGCGCTTGGGGTCGCGTCCGCTGCGCTCCCGTCGCTCGCGGCTCCTTCCAGATCTCAAGGCCGGCGCATTGCTTTCGTGGACCGCGACCTGAACGGCTACCATGCCCGGGTGTTCCATAAGGCGCTGCACGAGGATCTGAAGGACCGGGGCTTCAGTTTCGCCGGCTGCCACGGGTTGCTGGAGAAGGAGGGGCGGGAATGGGCGGAAAAGAACGGGGCGCGCTGGTTCGATGACCTACAGGCCCTGAACGAGGCGGCGGACTTCTTCATGATCCTCGCTCCGTCAAATCCCGAGGTTCACCTGGACCTTTGTCGGAAGGTGTTCCCGTTCCGCAAACCCACCTACGTGGACAAGACCTTCGCGCCGAACGTCGCAATCGCGAAGGAGATCTACGCCTTGGCGGACCGGCTCGGGGTCCCGATTCAGACCACGTCCGCGCTCCGCTATACCAATGTGCAGGCGCACGTCGCCAAGGCCGGCCGGGAGAACGTCCGGCACATGACCTCGTGGGTCGCCGGGAGCAACTTTGCCGAGTATGTCATCCATCCGGTGGAGTTGGTGGTGAGCTGCATGGGGCACGAGGCCGAGAGTCTGATGCGTCGGGGGCTGGATCCCGAATCCCAGCTTCTGATCAATTTCAGCGACGGTCGCACGGGCACGATCAACGTCTTCAACAAGACCCGCACCAAGTATTCGGCGTCGGTGACCACACGCAAGGCGACCGACTACTTCGAGGTCGATGTGAAGCGCATCTTTGTGGACAACCTCGCGTCGATCATGGACTTCTTCGAATCCGGCAATCCGAATGTCGATCGCCGGGAGACAATGACCGTGATGAAGATCCTTGAAGCCGCGCGGAATCCCGCGGCCTTGAGAGGCTTTGTGCCATTGGGGTGACAAGATGAAACGCCTCACCATTATCCGGCACGCAAAGTCGAGTTGGGATGATCCGTCCGTGCGGGATTTCGATCGGGAACTGAACAAGCGCGGGCTCCGGGACGCGCCCGAGATGGGGCAAAGGTTGAGGGCCCGCGGCTTTGCGCCCGATGGAATCGTCTCCAGCCCCGCGAAGCGCGCGCTGGCCACCGCCGCAATCATTGCTGATGCGATCGGATTCGATGCGGACGGGATCGTAACGGACGAGCGCATCTACGAGGCGGATGTTGAAGACCTTGCCGCCGTGGCGCGGGACCTGGAGGACGATTGGAATCATGTTGTCCTCTTCGGGCACAATCCCGGCTTCACGAGCTTTGCCAACTGGCTTGCGGATCAGGGCGTCGGCGACATGCCGACCTGCGCGGTTGTGGATCTGCGGTGTGACATTGCAACCTGGCGGGAGATCGCCATGGACTGTGCGTCACTGCTGGATTTCGACTACCCGAAGAGACAGGGATAGAGGCGGCGCGAGTCAGGGTGACGAAGGGACGACGTTTCCCCTTCGCGCGGCGGTGTTTTCGGCCGTGGGCGTTTGTGGCGGGTTGCGGCCTGAGAATTGGAACCAGGATGCGCCTCTGATTCTGGAGCGTTAATGTCTCGCGGCGGGCGGTTTGGCTGATCACTCTGGCCCCATGTACACACCCGCAAGTTTTCGTGTGGAAGATCGGGAGAGGCTGTTTGCATTCATGCGTGAGCATTCGTTCGCGACGGTGGTTTCGCAAGGGGAGGACGGCGCGCCGTTTGCCTCCCATCTGCCTTTGACGGTGCGCATGGATGAGAAAGGGAAGGCGGCGCTGGTTGGGCACATGGCGCGGGCGAATCCGCAGTGGCGCGCATTTGCGCCGGGGCGTGCAGTCCTGGTCATCTTCCAGGGGCCGCACGGGTATATCTCCCCGTCCTGGTATGTGAATGAGCCCTCTGTCCCGACCTGGAACTACACGGCGGTCCATGTGTATGGCGTTCCGGTTGTCCAGGATTCGGAGGAAAAGGTTGCCGAAATCGTGGAGGACGCGGTGGCGGAATACGAGGCGGGCTTTGAGAATCCCTGGAAGTTGGATCTGCCGGTGGAATTTCGGCGGAAGCTGTTGGCGGCGATCGTGGGCTTCGAGATCCCGGTGACGAGAATCGAGGGTAAATTCAAGCTGGGACAGAACCGGCCGCCGGAGGATGTGACTGGCGCGAGTGAGCGACTGGAGGCGTCGGGATCGGAGGCAGGAAGGGAGTTGGCGAGGCTGATGCGGGAGGCGGGGGGCAGTGATCGGTCGACCAGTAATCAGTAATCGGAGGCCAGTGTTGCGGACACTGCCGCTCAACGCGCCGCCGTGAGCGGCGAGGTTGTTATGCGATGGCAAATTGCAGATCGCAGGATTTCGTATTTCAGAACTCTGAATACTGAATACTGAATACCGAATACTGATTACGGGCAGACCGATCACCGATCACTGAATGCCAATCACTGACCCACCGGTTGTCGGCTACTCCTTCGCCTTCTTATCCTCCTCCCGCTCCAGTTTGCGCTGGTCGCGTTCGGCCTCCTTGTCGAGCTGTTTCTGGATCTTGTCGTAGCGTTCCTTTTCCTCCTGACGGAGGTCGAGTTCGGCGGCCTTGACGCCGGTCATCTTGTCGCGCTCCTCCTGCGCGGTGAGAGCCGCGATTTCGGGGGTTTCCAGCACGGTTGGGCGGATGAGGACGATGAGTTCCACGCGCTCATTGGTGTCGGACTTGCTGCGGAACAGGCCGCCGAGGAGCGGGATGTCCTTGAGCCAGGGCACGCCGGAGTTGCTGGTGCCTCGGGAGGAGCTGATGAAGCCGCCGATGATGATGGTGTCGCCGTCCTTCACTGCGACCTTGGTGCTGGCGTTTCGTTCGGTGGTGGTGGGGACGTCGTTGCCGTCGATCTGGGTGGGCGCGCCGAGTTGCTGGACCTCCTGGTTCAGTTCCAGGACGACGAGGCCATCCTCGTTGATGAGCGGCAGCACCTGCAGGGTGATGCCGACCTGTTCATTCTGGAACTGGGAGCGTCCGCCGCCGGTGATGTCGGTGAAGGTGCCGGTTACGAAGGGCACGGTCTGGCCGACGAACAGGCTGGCTTCTTCGGCGTGGGAGGTCTGGATGCGTGGGCGGGAGAGGACGTTGATGCGGCCGTCGGATGCGATGGCTTCGAAGGCGACATCGATGTTGTTGGGGAACAGCCCGAAATAGCTGAAACCCGGGTTGACGTTGCTGGCGAAATTCGTGACGGAGCCAAGCGTGGAGGCGAATTGGGAATTCCGGAGATTGTTGTAGCCGCCGACTCCCACGACGTCGCCGAAGGTATGCGGCGTCGTCTGGGTGGCGGAGACTCCGAAGCTCTTCGAATCGTTGAGCGAAACCTCGAGGATGATGGCCTCAATGAGCACCTGGGGCTGCACCTTGTCGAGCTTCGCCACGATGTCCTTGATCATCTTGCGCTCGTCCTCGGTGCCGAAGACGAGCAGGGCGTTGGTGCGCTCGTCGGGGAGGATGATGGCCTCGCCGAGGATGTCGCCGTCGCCGCCGATGCCTCCGGCGGAACTGCTGCCGCCGGCGGCGGTGCGGGCGATCTGCTGGAGTCGATTCTGGAAACTGGAGGAGCCCGTGGTGCCTGTGCTCTGTGGACGGAGGGAGGAGGAGGTGCGGCTGCTGCTGGTGCGCCCCAAGGTGGAGGAGGTCCGGCTGCTGGCTCCACCGAGGGTCGAGGAGGTCCGGCCGCGGGAGCCGCTCAGCCCGCCGAGGCGGGAGGATCCTCGGGAGGACGAGCGGATGCCTGAGCCGCCGCCGCCGGTGGTCAGGCCGCTGAGCACGGAGGCGATGTCGTCCGCCAGGGCGAACTTGATGGGGATGACCTCGAGATCAACCTTGCGCGGCACGAAGACATCCACCTTCTCAATGATCTCAAGCATGCGTTTCACGTTCGCCGCGAAGTCGCGGATGACCAGGACGTTGCTGGTGTCGAGCGGGATGATGCCGCCCTGCACCTTGCCGAAGGGCTCGATGACCTGAACCATTTCGCTGGGGATGGAGTGCTCCAGGGTGACAATCTGGGTGATGGGCTGGTCCGCCCAGGGGAGTTCCTCGCCTTTGTTGGTGTTGATCTGGTTGGGAGTGGTGGGGATTTCCGCGACGGGCACGACCTTGAGGAATTTTTCGCCGAAGGGAATGATGGCGATGCCGTTCATGGACAGGACGGTGTCGAAGGCCTGGATCGCCTCTTCCAATGTGAGGTCGGTCTGGGACTGGATGGTGATGGTGGCCTCGGGCAGACCGGTCGCGCGGAGAAGCGTGAGTTGGCGGAGTTCGGCGTAGTAGTCCAGGAACTGGGTCAACTCCATGGCGATGATGTTGATCTCGCCGGCTCCGAGCACGGTCTGGGCGGCGGCATTCGCCCCGGGCGCGGCGGCATTTCCCCCCGCGGGCAAGGCTGGGGCGGGCGGCGAGGCGGGACTGGCCGGGGCTGCGGGTTGGACGGGCTGCGCCGTGTTCCGGGCGGCGGGGGCTGGCGGGACGGCCGCCGGCGTGGTCGCCGGGCGGGCGGTTCCTGGCGAAGGCGGCGTGCGATTGACGGCGGGAGACGGAGGCGAGGTCCGATTGACGGCGGGGGCCGGAGGCGTCGTGGGGGCGGGCTTGACGGAGGGCGCCGACGGAGTGGTCTGTGTGCGGACGGGGCGCGGCGCGGACGGCGCGGCGGGAGGCCGGTTGCTCAGGAGATGCGCGGGCGGTTCCTGGCCGCGGTCGCGATAGGCCTTGATCAGTTTCTCGCGGATGATGCGCTGTTGCTCGGCGGTGGGCGTCTGCGCCTTGGGCGCGGGCGGCGCCTGGGCGAAGGCGAGCGTCAGGCTCGTCGCCAGCAGCGCGAGGGCGAGCAGGGCTTGAAAGGCTTTGGCGTGTTTCATGGCGAATCAGTTGTTGGCGGCGGCCGACTGGGCGAGCGACTCGGCGCGGACGTTCTTGTCGTCGATGGGCGTCAACCGGACGCCGTTGAGCAGCAACGCGGTCTCGATGGCGTAGGCGGCTTCGGGCTTGGAGAGATCGGTCCGGTTCTCGAGGCTGATGAAAAGTCCGGGAAGGTCGACGTCCGGTGTGACCTTCTTTCCGGTCATGCGTTGGTAGGACTTGAAGGGATGGCTCGGTTTGGCTGACCGCTTTCCGGCGGGTTGCGCCTTCCCGGGGCTGGCGATGGCGACCGCCTTTTCAGCGGGGTTGCCGAGCCTCAATTCACCCTTCTTGACCGACTTGGAATCGTCGGCTTCGACAGGGGGATCGGGGAGCGCTCCGGTGTCGTAGTCGGGCGGGGTGATCGCGACGAACTTCTCCCCGAGGAAGGTGGACTTCATTCCGTTGAGCGCGAGGAGCATGTCGAAGGCGTAGAGGGCGTCCCAGTAGTTCAGCGTGGTCTCGTTCTTCAGGAAGAGAACCGCTTCAGGCAGCGGCGTCGGGGCCAGCACGGTCCGTCGGGCCATCTCACCATAGAATTTGAGGGAAGTGGCGGCATCCTCGCCGCCGATGTTGATCTCGCCGGCGTGGACCAAGCCGGTGTCGGAGGTCGCAATGGTGGTGGACCGGGCGGATTCGAGGAGTTGGTCGCGGTTGGGCAGGACGGGCATCGGCGTCTCCTTGTCCTTGAGGATGGCAAAGCGCTTGCCGTCGCGGAGGAGAGCGAGGTCGCGGGCGTCGAATTCGCGGGCCAGCAGGTCGGTGGCCTTGGGGGTGTCAAAATTCTCCTCGCGGAGATTGAAGGGCGTGTCGGAGAGATGAGCGGAGCGAAGCACGGTCCGGGTGGTGATGCGTTGAAAGATGAGGATGGCGTCGTCAAGGGAGGCGTCCTGCAGCCAGAGCACGCCCCGGGGGCTGGCGTCTCCGCCCGAGGCGGGCGGTTTCATGCCAAGTTCCTTGCGGGCGCCGTGGTCCTTGATCACGACGAGCCCTTGGGCCGCGTCGAGCGAGACCATCTCGATGTCGTCCAGTTCCTCTCCGACACGCAGCCAGTGGCGGGTCCCGGCCGCGGAGGTTTCCTTGAACAGGGCGTGGCGGGCGCCGGCGACCGTGAGGATGGCTCGCAACTCGAAATCGCGGGACTTGCCTCGCTCAGCTGCGGAGGCGGGCAGCGCGACGGCAAGGGCCAGGATGGCGGCGAGGCGGCGGGTCATGGTTTCCCTCCGAACTGGGATTCCTTCTTCTTGCCGGAGCCCCGGTAGCTGGCGACAAGAGCGATTCGCCCCTCGAGCTTCGAGCGCTCGCGGTCGGCCTGGATGATGAGGTCGCGCACGCGGATGAGGGATTCGTCGGAGCCGACAGCGACGAGGAAGTTCACGAGGTTGGTGTCGTCGGTGCTGTTGAAACGGATGGGGAGGGTGCGCTCGATGAAGAAGTCATTCGTTCCCACGGAGTTTTCGGTCTGCGGGTCGTAGCTGCTCACAGTGACCTTGTGCCGGGTGGTGAGCGTCTGGATGGTGCGCAGCAGGTGGACGGATTCGTCCTTGGCGATGAGCGCGGCGCCGCCGCTCTCGACCTTGGAAAGCTCCCGACTGGTGGAATCCAGTTTTCCGGCGGTGTCCTGGTACTCCTCGAGCTTGTCGCGCGCGTCGTTCAGTTCGGTGGTGGCGGCGCGCCAGTCATCCTTGTGCGGCCAGACAAACCAGAAGTTGAGCACGATGAAGGTGACGATCGCGACGCCCACGATGAGCCGCCGTTCGCCGGGGCGCAGGTTCAGGTTGTCGAAGAGGCTGTTCATTGGGCGAGAATGCAGTCGAAGTTCCACTGGGCGACGCCGTTGGCCGAACGGATGCTGGCGGGGCCGACCTCGGAGAAGAGCGGCCGGCCGTTGAGGGTGTAT
Organism: Verrucomicrobiales bacterium; assembly: GCA_038126235.1. Classification (GTDB taxonomy): domain Bacteria; phylum Verrucomicrobiota; class Verrucomicrobiia; order Limisphaerales; family JAYPEY01; genus JAYPEY01. Next base: position 56,279 of record JAYPFK010000041.1, read on the forward strand.
TTGCCGAGATCCTCGTTGAAGTCGGTGACCTTGACGCCCTGGTTGTTGCTGGCGGAGCCGACGAGCCGGACGCGTTCGCCGCGGGAAAAATCAAAGGCGGTGAGGGTGAGGTCGCCGGGGAGGGTTTCGGCGACGGCCTTCCAGGCGTCGAGCGCCGCGTAGCGCAGGCCGATCTGCTGCTGCTGGATCTCGATCTGGGCGCGCATCTCGAGGACCTTGTCATAGTCTCCGGTCAGCGCGGCGATCTGGTTGTCGACCTCCATCTTCTGGATGCCGAGATACTGGAGCCAGCCGAAGTAGCAGGCGACGCCGATGAGGTAGACGACGATCATGGCGCCGACGGCGCGCATCCAGATGCGATCGGTCAGTTCCTGGCGGTAGCGGAGGGCGCGTTCGGCGGGCAGCAGGTTGGCGACGGACTCGCCTCGGGCGACGCGGCGGGCGTTGAGGGCGGCCAGTTCCTGGCGGGCCGGCGGGGCGGAGCGTTCGACCTCGGTCCCGCAGGCCTCGGCGAGCAGGGGTTGCCAGATCTCGGCGGCCTCGTCGTCGCAGACCAGGTGGACCTTGGGATCGCTGGTGATCCAGCCTTCGACTTCGCCGGCCCAGGCGACCTTGTTCAACTCGTCGAGGATTTCGCCGCCCCAGTTCTCGCGCGTGGTGAGGTTGACAAGGCTGACGCTGTTGAGGGTCTTGTGATACCACCAGGCGGTGAGGCAGAAGGTGCGGTCCTGCACGGTAAAGGGGAAGACCCACACACCGTCGTTGTGGATCGGCATGGTGAGCAGCTGGTGCAGGAAGGGGACTTCCAGGCGGTCGGGCTGATAGCCGTCGCCCTCGAATTCCCCGAGGCGTTTTTCCACGGCGGAGCGGGAGGCGATGACGACGATGCTGGTGCGCAGTTCGTCAAGCATCTTGGGGTTTTGGGGCGCCTTCTCGAAACTCCAGACGATGTGGGCGAGGGGCAGGGGGGAGAGTCGCTCCAATTGGAACTCGATCATCGTGCGGAGCTCCTCGTCGCTGTCGGTCTTGGGGGTCTTGACGGCGGCGAGGAAGACCTGGTCGGGCGGCAGCCAGGCGATGTTGACCGACTTGTGCCAGAGGGAACTCCAGCCCTTGGTGAACTGCTTGCGGGGCAGGGGATCGGAGGGGAGGCCGGAGAACTCGGAGGATTTCTTCACCTGCCCGCCGCCGGCGCTGAAACGCCAGAGGCGCCGGGAATCCCGGTCCTGTTCGAGCACATTGCAGCTGTCGATCCCGGCCATCGTTATTCGCGGCTGAGGAACATGGTGTTTTCATCCCCGTTGAGGTTGCCCTGGTGCTCCTCGGTCTGGGTCACGCGCAGCACCTCCTCGATCGTGGTGATGCCGGCCTTGACCTTCTCCCAGCCGTCGGTGCGCAGGGTGCGCATGCCGCCGGCGATGGCGGTCTTGGAGATGGTGGTCGCCGGCGCGCGGTCGAGGATCAACGGCCGGATCGACTCGTCGACGACCAGCAGTTCGTAGATGCCGAGGCGGCCCTGGTAGCCGAGTTGGTGGCACTCGTCGCAGCCGACGCCGTGGTAGACCTTGGCGGTGTCGATGTCCGCCTCCGGGAAGCCGATCTTGCGCAGGAAGGTCTTCTCCACCTTCTGCTCCTCCTTGCAGTGCTTGCAGATGGTGCGGACGAGGCGTTGGGCGAGCACGGCTTCCACCGAGGTCGCCACAAGGAAGGGCTCGATGCCCATGTCAATCAGACGGGTGAAGGCGCTGGGCGCGTCGTTGGTGTGCAGCGTGGAGAACACCAGGTGGCCCGTGAGCGAGGCGCGGATGGCGATCTCGGCGGTCTCAAGGTCGCGGCACTCACCGATCATCACCACGTTCGGATCCTGACGCAGGATGTGGCGCAGGCCGCGGGCAAAGGTGAGCCCGATGTCCGAGCGCACGGCGATCTGGTTGATGCCCTTGAGTTCGTACTCGACCGGCTCCTCGATGGTGATGATGCGTTTGGTGACCGAGTTGATCGTGCTGAGGAAGGCGTAGAGGGAGGTGGACTTGCCCGCGCCGGTGGGGCCGGTGACGAGGATGATGCCGTGCGGCTTGACGATCAGTTCGCGCAGGGCGTCCTCCTCCCGCCGGGAGAAGCCCAGCTTGTCGAGGCTGAGGAAGATATTGCCGCGCGTCAGCAGTCGCAGGGAGACGCTTTCGCCGTAGACGGTCGGCACGGTCGAGACGCGGATGTCGATCTCCTGCCCCTTGATGCGGACATTGATGCGGCCGTCCTGTGGTAGGCGCTTTTCGGCGATATCCATGCCGGACATGACCTTGATTCGGGAGATGATCGAATCCTGGAAGTTCTTCAGTTGCGGCGGCATCGGCGTCTGGTGGAGGATGCCATCGATGCGGTAGCGGATGCGCAGTTCGTCCTCGGCGGGTTCGAAGTGGATGTCCGTCGAGCGGTCCTTGAAGGCCTCCCAGATGATCTGGTTGACGAAGCGGATGACGCTGGCCTCGGAGTTGTCGTCGTCGATGTCCTTGTCGGACTCGATCTCGAGGTCGATCAGTTCGTCTTCCTGTTGGAGGGCGTCGAGCGTCTCGGCTCCGACGCCGTAGTATTTTTTGAGGGCCTTGTCGATCTCTTCGGCGGGCGCGAGGCCGAAGCGGACCGGAGCCTTGGCGTTGAACTGCACCGCGTTCATCATCGCCGAGTTGAAGGGGTGGGTGACCGCCACGCGCAGGACGCCGTCCTCGAATGCGACGGGCATGACCTTGTATTGGAAGGCGACCTTGGTGGAGATGCGCTCGCGGGCCTCGGGCGGGATCTCCATGTTGGGCAGATCGAGCAGGGGCCAGCCCAAGGCGGCGGAGAGTTTTTCGAGGAGCGCGTCTTCGCCGAGGCCGGCTTCGCGGGCGATGAAGTCGAACAGCGTCTCGTCCGAACCCTCGTCATGCGCGATGCGCCACGCCTTGATCCAGCTGGAAAACTGGTCGGCCTTGGCCAGTTCGGCCTTCGCGATGGTGTTTTTGAGTGAAATCAGCGCCATTTGACGACACAACGGTTCGGATTTGGAACACGGGAAGCTAGAGAAAGTTGCTGTACGGGTCAAAGGATTTGGGGGGATTTGAGAGGCGGATGGGGGCGTGAGTGGATGAGGGTATCGGCGTGTTTTCGCGTGAGCCGAAGAAAGCCCCGGATCCCAGGCTCGACTACCCCGAGGCTATCGAGCCCCGGATTCAGTTTCAGGCCAGGCGGCCGCCGGCGGAGGCTTCGATGAGTTGGGCAAGGCGGCGTTGGCGGGTTTCCGGCTTTCTTGCGCTCATGATCCAGCGGACGTTCGCGCGACGACAGCCAGGTGGCTGGCGCTCAAAGAAGCCCCACGCCTCTTTGTTCCCCCGGAAGAGCTTCTCCAGTTCCGGCGCGAGAGTGGTTTCCAAGGGGACGGGGGGCGTCGCGTCGGGGCTCGTTCTATCGCGGGCTTCGAAGGCCCTCATGCCCGGCGCGCGCATGCGTTTCCGGCGAATGAGTTCCTCGACCTTCCGGATGTTGACTTCGCTCCAGTTGCTCCTGGGGCGGCGCGGGGTGAAGCGCTGGCAGTAGCTGAGGTCATCGACGCGCTTGCGGACGCCGTCGATCCAGCCATAGCAGAGAGCTTCGTCCAAGGCCTCGGGATAGGTGATGCTGGGAAGCCCGGTGGCTTTCTTGTAGAAACCGACCCAGAGTTCGTTCGCCTTGGCGTGATTGGCCTTCAGCCAGGCGCGGAATTCGGCGGGCGTCTCGAAATGCCTGGGTTCGGCGGGGGAAGTGCGCATGGATTCCGTTTAACCACGAATTCCCACGAATGAACACGAACATCCGGCTCCCAATCTCACGAGGGAAGTGGGTTGGGCTCCCGGGGAATGGGTATGTTCGATTGCCCGTGGCATGCCCGGGGTATGGAGAGGCGTTGCGAATTGCACACCAAGACGAGGACTCGACGTCATGGCTGAGCCGGGCCTACGGCAGCCCAAGAAGCGGGCTGCAAGCTCCGACGTTCGGCTCCGCAATCGTGATGTTGCGTCGCGACGAGTCAGCGGGAGCCTCGCCCCGCCAGTGTGACGAAGCGTATCCAGCTTACGCGGATTCGGCCCGGGCTTCGGCGATCGAGGTGATCTCGGCTTCGCCTTCGATCTGCCGGCGGACGCGCTCCTCGATCTGCGACTCGGTGAGGCCGTAGCGCTCACGGAGGACTCCGACACTGCTGGCGTGCTCGATGAAGGCGTCGGGCCAGCCGATGCGATAGACCGGGGTGGTGATGCCTTTCTCGGAGAAGTGCTCCAAGACGCCGGCCCCGTAGCCGCCGGTGACGACATGGTCCTCCAAGGTCACGATCAGGTCGGCCGCCTGGGCGAAGAACTCATGTGTTCCCGCGTCGAGCGGTTTGGCGAAGCGGGCGTTGATCAGGGCGCAGTCGTGGCCGTCCTTGGCCAGGGCCTCGGCCACGATCTTGGCGACGGGGTTCATGTTCCCCATCGCGAAAAAGGCAATCTTCTTCCCGCCGTTGTTGGAGAAATTCTCCAAGACCTCGGACTTGCCGACCTCGATGAGCGCGGGCTGGTCCTTGATGGCGACGCCCTCGGCGGCTCCGCGCGGGTAGCGGATGAAGGCGGGCATTTTCTCGTGGGTGGCGGTGAACATCATGTCCTGCAGCTCGTCCTCGTCCTTGGGCGCCATGATGATGCACTTGGGCACGCAGCGCATGTAGGAGATGTCGAACATGCCATGGTGCGTCGGGCCGTCCTGGGCGGAGAGTCCGGCGCGGTCCATGCAGAAGATGACCGGCAATTCCTGCAGCGCCACATCGTGGATGATGCAGTCGTAGGCGCGCTGGAGGAAGGTGGAGTAGATCGCGACGACGGGGTGGTAGCCCATGGTGGCCATGCCGGCGGCGAAGATGACGGCATGCTCCTCGGCGATGCCCACGTCGTAATACCGGTCAGGCATCTCCTCCTCGAGTTTCTTGAGGCCGGTGCCGCTGGGCATGGCGGCGGTGATGCCGACGACGGAATTGTCCTTCTTGCAGAGCTTGACCATGGTGTCGCCGAACACGTCCTGCCACTTGGGCGCGGCGCCGGGCTTGTCCTTGGGGGTCTCGCCGGTCTTGGCGTCGTAGGGGCCAAGGCCGTGGAATTTTTCCGGTTGGTTCAGGGCGGCGTCGAAGCCCTTGCCCTTCTTGGTGACGACGTGCAGCACGACGGGCTCCTCGCAGGTCTTGGCGAATTCCATCGAGCTGATGAGCAGGGGAAGGTTGTGGCCGTCCATCGGTCCGATGTAACGGATTCCCATCTCCTCGAAGAAGAGGCTGTTGCCGAAGCCGCCGCCCTTGCCATCGGATTCAAATTCGCTCTCGTCCTTGTCGCCCTGTTTGAGGGAGACGGTCGTGACCGCGCCCTTGATGGCTTCCTCGACCTTGTTGCCGAACCAGACCGCCTCCTTGCCCTTGGGCAGTTTCTTGATCCAGCGTTCGAAATCCTTGGAAAGCTTGTTGAACGAGGGGCTCTGGATGAGCTTGTTCAGGTAGCTGGAGATGGCTCCCACGTTCTTGGCGATGCTCCACTCGTTGTCGTTGAGGATGCCGATGAACTTCTTGGTGGTGCAGGCGACGTTGTTCAAGGCCTCGAAGGAGATGCCGTTGGTCAAGGCGGCGTCGCCGAAGATGGCGACGACATTCTCGTCCGTGCCGCGGGCGTCGCGGCCGGCGGCGATGCCGAGGGCGGCGGAAAGGGCGGTGCCGGCGTGGGCGGCGCCGAAGGCGTCGTGATCGCTCTCCGAGCGCAGGGCGAAGCCGCAGAGGCCGTCGGTCTGACGGATGGTGTGGAAGCGGTCCTTGCGGCCGGTGAGCAGCTTGTGGACGTAGCTTTGGTGGCTGACGTCCCAGACGAACTTGTCCTTCGGGGTGGAGAAGACGTAGTGGAGGGCGATGGTCAGCTCCACGACGCCGAGGTTGGGGCCGAGGTGGCCGCCGTGCTTGGCGAGCTTGGAGATCAGCTCTTCGCGCAGTTCCTGGGCGAGTTCTTCCAGTTGATCGAGGTTGAGCTTCTTGACGTGCTCGGGAGTGTTCACCATTTCGATGTAGCGACTCATAAATCAGTCGTTGTCGGCGTCCGGGTTGAATTCGGAGGTCTCGAATCCGCTGTCCGCCGTCTGTTCCAGTTTCTTGATCTTCAGTTCAGCCTCTGCCAGCCTTGCCTGGCAGGCCTTTGCAAGTTGCGATCCCTCCTCGAACCGTTCCAGCAGGGATTCCAACGGCAGGTCATCGTCCTCCATCGATTCAACGATGGATTCGAGCTTTTCCAGAGCTTCCTCAAAGGGCGTCTCCTTGGCGGAGTTCCCAGCGGAAGCGTCCGCTGTGGACGACTTGGCCATCGGGCGAAACTAGGGATTTGGCAAATCGGTGTCCAGCGCTTATCCGGCGATTTTCGGGAGGTGGCGACCTCCAGGTTTGAAGCAACGTTATTTGCGCTTTTCTCATCTGGTCTTGTTGTGTTTGCATCGTGCGACTTTTTCTGGACGGGGGAGTGGGGATCCTGTCGTCCGCGGGCGACGCACGAACGGACTTCGACGCCATGGGCAATAATACGGGCATAGACGGACACAGGAAGGCAAAGGGAACGGAGTTCCATTGCCTCATCCTGGAGGACGAAGAGAAGTGGGCCGCTTATCTGGGGGAGATCATCGGCATGGAGGGCGGTTCCTTCCGGATCTGCCCGGACCTGGATTCCGCCTGGGAGGCGGTGAAGCGGGACCGATTCGATCTGATGCTGCTGGATGAGACCCTGCCGGACGGTTCCGGGAGCATGTTCTTCCGCGAAATGTGCGACCGGGGAGACGAGCCGATCGCGATCATGATGACGGGCGCGTTGGACCTGCCCAATGCCCTGGACATGACGCGAAGGGGGCTCTTCAACTACATGACCAAGCCCGCGCGCCTTGAGGACATCCGGGAATGTCTTCGCCAGGCGGCGCGTCACCTGCGGCAGCCTTGGTTGGAGCCTGAATTTCCGGATTTCGTATTTCAATCAGCGGCGATGCGGGAGGTGCGGAGCAGTGTGTCGCATGCGTCGGATTATCCGCGTGCGTCCGTGCTTCTGACCGGAGAGACCGGCGTCGGCAAGGACCTGGTGGCGCGGTTGATCCACAAGTTGTCTTTGAACGGGGAAAGGGGAGCCGGGGAAATGGTGGCCCTGAACTGCGCGAACCTGCCGCCCCAGATGTTCGAGGCCGAATTGTTCGGGGTGGAAAAAGGGGCGTTCACGGGCGCGGTGAGCAGCCGCCGGGGCTTGGCCGAGGCGGCGAGGAAGGGAACGCTGTTTCTCGATGAGATCGCGGAACTGGACTTGGGGGCGCAGGCCAAGCTGCTTCAGTTCCTGGAGACGGGTGAGTTTCGCCGACTCGGCAGCACGGAGACCCGGAGTTTCGAAGGGCGTATCGTCGCGGCAACGAACAAGGCGCTTCATCGGGAGGTGGAGGCCGGGCGATTCCGGGAGGATCTCGTTTACCGCATCGACGTCTTTCGGATCAAGATCCCGCCGCTGCGCGAACGGATGGACGACCTGCCGGCGCTGTGTGATTCCCTGCTGGGGAGTCTGGCGGCCAAGTACGGCCGGGAGCGTCTGCGAATGCAGGAGGAGGATCTGCAAGCCCTGCGGGAACATGATTTTCCCGGCAATGTCCGGGAGTTGCGCAACCTGCTGGAGCGGTCGCTGCTTCGCACGCCTCCGGATCTGGATTGGCTGCGTCTGGACGCCTCGTGGAAGCGGGAGGCCCAATCCCGGGCCTCGGGGAGGGGGGGGGAAGGAGTCGCCAACGGGGGAACGCCGAGAGGAAACGTCGGATACGGTCAGGGAGCTTCCCCTGCTTGAGGCCCAGGAATACGCGCTGATCAAACGGGTTTTGGGGGAGGAAGGGGGCGTGATACGGAAGGCGGCGGATCGGCTGGGGATTTCCAGCCAGTCGTTGCTCCGGCGATTCGAGAAATGGCCGGAACTGCGCCCCCCCCGGTGAAGGGGGAGACGCTCAAAGCTCCTCCCAGTTGATCACCACGAACGGCCGTTCCCGGAAGAGGCGGGCGAGGTTTTCGTCGTAGTGAAACTGAAAGCGGCCGGTCAGGACCGTTGTCCGGGAAACGGTGGCCCCGACCACATCCTCGACGGTGACGCCGCTGCCGTTCAACCGCAGATCGGCGTCAGGCGCATAGATCACCCCGGTGAGGCTGCCGTTTCCGGCGATTTCGATCGTCCGGTTTCTGCTCGTTCCCCGGTAGACGAAGTTGGTGGCGTTGCCGTTGAAGTTGGCGACGCCGTTGCCCAGGATCCGGGCGCGTTCTCCGTCCATGTAGAGCTGCAGGCTGGCGCCGGTCTGGATCTCAATGCGGTCAGAGCCGGAGATTTCGATGTCGTCCTTGATGAGCAGCCGGATGTGCGCGTTGCTTTGCACGATCAGGGGGCGCTTCAGGTCGTAGATCGCGTAGTCTCCGCTGACGGAGATCACATAGTCGCCGTCGATGATGGGGGGCGCAGCGCCGGAGTCGAATGGGGGATTGGTCTCCGGGAACAGCACGTTCATGTCGTCGGTGGACCAGCCGGGCTGGATGCCCTTCGTTCCGGAATCCGTCTGCCAAGCGAGGTTGCCGACCTTGCCGTTCGGTCCGATATCAACGGAGCCCCCGGGCCCGGTGGAGACCCGCCCGTAAATGTTGGCATTGCCGGTGTCCAGGGCGTTGAGCACGCTGGAGTTCGTTGCAACATCGCCGTTGTTTTTCCGTTTCGTGGGATCATAGACGCCGCCCGTGCTGTAGCTCGGGTTGGCGGAGTCGAAGCTGTCGATGGCGATGTTGTTCCCGTTGAGGGTGATGTCATCCTTCGCGACAATCCCCTTTGAAAACAATCCGTCGCGTCGCGTTCTTACGCGCACGGTCCTTTCGACAAACGCATGGTCCCGTCCGGCGATCCGGCTGCCGCCGCGCGCGTAGATCACGGGCTGCGCCGCGTTGGAGATGGACATCCAGACGCGGAGGGAGTCGTTGGTTCGCGTCCTTTCCACGGCGGCGCCGACGCGGTTCCAGCCGTTGGTTGCGAGGCCGTTTTCCTGGGCGTGGTAAAGATGGGTCAGGGCCTCCTCCACGCCCGCCTCGGCGAGCGGCAGGGCCGCGTTCCAGGCGTGCGACCGGGCGGTGATGTGATTCTGGAACTCCGCCAGTTTGACAAATGCAGTGAGCATGATGCCGAGAATGCCCGCCACGAGGACGGTGACGATCAAGGCGCTGCCGCTTTGGTTTTTCGTGTGGATTCTCATGGTCCTACTGTTGGTTGCGCAGCACTATCTTGGAGGAGTGCACCGTCTCCGTGTTTGAGGTGATGTCGATGATGTTCCGGGAGCAGATCCAGGAAAGTTCGATGATCTTGGCGGTTTCGGCGGTGGCGACGGGGTATTGGTCGAAGGTGCCGGCGACGGTGTTTCGCTGGTAGACCGAGGCCTGGAACTCCTGGCAGCCCGTGAGCAGCGTGCTCGTGACGTCCTGGTATCTTCGCTGCAGTTTGCGGGTCTTCGGTTCGTAGCTGAAGACCAGCGGTCGGCCTTCGAACTCCAGCGTCAGGCTGTTTGTCGTGAAGGCGATCAGGCGTCTGGAACGTCGAATCTCGCCGGACATCCGGTCCAGAGCCAGCCGGCTTTCAGCCGACATGTCCACGTAGTGGGAGACGCCCCGGAAGCTGCGGGCGGTGTAGAGCATCAGGGAAGCGATCGAACCGAAGAGGACGGAGGCGATGGCGGTTGCGACCAGCAGTTCGGCCAACGTGAACGCGCGCGTCAGTCGCCGGTTAGAAGATGTAGTGCTGAAGACCATATCGGGACACCAGGGTGTTCATCTCCCGCACGCGCACAACATCGGCCGACCTCCAGTGCACCTTGACGGTGATCCGTCTGAGGTCGTTGCGGTGGTATGCGTCGAAAGGGGCTTCCTCAATGCGCACGCGGCCCAGGTAGACCAAGCCGGGTTCCCTTTGTGAGCGGGGGTAGTAGGACTCCGCAAACCACCGGGGCACGAAGTCGGGGTCGTTCAACTGCTCCCAGTTGCAGAGGCGGATCGACTCCATCTTGCTCTGCACGATCTGGGTGGCTCGGACGTTCTCCCGGGACAGTCGGACCATGTCGATGCAGAAGGTGATGGCGCTCAGCAGGGCGACCACCGTGAGACTCAGGATGACGGACGCGAACACGACCTCAACGAGGGTGAAGCCGGCCGTCTCCGTGCGTGCGCTGCGGGAGGCCCGGATGCCCGTTTTCATGAGCCGGGGAGTTTGAAAGGGGCGATCAGGCCGCCTTGGAGAAGGTCTCGTGGCCGACCGGAAACGGACATTGGGTCGGGCGCAGCCTGGAGCCGGAGCCGGGATCGAGTCCAAGATCCTCGTCGGTGTATTTCTCTATCGCGGCGAGGTTGATGACAAGGCGATCCTCGCCATCGTCTTCGATGCTGTCCGGATCGAGGAAGGCATTCTGGAGCAGGGGAATGCGCTTGGGCGCGTGAATCTTTATCGTAGGGAGCCCCCGCAAGCTCGGCCAGTATTTCTGCCCCTGACACAGGAAAGGGTATCCCATTCGCCGGCAGACTTCATTCCCCAGCAGGGAGGGCAGCCAGCGATGTCGGTCGGCGATGGAGCCAAGAACGATGAGGCAGAATCCGACGATGGCGGACTTGGCGGTGATCGGTAGCGACCAAGACGGCTCCCGAGGAGATTCACGTCTGTTTTGATCCTCGATCTGGGCGCGTTCTCGGAGGGCGAGGGCCTGTTGTCTTCGCTCGTACGCTTCTCGAATCGACGACTCGGAGGCTGCGGCTTCGGTTGCCTGGGCGGAGATGGCCCCGGCCAGGGCGGCGGTGAACAACAACACAAGGACCAAACGGCGGCCCAAGTGCTCACATCCTTGTATGGTGTTCATGGTTCTGATGGGTTCGGTTCGGTTTTTTGGGGCCGGTGGTCGAACGTTCCAGCCGGAAACCCCTTAGCGGATGTTGTGCCAAGGCGGGACAAACCGCGTGAAACGCCGGGGAAGGCTGGATTCGAGGGGGGACGGAAGGACGAAGCGCCGGGACGCATTCCGGTTTCGGAATGTTGGTTTTGGGATGTGTTCCGAAAACGGATGTCGTCCCGTCTTAATCGCGCAGGCCGGTGGGGCGAGGCTCCCGCCGAGCCGAGCGTCCACGTTGGCAAATCAACGTTCGGTGTCGGGGTAAGTTCGGCTCAGGAGCTTCGCCCCGAGGCTTGCCTCCATCGGCCGCTGATGTGTATTCCCCTTTGGGAACGCCGGTCATTTTCGCAACAACCGCCAACCCAGAACATGTCCGACGCGCCGCTCAGATCTTCACCTTGAACTCCTCGCCTTTCTTCAGGGAAAGGGCGAAGGCGGCGAAAAGCTCGGGGATCTGCTCAAGGTCCTTGAGGCTGATGACCTCCACGGGGGAGTGCATGTAGCGGTTGGGCAGGCTGGCCAGGGCGCTGGCGATGCCTCCGCGGGTCCAGAAGATCACGTCGGTGTCGGTTCCGCTGGTTGCGGAGTTGGCCTCGTGCTGCAGGGGGATCTTCTTGGCCTTGGCAACCGATTCCAGGCGGTCGACGACCGCGACGTGATTATTGGTCCCGTGCGTCAGGGTGGGGCCGCCGCCGATCCGGATGTCGCCGTGGATCTGCTTGTTGACGGTCGGGTAATCGGTCGCGTGGGTGACGTCCACCACCAAGGCCACGTCGGGATTGAGCGAATACGCGATCTGCCGGGCTCCGAGGCAGCCGATCTCCTCCATGGTGTTGGAGACGAAGCAGACCTCGCACTTGAGCTTCGACTTGTTCGCGCTGAGCAGGCGGAGCGTCTCGGCGACGGCGAAGGTGCCGACCCGGTTGTCAAAGGCGCGGGCCACGACCTTGTCGCCGCGCAGGACTTCAAACTGGTCGTTCAGGGTGATGGTGTCGCCGATCCGAACCAGCTTTTCCGCCTCCTTCTTCGAATTGACGCCGATGTCGATGAAGATGTCGGAAATTTCCGGGACCTTCTTTTCGCCGCCTATTTTCATCAGGTGAGGAGCCACGTTGCCGACGACGCCGAGGACCGGGCCCTTGCGGGTATGAATGGTCACGCGCTGCGCCTTCGTGATGGCGGCGTCGATCCCTCCAAGCCGGCGGACGTAGATGTAGCCCTCGCTGTCGATGTAGTTGACCGTCATCGCGATCTCGTCGGCGTGGGCGGCGATCATGAGGCGCGGGCCTCCGCCCTTGTTGAGAATGGCGACGACGTTGCCGTAGGCGTCGCTGGAGGTCTCGTCGGCGTAGGGCTTGACGTAGTCCAGCCAGATACGCTGGCCGCGGGCCTCGCGCCCTGAGGGGCTGGGAGTGTTGACGAGTTCTTCCAGAAACTTGAGTGAGGCTTTTCGCATGGACGGAGGGTAGGGGGAGGCCGGCGGCGTTTTGAAGCGAAAAGGTCGGGCGTCCAAGGGGGGCGTCAACCGCCTGAAACGAGACTGTTGCCGGGACGTTGGGGTGAATCCTCCGAATTGTTCGGTGAGGGCCAGTCAATGCACGACACATGGAGGGCTGTTCGCTCGAGTGGCTGTGCCGTTTTCGTTATTCATGCGAGGATTTCGCTTCAAATCGGCGGACGGGGGCAATTACCTTCCCGCGTGCGTCGCAACTTGCTCAAGAACGTCAGCCGGATCGTGGTGAAGCTGGGCACCGGTCTGCTCACGAACCATCGGAACGGCCTGAACCGGGCGCGGATGACCGCCTTGGTGGGGCAGTTGGCCCGGTTGCGCGAGGCGGGCCGGGAGGTGGTCGTGGTGAGTTCCGGCGCGGTCGGCGCGGGGATGGGTGGATTGAATTTCGCGAAGCGGCCGACCCGGTTGGCGGAGCTCAAGGCCTGCGCGGCGGTCGGGCAGCTCCGCCTCATGGCGACCTACGAGCGGCTTTTCGCCAAACACGATCAACAGGTCGCCCAGGTCCTGCTGACCCATGAGGATCTCCGGCACAAGGAGCGGCACCTGAATGCCCGCGACACCCTGAACGAGCTGCTCTTCCGGGGGGTTATTCCCATTGTCAATGAGAACGACGCGGTCTCCTACACCGAACTTAAGTTCGGCGACAACGACCGCCTGTCCGCCTTGGTCGCCAGCCTGTTGCCGGCGGACCTGCTCGTGATCCTGACCACGGTCGAGGGCGTGATCGAGGATTTCGGCGGTGAGAATCCCCGGGTCGTCCGGACAATCGAGCGGATCGACGAGCACATCTCCCGCAACGCGAAGGGCACGATGAGCGACACCGCCACGGGCGGCATGTCCGCCAAGATCGAGGCGGCGAAGATTGCGATGCGCTCGGGCATTCCGTTGGTGATCGCCGACGGCCGGGAGCCGGACATTCTGGACGCCGCGGTCGGCGGCGGTCAGGTCGGCACGGTCTTCCTGCCGGACACTCATAAACTTCGCAGCCGCAAGCGTTGGATCGCGTTCTTTCATCACCCCCGGGGCGCCATTTTGGTGGATGACGGCGCGGTTGCGGCCCTGCGCGACAATGGCAAGAGCTTGCTGCGTCCGGGGATTGTGACGGTGGAAGGAGCGTTCAAGCAGGGTGATGTCGTGCGGGTGTGCGATCGGCTGGGAACGGAATTCGCGCGGGGAATCGCGGGCTGCGACTCCGACTCGCTCAGGTCTCCGGAAGCCTCGCGCGGCGCGGTGGTGCATCGCGACAACCTGGTGATCCTCTGAGAGAGGTTTCGAATCATGGCGAAGAAAGCGGCGATCAAACAACTGTTGGAAGTGATGGCGCGGTTGCGCGCGCCGGATGGATGTCCCTGGGACCGGGAACAGGACCACAAGACCCTGCGCATGCACGCGGTCGAGGAGGTCTACGAACTGCTCGACGCCATCGACGCGGAGGACGACCATGAGATGCAGGAGGAACTGGGCGACGTGCTGCTGCAGGTGGTCTTCCATTGCCAACTCGCGAACGAGCGCGGGGCCTTCGATTTCGAGCAGGTGGCGCAACACATCGTGGACAAGCTGATCCACCGGCACCCGCACGTCTTCGGCAGTCGCAAGGTGAAGAGCGTGGACGAGGTTTGGGCGAACTGGGAGCAGCTCAAGCGCGAGGAGAAACAGGGCACGCACCGCGAGCGTCCCTCGGCCCTCGACGGAATTCCGAAACATCTGCCCGCCTTGCAACGCGCCGAGAAGCTGGTGAAGAAGGTCAAGCGCGCCGGCATCGACGATCCCGCGGCGGAGGCGAAGGCGCCGCGCAAGACCAAGGCCGCCGTGGCGAAGGAATTGTTTGAGTTGGCGCAGTACGCCCAGAGTCGCGGCTGGTCGGCGGAACAGTTGCTGCGCGGCGAAAACCGGAAACGCGAACGGTCCTGGCGGCGAGCGGAAAAGGCTCAGGCGGCTCGACAAACGAAGAAGCGCGGTTAGCTTCGCACGGATTTTCAACGACAAGAACACCCACACCGACATGACAGATCCCCGTTACACCAAGCTGGCCACCCTGCTGGTCGAGTATTCCACCCGGCTGAAGAAGGGCGAGCGCGTCTTGCTCGACATGATGGACGTGCCGGACGATTTCACCGTCGAGTTGATCCGCGCGGCGCGTAAGGCCAAGGCCGAGCCCTTCGTCGAGGTGCGCCGGACACGCGTCGTGCGGGAGATCCTTCGAGGAGCGACCGAGGCTCAGGCCAAGACCTCCAAGGACATCGATCTGGCCCGGATGAAGAAGATGGACGCCTATATCGCCATCCGCGGGGCCGACAATATGAACGAGAACTCGGACGTTCCCGGCGACCGGCTTTCGCTCTACTCGCGCATCATGCGGCCGGTGTTGAACCATCGTGTGAACAAGACCAAGTGGTGCGTGCTGCGCTGGCCGACGCCGAGCATGGCGCAGGCCGCCGGCATGAGCACCGAGGCCTTCGAGGACCTGTATTTCAAGGTCTGCACCATGGATTACGCCAAGATGGCCAAGGCGATGAAGCCGCTGCAGAAGCGCATGGCCAAGGCGAACAAGGTGCACATCAAGGGGCCGGGCACGGACCTGCGTTTCAGCATCAAGGGCCTTGGCGCGGTGATGTGCCAGGGCGATCGCAATATCCCGGACGGCGAGGTCTTCTCCTGCCCAGTCAAGGATTCGGTCAACGGCACAATCGCCTACAACACGCCCTCCGTTTACTCCGGCACGCGCTTTGAGAACGTGACCCTGGATTTCAAGGACGGCAGATGCGTCAAGGCGACCGGCAGCGACGAGAAGCGGCTGAACGAAATCCTGAACACCGACGCCGGCGCGCGCTACGTGGGCGAGTTTTCCCTCGGTTGCAACCCGCACATCATGAACCCGATGTGCGATATTCTCTTCGATGAGAAGATCGCGGGCTCGCTGCATTTCACGCCGGGCCAGGCCTACGAGCAGTGCGACAACGGCAACCGCTCGGCCGTCCATTGGGACATGGTCCTGATCCAGCGCAAGGAGTGGGGCGGCGGGGAGGTCTGGTTCGACGGGGAACTGATCCGAAAGAACGGGCTCTTTGTCCCGAAGGACCTGAAGCCGCTGAATCCCGCAAATCTGCGGAGAGCGTAGCAGGAGCGCGGGGGCGCTTGCAGGCTGGCTTCGGAGGCTCCGGGAGAGTGAGCGGAATCACCCTCTTTCGCTGCGCTAGGGCGCGCCAAGCGCCCGCCGCTGCAAGTTCCAACAGCCGATTAACGAAAAAGCCCCCGGCTTGCGCCGGGGGCTTTTGAAAGCTTGAGGTTCGGCCCCTTACTTCTGCGTGGTCAGTTCGTATTTGTCGGTGCGGAAGGGGGAGGCGGGGAGGCCGTCCTTGTTGAAGAGGTTGCAGACGGGGTGGTCGGCCCAGCCGTAGCGCACGGCCTCGGGCTTCTCAACCTCGGCGCTGCTGACCTCGACGGTATCGCCGACGATCTCGGCGTCCGCCCATTTCCAGTCCTTGTCCTCACCGCAGATGGCGAAGCCCTTGAGCCTGCCGTCCTTCGCTTCAAGCCCTTTTCCGACGTTGTCGAATCGCAGGGTGATCATGTCGGCGCCGTTCTTGTTCTTCACGTATTTCATCGACTTGTAGATGGGGCCGGAATACGTGAGGCCCTTCTCCTTGTAGGCGATGCCGCGGGCGGCCAGGGCGAGTCGTTCGCCGACGGGGCTCTTGGGCAGCGGATGGATGTCGTGCGGATCGCCGTAATCCGTGATGACGACCATGCCGGTCTTGGTGTCGCGCTCGGCGGTGAGGAGTTGGGCCTCACGGATTTCGGCGAACTCGCCCTCTTCGGGCTTCGCGGTGATCTGTTCAAGGGTGCGCTTGGGATTGTCGGTGCGATGGCCCCAGTCGAAGGGCGCAAGCTGGACCATGAGGAAAGTCCAGTCGCTCTGGCCGAATTCGGAGCGCCACTGCTTGATCATGTCGGGCATGAGGGAGCGATATTGCCAGGCGCGGGTGGCGTTGGACTCGCCCTGGTACCAGATGGCCCCCTTGCTGGCGAAGGGCTGCAGCGGGTGGACCATGGCGTTGTAGAGTTCGGTGGGCTGCCATGGGGCGCGCGGGGCGCGGGGCTTTTTCGCCTTCTTGTCGCCGTCCTTGACGGCCTTTTCGTAGGCGCGGATGGCGGCGATGTAATCGGACTGGGCCTTGGAGTAGTCGGCCTTTTGGAGGAGGTAGGAGTCGGCGATCTCGGGATGGGAGCGGAGGGTCGATTCGCTCATCCAGACCTCGATCGGAGAGCCGCCCCAGGAGGTGTGGATCAGGCCGACGGGAACCTTGAGGTCGGCCTGGAGCTGCTTGCCGAAGTAGTAGGCGACGGCCGAGAAACCGTAGGTGGCCTGGTTGCCGCTGATCTGCCAGCCGAATTTTCCCTGGTTCCAGGGCATGTCCAGATCGGCCAGCGGCTCGTCGCTCTTCTTGCGTTCGACGTGGAAAAGGCGGAGGTCGAAATTGCGCGAGTTCTCAATCTCGGTCTCGGCCTCCTTGCCGGCCCGGTGCATCTCCCACTGCATGTTGGACTGGCCGCTGCAGATCCAGACCTCGCCGACGACCACATTCTTGAG
>JAYPFK010000042.1:0-71684 GCA_038126235.1 Verrucomicrobiales bacterium
CTAAAGCGTGAACTCCAACTGCGCGCGATCCCAACTCATGCGCAAGCCCTGCTCTTCGGGTTTGCCCGATGAAACCATCCATGGTATTCCCATCCACATGGGGCATCACATGATCCTCAATTTCCGCTTCGCCCTTCCTCCCTTCGTCCGGAACCGTCAACCCCCAAGACCATGAACATCCTCTTCAACTGCACCAACTGCTCCCAGGAAATGTCCGTCGAGGAAGCCGCCATCGGAATGGAGATCGACTGCCCGAACTGCGGCGAGAAGCTTGTCATTCCCGAGGGCAAGCCGGATCCGGAGTCTTCCGACGATCCGGATTCGGAACCGAAAGCGGCCCCACCCTCCTCCGAAACGGAAGACAAACCCGCTGCCGAGACCGAGGGCAAACCGACGATTCCCGCCACGGATGCCCCGCCCCCCAAGAAACTCGTCGTCCCGGTCCGTCCAAAGGACGCGCCGAAGGAACGCCTCGAACAGTTTGACCACAAGGGGGTGGCGCCGCGGTCGGACGAGAAGAAGGACGCCGACAAGGCCCCCGGCAAGGCGGACGGCCCCACCCTCAAGGTCAAGACCATCCGCCGCGTGCAATGCCTCGAAATGAATCACGACCACTTCGACGAGGTTGTGGAGGAGTTTCTCGCCACCATCAAGCGGGAGGACATCGTCAGCATCAACCCCACCGCCTACAGCAGCGCCGATTCGCAGGGGAAGATCCTCCACGACTACGGCGTCCTGATCATCTACAAGGGCTGAGCCGCAAACGAAAACGGAGCGCGGAACAAATTCCGCTTCAACGGGGATATCAAGGGCGCTCTGAAATGTTCCCGCCCCCCAGGCCTCAATCCCCCGCCGCCACGGCCTCCGCATAGCGCAGTTCGCCCGAGCGGCCGTCGTAATACTGGAACACGACCTGCGGCCGCGGATAGGCGACAAAACGCTCGTCGCCGCGCCTCTTCGGGTTGTTGAAAACGTTGTTCACCTTCACCACACAGAAGGTCGGATGCTTCAACTCGCCCCGGGGGATGTCATTGCTGAACCAGGTCGACCAGCGGATGTCGCATTCCCGGGGACCGTATTTGAACCTTCCTGTCATCGGCCGTTCCCCTTCGTCGGTGAAAAAGTGATTGTTCGAATTCCTCGGCCCGGACGCGAATTCCCAGACATTGTCCGTGATGCGGATGACAAAGCTGTTGTGCAGGTCGCCGCTGAGGACCATGACCGGCTTGTCGAGCTTGTCCCAGGCCTCGATCAACTGCTCCCGCTCATCGAAAAACACCGTCCAGGCGTCGTCCTTGTTGGAGGCGCGCACCTTGCCGCCTCCCACGTGGGGGACCATGAAATTCACGCTCGAAAGCACGAAGATGAAATCCGCGTCCGATGTGGCCGTCCCCTCGATCAGCCACTTCTTCTGGCGCGAGCCCAGCATGGAAAGGCCTTTCCGGCCCGGGTCGCGCGTGTCGTGCATCTCGCGCTCGCTCTTGGTGTCCGTGAAAAAGAAGTCGCAGTTGGCGATGCGCTTGCGCCAGAAGTTGACGCGCCCGATCGAGTAGGCGTTGGTCGCGGTCTCGCGGGCCTCCGGCCGGATCCGGAGCTTTGTTTTCGACAGCGCCTTCACGATCTCGTAGACGCCGGCATTGGTCACCCCGCCGATATCGTCCAGCGCGTTCTCATTCACCCCCGCATCGTCGCGCCCCCAATGGACATGCAGGTTGGTGATCTGATCCTGGTTCAGTTTCCTGAAGTCCGCCTCCGGATCGACCAATGTCGAACTCCCCTTCTCCAGCCTCGCCGCGCCGAACTGGATTTGTTGGTCAATCCCCATCGGGTTCGCCCAGCCCAGGTAATCGAGCCAGGCCTGGGTCCCGATATCGCGAAACACGGCGCGCCGGTCGCGCAGCCCCGGCGTCCCCGCTCCCCACACATCATTCAGGATCTCATGGTCGTCGAACACGAAGAAACAAGGCACGAAGCGGTGGAACTCGGCGAGGTTCTTGCCCCGCGAGAGGTAGAGTTTGTAGTTCTCCCAGACACCCGCAATCGTCGGCGCGTGCCGCACGACATGCGGCGTCTGCTCCTTTGCAAGGTTCTGCGCCGCCCGCCACTGATCCGCGGAAAACTCCCGCGCTTCCTCATAAAGCCAGT
The DNA here is from genome assembly GCA_038126235.1 of Verrucomicrobiales bacterium. Taxonomy (GTDB): domain Bacteria; phylum Verrucomicrobiota; class Verrucomicrobiia; order Limisphaerales; family JAYPEY01; genus JAYPEY01. The sequence continues at coordinate 2,146 of JAYPFK010000042.1, forward strand.
CGCCATTCTGGATCGAGAAGTCGATCTTGTCGGCGAACTTGTCCGTCAGCGTCCTGAACGACGGCAGCAGATAACCCGATCCATGATTGGGGTGCTGGTTGTTGCCGCAGGCGAACTCGAAACTGAAGTTGAACAACCCCTTCGGGTTCAACTTCTCGTCCACGTAATCGGACGAACGCGGCAGAGTGCGGAACGTCCCATCCACCACACGCTCTCCTCCCTCCGCCTGAATCCGGTAGCGATACTTTGTGCCGGGCTTCAAGCCGGTCAGATGCGCCCACCCGGTATTGTCCCGCTCCAGCGCGGTCTTGCCGGTCGCGGAGCCCGCCAGACCGCCGGCGCCCAGCGGAGCGTAAACCACGCGAAAACTCCCCGGCTTGGACGTCCGCGCCCAGACGCCCACACCGTCCTCCGAAAGCCGCCCCAGAATCGGCCCGTGTGAGATTTCAATCCCGGCCCCGGCAAGAGGTCCGGCTGTCGCGAGACACAGGAGAAAAAAGAGCGCGTGGAATCGATTCATGGCCGCATTGTCGGACACATCGCCACGGTGTCCATGGGAAACTCACACGACCGCGCCGGCTGCGACCTTTCGCCAGACATCGCAAAGAAGAAGGCGGTCCCGGGTGGGGCCGCCTTGTTGTTGCGATGGGGAACGGATGGGTCGGGTCAGAAGTCAAAACTTGTTGAGAGCCTCGTAGGCGGCCGAAATGCGTTGCTTGAACGCCTCGTATTTCTTGTCGTTCTCCGCGTTCCGCTCGGGACCGGTCTCAATCCAGTCGCGCAGGGCTTTCTGCGACGCGCGCGTCTCGGCGATCGCCTTGTTGTAGGCTTCAGCCTTGTCCGGATGCGCCTTGGCGTAGGCGGCCACACTGGCGGAACTGAACCGGGTGACTCCCTTGAATTCCTCGATGAACGAAGACGGCGTCTTGTCGCGACCGGCGCCCAGTTTTCCCAATTGCGTCTCCCCGTCGCTGTCCAGGACGATGTAGGTGGGATAGCCTTGCACGCCGAACTGACGCTGCAGTTCCTTGTTCCGGGCCACGTATTTCTCGGGAACAATGTCCTGGTCATTCGGGAAGTCGATGGTGACCAGCACGGCGTTCTTCGCCGCGTAGGCCTTCCACTCGTCCTTGGCGAACACTCCCTTGTCCATCAGCTTGCACCATCCGCACCAGTCGGAACCGGTGAAGTTGAGCATCATGGGGAGGTTCTTCTCCTTCGCCAGCTTCGCGGCGGCGGCGTAGTCCATCGTCCAATGGCCCACCTTGGCCCCGTCGATCTGAACCTTGTCGTTCGCGTGGGCAGACAGTGAAACCAACAGGCCGGCGATGATTCCGGCCAAGGGAATTCTGAAATTCTTCATGGGAATGTGTTCTCGAATGGTTCTCGTTTGACGGCCTTTCGGGAGGTTTGTTCCCCGACCGGCGCGAATTTCGACGGGAGCAATGGCGAATCTCTTCATTTTCCGCAAAACAAATCATCCGCGAGAAGTTCGAAAAGCCGTTGGGACAACAGGCATTTCCCGTTTCCCGCCGGGCGGACGGGCGCTAGCATCCGCAGCCTCATGAAACGACCCATCGCGCTCACCCTTTCCTTCCTGGGCGTCGCCCTTTGTCCGATCATTGCGACGGCCGCTCTTCCCTCGGTCGCCGACGTCGAACAACAACCCTTCGCCTCCGCCACCGGACGCCTGCTGGAGGCGCTCCGCTTCGTCGGTTCCCCCTTGAGTGAAGCCGATGAGAAGGCCGTCCGCGCCGCGCTGCGATCGGAGAATCCGGAGGGCGCGGCATCCAGGACTCAGGCTATCTTGGACCGCTACTGCGTGGCCGGCGTGCACATCAATCCCGAAAGCCGCGTCAAGGTCCAGGAAGGATCGGCGCCAAAGGAACTGATGCAACAGGGCTGGCGATCATTCCTGGTCAAGGTCCACAACGAGGCCGGCATCACAGCCATCCTCAAGGCTGAAAGCCCCAATGCCCTGCCCCAGTATCGCCGCAGCCGCGGCGCCCCGGAACCGAAATCCGACATCACCCCGGCCGATGTCGCCCAGCGGTTCCTTGACCTGGCGATGTTCAACAACCGTCCGCTCAATCCCGGCCTGTCCGGCCTGAAACTCGAGTATCGGATCATCCAGCTCTTCAGCCGCGACGCCGGCCGCCGGGAAGCCACCCTGGCATTCAATGTCGGACAGGGCACCCAGGACCTCGGCTTCCGCAACCAGGTCGCCATCCTCTTCGACTGCGTCCCCGCCGTCGAACTCGCCTTGGGCGTAAAGGACTTCAACGGCAGCCCCACCTCGGCCGCGTTCGTCGTGCGCGATTCCCGCAACCGGGTCTATCCGAATCCCGCCCGACGACTGGCCCCCGACTTCTTCTTCCACGATCAGGTCTATCGGGCCGACGGCGAATCCCTTCATCTGCCGCCCGGCGATTACTCGGTCGCCATTTCGCGCGGCCCGGAATACCGCGTCCAAACGCGAAGCCTCACGGTCAAGCCCGAGCCCGCCAGACAGCGCGCCGAGTTCAAGCTGGAACGTTGGATCCACCCCGCAAAGCGTCGCTGGTTCTCGGGCGACCACCACGTCCACGCGGCCGGCTGCTCTCATTACGAGAATCCGACCGAAGGCGTCGCCCCGGAGGACATGATGCGCCACATCGTTGGCGAAGACCTGAATGTCGGCTGCGTGCTGAGCTGGGGCCCCTGCTGGTATGCGCAGAAGCAGTATTTCGAGGGCGGAACCTCGGCGCTTTCCAAGGACAGCCACCTGATGCGCTACGACGTCGAGGTCAGCGGCTTCCCCTCCTCGCACGCCGGGCATCTCTGCCTGCTCCGGCTCCAGGAGGACGACTATCCCGGAACGGAGCGGATCGAACAGTGGCCCAGCTGGACGCTGCCCGTGCTGAAGTGGGGACGGGAACAGGGCGGGGTCGTCGGCTACAGCCACAGCGGCTGGGGGCTGGAACTGCCGGATTACGGCCCCAACGGCGGACGAATCGAGATCTTCCGCCGCAAACCGGGGCCCCGGGGCCGCGCCGCCGACCGGCTTCCCGACTACGCCATGCCCCGCTTCGACGGCATCGGCGCCAACGAGTACATCGTCACTGTCGCGCACGATGTCTGCGATTTCATCTCGGCGGTCGACACCCCGGCGATCTGGGAACTCAACATCTGGTATCACACGCTCAACTGCGGCTTCCGCGCGCGCATCAGCGGCGAGACCGATTTTCCCTGCATCTACGGCGACAAGGTCGGGCTCGGGCGCGTCTACGTGAAGCTCGACGACGACCAACCGCTCGACTTCGACGCGTGGGTCCGGGGCGTCAAGGACGGGCGCAGTTACTGCGGCGACGGCATGAGCCACATCCTCGATTTCAAGGTGGACGACGTTGGAGTCGGCGAACCGGGCAGCGGCGGCGAAATCAGCCAGCTCAACCTGGACCAGGCCGGCAGGGTCAGGGTGACCTTCGAAGCCTCCGCCCTTCTCGCCCCCAAGCCCACGGAGGAAACCGAACGCATTCGCGGCTCACGTCTCGACGCCAAGCCCTACTGGCACATCGAACGCTGCCGGATCGGGAACACCCGCGAGGTTCCGGTCGAGATTGTCGTCAACGGCCGCGTCGCAGCCCGCAGGAAACTGCTGGCCGACGGGCAGGTCCGCCCGATGAGTTTCGACATTGACGTGCAGCGCTCCAGCTGGGTCGCCGTGCGCATCCTGCCAAGCGTCCACACGAATCCGGTGTTTGTGGAGGTTGGCGGCCGGCCCATCCGCGCCAGCCGCAAGAGCGCCGAATGGTGCGTCAAGGCGGTCGATGCCTGCTGGGATCAGAAAAAGGGGCGTATCCGGGAAGAGGAACTCGAGCAGGCCCGGCTCGCCTACGGTCGCGCCCGCGGCATCTACGAGAAGATCAGGCTGGAAAGCGCGTCGGACTGACGCCCGGCGATCACTTGGATTCCTTCGGTTCCCCGCCCTTCTCCGCGGGCTCGTCGGCGGGTTTGTCATCCGCCGGAGCGTCGGCTTTTTCCGCTTTCTTTTCCTCTGGTTTCGGCGCGGGAGGAAACCGCACCACGATCTGTTGCCGCCGCATGAATTCGACCATCCCGCGGGCCTTGGAATCGGCGGCCGCATCCAGCTTCGTGTCCATCAGGGAAAGCGACTTCACCGTCCGGTTGCCCGTAAGCGGAGTGAAGTCCTCAAGCGGATTGCGGTCCAGATTCAGGGTTGAGAGCCTGGGGAAATCGGCGAAGGGGCTCACATCCACGATCTGGTTGCCCCCGATGAAAAGGGTCGCCAATTCCGGCAGCTTCGCCAGGGGGGAGACATCCACAATGGCATTGTCGGCGATCCGCAGATCGCGCAGCTTGGGAAGCCCCGCAAGGGCTTTCACGTCCGCGATCGAATTGCCGTCCAATCGCAATGATTCCAGCTTGGCCAGCTTGGCCAGGCCGGAAATGTCGGCGATGTGGTTGTGACTAAGATTCAAGGTCTCCACCGAATCAGCAAGCGCCCCCAGATCCTTGACCGCCTGGAGGCGGCAGTGGGTGACGGAAAGCTCCCGAACGTAGGCCAGATCCTTCAGGGCATCCACGGAATCCGCCTCGTAGTGGCTCACGCGCAGTTCCGCGAGATACCGGAGCTGCCCGATCGGCTTCAGGCTGTCGATTGAGCCCTTGCCGCCCCGGCCGTCCTGGTTTCCGTCAATATGGAGCGTGCGAAGGTTCTTGAGGCCTTCCAGGGAGACAATGTTCGTCAGACTGTTGTGCGACAACTTCAACTCGTAGAGATTGATCGCCTTCTCCAGTCCAAACAGGTTCCGCGCCTTCATGCTGCCCTTGGTCCGGGGCGTGATCTCCAGCTTGCGCAACTTCAGCAGATCCGCCTCGGTCAATTCTCCGGACGCTTTTCCGAGGGTATGGCGGATGGCGCGGGCGACCGTCGGGTCCTTGATCGGACCATTCTGCTCTCCACCGCCCTTCTTCTTTCGCCAGCCGATCTTGGCCACCTTGCCATCAACGAGGGTGATCTCCCCCTGCCGAAAGAAGAGGGTCTTCGAACTTCCCCGGTCGATGGCTCCAATGTAGCCGGAAGTGTTCGCACGGACCTGCTCCTCGGTGTCACCGATCTTCACCTCCTGCGCTTGGGCCATCGCAGACACGGTCAAGAATGCCAGAATCACTGAAAAAATCGCTTTCATGGTGGAGTTGGTCAGAAGCGGGAATCCTTCGAACATCGAAGCCGTTCATAGCCAAACGGGCCCCACCCCGCAAGGCGATTCTTGGCGCCGCCACAGACGCGGGGCGTAGGCCCGAAGAGAAAGTTTGAACAGTCGTCCACATTCGACTAGCCGTCTCGCATGAACCTCAAGCCCCGGACATTCCGAGTTGCCGCCGCCACGTCAGGCATGGCCGCTTTCATTACGATCTGCTTGACCTTGAACGCCGCGTCACCTCGCCAAACGGCCACAGTCAAACTCATCGAACACGTGGAACCGGCCGTGGTTGCCATCTTCGCGGACCTTGGCGAGGGCCGGATCGGCAGCGGCAGCGGCGCCATCATCCATGAGGACGGCTACATCCTCTCCAACCACCATGTCGTCCAGCAACGGGGGCTGGTCCTCCTCAAGGATGCGCCGCCGCTGCCCTATCGCGTGATCGGGAGCCTGCCGGAAAAGGACCTCGCCATCGTCAAGATCAAGACCGACAAGCCTTTGCCGACCATCCCCCTTGGCCGCACGCACGATCTCAAGGCTGGCGAGCCCATCCTGGTGGCCGGCAACCCCGGCGGACGGGGCATCGTGTTTTCCTGCGGCATCGTGAGCTCCCCCAGCGTCATCGGCGGCAACCTCCTCGCGCTGGTGTCTTCCCGGCTCACGGAGGACACGCGCGACCGGTTCATCCAGTTCGACGCCGCCAGCAACCGCGGCAACTCCGGCGGCCCCTTGATCAACGCCGAAGGCCGCCAAATCGGCGTCGTCAGCTCGAAGAACTACGAGGAGGAGAACATAAACTACGCCATCCCGATCGATCGTTTCCGGGAGTTGGCAGGACGGATTCTCGAGCCCGAAGCCCGCTACGGCATTCACGTCGGGATGCAGGTCGATGCCTTCGGCCCGCTGCCGACCGTCGTGCGCGTGGAACCGGCCAGTCCCGCGGCAAGAGCCGGCTTCGAACCCGGCGACACGCTGCAAGCTGTCAATGGAAGGGACGTCCGTCACGGGACCGACTGGCTGCTGTCGCTGATCGACCGCAAGCCCGGCGACGCCGTTGAGATCTTCGCGCTCCGACAGGGACAACGAACGCGTTTCAAACTAGAAGTCGCCGAATTCCCCCTCCCGGAGACTGTCGCGCGCGAGGGCCGGGTCCCGGGACTTCGCTACTCCCTCCTCCACGGCGAATTCGGTCGCACCACAGCTCTCGCGAAATCCCCGGCCGTCAAGTCCGGCGACACGAATCTGCTGGATGCCGAGGCTCCGGCGGGCGCACGCGAGGACTTCTACGGACTCATCTTCACCGGCTATCTCGAGGTTCCAGAAAAGGGGCTGTATCGCTTCACCCTGAACTCCGATGACGGCAGCCGCCTCTTCCTCGGCGGAAAAATCCTCATCGACAACGACGGTCGCCATCCCGAGCAGGAATTCAGCGGCCTGACGCGACTCAACAAGGGTCTCGTTCCGTTACGCGTCGAGTATTTCGAAGGCTACGGCGACGCCAAACTCGAACTCTTCATCCAACCCGCCGGCGGCGAGCGCAGACTCGTGGGAGCCGAGATGCTCTTTCGCGACGAAGAGGATCCGAAGGCCGACAAACGCCGGTAAAGCCGGCCTGCAGGTTTCTTGCCTGTCCGACTCCTTCGGGCCACAGTCGCGCCTTCCCAACATCATGGTCATTTACGGAACTGCCCTGTTGTCCGCCTGCCTGATCGGCGGCCTGGTTGTCGGCCGGATCATCGGCTGGCTGGTCGGCGTGGAGGCGAACATCGGCGGCGTCGGACTGGCAATGTTGGCGCTGATCTTGTGCTGTGATCGGCTCCATGCGGCGGGCCGCCTCGAGCCGCCAACCGAACGGGGTGTCCGGTTCTGGAGTTCGGTCTACATCCCCGTGGTCGTGGCCATGGCGGCCAGCCAGAACGTTCACGCCGCCCTGAGCGGCGGCACGGTCGCAGTGGTCGCGGGCGTGTTGTCGGTGGTCGCCTGCTTCGCGCTGGTGCCGGTCATCGGCCGGATCGGCGCCGAAGGCGCCCGGGACAAACAGGATTCCCCATGACCCTTCCCGAAGCCATCCAGGGCGTGCTGACGAAGTATTCGCTGATCGTGGCGTTCGCCGTCGTCGGCGCGATGGTCTGGGTTTCCTACCTCCTGTCGGCAAGGCTGACGCGCGGGCGGTTGCACGGTTCAGCGATCGCCATCCTGCTGGGCCTGGTCCTCGCCTGGGTGGGCGGCGCGCTTACAGAAGGCAGGAAGGGGATCGCGGACATCTCCGTCTTCGCGGGCATTGGTTTGATGGGCGGCGCGATGTTCCGCGACCTGGCCATCGTGGCCACGGCCTTCGGCGTGCGCATGGAGGAGTTCCGCAAGGCCGGTCTCGGCGGCGCGATCGCGCTTTTCGCGGGGGTCGTCGTCTCCTTCATCGTGGGAGCGACGGTGGCCTTCGCGTTCGGCTATCGCGACGCGGTGAGCCTGACCACCATCGGCGGCGGGGCGGCAACCTACATCGTCGGACCGGTGACCGGCGGCGCGCTCGGCGCCAGTTCCGAGGTTATGGCGCTGAGCGTCGCGGCGGGGTTGGTGAAATCCATCCTGGTCATGACGCTGACGCCCTTCGTGGCGAAATCCATCGGCCTCGACAACCCGCGCACAGCCATGGTGTTCGGCGGGTTGATGGGCACCACCAGCAGCGTCGCCGGCGGTCTCGCCGCAACCGACCCCAAGCTAGTCCCCTACGGCGCGATGACCGCCACCTTCTACACCGGCCTCGGCTGCCTGCTCGGACCGTCGCTCATCTTCATCGTCATCCGGGCCATCGTTTGATCTTGGAATGAACGACATCGAACTCATTGCCCGGGCGAAAACACGCAGGGAAGCCATCGCCTTCGAAGCAGGCGGGAAAACCTGGACCTACGGTCAATTGTTGAATCGTTCCGCGACCATCGCAGCCGCCCTGCTGGACGACGCCGACGATCTCAACGAGTCACGGGTGGGATTCCTTGTTCCCGCCGGATTCGATTACGCCGCCACGCAGTGGGGCATCTGGCGCGCGGGCGGCGTGACCGTGCCCCTTTGCCTTTCCGCGACGCTGCCCGAATGGGAATACGCGCTCACCGACGCCCGGATCTCCAAGGTGGTTGTCGCAGACGACTGGCACGGGAAGGTCGCCCCCTTGTGCGAGGATCGAGGCATCCGGTTGATCCGGTTGGATGCCATCGCCGAAACCTCCAACCGACGGCTCCCCGCAATCACATCCGACCGCCGGGCGATGATCCTCTACACCAGCGGCACAACCAACCGGCCCAAAGGCGTCGTCACCACCCACGCGAACATCCGGGCGCAGATTGTGTCTTTGACCGAGGCCTGGGAGTGGCAACCAACGGACCGCATCCCTTTGTTCCTCCCGCTGCACCACATCCACGGCATCGTCAACGTGATGTCCTGCGCCCTCTGGATCGGCGCGGTCATCGAGCCGTTTGCCCGCTTCGATCTGGAGACGATCCTGAAACGGGTGAAGGCCGACGCCTACACGGTGTTCATGGCCGTGCCGACAATCTACGTGAAGCTGATCCAGGCGCTCGACGCAATGCCCGCCAAGGAGCGAGCGACGGTTTGCGAAGCGTTCGGCCGCATGCGCCTGATGATCTCCGGCTCGGCCGCCCTGCCCGCCAGCGTGCACGAAAAATGGACCGAACTCACCGGGCAAGAACTGCTGGAACGCTACGGCATGACCGAGATTGGCATGGCGCTTTCAAACCCGTTTCACGGGGAACGCAGACCGGGCGCGGTGGGAGTTCCCCTGCCGGGCGTGGAAACGCGCCTGCAGGCGGAAAACGGAGAGGTCGTCATCGGTGAAGGCGCCCCCGGCGAGATCCAGGTGCGCGGTCCGGCGGTCTTCAAGGAATACTGGAACCGCCCCGACGTGACGCGCGAGTCCTTTGAGGATGGCTGGTTCCGCACCGGCGACATGGCGGTGATCGAAGGCGGCTATTTCCGAATCATGGGCCGACTGTCCGGCGACATCATCAAGAGCGGCGGCTACAAACTCAGCGCGTTGGAGATCGAGGCGACCTTGCTGCAACACGACACCATCCGGGAATGCGCGGTCGTCGGCGTCGCCGACGACACCTGGGGCGAGGCCGTCGCGGCGGCGATCGTCCCGGAGCCAGGCGCCGCCGACCTAAACCTCGAAACCCTCCGCGACTGGTGCCGCGACCGCCTGTCAGTCTACAAGATCCCCAAACGCCTGCTGATCCTGGACGCCCTCCCCCGCAACGCCATGGGCAAGGTCACCAAGCCCGCCGTGGCCGACCTGTTCTGATATTCCGAGGCCGCCCCTCCAATCGGCCTCATTCCCAATTGGCGCTCCAGCGGAAGGAGACTAAGCTCCGACCGCCATGCCGCACGATTCCATTCCATTTGCCCCCCTCCTCCGCGCGCTCGCGCTTTCATTCGTCCTCCTGTCGCCCGCGGCAGCCTCCGCGGCCTCGGCCGCCGCGGAGTTCGGTTTCACCGGCCCCGAAGTGTTTCCGGTCGAGAAGCAGATCGGAAACCTGCGCGCCGCCGACCTGGATGGGGACGGGAAGAACGACCTGGTGGTCGTCAACAACCTCCGCTCGAAAATCACCCTGCTCTACAACCGCTCCGGCTCCACCAACATGGTCGACGCCCTCTACTCCCGGCCGGAAGGCGAGATCAACGAACTGCCGCCCGACGCCCGCTTCCGCATCGAGTCCATCGCCTCCGAGAAACGCATCGCCAGCCTCGAGGTCGTCGATCTGAACGGCGACAAGCGCCCGGACATCGCCTACTACGGCGGCGATCCGAAGGAAGTGGTCGTGCTTTACAACGAGGGCAAGGAAGCATGGTCCGCCCCGAAGCGTTGGTCCTTCCAGTCCGCGCCGCTCAATCCCAACGGCCTCACCCACGGCGACCTCAACGGGGACGGGCGGACGGACCTCGCCCTGATCGGCGAGAACGTCTGCCACGTGTTCCATCAGGGCGGGGACGGAACGCTGGCTGAGCCCGTGAAGGTCCCTTTTGCGGGGCAGGTCAAGGCGCTGCAGATCCTCGACATCGACGGCGATGGCCTGAAGGACATGTTGCTGGTGAACTGGGACAACGAGAACCCCTTCCGCTTCCGGCTCCAACACAAGGACGGCCGCCTGGGGCCCGAGGTTCATTTCGCCCTGCCACCTGTGCGCTCCTATTGGGCCGACGATCTCGATGGCGACAAGCGCGCCGAGGTCATGACCATCGCCGCGCATTCAGGACGCGCGCAGATCTCCCATTTCAGGCGCGGCGAATCGGAAGAGCTGACCGGAGAATTCCGCAACGGACAGTTCACCGTCACCCCGCTCAACCGCACCGGCAAACCCCAGCGCGGCTCCGTCTGGGCAGACCTCAACGGCGACGGACGCACGGACCTCCTGATCGCCGAACCGGACAGCGGCGAGGTCTCGCTCCACCTGCGCGAGGCCGACGGCGAGCTCGCCCCGCCAAAGTCCTTCCCGTCCCTGACAGGCATTTCCCAGATCGCCGTCGCCGACTGGGACGGCGATGGCGCGTTGGAGATCTTCATCCTCAGCGCCGACGAACGCCAGGTCGGCGTCACCCGGCTCGACGAAAAGGGCCGCATCGCATTTCCCCGGGCGCTGCCCATCGAGGGCCGCCCCGTCGTGCTCGCAGCCGGCCGGCTCGGGACGGCCACGAATGTCACGCTGTCCGTCATCGTGGATCAGGAGTCCCGGAAACGTCTGGTCTCGCTCGGCCCGGACGGCGCCTCGCGCGAACAGGAACTCAACAAGGACTTCCGCTCCAACCCCGTGGACATGCTGTTGCACGACGTCGATCAGGACGGCGCCCGCGATCTCGTCATCCTGACCCCCTACCAGAAGATCAAGCTGTTGCGCGCCCACGGAGGAAAGGACTACGAGGAACTCGACATCGCCCCCCCCGGCGGCAGCGTCGACCAACCTTGGGCGGCAACCATGGACGCGGACGGCGACGGCCGGGACGAACTGCTGCTCGCACAAAAGAACTTTGTCCGCGCCGTCGTGCTGGAGAAGACCGGCGGCGCCAGGAAGAGCGACGCGTCGGCCTGGACCTTCCAGGTGAAGGAACAGATCAACGGGGCCGCGAGCCGTTCGCGCATTGTGGGCGCGGCGGCGTTTCCTGTCGCGGGCTCCGAAACGCCGGCCCTGATCCTGCTGGACGCGGACAGCAAGTCGCTTTCACTCTGCGAGCGCGACGAGGCCGGCGTCTGGCAGACCACCCGGAACCTGCCGTTGCCCGTCTTCGAATTCACCTCGCTGGCGACCGTTTCACTGGACGCCAAGGGCGCGCGGGCCATCGCCCTGCGGGGTGTCAATGCCGCCGCCACCCAGCGATTCTCCGGCGAAAGCTGGACTCTGGAGGAGCGGGACAGTTACGAAACCCCGATCAAGGACGGCTTCCTCATGGACGTCGTGACCGGGGACCTGAACGGCGACAGGATCAAGGATCTCGTCTTCCTCGAGTCCGCCAAGAACCACCTCGACATCGTGAAGTATGCCAAGCCCGGCAAACTGGTGCCGGCCAACCGCTGGAAGGTCTTCGAGCAACGGACGTTCCGCGGAATCCGGGGAGGCGCCCCCGAACCACGCGAAGCGCTCATCGCGGACCTGACGGGTGACGGCCGCAACGATCTTGCCATCATCGTGCATGACCGCGTCCTGCTCTATCCGCAGGAGAAAGGCGGGGAGTGAGAAGGGCCTCCGTCCGCGGAGGTTGCGGAGGGAGGGTGAAAAAATGGTCGGGGCGACTGGATTCGAACCAGCGACCTCCTGAACCCCATTCAGGCGCGCTACCAGGCTACGCTACGCCCCGACCGAAAAGGAAAGTCACGCTCGGTGAAAAGCAGACGCGGATAGTAGGCTCCGCGGAAACGATTTCAACAACTTTCCCCAAGGAATTTTCCCGTCCGCTAATTCCTTGCCCGCCCCTTTCCGGAGAACCTAAAGTCCCCCTCGCCGGGCGCGTCCCGGCCTGGCCATTCCCAGCGTGAACGACACCGACGAAAACGACTTCATCCGCGCCGCAAAGGAGGTGCTGAAGACCGAGATCGAGGAGCTTCAACGCCTTTCCGCCCGCATCGACGGCTCCTTTGCCGACGCGGTCGACCTGCTGCTGCGAACGTTGGAAAAACAGCGTAAGATCGTGGTCCTTGGCGTCGGCAAATCGGAGAACATCGCGGTCAAGATCGTCGCCACCTTCAACAGCACCGGCGCGCCGGCCGTGAGTCTCAGCTGCCAGAACGCCCTGCACGGCGACATCGGGGTCGTGTCCGGAGGCGACGTCGTGCTCGCCCTCTCCTACAGCGGCGAAACCGACGAACTGATCGACATCCTGCCCCATCTCAAGCGGCGCGGCGCGGCAATCATCGCCATGACCGGCAGGCCCGGTTCGGCGCTGGCCGCGGCGGCCGACGTGGTCCTCGACGTCAACGTGCGCGCCGAGGCCTGCCCGCTCAACCTTGCGCCCACCTCCAGCACCACGAACATGCTGGCGCTTGGCGACGCATTGGCGATGGTCCTGCTCAAGGCGCGAGGGTTCGACGAGGAGGATTTCGCCGAACTGCATCCCGGCGGCAACCTCGGCCGCCGATTGCTCACCCGCGTCCGGGACATCATGCGCAAGGAGGGGCAACTCGCCGTCGTCCGCCCGGAAGACACCGTCGCCGAGGCCCTTGCCGCCATGAAACGCTGCAAGGCAGGCGCCGTGGTCGCCGCCGATCCCGACGGCCGTCTCCGCGGCATCTTCACCCACGGCGATTTCGTCCGCGGCTACCAGGAGGACCGCAACATCGCCGACCATGTCGTCAGCGGCCACATGACCCGTGATCCGGTCGTGATCGGAGAAGACAAGCTCGCCGCCGAAGCCGTCCGCGTCCTGGAGCAGAACCGCATCGACGAGATTGTGGTCATCGACGAGAAGGAACGCGCAACCGGACTGATCGACGTCCAGGACCTCTCCCGGCTCGGGATCTTCTGAAGCGGGGCGTTGCCGCTCGATCAGACCGTCTGTAATGGAGCCCGCTGAATCCTCATCAGCCGAGGGCGTCGCGACCATTCCGACTGCAGGCTTGCGTCGGCGGATTGTCGCCGCGCTGGCTGTGACCACCGTTGTCGGCTTTGCCTCCAAATACTACTCCGGCCCCGGAGCGGATTGGGCGAACAACTCCCTGGCTGGCGCCTTCTACGAGGTTTTCTGGCAGTTGATCGTCCTGTTCTGCCTCCCGCAAGCCCGGGCGATCAAGATCGCGCTGGGCGTGTTCATCGCCACCTGCGGATTGGAATTCCTGCAGCTCTGGCATCCGCCGTTGCTGGAGGCGGCGCGGACAACTTTCATCGGCCGTTCCATCCTCGGGTCCACCTTCGCCTGGACGGATTTCCCTTACTACGTCATCGGCACGGTGATCGGCTGGGGGACGCTGGCGGGGTTGCGCGGGGTGGGACTCAAGGTGAGCCGCAGTCAGTAATCAATGGCCTCAAGACGCGATGGCCGCTGTCTGGGTAGGGCGAATGGTCCTCAATGAGCCGACGTGTGCATGTCCCGGCGCGGCTCATTGAGGACCATTCGCCCCACCTTTTTTCCAACTCGGCGTAGCTACGAAGGAATGTCTCCCTCACTTGCTTTCCCGGCAGGCCTCGCCCATCCTTTCCGCCGTGGCAGCGCCCAAGCAAAACCCGCGTCCTACCGAAGCTGAGCGCCGTACGTTGTCGTCGCTGGAGATGACGCCATCCCTGGCGGGCGTTTACGCGCAGGTGGAGTTTACGGAATCTGCAGCAGGTTGACTTCGAGCCATGCCCCGCGAATCCCTGAAGAACAAGATCGCCCGCACGCAGGCCATCATCGCCGGGCTCAAGCGCGCCTATCCGGACGCCCATTGCGAGCTGATTTTTTCAACCCCGCTGGAACTGCTCGTCGCCACCATTCTCTCCGCCCAGTGCACGGACGTGCAGGTGAACATTGTCACGGAGAAGCTGTTCCAGAAATACAGATCAGCGCGGGCCTTCGCCGAGGTGGATCTGGCGGAACTGGAGAATGACATCCGCCGCATCGGCCTTTTCAGAAACAAGGCGAAGAACATCCAGGCCTGTTGCCGGAAGCTGGTCGAACTGCACGACGGCGAGGTCCCCCGGACCATGCCGGAACTGGTCGCGCTGGACGGCGTCGGGCGCAAGACCGCCAACGTCGTGCTCGGAAACGCCTTCAACATCAACCTTGGTGTGGTCGTGGACACCCATGTCGCGCGGTTGACCAGCCTGCTCCGCCTCACCAGGGAGAAGACGCCGGAGAAGATCGAAAAGGACCTGATGAAGCTCGTGCCGCGCGAGGAGTGGACGCTGTTCAGTCACTGGCTGATCTGGCACGGGCGGCGACGTTGTCCCGCGCGCCGGCCGGATTGCGCGAACTGCGAGATCAACGGGCTGTGCCCCTCGGCCGGAATCTGAATGGCCCGCAACCAGGATCATTTCGCTGCCGACGGAGCCCGCTGGTTCGTCATCCATGACGGCGAAGGAAGACCGGCCTGGAACATGGCTTTCGATGAAGCCCTGCTCCAAGGCTGCCAGGACGTCGGCCATCCCATCCTGCGGTTCTATGCCTGGTCGGTTCCCGCGGCCACGTTCGGCTATTTCCAGAAGTACGGTGACGTCGCGGCGGTGACACGATTGCGACCTTTGATCCGAAGGCCCACGGGGGGTGGATTGGTTCCGCACGAGAATGACTGGACCTACTCCCTCGCGATACCGGCCGGTCATGAATGGCATCGAATCCGCGCGGAGGAGAGCTATCGACGAGTCCATGAGTGGGTCGCGGAGGCTCTGCGCGTCGCCGGCGAAAACGCCCGCCTGGCGGAATGCTGCGAGTCAGCCGGCCCGGGGCAGTGTTTTGTCGGAGCGGAGAAGCACGATGTGCTGGTGGACGGCCGCAAGGTCGCCGGCGCCGCGCAACGCCGCAACGCGCGCGGACTCCTCATTCAGGGTTCGATCCAAGCCGCGCGCCTGGCGATCCCGCGATCGTCGTGGGAGTCGGCCATGACTGCCGCGACCCTCTGCAGCCTTCGCGTGGCGGAAGTTGACGCGCTTCTCCAGCTTGACTCCATCAAGACTGCCGCGCGCGAGCTGGAGGAGACGAGGTATGCGCGCGACGGGCACAACCGCCGTCGGTGACGGGCAAAGGAGAAACACGGACACTCCAATGCCGGCAGCCCCTCATCACCCAAAAGAAAAAAGCCGCCCCGGACGGGGCGGCTCGGCAATGGGACCTGAAAGGCCGGCTTAAGAGCAGCCGAGGCTCTCGCCGCAGTTGAGGCACTTGTAGCAGGCGCCGTTGCGGACCACCACGTTGCCGCAGTTGGGGCAGGTCGGCGCGTCCTGCTGGAAGTGCGCGACGGTCGCGCTCAGGCTGGACACCGCGCTGGCCGTCTCGCCGGCGCTCTGCTCCACGGCCGACTTCGCGATGAACTCGGTGTCGTCAGCGATGGGCAGTTCGGGAATCGGCTTGTTGACGGACAGTTTTTCGACCTCCTCCAGGCCAGGCATGTTGAGTTCCGGCTGCTTGGGCTCGACCGCCTGGCGATAGCCGTCAAGGAACTCGAGGGCCAGCCAGCGGAAGACGTAGTCGATGATGGAGTCGCACTTGCGGATCTCAGGGTTCTTGGTGAAGCCCGAGGGCTCGAAGCGCTGGTGAGAGAACTTGTTGACCAACGTCAGCAACGGCACGCCGTGCTGCAACGCAATGGAGGTGAGGGTCGCGATGCTGTCCATCAGGCCGCCGATGGTGGAGCCCTCCTTCGCCATGGTGATGAAGAGTTCGCCCGGAGTGCCGTCGTCAAACAGGCCGACCGTGAGGTAACCCTCGTGACCGGCGATCTCAAACTTGTGCGTCTTGGCGATGCGGGTCTCGGGCAGACGTTTGCGCAACGGCTTGATGGCCTGCGCCTCCAGCTCGCCGACCTGCTCCTGCAACTCGGCGAGACGGGCTTTCAGCTCCTCGTTCTCGGCCGCCGCCTTGACCGTCGTCTGACTCTTGTCCGACGCGTTGTCCTTGTTGGTGTTCAGCGGCTGGGAGCGCTTGGAACCGTCGCGGTAGATGGCCACACACTTCAATCCCATCTTCCAGGCCTGCAGGTAGGCGTCCTCGATGTCCTCGACCGTCGCCTCATTGGGCAGGTTGACCGTCTTCGAGATGGCGCCGCTGATGAAGGGCTGGGCGGCGGCCATCATCTTCAGGTGAGCCATGTAATGAATGCTGCGCTTGCCCTTGTAGGCCTTGAACGCGCAGTCAAACACGGCCAGATGCTCGGGCTTCAGGCCGCTGGAGACCGTTTCACCCTCCTCCACGACATCCTCGATCGTGTCGTGCTTCTCGATGTGATCGACGATGCCTTGGATCTGCGCGGCGTTGTAGCCCAGACGCTCCAGGGCCTGGGGCACGGTGCGGTTGACGATCTTCAGCATGCCGCCGCCGGCAAGCAGCTTGTACTTCACCAGGGCGATATCGGGCTCGACGCCGGTGGTGTCGCAGTCCATGAGGAAGGCGATGGTGCCGGTGGGCGCGAGCACGGTGACCTGCGCGTTGCGATAACCGGACTTCTTGCCGAGCTTCAACGCGCTTTCCCAGGTGTCACGGGCGGTGTCCTTCAGGTAGTTGAATTCGGAGCTGGGCTGGATCTCCTCGACCGCTTCGCGGTGCAACTGGATGACGCCCAGCATGGCATCCACGTTGTCCTTCTGCCGCGTGGTCTCGACGCCGGTGCAGCGGGCGTCCTTGTAACCCTTGAAGGCGCCCATGACCTCGGCGATGCGCGCGGACTGCTCGTAGCAGTGTCCGGTCATGACGGAAGTGATGGCGCCGGCGAGCGCGCGGCCCTCGTCGGAATCGTAAGGCAGGCCATAGCTCATGATCAGCGAGCCAAGATTCGCGTAGCCGAGGCCGAGGGTGCGAAAGATGTGGGAGTTCTCCGCGATGTCCTTGGTGGGGTAGCTGGCGTTGTCCACCACGATCTCCTGCGCGGTGATGAACACCCGGACGGCGGCCTTGAAACGTTCGATGTCGAACTTGCCGTCCGCCTTCTTGAACTTCATGAGGTTCAGCGAGGCGAGGTTGCAGGCGGTGTTGTTGAGGAAGACGTATTCGGAGCAGGGGTTGGTCGAGTTGATCTCGTCCGTGCCCTTGCAGGTGTGCCACTTCTGGATGGCGCCGTCATACTGCAGGCCCGGGTCGCCGCAGATGTGCGTGCCCTTGGCGATCTTGTGGAACAACGAGGCGGCGTCCTTCTTCTCCAGCTTGGCTCCGTCCATGACGGAACGGGTCCACCACTCCCCCTTGGCCACAGCAGCCTGCATGAACTCGTCGCTGACGCGAACGGAGAGGTTCTCGTTCTGATACATGACGCTGCCGTAGGCATCGCCGTTGTAGGATCCGTCGTAGCCCTGCTCAATGAGCGCCCAGGCCTTCTGCTCCTCGACCTGCTTGGCGTCGATGAATTCCTCGATGTCGCCGTGCCAATCCTTGAGGGTGTTCATCTTCGCGGCGCGACGGGTCTTGCCGCCGGACTTCACGACGTTGGCCACCTGGTCGTAGACCTTGAGGAAGGACATCGGGCCGCTGGGGCGTCCGCCGCCGCTGAGCTTCTCCTTGCTGGAACGGATGGGCGAGAGGTCCGTGCCCGTGCCGGAGCCGTATTTGAAGAGCATGGCCTCGGAATAGGCCAACTCCATGATCGACTCCATGTTGTCCTCGACGGACTGGATGAAGCAGGCGCTGCCCTGCGGATACTCGTACTGGGTGGAGGCGCGCTCGGCCTCGTCCTTGGCGTGGTTGTAGTACCAGTTGCCGCGGCACGAATCCTTGCCGACGCCGTACTCGTGGAACAGGCCGATGTTGAACCAGACCGGGGAGTTGAAGGCGCCATACTGGTTGACGCAGAGCCAGGCCAACTCCTCGTAGAACACCTCGCCATCGGCCTTGCTGAAATAGCCGTCCGCCACACCCCAGTCGGCGATCGTCCGGGCGACGCGGTGGATGAGCTGCTTCACCGAATGCTCCCGTTCGGAGGTGCCCTGCTCGCCATAGAAATACTTGGACACGACCACCTTGGTCGCCAGCAACGACCAGGACTTCGGCACCTCGACGTTCTCCTGCTTGAAGATCACCTTGCCGCCGTCGTCCGTGATTTCGGCGGTGCGCTTCTCCCATTCAAGCTGGTCGAAGGGGTTGATGCGGGCGTCGCTGAAGACACGCTTGATGCCCAGTGTCTTTCTGGACTTTCCACCGCGGGTCTTGGCGACTTTGGGCGCCTTCTTGGGGGTGGCGGAACTCCGGCGGCGGCTCTTGGTCGGGCTGGCGGAAACGGCTTGGTCGGATGCGTCAATCATTTTGGGTCCCTCGTGGTGCTGGATTGGTCTCGGTTGCGGATCGGCTTGTGGCGGCTGAATAACTGTAAAATATACTTTCTGGCGGCTAAAAATGCCGTTGACTCAGGTGATCAAGCACTGAGCAACGGCGTTCCCAACTACCCAAAGTGTTGTGGGAGGTTTGGAGACTAACACTACCCCTTGTGGCGTCAAAGAAGATTTTGTGAATTTTTTTCGTCGATTTAACGTCGTTTCCCAACCCGGCTTACATCAACGGGTTGCGTATGAGGCGACGCTTTTGGAGCCCACTCGGGCATGAATGCTGCTAAGCGGTCTCCAGATCAAAATGGCACCCGACAGTCCGCTTAATAACATTCCTAACCAATTCACCCTAAATACGTTGCGCTACAAATGTCGCAAAAATGCTATCGATAGCCCCGGATCGCGCGGCCCGATTTGATGCTCAAACCGGCAAATGGCGGCGGGAAGAGCGACCGCAAACTCTGGGGGAAAAACGAAGGCTTTAGAACCAAAACTTGGTGACAAACAATTCACCGTTTTTTCCCCGGAAAACTTTCATTGGACAACCCTTCCAGGCACGCACACGATCCGCCCCATGAAGCGCAGTCTTGCCCTCTTGATTTCCCTTGGAATCAGCGTCCATTCGGTCCGGGCGCAACCACAAACACCCGCCGACAAGGCCTTGGAGAAGGAGATTCTCCACTATCACTTCCCCAAACTCACGCGCACGGCCATCGGCGTCACCCGCGCCGGCGCATCCATTCCAGCCTTGGTTTCACCGGAAGATTTCGACCTCGAACACGATCGCACGCGCGTCTTGTTGATCGGCGGCCTGGATGGGAGCCGGGAGTCCGTCAATGCGACGCTCTCCGCGCTCGAGTGGATCCACGAAGAGTTCTCAGCAACGGCGCTCCGCAAGGAGTTCCTCGTGTCTGCCGTGCCCTGCGCGAACCCGGAGGGATTCCTGAATGGAACATCGTCGAACGGAGTCGGCGGCGATCCTTCCATCGGCTATCCGCCCAATCCAAAAGCCTACAACGATCCGAAGAATCCAGAGGCGCAATACCTCTGGCGCTGGATCGGAATGTTCGCGCCGGACTTCGTGGTCGATCTCCGCGGCGGCGGTCCGCATCGCCTGCGATCGGCCGGCGGCGCGTCCGAACACGTCCGCAAGATCGCCGCCGCACACGATCTGTCTGACAACGAACTCGCCGCCGCGCTCGGGGCGAAAACCGCCAGCGGCGTCGGGCACATTCCCGCGATCCGGATCGAATGTGGCGGGCGCGCCGGCGCGGATCTGCTTCGCGACCTCCTGCGCCGGATCGAGCAGGCCAACGGGGACATGCCCTCCCCCGCCCGCGTCGAATTGCGCAACCGCGTCGCGCGCTCCCCCCTCCGGGTGGCCCGGCAATTGGAAAAACGCTACGGCCACGACCTGAACCTGGTCGCCTACCAACCGGCGCTTTCGTTGGTGGCCCGTGCGCGCCTGGACGAACTCACCGGCGAGCGGGGCCACCTCGCCGACGTCCTGAAGATCGTCGAACCCTACGCGTCTGGAGAAAAACCCTCCTTCGGAAAACGCGTTTACGGAAGCCATGTGGCGGGCCACCTCGTCTTCGGAGAACTCGCGCGGGCGACGGAGGACAAGCGGTTCGTCGCGCTCGTCAAAGCCGCCGCGGATCAAGGCTTTGACGAGCAGGGCCGCCCGAAGGAGGCGATGCCCTATCACAACGAGATGAGCGACGCGGTCTTCATGAGCTGCCCCATCCTCGCGCAGGCCGGCGTCCTGACCGGAGACCGGAAATACTTCGACATGTGTCTCCGTCACCTGCGCTTCATGCGGAAGCACTGCCGCCGCGAGGACGGCATCTACCGGCACTCCCCCTTGGACGAGGCGGCCTGGGGTCGCGGCAACGGCTTCCCCGCCCTGGGGCTTGCCTGGACCTTGAGTTGGCTGCCGGAGGACTTCGCGGGTCGTCCGGAAATCCTGGCCGCCTATCGTGAGCACATGGGCGCGCTGGCGCGGCTTCAGGACCCGAACGGGGCCTGGCATCAGGTCGTCGATCATCCCGAAAGCTACCGCGAACTCACCTCCACCTGCATGATCACCTTCGCCATGGCCCGGGGCATCCGGAACAACTGGCTCAACCCCGCCGGTTTCGAACCGGTCATCAAACGCGCCTGGACCGCGATCAAGACCCGCGTCGCCGCCGACGGCAACCTCGTGGACGTCTGCACCGGAACGGGGAAACAAAAGGACCTCCGCTCGTATTACGACCGGACCGCCATCCTCGGCCCCGACGAACGCGGCGGAGCCATGGCTTTCATGGTCGCGGTCGAGATGGCGGCCTTGGAAAAGGGACGGTCGCAACGTTGAATGGGTGGCGCGAATCGTCCTCAATGAGCCGGTGCAAGCCAGCCCAAGCGCGTCTCACTGTGGAAAGTTCGCCCCACCTTGGTTGCCGCCCGGCAACCCTCCGTAGGCCCGCAATTGGGCCTTGAATGTCCGCGCGATCGGGATTCTCCTTTCCGCCATGAAGAAATCCCTCTTGCTCGGCCTCGCCTGCGCCCTCGTCCCGGTTTCCGCGATCGCGGGCCCGGACATGAAACCCATCTTCACCGGCAAGGACCTCAGCGGTTGGAAGGTCCCCGAGGGCAACGACCAGGCCGGGTGGTACAAAGCCGTCGATGGCGAACTGCGCATCCAGAGCGGCCCCAAGAAAAAGGGCTCCGTCCTCTGGACCGAAAAGTCCTACCGCAACTTCGTCATGGACTTCGACTTCAAGTTCGGCGAGGGCGTCGTGGACACCGGCGTGCACGTCCGCAACATGGACCAGATCCAGATCGGCATTTCCGGCTCACTCAAGCGCGACATGACCGGCTCGCCCTACATCCCGAAAAAGGGCTACCCCGTCGAGGCCGAGGGCGTGAAGGAACTGCTCAAGCTGAAGGATTGGAACTCCATGAAGATCCAGGCTGTCGGCAAGCAGTATACCGTCTGGCTGAACGGAAAGAAGGTCATGACCTACAAATCCGATTCCGCGATCGAGGAAGGCCCCATCGGCCTGCAACTGCACGGCGGCAAGGTGATGGGCGTGACCTACCGCAAGCTCCGCCTCGCGGAACTGCCCTGAAGCAGCGAATCACTTCTCCCCCAGCTCAAACACCGCGAACACCGGCCGGTGATCCGACGCCATTTCCTCGGCGACGACCTTGGATATAACCAGCCGGAACGTCTCCTTCGGCCGGAACAGGATGTAATCGATACGCGAGCGCGGTTTCGGCGAAGGCGCGCTGGGCGCGGGCGGATCGTTCATCGTGTTGGTCCACTTCTTGTGCAGCTCCTTCATGGGCTCCGAATCCGGAGTCGCGTTCATGTCGCCGGCGAGGATGGTCGGGATGTTGCCCCCCTTGCCCGCAAACAACTCGTTGATCTTCTTTGCCTCGGCCAGCCGGTCCTCCGGCACGTTGTGCTGAAAGTGCGTGCTGATGAACCGCAGCGGTTTGCCGTCCGGCCCGCGCACGGTGACGGCGATGCAACCGCGCGGGTAGGTCACCTTCTTCTCCGTCGCCTCGGTGTAGGGGAGCGGATGGATGACAACATCCAGGATCGGGAGGCGTGACAGCACGCCGTTGCCGTATAGTCCACCCTGATAATGCTGTGTGGGGCCGTAGCGCGAGGCCATGCCGGTCAACTCCCCCAACCGCCGGATCTGATGCTCGCGCCCAGAACGTTCCACGCCCACGTCAATCTCCTGCAACGCCACCAGATCGGGTTTCAATTTGTCGATCACCCTGGCCAGACGGGCGACGTCAAACTTGCCGTCCATGCCCTGGCCGTAGTGGATGTTGTAACAGAGAACCCTGAGGGTGGCCGCGTCTTCGGCGGCCGCGCCGAAGATGACGCCTCCCGCCAAAATGAACAGGGTCAAGACGACTACCTGACTGCCAACGCTGTTTCTTTTCATCCGAGAAATCCTCGTTATCCGTGGTTACTTGTATTCCAACCCCAGGTCGTTGGTCCGCACCTCCTTGAGCTTGGCGGCCAACTTTGCCTGGTAACCTTCAACGACCTTCGCGAAGCCTTTCGCCTCGGCGAGGTTGTAGAACTGCTCCGGGTCCTTGCGGATATCGTAAAGCTCGATGCCCTTCGACGCGTCCTCCGCGTATTGGATGAAGGCGTATTGATCATCACGCAGGAGGAAACCGCGCCGCGAACCGCTCACGGAAAACGCGGTGTCGCGGACCTCCTGCGTCGGATCGTCGAGCAAGCGCGAGATGTCCTCGCCCTGCAGCCGTTCGGGGACCTCCAGCCCGCAGAGTTTCGCCGTGGTCGGGTAAAGGTCGATCAGTTCGGTGAATGAATGGCAGACCGCCGGCTTCTTGCCCGGCACACTGATGATCAGCGGCACCTGGGAGGATTCGTCCAGCAGGCTGACCTTGGCCCAGAAGTCGTGCTCGCCCAGGTGATAGCCGTGGTCGCTGGTGAAGATGATGATGGTCTTGTCCGCGATCCCGGCCCGCTCCAGCGCGTCCAGGACCTTGCCGACCTGCGCGTCCATGTAGGCGACCGAAGCGTAGTAACCGCCGACCGCCTTCTTCTGCCTCCGCTCATCCATCTTCATGTTGAAGCTGGTCTTGTAGTTGATGCCCGCCTTCGGGATGTCCTCCCAATCCCAGGAGATCCGGTGCGGCAACACGTGCTTGGAATAGGGCAGATAGGGTTCGTAGTACTTCCTCGGCGCGACAAAGGGCACGTGCGGCCGCACGAATCCCACGCCCAGCCAGAAAGCCTTGTCCTTGTGCTTCCCGATCAGTTCCACCGCCTTGGCCGCGGTCCGACCGTCCGAGTGAACCAGGTCGTCGCCATCCGCCTCGACCACCACGAAGGTGTTGCCGCCGACCACGGGCCGCTTGCCGTCGGGGTTGCTTTCCAGGGTTTCGCCGTCGCCGGGGGCCTTCCATTCCGGTCCCTGACTGTTGAAACGCTCCGTCCAGCAGCGTGGATCGTCCGCGCCGTCATCACCCTTCTCGATGCCTCCAGGCACACCCATGTGGAAAATCTTGCTGACGCGCGCGGTGTAGTAGCCGTTGTCCTTGAAGTGTTCCGCCCACATCGCGCGGTCGCCAATCATCGGACGCGGACTCTTGTAGCCAAGCATGCCGGTCGCGTGCGGGTAGTAACCCGACATGAACGACGCCCGTGACGGTCCGCAATACGTCCCCTGACAGTAGGCCCGCGTGAAGCGCGTCCCGCGCGCGGCGATGCGATCGATGTTGGGCGTGCGCGAAACCTTGTTTCCGTAACACGAAAGCGCGGTCGAGGTCAGGTCGTCCGACAGGATGAGCAGGACGTTGTATCGGGGTTTGTCCGCGCCGCGGGCGGCGAAGGCCGTGACCAGAAGAAGAAATGCGAGGATTCTGCCGGATTTCATGCGCGCATTTGACCGACAACACGCGACAAAGGCAATGGTTGATGCGAGCTGCCCCCCCGGGCTTTGTGCGATTGTGCCTTCAACGCATGGGCGCCTGTAGCCCATGTCCCGTGCCCGGAGATTGACGAAAGTCACGTTGCGGGTTTGGATGTCTGGCATGAAAGCGGGTCAGGCAGCCCGCAGCACCAAGAGCAGGGGCGACGGCAGTGGCTGTCGCAACCGCAACGACTTGGGAAACTCCATGCTTTCCCACGCCAAGCAAAGACCAACCTCGGCGATCCCGCTCTCTTCCCCCCGCCCCCAACCGCGCACAACCGCCACCAACCCCAACGTTCCGCAGGAAAGGAGAACTTATGGATAATCTACCGATTATCGGCATTTCGGTTGCCGTCATTCTATTCGCATTTTGGGCGTTAAGTTCACGCCGACAGGTCGACCGCGCCCGGGAACACGGGCTATGGCCAACCGGGAAGACTCCAACAGATGCAGACGTGAAGTGCCTCGTCGACGCGGGAGAGAAGATCCTGGCGATAAAGTTGTGCAGGCAAGTTCACAAGATGGGATTGGCGGAGGCAAAGGCTCATGTTGAGAAAATGGCCGAGCCGATCGAGTGACATAAACATCCACTTACTTTTTACACTCCATGGGAATGCCGCTCATCACTCCTGTCCACGTCAGGAGCAGCAAATCGCGTCCGGGCACAAACTCGTCCCACCAGAGCCCTTCCCTTCCTTGAAACCTCCCGGCCGACCGGTTTTCTTGATGCGCTCCCCGATTTGCCCCCTTCAGCATCCAGACGTCCTCACCAGTTCTCATGAAAGCGCTCTCCTCCCACACCCCGCCCCCCACCCGCCGCCAGTTCCTTGCCTCAACCGCGGCGCTGGCCCTGACCTCACCCGCCCTGCTCGCCGCCGAGAAGCCGAAGACCGTCCAGGACGGCCTCGCCGGGGCCATGTCGGAGGCGCGGTTGGACATGTTATTCAAGGGCTCCACCAAGGCGGAGTTCGCCGCCTGGCGGACCGCCTTCCGCGCAAAGCTCAACGAACTGCTCGGAGACTCCTCGCCGCCAGAGTCCTGGACCGCCGAGGTGGAGGAAGAGGCGCGCTTTCCCGACCACACCCGCCTGAGCCTGCTGCTGCAGGCGAAGGGCGTCCCCTCCCTGCCCGTCCACCTGCTGCTGCCGGCCAAACTTGCGCAAGGGACGAAGGCGCCCGGCGTATTATGCGTCCACGGCCATGGCCCGTTCGGGCACGACGCCGTCGCCGGACGCCGCGACATCGAGGGCATCGAGGAGGCGATCCGCCATGCGAACTACGATTACGGCCTGCAGTTCGCGCGACGCGGCTACGTGGCGGCCGCGCCCTGCATGATCCCCTTCGGCCGCCGCGTGAACGCGAAGGCCTACGGGGGGAAAGACCCGTGCGCCGTCACCTTCGTTCGCTTGCAAGCTCTCGGACGACTTTCCCTCACGGAAAACCTCCGCGATCTCCGCTGGACGCTCAGCCTGCTGCAGAGCCGTCCTGAGGTCCTACGCGACCGGCTCGGCTGTGCCGGGCTTTCCTACGGCGGGCGGATGACCATGATGACCGCCGCGATCGACGAGCGGGTCAAGGTTGCCTGCGTCAGCGGCGCGCTGAACCTGATGCAGGAGCGCATGCGCGGACGTTACAGCTGCGGCTCGCAGGTGATTCCGGGACTGCTGAACCACGGCGACTACTCGGAGATCGGCTCGTTGATTGCGCCGCGTCCCTGCGTCTGGGAGACCGGCTCCACCGATTCCCTGATCGTGCCAAAATGGTCCGACATCTTCCGGGACCGCCTGCGCCGCGCCTACGCCGCGGCCGGGGCGTCGAAGAACCTCCATTTCGACCGCTTTGAAGGCGGGCATCGGTGGAATGGCGAGGTCGCGTTTCCCCTGTTCGACCAGGTGTTGAGAGGGTGAAGAGATGTGCTCGACGCCCCGTAGTCGAGACCTTCAGGTCGCGCCGCGAGCGCGTTGAGCGCGAGAAGTGGGCGCCTTGGACGATTCGCTTCTCGTCCTGCGGACTCGGAACGCGACCTGAAGGTTGCGACTACGAATCCATAACGGAGCGCGGAAGTTATTCCGCTTCAACCTTCGGCAACCCCAGGGTTCCAGAATGCCCCAGCGCGTTCCACTTGGCAGCGTTGAAGCGGAATGAATTCCGCGCTCCGCGTTGGCCTCACGGCGACTGCAGGATCGGGCTTTCGACGACAAGCTGCAGGAGGTCGCGCATCCCGTAGTCGACCTTTCCCGCCTCGGCAACGATCCGGTCCAGTTCGGCCCGGTCCACGGCTTCCAACCGACGGCCAGAGCCGTAGGTCAGGAGCTTGCCCGCCAGCATGCGGGCGAACTGCTCCTGTCGCCCCAGCAGGATCTTCTTGAGGCTGACCACATCGTCGAAGGTCTCGCCGCTCGGCAGGTCGCCGGACGCGTCGATCGGGCGCCTGGAATCGTAGCGGTCGCGCCAGCGGCCGATCGGGTCGAAGTTCTCCAGCGCGAAGCCGGGCGGATCGATCTTGCGGTGGCAGCCGTTGCAGGCCGGCGTTACGCGATGCTTGGCAAGCCGGTCCCGAATGGTCGTTGTGCCCCGGATATCCGGATCCAGCGGCTCCACATCGTCCGGCGGCGGCGGCGGCGGCGTCCCGAAGAGGTTCACCAGGGTCCAGATACCGCGCATGACCGGCGAGGTTTCGATGCCGTTGGCGGTGACAGTCAGGACGCCCGCCTGTCCGAGCAATCCGCCGCGTCGGCGGTTCTTGAACGAGACCTTCTGGAATTCGTAACCCGACATCTCGGGAAATCCATAGAACTGCGCCAAGGTCTTGTTCACGAAGGTGAAATCGGAGTCGATGTAGTTCGTCAGGCTCAGATTCTCCTCCACCAGGCAACGGGTGAACAACCGCGATTCCGTCAGCATCAGCGGCCGGAGATTCTTCTCATAATAGACCGCGAAGTCTTTTCGGTCTGGCGGCATGCCGCCAAGGTCGCGGAGGTTGAGCCAACTGTCGGTGAAGCCCTCGTAAAACGCCTCCGCGCGCGGATCAGCCAGCAGGCGGTCCACCTGCGCGCGCAGGGTCTTCGGTTCGAAGAGACGCCCCTTGCGGGCGAGCCCCAGCAGTTCCTCGTCCGGCATCGTCGACCAAAGGAAATAAGCCAACCGGCTCGCAAAGGCGGCCTGCGTCAGGCGCTGCGCCTTCGCGTCAGCGGCGTCGGCAGCGCGATCGTCAAGGTACAGGAACGACGGCGAGCACAAGGCCACCTTCAACGCGTCCTTCAACGCCCCCAGCGGTTCTCTGCCCGCCGAACGCCGTTTCTTCGCCACCGACAAGAGCCGCTCGACCTCTTGATCCGTCGCCGGCCGGCGATAAGCGCGGTCGGCGAAGTCACGCAGGATTTCCTCCGTGCGTTCCGGCGCGAAGGGCTTGTCGCCCAGGACAGCGCGCTGACTGGCGGGCGGCCATTCATCGTAGATCGGTCCGCGAATGCGAATTTCGTGGATGCGGATGTGAGGGAGCCCTCCCTCGCGCAGGGTCTTCACGTAATGCGCGCCGAAGGGGTTGTTTCCCTTGCCCTCCGCCTTGAGCAATTTCAGACCAAGCCCGGAATGGAGGCTGCGCGCGCCGGAAAGGCCGTTCAACCAGATGAAGCGCGGGGTGAAGCCCTTGTCCAACCACACGGTCGCCTTGCGCCACTGCGGCTCTTCGTCGGGAACCTCGATCTTCGCCAGGGTCTCCTCGAAGGGCTGCGGGTTGTGCAGTTCGCCGAGCTTGATGTTGCCCGGGATGATCCCCAGCCACATGGGTTCATCCTTGTCGATGTTGACCTTGGATTTCGGGTGCGAGTGCTCCCGGTTCTTCCCTTCGACGAGGAGCTCGATCTCATAACGCCCCTGGATCGGAACGCCCTGCTTGAACTTGAGAATGGGCGCGTATTCCCCCCAATGCCGATCGGAATTCACGGTCTCGTGCAGGCAGAGATACTTCGAGCCGTAGGCCTTGCGGTGCGCGGAGATCAGCTCCGGCTGCTGCTCGAACGGCGCTCCGAAGGTCCATTCGCGGGGCTCGGGCTTCACCGCCGGCGAGAAGGCCTTCTCCACCACCTCGTCCGCCGCGTCGAGATAGCGGTCGAGCAGGAAGCCCGAGGTGGTGAGCGCGTCGCCCACATTGTCGAAGTTGTCCGCCGTCCGGTCGCGGGGAAAATTGCGCGCCGGGTCAAACATCTGGAGGTTGATCTTCAGCAGGTCGCGGACGGTGTTGCGATATTCGCGCTGGTTCAACCGACGCAAGACCGTTTCGCCGCCGACAGCCTGCGCGGTCTCGCGATACTGACCGATCGCTGTCTGGAGCCGCTCGATCAGTTTCAAACGGAGATCCTGGTCGGGCTGATCCGACTTCTTGGGAGGCATGTCGCCGTGAACCAGCTGATCGACGATGTCCTGCGCCAGGATCGCGGAATCGCTGTCCGGCAACGGGAACCGAAGCTGATCGACGCGTCGGTCGCCCTTCTGCTTCTCGGGCCCGTGACAACTCACGCAATAGGCGTCAAAGGCCTGCGCGATCTCGTCCTTGGGTTCGGCGGCGGTGAGGGGCTGCGCCAGGAAGCCGGACGCAAGCATCGCAGTCGCCATGCGCGCCGGGAGATTCCGCGCCCGGACAGTCCATGAAAGTGAACGCATGAACGTCGGCTCGGGTTCAGGCGACATCAAGCCCGGTCAACGTGCCCGTGCTCTTGCCGAAGACGTCGGTCTCCACGCCGAAGCGCTGCAACATCGAGAGGAAGAGGTTGCAGAGCGGCTCGCGGTGTTTGGTCGGACAGATCTTGTGCTCGCCGAGACGGAAGCCCGCGCCGGCCAGAACGATGGGAAGATTGCTGTTGGTGTGGGCGTTGCCGTTGCCCATGCCGCTGCCGAACAACAACATGGTGTTCTCAAACAACGAGCCCTCTTCATCACTGGCGGAGACCGCCTTGAGCTTCCCGAGGAAGCGCGCGAACTGCTCCGTCTGATGGCGCTCAATCTTCAGGAGCTGCTCGATGTTTTCCGGCTTCTTCCCGTGATGGGAGAGCTTGTGGTAACCGCCCTTCACGCCGATGTCCGCGGTATTGAAGCCCTGGCTCGCGATCTCCAGGGTGGCGACCCGCGTGGAGCGCGTCTGCAACGCCAGCACGATCAGGTCGTACAACGCCGGCAGGTCCTGGACGATTCCCTTATACTTCGGCTCGGGATAATCCACCGACGGCTTCGGGATGTTCTGCCAGTTTTCCAGCTGCTCGATGCGCTTCTCCACGTCACGCACGGAGGTGAAATACTCGTCGAGCTTGTCCTTGTCCCGACCGTCCAGGCGGCGGGCCAGGGACTTCGCGTCATCGCTGACGGCGTCAAGGATCGAGCCCTTCAACTGCATCAGGTCGCGCTCGCGACGACGCGCCTCAGGCGCGTCCTCGACGAACAGCTTGTTGAACAACTCCTTGGGACTGACGATGGGAGGCACGCGCGCGCCGGAACGGGTCCAGCTCAGCCGGCAACCGCCATGGAGTCCGGAATCCGAACCCACCGTCAGCGAAGGGAACCGGGCGGTTCCGCCCACATGCTCGGCGGCGCGTTGATCCACGGTAATGTTGCCCTCAGGCATCGACTTCGCCTCCTCCGTCTTCACGCCGCTCAGAAAGGAGTGCACGGCGAAGTGACCGCCCTTCACCCCGTGGTCGAGATTGGAGAAGACACTGAAACCGCCCTGATGCGCTTCCAGCGGCTCCAGCAGATGCGGCAGGTCAAAGTCGCGCCCGCTCTGCTTCGGAAAGAACGCCGGCGGATACATGCCGAAGGAATTGCCGATGCAGACCATCTTCATGCGGTCGGCGGTCGACGGTTTGCCCTCGGCGGCTCCGAGAAGCCGGCTCAACGAAGCCATGTGGGGCAGCGCCAGGCTAACGCCCGCCGCGCGAAGGAAACTCCTGCGATTGATGGTCTGAATGGACGATGAATTCATGTCAAGGCGTCGGACTCTAGCGCCCGCACTGACATTCATCCAACGGGAAAATCCTGGCCTGCCTTCATGTCAACTGGCCAAACTTGCGATTGCCAAGGCTTCGCCCACCCCGTAAACGATGGGACGCCAGCGACGACACGGACGCTTCCCGTTCCCTGGAGTCGCAAGGCGCACGCAAAACCCTTTCAATTCAATCATGAGCAACAAAGTCACCTCCGAACTTCTGGCCCAGGGCGGAATCGTCCGGGAACCCGTGGGAAATGAAAAAGGCTACTGGGTCGGCTGCCCCGCCGTCACCTGGGACGAAACCGATCAGGCCGCCTACCTCTGCTACCGCATCCGCCGCCCCCGCGGCGTCGAACCCGACCGTGGCGGCGAGGTCCGCATCTGCAAGACCACGGACTTTGAGAACTACGAGGACGTCTGGTCCATGACCAAGGACCAGCTCAACACCTCGTCCATCGAGCGCAACGTCGTCCGACGCGGCCCCGACGGAAACTGGCGTTACTTCTCCAGCTTCGTCGACCCCGCCGACGGCCGTTGGCAGACCTGCGTCATCAGGGGAGGCGCCGACGTCGCCAGCCTCGATCCCGCCAACATGCAGCCCATTTTCAAGGCGGGCGACCTCGGCCTCGAAGGCGTCAAGGATCCCTGGCTGATGAAGATCGGCGACACGTGGCAGCTCATACTCAGCGTCGCCGTCGCCACCGAAACCACCGGCAACGGCTCACACGAGACGCATGACATCTTCAACACCGGCGAATGCGTCTCCGCCACCGGCCTCGCCACCTCCAAGGATCTGGACAACTGGGAATGGCAGGGCGTCATCTTCCGTCCCGAAGGCCCGGGTTGGGACCAATACTGCCGCCGCATCAATTCCATCATCGAGAAGAACGGCAAATACTACGCCTTCTACGATGGCAGCGCCGGACACCACGAGAACTACGAGGAGAAATGCGCCTTCGCCGTTTCCGACGACCTGAAGACTTGGACCACGCTTTCCCCCGACGGACCCGGCTTCCTGAGCCCCTTCGCCTCCACCTCGCTGCGCTACATGGACTATCTCCAACAAGGCGACAAGCTGCGACTCTTCTACGAGTTCGCCCGGGAAGACGGCGCCCACAACATGCGCACGCTCGAGACGACGCTGGATGATCTCCCATTCGGGTGAGGCGGGGAGTCCCACCCCGTCAGCAGAACAAAATCCGCCTGTTTCCGGATCTGGTGGGGCGAATCCAATACCGGCGCCCCCCTGTTTCCCGCGGTTGCGGCTGGGCGCGGCTCCGCATACCATGCCGCCGTCATGAAATCTAGCCGCCTGTTCCTTGCCGTCGTGCTGGGCCTCGCCCTCATCCCCGCCTTCTCCTACGCGCAACGCCTCACGCCGGCGCAGATCTCCGCCCTCGACAACGTCTACCTGGACGCCAGCGAGGCCACCGGCTCCTCGTCGGCCGTGGTTGTCGGCGATTCGGCATTGGTCCACACCGCGCAACTGCTCCCGCTGGAACTCGACCGGGTCCTCCACGGCCGCGACGCGGCAACCCAGGCCAGGAAAGCGCTCGAACTGGTCGGCAAAGCGTTGAAAACCGCCGACACCGGCTTGCCCCAGATTGCGAAGCTCAACGTCTACCTCGCCGGCGACGAACACAAGGCAGCGGTGCAAAAGGTCATTTCGGAGACCTTTTCCACGGACGCCAAACCGGCCATCGCCTACGTCGTCGGCGAGCTCCCCCACCCGAACGCGTTTGTGGCGATGGACGCCGTCGCAACCACGTCAACGCCCGGCTCCAGGAACGTCCTGCGCTTCTCCTCCGAAGCCGTCTACGGAAACCCGGAGGAAACCCACGCCGCGATCCTCCCGACCGGCTCCAAGATCTACATCTCCGGCCAGGCCGTCCGCGATCGGACCCTCGAGCTTTCGACCCGCAAGACCATGGAACAGCTCGCCGGCACGTTGAAGCATCTCGGCCTGGACTGGGAGAACGTCGTGCAGGTGAAGTCGTTTCTCCAGCCGATGACCGAGGTCGAGACCGCGCGGACGGAGATCAAGCGCTTCTTTGGCGGACATCGCACGCCGCCGCTCGTGTTCGTCGAATGGACCTCCTCCACGCCCATTGAGATCGAGCTGATCGTTGCCGGCGGCGTCGCCCCGCTGACCTCGGAACCCGTGGAGTACATCACCCCGCCCGGCATGAAGGCGTCCCCGGTCTATTGCCGGGTCGTGCGGATCAACTTCGGCAAGAATGTCTACATCTCCGGACTTCAGGGCAGCGTCGTCTCGCAACCCGAGGCCCAGGTCCGCAACATCTTCTCCGATCTTGAATACCTCGTCCGCAAGTGCGGCAGCGACATGAAGAACCTCGTCAAGGCGACCTACTACGTGACGGACGACGAGACCAGTTCCCAACTCAACAAGCTCCGACCCGAATTCTACGACCCCGCCCGGCCGCCTTCCGCCTCCAAGGCGATGGTCCGCTCCACCGGATCGGAGGGCTCAACCATCTCCATCGACATGATCGCCGCAACGAAGCGGTGAGAATTGGGAAGGTAGGGCGAATTGTCCTCAATGAGCCGCGCTTGGCCGCGCTCACGTCGGCTCACTGCGGACAGTTCGCCCTGCCTCATTCCCAGACTCTTGGAGCGCTACAGGTTCCTAGCATCGCCCCCTTTCCCCAAGAAAACGCCGCGAACGATTTCTCGTCCGCGGCGTTCGTCTTCGGTCCCTCTACCCGGTTCTGCCCCGGGCTCAACCGGTCACCTTGATCGTTCTGGGTTTCGCCGCAACGGCCTTGGGCAGCCGGATCTTGGCGACGCCGTTCTTGATCGCCGCGGTGATCGCCCCCGCGTCGATGGAGTCACCCAGCGTAAACGCCCGACGAAACCCCGCGGCTCGCGACTCCCGATAAAGCGTCTGTCCGTCACTGAAGCCGTCCCGGGCGCCGGTCACGGTCAACGTGCGGTCATCCAGCGTCACGTCGAGCGAATCGCGTCCCACTCCGGGCAGGTCCAGCGTCAGGGTAAAGCCGTCCTTGTTCTCCGCCACATCCGCGCACGGCTGAATCCAACGCACGGCCTGCATCGAAACGCCTTCGTCTCCCGTCTTCTTCTCATTCTCCAAAACACAGCTCATGTTGTTGTCCTTTCCTGGTTCCAATTTGTTGTTGTCGATTGTTTGTCTTCAAAAAGGGCCGGAGGGGGGCGCCCTCCGGCTTTGATGTTCGTCCGTCAGCGGATCATTTGACCTTCACGTCGATCTGCTTCGGCTTCACCTCTTCCGTCAACGGGGCGGTCACCGTCAGGACGCCGTCCTTGTAGGCGGCGGTCACCTTGTCCTCGTTCACCGGCTTGGGCAGGCGAACCGAGCGGCTGAAGCTGCCGAACACACGCTCTGTACGGAGAACTCCCTCGTCCTCCTTCTTCTCCTCCGCCTTCCGCTCGCCGCTGATCGTCAGCACGCCCTCATGGAGCGACACCTCGATGTCGTCCTTCTCCATGCCGGGCAACTCGACCTTGGCGACGAAGTTCGCCTTGTCCTCCGTGAGGTCCAGGGCGGGCGTCCAGTCGCCGAAGAACTCGGTCGGCCGGGTCATCCTTGCAAAGGGCGCGCCGAACAGGCGTTCCAACTCGTCGTCAAAGTTCCCCCAGCGTCCCAATCCGAAGCCGTCAAACAACGTCGGCCTGTCTTTCTTCATCAGTTTCATTGTCTTGCCTTTCTCTTGAATGGTTTTGAATTTGTTCACGTTCCGATGCCTCTCAGAGAGCTTCCCGTGTGCCAACGGTAGACCGGGCGTAAAACCGTCAAAAAACTCAAAAAATGAAGGAATCCACCATCAGCGCCACGATTTCTCAAACTCACGGCACACCGAGAATGCCCCGTTGACACAGTTTGAGCGCGCACTTGGCGAGTCAGTCTGTCACAGCATTGGGCGAAATGAGGCCCGGCCCGCACGACACGCAACCTGCAACCATCTCCCATTTGCCATCGCCTCCCGCCTTTCGTAGACTCCGCGCATGCAAAACATCCTGGTCACTGGCGGCGCGGGCTTCATCGGCTCCAACCTCACGCTTGAACTGCAGCGGCGCCACCCCAATGTCCGCATCGTCGTGGTCGACGATTTCCGTTCCGGCGACTTCAAGAACCTCCAGGGTTTTCGCGGCGATTTCATCGCCAAGGACATCTCCCGCATGGACTGGCAGGCCCAGTTCAAGGACCTGAAGTTCGATGCGATCTTTCATGAGGCTTCGATCACGGACACCACCGTTCACGACCAGATCCTGCAGACCCACGACAACGTGGAGGGCTTCCGCCGCCTGTTGGAGTTCGCCGCGCCCCACCGCACGCCGATCGTCTACGCCTCCTCCGCCGCCACCTATGGCATCGCCTCCGGCATCAACCGCGAGGACCAGCCGCCCGCGCCGGCGAACATTTACGCCTTCACCAAGGTCCAGCTCGACAACCTCGCCCGCGCCTCCTGGCGCCACCTGCCCGAATGGCGCATCGTCGGCCTCCGTTATTTCAACGTCTACGGCCCGAACGAACCGCACAAGCTCGCGGCCGCAAGCATGATCTACCAGCTCTACCGCCAGATGAAGGAGGGCCAACGCCCCCGCGTCTTCCGCGGCGGCGAGCAAAAGCGGGACTTCGTCTACGTGAAGGATGTCGTCGCCCTGACGATCAAGGCCCTCGCGGCGCCGAAGAACAACATCTACAACTGCGGCTCGGGCCATCCGTTCTCCTTCAACGAGGTCATCGCCGAACTGAACAAGAATCTGGGGACCAATCTGGAGCCGGACTACATCGAGAATCCCTATCCCTTCTACCAGCCCCACACCGAGGCCGACATGTCTCTCGCCAAGGCCGAGATCCGTTTCGAACCCGCACACACACCCCAGACCGGCATCGCGGACTACGTGCGGATTCTGGAAGCCAACGCGGAATAGAAGCGCGGGCCAGGGCGCCTCCTTGTTTCGCCACAGACGTTTCAAATAGGACCCTCTCGCCTTTGACTCGTTCGCCGGGATCGCGCACACTCCGCGATCTTGAAAACCATGCATCGCGCCCATTCCCCGTCCGCCTTCGGGGCGACGATCCTCCTCGCGGGATCGCTCGCCTCCAGCCCCGCCGCCGATTCGAGCTCGCTGGCCTCGATCCAGCTTCCCGACGGACTCCAAGCTTCCATCTACGCGACACCGGAGCAGATCTCCAATCCGGTGGCGATCTGCTTCGACCGCGAAGGCGCTCTCTACGCCGCCGAGGCGCATCGCCGCGTCACCGGGGCCTGGGGCGTCACCATGTCGCGCTGGTGGTCCATGGAGGACTATGGCGGCAAGACGCTGGCCGACCGCCAAGCCATGTACGACCGCTGGGCGCACATCGTCCCCCCCGCGAAACTGACGCGCCATTCCGACATCGTCCGCCAGCTTGTGGACACCGACCACGACGGCCGGGTCGACGTCTCCCGCGTCTTTGCCGACGGTTTCAACCAACCGCTTGAAGGCAACGCCGCCGGCGTCATCGCGCTCGACGGCGACGTCTATCTCGCCAACGCCCCCACCCTCTGGCGCCTGCGCGACTCCAACCGCGACGGCGAGGCCGACATCCGGGAGAAACTCGCCGAAGGCATCGGCGTCCGCGTTGGCGTCTACGGCCACGACCTGCACGGCCTCACCTGGGGACCGGACGGACGGCTCTACTTCACCATCGGCGACCGGGGTTTCAATCTGACGACCAAGGAAGGCCTGCATCTCGCGGCCCCCACCCGCGGCGCGGCCTTCCGTTGTTTCCCGGACGGCAGCGGTCTGGAGGTCTTCCACATTGGCCTGCGCAACCCGCAGGAACTCGCCTTCAATGACGTCGGCGACCTCTTCACCGTGGACAACGACATGGGCGGCGTGGACGAATGCCGCATCCTACAGGTCATCGAGGGCGGAGACTCCGGCTGGGACGCCAGCTATCAACTGACCCGCAACTTCCGTGAGGAAACCGACCGCCCGGACCACACCGAACCGCCCTGGTTCACCGAGAACCTCTGGAAGCTCCCGCACGAAGGCCAACCACTTTGGATCAATCCGCCGCTCGCCCACCTGACCAGCGGCCCCAGCGGCCTGGTCCACTACCCCGGCGCCGGCCTGCCGGAGGAATACGCGGACAACTTCTTCATCTGCGACTTCAAGGGCAGCTCCGCGCGCAGCGGCGTCCACCGCTTCCGGCTCGACCCCGCCGGCGCCGGTTATCGGGTCGCCGAGACCAACCGCTTCGTCTGGGCCGTCTGCCCCGCGGACATCGAATTCGGCTACGACGGCGGCATCTACCTCGCCGACTGGATCGACGGTTGGGGCGGCGACGGCGACCGTCGCATCGTGCGCCTGAGTCACCCTGCCCATGCCACGGCAGCCGACGTTTCCAGGATGTTCCGGGAAGGCTTCGCCAACCGAGGTGAGGAGGAACTGGCGAGCCTCCTCGGCCACGCGGATCGCCGCGTGCGCCAGGCCGCGCAGTTCGAACTGGCCAAGCGCGGCCCTCGCGGAATGAACATCTTCCTGCGCGTCGCCCAAACAAGCGTCACCCGTTTCGCCCGGCTTCACGCCGTCTGGGGACTGTGGCAGACCGGTCTGAAGCACGGTCTGACGCCGCCCACCAGCGAGCTGCTTCCGCGGCTGCTGGTTGATCCTGCTCCAGAAGTCCGAGCGCAGGCCGCCAAGGTCGCGGGCGAACTGGGGCTGACCGCCGCCTCTCCTCTGCTCATCGAATCCCTCAAGGACCCGGAATCGCGCGTCCGCTACTTTGCGACACTCGCCCTGCGCAGACTGAAACCCAAGGGCGCAGAGAAGGCCGTCGCCGCCATGCTTCGAAGCTCCCCGGACTCCGACTTCAACCTGCGAAACGCCGCCGCTCTCGCCCTCGCCAGTTTCGATGAAGGCAAAGTCGCGTCCCTCGCCAAACGCGCGCCGGAACAGGTCCGCCTGGCCGTCCTGCACAGCCAGCGCCTGAACGCCTCGCCGGCCATCGCCGCATTCCTGGACGATCCCGAGCCGAAACTGCGCTTTGAAGCCATCCGCGCCATTCACGATCTCCCGATTCCGCGGCTTTGGAAGCGGCTGGCGGATCTGATCGATTCCCCGATCATGACCGACTCCGTGGTCCCCTTCCCCATCCAGCACCGCATCCTCAACGCCAACTTCCGACTCGGCTCCGCCCGCCATGCCACACGCGTCGCGGCCGTCGCAGTCAATCCCGCCTTCCGGCACGAAATCCGTCTGGAAACCCTCCGGTCGCTGGAAAAGTGGAATAATCCCTCTCCCTTCGACCGCGTCACGTGGCATCACCGCCCGATCGAATCGGCGCGTCCGGACAACCTCACGGCAGCCATTGCCAAACCGCTCCGAGCCGGCATCAAGGAGGCCATCCAGGACGCAATCGACGACGCGGACAAAAAGAACGGACAGGCCCGGCTGCAATCCCTTGCCCGATTGCTTGTCGCGCACGAACTGACGGACGGAGCCTTCATCGGAAGCCTGTTGCGCTCCCCCGAACTCGACGCCAGGGTCCGCCTGGAGATGCTCGAGACCATCAAGGCGCGGCAGTCACCTGAAGTCGAAGCGAACGACGCGCTCCTGCGCGCCTTGCTACGGGACAAGTCCGCCGAACTGCAACTGGCCGCCGCCGCCCATCTCGCCCCTTCCGATTCCACAGCCGCCACGGCGGTCTTCCGGACACACCTTCAAGGCAAGAACATCCGCAACCGCCAACTCGCGATCCGCCAACTTGGCAGGCTCAATCACCCCATCGCAACGAAGCTCCTCGCTCCGATGCTGGACGCGAAACTCACCGGCTCCGAGCCCGAGGCCCTCGATCTCATCCTGGCCGGAACGAATCACAAGTCCGTGCAACTGCGGGAGAAAGGCGAACAACTCGCCGCCCGCATCGCCGCATCCGCCCCGCTGGGAGGTTCCCAACCCGCCCTCAACGGCGGCGACGCCGCGCAGGGACGCCGGCTGTTTCAGAACCACGCCGTGCAGTGCGTCCGCTGCCATCAGATCAAGGGCTTCGGCGGCGACGCCGGCCCCGAATTGACCCGAATCGAGAAGGAACTGGACCGCGTCGGGCTGCTCACCGCCCTGATCGATCCGCCCGCCCGCATCGCCCCCGGCTTCGGCTCCCTCGAACTGGAATTGAAGGACGGCGAGGCAGTTTCCGGATTCATCGCCGGCGAAACCGATGATGCCATCACACTCACCACACTGGCCGGCGAAACCGTCAAGGTCGCCAAGGCGGACATCGCCGTCCGCTCCAAGCCCGTCTCCGCCATGCCCGCCATGAAGGAGGCCCTGACGTTGACGGAGATCCGCGACCTCGTCGCCTACCTCGCCGGCAGGAAATAGGATCCCGCCTCCCGATCCGCCCGTTTCCGGGCAGGCAATAAACAGCAAGTCTTGCCGCCATTCAGTTTGGCAAGCCGGCCCCAAGCGGGTAGAATTCGCACCCAGACAGGAGCCCCCATGAGAAAGAATCCCCCCGCCTCCAAGACGAAAAGGCGCGCCCCCGCCAGGAAGAGCGCGTCGGCCAGGACCGCCGCCGCCAAGGCCGCCCCCCCCGAACCCAAACCCGCTGAAACCGCTCCCTCCGAGGCCGTGCCGGAAGACAAGACCTCTAAAAAGAAGAAGCGCGACGCGAAGAAAAAGGACAAGAAGGCCGGGAAACAGGACAAAGCGGAAAAGAACGCGTCGAAGGCTTCCACGGGACTGGCGGCGACCGCCTTCCCCATGATCGCGGTGATCGACGAGCAGATCCGGACCTCCATCCCTCCGGAACTGGTCGAACGCGTCAAGCGGGCCAAGAGCAAGAAGGAGATCGTCAGTTCGGTCTATCCCTACAAGCGGATGATGAAAACCCCGGCCTACGAGAAGGAGATCGCGCTCCTCCAGATCGAACTGGTCAAGATGCAGACCTGGGTGCAGCAGACCGGCGAGCGCATCGTGATGATCTTCGAGGGTCGCGACGCCGCCGGCAAGGGCGGCACCATCAAGCGCTTCGCCGAGAACTTGAACCCCCGCGGCGCGCGCATCGTCGCTCTCACCAAGCCCACCGAAACCGAACGCGGCCAGTGGTATTTCCAACGCTACGTCGAACAACTGCCGACCACCGGCGAAATCGTCTTCCTCGACCGCTCCTGGTACAACCGTGTCGGCGTCGAGCATGTCATGGGCTTCTGCACCCCGCATGAATACCTGGAATTCATGCGCCAGGCTCCGGAGTTTGAGCGCATGCTGGTGCGCAGCGGCATCCGCCTCTTCAAGTTCTGGTTCTCCGTCAGCCGCGAGGAGCAACTCCGCCGCTTCATGAGCCGCGCCCGCGACCCGATCAAGCAGTGGAAGCTCAGCCCCATGGACGTCGAATCCCTAGGCCGCTGGGACGAATACACCCGCGCCAAAGAGGCCATGCTCTTCTACACCGACACCGCCGATTCCCCCTGGCATGTCGTGCGATCCGACGACAAGAAGCGCGCGCGGCTCAGCGCGATCAAGTTCCTCCTTCAAAGCCTGCCCTACTCCGGTCGGGACGACAGCCTGGTGAAGGACTTCGACCGCCAGATCGTCGGCTCCGCGAAGGAGATCTACGAGTTCGGCGAAAATCAGCCCATGCCCCTGCCTGAGGACAAGGGGGAATAGGCCGCCAAAGGACAAATCGGCTGCCGGGCAACCTGGGTCCGGCAGCCCAATGAGCGCAACGCTGACCAATCGGAATCTCGATGAAAAGGTGAAGCACAAGCGGCAAATTCGCGCCGCAAGCCGCCAGACTTCGGTCGCTGCCGAAGCCTGGGATATTCTGCCCCTTCCGAGTCAGTGCGTTAATGCAGCCCTCGGCGCTATTTCACGGACACCCGCCTGACAAAACGGGTATCGTCGCCGAAGAGAAGCGTTTTCGAGTCCGAGGTGAACCCGAGAAACGTGATCGATCGCAAGCCCCTTTCCGTGGAAGCCACACGTTTCTTGAGTTCGGAATCCCAGATATCGACGCGGCCTCCCGGGAAACCGACCGCGACGCGCTTTCCGTCGGGGGACACCGCGACACGCCGCGGTTCCAACTCCAACTTGGCCGTGGCGAATTCCTGATAGACGGGCCGGCTGCCGCTCATCGTCATGCGCAGGACATAAAGCTGGTTGCGGCTTCCGACTGCCACAATCCTGTTTTCGGGGCCGATGGCAATGGCCCGCACTCCGGTTTGAATCGGGGCGGAGGGATAGATCTTCTCGACATTGGCCGGATTGAAGTTGTACCCGCGATTCATATCGGGATTCACTCGACGCCCCCGGGCCAGCCTCTCCCGCAGCTCCGGGCTCATCTCCCGTTCCTGAACATCCCAAAGGGAAAGGCCACCGGCGATGTCGCCGATGCCGAAAAGCGCCCCATCAGGCGACACCACAAGATCGGTGTGCGTCATTTTGGAGTTCTGGAAGGAACTGTCCCGACCGCCTTGTTCGTAAGCCATCTTGCCCGTTCGGACATTCCAGATCGAAATGTCCATTTTCAGGCTGACGAAATCCCGGCTGGTCGCCATGACCATATTCCTTTTTGAAGAGACAGCCACGTGCGTGACGGCCTGCTTGGCGCGAAACTGCCCTGCAAGTTGCCCAGATTCGACATCCCACACATCGACGCTCCCGTCCTCGAACCCGGCCGCGGCCAGTCTGCCGTCGGGAGAAATCGCCGCGTCCGTCACCGAGACGCTCTCCCTTCCCAAAGTCTGCAGAACTTCGCCGGTCTTGGCATCCCACACGCGAATCACCGTCCCCCTTCCGGAACCGGGAAGCAGGGTGGAATGTCCGTAGGTGACAATGCGGTCCGTCGCCGTACTGACGGCGCCGCCGCGGATCAGTCCGTCTTCCGTGACAACCGGACGATTGAAAAGAGACACATAGCCGATGGAATTACCCACAAAAAGCAGCAGAATGAACGCTATGCCGGGCAGCCAGAACGGCTTGGAAATCTCGAACAGAAACTGGCCGTAGGTTGTGCGGGGAGGCTTTTGAAACAGCTCGATGTGCGATCGGAAATACATACCGAAGAGACCGCCGCAGATGAACGCCGTCCAGATGATCGACCTTAAGCCCGACGAGATCTTGCCCGTCGCGACGAACACGAGCAGCGCGACGCTCCACACCACAGCCAGGACCAGAAACAACGCGGGATAGATCCGAAGCGGGTCCAGCGCGATCTCCCTCTTCTGTTCCGATGGCTTGGGCGACTCCGCCTCAGGAGCTGTGAATCCCAATCCGCAGTGAGGACAGCTCAATTCGTAGCCTCCCATGGAGCAATCGACCTGAAGGGGCTTTTCGCAGTTTGGACAGGGGAAGTTGAGTTCAGACATTCCAATGAATCAGGTTGGCAACAATCCCGAGCAGACACACCTTTGGCCCAGACAATGTTCAATGCGGCTTGTAACCGATGAGTAGGCCGACGGAATTGCGGCGTCAACCGCAAACCAGGATTCTGCCCTCGGACATGAACCGACTACAGCCCGTTCCTGAAAGGGCCTACTTCTTCCCCCGCTGCTGATACCGCTCCGGAGTATCGCCGGTTTCGAATGAGGCGGCGGGATCCTCCTCCGGGACATCGAACTTCTTGCGCAGACGCGCCAACTCCTTGGCGAGTTTCTTCTGAACCTTGGCGTAGTCCTTGTCGCCGTAGAAGTTCTTCTGCTCCAGCGGATCGGCCTTGAGGTCGATGAGCTCCCATTCGTTCACGTCGTCCTCGTAGAAGTGGACGAGCTTGTAGCGGCCGTCGACGACGCCGTAGTGGCGGCGGACCAGATGCCAGCCCGGCCACTCGTAGTAGTGGTAGTAATGGGTCGTGCGCCAGTTCCTCGGGGTCTTGCCCTTGAAGATCGGGACGAGGCTCGCGCCCTGCATTTCCTTGGGAATGTCCGCGCCGGCGACATCGAGGAAGGTCTCGGCAAAATCAATTGGCGAGACGATGTCGGAATTGACGGAGCCGGCCTTGATGACGGAGGGCCAGCGCACGAGCAACGGGGTGCGGAGGGATTCCTCGTAGATCCAACGCTTGTCGAACCAGCCATGCTCGCCCAAGTAGAAGCCCTGGTCCGAGGTGTAGATGACGATGGTGTTCTTCGCGAGGCCGGACTCGTCCAAATAGGCCAGCAGTTCGCCGACCGCGTCGTCCACGGAGGCGATGCACCGCAGGTAGTCCTTGATGTAGCGCTGGTATTTCCAGCTGACGAGCGCCTTGCCGCTGAGCTTCGCCTCCTCGAAGGCCCTGTTCTTGGGGCCGTAGGCGGCGTCCCAGACCTTCTTTTGCTCAGGCGTGAAACCGCGTTGGGGGACCAGCTTGAGATCGTTCGGGGTGAGGTCGCGGTCGACCTGCATCTCCTGGGTCTGGCGGGCCTTCACGCCCTTGGAGTAATCCTCGAAGAGCGTGGGCGGCTCGGGGAAGGTGACGTCGTCATATTTGTGCAGATACTTGGGGGAGGGCTGCCAGTTGCGATGTGGAGCCTTGTGCTGGGCCATCAGCAGAAAGGGCTTGCTCTGGTCGCGCGACTCCTTCAGCCACTTGAGCGTGAGCTCGCTGATGATCTCGGTCGTGTAACCGGTGTGCTTCACCCGCTCGCTCTTGCCGTCGCCATCGGCGTCCACCAGCATGGGCGGGTTGTAGTAGGGCCCCTGCCCGACCAGGACCTCGGAGTAGTTGTAGCCCTGCGGCGCCATGTGTTCACCGAGGTGCCACTTGCCGACGACGGCGGTCTGGTAACCGGCCTTCTGCAGGAGCTTGGGAAAGGTCTGCTGCGTCCCGTCGAACTTGTTCCCGTTGCGCAGGAAACCGTTCATGTGGGAGTACTTGCCGGTCTGGATCACGGCGCGCTGCGGCCCGCAGATGGAGTTGTTAACGTAGCATTCCTTGAAAAGCATGCCTTCCTTCGCGATCCGGTCGATGTTCGGCGTCTGGTTCAAATTGTGCCCGTAGGCGCTGATCGCCTGGTAGGCGTGATCGTCCGAAAAAATGAACACGATGTTCGGCCGCGAATCCTCCGATCTCGCGTTGAAAGCGATGAAGACGACGGCGAAGAGCAATTGGCAGAAGACTGGGAGGCGTTTCATGATCTGCGGAGTTTGGGGAAACACCGTTGAAGCCACAATGGGAAAACACCCAAACCAAGCGCGCGGTTGGAATCCGCCCACTTGGAAAGGCAAAACTCACTACTTCAACCTCGTTTGTCGCCTTTGGATAACAGATGTCGCAATTGGATAACCGTTTCTTGTTTCCTCCAAGCCAGAAGGCGGGAACTCTCCATGAACCGGTTGAGAAAGCTTCGATGAACGGACGCATCGACCGGCCGGAACGCCTGTCCGTTCCACTGGCCTTGGAGGTGTGAGCGGGGGTGATGGTGTCTGCCTACGGTCCCTCTTGCCACCATCACCCCCGCGGATCGGCTTCCTCCGGGAGGAGAGAAGAAGCGGCCCGGAATCCGCCCACCTCGCCGCTCCTGTCAAGGGAGTCGTCCCGCACAATGCGCATCGTCACTTGACCGTCCCGTCGCGACCGGCTAAGGAGGGCGCCATCCGACGGAAACAACTTGTTCGAATTCGATCACGGTCTCCCGCTTCCAATACCGCCAAATCCATGAACATCCAGAAAGCCCCCCTTCTTGCCGCCCTGACGCTCCTCCCGCTGACCTTGTCCGCCGAAGACTGGCCCCAATGGCGAGGCGCCCACCGCGATGGCATCGTCTCCGCGCAGACCGGCGCGCTGGCCTCCCTCCCGGCCAATCCGAAAATCCAGTGGCGCATGCGCGTGGGACCGGGGCATTCCGGGCCGGTTGTGGTGGACGGCAAGCTGCTCTACCAGGACCAGGTCAACGACCAGGAGGTGGCCCACCTGGTGGACCTCGCCACCCGCAAGGAGATCTGGCGACGCATGTACGATCCCAACCCGGCGGAATACTCAAACTTCGGCACGGGCCCTCGCTCAACTCCCACCGTGGAAGACGACCGCGTCTATGTTCAGTCCGGCCGCGGCAAACTGGCTTGCCTGAACCTCAGCGACGGCGCGGTCCGCTGGGCGGTCGATTTCGAAAAGGACTTTGGGGCGATCTGGTTCGGGAACCGCAGCTCCAATCCGGTGGCCAAGACAACCGCCGCCCGTCGCCACGGCAACAACGGCGCGCCCGTCATCCTCGGCGACCGTATCTTCGCCGGCGTCGGCGATCCCGAAGGCGCGACCCTCGCGGCCTTCGACAAGCACACCGGCAAGAAACTGTGGCAGTGCGGGACCGACAATTCCGCCTACTCGTCCCTGATGGCCGGCAGGCTCGGCGGCGTGGATCACGTGATCCATTTCAACGCCGACGCGCTGGTCGGAGCCGACGCGGCGACCGGTGACATCCTCTTCCGGATCCCGATCAGGACCGGAGCCAAACGCCACACGGTCACGCCGCTGCTGGATGGCGACACGGTCTGGGTGTCCTCCCATTCCCAGGGGCAGTACAAGACCCTCGTCAAGGGACGCAAGCAGATCGAAAGCGCCTGGCGGCTGGAAGATGTGAAGACGCAACTCTCCACCCCGGTCCTGGTCGACGGCCACCTCTATGGGCTCGGCACCACCTATCGCAACCAGGCCGACTTCGTCTGCATCGACTACCAGACCGGCAAGGTGAAATGGAACAAGGAGCGGTCCTTCGGCGACTATGCCTCCATCATCGCGGTGGGCGACAAACTCCTCGCCCT
Organism: Verrucomicrobiales bacterium; assembly: GCA_038126235.1. GTDB lineage: Bacteria > Verrucomicrobiota > Verrucomicrobiia > Limisphaerales > JAYPEY01 > JAYPEY01. The sequence continues at coordinate 46,954 of JAYPFK010000042.1, forward strand.
GAACTCCAACGGCGAACTGATCCTGCTCAAGGCGAACCCGGAGAAGTACGAGGAACTCGGTCGCATGCAGGTTTGCGGCAAGACCTGGAGTTTCCCCGCCTACGTCGACGGCGTTCTCTACGTCCGCGACGAACGCCAGATCCTCGCGATGAAGCTGGCGGAGTAACGAAGTCGCGGAGAATCGGCTGATCCCGCCCCCGTTGGGCGTCACCTCCCCCGATTTGGGTTTCCCGATCAGCGCTTTCGCCTACACTCCCGCGCCATGAGCAGGACATGGCGAATTGCGGGCATCAACTTCGACCACTTCCACATGGGCGACCTGCTGCGCATGGCGCACGAACATCCGGCCGCCGAGCTGGCGGGCGTCTGCGACGAGCGGCCCGAACGAATGGAGGAGGCGCGTCGCAATTTCGGGATTGGCGACGACCGCGCCTTCACGGACTTTCGCGAATGTCTGGACACAACCAAACCCGACCTCGTCATCCTCTGTCCTTCCACCGGCGGTCACGCGGAATGGACGGAGAAGGTGGCGCCCTTCGGCGTCCATGTCCTCATGGAGAAACCCTTCGCCGCCTCGCTCACCGACGCCGACCGCATGATCACGGCCATGCGACCGACCGGCCGGCAACTCGCCATCAACTGGCCGCTGCGTTGGTACCCGGCACACGTCACGGCGCGCCGACTGATCGAGGAGGGAACGATCGGCGAGGTGACGGAGGTGCATTTCTACGACGGCAACCGCGGCCCGCTCTACCACGGCGCGGACAAGATCGAGAAGGAACCGACAGCCGAGGAAAAGGACGCCAGCTGGTTCTACAAGAAGGACCAGGGCGGCGGCTCCCTGCTGGATTACCTCGGCTACGGAACCACGCTCGGAACCTGGTTCCACGGCGGCGCAAGACCGATCGAGGTCACCTGCATGGTCGATGAGCCGCAGGGCCTGGAGGTGGACGAGCAGAGCGTCACGATCGCGCGCTACGAGAAGGGCCTCTCCACCTTCCACACGCGCTGGGGCACCTTCACCGATCCGTGGACGCACCAACCGCAACCCCGGTGCGGTTTCGTCATCAAGGGCGCCGAGGGCACCATCAGCAACTACGACTACGACAAGACCGTGCGCGTCCAGACCCGGCATTGCCCCGAAGGAAGCGAGCTTCCCGCCGACGAACTGAACGCGCCCTTCGCCAACCCGGTGCAGTATTTCCTGCACTGCCTGGAGAACGACCGGCCCGTCGACGGCCCGCTTTCGGTCGAAACCGCCCGCATCGGCCAGCAGATCGTGGACACCGCCTTCCTGAGCGCGCGGGAAAAACGAACGCTTCCCCTGATCGATTGAACCCCGAATTACCCATGAGACCGAAGTCGATTCTGTCAGCCATCCTGCTCGGGTTCATCCTCGCGACGACGACCCCAACGCAGGCCGCTCACTCGATCGCCCGGATCTGGAATGAACAGAACCTCGCCGCAATCCGCATCGACTTTCCCAATCCGGCGGTGCATGCGCGCAACCTGTTCCACACCTCCGCGGCCATGTGGGACGCCTGGGCCGCCTACGACGCGACGGCGGTCGGCTACGTCCATCGGGAAAACGCCACGGCCAGCAAGGTCTCAGCCGCGCGCCATGAGGCCATCAGCTATGCCGCCTACCGCGTGCTTGCCCATCGCTACGCGAAGTCGGTCAACGCCGAAAACTCCCTCCTGGCGCTCGAAGACCAGATGACGGCGCTGGGCTACAACCCCGACGTGACCACGACGGAAGGCCCTTCACCAGCGGCGGTCGGCAACCGCGTCGCCGCCGCCGTGCTGAATTTCGCGTCGAGCGACAACTCGAACGAAACCATCAACTACGCAGACCCGCTTTATTCCCCCGTCAACGAGCCTTTGATTCTGCAGTTCGCGGGAACGACCATGGCGAATCCCAACCGCTGGCAACCGCTGGCCTTTGAGTTCGCGTTCACCCAGAACGGCCTGGTCGCCTCGAAGACCCAGATCTTCGTCGGTTCGCATTGGGGGGCGGTGCGTCCGTTCGCAATGACGCTGGAGGAAGGCCGGAGCATCTATTACGACCCAGGAACCCCTCCCCTGCTGGGAGCCGTTTCCGACGCCGAATTCAAGTTTGCCAATGCCATCATCCTTGCGCGCAGCGGAAGTCTCGATCCCACCACCGGCGACTCGATCGACATCTCGCCCGGCGCGCGCGGGAACAACACCCTCGGCCTCAACGACGGGACCGGCCACGGCTTCAATCCAACCACGGGACTCCCCTACGAGCCCAATGTCGTCCCGCACGGAGACTTCGGCCGCGTCATCGCGGAATTCTGGGCGGACGGACCGGATTCCGAGACGCCGCCCGGGCACTGGAACACCCTGGCCAACGAGGTCGCCGATCACCCCGACCTGGAACGTCGCTTCATGGGCTCCGGGCCGGAACTCGATCCTTTGGAATGGGACGTGAAGGTCTACTTCGCCCTCAACGCCGCCGTCCACGACGTCGCCGTGGCAGTCTGGGGCTGCAAGGCGCATTACGACTACGTGCGCCCCATCAGCAGCATTCGTTACATGGGTGGACGGGGACAATCGACCAATCCCGCGAACCCCTCTTACCATCCGCACGGGCTGTTCCTGTTCAACGACCTGATCGAAATCGCCTCGACGGAATCCCTGGCCACCGGCGGAAAACACTCCGGAGCGCCCAATGCGCAACCCGGGGACATCCTGATTCACGCCTGGGGCGGAGAACCTGCCGATCCGCAGACGCAGTTCACCGGGGTCAAATGGATCCGCGCCGTCGACTGGCTGCCCTATCAACGCGACACCTTTGTGACGCCTGCCTTCGCGGGCTACGTATCCGGGCACAGCGGCTTCAGCCGCGCCGCCGCCGAGATCCTCACGCGCATCACCGGCAGCGCCTACTTCCCCGGAGGCATGGGAACCTTCACCGCCGCGCAGAATGAGTTCCTTCAGTTCGAGCAGGGGCCAAGCGTCGATGTCGTCCTCCAATGGGCGACCTATTACGACGCCTCGGACGAGGCGGGCATCTCCCGGCTCTACGGCGGCATCCACGTTCCGGCCGACGACGGCCCCGGCCGCGTCATCGGCTCCAAATGCGGCATCGGGGCTTGGGAACTGGCGGTGAAATACTTCGACGGCTCAATCCTCGCCGAACGGCCGGAAGCCTCGGTGACCCGGAATGGGAACAACCTCAACCTGCGTTGGAGCGCCCGCCGCGGATTGTTCTACGAACTCCAGTCCAGCGCCACCGTCGATGGAACCTACACAGGAAGCGGGACCGCCCGCGCCGGCGACGCTTTCATGGAAACCACGATCACGCCCGGCACGGAGGGAAGTTCCCGGTTCTACCGCATCAGGCGCACAGGCGAGTAAGCCGATCAAGAAGCGGCGACATTCCTGTCGCCGTGGCGACGCAGTCGCCAGAAGAACGTCCGGACCCGACCTCGATTCGCCTTCAACGAACGCGCCTACCCGACCAAGGCTTCTCTGCCTCCTTCGGAGGCACGGCGGCAGGAATGCCGCCGCTCCTTGGGGCTCCGCCTCATGCCTATACGCGGAAAGCTCCCCAAGCCGCTCTACCCCAAGGCAACCCGCAAAAAGGCCGCGCCTTTCGCTCCGCGGGTTTCGTATTCATCAAGAGCCGCTGGGATCACCACGAATTGTCCGGGATTTAAGACGACGCTTTCATCGGAGCCGACGATCTCAACGCTCTCTTCCAATGCCGCGAGGATCTGCATCCCGGCGCCATCACGGGGAACCGCGCCATCGTTGGCAAAGCGGATTCGCTCCACGCGGAAATGTTCGTTTGAGGTCAACAGTTTGCCTGCGACCACCGCCCCCGCATCCTCCGGCTCATCAGCCAACGCCGGTTCAGCGTCGTCGAAATCGATGGACTTCATGGCCTGCTCCACATGCAGTTCCCGTGGTTTGCCATCCAGGCCGACGCGGTTCCAATCGAAGACGCGATAGGTGGTGTCGGAATTCTGCTGGATTTCGAAGATGACGTTGCCGGCGCCGATGGCGTGAAGCCGGCCGCTGGGCAGATAGATGGAATCGCCGGCCGTCGTTTCAATCCGGTGCAGGCAGTCCGCGACCGTGCCGTCCGCGATCTTGCGCTGAAACTCCTCGCGCGTGACGCCCTGTTTCAAACCGACGTAAAGGTCCGCGACGGGATCAGCATGGGTGACAAACCACATTTCGGACTTGGGTTCGCCGCCGAGATCGTCCGCGACGCCGGCCGGAGGATGGACCTGCACGGAAAGCTTCTGCTGCGCGTCGAGGATCTTGACCAGGAGGGGAAAGCGTTCGTCCGGACCAACTTCGCGGCCGAGCAGTTCCCGGCCGTGGTGTTCCATGAGCCAACGGAGATCGCGCCCTCTTAACGGGCCATTGGCGATGACGCTGACGCCTTCCGGGCGATCCGTGATTTCCCAGGATTCGCCGATCGGGACGTCGGCAGGCAGGGACTTGCCGTAGATTCGCCCGATGTTCCGCCCGCCCCAGACGCGCTCCTTGAAGATCGGCTCGAAAGTCAGGGGGTAAAGCATGACGGGGAACTAGGCCGCCTTGGAACCGACGCCTTCCTCGAACCTCCCGAGCGCGCGGTACTTCGCGTAGCGGAGGTCGAGCCGCTTTTCGGTGGAAAGCCCGGCCAGTTCGGCGAGATTTCGTTCAAGGGCTTCGCCAAGGTTGGCGGCGGTGGTCTTCACGTCGTGATGCGCGCCGCCCAGCGGCTCGGGGACGATCTCATCGACGAGTTCCAGATCGCGCAGGTCATGCGAGGTGATCTTGAGCGCGGCGGCGGCCTTCGGCGCGGCGGCCCGGTCCTTCCAGAGAATGGCGGCGCATCCCTCGGGGCTGATGACGGAATAGTAGGCGTTTTCGAGAATGAGGACGCGGTCCGCCACGCCGATGCCCAGGGCGCCGCCGGAACCGCCCTCGCCAATGACGGCCGCCACGATCGGCACCTTCAGAAGCATCATCTCACGCAGGTTGACGGCGATGGCCTCGGCAATGTGCCGCTCCTCCGCCCCGATGCCTGGATAAGCGCCCGCGGTATCGATCAGGGTGACGATCGGCAGGCCGAACTTGTCCGCCAGCTTCATCAGGCGCAGCGCCTTGCGATAACCCTCGGGGTGCGCCGAACCGAAATTGCGAAGAATGTTCTCCTTGGTGTCGCGCCCCTTCTGTGTGCCGATGACCATGACCTTGCGGTCGCCCAGAAACGCAAAGCCGCCGACGATCGCCCGATCGTCCGAATACAATCGATCGCCATGCAGTTCGCTGAATTCCGAAAAGGTGGAGTTGCAGTAGTCCAGCGAGTAAGGACGCTGCTGGTGGCGGGCGAGCTGGATGCGCTGCCAGGGGGTGAGGTTCGAATACACGTTCTTGCGCGTCTCCTCCAGCTTGTCCTCGATACGCCGGATCTCATCCGCGAAATCGATCCCCAAAGAGGACTTGTCCGGATGGTTCTTCAACTCATCCAGCTTCTTCTGCAATTCGATGATCGGTTTCTCGAATTCGAGCGGGTTCTTCATTTGAACGGGACTGTAAAGAGAGAGGAAAGTGGGCGCAACGGGGAATTGGAAAGGCAGAAACGCGGCTTGTCGGCGGAGGGCGGAGTGGACTGGGGAAAAGGAAAAAGCTCCAGGCTGCTGATTTCAAATGGGGCGCGCCCCCGGGAGCTTGGAGCTGGGGATTTCGGACCCCGACTTCCGCCGAAGCCACAGCGCCATCTCAAGTCCCGAACGGATTCCGCAGGCTCGCCGGCAGTTCCGGGGTCGCTCCCGGTTGCCCGCAGACGAAGGCGGCGATCTCGCAGGCGCGGGCGCCGACGGTCGCGAGATCGACTCCGGCCAGCAGGCCTGCGACAACTGTCGCGGTGAAGGAGTCCCCCGCCCCGACGGTATCGACAACCTCCGCTTGGAGAGCCGGAAGATCCACGCACTCCTTCAGCCCCACCAGCAGGGCTCCCTGCGCTCCGCGGGTCAGGGCCGCGAGTTTCAGTTCGTATTTCCGGCACAGCGCACGCAGACGTTCGACCGGCTCCAGCCCGGCGCCTTCCGGATCCACCGTGTCGATCTCCTCGTCGTTCAGCTTGAGAACATTGGCGAGGAACAGGGAATCCTCGATTACGTCGTCGTTGTAGAAATGCTGGCGCAGGTTGACATCGAAGACGCGCAGGCAATCGGGCGGGGTCGCGGCAACGAAACGCTGGATCATGCCGCAGGACCGGGCATCGCGTTGCCCCAATGTGCCAAAGCAGACGGCGTCCGTCTCCCGGGCCAAGGCATCGAGTTCCGGGCTCCATGCCAGCGAGTCCCAGGCCGTGTCGGCGGCAAAGACGTAGTCCGCCTTGCCCTCGGCGTCCAGGACGACCTCAACCGTGCCCGTGGGTCGGTCCGAGCGAGCGACAAAACCGGTCGCCACGTTCCGGGCGGTGAGTTCGGAGATCGCGCGGTCGCCCAGTTCGTCGCGCCCGACCGCGCTGACCATGGCGGCTTCGGCTCCCAGGGCGGCGACGTGCGAGGCAAAATTGGCGGGCGCGCCGCCGAAGCAGCTCCGATCAGGGAAGACATCCCACAGGATCTCCCCGATGCCGACAACGCTCGGCCGCGACTTCAAATCACCCGCCATCGAACCTCCCGTTCCTCATTCCCGCTTTCCGACTCCGCATTCCGCATGGGCAATTCCGCATTGGCCTCATCCCCGCCGGATCTCCGATCCCTGGAATCGGATGTGAATGCGATACACGGGAGTCTGGCGCAGTTCGATGTGGCCGGTCTTGAGATCGACCCGCTCGGGAACCTGCTCCAGGCGCTTGTCGACGACGGCGTGGTAGCCGCGCTCCGAAAAGATGTCGATGAGCATGGCCATCGCGAGGGGATTGTCGAAGACCTCGTCCACAGAGTTGACCGCGGACTCCCCGGTGATGGCGTGGCGCATGACGATCGGCATGAAGCGCTCCTTCACCAGGCTGACGACATGGGCGAAGAGATCCTGGTATTCGAGTTCGTAGCGGTCCAGACGCTTGACCAGCTCCTGCCGGGCGTGGACGACAATTTCGCTGGCGAGCGGGATCTGGCGCAGGCGCGCAAAGGTGCGCTCGTCCAGTTCAAGCGAACTTTGGTACTGCAGCTCGCTGAGGATGTTCTCCTCCACCTCGGCGACGCTGCCCTCGGCGCTGATGAAGTGATAGAAGAAGACTTCGCGCAGGGACTGCAGCGCATCCCAGGTCTTTTCCTTGAAGACGCGGTAGCGATGGTGGGCGGCGGCCTCGTCGAGGTCCGTGCTGCGCAACTCCTGCAATTCCCCCAACCCGGTGGCCCGGACCTTCTCATTGTGCACGGCGATTTCACGCCCGCGCTTCAACTGCCGCTCGATGCTGGTGCTTTCCTCAACAAACAGCACCATCGCATGAATGGTCGGCTTGCGGAAATGCACCGCCAGCGGCGTGTCGTGAAACTCGCGGTGCAGGGCGTTGATGCGATCGACCAGCAGTTTCATGCACTCGACCTGCACCTTGGTGCGGGGGAAGCCGTCGAGGATCGCGCCGTCGCGAAATTCCGGCCGGAGCATGTGGCGGAAGAGGACGCCGATGACCTCCCGGTCGCCGACCATGTTGCCGCCCTCCTTGAGCTGCCGGGCCTCAGGGCTGTTGAGCAGGTCGCTGACGATGATGGGCGGACAGGTGAAGCCTCGAGCCCGCATGATGAAACCGGTGTTCGTGCCCTTGCCCGAACCGGGCGCGCCGCCCAGCAGGATGATCTCCTTGGGAAAGCGCAACTGGTCGTGGCCCAGCTCCTTTTCCAGATCGTCCCAGACCGCGTTGAAAATGAGCCGCGGATCCTTGATCTCCAGGTTCTTCCCCTTCTTCTTGCGCGGGCGGGGCTTTGGTTTGGCTGGTGCGGGGCTGTATTCGGAGTTCATTTGAGCGGGATGGTTTAACCGCGAGGCGTCGTTCCTGAAAGCCTAATGGTCGAAATTCATGGGCAAAGCCGTTCAATCTTCCAGGCAGCGTCGCCGGCGCGGGAGTATAGAAAGCGGTCGTGCAGGCGGTCGGGCCGCCCCTGCCAGAATTCGATGGTTGCATGGCGCACCCGGTAGCCGCCCCAGAACGAGGGCAAAGGCACCTCTCCGCCGGCGAACTTCCGCTTCAGTTCCTCCACCTTTGCCTCCAGCAGGCTGCGGGAGGTCACGACGGAACTTTGCTGCGAAACCCAGGCGCCGATCTGGTTGCCGCGTGGTCGGGACAGGAAGTACTTGAGCGATTCCGCGGTTGAGACCCGCGACGCCTCGCCGGAAATCGTCACCTGCCGCTCCAGTCCCAGCCAGGGGAACAGCAGCGACACCGCGGGGTTGGCCTCGATCTCCCGGGCTTTTCGGCTCCCATAGTTCGTAAAGAAGACGAAGCCCTCGCGATCGAATGACTTGAGCAGGACCGTGCGGGAGGAGGGCCGCCCCTCCTGCGAAACCGTGGAAAGGCTCATGGCATTGGGCTCGATCAGCTCGGCGGAACAGGCCTCGCCGAACCAACGCTCAAACTGCTCGATGGGGTCGGACGCGAGGCGGCCCTCGTCCAGCTCAGCCCGGGTGTATTGGCGGCGCAGTTCTCCGATGTCCATGGCGGCGAGTGTATTGGATTCCGAAGAAGTTGATGAGCGCTTATTGGCGTTTCAGGTGCGCGAAAAGCTCTTCCTTCACCTCGCGGTTGCTGATCTTCCAGATGACGCCGTCGGTGAAATAGTGGTGGATGTTGATGAAGGCCAGGACCGCCACAGGGAACTGGCTCCCGGAAACGTGACCGAAAATGTCCGCCACCATCGGGGCTCCAATATTCTTCGAACCCCATTCGATCACGCCGCCAATGGCGATCAGGACTCCGAAGAACAGCAGGGAATGAACCGCCGCGCCATGACCGCCTTCCGGATGGGTTCCTCGATGGTGGTTGATCTCCACGCGGGCGGGGAAGATCAGGTACTGGACGCTGTGGGCGATCTGCACCCAGAAGATCGCCTCCGGGTCGCGCGCCATGGCCCCATACCAGAAACAAAGGGCCAGCCAGGCGACGCCGGCGTTGACCGGCGGAAGCTTCCCCGTCCGACGACGGTAGAGCCAGAATCCGACCAACCCCAACGCAAAGGCCAGCACGGTCGCGCAGGACATGGCGAAGTAGATCCGGTTGATCACGGGATGCTGGGCGACCTCGCCCTCGCGCGGATACTGCAGGACCCAGCTCAGATGCCAGACCAACAACGTGCGCAAGCCCAACCGGATGAGCGTCCGTTCACGATTGGAAAACGGCTCGCCGGCCAGAAACGCGTATGTCGCCATCATGCCCCAGACCTGACCGGTGTAGTGCCAGGCCAGGTAGAGCGCCGCGACCAGCATCGCCCCGCCGATGTATAATTGGTTCGTCTCTGCCTGCTGCACAGCGAAGGTGAGGTAGACAACGAGGATGGCCGGAACACCCAGGGAAGCCCACTTGTGCCGCAGGGCCGATTCCTTCGTGCGGTACAGGATGCGGTAGGAGGCGAGGAAGTGGGGCAGGTTCACACAAATCGTCAACGTCGCCAGGAGCGCGGTGTTGTAAGAGACGATCGCGCCGTTGCCGAAGAGGACAAGCGGGGCGAAGAACAGGATCGACCCCAACCCGACGCAAAGCAGGTCCGTGACGGGGGAGATCACGCACTTGCCGCCAGTGTCCGCGAACAGTCTTGGGGGCGAGCCGCTCAATGCAGCAGCTTGTCCAAGATGAATTCGTTCGAGCTCTTGTACTTGGCGGAGGCCTCCTTCCCCTTGATCAGGAGGTGGCATTCGACGCCGAGTTTGTCCGCCTTTTCCTTCATCTTCACGCCGTAGACCGGGTGGTGGATGCCGTGACCGGAGTTCTTCGATGGGAGGCTCATGTCAGCGCCGTAGGTCATCAGCAGCGGCGGATCGTCCGCGCTGAGGTGGTTGTAGGGCGAAAACTCGCGGTAAAGCTCCCGGTGTTTTTCGTAGTTCTTCAGCGCGCCCGCCATGGTCGGCTCGCCTACGGCCATGTTGATCATGCGGTGCTTGAGGACGTTCGGCCCCAGCCAGGGCTCGATGACCTTGGGATCGATCGAGGTCTGTCCGCTGGCCACCGCGGCCGCCGTGACGCGGGTGGATTCGCGGGCGACCGGGTCCTTTGAATCGGGCCGGGCCATGTCGTCGTGGCAGAGCAACCACATGGAGGTGCAGGCGCCGGCGCTGCCGCCGGTCAGGACGACCCGGTCCTTGCGGATGTTCCATTCCTTCGCCCTGGAGCGGATGAACTGCAGGGCGCGCGCGGCGTCATGCACCGGGGCCGGCAGCGGAGCCTGGCCGGTGAGTCGGTAGTTGATCGCGGCGTAGGAGATGCCCTTGTCCAGGAACGGCGTGATGGTCGAGGGCGCGCGCCTCTTGTCGCCGCCAACCCAGCCGCCGCCATGGATGTAGACCAGCAAGGGACGAGGCCCCTCGCCTTCCGCCTGCCAAAAATCGATGACCTGCATCTTGTCCGGGCCATAGTGCACGTCCGCATGGGTCGGTTTGCGGGGCGGGGCCTTGTCAGCGGCGTGAAGGGTGGAAAGGGCGCAGCCGAGGCCGAGCGCGGTGAGGGTGAGGAGGCGGGGTGTTTTCATCGGGGTATGTTCTGGATCGGTGGCGGGCCGTCGGGTGCGCATCGGGTAAATTCCGTCAAACCGCCGTTCCGGGCATTATCAACAGTTCGTTCCCCTCGAAAAAACAAGCTGATTTTACCCGGAATACCGCTTGACCCGACAAAAACTATACAATAAGAATGCCATTTAAATGCCCAGATTGCCAAACAAGGTCAAGACGGTGACCATCACCGTATCGACCACGCCCATGGTGCACAGCCACTTGGAAGCGTTGGTCGCGACCGGCCTGTTTGGCAAGAACGCCGCCGAGGCTGCGGAGCGGTTGGTCGCGCGGGGCATTCAGGATCATTTGGCTGATGGGACGCTGATCCGGCTGCCCAAGGCCGGGGAGAAGTGATTCCGGCTTCGAGGGAATCGGGGCCGGACGCCGCGGATGCGAACCGGGCGTGTAACAGACTTTGTTGAACGGATTTCAAATGGACTATTGCGGAAACATTCTGGCGATCGCGGATTTGTCCTACGTGTGGGAGAAGGCCACCATCGAGGGCAAGGGCATCATCCTGCTCTTGGGAGTGTTGTCGGCGTTCGCGTGGTCGGTGATGGCGGCCAAGGTGCTGCAGATCCGCCGGGCGAAGAAGCTCAACGAGTATTTCATGATCGAGTTCCGGGCCCAGCAGGAGGTGTTGGGCATCTTTGATCGACGCATCCTGGTGGAGGGGTGCCCCCTGTTCACCATCTACCGCGAGGGTTCCACCGAACTGGACCTGCGCCTGCGCGGCGGCGGAAAGCGCTCCCGCAACGAAACCGTCTCGCTGAAGCAGATGGAACACGTCAAGGGAGCCTTGGAACGGACGGTTGCCGACGAGGCCGTGAAGCTCGAATCCGGACTGATCCTGCTCGGCATCGCCGTGAGCGGAGCGCCCTTCCTGGGTCTGCTGGGCACGGTCTGGGGCGTGATGAGCGTGTTCAGCCAGGTGGCGCAGGCCGGCCAGGCCGACCTCGCGATCATGGCTCCGGGCCTCTCGGCGGCGATGATGACCACGGTCGCGGGCCTGCTGGTCGCCATTCCCTCCATGTTTGGCTACAACTGGCTGGTGCACAACCTGCGCATCGCCACCGTGGAACTGGATAACTTCGCGCAACTGCTCGTCGCCAAGATGGAAACCGAGTATTTCGCCGAGGAAGAGGTCGGCCGCCCCTCCTCCCTCCGTGTTTCGCGGCAACCCCAACCCGAGACCGGGAGCCGCGCGGACGACGAAGACCCCACGGAGGGCGAACGCGACTGACCTGAAGGCGAAGACGCTTTCCCGATGAGCGAACCCGCCACAGATTGAAACATGCGTCGATTTTCCCAGCGCAACCAACTGGTGACGTTGAACGACATCAACATCACCCCGCTGCTCGACCTCGCGTTCGTGCTGCTGATCATCTTCGTGATTGCCACCCCGATGATGGAAAACGGCATCAAGGTCGATCTTCCCGGCGGGGGGCAGCCAGAAACCCAGCCGCTGCAGCGCAAGGACATCAAACTCGTCGAGGTCAATGCGGAAGGAGCATACTTCTACGAAGGCCGTCCAATGGTCCTTGATGAGATCGAGAAAAACCTGGTCCAGGAGGCAAACGCCAACACCAACATGCTGGTCTACATCCGCGGCGATGGCGACGGCGCCTACAAATACGTCGCCGCCGCGCTCAACCGCTGCGAGCGCAACCAGATCACCCGAATTTCCCTGCGCACCAATCCCAACACCGACTGACCCGCCATGGACACCACGCAGAAAAAGTGCCTGATAGGCTCCGTGGCGTCCCATGCATTGCTGGTGGCGGTGATCGCCTTTGCTCCGGCGTTCATCCGGAAGGACATCGAAGAGCCCACCGAACCGCTGGATTACATCCCCAGCCAGGTCGTGGACAAGCTGCTGGAGAAGCAGGGCGCGCCCGCCGCCCCCGTCTTGGAGGCAAAGCTGACGCCGCCCAAGCCCGTCACCCCGCCTCCCGCGCCCAAACCAGCCCCAAAACCGGAACCGGTCAAGCAACCCGAGCCTCCCAAGCCCAAACCGGAACCCAAACCGGAACCCAAACCGGAACCCAAACCCGAGCCCCCGAAGAAGGTTGAGCCCCAGAAGCCGGAACCGAAAAAGGTGGAACCAAAACCGGAGGTCAGGAAGCCGGACCCGCCCAAGAAGACCGTCACGAAAAAGCCGCCGCCCAAACCCAAGCCGAAGATCAAGGTCAACCTCAACGCCGTCACCACCAAGAGCTCCACGGCCAACAAGGCCGAACAGCAACGGCAGGAACGCGAACGCCGGGAACGCGAAGCCAAGGAACGCGCCGAAAAGGCCGCCAAACTGGCCATGCTCAAGGACAACGAGAAAGCATGGAAGGAGACTCGCATCAACCAGCAGAAAGTGGCCAAGGCCACCAGTGATTCCGTCTCGCGCATCCGCTCCGGCGTGCAACCGCGACTCAGCATCGACACCTCGGCCAACAGCGGCGCCGCCTACGCCACTTACGCCCAGTATGTGCATACCATCTACGAGGGAGCCCTGCGCCGGCAGGGAGCCCAGGTGGGGAAGGCGGGCGAGACTGTCCGCGTCCGGATCACGATCGAAAAGTCGGGGCGCGTCACCGAGGAGACGATCCTGTCCGGCTCCCGGACCTCCGCGTTTGGCCGGGCCGTGCAGAACGCCCTGAACCGCGTTGATCAGATCCGCCCCTTCGGTCCGGGCTCGACCGATTCAACCCGCACCTACATCATCAACTTCCGCCTGTAATCCCAATTCGTCAGACATGAGAACACCGATCGTCGCATCCCTTTCCACCGTCATTCTCACCCTCGCGTTGTGCTCCTCCGCTGACGCGGCAGCAAGACAACCGCTCGAGCTGATCGTTGAAGGCGAAATCAAGGACATGCTGAAGAAAGGCATCACTCCAGTCGCCCTGAGCGGATTCACTGGGGAATCCCTCGCGGTGCTGAAGTTCGATCTGGAGGTCCAAGGTTGCGAAATCGTCGAGGAATCGCGGGCGGCCTACGTGATCGCGGGGAAAAACAGCGACACCCTGGAGGGGCGGGTCTACGATCAGTTGAACGAAGGCAGGGAAATCCTCGCCAAGCGTTACAAGGGCGGCAGCGCCCGGATTCAGGCCCACACGTTCTCCGACGCCATCGTGGACGAGATCATCGGCAAGGGCATGGGCATCGCCCGCACCAAGATCGTGTTCAAGGTGGACACCGGACGCGCGAAGGAGCTCTACATCGCCGACTACGACGGCCACAACCCGGTCAAGGTGACCTCGGACAATTCCATCGTGGCTGCTCCCACCTGGGTGCCGGGCAAATCCGCGCTCTATTACACCTCCTACATGCGGCAGAACCCGGACATCTACTTCCACGACCTCAGCACGGGCCGCCGGGCGACGATCGCCCGCTATTCCGGCCTCAACACGAGCCCGGCCGTTTCGCCCGATGGCGGCAAGATCGCCATGATCCTCAGCAAGGGCGGCAGCCCCGACGTCTACGTGGCCGACAGCGATGGCAAGAACCTCAAGCGCCTGACCACGACCCGTGGGGACGAGTCCTCGCCCTGCTGGTCTCCCGACGGACAGCGGATCTGCTTTACCTCGCGCGAGTCGGGCCGCCCCCGCCTCTACACCATCCCGGCCTACGGCGGCAAGATGGCACAGCTTTCGACGGCCGGCGTCTCCACGGTCACTGAACCGGACTGGTCCCCGGACGGCAAGACCATCGCCTTCACGTCCCAGTACCGGGGCGGATTCAACATCTGTCTCATCCCAGCGCGCGGGGGCACGGCGCAGGTGATCGCGGGGGGCGAAGATCCCTCCTGGTCGCCGAATTCACGCACCATGATCGTCACCCGCCGGGTGGGCGGGAAGCGCGTCCTCTCTTTGCTTGACGCTCAAACCAAACGTGTGAAGGATATTCGCCAGAATTTCGCGGGAAGCTGTTCACAAGCCTGTTGGGCCAGATGATCGACCGGGCGCCGCGCACTCAGATACACCGACATGAAGCATATCAAGCACTCGATTCTCATCCTCGCCGTCATCGTTCTCGCGCTCGGGGCGACCGGTTGCCGCAAGAAGCCCGTCGGCCTCACCCCCATCCCCGGGCAGAAACCGCTTCCCCCCGGATCTGAAGGCATCTTTCCGCCCGAGGGCGCGGGCGCCATCGCGGGGCTCCCCGGCGACGGAACCGGAACCGGCGGAACCCCGGCCGGCGGAACAGCCAACCCGGTCGACGCCTCCGCCGTCGATCTCGGAACGGACACCAGCGCCGTGGGCGAAGACATGGCCGGAACGGCCCTTGGAACCGACACCTCGGCCGCGGGAACCGACCTGACCGACTCCGTCCCCTCGAACATGACCGACAGCGGCATCCCCACCTCCGACCGCCCCGTCTTCGACGGCGACTGGGAGATGGACTCCGACTTCTTCCACTCGAACACCGTCTACTTCGATTTCGACCGCTCGAACATCAAGGACAGCGAGCGGGTGAAGGTCGAGGAGGTTGCCCTCTACCTGCAGCGCCAGTCGCGCAACGGCGTCCTGGTGGACGGCCATTGCGACGAACGGGGCACCGAGGAATACAACCGCGCGCTGGGCGAACGCCGCGCGCTGTCCGTCCGCGAATATCTCGCCCGTCTGGGCATCGACTCCAGCCGCATCTACACCCGCAGCTTCGGCGAGGACATGCCGGCCGATCCGGGCCAGAACGAGGCGGCCTACGCCAAGAACCGCCGCGGCGAGTTCATCCTCCTGATCCCGCGCAAACCCTGAGGGGTTCGCGAGAAACAAGTATTCAGTAATCGGTGTTCAGTATTCAGAACAGATTACTGATCACTGAATACTGAACGCAGCCCCCTGTTTCACCGTCCCACACTTGCCTCTTTACCCGACGGCGGAATCCGCCTAGCGTCGGGAAACGTTCACTTTTTGACCTGAATAGAACATGGAAACGAATTTGTTGGCTTTTGCGTTGGGAATGCCCGAGGTCATTCTGATCCTGGCGGTCGTGCTCATCCTCTTCGGCGCCAAGAAACTACCCGAACTCGCCCGCGGCATGGGCAAGGGCATCAAGGAGTTCAAGCACGCCACCCGTGAGATCCAGGACGACATCGAGGAGGCCCTCAACGACGATCCGCCCCCGCCCCGCAAATCGTCGGGCGAAAAGTCGGATCACTGGACTGACAAGACGGTCGACAAGAACACCGGTTCGGAGGACTGACCGCCAACGCCCCGGCTCCGGCCATGTCCAAAGATCCCGAGAACGGGACGCCCTCCCCTCCCCCGGACGAAGATTCTCCGAAGCCCTCGGACGAATCCCTGAAGGAGTCCCCCAAGAACGCCCAGAAGGCTGACGCGGCTGACTCTTCCGGTTCTGACGCCGCCCCCCGGAAGGACAACGCCGACGAAAAGGCGGGTTCAGGGGAAGAAAACGAGGCTTCAAGCCCCGAAGACACCAAGGCTCCCCCCTCCCCCGAACCTGAGTCCAACTCCGAAGACACGGTTGAGGAGAAAACCGAGGATGCAAATTCGAAATCCGGGGAGGAGGACGAAAAGGACGACGATGGCGAGGTGAAGCCGACCAAGGATTCCTCACACCGCGCGGGAAAGGACCCCGCTTCCGACCACGAGGACGAGCACAATTGGCACGACGAGCACGAGGATTACCACCCGGAATACGACGATCCCTACCAGGACGAGTACGACGACACCTACCATTACGACGGGGACGAGCATTACTACCACGATCACGATGATGAACATCATCATGACGAGGAGCATCACGACGAGGAGCACAGCCACAGCTCGGGCCATTCCATCGCTCCCGCGGCATCTCTGCCGGAAAGCCGCGCAACCACCGCCTCCAAGAAGACCGCCGTCACGAAGAAGGAAGACGATTGGGACGATTGGGACGACGACGAGGACGAGGAAGGCGGCGGCCCGGTAAAGAGCTTCCTGGAGCACCTGGAGGATCTGCGCTGGGTGATCATCAAGTGCGCCGTGGCGGTGCTGGTGTGCATGTGCGTGTGTCTGGTGGCCGCGGACAAGGCGCTGGACGTGCTCCTGTCCCCGTTGGAGGACGCGAAGGACGCGGTTGCCGAATCCATGATTGCGGCGGCGGAAAAGGAGGGAAAAATCAAACCTACGCTACAACTCCAGTTTGGCTCTGACCACCTGGAGACCGAGGTCGACACCAATGTCTTCGAGATGTTCGGCGGGAAGTTCCATGTGACCAACAACATGGTCGCCCTCCGGGCCGTCCCGAAACGCACGGCGGATGGGTTCGTTCTCGGACTCGAACCGACCGGGGAGCATCGAAAGCGGAAACCTCCCATCCAATTGCCCCAATTGTCGCCTCGCAGCCCGCTGACGCCGTTCATGCTGGCGCTCAAGACGGCGTTCTTCGGCGGCATGGGGCTGGCCTCCCCGTTCGTGCTGTTCTTTATTGCGCAATTCGTCGTCCCGGCGCTGCATCGTCATGAGAAGAAGTATCTGGGCTGGGGCATTGTCATCGGCTCCGGACTCTTCGCATTGGGCGTGGTCTTTGCCTATGTCGTCATCGCCAAGATGATGTTGATGGCCTCGGTGACCTTCACCGAATGGCTCGGGTTCTCCTCCAATATCTGGATCATCGATGAGTACATCGGCGTCATGCTGAAGCTGCTGTTCGGCGTGGGGGTGGGATTTGAGCTTCCGGTGGTGCTGCTGACGTTGGTGCGGATCG
The DNA here is from genome assembly GCA_038126235.1 of Verrucomicrobiales bacterium. GTDB lineage: Bacteria > Verrucomicrobiota > Verrucomicrobiia > Limisphaerales > JAYPEY01 > JAYPEY01. Next base: position 64,336 of record JAYPFK010000042.1, read on the forward strand.
GCATCCTGGATTATCCCAAACTCGCCGCGCTCCGCATGTACGCGATCGTGGCCATTCTGGTCATTTCCGCGCTGCTGACCCCGCCTGACGTCATCTCTCAGGTCATGATGTCCCTGCCGCTCTTCGTGCTCTACGAGATCAGCGTGCAGATCTCGCGGGTCTGGTACCGGAAGGAGCAGAAGGAGGCGCCCGAAGAGACGGATTCCGCCGGGAAGGAATCCGCCTGAACGCCGTCCGAAAACCGCTTTACAACTCCCACAGCCGCAGGCATCTTCAGCGGCCAACTTAAACGACCTATGCGCAAGTCCTTTGTTTTCCTCACGCTGGCGGCGGTTGTCGCACTGTTTTCGACCGGGTGTTCCGGACCTTCCTACAAGCTTGGCCGGGGCATCAACAACGCCACCGAGCCCTTCCGCATGGGCGAGATGCGGCGTTCGATCGAGCAGGCGCACCTTTGGAACGGCCCGCGCAACGCCTTCCGCTTCGGCGCCATCCAGGGTTTCAACCGCACCTTGGTTCGGACCGGCATCGGCCTGGCGGAGATCGTCACCTTCCCCTTCCCCGGCTACGATCCCTTCTACCTCAAGAAGAAGTATCCGACCAACGGCGACTACTATGTCGGCGGGCCTTACCGCACGGACCAACTCTGGACCCTGGACTTCATGAGCGAGGATCCGCGCTACCCGGACAGCTACACTCCGGGCCCCTACTCGGACGGCATCTTCGCCACCGACACCGCGCTTGGCTTCGCGGCGGGCGACGTCTTTCCCGGCATTGTCGGGAGCCGTTTCCACATCTTCGACTACTGAGCCGATTCCCCTTTCACCGGCGCCGACACCTCGTTGTTGGCGCCTTTTTTGTTGCCTCACATGAGTTTTACGCTCCGATCCGGCTGCAAGATAAACCTGCTGCTGAACGTGCTCGGACGGCGGGAGGACGGTTTCCACGAGTTGGAGACCCTGATGCAGCCCGTGCCGCTGTTTGATGAGCTCAATTTCGAGCAAGCTGGGAAGGGATTCCATTTCACCTGCAGCGACGCATCCCTGCCGACGGACGGAGGCAATCTCGTCGTGCGCGCCGCGGAACTCTTCTTCGCCGCCGCCGGCATTACGGAGGGCGCGTCAGTGCATCTGGAAAAACGGATTCCCGCCGAGGCGGGGCTCGGCGGCGGCAGCGGCAACGCGGCGACAACCCTGCTGGGCCTGAACAAGATGTTCGAGGAACCGCTGCCGTTGGAGCGGCTGCACGAACTGGCCGGCGAGCTGGGCTCGGACGTCCCCTTCTTCCTGGACGGCCGGCCGGCTTTGGCTCTCGGTCGCGGCGAGCAGGTTGAGCATCGGGACCCCTTTCCGGCATTGGATGGCGCGTGGCTGTTTCTCGCCCGGCCTGGATTCGGCATTTCCACGCCGTGGGCCTACCGGAGCCTCGCCGACCATCCCGAGGCTCTGAACGGCCGCCCGGGTCGGGCCAAGGCCTTGGCGGACACTCTCACTTTGGGCGGTCTTTCGGATGCGGCGGACGGCTTCTACAATTCGCTGGAAGCCCCGGCTCTGCGCAAGTTCCCTATCCTCGCCATCTATCAGGAATTCCTGACGGATAACGGCGCGCAAGTCGCGCTCATGTCCGGCAGCGGCTCCACGACCTTTGCCATCACCTCCTCCAAGTCCGCCGCCGAAACGCTGGGCGAACGGTTCCGGTCCAGATTCGGCGCGACGGTCTGGGTCAGAACGTTGGCATTGCAGTGACTACCGGCCCCGCGAGTGAAAGCCCTCGCGGGAAACTGTCCGGACAGGCTCAGCCACGCATCCGCGAGATTCGGCAAAAACGGCAGCCGCAAATTGAGGACGTTGACTTCAATCCCTAAAGAGTTGCCAAGAGAGCCTCATCACCGCCTCTGCCGCGAGTCGGAGGAGTCTTCCTGCAGTCTTTTGCAGGCGCGCCTACTCCACACATTTCTGGGTTGTTTTCCCTGCAGTTCACCCTTAAACCGTCCGCGCATGTCCCACCCCGCACCGCACCGCCGCCCCACTCAGCCCCCTTCATTCCTATGAATGCCGACGACGGAAACCGGCGTATGGCAATGCTCGCGTTGGGCGTTCTAATCCTGGACCAATTCACCAAATGGATGGTGCTGGTCTACCTCGGCCGCGAAGAGGAACGGACGATCATCCCGGGGTTCTTCAAGCTGGTGCACTGGACCAACACCGGCGCCGCGTGGAGCATGTTCCGCGATCACGGCGCGCTGCTCGCCATCGTCTCCCTCGTCGCTCTCGCCGCCCTGTTCATCTTCCGACGCCATTTCGACGCGCATACCCGGCTCGGGCAGTTCGCTCTGGGACTCATGTTTGGCGGGATCGCCGGCAATCTCGTCGATCGGCTGATGGCGAGCCGGGATCACGCGGTGATCGACTTCCTCTACTTCCACCTCATCCGCCGGGATGGAAGCGAGGCGGGATTCCCGGCTTTCAACATCGCTGACACCGCCATCTGCGTGGGCGTCGGCTTGCTGTTCATTCTCTCCTGGCGGGCCGAGGAAGACGAAACCGGGAAAGAAGAGGGCTCCCCCGCCCCGGAACAAGGTTCAACCTGAACGCCGGCCCCTCGCGGCTATGTCGATTTTTCGAGCGCTGTGCGTGTTTTTGCGTTGCCATTTTCCAAAGAATAGACAGATGATCCCGACTTCACGCTTGCTGGGGGGAATGCCGAAACGCGACATATGCCCCCAATAGAGCCTTCAAGTTCACTGCAGCCCACCGACGACGCGGCCCTCTACCGTGATCTGGTCGAGCATTCCCACGACATCATCCAAAGTGTCGATTCGCAGGGGCGGTTTCTCTACGTCAACCAGACGTGGCGAGACGTACTGGGCCATACTTTGGAGGATGTCCGGACCATGAACGTCTTCGATCTCATTGCGCCGGACTACCGCGAGGCGTGCCAGGAAAAACTCGGACGAATCATGGGTGGGGAGACGCTGCGGAACCTGGAGGTGGTTTTTCTCTCCAAGGAAGGCCTACGCATCCAGGTGACCGGAAGCGTCAGTTGCCGCTTTGAAGGAGACCTTCCCGTCGCCACCCGGGGCATCTTTCATCCGGTCGAGAAGGACCGAAAGGAATCCAAGGCGGCGACTTCCTTCGATGATGTGACCCATGTCTGCAGCTGGTGTCGCTGCGTCAAACGGCGCGACGGCTCGTGGAGCAGATCGGAGAAATGGTTGGATCACCGATTCACCGACAACATCTCCCATGGCCTCTGCGACGCCTGCGCCGCCAAGGCTCTGACGGATCTCGAAAAGGACCGCTGAGGGTGAGGCTGCAGGCCGCTACAGGGCTCAATCCTCCTCCCTGCCGTCGTCCCAGCAAGGTTCCAGGTTCCCGATCTGGCGCATCAGTTCGTCGGCCACCTCCTGGTAGATCTCCTTCAGGCGGTCCTTGGAACAGGTCTTCGCCTCCGCTCGCAGTTCCTTGAATTCCATCGGTTCGCCATATTTCACTGCGACACCGCGAAGAAAGAAGCGCGGGATCTTCATGTGCCGGCTGAAGACCTCGTAGCCGCCGAAAATCCGGGCGGGAACGACCGGGGCCTTGGACTTGATCACGGTCAGGCCGATGCCCGAGCGCGCCGGCTGCAACTTTCCGTCGGAGGTGCGCGTGCCCTCGGGGAAGAGGATGATCGCCCCGCCCTTCTTGAGCCGGTTGAGGATCGCCTTCAGGCCGCTGCCGCCGCCGCCGTCCCGGTCCACCGGCACGGAGTTCCACTCGCGAATGATCCAGCCGACGATCGGAATGTCGAACAGTGATTCCCGCGCCAGGTAGTTGATCTCCCGCGGCACAGCCGTCCCGACCAGGGGTGGATCAAGGAAACTGGCGTGGTTTGAGGCCAGGATCACCGGGCCGCTCACAGGCACCCGGTCCACATGATAGATCTTCCAGCGGAAGACAAACCAGTAGAAGAACCGCCAGGCATGCCAACCCAGCCGGTAGATGAGCTTCATCTTCGCAACGCCGGGCTGACTCAAGATCCAACCTCCTTCCCGTCCCGGATGCGCTCGACCTCGTCGATGATCGCCTGGCTGGTCTCATCGGGCGTCTGCCCGGAATTGTTGATCACCTTGGCGCCCAGCGGAACCATGAGCGGAGCCGCCGCGCGCTGGCTGTCGCGCTTGTCGCGGGCGGCCAGATCCTCTTTCACCCCATCGGCCTCGCGGCGCTTGATGCGTTCATCCAACGCGGCGTCGAGGTAGAACTTGTAGTCGGTCTCCGGGAACACGTTGCTGCCGATGTCGCGTCCCTCCATCACCAAATCGCCGAATTTCACGCACTCGCGCTGTTTCTCTTTCATCCATTTGCGCACGGCGGGCACGGCCGCCACGTGCGGCACGGCGGCGCTGGTCTCGGTCGTGCGGATCTCCTTCTCGGGATAATACCCGTCCACACTCAGGCGGACATGGCCGTCCACGCAATCCAGCGTCACCTTCCAGCGCCTCAGGACGGAACCCACGGAGCGGGCGTTGTGGATGTCTGTCCCCTTTTGCAGGCAGTGCCAGGCCAGGGTGCGGTACATGGCCCCGGTATCCACGTAGGCGTAGCCCAGTTTCTTGGCGATCAGCCGGGCGTTGGTGCTCTTGCCGCTGGCGCTGGCGCCGTCGATGGCGATGACAATCGGTTGGGACATTGGAATGGGGAACTCGGAGTGCAGAATTCGGAAACAGGGAATCGAAATCAGGTTTCGAGGCGGGACCGGAAGCGGCGCGCCGGGATCAGTCAGCGAAAAGCTCCTCCGGCGACAACGATCGGGGCGTGTCGCCGGTCGCGTCGAGAATGCCGACGCCCAGACCGTTCGGCGGCGGGGCGGCCAACTTCTGGAAAAAATTGGGAAAGGTCTTTTTCGCGCACGCGGGATTCTTGATTTTGATCCCCGGAACCTTCAAGCCCAGAGTCGCGAAACACATCGCGATCCGGTGATCGTTGTAGGTTTCGATCTCCGCGCCGTGAATTCGCGCGGCCGATGGCTCGACGATCAGGGTGTCGCCGTCCTCCATCACCTCGACGCCGCATTTGCTCAATTCCGTCCGCATGGCGGCCACGCGCTCGCATTCCTGCACCCGCAGGCGACCCAGTTCCGTGAAGCGCACGGGATGGCTGGCGAAGGGGGCCAGGACCATCGCGGTCAGGATGCTGTCGCCCAGGTCGGTCTGCCGGGAGATCCGGTGGATGTCGGTCGCCAGGCCGTAGAGGCGGAAGTCCGGGAACCGCGTATCGATCTGCCAGTCCGACTCCGGCCAGTCGGCCACCGAAACCTTCGCCCGGGCGCGCGCGGCGGCCAGTTGGCGGGCCTCGTCGGACACGCCATCGCCCGGCGCGGCGGTTTTCGCCGCCTGGAACACCTCCGCCAAGCCCGCCCCCGGCAGGCAGTTGGCGATCCACGCCGCCGCCTGAAAATAGCTGCCGCTCGACGAGTCCGGTTCGATGCGGAACGTTCCCCCGTCGGCCGGAAACGCGGCAATCAGCTTCTCGGTCATCGCCACGTAGGGGGAATTTGCGCCGGCGTCGGTGTCCACGCCCTCGTCGGTGTATTCGTCGATCTCGATCCGCCATTGGCCCTGCTTCGCGCAGAGCAGCAGGCCCGAAGCGAACTGCGAGCTTTCTCCGATGCTCACCCGACACTCGCCCGGCAGCGGTCCGACTCCGTGGACGACCACCGGCAGCCGGTCCGTTTCCGAATCCAGCCGGTAGCCCAGTTCACGCAGCGCGGCGAACAACTCCGCCTGCGGCCGCTGGTGCATCCGCTCAACCCCGCTCAACCGATAGACGCCCTTGCCCAGACAAAGAAACGCCGTCAGGAAGCGCGCGGCCGTTCCGGCGTTCTGAACGAACAGCTGCAACGGCGCCGCCTCCGTGCCCGCCCTGGGAATCTCGCCTCCCCGACCCTTTACCGTGATCCGGCGATTTGAAGCTTCACCGGGATCTTTCGCCACAGCGATCTCGAACCCCAACTGCTCCAGGCATTCGACCATCGCCTGCGTGTCCTCGCTCCACAGCGCGCCCTCCAGCGTCACCTCACCCTCCGCCAATGCGGCGAGGATCAGGGCGCGGTTCGTGATGCTCTTGGAGCCCGGAATCGCAATCCGGGCCGCAACCGGCTTCTCCAACGGGACGATTTCAATGAGTTCTGGGAGGGACATGTTCTGTTTCTTGTAGCAGCCGAAATAAGGAGACTCTTGCCGTTTCTTGGACGAAACAAGGCCGCGGTCATCCGCCAACGCGATTCTCAGTGGAACCCGGGTTCTGCAAAACGTCGCCCGCATCCAACCACGCGTCCCGAAGCTCCTTGGCTTCCGCAAAGAAACGTTCCAACGCGCCGGCATCACCGGCATCGAGCGCCTTCTTCACCTCCTCCAATCGGTCGATGGCATCGCCGATGGCCGCGGCGACGTTCCCGCGATTCTGCAGGACAATGTCGCGCCACATCGTCGGGCTGCCGGAGGCAACGCGCGTCGTGTCGCGGAATCCGGGACCGCAGACCGCGCCGGTCAGATCAGGATCAGCATTCCCCAATGCGACGCCAACCAGCGCCGCCGCTGCCACGTGCGGCAGATGGCTTGACCGCGCGACCAGTTCGTCATGGGTCGCGGGATCGGTTTCCAACAGGCGGGCTCCCAGGGCAGTCCAGAATTCGCGCAGCGCGGCCACCGCGGCGGCATCCGAAGCCGGCGTGGGGGTCAACACGACAGTCGAATCTTCGAACAGGTCCTCCACTGAATACGCCACCCCCGTCTGCTCGCCGCCCGCCATCGGATGAGCCCCGACAAACCGGCCGCCCGCCTCGGCGATCAACTGTTCCAGATCGTCCACCACGCACCCCTTTACGCTGCCGACATCCGTCACGACAGCTCCCGGTTTCAAGTGGGGCAGAAACCGTTCCGTCAGCGCCCGCATCTGGGAGATCGGCGCGCAATGCACGATCAGGTCAGCGTTCTTGATGGCGGTTTCCGCATCCAACGTCGCCTCATCGACCACGCCCAGTTTCCGGCATTCCTCCACGCTCTCCGCGCGCCGCACCAACCCGACCACCCGCCCGGCAAGGCCACGTTTCTTCACGGCAAGTCCCAGGGACCCGCCCAGAAGGCCAACGCCAATCAATGTGATCTGCTGAAAACGCACGCGCGGATTGAACGAGGAAGCCGGACGAATGAAAAGGAAAAGAGCGGCGAAGGTAAGGCGAACCGTCCTCAGTGAGCAGCACAGGGTCATGCGCACGCCGGCTCATTCGGAGAATTCGCCCCACCTGCTGCGAGACTGTGTGAAAACTCGTTCGCTTCGTAGCTGGTGATTTGAAAAGCGGACGAC
>JAYPFK010000043.1:0-62873 GCA_038126235.1 Verrucomicrobiales bacterium
GACCTCGATTTTCATGTGAGACGAGGTGACGAGGCTCACTTATCAACGACTTACGCTTTGAAATGAGCCTCCTCATGTCGGCTGCTACCGTTTTTTCACAGTCTCTTGCGAATGCGGGCATGCTCGCCGTCATTCTCCTCGTCCTCGATCGGATGTTGAGGCGCGCCAATTCGAGGACGAGTCCGAGGACGATTCCCCGGCCCCGGAAATGTAACCCCCCGCCGCTCAGCGCGTCATTGAACCCAACCGATGGAATCTCGGACCGACGACATTATGATCGAGCCCGACGCGCCGCCCGTTCTATCAACGGAAGCGGCAGCGCCGCTTCCGATTGCCGTCGTTCCACCCGAGGAAACGACTCCCCGCCCCCCCCTGCTCCGCCGCGTCGGAAGGAGAATCCGTTCGACTGCGGACTGGCTGTTCGGCGGAGCCACGCTGCTTTTCGGCCTCGCGGCCCTATCCGTGATCCCGATCCTGAATTTTGCCAGCCTCGGCTACCTGCTGCAGGCCAGCGCGAATGTCGCCGAGAACGGCCGCCTGCGCGACGGCTTCATCGGCGTGCGCAAGGCCTCGCGGCTGGGCGGGTTGCTGATCGGCGCCTGGCTGGCCGTGCTGCCGCTCCGGTTTGTGTCCGGGCTGTGGCGCGACGCGGAACTCGTCAACCCCGGCGGCGCCGATGGCTGGCGCGTCGCGACGGTCATTCTGACGATCCTGACCACGCTGCATCTGATCTGGGCCTGCCTGCGAGGCGCGCGCCTGCGGCACTTCCTCTGGCCCGCGCCCATCCGCCTGATCAAGTGGCTGTTCCATCCCTCCGAATACGCCTCCATCCGCGACGGCGTCCTGGACTACCTCGCCGGCCTGCGGCTGCCGCACTACTTCTGGCTGGGGGCGCGGGGCTTCGTGGGGGCATTCCTCTGGCTGTTCGTTCCGGTGGGAATCATGATCCTCGCGGCCAAGGCCCCTCCCGGCGGCGCGGCCGTCATTTCCCTGTTCGCGTCGATCCCGTTGATGTTCGCGGTGATGTATCTCCCCTTCCTGCAGACGCGCTTCGCCTGCGAGAACCGCTTCGGAGCCCTTTTCGAGGTCCGCCGCGTAAGGGAACTCTTCCGCAATGCGCCCATCGCCTTCTGGTTCGCGCTCTTCATCACCCTGTTATTCGCAATCCCGCTCTACCTGCTGAAGGTCGAGCTGCCTCCGCGCGAGGTGGCCTGGCTGCCGGCGCTGCTCTTCGTGGCGTTCATTTTCCCCGCCCGGGTCCTGACCGGTTGGGCCGTCAGCCGCGCCCGGAGACGCGAGCAACCGCGGCTCTGGCTGTTCCGCTGGGGCGCGCGCTTCGCCGTGATCCCGGTCGTGGCGCTCTACGCGCTGATCACCTACTTCACCCAGTTCCTCTCCTGGCACGGAACCTCCGCCCTCCTCGAACATCACGCCTTCATGGTCCCCGCCCCGCTGCTGGGCTTGTAGGAAGAATGGAGCGGTGGCAAAGGACCCGCCGCCCGTTTTCATTCCCCCTCCCGCAAAAGCGTGGAGAGAATTGAACGAATCCATCGTCGCCGGCGTCCATTTCCACGTTCCCAGGGCGCAGAGCTCGAAATCGATATGTCTGACAAACCAGAAACATCCCCACAACGAAAGCGAACAACATGATGCGTAAACTCATTGTCGCCCTGGTCCTCTTCGGCTCCCTGGCCGTCGCCAGCGCCGAAACCCTGAAACTCGAAATCAAGGGCATGGTCTGCGAGGAAGGCTGCGTCACCGCGGTCAAGAACGGCCTGACCAAGGTAAACGGCGTGGACATGAAGAAGTCGAGGGTCGAGATCGGCAAGGCCGTCGTCGAATTCGACGCCAAGCTCGCGAAGAAGAAGGACATCATCAAGGCTGTCGAAAAGGCCGGCTACGAAGTCGTGAAGCCCAAGGCCAAGAAGGCCGACAAGTCCGCAACCTGAGCCAATTGCCTTCTCATCCGGCGCGCCGGATGTTACCCACTGGGCGGCCCTCCACGGGGCCGCCGATTTTTTTGCCTCATGAAGAAGCCGTTTCCAGTCCTCATCGCCGCGCTCCTGGCGTCGAGCCTCACCGCCCTCGGGGCCGATCGCCCGGGCCTCCTGATCCCCGCGTATTTCACCCCCGGCGATGACAGCCCGTGGTCTGAACTAAACGACGCGGCGAAGTCCGGCGTCCCCTTGATCGCGGTCATGAATCCGGACGTCGGACCCGGCGCGAAAGCCGACCCCGCCTACACCCGGGCAATCACGGATCTCCAGAAGGCCGGCGGGCGGGTCGTGGGCTACGTGTTCACCAAGGTCGGACTGCGCAACCCCGTGCATGTCCTGGAAGACATTACCCGCTACCATCAGTTCTATCCGGAACTGGACGGGATCTTCATCGACCAGATGCCCACGGCGGAGAAGTTCCGCGAACTGGACAACCGCAAGCCCAGCCCGCTGCTGGCGGAATTCGCCAAGCTCGGCGGCCCCAAGCTGGGCCGTCCCGGCGAGGGCGAAAGCGCCCGCAAGACCATGCTGGAGTATTACTACCGAGTCTGGCTGCACGCCAAGGCGCTGAAGTCCGAATGGCTGGTGATCGGCAATCCGGGAGGCCATCCCGACAAGGAGTTCTTCGAGGGCAAGGCCGCAGACCTGTTCGTGACCTACTCGGGATGGGAAGGCTACGATTCCCATCAGACCCCCGACTGGCTCAAGAACAACCGCGACAAGCAGACCGCCCACCTCATCTACGACACCGCCTTCCCAGCGGAAATGAAGAAGCGCGTCGCCGCCGCCAAGTCCCACGGAGCCTCCTGGATCTACGTGACCGACGACGGCGGCGGCAATCCCTGGGACACGCTGCCGGCCTACTGGGACGAAGAACTCGCCGAACTTGGCGGCTCGAATGCCTCCGCCAAACCTGAGAAGAAACGCGGCGGTTTCTTTCGGAGGAAGAAATAGGAGAGGCCGAGGGGAAGCGCCCATACCCGTCGGCGTTTCGTTGGATTGACGATCCGCCTGAACGCCGCGCAAAGCTCAGGCCTGAATGGCCGGGACAACCCAGCCCGGGCCAACGCCCCAAGGCTTGGTCAGCAAATCGAAAAAGTCCTGTAGGAGGGGAACAACCGTCGACCGGGCCGGTTCGAAACGGCTCCTTTGAACGAACAACATCCCCCTACTTGCTGGTCATCACCCATTCGCCCTGCCAGTCCTTGGGCGGCTTGTTCTTTTTGAAATGCTGGCAACGCTCGATGTAGACCTCGGCGAGCTTGTCACCCTTGTTGTGCTTAAGCGCCTCCCTGAAGGCCTTGATCGCCCGATCCCACTGCTGCTTGCGGTAGAGGTCCACGCCGCCGTTGAAGTAGTTCAGGACCTCCATGACGTTCGGGAAGGAATCGTCGTCGTAATGGTCCAGCACCTCGTAGACGCCGACCGGCTCGGTCTTGCCCTTGACCACGACCTTGTCGATCGCGCGCATGCGGTAGGTGCCGCGGAGGGCCTTGTAGGTGAACTCGCTGATGAGAATCTTCGCGTGATACTGCTTGCAGGCGCTTTCGAGCCGGGCGGCCAGGTTCACGCCATCTCCGATCATCGTGTAGTTGGCGTAGTTGGCCGAGCCGATGCCGCCGATGACCACCTCATCCGTGTTCAGGCCGATGCCGATGTCGATGGGCTCCTCGCCGCGTTCGGCCCGAGTGTCGTTGAGTTTCTTCAACTCCGCGATCATCGCGATCGCCGCGCGGACGCCGCGGTCCGCCTCGTCGTTGAAGTCGTGGATGTGGCCGAAGCCGCACATCAACGCGTCGCCGATGATCTTGTCGATGGCGCCGCCTTCGTTCTCAACGCAGCGCTCCATGACGTCGAAGTACTCGTTGAGCATGCCGACCGTGCCGACAGGCCCGAGTTTTTCCGTCAGTGTCGTGAAACCGCGAATGTCCGAGAACAGCACGGTCGCAACGGTCGATTTGTCCTCGGGATCGCCCTGGGTGAGGATCTCGGCGATGTGCTTGCCCATGAACCGCCTCATGGCGTGCCGCCGGCGCACCTCGTCGGTGATGTCGTCCATCAGGATCAGCGTGCCAAGCTTCTTGCGCTCCTCGCCGATGAGCGGATCCGCGCGCAGGCTGACAAAGCGCTCGGTGTCCCCGTCGACCACGAGCGTCGCTTCCGGCCGGATGATCTGCTCCTGCTTCTTCTCCACCTTGGCGATCAGGTCGCCGATCCATTGGTTGGGACCGGCAAACAGCTCGACGGCCTTGCGTTTGACAATCTCGCTCTCGGCCACCCGTAGGAGGTCCAAGCCGGCCTCGTTGCAGATGTCGATCACGCCCTCCTCGTTGATCGAGATCACGGCGCTGGACATGGACTTGAGCAGCGCCGCGTTGCGCCGCTGCTGCTCCTGCATGTCGGAGAGGTGCTTCGCGTTCTCCAGGCCGATGGAGATCTGGGCGGTGAAGGCCTTGAGCCGCTGTTCGTCCTCGGCGGTGAAGGGCCCGCCCTGCTTGTTCAGGCACTGGGTGACGCCGATCACCTTGCCCTCGCGGGTGATGATCGGGACACAAAGAATGGAACGGGTGAAATAACCGGTCTGCTTGTCGACCGTGGGATTGAAGCGCAGGTCCGCGTAGGCGTAGGGGATGTTCACCGTCTCGCCCGACTTGAAGACCGCGCCCGCAATGCCGAGGTGATTGGGGAAACGGATGATCCGGGACTCGCCGTTTTCGCCGACGTCCGCCTCCAACTCGCCCGTCTTCTCGTCGTTCATGAACATGGTCGATTTCTCGGCCTTGAGCATGCGCTTGGCCTCGTTCATGACCCGCGCGACCATGGGCTTGTAATCCAGCTCCGAGGTGACGTCCGAAACCACGCTCAGGAACTCCATCTCCTGGCTCTGCTTCTTCTCGACCTGCTCGGTGTACTGCCGGCTGACCAAGGTGATGGCCGCCTGGGTGGTCATGGCCTCGACCAGGTGCAGGTCCCGAACGGTGAATCTGCCCTGTTTCTTGTTCAGCGCCTGCACCACGCCGATGGTCTTTCCATCGACCGTCTTGATCGGAGCGGCCAGGATGCTGTGCGTCCGGTAGCCCGTCTCCTTGTCGACCGCAGCGTCAAAACGGCCGTCCTTGTAGGCGTCGTGGATGATCGTCCCCCGGCGGTTGGTATAGGCCCAACCGGCGATGCCCTGGGTGTCGAGAATGCGGATCTCCCGCTGGATGTTGCCCTGCGCGATCCGGGAATAGAGCTCACTCGTGGCCTCGTCGTGCAGGAAGAGCGTGGACCGGTCGGCCCCGGTCTCGTTGGTGACGATGTTGACGAGCGTGCTGAGCACCTCGTCGAGGGTCTTGAGCTTGGCAATGCGCTGGGCGACATCGACGAGCATCTCCATGAGGCGGAGGCGTTCGGCCTGGTCCTTGGGGCCGCCGTCGGCGCCGTAGATGGCCTCGGAGATGGGCGTCGCGGTCCGCTTTCGAGGAGCCGCGCTCTTCTTCAGGGCCGCTGTCTTGTTTTTGGCTGCCATGCTGTTGAGCGGAGAGCTTGCGTGTTATCGGGCGAATGGGAAAGCTTTTCCGGGGTCACTTGGCGGGCGCCGGCTGAATCTCGTCCCGCAGGGCCTGGATGGTCTCCTGTAGTTGGCAGATCTCCTGGAGGGAATTCACTCGCGTCTCCTGCACCGCCTGCTGCTTCTCGAAACGGGCGGCGTCCAGTTGCTCGCGCAATCCGGCGGCCGCGGCCTCGAGCTGGCGGATCTCACTCTCATAATTGCGGCGAACCTCTTGGACAGCCGCCTGCTTCGCAAAGCCCGCGTCGTCCAGTTCCTCCCTCAGCTTGGCGACCGTCTCCTCCAGGATCTTGATCTCGGCGGCGTTGGAAGCCTTCTCCGCCTGCACGGCCTGCTTGCCGGCAAACCGGGTTTCATCCACCGTCTGGCGAAGTTCGGCGACAGTTTCCTTGAGCTGGCGGATCTCACTCTCGTAGTTCCGCGTCACCTCCTGCACGGCGGCCTGCTTGGCAAAGATCGATTCGGTCAACTCCTCGCGCAACGCCGCCGCCGTTTCCTGGAGCGTCTTGATCTCGGCCGCGGCGTTGGCGCGTTCCGCCTGCACCGCCTGCCCTTTGGAGAACTTCATATCCTCCAGTTCCTGGCGCAGGGTGACCGCGGTTTCCTGGAGCGTCTTGATCTCGGCGGCGTTGGCGGCCTTTTCGGCCTGCACCGCCTGCTTCATGGCGAAACCCAGTTCGTCCAGCTCCTGCCGCAGCTTCGCGGCGGTGTCCTTGAGCTGCCGGATCTCGTCCACGTGGACGCGCTTGACGTCCTGCACGGCCTTCGCCTTTTCAAACCCCAGCTCATCCACCTTATCGCGCAACGCTGCAGCGGTGTCCTTGAGTTGCCGGATCTCGTCCGCGTGAAGGCGACGAACCTCCTGCTCTGCCGCCTTCTTCTCAAAGCCCATTTCCTCCATCCGCGAACGCAAGGCCGCGATGGTCTCCTGCAATTGCCGGATCTCGCCGGCGTAACGAACCGCCGCCTTCTGTCCGGCCGCCTGTTTCTCAAAGGTCAGCGTCATGACCTTGTCACGCAACGCCGCCGCCTCCGTCTCCAGACGGCGGTATTCAGCGGCTGGATCGGACGCACCGTTGGCGTTCTTGCCAGGCTTTTTTGAACTCGCGGCAGACATGTTTGTCCGGGCCTTGCGGCCAATGACCGGCTTGCTTAGCAGGTTTCCGCCGTTTTGAAAACCCAAGGAACGCCCCGACGGCGAACTCGGACGAGGGGGTTGGGGTATGAGGGCATCGGGGTATTGGAGAATGACCAAGTTGTGGACGCAGACGAGGAGGGCCATGGTGTCACCGGCGGATTCCATGCCCCCACACCCCCATCCGCCCATCCCCCTTCGGCCACGTCACCCGAAATTCACCCTGCCGTCACCGGGACTTGGCACAGATTATGCCAACGTGTCCGCATCACACGCGGGAACGCGACGGCGAAGCAGCTCTTCCCACCGGGATTCTTCATCCGTCCTCTGGCTCGACTCCCAGGCCGTTGCGTTCTCTGAACTTCCCCCTTCCATTGGCTGTCCTCCGGGGCAGCCCCTGTACAGGAAAGAGTCCAAAATCCGAATCTCGAAATCCGAATCTCGAAATCCGAATCTCGAAATCCGAATCTCGAAATCCGAAACAAATTCGAATGTCCAAATTTCCCAAATCCGGAACTTTCGGTTCGTGCGCCCATGAGCCGCCCACACGTTGAGCCTGTCGTTTGGGACCTTCGGGCTTCTGATTTCGGATTCGTCTCGGATTTCGAGTTTCTCCAGCGCTTAAAACGGCCAGAACATCGGAATGAACACAACCGCCAGCCCCCAGAAGATCAGGTTCAGCGGAATGCCGACCTTCATGAAGTCGGTGAAACGGTAGCCGCCGGGGTTGTAGACCATGGTGTTGGTCTGGTAGCCGACCGGCGTCGCGAAGCTGGTCGAGGCCGCGAAGCAGACGGCCATGAGGAAGGGCTTGGGATCAACGCCCATCTCCTTGGCGATGTTGATGGCGATCGGGGCCAGCAGGACGGCCGACGCGTTGTTGCTCATCGTTTCCGTCAGGATGGCGGTAAGCAGGTAAAGGACGGCCAGCACGACCAAAGGGCCCATGTCCGCCACCAGGCCGAGGGTGTTGTCGGCGATGAGTTTCGCGGCTCCACTGGTCTCCATGGCGACGCCGAGAGGGAGAATGCCGGCAAGAAGGAAGATCACCTTCCAGTCCACCGCCGTATAAGCCTGTTCCGGCGTGAGGCAGCGGGTCAGGATCATGAGCGCGCAGCCGGCGATGGCGGTGTGAAGGATGGGGAAGACGTTGAAAGCCGCCAACGCGATGACGGCGGCGACGATGCCCAGCGCCAACGGCGCCCTGCCCTTGCGGAGGGAGGGAGCGTCCACTTCGTCCAGCACGATGAGGTCGGGATCGGCGCGGAGTTGGGCCAACTCCTCGGGACGGGCCTGGATGAGCAGGGCGTCGCCAAACTGCAGGCGAACCGCACTCAGCTTCTTGCGCAGGGTTTGCTCCTGGCGTTGGACGGCGAGGACAATGGCGTTGAACCGGCGACGGAAGTCGAGGCTCTTCAGCGTCCTGCCGATCAACGAGGATCGCGGCGCGACAAGGGCCTCGACCAAGGTCAGGTCTTCGTCCTGAAGCTCCTGGTCGCTGAGCTTGAAGCGCGGCTCAATGGCCAACTTCATGGCCTCGCGCGCATCCATCAACTCCTTGATGCGGCCCTCGACCAAAAGGACATCGCCCTCGCGGAGCTTGTGGTGGACCGGGATGTCGATGTGTTCGTCCTGCCGGATGATCTTGAGGACGGTGGCGTCGTGTTGATCGCGCAGGCCGGTCTGGTGGACGCGCTTGCCGATCAGGGGCGAGCCCTCGAGGATGCGGAACTCGGTGATGTAGTCGCGCAATTCGTAGGCCTCGGTGAGTTCGGCGCGACGGCGGTCTGGCAGGAGCCAGCGGCCGACGATGAGGAAGTAGGCGATTCCCACAACCAGCATGATCGCGCCGAGCTTGCTGAACTCAAACACGCTGAAGGCATCGAGCCCGGCCTTCACGGCGATGGCGCTGACGAGGAGGTTGGTCGAGGTGCCGATCAGGGTGCAGACGCCGCCGAACTGCGACGCGTAGGAAAGCGGGATCAGGATCTTGGACGGGGCCACCTTACGGCGAGCGCAGGCCGCCAGGACCAGGGGCAGGAAGACCGCGACGGCGGCGGTGTTGTTCACAAAAGCCGAGATGACGCCGATGACCGCCATGACCGCGAAAAGCAACGCGGATTGGCTGCTTCCGATCCGGCGCATCGCCCGCCCGAGCGCGCCGACCGCCCCGGTGCGCTGCAATCCAGAACTGAGCACGAACATCGCGCCGACAGTGACGGTTGCCGTGCTGGCAAAGCCGGACAGCCCCTCTTCCGGTCCGACCAGTCCGAGCAACAGCAGCGCGGCGAGGATGCACAGCGCGACCACGTCCACCGGCAGCTTCTCGGTGACAAACAGGGCAACGGCAACCAGCAACAAGAGGAAGACGAGGAGAATGTCCCCGGAAAACGCGGTTGCCAGCATGACTCCAAGCATCGCGGAGACGGTGTCAGAGTCCGCCGGTTTTACAACCACGGAAGACACCGAATACACGGAAGGGAAGACCGGGAGTGAACCTTTGGGGCGCTTGATCCAAGAGCGGGCGTTCGCACGCACGGGCGCTGAAGGCAGCGCCAACGCCTATTCCGCGACAGTCGAACTCCAGAATGGAAAATGGACGGACACCAAAACCAACAGACTTGGATATCATGACGAAAAGACCGGCAGTCGCATCATCTGAGGAACTGTCCGGCGCGCAGCTTGTGCCGAATAAAATCAACGTACGTTGATTTTATTCGGCGCCGGTTGGTCGGGGCGGCTTGGCTGGGGCGTGTGAAATCGGAGTTCGATTCTGGCGGTGAACCCGGTATGTTCCGCCCCGTGAAATCACTGTTGCGCCTGTTTCTCTGCCTGTCAGCCGCGGCGTGGGCGCAGGACTACGACCTGATCATCCGCGGCGGGCGGATCGCCGACGGTTCGGGGAATCCGGCCTTTCATGCGGACGTGGCGGTGAAGGGGGGGCGGATCGCGGCGATCGGGAAGATCAGCGGCAAGGCGAAGGAAACCGTGGACGCGCAAGGGATGATCGTCGCGCCGGGCTTCATCGACGTCCATTCGCACGCAGAGAACATCGACGAACTTCCGCTGGCGGAGAACTTCCTGCGGATGGGCGTGACGACGGTGGTGCTGGGCAACTGCGGTTCCTCGGTGCGCAACGTGGGAGCCTACTTCCGGAAACTGGAGACAAACGGCATCTCGGCCAACGTGGCGACCTTGATCGGCCAGGGCAGCGTGCGTTCGCAGGTGATGGGCGGCTCCTTCCGTCGACCGCCAACCGCGGAGGAGTTGAACAAGATGCGCGCCCTGGTGGACAAGGCGATGAAGGACGGCGCGGTCGGAATGTCCACGGGTTTGATCTACCTGCCCGGCAACTTCACGAAGACCGACGAACTGATCGAGCTGGCGAAGGTGGTCTCCAAGCATGGCGGCATTTACGCCAGCCACATGCGCAGCGAGGCGGGCGAAATCGTGGCGGCGGTGGAGGAATTGATCGAGATTGCGAGGAAGGCGAAGCTGCCGGCTGAGATCTCCCACATCAAGCTGGCGGGCCGGTCGAACTGGGGCCAGACGGACAAGATTCTCGGGATGATCGAGAAGGCGCGGGCGGAGGGCCTGGACATCACCCAGGATCAGTACCTGTATCCCGCCTCCAGCACCGGCATTCAGAACCGCATCCCCACCTGGGCCCGGGAGGGCGGTCGCGCCAAATTCGAGGAAAGGATGGCCGACCCGAAACTCAAGGCGAAGGTGGTCGCCGAGATGAAGGAGACCCTCGCAAACGCGGGCAACGACAACT
This sequence comes from Verrucomicrobiales bacterium, assembly GCA_038126235.1. Lineage (GTDB taxonomy): Bacteria > Verrucomicrobiota > Verrucomicrobiia > Limisphaerales > JAYPEY01 > JAYPEY01. The sequence continues at coordinate 10,464 of JAYPFK010000043.1, forward strand.
TCGACTACGCGATGATCGCCTATTACAAGCACGATCCCTCGCTGAACGGACTGAACGTGATGCAGGCGGCGAAGAAGGCCAAGGGGAGCGATTCGCTGGACGCGCAGATCGACCTGATCCTGGAAATCAACGCCAATGGGGGAGCCTCGGGAGTCTTCCACAGCATGGACGAAGCGGACCTGATCGCCTACCTGCGCCACCCGAACACCCTGATCGCGGCGGACAGCGGGGTTCGCCGCTGGGAGCGCGGCGTGCCCCATCCGCGAGGTTACGGCAACAACGCCCGCTGCCTGGCGCGGTTCGTGCGGGAATTGAAGATCCTGCGCTTGGAGGACGCCATCCGCCGCATGACCTCGCTGCCCGCGACAACCTTCCGGCTCAAGGACCGCGGTTTCCTGCGCGCGGGGGCTTGGGCGGACATCGTGGTCTTTGATCCGGCCAAGGTCCGGGACAACGCAACCTTCACCGAGCCGCACCAATACGCCACCGGCTTCAGGCGGGTTTACGTGAACGGCGTCGCCACCGTGGCGGAGGACAAGCACACCGAAGCGCGGGCGGGAAAAACCGCGCGGCGCGGAAGGTGAATTAGGGGCGAGCCCCCCAATCCCGGGGATACACTCACTCTCACCGCAACGCTCCGCCGAGCCTCACGTCGGCGGACATCCCCTCCCCCATTCCGACATTGAACCGCCCCCCGCAAACCTCCACCATCTCCCCCATGCTTTTCACCTTCATCTGCACCGACAAACCGGACAGCCTGCAACTCCGCAAGGACACCCGTCCGGCCCACCTCGAATACCTCGACGCACGCCTCGATCAAGTCGTCTATGGCGGCCCGCTCTTCGGCGATGACGACCAGACCCCGATCGGCAGCCTGATCATCGTGGATGCCGAAGATCGCGCCGCCGCGGAGAAGATCGCCGCAGAAGACCCCTACAACCAGGCCGGGCTCTTCGCCTCCGTCCAAGTCCGGGCGACCATGCGGGTGTATCCGAAAGAGTAAGCCGCCCCACAGGACCGACGCGCCAGTAGCTGCGCTCGCAAGAGCGTGGAAGGAAATGGCACAAGGAAGATTGTCCACCTTCTGGCGAAGGCGGCCACCTCCTCCCGCAATCCCAAGTAGCCTGCCCCGCTCGCGATCCTAATGCGCAATCAGCCATTGCTGGCTTGTGTTTGGAAAGCTGCCGAAAGTAGGTTTTGCGGATGAATTGGAAACGTCCTTCAATCCGTCGCGGCTTCGGAACGGCCGCGCTTCTCGCCGGACTCCTGGCCTCAACATTCCCGGGGATAGCCGCCGACAAACCGCACGTCGTCCTGATCAGCGGGGAATACGAATACAGCTCCATGATTACGCTGCCCGCGCTGGCGGCTTACCTGGAGGAGAATCATGGCTTCAGGACCACCTTCCTCGAACGCCGCGGCGGGGAGAACATCGACGGGTTGGAGGCCCTCGAGTCGGCCGACCTCGCCATCCTGACGATCCGACGCATGACCCTGCCCGCCAGGCAGTTGAAGCGGATCCGGACTTACGTGGAAAAGGGCGGCCCCGTGGTCGGACTGCGCACGACGAGCCACGCCTTCGAGAATTGGAAGGAATGGGACAACGAAGTCCTGGGCGGAAACTACCACGGACACCACAAGAATCACCTCGTCGCCACCGCCCACGTCCCCGCGGCCGCAAAGGCGCATCCGATCATGACCGGGGTAAAGGCGGAATTTGTCACCGGCGGCTCGCTCTACGAGACCCGGCCGTTGAGCCGCCGCGCGACCCTGCTGCTGGAAGGCTCCGTGGAAGGCGCGGAGCCCGAGCCCGTGGCGTGGACGCACGAATACAAGGGCGCGCGAGTCTTTTACACATCTCTCGGTGACGCGAAGGACTTCGCCAGCCAGCCGTTCATGCAGATGCTCGTGCGAGGCATCCACTGGGCGATGAAACGCCCGCAACCCGCCGCGCCGGCCCAGGCGATCAACTCCTTTCCGCCGCGGGTCATCGAAACCGAGGCCTTCGAGGCCTACGCAAAACACCATCGAACCCAGGTCATCGATGTGCGCACGCCGGGGGAATTCCGCGAGGGGCATGTCGCAAAGGCTTGGAACATTGATTTCACCGCGCCGGATTTCCGGGAAAAGGTGGCCAAGCTGGAACGAAATCGTCCCTACGCCCTGCATTGCAAGAGCGGCGGGCGCAGCGGACGCGCGACGAAGCTCATGCACCAGATGGGCTTCAAGTTCCTCTACGATTACTCGGGCAGCATGCTGGACTGGGAGGCGGCCGGAAAACCGATGGTTGAGGGGGACGCGAAGTGACCGCGGCCTGCGCAAACAGCAACGGAGCGCAGAGTTCATTCCGCATCAATCTCCGACGATCGGGGATTCCGAGATCTTGCCCTGCGCGCGGGATGATGTTGACCGCACTTCTTGCCTTCGCCCTCGGCGGACAGGCGTTCTCCGCGGAACCAGGAAAAACCGCCGCCGCCAATCCTCTTTGGGTCGTGGAAAAGGGAGACGCAAAGGTCTACCTGTTCGGCGCCATCCACCTGATGTCCGAGAAATCGTATCCGTTGCCCGCGGCGATCGAGCGGGCCTACAAGCAATCCGCGGAGATCGTGTTTGAAGCGGATATGCGCGCTCTCAACCGGCCGGACACCCAGGTCCGACTCACGCAGAGCGGAACCTACCCGGCGGGCCAGACCCTCCGCGACAGTGTTTCCCCCGCGACCTACGAGCGCGTGACGGCGCGCTTCGCAGCGGCGGGCCTGCCGGCCGAACGCATGAACCGCTACCGCCCGTGGTTCTGTGGGATCACCCTGACCATGCTGGAGATCCGCCGCCTGGGCTACGACCTGCAACACGGAGCCGAACAGCGCTTCTTCGCCCGCGCGCTCCAGGACGGCAAACGAATCGCCAGCTTCGAATCCCTCGACGAGAATTTCGCCGTCTTCACCGGCCTTTCCCCCGACGAGGACGAGGAGACACTGCTACAGACCCTGGATGATCTCGATATGGCGAAACGAGATGCCGAAAAGCTGAGAAACGCTTGGAAAAATGGAGATGTGCCCGCGCTCGAACAACTTCTTCACGCCTCCCTCGCGAAACACCCGATCATCCGGGAACGATTGTTCGGCGAGCGCAACCGGAACTGGCTGCCCTTGATCGAGGCGCGCCTGAAATCCGGGAATTCCAGCATGGTCGTCATCGGCGCGGCGCACCTGCTGGGCGAGAACGGACTGCTCGAACTCCTGCGCAAGGCGGGCCACAAAGTCCGCCAGCTCTGATGCGCAGGACAGCGGGCATAAGTTGTGTTGATTCGCGCAATCCCCGGCTTCGGCCGGAAAAGTGGGGCGAATTCTCCCGAATGTGCCGTAATCAGCATGCGCCCGCGCGGCTGACCAGGGACGGTTCGCCCTACCCGGTCACGCCCGTTCAGGGTGTTTACTCGAAGCCTTGATTGTGACTGAGGACCTGTTCCCCATTGTGCATGAAGATGACGAGTTGCTCGTCATCGACAAACCTCAAGGACTCGTCTGTCACCCGACGAAAGGGGACGCGTATTCCAGCCTTATCTCGCGCATTCGGTTGTATCTAGGCGAAGGCGTTCCCGCGCATCTGGTCAATCGCCTCGATCGCGAAACCGGCGGTTTGACCCTGGTCGCGAAGACCGACGAGGCCGCGCGCGAACTGCGCAAGCTCTGGGAAGCGCGAGAGGTTGAAAAGGAATACCAGGCCATCGTCCACGGGCGCCCGCCGGAACAGGAAGGCATCATCGAGGCCCCGCTGGGAAAAGACGAGCACAGCGTCGTGGCGATCAAGGATTGCGTCCGCGAAGATGGCTCCCCCGCCGCCACCGCCTATCGCGTCGAATGCTCCTTCAGCCGCGCGGAGGGCACATTCTCCCTGCTGCGCATCCGCCCCAAAACCGGAAAAAAGCACCAGATCCGGATTCATCTTGCGTATCTGGGCTGCCCGATTGTTGGAGACAAACTCTACGGCGGCGACGAGATGTTCTACCTGGATTTCGTCATGGACCAGCTGAGCGCCTCCCAGAAATCGCGCCTGATCCTGCCAAATCACACCCTGCACGCGGCGCAGTTGGAGTTTCTCTGGCGCGAAAGCCCCCGTGTTTTCGAGGCTCCCGCGGCCAAGATCTTCAAGGATTTTGTCGATTGTCGGGAAATCGGGCCGATTGTATGGCCGCCACGTCCGGCTTGAGCCCGGGTCACGAACCAGTCTCGGGAGCTAGCGCCGATCAGTCCGAATTTGAGCCAGTTTTCGGCAAGAATCGCCTTGTTGGACGGCCGTTTTCTGGGAAAGTGGCTGACATCCGCAACCTGTTTGAGAAGTGTAGGTTGCAACCCGGTTCCGCCACGGATTTGGCGCCGGCTTGAGACACGGCTGTAAACACATTGTATTTACGTCTTTTCTCGAAAAAAAAGTTGACGCCGACGGCCTGATTTGCGAAATCTTCACTGCACACGGAATCATCAATAGGAAACAACACATGAAACTCAAAGCACTGTTTGTTGCTGGCGCGGTTTGCCTTGCAAACGCGGTTACCACCTCGGCCCAGACCGTTTACTCGGCAAATACCGTTGGATTCGTGAACAAGACAATCCCCAGTGGATTCTCTCTGATTTCCAATCCCGTGATCGCGGCGGACAATACGATTCCGACATTGCTTAGCGATGTTGCAGTGAACAACATGCAGGTCTTCAAGTTCGATGCCCAAGCGGGTACATTCTCTGCATTCAGCTACTTCTTCGGTTGGAGTCAGGGTGCGGATACCACCGAGTTGGTTCCTGGGGAAGGATTCTTCATCTTCAATCCTGGAGATCCCGTGATGATCACGTTTTCGGGAGAGGTTGCTCAAGGTGACGCTAGCAACAGGTCGATTGGACAGGGATTCTCCATCATCTCCTCGGTCGTGGCCCAAGGAGGATTGCTTGCAAGTGAACTCGGGTTCCCAGTTGAAAACAACGATCAAGTCTTCCTGTGGGACGCTGATGGTCAGCAATACGATCCTCGGTCATACTTTTTCGGATGGGGTGCCGCCGGAGAGCCGAGTGTGGAGGTTGCTGACGCGTTCTTTGTGAATAAAGCCAACGCTTCGGCTTGGGATCGCAATTTCGATCCGAACGCGCAATAATTTTTTGCGACGGCAGAATTGGAAAATCAATCCATCGATCAAATGAAGACAATCTTAAAGTTCACCGCAATTGCAGGCCTCCTTGCAACCACGGCATTGAGTGCCTCTGCCCAACAGGTAACGTTCTTTACCCCAAATGGTGGCGCATCCAATCCAATTCTGGATGTGTCCGGGATGCCGGCTCCCGGTCCCAATCATGTCGCCCAGATTTATTGGGGCACATCGGCGGACTTCGCCAGCATGACGCCGATCGGTTCGCCCGTTGCGCTTCCCAGTGGCGGTGGTGCAGGCTTCGTGAACTCCGGTGCCGTTGATGTCACTGGAGCTTCGTTCAACCAAATGATCCATTACTCGATCGGGGCGTGGGATTCCACGACAGGTGGAACGTTTGAGTCAGCGACGATCCGTGGGAATTCGACGCCGGTCGCGCTCACCTTGGGTGCGGATGCGTTGGCAACACCGCCGAACGTAAACACCTTCGCCAGCTTCCAGCTCCAGACGGTTGTCGTCCCCGAGCCCTCCACGATTGCGCTCGGTATCATCGGCGGGTTGGCGCTGCTCCTGCGCCGCCGTCGTTCCTGATTGTTTCCTGATTCCGTTTGGCCGCCCTGTGAGTGCAGGGCGGCCTTTTTTTGTTCCTGAATAGACGTCGTCTCAACGAATCCGCCGCTGCATTCGGATTCAAGATTCGCCTGGCGGTCCATGAAAAGATGCGCCCCTCCATGGTATGCCAATCTTGGTGATTCCGTTGAACGCCGCGCGAAGTGCCTTGGAGTGCCGTGCGGCTTGACGCCGCCTTGCAGCGCGTTCGAATACGCCGATACCAACATCATCCACCCACGCGTCCGCCACACCGCGTTTTTTCCCCGCAAAGATCTCGAAGCGTTTCACCATGGACAGGAAGCACGGTGCCGAGCTGCCGCATTCCATGGCGCTCACACGCCGCCGCGCGTGCTCTTCTCGGCATGGCCACACTCACCTGCCCTCCCGTCCTGCGCACGAATCCAACCCCCTTCTCGCGGGGCGTAAACGAAAATAGGGCCGCCATGCGGGCGATTGAGTTGGGAGCGCGGACTTTAGTCCGCTTCAACGTTGAGCAATCCCTTGGCTCGGACCGTTCCCGTGCATCGGGATTCCGGAGGTTGAAGCGGAATGAATTCCGCGCTCCACATTCGACCTACACCTCCTCGGGTTGCGGAGACGCCAACGCCCGCTTCCGGTCAGGGCGTTTCTCCCGAGAAACTCACGTGGCGTGTTGACATCGGGCGGGTTGTGTCCGACTATCCGCGCCGTCTTGCGGCCCGTTCGTCTAACGGTTAGGACGCGGCCCTCTCAAGGCTGAAATACGGGTTCGATTCCCGTACGGGCTACCATTGCCATGCCGCAAGCGCTTCATTTCGGAATTGAGGAAATTCCGCGATTCTTGGAGAGTTCCCGAACCGATCCGTTTCAACCGAAAATCTCGATCCATGCGACCGTTCCAGATCATCTTCAATCCCACCAGCGCTGCTGAACTGGCCAAGATGCCCAAGGACCTGCAGCTCCACATCCTGGGCGAATTCCGCGGCCTGCCCAAGGAGGTGATGAGCACGGACCTTGAAGGATTCGGAAAACTGGAACGTGACGGCCGCACGCTCTACCGCTTTCGCCTGGAGGACTACCGCATCTACTTTGAAAAGCACGAACTCGGGCTCGTCGTGCATCGAATCCTGACCAAGAACTCGCTCAAGGACTACCTCTTCCGGAACAAGATCCCGACCAAGGAAGACGAGACCCTCCAGGACAACCCGAAGTTCTGGGAACTGATCGAGACCGCGCGGAACTCGACGGCGGAGTGAGTCCTTGGAGAGGCACGCCGGCAAGCGGCCGTCATGGGACCAAGGGTGCGGCTTGTAGCGTGCTCTCTGTGAGAGCATGGAGCAGCCTTTGTGGAAATCTGCCGCTCTTCGGCTCACAGAGCCGACGCTACAGCGATGGTTCCTCCACTGTTGCTTTTCCCGAGCTTTACCTGAGGATCACTGCCCCTCAATGTCCTTGAGGTACTCCTGCTGCCTGGCGCTCAGACGTTTGACGATGTCGGGATGCTTCTTCGCGAGATTGGTGAGTTCCTTGATGTCGTCCTTCATGTTGACGAGGTAAAGCTTGTCGTCCTTGCCGAGCGGGGCCATCTCGCTGCGATCCTTGGGATTGCCGAGCAGTTTCCAGTCGCCCTCGCGCACGACCCACTGAGCTCCATTGCCCCTGCCGAGATGCCAATAGAAGGAATCGTCATGGGGACTGGCGGCCTTGGATGAGGCGATGACCTTGGCAATGCTGCGTCCGTCGAGCTTGCGAGCCGGTCTCGGGACCCCGGCCAGTTCGGCGATCGTCGGGAGCCAGTCACAGCCCACGACCATCTGGTCACGAACCTCGCCCTGCGGAATGCGTCCCGGCAACGAGACGATGGAGGGCACCCGGATGCCGCCCTCAAACAGACATCCCTTCGCCCCGCGATAGGGTCCGGGATTGCCTCCGCCGAAAAAAGTGCGCTCCTCGGTCGAGTGCCCATGGTCCGACTGGAAGATCACCAGCGTGTCCTTGCGCAGGCCGAGGTCGTCAATCCTCCCCAAGACCTCGCCGATCATTTCATCCATGGTCGAGACGAAGGCGTTGTACATCCGTCGCGGGGCTTCGAGATGCTCGTAGCGCTTGCGCCACTTGGCCTTCCCCTGCAACGGGTAATGCGGAAAGTTGATCGCCCAGTAGATGAAGAACGGCTTGTCCTTGTTCTTCTCGATGAATCCCTTGGCCTCGCGGACCATGGCGTCGCCAAAGAAGACGCCGTCTTCCCAGATCTCCTTGCCGTTGCGCCAGAGATCGTGCCGGTTGGGACCCTGCCAGTAGAAGTAGTGCGAGTAGTTGTCGATGCAGCCGCCCATATGACCGAAGGAGTAATCGAAGCCCTGGCCGTTGGGCATGGTTTCCGGCGTGTAACCGAGATGCCATTTGCCGATGTGACCCGTGGCGTAACCGGCGGACTTCATCATCTCCGCGATGGTGATCTCCTCGGTGGGCATGCCTGCGACCCCTTCCTTCGAAGACACATTGCTGGGAACGCCCGCCCGGTAGGGAAAACGACCGGTCATCAGGCCGGCCCGGGAAGCGGAACAGATCGCGGACGGCGCGTACATCTGCGAAAAACGAACGCCGCGCGCAGCCAGTTTGTCGAGATTCGGAGTCTCCAGATCCTTGGCCCCGTAGCACCCCAGGTCAACCGTGCCCTGGTCGTCCGAATAGATGACGATGACGTTGGGCTTGCGGGAGGCCGCTTGGGCGGCGAAGGAGAAAGCGCAGACGAGGCTCACGAGCGAGAGACGACGCAAGGCAAAAGTTTTCATAAGAGTAGGGGCATTCACGCAGACACAGCCGGAGGGATGGGAGTGAAACCGGATTCAAGCGAGAAGGAACCGGATGCGGGTTCAGATTGCAAGGGTTCAATTGGCGACGTTCCCCGACTGGCGCATGAGAAACGAGCTTTGATTAGGGGGCCGCTTTGGTTGCCCCGGCAAGAAACGCCCTGAGTTGGGCAAGGAATCGGGAGTCAGCGGGTTAATGCGTTCTACGCTTGCCAACCATTAGGGGAGCTTCCCCAATGAAGAAGTCGATCCTTATTCCGCTGGGTGTTTTTTGGTTTCACATTTCGCAACTCAATGCGCAGCCCAGCAGTTTTTCCTATCAGGGACGACTATCAGATGGCGGCGTGGCTGCCCAAGGAACGTACGACCTTCAGTTCAACCTCTACGCCCAAACTGAGGGGGGGACATCGGTCGGTGATCCTATCATTCTCGCCCCCGTCACGGTGGTGAATGGGGTATTCTCGGTAACATTGGATTTCGGCAAGGATGTATTTGACGGCCAGGAGCGCTGGTTGGAAATCAGCGTTCGCAGCCATGGGGATACAGATCCGCACACGATCCTCGCTCCGCGCCAGGCGATCACTTCCACTCCGTATGCCATCCGGGCTGAGAGCGCCAGAGTCGCCGACACGGCGGCCAACGTGAGCGGTCCGGTGCCCGCGGCGCAAATCACCGGCTTGCTGCCATTGGGCAGTGTCCCAAACCTGGATGCGGACAAGGTGGTCAGCGGGATCCTTGCTCCCGAGCGAATACCTGGTCTCGATGCATCCCGGATCGTTGCCGGCCTTTTTGATCCGCAACGCATTCCCGACCTGGACGTGGGAAAGATCACTGGGATGCTGCCGGCTTCCCGGGTTGGCGCCGGGACGATCACCGGCGCGGTTGCCTTTGACAACGCGGCGAACAGCTTCGCGGGAGACGGTGGGGGCCTGACCGGGCTCGATGCGTCGCAATTGACGACGGGAATCGTGGGTGACGCAAGATTGGCGAGCAATATCCCGCGGCTTGATGCCGGGCAAACGTTTTCCGGCGCCAACAACTTCGAGAATGCCGGCAACACGTTCACGGGAGACGGCGGCGGCTTGCGCGGACTCAATGCGTCCCAATTGACCAGCGGAACGTTAAGCGACATCCGGCTGTCCGCCAATGTGGCCCGGCTTGACGCTACGCAAACCTTCAACTCTGCCAATTCCTTCAGCCATGCGGGCAACCAATTCACGGGCTCCTATGCCGGCGACGGTGGCGGTTTGACCGGGCTTAATGCTACCGGGGTCACCGTCGGCACGCTGGACGACGCGCGCTTGTCGTCCAACGTGGCGCGTTTGGACGCGGGCCAGATGTTCTCCGGAATCAATGTCTTCGGAAATACTGACAATGAGTTCACGGGCGTTTTCAGAGGTGATGGCAGTGGTTTGACCGGCCTCAATGTCTCCGGTGCCACCGCCGGCACGTTGGACGACGCGCGCTTGTCGGTGAACGTGGCGCGGTTGGACGCCGGCCAGACGTTTTCCGCGGCCAATGTTTTCGGAAACCCGGGCAACCAGTTCACTGGAACGTTTTCCGGAAATGGCGGCGGCTTGACCGGACTCAATGCCTCCCAGTTGACCGCCGGCACGGTGAATGACGCGCGTTTGTCGGGTAACGTGGCGCGTTTGGATGCCGGCCAGACGTTTTCCGGCGCCAGTGTCTTCGGAAATCCGGGCAACCAGTTCAGCGGCTCGTTTTCCGGGAATGGCGGTGGCTTGACCGGACTGAATGCCTCCCAGTTGACCGGCGGCACGGTGAATGACGCGCGTTTGTCGGCCAATGTAGCGCGGCTGAATGCCTCGCAGACCTTCACCGCCGCCAACACCTTCAACCACACCGGCAACCGATTCACTGGTTCGTTCACCGGAAACGGCGGTGGCTTGAGCGGGCTCACGGCTTCCCAGTTGACCGGGGCGATTCCCGCGACGGTCATGGAAGCTTCCCTCTTGCGAGGAATGACCGTCGCGTCACTTCTGCCGAATGACCCGGGGCTGACAGCCGGGGGATTTCATCGCATCTATTCCATCCCCGAGTCCGCCTGGTCCAATGGATCCACGGTGGACGCGCTTACGCCCCGCCATGGTCACAGCGCTGTGTGGACGGGCAGCGAGTTTATCCTGTGGGGGGGGACCCTGGTGGCCGGAGTCTACACCGCCACGGGATCGAAATACCGGCCGGAAACGGACGCTTGGACCGTCCTTTCGCCCTTCGGCGCCCCCTCCCCTCGCAGCGGACACGGCGCGATCTGGACCGGCAGTGAAATGGTGATCTGGGGAGGATTCGGGGGGGGCGGCGATCTGGCCACGGGAGCCCGATTCCAGCCGGATGATCAGCTGTGGAAGACGGTCGCCTCGGTTGACGCGCCGGCGGCTCGGAGCGGACACGTCACGGTCTGGAACAGCAGTCGGATGGTCGTCTGGGGAGGGCGCAATGGAGACGGATTCCTGAATGACGGCGCGCTCTATGACCCCGCGACCGACCAATGGCTGGCGATCGCCCCCGTCGGCGCCCCGGAGGCGCGTCACGGCGCGAAAGGAGCGCTCGCCTGGTCGCGGCTCGTTGTCTGGGGCGGCGAAAACCAGGAAGGAGAGCTGGCCACTGGCGGCATTCTGAGGTTCGTCGGATCCACCATCACCCTCTGGTCGTCGATGACAACCATCGATGCGCCTCAGGCCCGAAAGGGCCACAACATGATATCCACCGGTGAGAAGATCATCGTCTGGGGCGGTTCCAACAGCGGCGTCCCGCTGAACACCGGGGGAATCTTCGACCCGATCGCCAACACCTGGACGCCCACCGGCACGATAGGCGCGCCGGCCGCGCGCACAGGTCATGTCGCTGTCTGGACCGGTCAGGAGATGCTCATCTTCGGCGGCGTCACAGCTCAGGGGACGACAGCCTCCGGCGCGGCCTACGATCCCGCAACCGACCAATGGCGCGCCCTCAGCTCCATGGGCAATCCCACGCCACGCGCAGAAGGCGGCGCCGTTTGGACCGGCTCCGAAATACTGCTTTTCGGCGGGCGGGCGGGAGCCCAATCCATCGGATCCCTGCAACGTCTCTCACCGCAGCCCGCCTGGCACCTTTATCGCAAGTTATGAAAACTAGATTTCTTCTGTGCCGATGTTTCGTTCTGACCGTCCTGACATGCGTCTCCACGAGTCTCCACGCCCAGTGGCTGACGCAAACGTTCAACCTCAAGCAGGGCTGGAACGCAGTGTATCTGCACGTGGAGGTCCCTTACACGGATCTAACCACGCTGCTGGGCGGCTCTCCCATCGAGGAAGTCTGGCTGTGGAAACGGAACCAATCCGCCGACCAATTCGTGCAGAGTCCGGCCGCACCGGTTGAATCCGTCCAATGGGCCAGTTGGAAGAGCACGGCCGCCGGCTCTTCCGCGCTGCAATACCTCGGCGCCAACGAAGCGTATCTCGTCTACTCCGCCGCCGCCTTCACCTGGAACGTCAAGGGAAGGCCCCGCCCGCCCCGATATGAGTGGACCACATCCGGGCTGAATTTCCTCGGGCTGCCCACGCCGGCAGCGAATCCGCCGGTTTTCTCGGCCTGGCTGGGCGGGGCGCCCAACCTGCAGCAGAGCGAGATCATTCTTTATCAGGGAGGCGAAGCGCTTGGAACCGGGCCGGCCAATCTGATCACGCTCTACGCGCCCAACACCACGCCGGTCACGCGCGGCCGCGCTTGGTGGATCAAGGCCGTGGGCATCTACAACAAGTATTACGGTCCGTTTGAACTGGTGACCGCGGACAATGTCGGCGCCGAGTTCGGGGCGCAGCGCAGCGCCTACCGACTCCGGTTGCGCAACCTGACCCCTGCGAGCCTTGAGGTCACGGTCCAACTCCTGGCTTCCGAGGACGAACCGGCCGGCCAGGCCAATATCGTGGCGACCCCGCCCCTGCTGATGCGCGGCGACCTCAATCTGACGAACCTCACCTACGGGTATTCCGCGCTGCCGGAAAATGGCGATCACACCTGGACGCTGCCGCCGGCGGGCCAGAACGGCTCGGAAACGGAGGTGGTGATCGGGCTGAACCGCGCGGCCATCAGCGCCAGTGAAGGGGACCTGCTGGCCGGGGTGTTGCGGTTCACCGATTCGCGGGGGCACACCCAGGTGGATGTTCCGGTCTCGGCCACAGTCGCGTCTGACGCGGGATTGTGGGTTGGCGGCGCGGCGGTCACCCAAGTTCGGCAGTATCTGAAGAGCTATGTCCGCGACGATCAGGGCGAGGTGGTCACTTCGGATGTCAACAGCCAGGTCCTGGACCAGTCGCAGGTTGCGGTTGATGCGGCGGGCTCACACGCTGTGATCGATCAGAACAGCATGGCGGCGCAGATCTTCGTCTCGGGGCACAACGCGCCGCTGACGCGGGTCGGGTTGCAACTGGACAAGGTGACCAGCGGCGCATCACCGCCTGACCTGATAGTGAAAATCCAGGGCGTGGACACGAATGGCGCGCCCTCCGGTTCGGCGCTTTCGAGCATTCAGGTTCCCGCCGACAGCATCGCGGAACGGACGGACAACTTTGGACAGCTGCTTTTCTTCGATTTTCACGATCCGCCCGCCCTGGTGCGTGGAGGGAGCTATGTCTTGGTTCTGGAGCTCGCGGACGCGCGTTCGGACGTCGCCTACCGTTGGCATCAGGCCGATCCGGCCGGCGAGGATGCCTATCCTTCCGGAGAGGCCTATCAGGAATTCGCTGGCGCGTGGAGTTCTCTCCCGGCGGATTTTGTCTTTCAAACCTACATGGGCAGTCCCGATGTCGCCTTTGGTCAGAGCTTGGTTTCCGACGTGAACACCGAAATGGGGGGCGTCCAGCGGGCCTTTCCGCTGCGCCTGATCGTCCACAATCCGGATGCGGGCGGTTCCGGCAATGCCGTGCTGCTCCAACGGGTCTACGCCGGCCTGGACTTAGGCACGAATTTCATGCTCAGCGCCTCGGAAACGGGCCTGAATCCAGCTTTCCTCGACCAGGCGCACCGCATCAGCGCCACCCACCTGCCGTGGTCGGAGGCCAACGCCGGTTGGACGTTCAACGGCCTGCTCGGTCGGGCCGCACAGATCACGGCGACCGTTGAGCTGGACCACCGGGACCAGGCCGCAAACCCCTTCCTGCACACCTATCACCCCGACCACGATAATCTGAATGCGACCCGGGACACCGAGTTGGAGCAGGGGCGAGAGTCGTACACCATTCGGCGTGAGATCACCCTGAGCGTGGCGCCGCCGGCGGACGATTTTGCCAGCATCGCCAGCGCGGGAGAAACCCTCAGCGGCGACTACCTCGAGACCATCACTTTTCTGGGACTTGCCCGCGAGTCCGGCGTCGACCAACGGCGCTTCGAGGTGCGGGGAGCCTTCAGTCTCAACCGCATTTCCGACCATCCTGTTCTCACGGGCGCCCCATGAACGAGACCACCGACGACATACTCCATGATTTCAAAGAACCACGTTCACCCAATCCGCTTATGAAGACTCCATCTCCCGAACCTCGTCCGCTCCGGCAATTCCAGACCGCCCTCCTCGTCATGAAGACCCAGCCTGCCCGCATCCACATGCTGCCCGCCGTGATTGGGTTGCTGCTTGTATTGGCGTCGTTGTCGCCATCGATCCACGCCGCCGACGGCAATCCCCCCGAGCGCATTACCTACCAAGGCTTCCTGGTGGACGGCAATGGCGACGCCCTGGGAGGGCACGACGCCCAAGGCAACCCCGCCCCTAAGAATTACGATGTGGTGTTTCGCATCTACGACAGCCAGACCGGCGGCGCCCAGTATTGGGTGGAGCAGCAGACCATCACCGTGGACAACGGGTATTTCAGCGTCCTTCTCGGCGAGGGCACATGGCAAAACGCGCCCGAACGTCCGCCGCTTTCCGAGGTATTCAGCACGCCCGGGAATAATGCTTCTGACCGGTTTGTGGAGATCACGGTCAAAGGTATCGGCCCGGGAACACCCGCCACCGATGTGACCATCCAGCCGCGACTGAGGCTTCTCACCTCGCCCTATTCCTTCCTCTCGAAACACGCCGTCAGCGCCGCCCGCCTGGTAAATCCCGGCGCCACCGAGGTCGTGTCGGTGAGCGGCAACAACGTTGGAATCAACAAGAACTCCCCGACGACGGCCCTGGACGTTAACGGCACGGTGACGGCCACGAAATTCGAGGGCAATGGCACAATCCCGGTCGGCGGCATCATCATGTGGTCAGGCGAGACCGTGCCGACCGGTTGGGCGCTTTGCGACGGCAGTTTGTATAACAACCAGATACAAACACCCGACTTGAGGAACCGGTTCATTCGTGGAACCGACCTGGCTGGGGTCAAGCAAATGGGCGGCAATGACAGACACTCGCATGCCAGCCAACCACACAAACATTCGGTTGACCCGCCGAGCACCCAATCGGGTTACGAGTACCCAAACGGCACGGACATAACTGTGCCCGGAGGAGTTGGCTCCAGGGGCGATGCCGCTGCAGACGAACACACCCATTTTACGAACATTCCTGCATTTGACTCGGGATCAACCGAAGTCGTCATAGATGAGGCCGACAATCTTCCACGTTATTATACCTTGGCTTTCATCATGCGAGTCCAATGACAGGCTGAACGTCTTGCTTCACCTCGTGAACCGGCAATGAAAACGACCCGTCATCCAGCGTCCGCCATGACGTTGGCGTCGGCTCATGCCGGTGTATCAGCCTTGCCTCAAACCCTCGCAAAAGCTGAGGCACAACCAACTCACCCCCCAGGCTTCCCGCCGGTCCGTCTTAGCTTTTTCAGAGAATGCGGTCACCTCTCCCACATCATGAAGACCACGAGAATTGCCGTCCTTCTGCTCTCCTGCCAATTAGTGGGGTGCCCGCCTTTGGCCCACAGCGCCGAGATCCATCAGGACTTGACGCCCTATAATTTCCAATCCGGCGCGGGGGTGCCCATTTCCCGCACGGTGGACATCCCGCCCGGTTCCAACGGGGGCCAACCTGAGGGCAATGAATCAGGATCGGGCGACGAGCCCACTCCAGGTGGACAGTTTCAGGGGTTGATAAATCTGGGCGGAACCGTGGGTTTGCCTCTTTCCGCCTGGTTGGCGGTGAGCAACAGCGCAACGCTCAATGCCGGGGAAACGGCCCTTTCGGGAGCCTTGGCGGAACAGATGAAACTTCCGGTCGCCAAATCCGAAAACGATGTGCTCATGGTGATGCGCCGCGTTCAGATTGGCGCCCCGTTCCTGAACCGTCCGGTGGCCTTTCTCTTCGGCAGCGTCATCACCCCGCCCAAGACGGATGAAGACGGCGTGCTCCTCAGCGAGGAGGACCAGGACGGCTACTGGCTCCCGGAACCGTATGACGTGAACGGGGATGACCATGCCGATGCCCCCTACTACTGGAGTCCGAACGCCCGACAGGTGTTCGCCATCCAGGCCGGTCCCGTGGTGATCACCTGGCGAAAGGCCGTGGCGGCTGACGATACGGACTACGTAAATGTGCTGGGCGCCCAGTTGTCTTCTCCGATTCCAGGTTACGAAAGCGCGGGAGCTTTGACCCGACGCTTATACACCGTGCGCCAGATCGTCTCCGGCAGCGCGGTCAAGACCCCGCGCAAGATCTACTGGACCGAGGCAGGGTTCAACGACAAGGGCAAGGTGATCGACGTGCCCGCGGCCCGGGTGGGGGCGGTGAAGGTTGTTCACAACAACAACTTTCCTGAAACGGTCGCCGAGGCGGACATCTATGGCAAGGATGACGGCACCAGCCCGTTTTTTGGCGGCCCCAACCAGGACCGCACCCTTTTCTACGACGCTACCGACAAGGGGATTCATGCCTACAACATCGAGGGGCGGGTGTTTCTGGAACTGCTGGGAGATCTGCGGCCGGACGGCCAGAGCCGGCAGCATTTGGGGTTCGAGATTGTGGATGTGTTCCGGGAACCGACGCCGACGACCGTTTCCGTCGACCTGGGGGAGCAGATCATTCCGCCGCCGCCGGCGTCGGTGGAAAACCTGGTCCCGGAACCCCTGTTCAGTCTCAACTCGTTTGCCTACCGCCATGCGGAAGCCGGCAGCGGGGACGTGGCCTACTACGCGACGCGCCCGACCTCCAACCTGAACGACTACTCGGTTCATTGGATGGAGGCGGGGGAGCAGGGCCTGATGTGGCCGTCCGCGTTTGCGCGGTACCAGTTGTCCTGGCCCGCCGACATCTCGCGTTACAGCCACTATGTTCGGCCGTTCGCCGATTCGGACGAGGAGGCGCGGAAAACCGCGGTGGCGATATCGCCGCAGATCGTGCCCACGATCGAATACCAGGACCCCCTGGACAAACCCCGCGGCAATTTCACCCCCGAATTCAAGTTCTACACCTGGCTGGACGAAACCCATCCAGCCCACCGGAGTCTGCTAAGATTCGCTTCCGAAGGGAACGTCGCCTTCGAACGCGTTTTCTCCTGGCTGGACACGAGCCTGAAGGGCCTCGATTTCACCAACAGTGTCGCCACCAACCTGACGACGATCGCCGACTACCAGGGCGATCACGCCGATTATCTGGTCGATGAGGTCAGTTATCAGACCGATTATGACAACCATCTGGGAGACTATGCCGATCGACTGGCTGCGGTCATTCCGAGCGTCGAGGGCGACTGGCGACTTCATGTGATCGATGAAACCGGGACCAACGTCGGCTCGATCTCATCTTGGAACTTGACGCTGGTCACCACGAATGCGGTCAACGCCAAACTCGCAACAAACGAATTCACCAGTTCCGAAGGCATCACCTTCAGCTCCAATTTCCCGCCGGCACAGCTGGTCTATCATGCCACAAACGCGGTGGCTGACATCATCGATCTGCCGATTGCCCTGCAGGTGAAGTTCCATGGTTTCGGACACACTCACCCGGACGATCTCAACATCTTCCTCGTCGCGCCCAACGGACGGACGTGCGTCCTGATGTCCGATGCCGGTGGGGGAACAGGATTCGAGGTTGCGGACCTCGTCTTTGCGGACGCCGCCGCCCCGATTCCGGACGAAAGCGAAATCATGCCCGGTGTCTATCAACCGGCTGATTACGAAGCGATGGAATCATTGCCCTCCGGAGTCAGTGGCCCCATTGTTGCCAGCCTTTCAGAGCTCCTGGACCTTTCGCCCCTCGCTCTGGTCAAGCTTGACGCGCCGGTTCCTCCCGGGTTGCTGGATTCCTGGCCCCTCGGATTCAATGCTCCGCGAGTGGTGAACCAGATCGTCCGGGTGGGCCAACGTATCACCGATCCCGGGGGTGCTGGCGAAGCGCCGGACGATTATCTTGCCGGCTACATCAACCAGGATGCGGGGACTTCGTTCAACCCCGACGCCTATGTGGATCCGTTCACCGCAGGTTTCGAGGCGGCGAACCTGGGAGCCGTCATCCCCGTCAACGCCATCCCGGGCGCGAACCAACTGGAAGTCTGGTGGTTCCGCCCGAACAGCGGCTTGGCCGGCCCAAACGTCGGCAACGAGGCGCTCGGCTTCCAGGCCACCCACTGGCCTTCGGTCATCGGTCGTTACACCATCGAATGGCCCACCAATGCGAGTGAGATCGTTCTCGCCGGCAACGCCGGCAGCGGCGCGTTGCCAAGCCTCCAGGCTGCCGGCAGCATCTATTACCAAAACGATCCGGTCGAGCCCGGCTATAATCCGAACGAAGAACACGCCCTCATGTTGGGGGGGCAGGCGTATGCCCTGCGGGACGATCTTAACCTTTCAGATCCGGTCGCGCCGGCCAGGCTGTCGCCTCCGAACGCGACCTACTCTTCGGAGCCGTATGTGCTGCTGGAATACACGGAAGCCGACGGACGCCCGGCCGTGCGCCCATTCCGGGTGCAACGGGAGAAGCTGGAGACGGATGAGTTCAATTATCCCGTTGTGGCGGGGAAAACGATCCAGCCCCCGATGCCGTTGCCGCTGATGCCGAAACCCCTCGCTCCCAAGATCACCGGCGAAGCCCCCCGAAGCCTGAATACGGAGGTCTATTTCCGCACCGTGACCCAATCCCGGGATTACACCGTGCTGACCCTGGATGACGTCCCTCGATTCCTCCCCTATTTTCGCGAGTTAGCCTTGCAATCGCCGAACCGTTCCACCACCGAGTGGTTCTTCCCGGTTGCGATCAGTGGAACGCAGCTTTTCGGATTTCATTCCTACACCCGCCCGGCGCTGGTCCATGAAACCGACCATTCGGTCCGGCGGGACGATCCCGAGTTCCAATACTGGGATCCTTATGGCGGCTTCACCTGGAAGATCGCGGTGGTCCTTGAGGTGACCTACAGGTACTCGGGCTCCAGCTCGGGACTCGACACCAGCCATCAGATCATTGGCTTCGATCGCCTGAACGAGAGATACGTGGCACTGGAAGAACCTGATTCCGTGATCGACAATCTCGGTGAAAAAAAGGTCACGCTGACCTATGAGTTTGTCAGTTATCAGAGCAAGGTCTTTCCGGGGGCGCCGCAAGACTGGCGTTATGAGTGGTTGGAGCACAGCGCAACGAACCTGCATGAAGCCATGTCCGGGGTGACGACCCTGGTTGCTCCATCGCATCCCACTCCGATTTCTCCCGCGGCATCCACGGAGACGGGGACGTTTTCCAGTATCTTCGCCCGATTCGCGGACTGGTTGAGCCGGGATCATGGAGCCGACGGTGAAACCGATTTACTCGCGGGCTGGGAGTTGAAGACGGACCCGGCCCCTCCTTCGGGGGACGAGTCACAGAACAGTTTCGTCGTGCAGGATCGGAAAGGCGATCTCTGGGTTTATCGTGGACCTCACGACGAGCAGGAGACAAACACCTTCATGGCCATGCAGTTCTACTATGCGACGCAACCCGGGTTTTACTTCCCCGAGATCGGCCCGGTGGAGCAACCATCATTGGGCACGATTACGCCCTACCTGCGGAGCCGTGGCCCGGATGACCGTTGGATCGGCGATCCCGTCAAGGCGGAGACCAACGCGTTGCCTATCCATTATGTTCCGGCCTGGTCGACGAACCCCGTGCCGACGCTGTTCTCCGGCGAAACGCTGACGGTCCCCAAGCGCGATCTGCCGGCGGTGCGTGGCCAGAGCAGTCTGCAGGTCGTCTATCAACAGTCGCTGGCTGCGGCCGTTCCCCAGCCCGCCGTGGTCCTGCATGATCCGACCCGAGAACGGAGCTTCATGCTGGACCCGTCCGACCCCGACGCCCTGCATCGCCTGCCGGATTCAGTGAAGCAGGAAGCCTCGCGGGGC
Source organism: Verrucomicrobiales bacterium (assembly GCA_038126235.1). Classification (GTDB taxonomy): domain Bacteria; phylum Verrucomicrobiota; class Verrucomicrobiia; order Limisphaerales; family JAYPEY01; genus JAYPEY01. The sequence continues at coordinate 30,294 of JAYPFK010000043.1, forward strand.
AGAATCTACTTTCCCCTCCTTCCGCCTCACCTGAGCGAGCGTTTCTTCTTCGACCCCGCCCGCGGCGCCAATGGCGCCCTGGTGTTCAAGGGCGAGTTTGTGGACGAAACCCTCGGGGAGGACTACCTGCACCTGAGCGTGATCGGCGATGCGGACCTCAACGCCTTGATCGGTCTCTGTTCGACCGGCGATCCACGCCGTGATCGATGGGCAAACGCCATCACCCGACTGAATACGACCCTCGAAACGTTCGTTGAACACCCCAAGCAGCCCGGAACCTATGTTCCCGGTCAGGTCTCCACGATCGGGCCTCAGATCGTGGCCGCCATCGACGACGATGACATCGCCGTGGATTCCTATGCCTTGTCCGCCGCCGGGCCCGGTGTCGGTTACGTGAGCCTCATTGCCGGCAATGGGCGGGCCTTTACCCCGGAAGGCGATCCGGTCAGCGTCCTTGTCCTCAAGGTTGCAACCAATCTTTACACCGGCGAACTCAAGGTCATTCCCTCGCCCAATCCCCTTAGCGAACTGCTGACGTTCCAGCACACCGCGGACCTTGCGGCGAAGACGACTGAGTTTGAGTATGAGTGGAAGATCGCGCCTCCCGTGGATGGATTGCCGCCGGAGACGGATGCAACCATGTCGCGCTACCAGCCGCTCATCGCCGCCCCGGACACACCGCGTTATACGTTGGGAGGGGCGGGCATCCAGGCGCTCGTTGACAATTACATGGTGATGCGCTACCGGCCCACGAACCCCAGCCACCCGCTCTTTGTGGCCAAGAACCCAGATGATTCCTGGCCCGAAGAGGGTTGGTCGGAATGGACGGAACCCGCGCTGGCCGAAGGCTGGATCAAACGGGTTCTGGCAGGCATCAACCCGTTCAACCAGCGTGTCAACGACCTGTTCAACAACCAGGTGAACACAGACGTCAGCATCCTCACCCAGGCGGGACACCGCTGGGAGGGCGACGTGGCGTTGAACCTCGACTCCATCAACGACTACGGTTTGATCGAAATCTACGAAACGGTGCTGCGGCGCGGCAAGATGCTGAGCATCGATTCGGGCATCAATTTCGGCCCCGCCAACGATGCCCTGTTGCTGGCCGTCGGTTACCTGAACGACCTCTACATGATGGAGGGCAACGAGGCCTGGGCGGACGCGGCCAACCCGACCATCGGCATCGGCACCAAGGATTCGACCTATGGCGAGATCGCCACCGCGCTGTTCTCCTTCAAGGGGCAGGTTCCAACGGTCCTGGAAGAGGAACTCGCCTTGCTGCGCGGTCGCGACGACTTCCTCCTGCCGGGAGTCGGGGTCGCCCCCGTCTACAACCGACTCGTGTGGAACTACACCCGCGGCATTGATTCCGGCGAGGTGATCTACGCGCTGAACTACAACATCCAGGAGGATCCGAACAAGGAACCAGACGGTATTATCAATGCCGCGGATGCCGCGCGAATGTTCCCGCAGGGGCACGGCGACGCCTACGGGCACTATCTCACAGCGCTCAAGGGTTACTATTCGCTCCTGATGAACTCCCAGTTCGACTGGGTCCCGCGCATCGAGGCGGTCAACGTCCTCGGGGCGCCGGTCTCCGTCGATTACCAGGACGAACGAAAATTCGCGGCGGCAGCGGCAGCCACGGCGCGCGCCGGCAGGCAGATTTTCGACCTCACCTGGCGGGAAGACTACGGGCAGGTGGACGAGGACGGCTGGGGCAACTTCGGCGCCACGCGGGCCAATGCGCAGCGCACCTATGATTCCGACGGGGAGACGAAACAAACCAAGCGCCATTGGGGCATGGATCATTGGGCCAGTCGCACGGGCGAAGGAGCCTATCTGAACTGGGTGGTGGGCAACGCCATCCTGCCGGAGACCGATCCCGATCCCACCCATGAGGGCATCCAGAAGGTGGATCGGACGACCGTGCCGGAACTGGTGGAAATCGCGAGCCTCGCCGAGGGGCTGCAGACCGCCATGGAAAACGCCGAGAGCGGCCTGTCGCCCTTGGGGCTGCCGCAGAATGCGCTCGCGTTCGACATCGACCCGAATTTCCTCGAGGTCGGATCCGGCATTCAGGGCAAGCAGCATTTCGATCAGGTCTACGATCGGGCGCTGGCGGCCTTGAACAACGCCCTGGCGGCTTTCGACGACGCCAAGGACGTCACACGATTGATGCGATCCGAGCAGGATTCCCTGGTGGACCTGCAGGATGAGGTGGCGCGTCAGGAACGGGCCTACCGGCACGCCCTGATCGAGATCTATGGCACGCCCTATCCGGACGACATCGGGCCGGGTAAAACCTGGACCACGGGTTACGACGGACCCGACACGATGCACTACATGTACGTGGAGACCCCGGAGTATCAGTTCCCCAGCCTGTGGAATTATCCCGGATCCGATGGGGAGTTCACGGAGTTCAAAGTGGATATCACCGATTTCCCAAGCGATTGGGGGGAGACCTACGACCATCAAAGTCTCGATGTGGTGAAGAACACGGATAAAGACTACGACGAAGGTGAGCACTACATCTCGTTTCATCTCGGGCCGCATGGTTTTTTTGACAAGCCCCGGAACTGGACGGGCCGGCGCGCTTCCCCCGGCCGTGTGCAGGAAGCCGTCTCCCGTCAGATTGCGGCGCACTACAAACTCCGTCAGGCCCTCTACGATCAACTGGCCACCAAGGCGTCGCTCGACCGGCTAATTGGGTTGTTCGAGCTTGAACTTGCGGAGCATGAGGAAAAACGGAGGCTGGAACGTCTTCTCTTGGCAGGTGAGGAAACCTACGGCTGGATCAAGCTGGCCACGGACATCGGCAATGCGATATTTGACAGCATCGGCGAAGACATCAAGGAGGGCACGGGGATCAGCAGCGAAGCGATACCCAGGTCGGCCCTCATCGGCACAGCGTCCGGTGGGGACCTAACGTCACCTGCGCGAGCTGCACTCCGAGCCGCGGGCTATACGTTCAAGAAGACGCTCGATGTCCGGAAGCTCGTCAGCATCGTCTACGAGCGGACCTATGAGACCATTCTGGCGACCAGTCGACGGTGGACTGAATTTGACGGCCTGGCGCCCCTGGACAGGAATGCGCAGGTCCGAGCCTCGTTGACGGAGCTGGGCAACATGATGGAGGGGATGCAGGCCAAGCTGTGGACGATCAACGAGGCCCTGCGCGAGTATGAGGACGCCCAGGCGAACTACCGTGCTGTGCTGGCCGAAGGCGAGCGCATCCAGGAGGAGCGGGAGGTCTTCCGCAAGCGTTCCGCGGCGCTGACCCAGGGCTTCCGCACCCGCGACGCCGCCTTCCGCATCTTTCGCAACGAAAAACTGGAGCGCTACAAGACCTTGTTCGACCTTGCGGCGCGTTACACGCTGCTGGCCGCCAATGTCTATGACTACGAGACCGGTTTGCTGAACACCCCCGAGGGGCGGGCCTTCGTCAACCGGATCATCAACGCCCGCGCCCTGGGCGTGGTGCGGGATGGAGAGCCGCAGTTCGCCGGCAGCAATACCGGCGATCCGGGCCTTTCCAGCGTCCTGGCCGAGATGAAGGCCGACTGGGAGGTCCTGCGCGGGCGGCTGGGTTTCAACAATCCCGATTCCTATGGTACCACGGTATCCCTGCGCACCGAGAAACATAGAATCCTCCCGGACGCGGCGTCGGACGTCAACTGGCAGGATGTGATGCAGCAGGCGCGCATGGACAACATCCTGGAGGACCCCGATGTGCGGCGGTATTGCCTGCAGATCGGCGGGACAGCCGGGCTGCCCGTGCCGGGGTTGGTGATCGACTTCTCCACCACCATCGCGGACGGCCTCAACCTGTTCGGCAACCAACTCGCCGCCGGAGATCACGCCTACAGCCCCAGCTCCTTCGCGACGAAGATCTTTGCCGCCGGGGTCGCGCTGGAGGGATACAAGGGCATGGACGATCCGAGCGCCAATGACGGGGCCGGCGATCCTGACCTTTCCTTCCTGGACCCGGACGCCATGAGCGCGACGCCCTACATCTACCTGATCCCGGTGGGTGTGGATTCCATGCGCAGCCCGCCGTTGGGCGACGCCGACGAAATCCGGTCCTGGACGGTATCCGATGTCGCCATCCCGATGCCCTTCAACATCGGGGCATCGGCCTTCTCCGAGAACCTGCCGTTGTGGCAGTCGAGCGACTGGCTGTCGGAGCCGATGTTCGGCGTCCGCAAGCACCAGGCCTTCCGCCCCGTGTCCACGGCTTCGGTTTTCCACGAAGACCTGGCCGGCAGCCAGATTGCCGGATCCCAGTTCACCAACAACCGGTTGATCGGGCGCTCGGTATGGAACAGCCGGTGGAAGCTGATCATCCCCGGCAAGACCCTGCTCGCCGATCCCAACGAAGGCCTCGAACGGTTCATGCGATCGGTCAAGGACATCAAGCTGCACTTTGTGACCTATTCCTTCTCCGGCAACTGAGCGGAGAGAAAGCAACGCCATGAACAACAGAATTCCAATCCGGCTCCTGCCGTTAGCGGCCGCCGCCGTCTCCCTGTTCACGTTCTGCCGACCGGCTGCCGCCTTCCCCCCGGCTCCGCCCCACCTCATCCATGGGATGGTTCGCGGCGAGTTGGGCGACCCTCTCACGGTCACCAACGCCACGGTGATCCTGGAAACCGGAACGGGGGTCCAAGTGAAGACGACGGTTATCCCCCTGTTGGCGGAGGGTGAGAACTACAGGCTCTACGTGCCCATGGACTCCGGACTGCTGGCGGAGCCCTACAAGCCCACCGCCCTCAACCCGACCGCGCCCTTCCGGATGGCTGTCAAGATCGGGAACATCGCCTACCTCCCAATCGAGATGACCGGGGACTTCCGCAACCTCGGCCGTTCCGGCGGCGAAACCCGCATCGACCTGACCCTCGGCGAGGATCTGGACGGCGACGGGCTGCCGGACGCCTGGGAGCGGGCCATCATCGCCGCGCTGGGCGGAACCCTGACGCTGGCCGACATCGACGGCAACGACGACAGCGACGGCGACGGAATGAAGAACCTGGATGAGTACTACGCCGGCAGCTACGCGTTCGATCCCCAAGACGGATTCCGCCTGGACATCGCGAGGATGAACGGCGCCGCGCCCGTGGTCCGCTTCACCGCCTTGAAGGGGCGCTCCTATCGGATTGTGGCCTCCGCGGATCTGAAAGAGTGGCAGACAGCGGAGTTCCGTATCCCCGGTAGTTCGGCGCCTGACACGTTCACCCCTTCCTACGCCTCGCAGGATTACCGGCAGTTGGAGGTCGAGATCGAGACGCAGCCCGACGGCGAGGTTCGATTTTTCAAACTCGTGGTCCAGTAGTTTCGCATGAGAGAATCGCGCCAACCTTGGCCTTCGCCGCGCGTTCGTCTGCTGACGCTGCTTCTGGCGACGACGCTGACCTTGATCTTGGCCGCTCCCTGGTGCGAACCGCCCGCGCCGGGAACCCCGTCCGTGGACCGGTCCCGTTTGACGTTGGAGGACGGAATCCTGAAGACGCGCAAGGGCGGCGCGCCGTACACCGGATGGGTAACCGAGAGTCATCGGAACGGCGTTTTAAAGTCGCGGACGGCCTACATCAACGGCCGAAAGCATGGGATGTCTTTTGGCTGGCATACCAATGGCGTTCTTCAGGTTCAGGATCGCTTTGCCGGGGGCAAGCCGCACGGCCTGCACATTCTGTGGGACAGGGAACACAGACGGGTGGCGGAAGGGTTGCTGGTCGAAGGGAAGTATGAGGGCGTCTATCGCAAGTGGCACACGAATGGGAACCTGGCGGCGGAGGCGCGGTTCCTGCATGGAGCCCCGGACGGCCTGAGCCGCTCCTGGCACGAGAATGGGAAGCTGAAGTCACGCGTGGTCATGCGGGGCGGAATCCCGGTCGATCAAGCGTTCTGGAATTCCGACGGTTCAGAGCGAACCAAGGGCGGAGGCGAGGAAGCGATGGCATTGCCGGGAAACCGGGAGTCGTCCTCCGCATCTGCGAAATCGGGGCGGCCGGCGGGTTGATGACGGAGAACAGATTCTCGAAACCATGCGCGTTGAGAGAGAACAGGCTTTGCTCAGGAAAAGCGCCCTACACTCCAAACCTGGAGGAGCCCCGCTCTGGTCGCTGGCGGCGGCGTTGTTGGGCCTATCGCTTGTGGCCGACGCCCAAGACCTGGAAGTCGAGTCCTACAAGGTTGCCGGCGGCGGCGGGACCAGCAGCGGCGGGGCGTTCACTTTGAGCGGCACAGTCGGACAGGCGGATTCGGGGCCCGTGAGCAACGGCGGTCGTTTTGCCTTGCGGGGTGGATTCTGGAGCCGCTACATCGCGCTTCAGACGCCCGGGGCTCCGACGCTCACGATCATCCGAACGGGCTCCAATGTTCAGATCACCTGGCCGGCGAATGGAGCGACGGGATATGTCCTTCAGGAGTCCGCCGCGCTCGGTCCCGCCGCTATCTGGGCGAACGCTCCATCTGCCGTCGCGCAATCGGATGGAATCAACAAGGTGATGATCGCCGTCCAGCCGGGGCATCACTTCTTCCGACTGGCGCGTGCGCAGTAGCCACGTTTGTGGGCTCTCGACAATTCGATAACAGCCTGGGTCACCCCAGCTTCCAGGGCTTCCGGTAATCCACCTTGAGCAGTTTGGCCGCGTCACGATCGCCGATGATCTTTTCCTTCTTCGGGTCCCACTTGATGGGACGGCCGACGGCGTTGGAAATGTAGCCGAGATGTCCCGGAGTGATGGAACGGTGGCCGGTCTCTGCGGGGCAGATGCACTCGGTGCGGGTTTTTACTCCTTCGAGGAAGTTGCGGGTGTGGTCGGGGGACTTGTAGGCGCGCTTGGGACCGCGGTCGAATTCCCGCTTCAGCCACTCGGGGTTGGAGGCGAGGGTCTTGCCGCGGTTGACGTGGATCCAGCCGTTTTCGCCGATCCACTTCGTGCCCCCCTCGTTCCTGGAGGAAATGGTGATGGTCACCCCGCCCTCGTAGACGCTGCGGATGGTGAAATCGACCGGCGTGTTGTAGAGCTTGGTGTTCGGCCAGGTCCAATCGACCGCCTCGACGGTTTCGGGGCCGGTCTTGTCCAGTTCGAGGCCCCAATGGGCGATGTCGTTGTGGTGGCCGATCCAGTCCATGATCTGGCCGCCGCCGTAGTTCCGATGCCAGCGCCAGTTGCGGTGCAGGAGGCCGAAGTTATAGGGGATCTTCTCGCTGGGGCCGCACCAGAGGTCGTAGTTCAGGCTCTCGGGGACCTCGGTGATGTCCGTGATGCCGACGGGATCGACGTGGCCCTGCGGCAGACCGACCTGGACTTCGGTTACCTTGCCGAGGTGGCCGTTCTGCACGAGTTCAACGACCTGGTGGAAGTTGGCGGTGGAGCGCTGCTGCGAACCGACCTGGAAGATCGCCTTGCGCTTCGCGACTTCACGGTAGAGCGCCTGCCCTTCGCGGAAGAGGTGAGTGACCGGCTTCTCGCAGTAGACATCCTTGCCCGACTTGAGCGCCTCCAGGGCGATGACCGCGTGCCAATGATCGGGAGTCGCGACGATCACAGCGTCGATGTCCTTGCGCGCGAGGAGGCCGGCGAAATGCTCGTAGGTCCGGCAGTCGTCATTGCCGTATTTCCGGTCGACCGCGTCCTTGGCGGGTTCGAGACCATAGGCGCGGCCTTCCGTCCTGTCCCGGTGGTGCAGGCGGTCCACATCACAAACCGCGACGACCTGTGCGTCGGGCTGATCAAGGAAGGAATTCATGACGGCCGAGCCGCGGCCGCCGACCCCGATGACGCCGATGGCGACCCGGTTGCTCGGCGCGGCGCGATCCGCGGCGCCCAAGACGGAGGACGGCAGGATCATCGGCGCGGCGAGGGCGGCGGAAGCGGTCTTGAGAAAATGGCGGCGGGAGGTCTTGTTCGCGGCGTTCATGAATTGGGATCGTGGTTCCGACGACAGCGCGCCGGGAGGTTTTCGGATTACGGTGAGATTGGGAAAACGCGGCGGGCAATGCAACCCAAGAGAGAATCCCTTCCAAGCTCCAAAACCCAAACAAGCTCCAAACGGCGCGGCGAGGACCTCTGGAGACGGAGCGAGCCCGGCCTCTCACCGGCGCGCTGAGGGACAATCGAACGCCGCGCGCAGCGCCGGGGTTGATCGCGGGTCTTTGGCGCGCACCAAGACCTCATTCAACCTAGCGGTATCGGCCTGGGCGGCGGAGGAGCTGCCTTTGTCACAAACGCCGACGCGCGGTAGTTGGGCAGGGCCTTCTCCCGGAAACGGGAGAGCAGGACGCTGCGGCATACGATGATGATGACGATATCGACGGCCAGCTTGGCCATGGGGATGCACGCGACGAACATCGGAAAGAACAGCACACAGGCGAGCGTCCACGGCGCGGCCTGCTGCGGCTTGCGCACGGTCAGGGCCATCCACATCCCGAGCCAGCCCAGGGCGAAAAGATCCGCCACGAAGGTCCCTACGGCAACGAACTGCGCGCCGATCGACATGAACCAGGCAAAGCCGAATTCGACCAACCCGCCCGAGCGGGACAACGCGTCACGCAGTTCGCCCCAGGAGGCGATGGTGGCGAGCGTCGCGGTAAGCAGGGGCCCGATCACGAGAAAGAGACCGGGTGCGAGGAACAGCCGTCGGAGCTCCCGCCACTGGCCGCCCAGAATCTCTCGACCACTCAAAGGCGTGGACAGGAGGAGATCGATCCCGCCGGTATGCCGCGCGTCCGCGAGGAAACGGCAGGCCTGCCAACCGAAGAGCATCCGGAAACCGAAGGTCGCCGGCAGAGCCAGCCAGGTCGAGACCATCACACTCATCGGCGCCGCGACAACCCCGTCTCCCGAGGAGCTGAATTCGCTCCACATGACGACAAAGAACCAGGCATGGATCGTCATTGCGGCGACCCCGCACACCCAGGCCCAGAAGCGGATGTTCGGACGCGAGCGGATGAGCCAGGAAACCGGGTTTTCGTCGAGGAGCCGGCGGCGACGCGCGGCGCGTGGCGCGTGGCGTTTTTCGGCGCGGGCTGTTTTTTGGCGCGGTTGCGCGGTTTCGGGCTCCCGCCACTTCTTCGGCAACCGGAGGCTGGCCGAAACGAGCGCCAGCCAGGCGATTGCGTGGACCGTCAGAAGCGGGCTCCAGAAACTGGAGGGGGCCAACACGTAAGAGGCGTTGTCCGCGTTCAACAGCACGCTCGCCGGACTGAGCCAGGCCAAGGCGGCGATCCAGTCCGACGCGTTCAAGGTCCGGGCGAACCGGGCGGCGAGCGGCGCGACGACCGTGAGCAGGAGCAGCGCGCCAACGGTCCGTCCGAGGGACCGCTGGTCGTCCGTCGTGCGGCAGGAGACCCAGATGCCGATGGCGAGCGCAAAGAAGAGCGCGTTCAGCAGCGCGACGACGACCCGCCAGAACTCGCCGGCGGTCACCCCTCCCATCAACAGGGAAATGCCCAGCACGGGCAACGCCGCCAACACCCCGTAGACCGCGGTGAGCGAGGCCGCTACGAACTTCCCGAGCACGACGTCGAAGCCCCTCAGGTTGGTCAGGAACAGGAAACCCAAGGTCCCTTCGCGGCGTTCGCGGCTGACGCAGTCGGCGGTGGTGAACAAGGCGGCGATCAGGGAGAAACAGAAGATGAAGCCCCCCAGCAGGAAGAGCAGAGCCTTGCCGTTCCCGCCGGGCGAGGCCGCGTAGGACAACATCGTCAGGACGCCCAACCCCACCGAGAGCGCCCCGGCGATCATCCGGGACCAGAAGGTCATCCGCCGGCGCGAGGCGACGCGCAGTTCGCGTTCGACGATGGGAAGAAAACTCATGGCCGGCTCTTGGTCGATTGCTTCGGGAACACGGTGGCGGCCTGAAGGGATAGACTTCCGCACTGTCCCGTGGTCCGTGTTTCGCGCGTCAGCGTCTTGGAGTGCGGTCTCGCAGACCGCTTTGTCGCGCATCCCGAACTCCAGACAATCTCCGTCTCCAAGCCGATCACGAGTCTCTAAAGCAGCTCAACAACTCAGGCTCAACAAAGCGGCGCGCGGCGCCGCACTCCAAAACGCTGGCGCGGACCCGCATGCCCTGTTTGTTTCACTGCAAGCCCCGGAGAAGTTGTCTTGAGGAACTTACGGAGTCACCGCCAACCGCTCCTCGTTTTTTTCCCGCTTCATCAGGATGTTGTGGAACTTGTAGGTCTTCAACATGAAGTGCGTGGAGGTCGAGACCACTCCCGCGATGGTGGAGAGCTTCTCGGAGACAAAGCTGGCGACCTTCTTGAGATCGTCGTCCTCGACAATGACCAGGAGATCGTAGGCTCCGGACATGAGGTAGCAGGACTTGACCTCGCTGTGTTTGGCGATGCGCTCAGCGACACGGTCGAAGCCCCCGTCGCGTTCCGGGGTGAGCCGGACCTCGATGACGGCGCGGACGAGGCCGGAATCGACCTTGTCCTCGTTGAGGATGGCGCCGTAGCCGAGGATGATGCCGTCGTCCTCGAAAGCCCGGATCTTGTCGCGGGCGTCGTCCTCGGAAATGCCGAGCATGTCGGCGATCTGCGAGGGTTTACGCGAGGAGTTTCGCTCCAGCAGCTTGAGCAGTTCGTCCATGCGACGAAGTTAATCAGGAAGCCCAAAGCTTGCCCACGCTTTTTTGATCGGGTAGAGGGGTCGACCGTCGCAGGCGCGCGCCCGACCTCGAAAAATGAACCTGCAACGCTCTACGACCAACTTTGAACAGCCAACGAAAGACCACGGCTGAACCCGGTTCAAGGTCCAACGTTTGACGTTGGACAAGGAACGTCCGCCGCCCATGCCCCCCACCCTCTCCGACAACCGCCTCCTGCGCCTGGTGGCGCTCTGTGGTCTGTATGTGGCTCAGGGGATTCCCTTCGGCTTCGTGACCATCGTCCTGGTCGCGTATCTGGCCGAACGCGGCGCGACGTCGACGGAAATTGGATCCGTGATCGCCATGACCTCGCTGCCCTGGTCCTTCAAGTTCCTCTGGGGACCGGTGATCGACCGTTTCACGTGGCCCGCAATGGGGAGGCGGCGGCCGTGGATCCTGGCCGCGCAGACGGCGATGGCGGCGACGCTCGGCTTCATGGTCCTCGTTCCGGACCTGGCGGCGAACGCGCGCCTGGTGGTCGCGCTGGTCTGTCTCATCAACATCTTCGCCTCGCTGCAGGATGTGGCGGTCGATGCGCTGGCGGTGGATCTGCTGGAGCCCCACGAGCGGGGAAAGGCGAATGGCCTCATGTACGGCTGCAGTTACGGCGGCTCCGCGATCGGCGGCGCGGGCATCGGCTGGGTGGTGGGCTCCGCGGGGCTTCGAGCGGGACTGTCCGCGCAGGTTCTCATGATCATGGGGATCATGCTCATTCCGCTCCTGGTCCGGGAACGCCCCGGGGAGAAGCTGCTGCCTTGGTCCCGCGGCGTTGCGGCGGACGATGCTGTTACCGGGACGGCGCATTCCGCCCGCGAACTGCTCGGCAGACTGGCCGCCGCGTTTCGGCGGCGGTCGGCTTGGCTGGGCGGGGTCCTGGCCCTGGTCGCGAAGTTCGGCGTCGCAGTCTCCTCGACGGTGATTGTCACCCTGACGATACAGGAACTGGGCTGGGAGCAGACGGAGTTCACTTCTTTCCAGGGAGCGGTGGCGATGTGGTTCGGATTGGGCGGTTCGGTTCTGGGCGGTTTTCTCGCCGACCTGGTCGGGGCGCGGCGATTGGCGATGCTGACGACAATCGCTCTCGGGGCTCTGTGGATCGTTTTTGGGTTGGGGCACGCGGACTGGACGAGCGCCGCCTTCGTGAAGATCGTGATCTGCGCCGAAGCCTTGATCTACGGGGTGTTCACGGTGTCGTTGTTCGCGATCTTCATGGGGGTGTCGTCGCGGGCGGTCGCGGCCTCGCAATTCACCGCCTACATGGCGTTCATGAATCTGTCCAACACCGCCGGAGCCTGGCGCGCCGGCTGGTTGACAGAGAAACTGGGAGAAGCGCAGGTCTTTGTGGCGATCGGAGTGTTGCAGATGGCGATCGTCGGCCTGCTCACGTGGATCGAACCCGAATCCGACAATGGCTCGGGCAACGAAACCGTATGACGAGACAACGGGGCTTCCTGTTCCTGAGGATTGAGAATTTGGTTGGCTTGGCAGCTTGAGTTGCTAGTTTTTGCCTCAACAACAACAAAAGATCATGGAATTAACCGGAACACTTATATCCCTTTTCGCCTTCGCGGTGTGCGGACTCGGCTGGTTTGCCATCTCACGGATGCTCAACGGCACGGACCAAGGCGACGGCATCCTCTGAGTCCAGTCACGCCCGGAACCCATTGCGCAGCCGCCCCAGTCACCGGGGCGGCTTTTTTGTGGCTGCGAAGAAACGACCGCGCCATGAAATACGAACCCGAAGACAAACCAAGCGAGGAAGCACAGGTGGTGGCTCTTAAGGTTTCGCAGACTCAAACCAGAGAATTTCAACCACCCGACCCATGATTTCGCTGCAATCTCTTATCATCGCCATCTCCGCCGGCGCGATCCCCGCCATCTGGTTCTTCTTCTGCCGGTGGTTCATGAAACTGGACGAGGCGGAAACCGAATTGCTGGACAAGGCCGAGGCAGCTGAACTGACCGACGGCCAGAGAGCCGAACGGGCGGGCAAGGCTTGATTGTTCGCTCCCGACCAAACAGGCGAGGCGCGTTCCTGAGGCTTCGCGAAACCGGAAGGGCGGCGGCCAAGGGTTGACGCCCAAGAATCTCCGGAGTCTTCAGTAACGTCCCCGAAGCGGAAACCAGATCAGTTCACGATTGTTCGTGCGACCGCGGTCGCTCGCAAAATCCCAGTATTCATCGTTGTTGAACCGGGCGACGTGACCGTCGAGAAAGAGGAAGTTGGCTCCGTTGTTGTGCACGCTCTTGTGGGCGTTGTTCGGGCCGGCCGCCGCTGCGCGCCCGCCATTGTCGAACATCCAGACCACGCGATCCGGCGCTTCAATGGAGGAGAGCACGGCCTGGTTGCCCGAACCGGAGCCGTTGACGTGACGGTTGACGCAGTAGTGGAAGAGGTTCGCGCCGTTGCTGCGACGCTGGTTGGCGGGGCAAATCCAGACCGACTTTCCCGGATCGATCGTCGCGTTCGTCCGCCATGCCAGCTGGTGGTAGGGATCGATCTCCAATTCGCGCGGCAGATCAACATACCAACCGGAACGCCTGGACGTCCCGTTGGGTGTTCCGTCAGGCGGCAGGAAGTCGTCGTTGGAATCCGCGAAGAGCCGGGTCGCGACGCCCCATTGCCGCAGGTTGTTCAGACACTGGGCCCGTTTGCCCGCGCCTTTCGCCTTCACAATCACCGTGAGCAAAAGACCGGCCAGAATTCCAATGATCCCGATCACCGCCAACAGTTCCACCAGCGTGAAACCCCGCTTCCATTCCTTCATTGCCGCCAGCGTAACGATGGGGGATCCCGATTCAACCCAAAGCAGTTATCGTATCACGACAATGTGACTACAGCCGGCAGACCGGATGGAAACCTGCCGTTCCTGAGCGCAAAACTCCGCGCGACGCGTCCGTCTTGCCCTGTCACTTGCGGGGCTTTAGCCTCACCGATTCATGCCTGACAGCGCGAAGAAAAGACGTCGGTTGTGGGCCGCAGGTTTTCTGACGGTTTCCAGCGCGCTGGCGTTTCTGCTCCTCGAGTTCCTTGTTCGCGTGTTCCTCCCGCACTACCATCCGGCGCGGCAGATCATGTTCCGGCAGTTGGAAGACGGGACGCCTACGGGGCTTCCCGGCCAGACGGTGCGTCAACGCACACCCAAGGGGGATTATGACCTGCCGGTCACCTTCAACCGTCACGGTTTCCGGGACGACGAGGATCTGGCTGAGAGCGGGCCGGAAGACTGGTTTGTGCTGGGGGATTCGTTCAGCATGGGCTGGGGGCTGCCCAAGGAGGAGCGCTATTCCGACCTGCTTGCGGCGGAGTTGGATGCCCGGGTCTTCAACATCGCCATCCCCACGGATTTCGCGGGATATCGACTGCTGCGCGGACACGCGGAGCGAAACGGAGCCCGGATCGGCCGGCTCGTTGTGGGGGTGTGCATGGAGAACGACCTGCGGGATTATCGCGCGTCGCCGGAACCGCCGCCGGACGCGAGGCGTCCCGGAAGGGGCGCGCGACTGCGGGCGTGGTGCAAGACGCACAGCGCGGTCTACCTGGCGCTTTCCTACGAGCTGCAGAAATCGGCCGGGATTCGCGCCCTGCTGGAGAAGCTGGGACTCGCGCGCGGGGTGGATCACCCGGAGCTGATGCCCAGAAACCGGTTGTCCGACAAAGCCCTCGAGTCGAGCGCGGAGGAACTAGCCGGAGCGTTCGAGGGCGCCGACGAGGTGGTCGTGCTATTGATCCCGGCGCGGGCTCTCTGGGCGGAAGGCAGCGCGGAGGAAGAACAGCGGGTTCACACGAAGTTCAAGGAACTGCTTGCCGCCATGCCCGTGACGATCGTCGATATGAAACCGATTCTGGAAGAGGCGGGAGATCCGATGAGCTTCTACTTCAAGACGGATTCCCACTGGAACGCTGCGGGACACCGGCAGGCCGCCGACGCGCTGACGAGGGCGATCAGGGAGGCACGCAGGCCTGGGAGAATTCCGCCCCCTTCAGGCGGATGAATTCGCCTGGGGTGTCGAGTGTCCCGCGACCCGGGGAAGGTCGGGCCGCCGGGAAGGACCGTCCTATGGCTCTTGTTTCGCCGGCAGGAATTGAACCGCATCGGCAATGACATGGCCGGTGGTTCCGGCGTTGGAGATGGTCACAACCGCGGGTTTGTCCCCTGAGAAGCGGAAGACGCCGAGCGGGTGGAACACGCCAGGCCCCGCGGGCTTCCTGCGTTGATCGACTCGGACGGTCTCCGAGCCATCGGCGTGGTCGATCGTGACCGGCACAGCGGGGGCGCGATTCCGATAGGCGGAATACGAAACGCGGACCTCGTAGCGGCCGGGTTTCAGCTTCGCCTCGAAACGCGCGCTCATCCGCCCCTTCGCGACCGCGCCGTCGTGGCGATAACCCGCCTCAACAAAGGGACGATTGGAACTGCTCATGGACCACTCGCCGGTGAAGACGGCCTCGGCGTCGTCGATCACCACGCCGGGCAGGGACGCCTTTGCCAGATCGACATGAGGCTGCGAGCCCTTGGGAAGTTCGAGGACCTGGCCGTCGAGTTCAAGGCGGTCGCGGAGCCTGGCGTAGGGAACATCCTGGACGGCGCTGTCGCTGTCGATGGCGAGCGCGGCCGCGGTGGCTGCGGACTGACCGAGAATCATGAAGACCGGCTCCATGCGGATCGAGCCGTAGGCCGCGTGGGAGGCGGAAAGGCAGACCGGGACAAACAGATTCTCCGCCTCGCCTCGCCGGGGGACGATGGAACGATAGCTGATGAGATAAGGCCCGCCGGGCGAGACCTGCACGTCTCCCTCGTCCTGCGCGTAACCTTCCTTCGTGACATAACGCTGCACGTTGTGGGAGTCCATATTGTAGGAGCCCATGCCGACCGGATCCCGGCAGACGCGTGTGCGGCGACAGTCATGTTCGGTGGCCACGTAATCGGAGACCATGCGGCGCGCCTCGCGGATGTAGAGTTGATGCGGCCAATTGCCGTTGTCGAGGAACTCATCCGCGGCGAGCCCCCATCGGGCCATATGCTCCCGGATCTTCCGGGGAACACGGGGGTGGTTGGCGAGCGTCCACATCAGGCCCTTCTGGTAGGTCTCGTGTTCCTTGACGATGGCTTCACGGCGGGCGTATCCAGCGTCGGGATAGTCGTAGTTCATCCCGATGTTGTCGGTGGAAAAGGCGCGGTTGTTGTTCGTGTCCGTTTTGCGGTTGGGCATCATGGACGGCGCCATGGGGACATGCGGGTCGCCCGCCTCCAGGTTGCGGAGAAGCAGCTCGTAGCGACGTTCATCGTAGCCCTCCGGTTTGGGAAAAGGGACGCGGTTGGCGGGGTGGTCTGACATGCACATGCGAAAGCAGTAGGCCTGCACTCGATGGTCGCCGGAGCCTTCCTCGCCGGGGCCGTCGTTGTGAATGCCGGGGAGCAGACCGCTGGCGGGATCTCCAGGTTTGTTCCAGGGATCGACATTGACGATGAAGCGGTGATTCTTGACGTTGCGCCTGGTCTGCACGCCGTTGAGGGTCTCGTCGTAGGTCGCGTTGCTTTCGCGTCCGACGGTATAGGTCACTCCGGCAGTCGCCATGAGGTCGCCTTCATAGGTCGCGTCGATGAACATCTTTCCGACGTATGTCTCCCCCGATTCCATCGTGATGGAGACGATGCGTCGGCCCGCCATCTTGACGCCGGTCTCGCGATCGAGGCGTTGACGCTTCACGACGGGAATGTTCTTCAGGTAGAGCATCTTGTTGAAGACGGCCTCGGCGACGGAGGGCGAAAAGGTCCACATGGCGTCGTCCTTGGGACGATAGCGGCTGTAGTCCCCTGGCTTCTCAAATTTCCAGGCGGAGGGCATGTCATAGAAGCGCTTGATCTCGCGGTAGAATTCACGGGAGACGCCGCCGATGACCGACTTGTTGCCGGTGTCCGTCTGGCCCAGACCGCCGCTGGTCAGGCCTCCGACATGATCGCCCGGTTCGATGATGACAACGGATTTCCCCATGCGCGCCGCCTGCACGGCTGCGGCAACGCCGGCGGAGGTCCCGCCATAGATGACGAGGTCGTGGGTTGAGGGAGGCGGAGCCGCCACGGCGGCATGGCCGAGCGACAGTGTAAGGAGAAATGTGGATGCGGTCTTGTTCATGGGTGGTTGCGCCCCCACAGGAAGAAGGCCGGCCAACAATCGGGCAAGGTCAAATTCCGCCCATTGATTCCCGCCGCGCCGGATTAGATTTTACGGAGCGAACGTTCGGCGCTTCACTCCGCGCCATGTCGCTGCCCCACAAGATTTCCACGTTGCTCTACAGTTTCAACGAGCGCGACGAGGTCCTGTTGATTGAGCGCGCCCATGAGCCCAATCTCGGCTGCTGGAGTCCGCCCGGCGGCAAGCTGAAGACCCATCTCGGCGAATCGCCCCATGCCTGCGCCTGCCGGGAGGCCGCGGAGGAGATGGGGATCGAATCCGCCCCCGGGGACTGGCATCTGACCGGGATGGTCAGCGAAAGCGGCTATCACGGGCAGGCGCACTGGCTGATGTTCCTGTTTGAGTTGAAGCGCCCGCTCGCGGAAGTTCCCCCGCCCCATCGCGAGGGACGATTCCAGTTCTTCTCGCGGGACGCCATCCCCGGACTCCGACTCCCGGTCAACGACGGCGAGTTCATCTGGCCCGCATTCTGGATGCATCGCGGCGGCTTCTTCAGCGCGCACTGTCGCTGTTTTCCCGACAACCGGAACGATTGGCGGATCGAACAAGCCGCCCCCGCCGCGGCCTGAGCCTCCCCCGCCCCGACAGCCCCATGGACCCGATCATCGATCTGCACAGCGACGACCACTTCATGGCGGAGGCCCTGAGGCAGGCGACCAAGGCCTGGCGCGCCTTGGAGACCCCGGTCGGCGCGGTCATCGTGCATCAGGGCGAAATCATCGCCCGCGCGTTCAACCAGGTGGAGACGCTGAAGGACGCGACCGCCCACGCCGAGATGCTGGCGATCACGCAGGCCGAGGCCGCGCTCGGCGACTGGCGACTCAACGACTGCACGCTTTACGTCACCAAGGAGCCCTGCCCCATGTGCGCCGGAGCGATCGTCCACGCCCGGCTCGACCGCGTCGTCTTCGGGACGGGCGACCCCAAGGCCGGCGCCGCGGGCGGCGCGTTGAACCTCCTGCAATTCCCCACGCTCAACCATCGCTGCATGATCACCCCCGGCGTCCGCGAAGAGGAATGCACGACCATGTTGAAGTCCTTCTTCCGCGAACAACGGGAACTGAACAAGGCGAGGAAGCGCGGAAAGGGGGACCGCTAGGAGGACGAGGACGAATGTCCCCGCGCCCTGAACAAACCCGGCTTGCCAACGTCCAAGCCGGATGTATCGTTGCCGCATGTTGAATCGACGGACGGGGTTCCTTCTCCCCCTTTTTATCTCCTGCTTCGTGGCGCTCGCGGCGCACGATCAGGTTTTTCTTCGGGAGAAGGGCGCGATCTCCGGCCGGATTCTCGCGGAAAAGAAGGATCAGGTCGTTGTCGATGTCGGCTACACCGTGCTGGTCGTTCCCCGGGATCAGGTGTCGAAAATCATGCGGTCGACCGAGGCGTCCTCGGGCGACGAGAAAGGCGGCCCCGCAAAACCCCTTGAAACCCACCTTGACTTCTATCGCAAATCCGACAGCGAAGCCCCCCGGCGCAGCGTGAAGGAACTCGTCGATGCTTTGGGTGAAGCGGTCGTCCAGGTGCGCACTCCCGGCGGACTGGGCTCCGGGTTCATCCTCAACGAAGACGGCTACCTGATCACCAACTTCCACGTCATCGAGGGCGAGACCAAGATCTCCGTCGAGATCTATCACAAGCCGGAGGGCCAGATGGAACGCCGGAGCTACAAGGACGTCCGCATCATCGCGATCGATCGCTTCGCCGATCTGGCCCTGCTCAAGATCGACGACGAGGATGCGCCGCAGTTCAAGCACGTGCCGGTCGGCTCCACCGATCCGCTGGGCGTCGGCGAGGGAGTCTTCGCCATTGGCAGCCCGCTGGGCCTCGAACGCACGGTCACCGAAGGGATTGTCAGCGTGAAGACGCGCCAGATGCAGGGTCGTCTCTACCTTCAAACCAGCGCCCAGATCAACCCGGGCAACAGCGGAGGCCCCCTGTTCAACCTCGCCGGGGAGGTCGTCGGCGTGACCAACATGAAGATGACCTTCAGCGAAGGCCTGGGTTTCGCCATCCCCGCCGAGCAGGTGAAGTATTTTCTCGATCATCGCGACGCCTACGCCTACGACAGCGACAATCCGAACAACGCGTTCCGCTATCTCCCGCCGCCGCGCCGCACTCAAAAAAACGCCGACGGAAAGGACTGATCCCGCCCGTCAGCCGGCCTCCCCGTTTCCATGCCCCTTCCAAACATGTCGTCATCCATGAAGTCCCTCCCGTGTCTCGCCCTGATCGCCGCCATCGGTCTCGCGTTCAACAGCCCCGCCGCAACCCCGCCTCCCGAGGAACTCCTCCCCGCGGACACGCTTCTCATGGCGACGGCGCCAAACTGGACCCAGTTGAATGCGGACAACCAGAAAAGCGCCGCGTCCGCCCTGCTCGCCGACCCGGCCATGCGCCCCTTCGTGGAGAAATTCAAGGCGGCCTGGGCCAAGGATGTCGTCGCCCCCATCGAACAGGAACTCGGCATCCGGTTTGACGACTACGCCGGCATCGTTTCCGGCCAGGTCACCTTCGCCATCGTCCAGAACGGCTGGGACGGCCGTCCGGGACGCAAACCCGCGGCGCTCATCATTCTGGACAGCGGTGACAACTCCAAGACCCTGACCAAGGCCCTTGACGACCTGCAGACCAAGTGGACCGAAAGCGGCAAGCAGCTCAAGACCAGCGAGGTTCGCGGCGTCCGGTTCTTCGAATACGAGATCAAGGGAGCCGATCTGGAAAAGACCGCCAAGCGCATCTTCCCACTCCTGGACGACGGCGCGCCCGACGAAGGCACCACCGAAAAGAAGAACCTGTCGACGGGCAGGGTCCACGTGGCGCAGTCGGGATCGCTCCTGCTGATCGGCAGCGACCCGAAAGCCTTCGAGAAGCTCCTGGTCCGCCAGTCGGGCGGCTCCGTTCCCGCCCTGGCCCGCCTCCCCGCCTACGAACGCGACCACAACGCGTTGTTCCGCGACTCCCGCGTCCGCGGCTGGGTCCACCTGAAGAAGTTCGTCGACATCGCCCTGGAGGACATCCGGGCGAACGCGCAGGCCGCGCCGGCCAACCCGCTGATGCCCATGCCGCCGGCCGACAAGATCATGGAGGCCTTCGGCATCACCGGCCTGCGGACCCTCGCCTTCCACGCCTCCTTGAAGGAAGACGGCGAATCCGGCGGCATGTTCCTCGGAGTTCCCGAGCAGGAACGCGCCGGCCTGTTCAAGCTGCTCGTCGCCGGAGCCAAGGACTCCAGCCCGCCATCCTTCGTCCCGGAGAACGCCGCCAGCTTCAGCCGTTGGCGACTGGACGCCAAGAAGGCCTGGGCCGATTTCGAGGCCCTGCTCAACCGCATCTCGCCGCAGTTCGGCATGACCCTGAACTTCATCCTGGCCCCGGTCGGCAAGGAACAGGATCCGAACTTCGACATTCGCCAATCCTTTTTCGGCAATCTGGGTGACGACATCATCTCCTACGCCAAGCCGCCCAGGAGCGGGGAACTGGACGACATCGCCCAACCGCCCACCCTCACGCTCATCAGCTCGCCCAACCCCGCCGAACTGGCGACCTCGTTGAAGATGCTGACGGCGCTCACCCCGCTCGGGGGCGGAGCGATCGAGGAACGCGAGTTTCTCGGCCGGACGATCTACAAGGTCGGCCTGCCCTCCCAACCGAACGGCAACGGTGGCTTCAAGGAACTCGGCATCCACTTCGCGGCCACCGGAAACCACGTGGCTGTTTCACTCGACGCCCCCATGCTCGAGGAACATCTCCGCGGCGTCGCCGCCAGCCGCCCCCTCCGGGACAACCCCGGACTCGCCCGCGCGGCCGAGCGCGTTGGGGGAATGAACTCCGGCTTCTTCGGCTATGACAACCGCACCGAAACCCTGGCGCTTCTCTTCGAGACTTTCCGCAAGGATCCCGACGCCTTTGAGAACCTGACCTCGACCCAGTTCACCGGCATTCCCGGAATCAAGCTCTGGGACGCGGAGAAGCGTCGCGAATGGCTGGATTTCTCGCTCCTGCCGCCCTTCGAGCAGGTGAAGAAATACTTTGGCTACAGCGTGTTCGCAGTCCGGGAGACGCCCGCCGGCATCGAATTCAACGGTTTCACCCCCACGCCGCCGGAACTGCGATAACACAGGCCTCCCCGCCACCGCGCCTCATTAGAGGACATGATTGTTTTTATTTGAATTTCGCGCCGCTTGACACGATTCACGGGTTCGGGTAACACGCTTTTTCTTGCCGATACATGGTCGGGAGGGAGCCGGCGTTCACCGACCGTGAAAGCCGGATTCGCGCAGACAGGCCGTTCGTATCCGACAATTTGACCTTTTGATGTCCGGTTGAGCCTCCGAACGCTTGACGATCAGTCCAGACAACAAACCAGTAAAGAACGACAAATGAAGAAAACGATCATGAATTGGAGCAAACTCTAGCTCATCGGGACGCTGCTGACCGGCGGTTTCCTGACTACGCAGACGGCCACTGCGCAGAAGACCAGCCAGGACGTCCACCGCGACCAGCGGGAAACCACCGGCAAGAATGTGCCTCCCGGGGATTACTACACGGGACGCTCACCGTTCAACCTCTTCCGCCGCAGTCCGGAACCGGCCCCGGCTCCGGCCTACACCCCGCCTCCCTCCACGCGCACCTGCTCCGAGGTCAACACGGAACTCCTCGGCATGACCAAGGCCATGCCCCGCGAGGTGGCTCTCGGCGAGGAATTCACCTACGAGATCAAGGTCACCGCGAAGGACTGCCTCGCCGACGTCGTCATCACCGACGCCATCCCCGAGGGCGCCGAATTCGTGAGCGCCGATCCCAAGGCGACCAAAAACGGCAACAACCTCGTCTGGAAGTTCTCCGAGATGGACCCGAACACCTACGCCACGATCAAGGTGAAGCTGAAGGCCGTCAAGGAAGGCACCCTCGCCTCCTGCGCGAAGGTGCACGCGCTGCCGCGCGTCTGCGCCGAGACCTTCGTCGGCAAGGCCTCGCTGCAGCTCGCCAAGTCCGGCCCTGAGCGCGCCCTGATCGGCTCCGATATCACCTACAACATCGTCGTCCAGAACACCGGCACCAGCATCGCCAAGAACGTGGTCGTCACCGACACCGTGCCGGACGGCATGTCCCACTCCAGCGGCAAGAAGACCGTCACCTTCAACGTCGGCGACCTTGCTCCGAAGCAGTCCCGCTCCATCCCGGTCACGCTGAAGGCCGACAAGCGCGGCAACCACTGCAACAAGGCCATGGCCAAGTCCACCAACGCCGGCAGCGCCAGCGATGACGCCTGCACGCTGGTCGTCGCCCGCGGCCTCGAGATCGTCAAGACCGGCGACAAGAAGGCCATCCTCGGCAAGACCGCCAGCTACAAGATCGTGGTCAGCAACACCGGCGACACCGACCTGACCCAGGTCACCGTCACCGACAGCGCGCCGGCCGAGACCCGCATCGTCAAGGTCTCCGACAGCGGCGCCGTCAGCGGCAACTCGGTCGTCTGGAACCTCGGCACACTCGCCAAGGGCGCCAAGAAGGAGCTGAGCGTCGTCCTGACCTCCGGCATCGCCGGCACGCACTGCAACGGAGCCACCGTCCGCACCGCCGAGGGCCTCACGAAGTCCTCGCAGGCCTGCACCGTCTGGGAAGGCCTCCCGGCGCTGCTGCTTGAAATGGTCGACGACCCGGATCTGCTCCGCGTCGGCGGCGGCACCGTCTACACCATCTCGGTGAAGAACCAGGGCACCGCGAGAGACACGAACATCCGCCTCGAGGTCACCTTCCCCGATGGCGTGACGCCGGTCTCCACCGCGGACGGAAACATCAAGGGCAACGTGGTCACCATGAAGCCTTACGCGATCTTGGAGCCGGGCGCCGAGTTCAATTACACCATCAACGCGAAGGGCGCGACTGAAGGCATCCACGTCATCACCGTGACCCGCGTTTCCGACCTGATTCCGGTCAAGATTTCGGAAGAGGAAACCACCCGCGTTTACTAAGCTGAAATCCGGTTGAATTCACGGCCGGCGCACCGCGCTCTTCCGGAAAGGTGGGGCAAACTGTCCTCAGTGAGCCGCGCTTGGCCTTATTCATGTCGGCTCACTGAGGACAGTTTCCCCACCTTTTTCAAGCTTTCAACGTCCATCCTGAAAGCGGCAATCTTGTTCCGGGCTTTGACGCGCCGGACCGACAACGGCAAACTGCCGGCATGCCTTTGCTTCCCCCGTTTCTCTTCGCCTCCCTCCTCCTGTCGGGAGTCGTCGGATTCTCCGCCGACTACGTCGAACCCAAACGCACGATCGCCAATCCCGAGATCAACGGCAGCAGCGGCCTGGCCGCCGCCCTGTTCCATCCCGGAGTCTACTACACACACAACGACGGGAACGATCCCCGGCTGTTCGCCTTCGACGATCAGGGACGCGCCCGCGGGACGTGGCTGCTGGAGGGGCTGAAACCGCACGACCTGGAGGAAATGGCCTCCGTGATGGCCCACTCGGATCAGCTCCTGCTGCTGGCGGACACCGGCGACAACCGCCAACCCAAGCGGAAACCAGCGGATGTCTTTCACCTCCATCTCATGAAAGCCCCCCAACCGGGGGATCCCGCCTCAACCGCGACCGCGCGCACCGTCCGGGCAGCCGACATCCGCACGATTCCGTTCCGCTACGAGGGAGGACCGGTGGATTGTGAGGCCCTGGCAGTGGACCTTCTTCGCGGACAGATCCTCTTGATCAACAAGGTCCCCCGAAATGCCCCCGCGAGCGGCAATCTAACGACGAACGTCTATTCCCTCGATCTCTGGAAATCGTTGAAAGGCGCCATGGAGGGGGAGACTGAGCCTCCGGGCGACAGGCCCGAACAGACCGGGAAAGACGCTTCAAGGCAGGACGCCCCCCCGGTCCTCACCGCCCGGAGAATCATCGCCGCCATGCCGCCCTTGCCCGAACAGATCACCGCCATGGACATTGCGCCCGATGGCTCCAAGGCCGTGATCCAGACCTACGACGACGCCTACGAGTTCGACTTCGACACGGATTGGGCGACGACGCTCTCCCAGCCGTATTCACGCAAGATCCCGGTGAACGTGGAACCGACCGGGCACCCGAAGAACTACACCTTCCGTGAAGCCATCTGCTACGGCCGAGACGGAAAATCACTCTACATCACCCGTGAATTGAGCAGCTGGGAAATTGAAAACACAAACCACCGGACGCCGCTTTGGCGTATCCGGTGAAGCCCCGCGATCGCTGGCATGAACAAGCGCGATGTGGTCGAGGCGATTGTGGCGCGGTTGAATCCGATTCTGGGACCCGCGGGATTCCGCCATGTGAAGCGCGAGGAAGGATTTGTCCGGAAGCTCCCCGGCATGCGCCAGGCGCTCGCGATCGCCCTGAAGGACTACCGGCCCGCCTACAATCTTTCGTTTGCATTGAGCACGCGCATCGAGGCGGTTGACGCCGTTCTCGGCCGCTTCGGCGCCTCGGGCTTGATCCAGACACAACTGGAGTTCTTTGGGTTGGAATCAGCGATGCCATGGGGGCCTTTTTGGTTTGCGGATTCCGGGGCGGAATTGGACGAGGGGTTTCTGGCAACAGGGCGGGCGCAGGGATTCTGGATCGAACGACCGGAGGCGAGGGACACCGCCCTGCGTCGAGCAGGAGAACTTGTAAAAACGAAGTTGCTGCCCGGCTTCGAACGTTTCAAAGACCTGGAGTCGATCAACCGGGCATTGAACGAGGAACAGGATCGCCGACGCGGCTCGTTCCTTTCGCGAGTGTTCAGCAGGAGTCGGGCGGAGGGACTGGAGCCCGTCCAGGCGAGCCGTCGCCGCTTTGATTCACGAAGGCATTCCGACCGGCTCTTGACGGCGTTGGCGGTCGCCCGCCTGGCCGGGGATGAACGATTCGAGCGACTGGCCGACAACTACCGGAACGAGGCGGGCCTTTTCGGGGGCGAGCAACTCCAAAAGTACGAGGAGCTGGTTGCCTTTCTTCGGCGCGGGCAAACGGACTGAGACAAAAGGGCGCCTGGCGCGCTCGCTGGCGCGGCGAGCCGAAAGCGTCAGGCCTGGAATGCTCAGTGCATCTCCACGTCGCAGACGCCAATGCCGGGACGGTAGTAGTTGAACTGCACGTTCGGATGGTCCGCCAGCAGCGACATCGGCACGGAGGAATCCGCCAACCCCTTTGAGATCATGAACGGCGTCAATCTCTGGCCAAACGGATTGTCGTGCGTGCCGGCGTGCCAGATGGACACCTTCTCCGCCTTCCAGGTTTCCTGGGGACCGACAGTGATGGCCTGTTGCGGCACCATGGTGATGTTGCCGCCGCCCGAGGTCCGGGCGTTCTGTGCGAGGGTGATCGGATGCAGCTCCACGATGCGCGTGCCCAGCTTGCGATACTCCTCGGGGCTGGGGGGCGCGTCCTGGAAGTCCCCGGCGCGACGCAACGGATCGTTGAAGGCCCAGTGCTTGATGTCGCCCTGCCCGCCCTGCATGACCGCGCAACGGACGCCGTTCCAACTGTCGATGTAGGCCGAGGTGTCGGCGGTAGGGAAATGCAGGTTTGAATCCGGCATGACCAGTTCGGGCCGGATGCGGTTGAAGCACAGCTCGCGATCCGCCTTCTCAAAGGAAAGCGGATGATCGGTCGAGACCTCCTTCTCGCCGTCATACCATTCATCCATTCCCCAGAAATGGCCGGACTTGAGGTTGAGATCCAGTTCATTGACCAGGCGCGCCACCAGGGGCAGCTGCTCGGTGGGCCCGATCGGCCCGCAGATCCCCACCGGATTGTCGTCCGTCGACTGCCGCCACGCGGCGATGTATTCGAGCGCCTCGGCCAGGTAGAAATCCTCCAGCGTGTCATAGAACACGACCTTGAAGCCGGGCCGCGAGAGTTGCAGGACATCCTCCGCGCTCAACGCCGCAGCGTCGCGGATGATTTCATCGTCGAGGGTCGTGTAGTCCCACCAATCGGGGGCGATGGAGCTGAGTTTGCGTGGCATGAATTGCTGGTTGGTTGGTGGTTTGTGGTCTCGGTTCAAACCCGAAATACGAATCTCGAAATCCGAAACAAATTCGAATGGTCAACTGTTCGAAACGCCATGCCAGGAATCACCAGGAATTCAAACGCGCAATCCAGGACTGTGCAGGCGCTCAAGTTTCGGATTTCCTGCTTTGGATTTCGAATTTGTTTCGGATTTCGTTTTTCGAGATTCGGACTTACCCAAGGTTCTTCTCGTAACTCTTGTTGATCCGGCAGTTTTTCTTGAGCGCGTCCTTCAAGGGATCGATCTCTCCGCCGCTGAAGCCGAGGTGGAGGTGCCGGCGCCAGCCTTCCGCGTGCTTGAACTTCCCGGACATGCGCCCGACCTCACGGGAATAATCGTCCATCGTCTTGAGGTAGGAGTTCATTCCCTGGCTCACCCCGAGCCAGTCCTGCTGACTCTTGTGCGCGGCAAGGGACTCGATCTTCGTCTCATGAACCGGCGCGGTGTTCACGTAGGCGCCGGGTTCGATCCGCCCGCGCAGGGGATCCCGCAGGCCGTGCGGCATGGCGTGATAGACCGTGATGTCCTGGTCCGACGGCTCCCGGTGCGGCGTGACCTTGAAGTTGGGCATGCCCTTGGAAAACGCCGCGGTCACCGCAAGCCGGCAGGTCTCCATGTGATCCTCCATGTAGTCCTGCGGGGAATGCGTCAGCACGATGTCCGGCCGCGCGGCCCGGATGACGGAAGCCACTTTGCGCAGGTTCGCGATGTTGTAGAAGATCTCCAGATCGTCGCAGAACGGCGCATGCCAGGTCGCCCCGAGGATCTTCGCCGCATCCTGCCCCTCCTTCCGCCGCTTCCGGGCGGTCGTCGCGGAATCATACTGCACGCTGCCGCAGTTTCCCCGGGAGAGGTTCAGGTAGTGCAGTTCATAGCCGGCCCGCCCGAGCATCATCAGCGTTCCCGCCATGTAATACTCGATGTCGTCCGGATGCGCCGCGATGGCGAGCGCGGAGCGACGCGGTGGATTGTCTGATTTCCTGGCCACGGATCAGATCTTCACCGGTTTGCCGGTCGCGGCGGACTTGTCGGCGGCGAAGACGACCTGGAAGGACCGGTAGGCCTCTTCGTAACTGGTCAGCGGCATCTTTTTGCCCTTGGCGAGGCTTTCGAAGAAAGTCTGGAACTGCGTCTGATACGGGTGGTCGGAAACGTCGCCGGAATCGAGCATGCGCATGTCCAGCGTGTCCCAACCGCCCTTCTCCAGGGCGTTGAGTTTGGTGGAGTAGAACTTGTTGTCGAGCAGGCTGCCTTCACTGCCCACCAGATGGGTGTGGAAGTAGTAGGGCTGGATGCAGTCGACCACCGCCGCGCACTTGCCGACCGCGCCGTTCTTGAACTTGATGATCGTGACGCTGGTGGTCGTGTACTCGTAGGGTTTGAAGATCTTGCTGGCGGTCTTCGTGTCATAGCTCGTGACCTCGACCGCCTCGCTGCCCATGCACATCATCAGCGCGTCCAGCGCGTGGCAACCGGCCGTCAGCAACGAACTGCCGCCCGCCGCCTTCTTCACATTCCAGCGAAACTGCCCATACCAGGGGCCGATGCCGTGGTAGTAGTCGATTTCCCCGTAGTGGAGCTTCCCGAGCAGGCCCTCGTCGATGACGCGCTTGGTCACCTGAAACTGACTGGAAAAACGACACTCAAAACAGACGCACGACTGCACCTTCGCCTTGTCGATCGCGTTCTTGATCGTCGTGCAGTCCTTCAGGGACATCGCGATCGGTTTCTCCAGGATGATGTGCTTGCCCGCCTTGGCCGCGGCGACCGCCTGCTTCGCGTGCTGGTCGGGATAACTCGTGATGTCGACCACATCGATCGAGTCGTCCTTCATGAACTTGTTCAGATCCGTGTAGGTCTTGATGGGCGATCCATATTGGGCGCTGAGCGCGGCATCGTCCTGCGGACGGGAGGAGTAGATCGCCGTGACCTGGGCGTTGGAACACGCGTTGATGGCGGGAATATGGGCCGTGGCAGCCCAACCGTAACCGATGACACCGACATTGTATTTCTTGGCCATAGACCGGGCAGTGTGTGGTACCGCTTGGGTTTGTCAATCAAAGGGGAATGACGAAAAGCCCTCCAAACATCCCCCCTCTCCAGGCTCAATCCGTTCACGCCAACGAAAAAAACACCCGCCATCCGTCTCTTTTGATTCCAACACGCGACCGGTTGGCACGAATCCTGCCAACAGCCTCGCGAGTTTTGCGGAAACGCATTTGTTCTTTTGCAAGCGCAGCCGATGCGACGTCAAGGGCGCCCGGGGGCGGACGAACAGACAGATCGGGGGGCGGTTTGGATCGCTGATAGTCTGTATCGTCCGAAGATGGGACCAGGCGGGCAGCCGGCAGGAATGTCAAACAACCGGGGAGGAGACAGAAACTGACATTTCCAACGGCTGCCCGCCCCCATTCATGCATCCCGCACCGCGTTCGCGAAGACGAGGAATCCTTTTGAAGGCGCGCCGTCATTCCTCTATTTTCCGCGCCGCATGAGTCAACTCTCCACCGATTCCAACATCGCGTCGCGCGTCCGACGCGTCGTCTCCGAGACCGAGGCCTACGACATTCACACCCACCTCTATGACCCGGCTTTCGGCGAACTGCTGCTGTGGGGAATCGACGACCTCCTGACCTATCACTACCTCGTCGCCGAGGCGTTTCGCTACTTCGATTTCCCCTACGAGGAATTCTGGAAGCTCTCCAAATCGGAACAGGCCGATCGGATCTGGGAGGTTCTCTTCCTGAAACACTCGCCGATTTCCGAAGCCTGCCGCGGCGTCCTGACCACCCTGAACGGGCTGGGGCTGGACGTCGCCGGCCGGGATCTCGCGTCGATCCGACGTTGGATGGCCGAACAGCAACCGGCGGACTACGTGTCCCGCTGCATGGAAGTCGCCAAGGTCAGGAAGATCTGCATGACCAATTCCCCCTTCGACGATCTGGAACGGCCGGTCTGGGAAGCGGGATTCGAGCGCGACCCCCGGTTCGTCGCTGCCCTGCGGATCGATCCAATGCTGTTGGACTGGGAGAACACACACAAACAGATGGCCGGCTGGGGCTACAACGTCGGCCCCGACCTGAACGACGCCACCCTCGCCGAAGTCCGCCGTTTTCTCGCGGACTGGAGCGCGAGGATCGACGCGCAGTTCGTCATGGTCTCCCTGCCGCCGACCTTCGCCTATCCGGAAGAGAGCGCCTGCGCAACGCTCATCGACCAGGCGGTCCTGCCGCACTGCCGGGAACACGGACTGCCCTTCGCGTTGATGCCGGGCGTCAAGCGCGGCGTGAACCCGCTGCTTCAACTCGCCGGCGACGGTCTCGCCAAGTTCGACATCGCAAACTACGAGCGGCTCTTCGCAGCCCATCCCGACAACAAATTCGCTGTCACCGCCCTGTCACGCGAAAACCAGCATGAGCTTTGCGTGGTGGCGCGCAAGTTCCGCAATCTCCACATCTTCGGCTGCTGGTGGTTCACCAACATCCCGCACGTCATCGACGAGATGACCCGCATGCGGCTGGAACTCATCGGCCTCAGCGTCACCCCGCAGCACTCCGACGCCCGCGTCATGGACCAGGTGATCTACAAGTGGACGCACTCACGGGAGATCATCACACGCGCCCTGATCGACAAATACGAGGATCTGGAGAAAACGGGCTGGGTCGTCAGCGACGAGGAACTGGAACGCGACGTGAAGGATCTGTTCGGCGGCGCGTTCGAGGCGTTCTGCGCGCGGTGACCCTGCCTTTCTGGGCGGTCCTTTCCAACGCTTGCGGGCGCGAGCGTCTACCTGGCTGAACAGGCGGGGCGAACGGCCCTTAGCGAGCCGCGCCTGGGCATGCTCACATTGGCTCACCGAGGACAATTCGCTCCACCGCCTTCGCATTTCATGCGCTTCCGCTGAATTCACGCGTTCGTTGTCAGTTGGTCTGGCATTCAGGTCGGTTTGGTCTAAGCTCGCAAATCCGTCCTTCCCATGAACTGCACGATTAAACAACTCGAACTCTTCGTCCGGGAAACCCCGCCCGGGCGCATCGCCTTCAAGATTGGAGCCGCCGCGCAGGCGGAGCGTCGGACCAATCCCCTGGCTCATGTCCGCCTGATCCTGGCCGACGACCGGGGCCGTGAAGCGTTCGGCTGCAGCGGCGACCGTCTGTCCGTGCGCTGGCTGGATAAGCGCCCCGGCCGCGACCGCGGACTCAAGCTGCGCGAGCTGGTCGATCTCATCTACGAGGCGCGGGAGATCTGCCTGCGGAAGCCAAAGCTGGAAACGCCGTTCGGAAAATGGCTGGAGATCCACCCGAAGATCATGGCCGCCGGCGCGCGGACGAAACAGGAATCGCTGACCTCGTCCTTCGCCTCCGCGTTGTTTGAGCGCGCCCTGGTCGATGCCTTTTGCCGGCTCAACAACGCCTCCGCATTCGAGATGTTGCGCGATGACCGGCTGGGTTTCGCCGCTCATCAGGCCGACCCTGACCTGCCGGAACTGAAACCGGCGGACTGGCTCCCTCCACGCCCGGCCACCCTGATCCGGGTCCGGCACACCATCGGCCCCGCCGACCCCGTGCGTCTGGCGGAAGTTCCGCAAGCGGCGCGCGTGAACGACGGTCTGCCGGAGGCCGTGGACGACAGCATCCGCCGCTACGGTCTGAGCCGCTTCAAGATCAAGGTCGGAGGAAAGGTCCGGGCCGACGTGGAACGCCTCCGCTCAATCTGGGACGCCCTGCCCCAGGATCCCGACACCGTGGTGACGCTCGACGCCAACGAGGCCTACTCCGATCTCAAGGTTTTCGACGAATTCGTCCGCCAGTTCGAAAACCAGGTCCCCGGAATGTTCCAGCACACCTCCTACATCGAGCAACCGCTGCCGCGCGCGCTGACGCTGGACCCGGCGACGGCTCCAATGATCCGCAAGATCTCCGAAAGGAAACTGTTGCTGATCGACGAGGCGGACGGCTCGGTGGACGCCTACAAGCGGGCGCACGCAATCGGCTACGCCGGAACCTCGCACAAGAACTGCAAGGGCTTCTTCAAGGGCCTGATCAACCGGGCCCGGGTCGCGCACTACAACGACGAGGGCAAGCCCGCCTTCCAGAGCGCCGAGGATCTCCAGAATCTGCCGATCGCCCCGTTGCATCAGGATTTTGTCACGGTCGGCCTGCTCGGCCTGGACGACTGCGAGCGCAACGGTCATCACCTGAACCGCGGCTTGGTCTTTGTCAGCGACCAGGACAAGGAATCCATCGCCCGGCATCACACCGATCTCTACGAGAAGCGCGGGGACGAATGGTATCTGAAGATCCGCGATGGATTCGTCGATTGCGGAAGCCTGCAATGCCCCGGCTACGGCGTGACGGCGGAGCCGGATTGGGCCTCGATGGAGGACATGCGCGCCTGGGTCAACCGGAGGTTCCCCGCGTGATCGACGACGACCGCCCAACCTGCCAAGGCGGCTCAATCGGATAGGAGCCAAGCGTGGCGAACCAAGATCCCCGCCTCGGCCGACTCAAGTGGATCGCCCCCATAGCGTTGTTTGTCTTTCTCGGAATCATGTTCCGCCAATTCGAACTCAGTCAGGTCTACCGCCCCAGCCGGGAGAACTACGGCGATCCGACAATCCTGCAGCGGCCTTTCGAGGACGTCCGATTCCAGGCCGACGACGGCGTCGCCCTGCACGGCTGGTTCTTCCCGGCGGATGCAGGCTCCCCGCGCAAGGACTGGGTTGTCGTGCAATGCCACGGAAACGGCGGCAACATCTCCGGTCGACTCATGCATTTCCAGGCCCTGCTCGCCACCGGGGCCAGCCTCTTTGCCTTCGACTACCGGGGCTACGGACAAAGCGCCGGAAGCCCGGACGAGGAAGGCACCTACCACGACGCACGGGCTGCCCTGCGCTGGTTGGAAGCCCAGGGTTTCAAGCCAGATAACGTCATCGTGCTCGGCGAATCACTGGGCGGCGGCATCGGATCGAAAGTCGCGACGGAAGCGCCGATCAAGGCCTTGATCCTTGAACGCACCTTCACCAGCGTGCCCGACCTCGGCGCCGAGATCTTCCCGTTTCTTCCGGTCCGAATGCTCGGCTCGATTCAATACGACACGATCAACCGGCTGGCAGGAATCGTGGCCCCGATCCTGGTCCTGCACGGCCGGGACGATGAAATCGTCCCCTTCCACCACGGCGAGAAACTCTTTGCGGCGGCCAGGGAACCCAAGATGTTCCGCGAACTCGAAGGCGGCCACAACGACACCCTGCTGGCGAACCGCGACCGTTACGTGGAAGCTCTGCAGGATTTCTTCCGGACGTTGGAGTGACCCAGGCCCCGTTTCGCTGCCTGGATTCCCGCGACAACCGACCACCTCAACCAGACTGAACCTTACATGTATTTGTCACGTACGTTACAAATACATGTAAGGTTCAAAGCGCCGACGCGCTGGCGGACGGAGACCTTGCAAGGGCGGGGGCGCGACGAATTCAGCGGGAACATCTTGAAAATACGCGCCGTGGCCAATCCGCAAACGGAGACGATCCGTAAGGCGCCCCACCAGGCGAAGCGCGGCCCCATACCTCCATACCTCCATGCCTCCATACCTCCATACCTCCATACCTCCATACCTCCATACCTCCACACCTCCATACCTCCATACCTCCATACCTCCATACCTCCATACCTCCATACCTCCATACCTCCA
>JAYPFK010000043.1:62973-69831 GCA_038126235.1 Verrucomicrobiales bacterium
TACCCCCACTCCCCCGCAAATTTGCATCCGTTCGCGGCAAGATCGGGACAACCCCGCGCGCCGAGAAACCTTGAACGCGCTCCACCCTCGGGGTTGAATGCGCCAACTCCGATCCCGGTCCAATGATGCTTATGCCTGCTCCGAACCCATTGAGCCGTTGCGCGACGCTCGCAGCCTCCCTTGTCCTTGCCCACTTCGCCTCCTTCCAGGCCGCCGCCGCGAAGGTCGATTTCAACCAGGAGATCCGCCCCCTGCTCTCCGCAAACTGCTTCTTCTGCCACGGGCCGGACGAAAAGAAACGCGAGGCCCAGCTGCGCCTCGACATCGAGGAGGGCCTCTTCGCCGAGCGCAAGGGCGGGGCCGCTGTCGTGAAGGGCAAACCGGACGCCAGCCCGTTGTTCCAGCGGCTCATCGTCAGCAATCACGACGACCTGATGCCGCCGCCGGAGACGAACAAGAAGCTCACCCCGGTGGAGATCGAGACCATCCGCCGCTGGATCGAGGAGGGCGCGGAATTCTCCGGTCACTGGGCCTACCTGCCGCCCAAGCGCAGCCCCCTCCCCGCCATCAAGAACACGGACTGGCCGCGCAACGAGATCGACTACTTCATCGCCGCGCGCAACGAGGCCGAGGGGCTGCCCCAATCCGCCGAGGCCGGCCGCGAATCCCTGATCCGCCGCGCCACCTTCGACCTCACCGGCCTCCCGCCCTCGCTGGAGGAGATCGACGCCTTCCTCGCCGACGAGTCGCCCGACGCCTACGAGAAGCTCGTCGACCGCCTGCTCAACTCCCAGGCCTACGGCGAACACATGGGCCGCTACTGGCTCGACGTCGTCCGCTACGGCGACACCCACGGCCTCCACCTCGACAACTACCGCGAGATCTGGCCCTACCGCGACTGGGTCATCCGCGCCTTCAACAACAACAAGCCCTTCGACGAGTTCACGATCGAGCAACTCGCCGGCGACCTGCTGCCGAACCCGACCCTCGATCAGCTCATCGCCAGCGGCTACAACCGCTGCAACGTCACCACCAGCGAGGGCGGCTCCATCGAGGAGGAGGTCTACGTGCGCAACGTCATCGACCGCGTCGAGACCACCGGCGCCGTCTTCATGGGCCTCACGCTCGGCTGCGCCGTCTGCCACGACCACAAGTTCGACCCCTTCACCATGGCCGACTTCTATTCGCTGTTCGGCTACTTCAACAGCATCGACGGCGGCGCGCTCGACGGAAACCGCAAGGACCACCGCCCCATCATCCAGGCCCCCACCGAACTCCAATCCCGCGACCTGGCCCGCTTCAAGAGCGAGATCGCCCGCCTGAAGAAACAGCTTGCCGCGCCGGACGCGAAACTCGACGCCGCGCAACTCGCCTGGGAAAAGACCCTCAAGCCCCGCCCCGAGGTTCCCAAGCCGGACTGGCAGGTCCTCGATCCCGAGAGCTTCACCTCCAAAGGCGGCGCGACCCTGGAGAAGAAGAAGGACAAGTCGGTCCTCGCCTCGGGTGAGAACCCCGCGAAGGAGACCTACGAGATCACCGCCAAACTGCCCAAGGGCAGCTTCGCCGCCATCCGCCTCGAAGCCCTGACCGACCCCAGCCACACCAAGAAGAGCCTCGCGCGCAGCAGCAACGGCAACGCCGTCCTCACCTCCTTCACCGCGGAGATCATGCCCGCCGACAAGCCCGAACAGTGTCAGCGCATCAAGTTCACCCGCGCCTGGGCCGACCACGAGCAACCGGACGGCGACTTCAAGATCGCCAACGCCATCGACAACAAGGACGACACCGGCTGGGCCGTCGAGGGCCATTCCCGCATCGAACGCCGCGAGGCCGTCTTCTTCGCCGACCAGCCCTTCGGATTCGACGAGGGCTCCCTGATCCGCTGCCGGATCGGGTTCAACTCCAAGTTCGCGCAGCATAACTTCGGCCGCGTCCGCCTCGCCGCCAGCAAGGCCGCCGAACTGCCCGAGACCACCCCGCGCATCGAACTCGGAGATTGGTGGTCCGTCGGCGACTTCACCACCGCCTCCTACGGCCGGCGCAGCTTCGGCCGCAACTTCGGCCCCGAGGGCAAGCCCTTCAAGGCCGACCAGAAGTTCAGCGACAACGGCGAAACCCGGGAGTGGATCCACCACCCCGAGTGGTCCGACGGCGTCGTCCACGGCGACCTCCCCGGCAACGAAAGCGCGACCTACATCCACCGCAACATCTGGTCCTCCACCGCGCAGAAGGCCGTCATCCACACCGGCAGCAGCGACGCCATCAAGGTCTTCGTCAACAACAAGGAGGTCCTCGGGAAGAACGAGGAGCGTGAGGTCGCGCCGGATCAGGATCGCGTCGAGATCAGCCTGAAGGCCGGCGACAACAACCTCCTGCTCAAGGTCCTCAACTGGCAGGGCGACGCCGGCTTCTACTTCCGCATGGAATCGCCGCACGTGGCCGCCCCGGACGAGATCGCGAAGATTGCCGCCCTCGCCCCCGCCCAGCGCACCCCAGAACAGGCCGCGCGCATCCGGTCCTATTACCGCCACCACGTCGCGAAGGACGCGGGCGTCGTCGCCCAGCGCAAGGCCCTCTTCGCCGCGCAGAAGGGGCTTTCCGACGTCGAGCGCGAGGTGCCCATCACACTGATCTACCGCGAACGCAAGGAACCGCGCGAGGCCTTCATGCTGGTCCGCGGCAACTACGACCAGAAGGGCGACAAGACGAGCCGACGCACCCCGCTCTCCCTGCCGCCCATGGCCGAGGGCCTGCCGAACGACCGTCTGGGCTTCGCCCAGTGGCTGCTCGATCCGCGGCACCCGCTCACCTCGCGCGTCATCGTGAACCGCTTCTGGCAACAGGCCTTCGGCGTCGGTCTGGTCAAGACCTCCGAGGATTTCGGCAGCCAGGGCTCCCCGCCCTCGCACCCCAGATTGCTCGACTGGCTGGCCGTCGATTTCCGGGAAAGCGGCTGGGACGTCAAACGCCTGATGAAGCAGCTCGTCATGTCCGCCACCTACCGCCAAAGCTCCACGCTCAGCGCCGAGCACGTCGAACGCGATCCCGAAAACCGACTCTATGCCCGCGGCCCGCGCTTCCGGCTCGACGCCGAGATGCTCCGCGACCAGGCGCTGCAGACCGGCGGCCTGCTGGTGAAGAAACTCGGCGGACCGAGTGTGAAACCGCCGCAGCCGGACGGCCTCTGGAAGGCGGTCGGCTACTCCGGCTCCAACACCGTCCAGTTTTATCCCGACGCCGGCGACAAGATCTACCGCCGCAGCGTCTACACCTTTTGGAAGCGCACCTCGCCGCCGCCGCAGATGACCGCCTTCGACGCGCCGTCCCGCGAATCCTGCGCCCCGCGCCGCGAACGGACCAACACCCCCCTCCAGGCCCTCGTCCTCCTGAACGAACCCCAGTTCGTCGAGGCCGCCCGGGGCCTCGCCCAACGCGCCTGGCGCGAAGGCGGCTCCACGGCGGAATCCCGCGCCGCCTACATGTTCCGCCTCGCCACCTCCCGCCACGCGCACGACGGCGAGGTGAAGGAACTCGTCGCCGTCCTGAACGACCACCTCAAGGAGTTCCAGGCCGACGCGGAACGCGCCAAGGCCCTGATCCATGTGGGCTCCGGCGCGCCTGACGCCGCCATCCCGCAGGCCGAACTCGCGGCCTGGACGATGGTCGCCAACCTCATTCTCAACCTCGACGAAACGATCACCAAAGGATAAGCCATGGACCTCCGCCAGGAACGCCTCAACGCGATCACACGACGACACTTCTTCAAGCAGGGCGCGCTCGGACTCGGCGTCCCCGCCCTCGCCTCGCTCATGGGCGGCGACAAGGCCATGGCCGGCATGGGAACCTCGTCATTGGGCGCCGCCTCCATGGCCAACGGCCTGCCCGAGCTGCCGCATTTTGCGCCCAAGGCCAAGCGCGCCATCTACCTCTTCATGGCCGGCGCGCCCTGCCAGATGGACCTGCTCGACTACAAGCCCAAGATGCGCGACTGGTTCGACAAGGACCTCCCCGATTCCGTCCGCCAGGGACAGCGCCTCACCACGATGACCTCGCGGCAGAAGCGCTTCCCCATCGCGCCGTCAAAGTTCGAGTTCACCCAGCACGGCCAGAGCGGCGCGTGGTTCAGTGAACTGCTGCCCAACATGGCGAAGATGGCGGACGACATCTCGATCATCCGTTCCATCCACACCGAGGCCATCAACCACGACCCGGCGATCACGCTGATCAACACCGGCAGCCAACTGCCCGGCAAGGCCAGCCTCGGCGCCTGGCTCAGCTACGGGCTCGGCAGCATGAACCAGAACCTTCCCTCCTTCGTCGTGCTGACCAGCTCCTGGACCGGCCGGCAGGAGGCGCAGGCCCTCTACAACCGGCTTTGGGGCAATGGCTTTCTTCCCTCCAAGCACCAGGGCGTCCGCCTGCGCTCCAAGGGCGACCCCGTGCTCTACCTCTCCAATCCCGAAGGCGTCAGCTCCGGGACGCGGCGCCGCATGCTGGATTCCCTCGCCCGCCTGAACCAGCGGCAACTCGACGAGGTCGGCGATCCCGAGACGCTCGCCCGCATCGCCCAGTATGAGATGGCCTTCCGCATGCAGTCCTCCGTGCCGGAGCTCACCGACACCTCCAACGAACCTCAGCACATCCTCGATCTCTACGGCCCGGACGCCTTCACTCCCGGCACCTTCGCCTCGCACTGCCTCCTCGCCCGCCGCATGGCCGAGCGCGATGTGCGCTTCGTCCAGATCTTCCACCGCGGCTGGGACCAGCACGGCTCCGTCCCCAAAGACCTGCCCAACCAGGCCCGCGATGTCGACCGCCCCGCCTGGGCGCTGATCCAGGACCTCAAACAGCGCGGCATGCTGGAGGACACCCTGGTTGTCTGGGGCGGCGAGTTCGGCCGCACCATCTACTGCCAGGGCACGCTCAACAAGGACACCTACGGCCGCGACCACCATCCCCGCTGCTTCTCCGTCTGGATGGCCGGCGGCGGCATCAAGGGCGGCGTCGTCCACGGCGAGACCGACGACTTCTCCTACAATATCGTCAAGGACCCCGTGCACATCACCCGTCTCAATGCCACCATGCTCAACCGCCTGGGCATCGATGACAAACGCTTCTCCTACCGCTTCCAGGGGCTCGACCAGCGTCTGACCGGCGTCGAGGAATCCCCGCCCGTCGAGGAGATCATGGCGTGACCAGAACGGTTTCTGGAAAACTGCAGCCGTCTTGCGTCCCTTCGGGACTTTGAAATGGGACGGCTCGGCGAGCCTTCCCCACCCACCGCGGCAGGGGCGCCTGCGGCGAGCGTGGTTGTAGCGGCGCGTCTGCGACCGCCGCATTTTTCCCTCCCCTCCGTCAGTTCCCGGTGAGGGGATCCGGGGGGACGATCTCGATGCCGCGGGGTTCCTTGAAGAAGCCGTCGAGGGTGAAGATCGCGGAGTTGGCCGAGCCATTGGCGTCGCATTCGAGTCCGGATGGGCGTCGGGCAATCGCGGCGAACAAAGCCGGGAAATTCTCTGTCTTCGATATCCTCGGAAAGGACACGACATTGTCCCACACATGGAACACGCCGGAAAAGCATGAATTCATCAGGTTGGATCGCTCCGGACGGAAGGTATGGGCCGGAACCGCAATCCTTGACGCGACCACCGGGGCCAGGCTGGTTGAATTCGCATGGGATCACACCACCCTGCCCCAAACCGGCGACTGGGTCGGAGTAAACCGTCTCGTGGCGGGCCTGCACCAGGATGTGAAGAACTTCCTCCGCTTGATGGACGCCGAGACCGGGGAGAAGATCAAGCAGGTGTACACCGGCAATGCGCGCACGCTTGCGATCGTCAGAGCTCCTGACGGGACCTTTTTCGCTGAAGCCGGAGCCGACAAGCGCGTTCGCATCCGGGATCGGGATACCTTGGAGGTGAAGCGGGAATTTCGAGCGCACGACAAGGCCGTCACCGCGATCGCCTTTCATCCCGAGAAGGCAATTCTGGCCTCGGCTTCCGCCGACTTGTCAATCCGACTCTGGGATCTCTCCGACGGCGCGCTGTTGGAGGAATTGCGCGGGCCTTTGGCCCCGCCCCGTTCCCTCGCCTTCAGTCCCAGCGGTCTCAAACTGGCCTGCAGCAGTGAAGATCGAGTGACGCGTGTCTGGGAACCTCGATGTTTGCGGCCGAACGCCGCCGCGCCGACATCCCCAGCCAAATCAGAAACGGCATCCGAATGGCGGGACCTGATCGCCGCGTTGGACCCGGATGACTTCACCGGCGAATCCATCAAGTGGACGCTGACGAACGGGGAATTGAGGAATCCTCCCGGCAAATTCTCTTCCTGCGCCCTGCCCGGAGAATTCGTCAACACGAGCTACCACCTTCAGGTCCGCTTCCGCCGCGTCGTCGAAAACGAATCTCTCACCATTTTCATCCCTGTGGGAACGCGGCAGACCGGATTCCTGATCGACGGCTATCCCTATGACGGATGGCGCGCGACGCTTCATTTCCTGGACGGGGACGGCGGCCGATACGACCCCAAGGCCGCCCTCGGCCAGAGAATCCAGGAGAATCAGACCTACCAACTCGATGTGTTCGTGCGCCTCTCCGGCCCCAGGTCCGACATTAAGGTTCTGCTGGATTCAGAGCCTCTCTACCGCTGGCAGGGGTTGAACCACAGGCTCAGCCGCAATCCGCGCTTCCGCGACATGCCCCCCGGCCAGATCGGCCTCGGAGCCCACTACCTCGGGTGGGTCATCACTTCCGCCAAGGTCAGACCGCTCTGAACGGGAATTCCATCGGAACATGAAATGCGGCGGGGGGGGGGGGGGGGGGGGCGGGGGGCCGGGGGGGGGGGGGGGGGGGGGGGGGG
>JAYPFK010000044.1:0-69766 GCA_038126235.1 Verrucomicrobiales bacterium
CCGAGGGCTCGAACCCAACCAGTGAACAACTCCGGGTAAGCTATACGAACTGTCCGCAGTGAGCCGCTTCGAGGCATGCTCACGTTGGCTCACTGAGGACAGTTCGCCTTACCAAACGCGGCCGTGCCTCCAAAACGAACTGGCGCGCGCATCCCGTGGCGCCTACGATGCCGGACCATCCGAAATCGCCTCCCCACATCATGATCGCACCCTTCCGCATTTCCTTCGCCCTCGCTTCGCTCCTCCTCGCGCTGTCCATCGCCTGTGCGTCCGCCGCCAAGCCGAATTTCCTGGTGATCGTCACGGATGACCAGCGGCCGGACACGATCCATGCCCTGGGCAACGACCGCATCCACACGCCGAATCTCGACCGACTGGTGCGGGAGGGCACAACCTTCACGCGGGCCGTGGCCCCGTTTCCACTCTGTGTTCCGAGTCGCGCTGAAATCCTCACCGGCGCGACGGGCTGGAAGAACGGTGTGCCCCATGCCGGCGGTCGACTTCGCAAGGAGATGGTCTTCTGGGGCGACACCCTGCGCGGCGCCGGCTATCACGCGTGGTATTCCGGCAAGTGGATGAACGACGGCAGCCCCAAGACGCGCGGCTACGAGGAAACCGGCGGCCTGTTCAGCAGCGGCGGCGCGGGAGCTGAGGGCAAGAAGCCCCGCCATGGCCGCAAGGGGCGCCTGATCACCGGCTACCGCGGCTGGACCTTCAAGACGAACGACGGCAAGCCCGAGCTGGAAAAGGGCATCGGGCTCGTTGGCGAGACCAGTCGATACATTGCCGACGGCGCCATCTCCCTGCTTCAACGCAAGCCGACCAAGCCCTTCTTCCTCCACGTCAATTTCACCGCGCCGCACGATCCGCTTGTCATTCCTCCGGGTTATGAGGGGAAATACGACCCCGCGAAGATGCCGTTGCCGAAGAACTACCGTCCCGTCCATCCCTTCGACCACGGAAGCTACGACGGACGCGATGAGCGGCTTCTCCCATGGCCCCGCACCGAGGCCGACATCCGAGAGGAAATCGCCGTCTACTATGCCGTCCTGGACGACATGGACGCGCAGATCGGCCGCATCCTGAAGACGCTCAAGGACATCGGGCAATACGACAACACCGTGATCATCTTCTCCAGTGACCACGGC
The DNA here is from genome assembly GCA_038126235.1 of Verrucomicrobiales bacterium. GTDB lineage: Bacteria > Verrucomicrobiota > Verrucomicrobiia > Limisphaerales > JAYPEY01 > JAYPEY01. Next base: position 1,149 of record JAYPFK010000044.1, read on the forward strand.
CTCGCCCTCGGCAGTCACGGTCTGATGGGCAAACAGAACATGTACGAGCACACCGTCGGCGTGCCCTTCATCGTTGCCGGGCCGGGCGTCCTCAAGGGCCGGCGCACCCGAGCCCAGATCTACCTGCGCGACATGTTCCCCACCGCCTGCGAACTCGCCGGGGTTCCAATTCCGGCGACGGTCGAGGCAAAGAGCTTCGCGCCTGTCTTGCGCGGTGAAAAGGACCAGATTCACCCTGAGATCTACGGCTACTTCTTCGGCTACCAGCAGATGGTCCGGACCGACCGCTGGAAGTTGATCCACTACCCGAAGATCGACCGGCTTCAACTCTTCGACCTGAAGAACGATCCCGACGAACTGAACGACCTGTCGCGCGACGCCGCCCACCGCAAAACGCTGGACGATTTGAAGGCGAGACTTACCGCCTGGTTCCGGAACAGGGAAACGAACCGAGCGTATTGATGGAACCACTGACGGGATCGGGCCTCAACGATCGCCTGTCAGGGATCCGAAGCCCGGAGCTGGAAGCTAGAATTCCTGATCGCCGGCGACCTTTTCCGCCAGGCGGGAAAGACACTCCGCCGGCCGGGCCATCGATTCAGCCTCCTCGGCGATCTCGTTGACGATTCCCGCCGCCAAGGTGAAACGCCCGGCGACTTCGTCCGAAGTCTCCACGACGCCCCCGAGTCCGAGGCAGGGGAGATCGAGTTCCCGGCAGTGGGTCGCCAGTTCCCCGACGCCTTTTCCCATCAAGGTCGATCGGTCGATCGAACCCTCCCCAGTGATGACCAGGTCGAATTCCGTGAGCCGCGCGCTGAGCCCTGCCAGTTCGGCGAAGAGGTCAAACCCCGGGCGCAGGGTTCCGTTCACGAAACAACGCAGGCCGAAGCCAAGTCCGCCGGCCGCGCCGTCGCCCGGCGTGTCCGCGGGACAGTCGAGATCCTGCCCCGCCACCTCGCCAAGGCGACGCAGCGCCGCGTCCGCCGGCGCGATATCCTCGAGGCGAAGCCCCTTCTGTGGACCGTAGACCGCGCTGCAACCATCGGCCCCGCTGAGTGGATTTTGAACATCCACCGCCACCTCCACGTGGGGCAACCTTGCCAAGACTTCGTCCGGTCGTCGGATGCTTTTCAGATTCTCCAGTTCACGCCAATGCTCCAGCGGGCCGTCGGAGCCGAGGAAACTCCAGCCAAGCGCCCGCGCGAGCCCCGTTCCGCCATCGTTGGTTGCGCTGCCGCCGATGCCGACGACGCACTTTTCAGCGCCTGCCCGGGCCGCGTCCTGCAGAGCTGCGCCCAAGCCGAAGGTATCCAGTTCGAAGGGATGGAACCGGCCCTTGGGCAGCATCGCCAATCCGATGATGTTGGCCGTCTCAATGATGGCGGTCCGCGTCTCCGCAATCCAGCTCCAGGTCGCTTCGCAGGGACGATGGGCCGCATCGACGGACGCCACCCTCCGGGTTTCGGCTCCGAGCAGCCCTCCAAGGATCGCGCTGAAACCGTCGCCGCCGTCGCTCATCGGAAGCAGTTCCAGCGCGTCGTCCGGCTGCGCCTTTTTCCAACCGTCGGCGATGGCTTCGGCGGCTTCGCGGGCGGTGAGGGCGCCCTTGAACTTGTCGGGAATGATGAGTATTCGGCGGCTCATGACGCGGTCGAGATTCAAGCGCCGGGTCGAATTGAGTCAATGCAGCAACTTGCCGCTTCCGCGATCCACGGATCGGCGCCAGACTCCTTCGCGCATGGCGGAATCCGAAAACAAACCCCACAAGGGACTGCGTCGGCCGAAGAAGTTCTTCCTCTGGCTGGCGGCTGTTCTGGTGCTGGCGGCCGGTTGGGCGGTTTATCACTACACGAGGTGGAACCTCTACGTGATCGCCCTCGTCAGCCTCAGCATCGTGAACTTCCTCTTCTATGGTTTCGACAAGCTATCCGCGAAATTCGAGAAGCAGCGCATTCCGGAGATCGTGTTGCACGGGCTGTCGCTGGCGGGCGGCTTTGCGGGCGGCTGGGCGGGGCGCGCGGCCTTCCGGCACAAGACCCAGAAGCGGTCGTTCCTTGTCGTGCTCATCCTCAGCACGATCCTGCATGTCGGCCTGCTGATCTGGATGGTGAATCGGTAGGTTGTAGTCCGTAATCAGTGGTCGGCGGTCAGATGCTGAACACGGAATACCGAATGCTGTGAAGGATTCCCCGGAGCGCCGCTCATCCGCTGAACGAGGCTCACTTGCCGAACAACTCCACCCCAATCGCCGGTTCCAGGAGGAACCACGACACGATCATGATTGTGACCAGGCCGAGGAGATTCAGCCAGATTCCGGCCCTGATCATCTCCGGCAGCCGGATCTGACCGGAGCCGAACACAATCGCGTTGGGCGGCGTCGCCACCGGCATCATGAACGCGCAGCTGGCGGCGATCGTGGCGGGGAAGATCAACAGGTAAGGATGCACCCCCAATCCAGGCGCCAGCGCCGCCAGGACGGGCAGCAGCGTCGCCGTGGTGGCCAGGTTTGAGGTCAGTTCCGTCAGCAGGATCACAGCCAGCGTCACGACCAGCACGATCACGAACGCCGGCATCCCGGAAAAACTCCCCGCCTGGCTGCCCAAGAACTGCGCGACGCCCGTGGCGTCCACGGCGGACGCCAGGCTCATCCCTCCGCCGAACAACACGAGGATGTCCCACGGCATCTTCTTGGCGGTGGCCCAATCCATGGTGAATTCCCGCTTCGCCGCGTTCGTTGGCAGGACAAAAAGAGCCAACGCCGCCGTCATCGCAATCCCGGGATCGCTCAGGCCGGCGAAAGGTTGCAGGTCGCCGCCGTTCCATGAAATCGTGAGCTTCGCCCACAGCTGCCGTGTGATCCAGAACATCGCGGTCAGGAGGAATACGACCAGGGTGATCCGTTCGCCGCGTTTCATCGGCCCCAGCCTCCGCAGTTCCGAACCGATGAGCTCCGCGCCCCCCTCGATGGGTTCGCGCCGCAGGGGAAACAGCCGGCGGGTGAGCAGCAGCCACGTCAGCGGCAGCATGATCCCGGTCACCGGCAGTCCCAGCAGCAACCAACGCGCGAAGTCGATCTTCATGCGATAGTCCTCCGCAATCGAAGTCTCCACGAAGCTGCGGAAGAACACATTGGGCGGCGTGCCGATCAAGGTGCACACCCCGCCCAGGGTCGCCGCGTAGGCCACGCCCAACATCAGGGCCGTCCCGAACGCGCCGCCGCCGACATTCGCTTCCCCCTCCTTCTCGCTCAAAAGCGCAACGACGCTCATGGCAATCGGCAGCATCATCGCAGTGGTGGCTGTGTTCGAGATGAACGCGCTGAGCCCGGCCGTCGCCAACATGAAGCCGCCGACCATGTTGGCGGGCCGGGTGCCGACGAATCGCAGCGTGGTCAGCGCAATGCGTCGATCCAGCCCCCAGCGCTGCATGGAAAGCGCGATGATGAACCCGCCCATGAACAGGAAGATCAGGTGATTGGCGTAGGGCGAGGCGGCGGCCTTGATCGACACCGCGCCGGTCAGCGGGAAGACAATCAGGGGCAGCAGCGCCGTGGTGGTCACCTCGGTCGCCTCCGTCAGCCACCAGACCGCCATCCAGACCATTCCCGCGAGGACCGCGCGCCCGGAAACTTCGAACGGTACGGTTGCGCCGCCTGCATCCTGATACGCTCCCGGAAGGAGCGCAAAAACCAGCAGTGCCAGAGCCGGCCCGAGAAACAGGCCGGCCCATTGGACCTTTTCACGCGAGGCGGACATCGAACAACAGACCTACCGATCGGGACGGACGCTGTCGAGGGGATTGGTGGTCTGGAAGGTGTTCATTCGCGGCAGGCCGACTCGATATCCCGCCGCGATTTGTCGAAGCTTCCGGGGGCGCTTGAGTTGCGTCAACGCGAAGCCGGCGAGACTTTTGAAAAACGGGTTGACGCTGCCCATGACCACCGCTACTTTCCCCGTCCTTTCAGCCGGATTCCAGCGTAGCTCAATGGTAGAGCGGGTGGCTGTTAACCACTAGGTTGTAGGTTCGAGTCCTACCGCTGGAGCCATCTTCCCAAGTTGCCTGTTTGCAACGCCCTTTGGCTCCCGGTAACGCCAGAAAGCGCCGAATGGAGCACCAAATGGAGCACTAAACGTCGATTTTCGCGTGATTTGAGCGAATTCGACCCGACTCCAGGATTACTCCCATACGCTTTCGGAGGAGGTCTGCCATCGTAACCCAAGCACCGGCAGACATGAAAGATCGATACTGGCTCACCCAACACCGCGGCGTCTTTTACGCCATGGATTCCGAAAGCAGGAAGAAGCAGAGCCTCCGCACGCGGAGCAAGTCTGAAGCGCGACGACTGCTCGCGGCCAAGAACGAAAGCGCCCGCCAACCCCAACTGAATCTGGCGCTGGCGAAGACGTATCTGTCAGCCCACGATCCGACAGACGAGGAATGGAGCAGGGCGGTGGGACTGAAACAGGAACCAGGCTCATCCCCAAAGGAGCGTGATAAAGGCATCAAGGGAGTCTACCCCTGGGGCACGAGCTTTCCGCCGCCGGCGCGAAGCGGAAACTATGCGGGAAACGAGGCTCGAATTGCCGGTTGGCCTGATAAATGGAAGACCATTGACGATTACCGCGATGCGGATGTGCGAGTCGCCGCCGTGGGAGATTACGCTGCCAACGAGTTTGGTCTCTTTGATCTGGGAGGCAATGTATGGGAGTGGTGCGACGATTGGTATAGACCGGTTGATCGCAAGTTGCGTGTATTGCGCGGGGCGTCGTGGTCAGATCCCGTTCCGGGCAATCTGTTGTCCTCGTACCGCCTCGGCGATGCGCCCTCGTTACGCTACGATAACCGCGGGTTTCGTTGTGTGTTGGAGAGAGCGGTCAATTCTGGAAACGGGAATATGCTGGCGGAGTCAGTGCCTGCGGCCGGAACCGTTGCTGCGGATAAAAACGCGGACTCCGGTGCGCCTGTTGGAGCCGTGAAGCGCCCGCCCTTGCGGCGACCGGACGAGTCATTTCAAGTCAAAATAAACAGCAACAGTTACCAGTTAAAACCGTTATCCAATGGGGCGCCGATATACTTGGACTCCAATTCCAGGTTCGCCAAATTGCCGCCGCAATTGAGAAGTGGCGCTTTCTATCTCCAGACAAGGATTGCAAACCGATTCGCTGGATTACAGAAAGGCGAGGTGGTCGTCACGCTTCCCTGTCGGATGTATCTGATCGTCCCTTACGAGGGGAATGATGGCAGACTGGCTTCCGCGAGCGAGATGGCGCTGATCAATTCAAAGGGCTGGTCTTGGGTCAAGCTCACTACCGGCAGGTTGTCCACCGCAGGAGGCAAGTACAAGGTATACAGCAAAAGGATCGATGCCGGTCCTGTAACCATCGACACCAGTGGGTTGTCGGCGAGCCGAATCTATGTATTCAAAGCCGACAACCAGCTGAGCAAAGCAGCGCCGTTCAAACAGCCCCAAGCTATCCGGGGCAACCGGTCGAACGCTCGTGGCGAGAAATAGCGAGATGCCCCTTCGATTCCTTCTGGCAGGGTGTTGAAAACAGAGGCCTTTGCAAACATCGGCATCAACCGCTCCTACGACCTGCTCACCGAAGATGCCGGCTGCCAGATCCTCAATGCCATTAAAAGCGCCAGCGGAATTGGGCCTGAATGCTTACCCTTTCAGTCGCTGACGCCGGTCGGGACAGGCCGACATAAAAACGACTGCCTCGGTCGCAATGACCGAAAGAGGCAGTCGTGTAGTGGATTGCCGAATGTGCGCGACTAGTTCGTGCCGGGCGTTTTGGAATGCGCCTGCTGCGGGAAGTCGAAGGTCAGCACGAGCGGTTCTGTCCCCGTGTTCTCGATTTCGACACCGCCGCTGTTGAGCGCCGACTGGGTGATGAATCCGATCTCGGGATAGAGTTCGCCGAGCTTCATGTCCTGGTGATAGCGCACCGCGAGCTTTCCGACGCGGCCGCTTCCGCCATTCGTGTGGAACAGCGCGGGACTCTCGGGGCTGAAATTCGTTTTGCCGCCGGGCTGCACGATGAGACGGAGGATGGAGCACTTCTGGTCGCCGAGGAAATCCCCGTAGACGATCCACTTCGCGTCCACTCCGTCGCCGGCGAATTCTTCGGCGGTGATTGCCGGACGCGAGTTCTTCCGCACGAAGTCCGGGTCCTGGTTCGCTTCGAAGTCGAACTTTTCAACCAGGTATTCCCAGTCCAGGTGCTTGTCCTTCGGATAGTCCTCTTCCCGGCAGGCGTAAAACGCGTCGGCGGCTCCAATACGTCCATCCAGCGTCAGATCCTCGGCCAGGAAGTGCTCATCCATGGTGACGTGCAACTCGTGCGTGCAAAGGTCCGTCGGCGAGTGCAGGACGCCGTTCGGCATCACGAAGCCGTTATCAATCCACATCATCGTGTGCGGCGACAAATGGCGAACCCCGTTGTACTCGCCCTGCCCCCAACCCTTCATGCAGGCGAGAAATTCGTCCTTCGTCACGGACGGGTAGAGTCCCATCGCCGTGGTGTGATAATGCGACGGACTGACTCCGGGGTTGTCGTATGAATTGATGTCGTAGACCTCCCACTTGGCCCAGTGAAGGTGATGCGGGATCGGATTCAGATTGTCGAATTTCTTCGACACGATCGGCCAGGTCGGGTCGCCGAACAGGGATTTCGAAAAGGCCGTCATCTTCTCGCCGATGACCGCTTCCGGATTGGCGACGATCAGATCCTGCAGCGAGATGACCTGGCCATCAGGCGTGAGGACGTGCGATTCACCTTCGCGAAATGGCGCCTTGTTCGTCCGGGTGTCGATGACCCCGGTCACGATGGGCACGGTGCAGCACATCCAAAGCTCATCGAGCCCGGTCCCGCCCATGTAATCCGGATAGTAGGATTCCGCATCCAGGCGGATTCGTTTCCCCGGCGTGCAAAATGTCCGTCCGGCGTAACGGTGCAGAAGCTGCAACACGCCGTCGTTCTGGTTGAGGCAGTCATCAAGAACGGAATCCGGTCCGGCGGCGGATCCGTCGATCACATCTTGTTGGGGGTACTCGTGCAGTTTATCCGGGAGAATTGACGTCGAAGCAGCCATGGCTAATGGATCTTAAGGTGAGTTGGAGAAATTACGGAGTTTTCAATCGGCTAAAACACAACGAGACGAGCGAGGCGCCCGCAATCTCGAGGTGAGAACGAAGTCTGGAGCTTAAGCAAGAGAGTGGCAAGAGTGAATGGCCCCAGGCAGCCTATCTGAACGCGATTCCGGTTCCCGAGCGTTTTTCACTCGTGACGGCGTCCCCTTATCCCGTCCAAAGGCTTGGCAAGCCTCCGCTGCCTTCGGTAGGTTCACCGGTCCTGAACAGAAACGCCGTCATGTCTTTTGGTCGGCGCGCCACGCAACAACATCCGCAAACACAGAATGAAACGACCCTTTTCCCGCCGCGACGCGCTCAAAACCATCGGCGTCGGAACCGCCGCCATCGGCCTGACCAACCCTTCCGCCTCATCCGCTGCGGCCGCGGAACACACGAGCGATTGGCGGACCCTGCCCGACCGTGTCTGGTTGGGCGCGGACTACTGGGCGAATCCGATGGAGGACTGGCGCATTGCGGGCGGCGCGGCGGAATGCCAGACAACCAAGGGCGACAGGAACATCCAGTTGCTCACCCATCAACTCACCAACACCAAGGGCTCCCTGGCGATGTCCGTGAAGATCAACCAGGTCGAAGTCAGCGGGAAGGATGGCGGCGCTGGCTTCCGGTTGGGCAACCGCAGCGATATCGATGAATACCGCAGCAACTGTTTCTCCAAGGCGAAGCTGGCGGCCGGACTCCGCGCGGGCAGTCTGTTCATCGGCCGGAAGGAGGCCGCGGTTGCCGGGTTGAATCGACCGAAGAACGTCACACTCCGGTTGACGGGCAGCCCCGCGGGCGGACGCTACGCCCTGACGCTCACGGCGTCCGACGCGAAGGGGCGGGAACTCGGCTCCGTCACCCAGCAGGTCAATCCCCTCGACCTGTTGGGCAACGTCGCATTGGCCAACAATTTCGACGGCAACCAGCGCAACGCCAAAGGCGCGCGCTACCGGTTTGAGAATTGGACGGTCGCGGGCGACGCCTTCACCGTCCGCCCGGAGCGTCGCTTCGGTCCGATCCTGTGGTCGCAGTACACGTTGAGCGATTCGCGCGGGAAGGACGGGTTTGTGCTGAAGATGACCGCCCTCACCGGGCCGCTCGGCGAGAAGGACGATCGGGGCATTGAACTGCAGGTGAACCGCGGAGGCGGCTGGAAGAAGGTCGCGACTCAGGCTCTCGACACGGACGCTTGGACCGCGACCTTCCGTGTTGCCAAGTGGAACGAGAAGAAGGCGGCGCAGTTCCGCCTGATCTTCCGGCAGAAACACCTGGACGGCTCGGTGACGGAGCACGAACGCACAGGAACGATCAAGGCCAACCCAGCAGGTCGTCCTTTGCGTCTTGCTGCCATGACCTGCCAGAAAGACTACGCCTTCCCCTACGAACCGGTGGCCAACAACCTCCTCAAGCTCGACCCGGACATGCTTTATTTCTCCGGCGACCAGCTTTACGAGAACCACGGCGGCTACGGTCTGATCCGCGACCCGGCCGGCCCGGCGATCCTGAACTACCTCCGCAAATTCTACATGCACGGCTGGTCCTTCGGCGAAGTCATGCGCGACCGGCCCACGGTCTGCATTCCGGATGACCATGATGTGTTCCAGGGCAACTACTGGGGCGAAGGCGGCGCGCCGATGACCGGGCTCGACAAGGGAGCGTCCTCCAAGGGCGGTTACCGCGAACCGGTGCGCATGGTCAACGTCGTCCACCGGACCTGCGCCGCGCATCATCCCGATTTTTACGACGCCACGCCGGTCAAGCAGAACATGACGGTCTACTACGGCGACATGGTTTACGGCGGCGTCAGCTTCGCGATCATCAGCGACCGCCAGTTCAAGAGCGGCCCCGAGCGCGTTGAGACCGGCAGCGGACGCGCGGATCACGTCAAGGACATGAACGTCGACACCCTGCACCTGGACAAGCCCGGACTGGTCCTGCTGGGCGAACGGCAGGAGAAGTTCCTGGAGCATTGGACGGGCGACTGGCGCGGGCACGCGATGAAAGTCCTGCTCAGCCAGACGGTCTTCGCGGGCGTCGCCACGCATCACGGCGGCTACAACGGCTACCTGAAGGCGGATCTGGATTCCGGCGGCTGGCCGCAGACGGCGCGCAACCGAGCCGTCCGCATCTTGCGCAAGGGCATGCCCCTACATATCAACGGCGACCAGCACCTGACCACGCTGACGCAGTATGGCGCGGACGCGCAGCGCGACGGTTGCTGGTCCTTCTGCACGCCGGCGATCGCCGCCGGGTATCCGCGGTGGTGGCGGCCGGACGAGGTTGGGATGAAGCACGAGAACCGCCCGAAACACGGCCTGCCGAACACCGGCGAGTTCCTCGACGGTTTCGGCAACAAGGTCTACGTGTATGCCGTCGGTAACCCCGAGGTGGGCAACAAGAAGAACCGCTACGAACTGGCGCACCAGAAGGCGAGCGGCTTTGCCTTGGTCACGATCGATACGGAGAACAAGACCTACCTGCTGGAGTCGTTCAAGTTCCTCATCGATGCGACGGACGGGAAAAAGTCCAACCAGTATCCCGGTTGGCCGGTCACCTTGCGGCAGAAGGAGAACGGCGGAGATAATGTGATCGGGTAGCGCGGCGCGTTCGCTGAGCGGGCAAGGCGGCGGCCCGAAGGCCGCGCTCCGGGCAAGCTCATCCCGGGAACAACCTATTAAATCGTTTTCAAGCCCGGCTTGGACGATCACAGTTGCCGGCATGAATTTGCGCGGCGCCCTTGTCTTTGCGGTCACGGTCTCTTCTGCCTTCCAAAACCTTACTGCCCTCGAAATCACCCATGGGCCCATGCTCGGCCGGCCTTCGTCGCGAACGATGGGCGTCTGGGCGCGGACGGAAAAGCCCGGTGAGTTCGTCGTGCGCTACGGCGTGAACCCGGCTGATTTCAATCTCGCCTCGGCTCCGGTGAGAACGAAGCTGGAGGATGACTGCACGGGTTGGGTGGAGTTGAAAGGATTGAAGCCGGCCACGCGTTACCACTTCGAGGTCGTCGCCGACGGCCAGCGGAACAAGGCGCCGCGCGGGACTTTTCGCACCCTGCCGGAGGCCGCAACCGTGAAGGACCCGGAGCTGAACCCCAAGGGGCTTTTCAATTTCAGCTTCGAGTTCGCCTGCGGCAACAACCAGAGCCCGGCCAACGGCATCGGCTACACCCTGCCCACCTACACCACGATGCTGGACCGCATCGCTGACAAGATCGATTTCGCGATCCTGAACGGCGACTGGCTTTACGAGGAGAAGCGTGAATACCCCGCCGCCGAATGGATGAAACAGGTGGAAATCGAATCGGCGGGAACGCCGCGACTGGTCGATCTGGCGCCGACAATCACGGGCGTCTGGGAGAACTACAAACTCTACCTGAGCCGTTGCCCGAACCTGGCGGAGTGGCATCGGCGTGTGCCGTCGTATTACACCTTCGACGATCACGAACTGCTGAACGACATCTGGGGCGCGGGGTCGCCGGGGTTTCGCGATCGTCGCGCGGTGTTCCGCGATATCGGCGTGCAGGCCTGGTTCGACTACCTGGGTTGGTCGGACCCCGTTCCGTTCAGGCAGGAGGCGCATTTCGGCCGGGCCAGACTGACTGGCGGCAGCGGCATTCTCGTCGATCCGGATGCGGATTTTTCCGGTATCGATTGGAAGCAGGCGGCCAACCTCCACGTGCACTGGGGAACCGACACGGCGGGCGTGCACGACAATGCGCTCGATGGCGTGGGCGGCGATCCCGATGCCGGCACGTATGAGATCGTCGAGGTTCTGGACAAACACCGCCTCCGCATCAGTCCTCCGGCGAAGAAGACGGGCGTCCAATCCTATTCCATCGGGCGGTTGTCGCATTCGAAATTCCGGGTGGGCAACGCGGAGTTCTTCCTGCTGGACACGAAGACCTTCCGCACCAAGCACGACGTGAAGAAACCCTCCGATCCGAACACGACCATGCTCGGGAAGCGGCAACGCGAGTGGCTGATGGAGGGGATGAAGAACAGCGACGCGGACTTTTTCTTCGTGGTGTCGTCGGTGAACTTCATGATTCCGCACATCGGCGGCGGCGGGGTGTTCGCGCACAGCAACAAGGACGAGGCGTGGACGGTGTTCTTTCACGAGCGGGAGAAGCTGATTGATTTCTGGGACGGGCTGGGCAAGCCCGTGTTCGTCCTGACCGGGGACCTGCACAACAGCTTCGCGATCAAGATCACGGACACCGTCTGGGAGGTCGCTTCAGGCCCGCACAATTCCGTGAATCACACGCCGTCGGACGAGGGTGGTCGACCGGCATCCGGCCCGTTCAAGTACGGTCCGCGCGGCTGCGACATCCGCTGGTCGACCTTCGCGCTGCCGGATGTCCCCCGGTTGCAGCGCTTCTATCCGGTCTACACGGTAGTGAAGGTGAACAACGCGTTCAACAATCCGAAGAAGCTCGGCGAGGAGCGTTGGGTCGCCTACCCGCATCCCCAGGTGATCTTCCAGTTCTACGACGGCTGGACCGGGGACCTGCTCTACGCGGAGTCGATCGCGACGAAGCGTTGAGTTCTCGGGGCGAGGAAGGATTGCCACGACCTTGGCGCGGCGTTTCCTGGATCGATGGCGCCAACGCGCGAAGTCGGGGGCCAAGGAGCCGGACCGGGCTACTGGCGATGGCGTCGGGCGCACCCCCGGCGCCAACCACCATGATCGAGCAGATGCAAATTTCCGGGTTCGGAAGGATCTGTTCGTGAGCGGGTGCGCGGGACGAACCGCAGTCATTCCGCGCCAGGTCCCCCAGGGGTGTAAGTGAGGCGTTTTGGCGGGGAGTCCAGCAAACCGGAGCCTTGGTAAGGTTCGACGGGCTTGTAGAACTGGTTGACCTGCTCCCCGATATTGGGCGATCGCCAACTGACGATCCTGATGGGCATGTTCGGTCAGGTGTCCGGCGGCACAACGATCCGCCGGACAGTAAGCCAGTCGGTCAAGGCGCTCCATCTGTCCTTGTTCCGGGCATCGACGGTGGATCTGCTGACCGCGATGGCGTTCTTTTCGCGCGCGATTGCGCGCTCAATCAGCTTGTCGGTGTCGCGCTCCAAGGCGGCAATTCCGGCGTCGGCCTTGTCAATCGCGGCTGCCATGACGCCGATGAGTCCGAGGGGGTTGCCAAGAGCCGTGTTCATGGGCCGATGCTGGCCTACTTGCCGATCTTGAGTTGTCCGGTCGGGGCCTTGAACGGGCGCGGTTGAGGCGGACCCTGTGTCGTCGAGACCTGGTTCGCGGTCTGGGCGACCGGTCCGGTCACGGTGGGGGCCGAGGGAACAATGACGGTCTGCACCCCAAGATTGTTGGGCAGCAGGGGATTCACCAACGCAGTGGGCGGCTTGTAGGCCTCGATCATGGCGGCGTCCGCCTGCTTCATCGCAGCGAGAGCCTTGGTTCGCTCATTCTCGATCTCGGCAAGCCGGGCCTGTTGCTCAAAGCGTTCCTTGCGCAGTTCGGCTTCACGTTCGGCGCGCGCCTCGAACGCCTTTTGCTCGGCCTGGATCCGCGCGATCTGACGTTGGCGGGCGTCTTCCTTCCGTTTGGCGATCTTCTCCTCCCATTCCTGCTGTCGCCTTTGAGCGTCGTAGAGGTCGATTCCGAGATGGGCAAGAATGCCGGGGTGAAGTTCCTCGGCCTCGAAGGAAGCCGGGGCTCCTGAGGCGTTGCGAAAGGCGAGTTTGGTCCCATACAGGCGGGAGAATTCCATGTCCTTCGCCAAGGACCCGCCTTCCGGGTTGATGAGTTCCGGAAAGAGGTAGACCTTGGTCTCGCCACCGGCACGGTCGGTTTCCCTGCGAATGACCGGCGGTTTGACGGCGGCTTTGAGCTCGCGAATCTCGTCTGCCGTCAACGGCGGCGGCGGCGGGATTGGACCCCGGACGGCGTGAGTATTGAGCGCCGCGGTGGCCTGCTGAAGTTTCTCTGTCGAAAGGGTCAAGGTTTCCGTCAATTCGGCGATCTGCGCTTCCAACTCGGCAACCTCGGAGTCGCGGATGGAAAGGGTCGCTTCGTGCCGGGAGCGCGCAGTTTGAAGTTCGGCGTTGAGGTCGGAGACGTTGCGCGCCTGGTCGATGGCAAACACGAGGGCGGCAACCACTGCGACAAGCAGCAGAAGGTCGCTCGACTTGTTGCTTCGGCGTAGGGCGGGCATGGATTCTCCGGGGTTTTCGACGGACGACCTTGCTTGGGAACGCCGTTATAGGTAGCCGCGCATGGGGGAATTGTCAAAGGCGGGAATAGCGACGCGACTCCGCCAGCCGCCTGTAGGAGTCGGGAGCGCCATGGCGCAAGGGGGCAGGTCGGTGCGGCGCAGGGGGCTTCGCATCAGTGACAGAATCGCCGGCAGCGTCAAACCGATCAGGGTTTTTTGCTGGACGGAAACGACCGTTTGCCCATGATGGCGCGGACATGGGCGAGCCCCGGATCACAAAAGCGGAGGGCCGCGTTATGGCGCCGCGAAGCTCCTGTTTGCCAGCGACTTACCTGCTTTGTCCCGCTTTGGGACAAGGCATCGTTTTGTCTTGCCCGGGAGGTTCCCGGAAACTGTCGGGTATCACAGTGTGAGCGCATTCCTTCCAACCCATTCCATTCTCCGCGTCGCGGTGGGCCGCCTGTGGCTAGCCCTCCTCCTGACTGCGTTGGTTGGAATGGCTCCCGACATCCAAGGGCAGACCAGTGAGGTGGATGTCAGTCAAGGCGGCCTTCCGGTTTCCAAGGTCATCGCCGATACCGGCGTTCCGTATGAAAATGTCTTTCGCAACCAGCGCCTCTTCGGGAAAGGGATGGCTCCGAAGGTGGGGGACGGGGGAACGCTGCGGTTCGGATTGCCGGGGGCGCAATTAAGCTCCGGCGCCGCCCTCCCGTTCATCGACCGGGGATTCTCGCCTTCCGACGCGACCCTGAAGCTGGGGCGTTTCTACCTGGATGTCGGACCATTGTCCGGCTCCGTCCTCTGGACGGACAATAAGAATCGCAGCGCCGTGAACCGTGAATCCGGGTTCATCTCGGTCGCGCGTTTGGAATTTCGGGGATTGATCCAATGGACTGAAGGATTGCAGTTCGCGACACGCGGGGCATTCATCTGGCTGCCGTTTCAAAACGAGGCGGGACTCGACGGTTTTGGTCTGTTCGATCCGATCAACCTGCGCTTGGGCGCGAACGGCGGGCGGATCCCGCTGCGCGCGCAGTTCTCCTACGACTTTGTTCTCAGCAAGTGGGACATGCAGTTCATTGACGATTTCTCGGCGGATTTCACGGACGGTTTCTTCGGTCTGAGGGGAGAATTTGCGGACGAGGTTATCATTACGGATCCACTTGCCTTCAACGAGCAGGACCGAGCCGGGTTTTACCGCTATGGCGGGACGGGCGCGGCCCGCACGAGTCGCGCGGGACGCACCACGCAGCTCGATACAGCGCAACAGCTAGACACCCGGTCGCTGGTGTTGCGCAACCTGGTTGGCTTGTCGGGAACGCGCGTGGTCCCCACCAACACGCGCATGACCATCTTCGGGAGCCATGAAGACCAGTGGTATGTCTCGAACAACTCCGCGCTTCCGTCCAAGGTGGACGTTGCCGGAGTGACGGCGATCAATCAACGCGAGAACATGCGGTTCAAGCCCTTCGCCCAGTATCGGATTCGACGGACCAACATCCGTCCAGGAGTCGATCAACAGGCGTCGGGAGGGTTTTTCGGGCCGATCACGGACCAGCTCGATTTTCTGGGGTCCGCCGGGTGGATGAGGGCTTACACCGGCCAGGAGAACATGATCTGGCAGTTGTCCCTGACGCATATTGCCGGCCCATACACCACCCAGGCGTTGACCTTCAGCCGCCAACAATCGGATGGACTCGGCCGCAACAACGACCTAGTGGAGGCCTTGACCTACCGGATCACGCAGACCTTGGGGCCCGGACTCAAGGGGCAGATCTTCGGCCGCTGGGTGACCATGGACGACCTCGACAACCGGGTGATGAGCAGCTCGCAGTGGGCGGCCGGCGTGCGCCTTATCTACCAGCACAGTCCCAAGACCGACTTTTACGCGCAGGTGGTCCGCACCGAATTGTACGAGGAAGATCCTACGGTCGGGGACTCCAAGTTCCTGACGGCGCGCGCGGCGGTTGGCCACAAGTACAGCGAGAGCATCACTCTGCGCCTGATCTACTCCTACCAAAATCGCGATGGTGGAATTGCGGGAAACACCTTTTCGGAGAACGTCGCGGTTTTTACGATCGAGAAGCAGTTCCGGTGACCCTCCGGCGGCCGAACATGAAGACCATGGCTTTTGTCAGCGAAAATCAGAAACTTCCGGATAGTCCCCCCAACGCGTTGCGAGAGGCCCTTTCCAAGCTTGGTTTCCTGACTTTTTTCTTTACGAGGGCGCGTCATTTTGAGACTTTTCGGGAGCGATGGCCCCTTGAGCCGGCGTGTTCCGCAAGTTCCAGATGCGCAGGATGTTGAAACGCGAAACACAGACGCTTTTTTTTCAATGAAAAACTATCAAATTCTCACGGGATGGATATGCGCGGCGGGCGCGCTGTTGGTCGGCGCGACAGGCGCTTTCGGGCAGGCGGGCGGCACGGCGATGGATCGCTTGGACGCGTGGCGGCATGCGCAGGAGGAGTTCAAGAGCGCAGAGAAGGCGCTGGCCCAACAGGGTTTGTCGGGAACGTCGGGCAACGTTCAGCGCGAGCTGGACAAACTCAACGAACTTCGCTCTTCCGCCGAACGTGAAATTGAATACACGAAATCCAAGCTGAACAACGCGAGCCGGCAGTTGACCGTCGTCCAGAAGACGGGGCCGCAGTCCGAGATCGAAAAGTGGCAACGTGAGGTCAATGCATGGCAGAGCCGCGTCAATGCCGCCCAACTCGAGCTCGACAAGGTCGAGCAGCAGACCGCGGAGGCGCTTCAGCAGTATCAGGATTCCATCTTCGACGGGGGCGACGGGCTCATCCTTCCCGGCGAGTCGATCCAGCTTTTCGTCTTGGAAGACGAGACCTTCAACGGTCTCTATCAGGTGCGCCAGGGCGGTTACATCATCATGCCGCGCATCGGCCGCGTGCAACTGGCCGGCAAAGATCTGCCCAGCGCGGAGAAGGCGATCAAGGATGCGCTCGAAACCACGCAACTGCGTCAGGCCACGGTCATGCTCGAGCGCACGCGGGGCGTGTTCGACCCCGGATCCGGCGATGTCATCTATCTTGCCGGTGAATTTCGGACGCCTGGACCGATGCGGCTCCCTCAGGGCTTCGCTCCGACCGTTGTCACCACAATCCTGCGCTCCGGCGGCATCACGGACGTTGGCGATCTGGAAAGGGTCAAGGTGTTGCGCTTGGAAAGCGGCAATGCCTTGGTTGAAGACGTCAATGTTAAGGCTATTCTGGAGGGAACAGGCCTTCAGTCCGACCTTTCACTGAACGCCGGCGACATCATCGTGATCCCCGCCTACAACCCGATCGTTTACATCACCGGCAACGTCGCGCAACCCGGCGTGCTCAGCCTCTACGCGGACGAGGAATTGACCGCCTACACTGCAATCCTGCGCGCTGGCGGCTTTGCCCGCTTCGCCGCAAAGAAGCGGGTTTATGTGATCCGCAACATGGGCAATGGTGAGAAGGTGAAGCACCCGATCAACATCAAGGACGTGATGAAGGGCGAAGTGCCGGACATCGTGCTCAAGGGACTGGACATCATCGTGGTCCCGGAGAAGTTCTTCAGTTTCTGACCCCTAGACCAGTAAAGCCATGCGTCGCATCCTTGCCCGGTTCTGTTTGATGGCGGTTGTTGCGGCTCCGCTGTCGGTCTTTGGCCAGGGCGGGAATCACTCGGGATCCTCGACCTACACCACTCCCAGCTTCACCAGCGCCTTCGACTCGCCGGTCAACTCCCACAGCGCCGCGCGCAGCAGCTTCTCGAAGGGCAAGTACAGCGTCAGCAGCCACGTCAAGAGTTCGCACGCGACCAGCACCTTTGCGACGAGCACCTTCGCCACCGGCAGTCACTTCACGAGCAGCCACTACACCAGCACCCACGCGCGGCAGAAGAAGGGGTTGGGCACGCTGAGTTCCCACATCTACAGCAGCCACGCGAAGAGTTCTCACGCGATCAGCAGCCATGCGACCAGCACCCATGCCAAGCAGCGGAAAGGCATCGGGACATTGAGTTCCCACGAGGTCAGCACGCACGCCAAACAGAAAAAGGGAACGCCCAATTCCCATGAGGTGAGCACGCACGCCAAACAGAAATCAGGCGCGCCGAATTCGCATGAGGTCAGCGCCCACGCCAAGCAGAAGCGCGGAACGGTGAATTCCCACCTGATGAGCACACACGCCCGTCAGCGGAGATAGCCTCTCGCTCCGCTCCGGTTCAGGATTTCGTGGCGTCCTTCTTTCCCCGCTCTTCCTTCCGTCGGTTCATCAGGTAACCGACAAACGCCCCCAACCCCGCGAACCTGAAACGTCCGTCGACATACTTCTCGATGAGGTAGAAGGCGAAGTAGTAGAAGCGGGCAAATCCCCAGATTGCGATCCCGAGCAACAGAGCCGTGCGCCAACCCGGATTTTCCCATAACAGGATCCCGGCAGCCATGACGCCGGTCAGCAGCATGAGGAAGCCTTTGACGATGATCGCACGGGAGCTCTTGAGATCGGCCATGGCTGTAGGAGGAAATCAAAAGTCCCGGAATCGCGAATCAAGACCAAACCAAACATTCCCGGATTCGGAAATTCAGGGTTGTTTCAGATTTCGTTTTTCGAGACTCGGTTCTGAACTGTCGCGCTATTTCTTCGCTGGCGGGCGGGGCGGTCGATAATCCGGATGGAGGTCGCCGGGATGGTGACGCCGGGCCTTGGAGATGCCGCCGTTCCAGATGTCATACTTTGGGTCCGCGTAGCGGTCGAAGAAGGCGTTGAGTTTCGCGGCGAGCCTCCGCTGGATCTCCGTGTGCGTCGGTTGATTGAAGAGGTTGAAGCGCTCCCGGGGATCGTTTGCCATGTCATAGAGTTCTCCGGGGCCTTCCGGGTTGTGGCGGGCGACGTATTTCCAATTCTCCGTGCGCACCGACCGGCAGCTTTCCATCTCGTAGAACATGGCGGTCTCCCATTCGATCTGCCGTCCCCTCAGGATGTCGGCGTAGCTGCGCCCTGACAGCCTGGGGCTCTTCGGAATCCGGTTTTGCAGACCGAGATAGTCGAGCACGCTGGGCAGGAAGTCCGTGTTGCTGACCATGATTCCGCTGCGCGTGGGCTCAATGCGGCCGGGGTGACGGAAGATCAGGGGCACCTGCATCATCATGTCGTGGGCCGCCATCGGCCGGGTGTGATCCCCCATGCCGAAGAACCCGTTCTGCCCGCCCATCCAACCCTGGTCGCCGGCAAAGACCACGAGCGTGTCCTCGTCGAGACCATGTTTTTTCAGGGTTTCGAGAATGGTTCCGACGCCGTCGTCGATGCCGCTGACCTCGGCGGCGACGCGCCGGATGCTGACGATGTTGTTGTGATAATCGAGGTTGCTGTATTGCCAGGGGTGGACGTGGTCGCGCGGAAAGGAGGGGAGGTCCTTGTCCGAGTAGTAATCGGCCCAACGGTTCTTCGCGGGACGAAGCAGGAGCGGGCTCAGACAATAGGGGCCGTTGTAGGCGAGATAGAGAAAGAAGGGCTTGTCGCCGTCCTTGTTCTGCTCGATGAATTTCACGCCATGTTCCGTCCACAGGTCGGTCATGTACTTGGGGGATTTCTGCACTTTCCCGTCAATGATGACCGGGTCCTCGTAGAGGTTGCCGGTGCCGCCGCGGACCATGGTGGCCCAATAGGAGAAGCCGTCCTGAGGGGTCATGTTGGCGCCGAGGTGCCACTTCCCGCTGAGACCGCAGACGTAACCTTCCGAGTGGAGGATGCGCGGCAGGGTTTCAAACTCCTGGAGCGTGTAGTAGGCCTGATCGCCCATCATGTACTTCCCGTCCAGAAAGGAATGCACGCCGTGCTGCGAAGGCATCAGTCCGGTGAGCCAGGTGGCCCGCGTGGGCGAGCAGACCGGGTTGCTGGCCATCGCGCGTTCGAACAAGGCCCCTTCCGCAGCCATGCGATCGAGGTTCGGAGTCTGGATGTCCTTGTTGCCATAGCAGCCCAGCGTCCAGGCCCCATGGTTGTCCGTGAGGATGAAGATCACATTGGGTCGCTTGGCGGCGGCCTGCGCCGTGAACAAGGAGAGGAGGAGGGCGGGAAGAACGAGGCATCTCGAAATCGACATGCTCCGTGTTTAGCGGCTGGGGGAAGGAATGGCAATGCGCAGGGTTGCGCGCTTGGGTTTATCTCACTTGCGGATTGCAATTTCCACAGCGCCGGCAGGCGCAAACCAACCAGCCAAGTCAGGGACAAGAATCAAAACAGCAACATCGATCATGAAAACGGCTATCCACATTTCCACTCACGCAGGCATCGAACGCCGTCGTTCTCTCGAGGCGCCACGCGCGGCGAGGCGCGCAATGTTCCCTCATCTCGTTTTGGTCGGCCTGAGCAACGCCTCCGGTTCCTGGGCCAGCACGTTGGGCGCTCCGCGCACCTCGATCTGAAAGTCCTCGAAAGCGCCCGCCGTTGGTTTGTCGAGCCGCAGGCGCCAGATCTCGCCCGCGCCCGCCTTGTTAGGCCGGCCTACGAACACCTCCGCGGCTCCGATGTTCTCCCTGGACCATGCCTGCCTGCCCGCCGGATCGAAGACGGCGGCGTTGACCCTTTCATCTCCCCAGCCGGAGACCTTGACGCCGAACTCCGCCACATCGCCGGGAACCCAGAAATAGAAGTCGCCGGTGGCGTGGATGAACGGAATGGGCCGCCCCGCGCCGATCAGGCAGAGCCTGTGCGTGGAGGAATCCATCTGAGCTCGGTTCCTTCCGGCGTCGCAGACCAGCTTGAAGACGCCGGTTTCCGGGGCGATGAAGCTGCATCGTGTCTCCCGCTGGAACGGCGCGTTCAGCGTCGCGACGAGCCTGCCCAACCCGTTCGTTACTGGAATCTCAAGTTCGACGCCGTCGTAGTGCCCGACCTGGCGATAATTCACCCGCAGTTCCACCTCGTCGCCCTGGTTGGCATGGACAAGGTATTCCCCGCGCCCGCGTTGGAACGCCGATTGCGATTTCTTTGATGACAGCCGGGCGGCGGTCAGGGCGGGGACAAACCGCGCCTTCGAGAGATCGTAACGCGGGATGCGCTTGACGGTGCGCACGGGAAAGAGTTCATCGAGGAAGCCCTCTGTGAGGGCGATGGTCTGTGTCTTTCCCCCGCGGATCACCTTGAGGTCGCCGGTGATGCCCAAGGGCTTCAATTCGCCGGTGGCGTCGGCGAACGTCATGAGCGGCCGGTCGATCGGCTCCTCCAGCACACAATTCACAAACGCCGCCCCACCCACATCCAGGACACTGTCCTTGCGCGCTTCAAACGTGATCGGCGCGCTCCGTTTCGGCTTGCCGGCGGCGTCGGCGATCGTGCAGTTCTCGAAGCGCAGGCGGCAGGCCTTCGCCGGCACATCCCGCACGCTGATGCCGGCCGCGCCGATATCCTCAAAGCGACAATCAATGAACTCGATGAGTCCCTGGGCCGGGCCGTTCGGACCGCCGTTGGAGGTGGTGATCGACGCCGACAACCGGTTCGAGCCGCGGGACACGCAGTTCTCAATCCGCAGGGAGATCGGCGTCGAGGAGCCGTCGAGGGGACGAAGGTAGAGCGCGTAGGCGACGCCGGCGTTGTTTTCGGAGACGCAGTTGCGCATGACGCAGTTCACGATCTCCTCGTTGGCGTGGTTGGGTTCGAAGTCGATTCCGGCCTGGGGAGCCGTGCCGGCGGTGTTCTTGAGAACCGTGTCCTCGATAAGCAGATTCCGAGCGCTGATGACACTGATGCCCTGCCGGTTGTTCCCGTCGCAGACCACGTCCTTGATATGCACGTCCGTGTTGGCCCCCCCCGTTTCGCCACGCCCAGGTAGATGCCGTCGCCGCCGCTGTCCGCCAGCGTCAGGCCGTGGATCTTCACGTTGGAGCAACTGAGGAGGCTCACGCAGTGTCGCCACTCGGCCTTGTCATATTCGTCGGTGTGGTAGTCCGCCTTCCACATGCGCAGCGTGGCTCCGTGGCCGATGAGCGAGACGTTCCGTTTTTGTCTGGCGGTGAAGAGGCAGTCGTTCCTGCCTTTGAACGCGCCGCGCTTCGCCAGGACCACGCAGCCTTTCTCGAGGAACACCTCCTGGTCGCCGGCGAGATCGATCTTGTTCACGATCCAAGGCCGCTCCATGTCCTCGACGATCACCTTGTCGGCGCCTGAATCGATCGCGGCCTGCAGCGCTTGGGTGGAGTCCTTTTCGTCAAAGCCCCACCAGGAGGCTTTCACGACGCTCGGCTTCCGAGCCAATGCGGCCTTGATGGCGCCGGCGTTTGTTCCGTCCCGGGCGGCGAGCTGGCTGGGCGAAAAGACGATCAGCCCGCAGGCGAGAAAGAGCGTCGCCAACAGCGCGTTTCCCGGGAGGAATTGATGAGGCTTCATAGTGGTCGTGGTTTTATCCGGCGGGCGGCCTTTTGGAAATGGAAAGGAGTACGGCTCCGGGACGCCCACTTGACACCGGCATCCGCGGCGGAAACCATGACTTCCCGAACCGAAGGCGCCTCCAACTGCAAGACCCATGATCAAAGGATGTCTGATATCAGCCGCCGTTGCCTTCGCGATTGTGGTGGGCGCGGGCGTTTACCTGTGGACGAAGAAAGACGCGATCGTCCAAGGCATCAAGGAAGTGGTCGAACTTCCCGACCACGGTAAGGAAGATTTCATCAAACCACGGTACGGCGATCTCTTCGCAAAGATCGACGAAGCGGCCAATGGGGCGTCGACACGATTCGAGTTTGCAGCGGCAGTCGAGAAGCTCAAACTGCCGGAAGTGGTGGTCTACGTAGGCTTCAAGGCGGGAGCGGGCGCGACGGACATCGTGAAACGCAAGGAATGGAACGGGCGCAACACCCTTGTCATGAACGGCTACGGCGCCGGGAACCTGAATTTGGACGGAACCACGATCGAAATCATGATCTACGAAAACCCCGGCCCCTGGACCTACATGGATGGCTACGTCGTCTATCTGGAACACAAGCCGGAAGCCAGCCCGGCGCAGGCGGAACCGTCCTCGACGTCCGCCAGCGAAAAGTAAAACAGTAAGAACACAGCCATGAAGACCCGCCTTTGCAGCCGCCGCGCATTCCTCCGCACGGCTTCCCTTGCTCCGCTGGCGTTGCCCGGCGCCGGAAGCCTCCTCCCGGCCGCCGAAACGACGATCCGGTCGTCCGCGAATGCCAGCGTCGCGGTCGCCTCATGCAGGACGTATGATCCGGCGACCGTCCGCGCCGCCTACGAGAAGTGCTTCGATCTGCTGGGCGGTGTCGGTTCGCTGGTGCGGGGGAAAACGGTCACGATCAAGATCAACCTCACAGGCACCAGCTTCATGCCGTTCCTGGGCCGGCCGGTGGGCGAGACCTACGTGACCCACGAAAGCACGGCCCACGCGCTGGCCGCCGCCCTTTTCCGGGCCGGAGCGAGACGGATCGTCTTCGTGGAATCGACGCAGAGCCGCTCGACGCTGGAGGGCACGCTTGGCTTGGCCGGCTGGGATGTGAAGGCGCTGCAGGCGCTGGGCGATGTCGAATTCGAAAACACGCGCAACCTGGGCAGCGGCAAGTCCTATTCCCACATCAAGACGCCCACCGGCGGGTTGATGTTCTCATCGTTCGACGTGAATCACCGCTACGTCGACACCGACGTCATGGTGTCGCTCTGCAAGCTGAAAAACCACATCACCGCCGGCGTGACGCTCTCGATGAAGAACATGTTCGGCATCACCCCCAACTCCCTCTACGGCGACAAGGCCGCCACCGAGGGTGAAAACGCTATCGCCGGCCGGGGCCCCCTGCACAATCGCAACGAGTCGATCAATCTGCCGGGTCTCAAGCAGGGCATCACCTCGAACGAGGCGATGTGGCGGGTGCCCCGGATCATCGTCGATGAAATCGCGGCCCGCCCCCTCCACCTCTGCGTGATCGACGGCATCACCTCGATGAGCGGCGGCGAGGGCCCCTGGTGCCGCAACGCAAATCCGCTCACCTTCACCTCGCCCGGCGTCTTGATCGTCGGCTTCAACGGCGTCGCCACCGACGCCGTGGGAACGGCGATCATGGGCTACGAGAACCCCCGGGCGTTGCGCGGGACGAAGCCGTTCCCCTTCTGCGACAATCATCTCCTCATGGCGGAACAGGCCGGACTCGGAACCGCGGACCTTTCCCGCATCGATGTGCGTGGCTTGTCGATCAAGGAGGCCTGCCATCCCTACAACATCTGAACGGGCGGATGGGCGCCCCCTTTCTTGCTCCCACTTGGCGGCCGGACCGGTCACGGTTCCCTCTTGGCCAGCGCGCGCTCCAAGAAATCAGCGATGTGAAGCGCCTCGATGTCGGTCCTGCCGGCCTTGCGCAGGCCGGCCTGGATCTGGAGGAGGCAGCCGGGGTTGGTCGTGACGACAATCTTGGCGCCGGTCTTGAGGATGTTCCGCGTCTTGCGATCCTGGAGCCGCTCCGCCATGACCGGCTGGGTGAGGTTGTAGGTCCCCGCGCTGCCGCAGCAGAGTTCCGTTTCCGGCAGCTCCACGAACTTGTCCCCGCAGATTGCGCGCAACAGTTCGCGCGGTTGCGCCCGGATGCCCTGCGGATTCGCCAGGTGGCAGGCGTCGTGATACGTCACGAGAGAATTCGGAATTGGGAATTCGGACTGCGGAATTGTGAAGAGCTCCACGAAGTCGCGGACCTTTGCGGCGAAGGCGGCGGCGCGGTCGGCCCATGCCGGATCGTCCTCCAGTAGACGGCCGTAGTCCTTCAACGTTGAGCCGCAGCCGGAGGCGTTGATGACGATGAAGTCCGCCTCCAGGCGTTCGAAGGCCGCGATGTTCTGCCGGGCGTGTTCGCGCGCCTTTTCCAGCCGGCCGTTGTGGGAGAACAGGGCCCCGCAGCAGCCCTGGTCCGGCGGCGTCACGACTTCGTAGCCCGCCCTTTGGAGGAGGCCCGCGGCGGCGGCGTTGGTCTGCCCGAACAGCACGCTTTGCACGCAGCCGGAGATCATGCCGACGCGTCCCCGACGTTCACCCACGGCGGGAGCCGTTTGCGGCGGATCCACCCTGACGATGTCGGAAGGCACGAGCCCGGCCGCGTCGCGCGCAAACTTTGGCAGGAACCGCTCCAAGCCCAGAGCGCGCAGGATCTTCAAGGGCAGGAGAGCCAGACGCAGACGGCCGGGGTGGGGGAAAACGCCTTCGATCACCCAGCGCCGCAACACGCGTTCAAACCAAGGTCGTGGAAACTTCCGTTCGATGAAGTCCCGCGTGGTTTCGAGCAGTTCGCCGTAGCGCACGCCGGCCGGGCAGGCCGGCTGGCAGGCGAGGCACCCGAGGCACGAGTCGATCTGCGCCACCGCCACGTCATCCAGCGCGGAGCGGCCGCCCTGAAGCTGGCGCATCGCGTAGACGCGTCCCCGCGGCGACAAATTCTCGTTGCCCGTTTCGAGATAGGTCGGGCAGGCCGCGAGACAGAGTCCGCAATGGACGCAGCTCAATGCCGAGCGTTCGTCGAGGAAGGTCTCAGGCCGGGACGCCGGGGGGGAGGTTGAATTCATGTTTCAATTTCCGCATCAGGTCGGACGGCGGAGGCGGGGCGGGCGCAGCAGGGCCGCCGCGATAATGGATCACCCCGTTGCCAGCCCGCGCGACCAGCGAGACGACTTCCGCGCCCAGGCCCTTGATGGTTTCACTCAACCGGGATGGCAGGACTGAGAGCTGTTGCGCGGGCGGTTGGTCATCGCCATCCGCCCAAAACAGGGTTTCGTGTTCCAGACTCGATTCGGCCAACCTCGCGAAGCGCGCCGTCTCCCCGCATTGCCACGCGACCGTCTCACGATCCCCGGCGAAGCCCACGACCGCCGTCCAGTCATCCGCGCCCGCGAACCGATGGAGGTCGAGCGCGACGGGCAGCATGACCGAGGTGTCCACGCGCTCCACGAATTCGGCCGCCGCGTCCACGGTGGGGAAACGCGCCTCCACGAAACGCTCCAGTTCCGGCCGGGGTTCCACCTTGAAGGTGGCCTCCAGCAGGACGCCCAATTCGCCGCGCGCGCCGGTGAACAGGCGGCAGAGGTCGTAGCCCGCCGCGTTTTTCACCACGGCGCCGCCATTCCGGATCGTGCGGCCGTCCGCCAATCGCGCGCGAATGCCCAAGAGGTGTTCGCGGATGGTTCCGTGTCCGTAGCGGCGCGGGCCGCTGAGGTTGCAGTCCACGATCTTACCCAAGGTCACCCGGTCCGGATGCGGCGGGTCCAGGGGAAGCCACTGGTTGCGTTCCGCCAGATGCGCCTGCAGTTCCGCCAGCGTCGTGTCGGCGGTCACCGACACGGTCAGGTCGTCCGGGGCGTAGGCGACAATGCTCATACCGCCACCTGCCGTTTGGGCATGAACTCCAGCAACCGCTTGCCGCCGGGGAACATCTTGTGCGGATTGCAGCGCTCCGCGGGATCGAACACCCGTTTCACCCGGCGCATGGCGTCCAGATCGTCGGCGCTGAACTGCGCCTCCATCAATTCCGCCTTCTCGACGCCGATGCCATGTTCGCCGGTAACGGTGCCGCCCAGTTCCACGCATTTCCGCACGATCTCCATGGCGCAGCCGTAGGCCTTCTCGACATCGCCCGGGATCCGTTCGTCATAGAAGATGATCGGATGGATGTTGCCGTCGCCGGCGTGGGCCACGTTCGCCACGCCAAGGCCGTGACTCGCCGCAATGTCGTAGATGAAGCGCATGATCTCCGGCAGCCGGGTGCGCGGCACCACGCCGTCCTGCGTGACAAAATTCGGGCTGATCCGGCCGATGGCGCCGAAGGCGCGCTTCCGGCCTTTCCAAAGTTCCATGCGCTCCTGGGCGGACTTGGCGGGGCGGACGTCGCGCACCTTGTTCTTCCGGTAGATCTCCATGACCCGCTCCAACTGCCGGTCCAGCCCCGCCTCCAGGCCGTCGAGTTCGGTGATCAACACCGCGCCCGCGTCCAGCGGCAGCCCGACGTGGTAGCCTTCCTCGACGGCGCGCGTGATGGGCTGGTCCATCAGTTCCATGGCGGCGGGAATCAGGCCGGCGGCGATGATGTCGCTCACGGATTGCGAGGCGTCGTCCATGGAGTCGAACACGCCCAGCACGGTGCGGAAGGCCTGGGGCGCCTTGATCAACCGCGCGACCACGCGGGTCACGATGCCGAACATGCCCTCGCTGCCGATCGCCACCCCGCGCAGATCGTAGCCGTCCGTCTCCTCGCCGCCATCGGGCGTCACGCCGAGCCAGACGACCTCGCCGTCGGGGAGCACGAGATCGAACCCGAGGACGTGGTTGGTGGTGGCGCCGTATTTCAACGTATGCGGTCCGCCGGCGTTGAAGGCGATATTGCCGGCGATGGTGCAGGAAGGTTGGCTGGAGGGATCCGGCGCGAAGAACAGGCCGTGCTGCTTGGCGGCGTGGGTGATCCAGAGATTGGGGACACCCGCCTCGACGAAGGCGCGGCGGTTGCGGGCGTCGATGTTCAGGACGCGGTTGAGGCGCGAGACGCTGAGGATCACCCCGCCGTCCACTGCCAAGGCTGCGCCGCTCAGGCTGGTGCCCGTCCCCCGCGGGATGATCGGCAGTTCGTGCCTCGCGCACAGTTTGACGACTTCCACGACCTCCTCTGGCGTCCCCGGCAGCGCAACGGCGTCCGGGACGTTCTTTTCCATGGTGTAGGCGTCGCACTCATACACCACCAGTTGACGGGGATCCGTGATGACGCCCTCCGTGCCGCAGATCCTGCGCAGATCCCGGACGAAGGCAGAGTCAATGGCCGCCATGCGCTCACTCTAGAAAAGCGTCGCCGGATGTGTCGAGATTTCTCCGGGAGAAGGCTCGGGAAGTGAAACCGTTTGATATGGCTTCGATGCGATCCGAGGACCCTTGGTCACCCCTGCGCCAGCTTCCGCGCGACGAGGAAGGAGTTGAACATCACGTAACGGGTGGGGAGGAGGTTGAGCGCGAAGTCGATCAGCGGGTTGACGTAGCGGTCGGCGCAGGAGACGGACTCGACGCGGCAGCCGGCGCGCTCCAGGAAGAATTTCATCTCGACGGCGTTGGTGGCGACGATGGCGTCGTCATCCGGTCGGAAATCCTCACGGACAATGGGCTCCATGCGGTCGAAGCGGACGTCGTCGGGCGCGGTCCGCATCTGGCGGCGCTTCTGGCGGAGGCGTTGCCAGTTACGCCATTTGTTACCGATTCCGCGCATGTTCCGGTGGTAGTCCCGGAAGCCGAGGACGCGCAGGAAGTTGGGACTGGAGAGTACGATCTTGCCGCCCGGTTCGACCACGCGGACGAGTTCGCGGATGAAGGCCTCGGGCTCCTCGACATGCTCCAGCACGTTCAACGCGCCGGCGCTGGCGAAGAAGTTGTCGTCGTAGGGCAGGGATTTGCCGTCGTTGAGTACGCAGTGTTCGCTGACCTTGCGCGCCTCGGCGATGTTCGGTTCGGAGATGTCGACGCCATGGGCTTCGAAGCCCGCGTCCTTCACGCGCTGGACCACTTGGCCGACGCCGCAGCCGACGTCCAGCGCGCGGCCGCCGGGTTTGTCGGGAATAAGGTTGTCCGCGTATTTCGCATAGAGCGTCGGATCCCAGTCCTTGAGGTGCTGGGCGTAGTTCTCGTTCTGCCGGTAATAGTCGCGATGGCTGGGTTCGGCGGACATGGATCAGTCTTCTGTGTGTGAGGTGGTCTGATCGGACGGATCCAGCTCATCGGACGGATCCGGTTTCAGCTCCAGAATCCCGGCCTCCCGGCGTCGCGCGGAGAAGCCGGCGTAACCCGCCAGGCCGAGGGCCGCGAGCAGGGCTGCGCCGCTGAGGTAGAGGGCGTTGGACACCGGTTCGAAGCGGAATTCCACGTCGTATTCGCCGGGGTTGAGATAGACGCCGCGCATGAGGTAGTTGGCTCGGAGGATGTCCGCGGGTTCACCGTTCACGTAGGCATGCCAGTCCTCGTGCCAGCCATCGTTGAGCAGCAGGATGGCAGGATTGTCCGCCTTGGCATGGAGGACGATCCGGTGGGCCGTGTAGCTGACGATGTCCACGGGCTGCGGCTCGGGTAGTTCGAGACCCTGGATCGAAACGGGCGCGTTGCCGGTGATCACGACGGATTTGTGGGGATCGAAGGCGGGGTCGACGACGCGTTCCAGGGCCTTGTCGAGGTCCTGTTGCAACTCCCACTGATTGAGCAGCAGGGCGCGGGGCAGGGCTCCCGTGAATTCAATCAACGCGAGGGGGCCGGAATCATTCTTTCTCGCGGTCGGGTAGGATTCCTCGTCGTATTCCACCACAAAGGGCGTGTGCATCCGGAAGCGGCGTTTCTCAGGGTCGAGGTGGTCGTTGACGCCGCTGACGAAATCAACGGGACCGTTGGATCGGATGACGCTCTTGACCCCGATCATGAAGCGGGTGTTGGTGAGTTCGTATTCGCGCGTGACGAAGGTTCCGACGGCATCCTTGAACTTCGCCTTCTCCTCCTTCACGCGCGGTTCCTGCGGGACGTCGAGGCTCTGGATGTTGTGGTAGCGGTAGGCCTCGTTCATCCATTTCTTGATGTAGTCCTGCCGGAAGGCGGAGAGGTAGGCGATCTCCTTGTAGGGGGCCAGGGCGACGCGATGCTCGTGGGCGTCCTTCTTCAGGATGTCGAGGATGTCGTTGGTTGCGTATTCCTTGAAGTAGTTCTCGTAGCGGATCCAGGGGCCGTTCGAGCGGCCAAGGTCGGCGATCAGGAGGAAGGCAAGCAGGGCCCAGGCGGGGGCGGCGTTTCTTCCCTGGAAGCGTCCGGCGACGATCAGGAAGACAAAGATCAGGGTGGCGAAAAGAAAGCCGAGAAACATGGCCCATTCCCGCACGCTGAAGTCGATGACATTGCCGGCGTGTTCCGCTTGGAAGCCCACCAAGGTCAGACGTTCCACGATGTCCGGCTTGGAGGTTGCGAAGAGCATGAAGCCCAGGGTCATGAAGATGGCGATTCCCACGCTGCCGGCGGTCCAGCGGCGTTCGAAGCGTCCGGCCGAACGCCACCAGGCGCCGAAGCCCGGTTCTCCCGGGACGTCGGGCTCGTCCGCTTTGGCTGCGACCAGGGCAGGCTCTGCAGCGTCGGCGTCATCCCCGTCTTTGGTCTCGATGCGCTCTTCTGGAGTGGACGCTTCCTCCGGCGCGGCTTCCGGTTGCAGATACCGTTTCCAAAGGTCCTGCAGGCCGAAGGCGAACAGGATCACGACCGCCACATGGAACGCCTGCATGAACTTGATGGGGTTCCGAATCGCGGAGAAGTAGGGCAGTTCGTAGGCGATGCCGTAAAGCGGTCCATAACGGCCGAAGGCCATCAACACGGAAAACAGCGCGCAGGCCGCCCAAAGCCAGATGAAACGCCTTTCGCGCAGGGTGAAGGGGCCTTCCCGCCGGAACGACTGGAGCAGCGCCCAGAGCGCGAGGGCGAGGACGAGAACTCCGGCATGTTCGCCCGAACCCGAATGCCGCAGTGACCAGGCGTTGAGCTTCAGATACGCGCGGACCTTCTGCTGGTCCTCCTCTCCGAGCGTCGGATACTTCTCGACGAGGTCCTGCAATGGCAGCGCGCGGCCGACCATCCCCCAATAGTTGCCTCCGTCCGGCGTGTCCATCCGGTAGCCGTAGGCGCCGGGGATCGCGACACGGATCAACTCCCGCTTCGGCAGGCTCCAGCGGGTGGCGAAATCCCACTGAGCCTTCTTCGTGGCTTCATCCTGGGCCGCGCCTTCGACGTCCTTGACCTGGGTCTGCAGCAGTGAAATCACACCTTGTCCCGCCAGCAGAAACGCGCAGCAGGCCATGGCGGCGGCCCAGCCGACGCCCACGCCCAGACGCTGTCCGGCCGGCTGGGGGCATTTCTCATCCGACACGATCCAATGGATCGCCACCGCGGCGACCGCGACGTAGACGCTGAAGATGGCGCCCATGTCGAAACCCTCCATCACCCCCATGCCGACGGCGAAACCCGCCAGCGCGTGGCGCAGCCAGTTTCGTTTGATGCCGGGAGCGACGAGGGCGGCCAGGGCCAGGTAGACCATCCCGCGCGCCATTACCCAGGCTGACAATCCCCAACAGGCGTTGGAAAAGGCGTTCATGTTCAACGCCGCGGCAAAGGCTCCCAACGCGCAGACCATCGGATGCAAGCGGAGCTGCCGGAAAAAGACGAATGCGCAACCGCCGAGGAAGAGCAGGGAAAACGGCGCGTAGAACTTGGTCGTCGCGAGAGCCCCGACCAGTTCGTGGAAGATCCAGGAGAGGGTGAGGCGGTTGCTCACCTCTTCCCCGCCGATCCAGAACCAGGATTGCCAGGCGCCGCTAAGATCTTCGTAACTGTAGGGAGCCCGCCCGAGGACGTGCGCCGCCGGGCTGTCGTTGGAGAACAGCACCCAGCCGGGGAGGTAGCTGTCGTAGAACATCGCCGCCAGCAACACGGCCAACGCGATCATCGTGAACAGAAACGCGCGGCCCGAACGGGGCGTTGGGCGGGTGTCGGGAGCGGCGGGACCGGCTTCTTGCGCTTCCTGGGTCATGAACGCGCGCAACCTAGCCAATCAACCTCGCGCGATCAATGGTGTTGGTGACTGGTGGCTGGTGGCTGCGTGTTGCGTGTGGGCGCTGGCCGTCCTCTTGCTCCTCCCTGTTTTCGTCCTTGATTCCATGCGGGCGGAATACCGATCGCCAGTCACTGACTTCAGCCCCCGGGGAACAACCCGCCCGCCGCCAGATGATCTCGGAGCGCTTCGGCAACGTGGCGATGGCCGGCGGCGTCCCAGTGGTTCTGCGGGCCGCTCTTGAGTTGTGCCGGGGTGAGGCCGCGGCGGGCGAGTTCGGCGTCGAGGTCGAACCAGGCCACATCTGTCATGGGTTCGATCAGTTCGCGGAACTTGGTGTCGGCGACGTCGCCGGGCTGCCCTTCGGAGAACATGTAGAGGCCGAACTTCATCAGGAGCAGGCGCGCGCCGTGCTCACGGCAACCGCGGGCCATTCGGGCGATCAGAGGCGCGGCAAGCCGGAGCGGATTGCCGGGGAACTGCAGGTCCGGGGCGGCGGTTCCCGGCTTGGGCACGGGGACGTTGGCGAGCGTCAGGTTTGTGTCCGTGAAGAGCGGCTTGTTCAGGCCGTATTGCCGTGAAAAGGCGATGTTCTCAGGGTCGTTGTAGAGGTAGAAGGCGAGGATGACGAGGTCGGGCTCGTAGTTGAATCCTTCCTTCTCCAGGAACAACAGCTCCTGATCCGTGCCCCAGCCGGAGACGCCGGCATTGAGGACCTCAACCCGATGGCCGGCCCGGTTCAGGTCGCTTTCGAGAAGTTCAGTGAAGATCTCGTCGTCGGAGATGCCGTAGCCCCAGGTGAAGGAGTCCCCGAGAACGAGAATGCGGAAGACGCCTTCCGGTTTGGCGTGGGGATACTCGCGGTCCCGCAGCCCCAGGGAGTTGATGGTCAGGGTCCGTTTGAAGGTGGCCGCCTTCCAACCGGGGATGTTCCTCCAGCCCAGCGTTTCGTCATAGAGGTAGCGGTGGCCGGTGATCTCGTGGTTGGGCTCCTCAAGGTAGATCGGTTGGGGCTGCAACCGGATCGAGGGAGCGGCGTTGGTTCCTTTCGCCGGCTCGATCACCAGCCGTTCCTGCCGGACCAGCAACCACGTGATCGCCGCCAGACCGAGGAGCGTGGGAACGGTCGCGGCGACGATCCTGACAAGCGTGATTTTGGTGGCGCGGCGCATCGGTGCGGTTCCTGGCTCAGGATTTCCCGTAGCGTTCCAAGAACCGGGCCTCCGCCGCAACGCTGCCGATCAGGATGATCTCTGAATCCGCCTCCAGAGGGGAGGCCGGCTCGGGGTTGATCTTCGTTTCCCCGTCCTTCTTCACGGCGATCACGCTGCAGCCGGTCTGCGCGCGAAGGTTGGAATCAATCAGCGATTTGCCGACCAGGGATTCCGGTGTGCCAATCCGAAAGATGCTGAGCCCCTCGGCGAGCATGAGAATGTCGCTGCGTTGGAGGAGGTTGAAGATCACGTTGGCGCCCATGCCGGCGTAGGAGAGCACGAAGTCCGCGCCGGCGAGGTGCAGGCTTTGCACGTTCCGCTCCAAGGTGGCCCGGCTGATGATCTGGATGTCAGGACGGAGCCGGCGGAAGTAGATGGTCAGGTAGATGTTCGTGTCGTCGTCGTGGGAGGTGATAATCGCGGTGTGAGCCTCGCGGAGGCCCGCCTTTTGCAGCACCTCGAAATCGGCCGCGTCTCCCAGCACATACTTCTCCTTGTCTTCAATGCGGTCCGCGCGGGATTCGACGATGCGGTAGTCGATCTCCCGCTCCGACAAGGCGGCGCCGGTCGCGCGCCCCACGCGGCCTGAACCAATGATGACCACGGGAGCCTCATTGCGGTGATAGATGCAGAAAAGCTCGTCGTAGCGAGCGAGTTGCTGCTCGGAGCCGGCCAGCACGAGCACGGTGTTCGTCGAGATCACGGACTCGGGATGGGTGGATTGGAATTCGCCGCGTTCCCAGACGCCGATCACGGAGAGACCGGTCATCTCCCGGAGCCGGGCCTCGGCGATGGTCTTGCCGATCAGCGGCGTGCCGTTGGCGGTGGCTTCGGCAATGAACAACTGGTCGAACTGCCCGATGACGTGCGTGACCGCGTCGCTCCCCGTCGTCCGCCGGGCCAGCGCCTGCCCCATCATTTCGCCAAACTGCACGACCTTGCCGCAGCCGGCGAGTTGTAGAACATCGAGCGAGGACTCGGTGTTGGAGGTGGCGACGATCGGAACGCTTCGGCTCGCCTCGCGGACCGTGAACACCACGTGCGTGTTGACGATGTCCGACCCTGTCGCCACCACCATGGCCGCGCGTTCAATACGCAGCTTTTCGTAGGTCTCCTTCCGATCGGGTTCGCCGACGACGACGTGGACGTCCATATCGTGGAAGCGCAGGGCTTCGTCGGGGTCGGGGGTGACGAGGGCGTAGGGGTAGCCGTATTGGCGCAGTTTTACGATGAGCGCGGCGGTCACCTCGTCGTAGTGTGTGAGGATCACGTGGCCCTCGACTTTCTCGGGCAGTTCCCGGGGGGTGCGCGCGGCCTGTTGCGCCGCCATCCAGGGCGCATAGAAGAATTCGATGAAGGTGAAGGGAAGGATGACCAGCAGGAAGACGATGCCCGAGCCCAGCACGAGCAGGGAGAACGCCCGGCCCAGGTCCGTGTGAAACGTGATGTCGCCGAAGCCCAGGGTGGACATCACGGTGAATGTCCAATAGAAGCCGGTCAGCCAGGAATGGTCCTGTCCCTCGCGCAGCATCAGGATGTGGAACATCACCGTGTAGACGATCACCATCACCGCCAGCAGCAGCAGAAACCGCAGCAGCAGCGCGAGGTTGCGCTTGCCGCCGCCTTGGCGGACGAAGTGGGGGAACAACGAGAAGAGGGTCTTCATGGCTGGGTTGGCGGGCGATCTCGGCCGTCCGGGGAGAGGTCGCGCGCCCCAACGTGATGCTGCGCGGGATCGAAACGCCTTTTTACCCCCGATCGGCCGCTCGGTAAACGACAACCCACCCTTCAGGCGCGTGTCAGTATTTCCGCCAGAGCGAGGGCATGAACAGGACGAGGACGGCAAAGAACTCCAACCGCCCCAGCAGCATGAAAAGGGACAGCAAAGCCAGCGTGGGCGAGGAAAGGTGGGCAAAATTCTCAGTCGGGCCCACCATTCCGATGCCCGGGCCTATGTTGAACAGTGTGGCCAGGGTCGCGGAGAAGCTGCTGTCCAGATCCATCATCGGCTCCAGTAGGCTGACCAGCCCCGTGCCCAACGCGGCGACGACAGCCGCCAACGCCACGAAGAACACGCTCTGAAGACGCAGCGATTCCCCCACGGTGTCGCCGTTCAGGCGCAGGGCGATCACCTGGTTCGGACGGAAGGCGGACACAATTTCCAGCCGGATCACGCGGGCAAACAGCAGCCAGCGGCTGACCTTGATTCCGCCGGCGGTCGATCCGGCGCAGCCGCCGACGCACATCAGCAGGATCAGGACCCAGTTGGAGAATGCCGGCCATCGGTTGAAATCTTCCGTGGCGAAGCCCGTGGTGGTGACGATGGAGACCACCTGGAACAATGATTCGCGCAGCGCCTGTCCGGAATCGTGGCGGCCCACCGCCATCAGGTCGAGAGCGAGGACAATTGTCGCGCCGGCGACCACGGCGAGAAACAGCCGCGTCTCCTCGTCCTGTTTCCAGCGCGCCCAGTCCCCCCGCAAGAGCCACGCGTAGAGCATGAAGCTGATCGACCCGAGGATCATGAACAGCGTCAGCCAGAGCTCGATGTTCAGGCTGCCGAACGCCGCGATGCTTTCGTTGTAAGGGCTGAAGCCGCCGGTGGAGACGGTCGCGAAGGTGTGACAGATCGCGTCATAGAAGCTCATGCCCAGCAGCATCAGGCCGGCGAAACAGGCGATGGAGATCCCGACGTAGATCTGCCAGAGCCGCAGGGCGACGTCGTGGATGCGGGCCTGCAGACCGCCGCCGGTCTTGGCGGAGGATTCGTGGTGAAACAACGCCTTGCTGCCGACCCCGAGGTAGGAAAGCAGCGCCACGAAGAGAACCAGGATTCCCATGCCGCCCAGCCACTGGGTCAAAGAGCGGTAGAGCAGGATGCTCCGGGGATAGAGGTTGAGATCCGGGATCACCGTGGAGCCGGTGGTGGTAAAGCCCGACATCGACTCGAACAGGGCGGGCACGAATCCCAGGCTGGGCTGGCAGAACATGTAGGGCAGGGCTCCGAAGGTGCCGCAAAGCATCCAGCCCAGCCCCACGATGGCGATTGCCTCCTTGCGCAGGATGGGTTGTTGCGCGCCGCGTCCGAGGAACAGCAGGCCGAAGCCGCTCAGGAAGGTGATGCCGGCGGACACCTCGAACGAAAACGTCGCGTCGGGCCGGGTGTAGATCTCGCCTGACGCCCAACCGAATCCCAGGCAGGAAAGCATGGCGCCTGCGATGAAGAAGAGCAGGACCCCGAACAACCGGCTGAGCAGGCGGTAATTCATCAGGCGGTCAGGAGCTTCACCGCCGCCTTGCGCGCTTCGGGGGAGACGATCGCGTAGATGGTGTCGCCGACGGCGATCTCGTCGTTGGCGGCCGGCACGAAGGCCTGTTCGCCCCGGAGGATCGCCACCAGTCCGCTGCCGCGCGGCAGTTTCAGTTCGGACACCTTGCGCCCCACGATCCGGTTCTTTGAGGTGACCGCGGTCTCGATCACCACCACGCCGCCGAACAGGTTCATGACGATGTGGTAGGCGTCCGAGGTGACAAAGCGCAGCAGGTCGCGTCCAGTCGCGATACGGGGGCTGACCGCCCCAAGAATGCCCATGCGCTTGGCGTTGTGGGAGATGATGTCCGCGTAGTCGCCGCGTTGCACCAGCGCCAGGCAGTAGCGGATTCCCAGGGATTTGGCCTGCAGACAGGTCATCACGTTGTCCTCGTCGTCGCGGCTGGCGGCGATGAAGAAATCCGCCTCGCCGACCTGCTCCTCGCGCAGCAATTGCAGCGAGGTCGCGTCGCCGTGCAGGATCACGGTATGGTGCAGGATCTCCGAGAGGTCGTGGCAGACGCGCTTGTCCTTCTCGATGATCCGCACGCGGAAGTTCTGCCCCTCCAGGGACTGGGCAAGGGCGAAGCCGTATTCGCCGCCGCCAAAGATGACGATGTTGAGCGTGGTCGGGACCTCGGCGGTCGGTTGGAAGATGGGCAGGGCCTGGTGGAGTTGGTTGGGTTCGCCGAAGATCGTGACCAAATCGCCGACCTGGAGGATCTCGTCGGCGGCGGGGATGATGCTCTCGCCATGGCGCTGGATGAAGGCCACCCGTACGCGGGCGGGCAGTCCCAGTTCTGCGAGGGTCTGTTCCGCGGCGGAGCCGTTGGGGGAGACGAAGGTCTGCTGCAGCTCGATGCGGCCCCGGGCCAACTCCTCGACGAAGGACTTCTCGGGATTCCGGACGAACTTGGCCAGTTCCACGGCGGCCAGGCGTTCCGGACTGAACAGGTAGTCGACCCCGAAATGCTCCTTGTAGTTGAACAGCCATTCCTCCCGCTGCACCGCGAAATGCACTCGCGCCACAGTCTTTTTCGCCCCCAGCGACTTGGCCATCGAGGCCGCGACGAGGTTGGTGTTGTCGTCGCTGGTCAGCGCCAGAAACAGGTCGCACTCGTCGATCCGGGCCTCCGCAAGGGTGGTCACCGAGGCCCCGGACGAACAGAGGATCATGGCGTCCAGCTGCTCATCCAGCTCCGCCGCGAGGGCTTCCGAGGATTCGATGACGCAGATGTCGTGCGACTGGCTGGAAAGAATCTTGGCCAGATGCAGCCCGATCTCGCCTGCTCCGACGATGACAATGTTCATAAAAAGGCGGGGACCATACGCCCGGAGCCCCTCCCCGCAAGGGGAAATATCAGGAATGAGCCCAGCCGCGGTCGGCGAGGATTTCCTGCCCGGTGATGGCGCTGGAGGCGTCGCTGGCGAGGAACAGGACCACGTTCGCGATCTCCTCCGGTTGCAGGAGATCCGGCGAGCACTGGACCTCGCGCAGCTTCTTCTTCACGGCCTTGGTGACAAACTGGTCGAGTTGGCGGTCGGTCATGATCCAACCCGGGGAGACGGTGTTCACGCGGATGCGGTCCGGTCCCAGTTCCCGGGCCAGGGCGCGGGTGAAACCGAGGATGCCCCCCTTGGTCGCCACGTAGGCGCTCATGTTGTCGGGGGAGACGTGGAAGGTGATGGAGGCGAAATTGACGATGGCTCCGCCGCTTGGCTTCATCAATGGAGCCGCGTTCTGCGCGGTGAGGAAGAAGGAGCGCAGATTGGTCGCGAACAGGTCGTCCCAGTCCGCCACGGTCATGGCGTCCAAAGTGATCCGCGGGTCGCGGGCGGCGTTGTTGATCAGGGTATCGACGCGTTTCTCCCGTTTTGCGATCTGCGCGAACCACGCGCGCACCTGCGCCTCCCGCCGCAGGTCGACCTTGCGGAAGTGCGCGCGATCGCCGAGTTCGGCCGCCAAGGCCTTGCCGGCGGAGGCGTCCACGTCGCAGAAGCAGACCCGCGCGCCCTGCGCGTGAAAGGCGCGGACTGTCGCCTCGCCGATGCCGTTGGCTCCGCCGGTGAGAACGATGACGCGGTCCTTGAGTTCGGGGTAGATGGCCATGGGAGATGTCTATTTCGGGACGAAGCCCTCGGCGAGTCGCTCCGCCTCCTCGAAATCCTGATCGTTCAGCTTTTCCGCCAGAAGCGGGATGCGTTCGGCGGCGAGCGCGTCGTCCTGTTTCGCGGCGATCAGATACCAGGCGTAGGCCAGGGGCTTGTTCTGCGGAACGCCCTTGCCCTCCTCGTAAAGGACGCCCAGCAGCGACTGCGCCTGGGCATTGTTCCGCTCGGCTCCCACCTTCAACCATTTGGCGGCCTGCTCGAAATCCTGTGTCACGTCGTTCCCCTTGTAGTAATTGTGACCGAGGAAGTAGGCCGACTCCGCGTGGCCTTCCTCCGCCTTGGCCCTCAGCTTCTCGACGAAGGAGAGCGGCGCGCCGGCGGCATTGGTCATGTTCTCGGTCGGGGCGGCGACGAAATGATTGGTGTCCGGGCGCAGCAGTTTGGCGCGTTCCTCCATGGCCACCATCCCCTCGGGCAGTTCGGCCTCCGGCGGTGGCGGCGGCGCGTCGGAAACCTCCTCGACCTCGACCGCCTGCGGCGCCTCGACGCTCTGCTCCTCTGATCCACAGCCGACGACGAGGCCGGCCAGCAAGCACGGAAAGGCGAGGGCGGAAATGGGCTTCAAAAACAACGACTTCATCCGGCGGAGCCTACCGCATGCGGCGCGGAAATCAAACCCCGGCGAAATCGCTTGCGCTCCGCGTCGGGCTTTCCCTATTCTCCCGCTCCCGTCGAGATTTCTCGACCAGGCGCAGGCTGGGGTCGTAGCTCAGTTGGTAGAGCATCGCGTTCGCAATGCGGAGGTCAGGGGTTCGAATCCCCTCGGCTCCACCAGCCTTCGCCCGTAATGCAATGGAGGGCGCAGGCTGCCGCGACGAAGCTGCTTTGAGCGAAGTCGGGCCGGGCCTCCGATCCCAAGGCGCCGTGTGTCGCGAGCGTGCATTCCAAACGGCTTCCCACTTTCTTGGAATTCTGTTCGTATCGCCCCGTTCTTCGATGACACCTTCCTCGCAATGAACGAGCCGGCGGCAATCGCCCTTAAACGAAAGATCGCCCTGGCGTTGGCGGCGGTCACGTTCGCGATCTACCTGCCGACCGCGGGATTCGAGTTCGTGAACTATGATGATGGACTTTACGTCACGGACCAGCCGATGGCGCAGAAGGGTTTGACCTGGGAGGGCTTCCTTTGGGCGTTCACGAACTTTGAGGCCTACAACTGGCATCCGGTCACCTGGCTTTCCCACATGCTGGACTGCTCGCTGTTCGGGATGAACCCCGCCGGGCCGCATCTGGTGAACGCCCTGATCCACGCGCTGAACGCCGCGCTTCTCTTCCTTCTTCTCAACCGGACGACCGGCCAGATCTGGCTGGGCGCGATTGCGGCGGCCTTGTTTGCCTGGCATCCGTTGCGCGTGGAATCCGTCGCCTGGGTTGCGGAACGGAAGGACGTCCTGAGCGTGTTTTTCGGGCTGCTGGCGATGCTGGCATACGCCCGGTATGTGGAGGTTCGCGATCGACCGGAGGGAGGGGCGGGGGAAGGCGCTGAAGCAGAACGCGGAGAGGGGAAGGGGAAGGGCTCGTTGAAATGGTATGCGCTGGCCTTGAGCGCTTTCGCGCTGAGCCTGATGGCCAAGGCGACCCTGGTGACCCTGCCCTGCGCGCTGTTGTTGCTGGACGTCTGGCCCCTGAGACGGTTTGCCGCGGAATCGGAGTCCGGGGGAAGCGCCTGCGGTTGGCGGTTCCTTCGACTGGCCGGCGAGAAGGTCCCGTTCTTTGCGCTGGCCGCCGCGATCTCCGTCGTGACCATTCTGGCGCAGGACGAGTCCGTTGTGTCGGTGCAGTCGCTGCCCTTGTCCGCCCGATTGGCGCATGCGCCGGTTGCCTGCGTCGGCTATTTGGGAAAGACCCTGATCCCGGTGAAGCTTGCGGTGTTTTATCCGCATCCGCAGGCGACGCCGATGTGGCAGACGGCGTTTTGCGCGGTGTTGTTGGCGGCGGCTTCCGTGGCAGCCGTGGCGGGGATCGGGAAGCGGCCATTTTTCGCGGTGGGCTGGTTCTGGTTCCTGGGGACGCTGGCGCCGGTGATCGGCATCGTGCAGGTTGGCGCGCAGGCGATGGCGGACCGCTACGCCTACGTTCCCCACATCGGCCTGTTTGTTGGACTGGTCTGGCTGGGGGAATGGTGGCTGGCCCGGT
This sequence comes from Verrucomicrobiales bacterium, assembly GCA_038126235.1. GTDB lineage: Bacteria > Verrucomicrobiota > Verrucomicrobiia > Limisphaerales > JAYPEY01 > JAYPEY01. Next base: position 40,857 of record JAYPFK010000044.1, read on the forward strand.
GGAACCGGATGGAGACGGGGCGGGTTGCGGTCAGCCTGGCGCTCGTCGCCTGCCTGGGGCTGAGCGTGCGGCAGTCGTTCTTTTGGCGGAACTCTGCCGCCTTGTTCGCCCACGCCATCTCGGTCACCGGGGACAATTATCTCGCCTACAACAACCTTGGCGCGGCCCTCGCCCTGGAGGGGCGGATCGATGAGGCGGTCGCCAACTACGAGGAGGCTCTTCGAATCCACCCGGGCTATGCCAACGCGCACCAAAACCTCGGCACGGAGTTGGCCAAACAGGGCCAGTCCGCGCGGGCCATCGAACATCTGCGCAAGGCGACCGAGCTCAAACACGGCAACCCTGACGCCTTCTACAATCTCGGCGTGGAGTTGAGCCGCGTCGGCGAGTGGGAGGAGGCGGCGAAGAACCTGGAGCGGACGCTGGAACTGGACCCCGGCTATCACAAGGCCTGGTCCGACCTCGGCGTTACCTTGGCCATGCGCGGCGACACCGAAGCGGCCATCGCTTCCTTCCGCAAGGCGCTGGCGGCGCTGCCGGACAACGCCCAGGCCCGAGGCAACCTTGCCACGGCCCTCGCCGGGAAGGGGTTGTCCGACGAAGCCGCGAAGGAGTTGCAGGCCGGGATCGCCCTCGCTCCGCGTTCGCCGGACCTGATTGAGCAGCTCGGCGGTCTGTTGCTCCAGCAGGGCCGGACCAATGATGCCCGCCCGCTCCTGCTCCAAGCCGCGCGCATTCGTGCCGAGGACGCCGCCGCCCGCGCGGATGTTGCAACGCGACTCGCCGACGAGGGCCGCTTCGCCGAGGCGTCCGTCGAATTGGTCGAAGCCCTGCGGTTGCAGCCCGGAAACGCCAGTTTGTTGAATCTCTTCGGAACCGTCCTGGCCCGCAAGGGCGACCTGCCCTCGGCGCTCGCCCGTTTCGATCAGGCTGTCGTGGCGGATCCCGACCACGCCAATGCCCATTTCAACCGCGCGATGGCTTTGGAAGAACTCGGCCGGCTTGAAGAATCCATCGCCGCCTGCATGGAGGCCGTCCGGCTCAAACCCGATTGGTCTGCAGCGACAGAACGGCTGGCGGAGCTGAGCAAGAAGACGAAAGAGGGTCGGTGATGAGGTCGGTTGCGTTGTGCGTCCACTCAGAACTCGAGCCACCCGAAGGCATCGTAAAGCCGGTGGGGAGAGACTCCGTCGAGCCCACTTCGAAGTCCTGAAAGGACGTCAGCGACGAACGATCGGCGGGCGGTATCCTTGGGAGCAAGGCGGACTCACCCGACTTCGTCCTGCTACGTCGCGGCAAGCGTCCGCCGCTACAGTTTCGTGAGTCGTGCGGGATTTCCGGGTTGGGAAGAGTTTTCTTGGCCTGCTTGTTTAGCGCCTTCTGCGCTTCGATCAGGGCTCGACGGAGTCTCTCCCCCCCCCGGCTCCACGCTTCCTTCGGAGTTTGGCAGCTCTGTTGTTTTCCTGATCCGCGCTTTGCGTCAAGGCGCTCTCCCGTAGGACAGTCAGCCGCGTGCGCGTGGCTTCGGCGCGCCAAGGGATGCCTGTCCGATGGTGGGCGGCTTTCCACCAAAATCCTCTGTAACCTCCGGGGCCGCCCCCGCGTCGAACCTGACAACGCCGAAGCGGGCCTCTCCTATCGCCAAGGCGAAACCCGATTTTTCATGAGAACAAAGCATTGCCCACGCGCTGGCCGGCCGGTCCAAGCCGCCTCTCTGGCCGCCCTTGTCGTCCTGTTGCCCCTCGTTTCCGCTGTCGGGCAGGAGGCGGCGGGCAAGGTCGAGATCAAGCCGGACCAGCTTCGCTTCTTTGAGACGAAGATCCGCCCCGTCCTCGCCGAGGCCTGCTACCGCTGCCATTCCGAGGACGAGAAGGTCAAGGGCGGGTTGGCCGTGGACACCAAGCAGGCATTGTTGCACGGCGGCGATTCCGGCGCGTCCATCGTTCCCGGCAATCCGGACCGCAGCCTCCTGATCCAAGCCATCCGCTGGGAGGACGACGACCTGAAGATGCCGCCCAAGGAAAAGCTCTCCGACGAGCAGATCGCCGACCTGGAAAAGTGGGTCCGCATGGGCGCGCCCGATCCGCGCGAGGGCGCCGCCCCTTTGGCCCGGACGGAGATCGATCTGGAGAAGGCTCGCGAATTCTGGGCCTACCAACTGCCCAAGGCGGTGGAGCCGCCGAAGTCGAATAACGCCGCCTGGGCGCGGACGGACATCGACCGCTTCGTGGCTGCCGGACTGGCCGCGAAGGGGCTGAAGCCTGTCGCTGACGCGGACAAGCAGACCTTGATTCGCCGCGCGTATTTCGACCTGATCGGCCTGCCGCCGAAGCCGGGAGAGGTCGAGGCGTTCTTGAAGGACGATTCGCCCCGGGCGTTCGAGAAGGTCGTTGATCGGTTGCTGGCGTCGGAGCGGTTCGGCGAGCGTTGGGGGCGGCACTGGCTGGATGTGGCGCGTTACGCGGAATCATCCGGCAAGGAGGCCAATTTCACCTACCCGCACGCCTGGCGATACCGCGATTACGTGATTGACTCGTTCAACGCGGACAAGCCCTTTGACCGCTTCTTACAGGAGCAGATCGCCGGGGACCTGTTGTCGGCCAAATCGGTCGAAGAGAAGCGGGAACAGCTGGTCGCGACCGGCTTTCTTGCTCTCGGCGCGAAGTCTTTGAACGAGCAGAACCCGCGGCAGTTCGCGATGGACCTGGCGGACGAGCAGATCGACACCCTTTCCCGCTCCATTCTCGGCACGACGATCGCCTGCGCGCGCTGCCACGACCACAAGTTCGACCCGATTCCCACGCATGAGTATTACGCCATGGCAGGGATCTTCCTGAGCACGGAGACACTCTACGGAACGCAGCAGGTGCAGGGCAACCGGCGGGCCTCCCAGTTGCTGAAGATTTCAGACGACAGCGAGCCGGTCGATCCGGGCCGCATTCTGACCGCGTCGGAGCGCGAGCGGATGGAGGGGATCCTCGAGGACGCGCGGGAGCAGCGGCAGGAGATGTTCGCCGAGGCGCGCGCGGCGCGGCAGCGCGGCGACACGGAGGGCGGACAAGACCAGGTCCAGCGCCGCCAGCAGTTCCGTCGATTGAACGACCGGATCAGCGTTCTTGAGGCGCGGTTGGAATCCCACGACGAGCTGGGCATGCCCAAGCAATACGCGATGGGCGCGCGCGACCGGGAACGGCCGATCGACGCCCGCATCCTGGTGCGCGGTGAACTGGACAAGGCGGGCGATCGCGTGGACCGCGGGTTCGTCTCGGTCTTGAGCCCCTCGGCGCCGCCCCGCATTCCGGGGGACGCCAGCGGCCGGCTCGAACTGGCCGAATGGCTGACCTCCGCCGACAACCCGCTCACGGCGCGCGTCATGGTGAACCGTGTCTGGACGCACCTGTTTGGCCGCGGGCTGGTTTCGAGCGTGGATAACTTCGGCTCCACGGGACAGCCCCCGAGCCATCCGGAACTGCTCGATTGGCTGGCTGTTCGTTTCCAGCAGGACAGCTGGTCGGTGAAAGGACTGATCAAGGACGTGATGCTCAGCCGCGCCTATCAGCTCAGTTCGACCTTCGATGAAAAGAGCTACCGCGCCGATCCGGAGAACGCGCTGGTCTGGCGCATGAACAAGCGACGCCTGGAGGCGGAGGCGATCCGCGACGCGCTGCTCGCCGTGAGCGGGGAACTGGACCTCGATCGGCCGCACGGTTCGAGCGTGCTGAAGGCCGGCGACGGCTTTGTCGGTCGGAACATCCAGGAAGACCAGATCAAGACGGAGGACAACCATCGTTCCGTCTACCTGCCGGTGGTGCGCGACATGGTCCCGGATTCGTTGGCGGTCTTCGACTTCGCAGAGCCGAGCCTGGTCATCGGCCAGCGCGACAACACGACCGTGCCCTCGCAGGCGCTTTACATGATGAACGGCGAGCAGGTGACGCGCGCGGCGGAACGGCTCGCGGAGCGGTTGGCCAAGACCGGCAAGGTCGGGGAGCCGCTGATCGACCAAGCCTACCGCATGGCGCTGTCGCGGCGGCCCACGGAATCGGAACTTAAGAACGCGGTGACCTTTTTCCGGGAATTCACCCCGACCGTCGCCGAGGACATCGGGAACCGCGAGCGGATCCGCTTCGCCGGGCTGGTTGGGTTTTGTCAGGCGCTGTTCGCCAGCGCGGAGTTTCGTTACCTGAATTGAACCACGATATGCCGCAGAATTCCGTCAGCCGCACAAAGGCGCAAAAGGCTCAGAACTCACTGATCCCGATGCCAAGACCATTTTGCGCTTCTTGAGCCTCTTCGCGGCAGTGAGAAAAAGGCAAACCATGAATGAAGAGATGAATTCCCTGAGGCCGGTGTCCCGGCGATCAATGTTGCAAACCGTGTCGGGCGGGTTTGGCTGGCTGGCGTTTTCCGCGCTGGAGGCGCGGCGGGCGGCGGCGGAAAGCGCGAATCCCCTCGCGCCCAAGGCTCCGCATTTCCCGGCCAAGGCCAAACGCGTGATCTTCCTTTGCATGCAGGGCGGCCCGTCGCACGTGGATACCTTCGACCACAAGCCCAAGCTTAAGGCCGACAACGGCAAGACGATCGAGGCAAGGCGCGCGGCGAGGCTCTTGGCGTCGCCGTGGGAGTTCAAGGCCAACGGGCAGGGCGGTCTGATGATCTCCGAGCTTTACCCCGAGTTGTCGAAGCACGCCGACGACCTGTGCCTGTTGAACAGCATGAAGACGGACCTGCCGGCGCACCCGCAGGCTTTCGTCGCGCTGCACACCGGCAACCCGCAGTTCGTGCGGCCGTCTTTGGGCTCCTGGGCTCTCTATGGCCTCGGCACGGAAAACGAGAACCTGCCCGGCTTCATCACGTTGAGCCCGCCGATCGGCCTGGGCGGCGCGCAGAATTATGGCTCCTCGTTCCTGCCGGCCATTTATCAGGGATCGCCCATCGGCCGCCAGCGCCTGCCCATCACCCGCGCGCAGGTCAACAACATCGCCAACCGCAGGTTGAACTCCAAGGCGCAGCGGGTGCAGCTCGACCTGGTGCAGGCCATGAACCGCGAACGCCTGGCGAAGGATGAATTCAACCCGGAGATCGAGGGCGTGATTGAATCCTACGAACTCGCCTTCCGCATGCAGAGCGAACTGCCCGGCGTCATGGATATCTCCGGCGAGTCCGAGGCAACCAAGCGGCTCTACGGCGTCGGCGACCGCGAGACGGACGACTTTGGCCGACAGTGCCTCCTGGCGCGACGCATGGTCGAGAAGGGCGTGCGTTTCGTCGAGATCACGCACGGGAACTGGGATCAGCACCAGAACCTGGAGCAGGCCTTGGAGCGCAACTGCAACGCCACAGACAAGCCCATCGCCGGCCTGCTCGCCGATCTCAAGAGCCGCGACATGCTCAAGGACACCCTGGTGATCTGGGGCGGCGAGTTCGGGCGCACGCCCTACGCGCAGAACAACAACGGTCGCGACCACAACAACCGCGGCTATTCCATGTGGCTCGCGGGCGGCGGCGTGAGGGGCGGCCGGACCTATGGCAGCACCGACGACTATGGACACGAGGCGGTCGACAAGGTCATGCACACCCACGATTTCCACGCGACCCTCCTGAGCCTGCTGGGCCTTGACCACGAACGTTTGACCTTCAACTACGCCGGCCGCGACTTCCGCCTTACCGACGTCTACGGCAACGTGGCGAAAGAGATCGCGGGGTAGGGCGGCGGGGGAGTGAACGTTCAGCCTTGAACGTCGGATGTTCCCGTTGCCCCCAGCTCCCGTCATTGTCATCGCGCCCGGGTTGGCGTATCTACTGGCGCGTATGACGCGTTTTCGTTTTTTCGTGATCCGCTTCGCTGCCATGGCCGCGGCGGTCCTCTTGTTGACCGGCTGTTCCACCGGGTTTCATCGCCAGTGGAATTCCCCGCCGGCCCTGACTTCCGCCCAATCCGCCCCGACACACATTGCCGGGCGTTGGGAGGGAAGCTGGCTGAGCGGGAAGAATGGACACCATGGGAAGCTGCGCTGTGTCGTGACGCCCAAGGGCGACGACACCTACGAATTCTATTACTGGGCGACCTACTGGAAGCTCTTCCGCGCCAGCTACAAGATCGACGCGAAGGTCGCAGCCGCGAATGGGACCTGGACGCTCTCCGGTGAACGGGATCTCGGCCGGCTGTTTGGCGGCGCCTACCGGCACGAGGGTGAGGCCAAAGATGGGAAGCTGAACGCGACCTACGAATGCCGGATCGATCACGGGACCTTCGAGATGACCAAGGTCCATTGACGTCGCTCCCACAGGCGCGGCTCAACCGCGCAGCCAGCGGCGGACGGTTCGCAAGACCGGGATTCGTTCGATGCCCAGCGCCGGAACACCCATGCGTTGTCTCAGGTTCATCACCGGACGAAGTCCGTCGATCCGGCCGATCGGCTGCATGGATCCCAGTTCGATCCTGGCATCCGGGTCGCTCCGGAAGCGGTTGAAGTAGACAAAGTCCCTTCCCCTCATCCTGCCGCCCGCCGGGAGGGTGGGCAGAACGGCCGCGCCGCGTTTGAATTTCGATACGAGGTTGATCGTGATGACCGCTCCCTCGGTCAGTTGTTCCACACCGAGAGCGGGATCCGGCAACAGGGATTCATGGAGATGCAGCGCCGGAACGATCAACAGATCGGGGAATCCGGTCCGCGCCAGTTCCGCGTCGATTGACTTCAGCGCGTCCGGGAAGATCTCCTCGTCGTCGTCCCACATGACAAGGTATTCGGGGGGGGGCTTCCAGTTCCGCCAATTGCCGGGCTCCGATCGATCGGGGAGTCCATCCCCAGTCGCCGACCCGTTCTTCAGTTTCCAGGTAGCGCATCCGCGGATCGTTCCGCGCCGCCCTTTCAAAGCGCCGGCGGCTGGATGGGGCGGGGCCGTCGTTGACGTAGACGAAGACCCAGTCGTTGCGGGTCTGCTTCCGCATCTGGGACACGACCTTTCCCAGGAAACGCGCTCTGGAGTTGGACGGGGTCACAATCCCGAACTTCGGCTTCATCGGCTTCCTTGATTCAAAATCAGATCCCCTTGCGCCGAAGGATCGGGCCGAGCAGGCGGCGGAGATTGTCGCCAAGGATTGCGCGCCTGGCGTCGTCGGAGATCCGCGCGCCGAGCACCTTGGCGAGTTGGGAGGAAAGACTGCGGCCGCCCATATCGCTGCCGTAGAGGATCCGCTCCGCTCCCAGTTCCCGCACCGCCATCTCGATGAATCCCGCGGTGGGGCTGGAGCCGCCAATGCCGATGGAGATATTCTTCCTGCCCCGGATGGCCCGGATGCCCAGTTCCCAGTTGCCGCCGGTGTGGCCGCAGATCAACGGGACCTTCGGATGCCGCGCCGCCAATTCGGCGAGTTGCCGCGGCGAGGATTCTCCGGGTGTCACCTCGCCGGTCTTGATCCAGGTATGCTGGTAGATCGCCGCCTTCAGTTCGGCGGCGCGGGCGATGATCGGATCCAGTTCGGGTAGGTGGCAATTGTGGGAAACCCAGAGCTTCACCCCGACCATCGGACCATCAGCGACGCAGCGTTCAAGTTCCGCCAGGCTGGCCTCCACGTGCTTCGCGTTGAGATAGACGAAGCCGAAGACCCGGTCTCCCCGATGTTTCAAGGCGCTCAGGACGTCGTCGTTCTGTCGGCGCAGCGTGTCGGGATCGGGGTCGCGCGACCAGCTCATGCCCATGAAGACGCAGACGCGCTCCACGTTCATGCGGTCGGCGTAGGCGAGCAACTGATCGACACGCTCCTCCGGCGTCGCGCCCGACACGCCGGAAAAGTGGGCGTGCAGATCCCAGATGCGGAGGTTGTCGGGCAGGACGTCAGGCATGGCGATCGCCCGGAGGCTACGCGGCGAGGGAACGGCTGCGCAATGGCGGATTTGCTCCGAAGATCGGGAGGCGCTTATGTCGGGTTCGCGCGAACGAACAACCCGATAGGGCCGCGATGTCACGCAGCCCTGCCGGCCGCAGGTTCTTTACTTCTTCTCCAGCTTCGTCAGGAACTTCGCCTTGTCCTTCTCGAAGTCCTCGATGCAGTTGCTGCAGCAGAACTTGACCTCCTGCCCGTCGTAGATCTTGACGACAGGTTCGCCCATTGAGTCGAGTTTCTCGTCAGACACGATGCAGGTGTCCAACGTGTAGGGCTTGGCGGCCGAGTTCGCGGCGTCGGCGGTCTGCGCCATCGCTCCGTCTTTCATGTCCGTGCCTTCCTGCATGGCGCCGTGATCGTGGCCGGCGTGGTCGTGGCCGGCGTGGTCGTGTTCCGATTCCGCCTTCCCGCAGCCTGCGGCGAGGGCAAGAGCGGCGAGGGCGACGATTCCCAGGGTCCATTTTGCTTTTTTCATGATTCAGTTCTCGGCCGGCATGTCCGAAGCGCCTGCGAACAGGTTGCGCCCGCGCGCAGCGCCGTGGAGTGCGGCGGCTTGACGCCGCTTTTTCGCCGGCATGGCAACGCGCTTTGGAGTTCCAAGGCGGAGGGCCGCGGATTGTCTGGGGCGAGGAGGCAGGGGAGGCCCTCGTCTGTCCGGGCGCGCTGCAAAGCGGCGTCAAGCCGCCGCACTCCATGGCGCTTCGCGCGGCGTTTGGCCAAATCTGGAAGCGACGGGTCTGTCGCTGAATCATGTGTCGCGTTCATGCCTTTTCCTTTCCGTTGCTCACGGGCGATTTCTTCTTCTTGGCGAACCCTTCGCGCAGGTCCATGAAGGCGCAGTAGAGGACGGGGACGACGAACAGCGTCGCCGCCGAGATGCCGGAGGCGGCGGGGGCGTTGAGCTTCGCGCGGATCTGGAACTCGCGCACGGCGCAGAAGAGCGTGGGCGCGACGAACATGCTGATCAGCACGATGAGCATGCCGCCGAAGGAAGGAATCGCCATGGGGACCATGATGTCGGAGCCGCGGCCGGTCGAGGTGAGCACGGGGATCAGGGCCAGCACGGTGGTGGCCACGGTCATCAGGCAGGGGCGCACGCGGCGGTTTCCGGCTTCCACCGTTGCGGCGCGGATGGCGGCGACGCTTCCGGGGCGATTGGCGGCGAAGCTCTGCTCCAGGTAGGTGGTGATGATGACGCCGTCGTCGGACGCGATGCCGAACAGCGCGAGGAATCCGACCCAGACCGCGACGCTGAGGTTGAAGGGGCGGACCTGGAACAGGTCGCGCAGGTTGGTTTCAAACACGTTGATGTCCAGGAACCAGCCCTGCCCGTAAAGCCAGAGCAGCAGGAAACCGCCGGCCCAGGCGACCACGATGGCGGAGAAGACCAGCGCGGTATTCGACACGGATTTGAACTGCAGGTAGAGGATGACGAAAATCATGAACAACGCCAGCGGCAGCACGATCATGAGCTTCTTCTCGGAGCGCACCTGGTTCTCGTAACTCCCGGCGAAGGTGTAGGAGACGCCCTTGGGCAGTTCGAGGTCGCCGGCGTCGATCTTCGACTTCAACCACGCGTCGGCAGCCTCGACCACATCCACCTCGGCGAAACCGGGTTTCATGTCGAAGAGGACGTAGCCGATCAGGAAGGTGTCCTCGCTCTTGATGACCTGCGGACCGCGGACGTAGTCGATCTTCGCCAGTTGAGCGAGGGGGATCTGCGCGCCCCCGGGCGAGGGGACGAGGATGCGCTCGAGGCTTTCGGCGGTGTCGCGCAGTTCGCGCAGGTAGCGCACGCGGACGGGATAACGCTCGCGGCCCTCCACCGTGGTCGTGATCCGCTTGCCGCCGATGGCCACCTCGATGACCTCCTGAACCTGGGCCACCTTGATCCCATAACGCGCGATGGCCTTGCGGTCGATCTCGATCTCCAGGTAGGGCTTGCCGACGATGCGGTCGGCGATGACGGCGGAGGCCTCGACCGACGGGACCTGCTTGAGCAGTCGCTCCAGCTCCAGCCCGACCTTCTCGATGGTCTCCAGATCCGGCCCCTTGACCTTGATGCCCATCGGGGCGCGCATGCCGCTCTGCAGCATGACGATGCGCGCGGCGATGGGCTGCAGCTTCGGGGCGGAGGTCGATCCCGGGATCTCACCGGCGCGGACAATCTCCTCCCAGATGTCGTCGGGTTGGCGGATGCCTCGCCAGGCTTCGCGGCCCTCGTTCAGGGCGGGATCGAGCGCGGGACGCCAGAGGCGGAAGGGCGCGCCGTTCGGATCGGGAACCAGGCGGCCCTCGGCGTCGCGCTCGTATTTCCCGGCGACGGTGTAGGGTTTGCCGTCCGGCGCGGGAACGGGTTGGCCGACTTCGTCGCGGAACAGGTCCTGTGCGTCGGCGTCAAAGCGGAAGGTAAGCCGGTGGCCCTTGTCGTCGACGAGGAACTCGGGCCGGTAGTTGACGATGGTCTCGATCATGGAGATCGGCGCCGGGTCGAGCGGGGTTTCCGCGCGGCCGAGCTTGCCGACCGCGGACTCCACCTCGGGGATCTTCGCGATGGAGATGTCCTGCTTGCGGATGACGTCGAGCGCCTCGCCAATGGAGGCGTGAGGCATGGTGGTGGGCATGTAGAGGTAGGAGCCTTCGTCGAGCGCGGGCATGAACTCCTTGCCCAGTCCGGGGAAGGCGTGGGCCAGCCGTGAACCGACACCGCTCATGCGCGCGCCGTCAGGAAGCCAGGCGAAGGTCCGGGTGAAGCCGAGCCAGACCGTGGCGCCGAGGACGACGATCGCCAGCGGCAACAGCAGGAAGGCGGCCTTGAAGCGCAGGCACAGCGCCAGCAGCGGACGGTAGGCCAATTGAAAGAGGTGAATCAGCGTCAGCAGCCCGCCGATCAGCCCGCCGACAAACAGGAAATTCAGGGCGACGCCCTTTTCGGGGCCGAGCGGCAGCCAGTGACTTGCGAGGACCTTGGCGACCAGGATCGCGGCGAGGGCGTTCGCGACGCGCGGAGCCCATTGGCGGACCTTGTTCGGAAGCCATTCCGAGGCGACCTGATAACCCCCGAATCCGAGCAGCGCCAGGCCCAGCATGAGCCAGACCGCGTTCAATGGCGCGCCGCCGCCCTGCCCGGCCATCCAGACGATCGAGATGACGGCGCCGATGACTGCGGTCGCGCTGAACACGATGCGGCGCAGCCATCGTCCCGTGATCCTGCTCGCGAGCAGCGTGTGCGCCAGGGGCGGAATGACGGTCAACGCCAGAAACATCGAGGCCAGCAGCGCCAGGGTCTTGGTCCAGGCCAGTGGCTTGAACAGCTTGCCCTCCGCCGCCTCCATGGTGAACACGGGCAGGAAGCCGACGACCGTTGTGGCGACCGCCGTCAGCACGGCGCCGCCGACTTCGCGGGACGCGCGGGAAACGAGTTGGAGCCGGTCGGAGCCGGGCTTCGCCTCGTCGAGATGCCGCAGGATGTTCTCACAGATCACGATGCCCATGTCGACCATGGTCCCGATGGCGATCGCGATGCCGGACAGGGCGACGATGTTGGCGTCCACACCGAGCAGCTTCATGCCGGTGAAACACATCAGCACGGCCAGCGGCACGAGTCCCGTGATCAGCAGCGAACTGCGCAGATGCATCACCATGACCAGGACGACGATGATGGTGACGAGGATCTCCTCGGTGAGCGCGGAGTTGAGCGTCTCCAGCGTCTCGTCGATCAGGCCGGTCCGGTCGTAGAAGGGCACGATGGTCAACTGGCTGACCGTGCCGTCGGGCAGGGTCTTCTTCGGCAGACCGGGCGAAATCTCCGCGATCTTGGCCTTCACGTTCTTGATCGCCGCCAGCGGGTTTTCGCCGTAGCGCACGACGACCACCCCGCCGACGGCCTCGGTCCCCTCCTTGTCCAAAAGTCCGCGCCGCAGAGCAGGCCCCATCGTTACGTTGGCCACGGTCTTGACGTAGATCGGGACATTCTCGTTGACCTTGATGACGCTGTTCTCGATGTCTTCCAGGCTCTTGATGAAGCCCAGACCGCGGATCACGTATTCCGCGGAGTTGATCTCGATAGTCCGGGCGCCGACGTCGACGTTGGCCAGTTTGATGGCCGAGAAGACCTCGTTGAGGCTCACGCCGTGCGCGCGCATCGCATCGGGATCGACGTCGATCTGGTATTCCCGGACGAAGCCGCCGACCGACGCGACCTCGCTGACGCCGTCGGCGGAAAGCAGGGCGTAGCGCACCAGCCAGTCCTGGGCGCTGCGGAGTTCATCCAGATCCCAGCCGCCGGTGGGTTTGCCCTGCTCGTCGCGTCCTTCGAGGGTGTACCAATAAACCTGGCCGAGGGCGGTGGCGTCGGGACCGAGCGTGGGTTGCACGCCCTGCGGCAAGGCGCCGGTCGGGAGGCTGTTCAGTTTTTCGAGGATTCGTGAGCGCGACCAGTAGAAGTCCACGTCCTCCTTGAAGATCACGTAGATCGTCGAGAAGCCGAACATGGAGTAGCAGCGCACGGTCTTCACGCCGGGCGTTCCGAGGAGCGACACGGTCAGCGGATAGGTGACCTGGTCCTCCACGTCCTGTGGCGAACGGCCTTCCCAGCGGGTGAACACGATCTGCTGGTTCTCGCCGATGTCCGGAATGGCATCGACGGGCACCGGATCGCGGGGCAGGCCGCCGAGTTTCCAGTCAAACGGCGCGACGAGCAGCCCCCAGCCGACAAAGAACAGGACGCCGAGGACGACGATGAGTTTGTTGTGGAGGCAAAAGTCGATCAACGCGCCGATGAGGGAGGCGCGGGGCGGGGTGGGGGATTCCGGCGGAGTGGATGGGGTTGGCTTGGGATCGTTCATCGGCCGCCTCCTTCCTGGGTCCGATTTATGACGGCAATGCGCGGCGCAGCAGCCCAAGGAGCGGCGACATTCCTGTCGCCGTGGCCCTGAAAGGGAAGCGTTGCGCTATTGCCGGCGTCTTGGCCGCAGCATGCCATTGTGCCTGCTGTGCAGGCAGGGCGACAGGAATGTCGCGCCTCCTTGGGCTGCCCGCGTAGGGCCGGCATCCTGCCGGTCCACGGCGCAACATGCGGCGCGCGATTCCTCATTTCGCCTCCTTTGTCGCGTCTCCCGCCAACTTCTCCTCCAGCTTTCCACAGCGGAACATCTTTGCGCCGAAGTAAGGATTTTCGAGTTGGTCGGTCGCCTGAAGCCAGCTGGCGCCCTTGTTCTTGAAGGCCATGGGGCAATGGAAGACGTTCGCCTGCTTGTCCGCGCCGAAGCCGAACTGCCGCCCCGCCATGATCATGGCGTTTGAGACCGTTTCAAAACCTCGGCGAGAGTCGTCGATCGACTCCGATTTCACCATCGCGTCCCCGCCTTCGTTCAACGACTTGAGTCGCGCCATCCAGGCCATGTGGGCGTCGCCCTTGAGCAGCGCCATGTCGGTCGCCTTGGCCGCGGCAACCAGTTGCCCGGCAGCTGCCTTCGACGCCTTCAGGTCGTCGCCGCTCAGGGCCTTCTGTGCGGCGAGGTAGGCGTTGTAGACCGCTCCCAGTTGCTCGAGAAACGTTGTCGGCGTTTCGAACTTCGTCACCTCTCCGCCATGCTCGTGAGCATGTTCCCCGTGCCCCTTGCCCTTTGTCCCATGCCCCGCCTCAGGGTTCATCATGCTGGGGCCGGCAAGGATCTGGATGGCGCTGTCGACCTTGAAGTTGCCCTTGGTGACGACCTTGTCGCCCTCCTTGAGACCGGACTTCACGAGATAGAAATCGCCCGCGCGCGGGCCGAGTTCGACCTCGCGGCCTTCATACTCACCGGGTTGTTTTTCGACGTAGACCACGGCGCGCTTGCCGGTGAGCAGGGGCGCGGTGGCCGGAATGACGAGCGGCGCCTCCTTGGGCGCGGCGTCGGCGGAGACGAAGCCGAGTTCCTCGGCCTTCACCAGGGGCATGCCGCAGATGTCACAGTCGCCCGGCTTGTCCTTCACGATTTCCGGGTGCATCGGACTGATCCATTTGCCGGCGAGGCCGGGGTCCATGACCCGGCCGCCGTTGGCCACGCGGGAGCGGACAATCGCCCGGACGAACATATCGGGTTTCAGGCGGCCGTCGGCGTTCTCCACGTTGACGCGGATCTTGACCGTGCGGGTCTGCGGATTCAGGGCCTGGTCGATGAAGGCGATACGGCCGGAAAATGTCTCGCCCGGATAGGCCTCGGTTTCAAACTCGACGGTCTGGCCGTAATGCAGCCAGGCGAGATCCGACTCGTAGGCGTCGAGCTTTACCCAGACCTTGGACAGGTCGGCGATGGTGTAGATGCGCGTGCCGGTCTGGACATACATGCCCTCGACGGCGTTCTTGTGAACGACAATGCCGCCAGTGTTGGCGTTGATGGTCAGGTCTTCCGCCGGCTTGGCGCTGGCCTCGATCCGCTCGATCTGCTCCTTTTCGAGACCCCAGAGGCGAAGCTTCTCACGGCTGGATTCGACCGTCGCGAGGGCGCGTTGGCGGGCAAGAGTCATCTCGCTGTTCTTGAGGCTCTCGACGGTCTTGAGGGCCTGGATGAGTTCCTGTTGCGCCTCCAGAAGTTCAGGGCTGTAGAGGCGCACCATGTGGTCGCCCTTGTTGACGGTGACGCCGGTGTAGTCGACGAACAGGCGGTCGAGTCGGCCGGGCACGCGGGCGGTGATGTAGCTCAGGCGCGTCTCGTCATAGTCGATCTTGCCGACCAGGCGAATCGCGGCATCGGCGAACCTGCGCTCGACGGGGGCCGTCTGGATTTCAGCCAGCGTGCGCGCGGCTTCGGAGAGACTCAGATCGCGAGGACCGCCGCCCTTGGAATCCGCGCTGACTGGAATGAGGTCCATCGCGCAGATCGGGCACTTGCCGGGACCGGGCTTGCGGATCTGCGGGTGCATCGAGCAGGTCCAGAATTCGGCCTTGGCGGCGTCGACGGTTTGGGCGGTCGCGTTGTCCGAGGCATGATCATGGCGATCACCGCCGCCGCGTCCGACCAACAGGCCGATGACGAACGCGGCGACAATGCCGACAGCGGAGAAGATGAGGGGCTTTTTCATGATGAGGAAAGGGACGAGGGTCGGAGGGCGCAAGGCGCGGGGTGGAGCGCGGCTGTGTCCCGTCTTCGGGACCAGCCGCAGCCGTTTCCGACCCGCCAACGCTTGAATACCAACAAAGCTGTGGCTGCCGCCAACGTTGCTGCGGCTGGTCTCCGACACAGCCGCGCTCCATCGACCGCCGAGGTTCGCGGAGGGCAAAGCGGGAGTTTCCAAGGCTGCGATTTCGCCCCGTTGGGGCTGAGACAGGACGTCTTCACGGTTTCCCTCCAGTCTTGGCGTCTTCGGCGGCTTTGGCCGGCAATTCCGCCCCCACGAGCGTTTCAACCTCGGAGAGGTATTGTTCGCGATGGGAACGGGCCCTTTCAAATTGCAGCCGGAACTCCAGCAGCAGGCGTTCGGCGTCGATGACATCGAGGAAGTCGGCCTTGCCCGCCTCCCAGGATTGCCTCGCCACACTGAGGGACTGCTCGGCGAGCGGCGTCAGGGTGTCGCGGTAGAGGTCGATCTTGCGTTCGGCGTCGCGGAGATTGAACACGGCCATCTTGAAATCGGCCTGGAGCTGGTTGGCGCGGTCTTCGCGGGCGGCCTCGCTCGCGGCCTGACTCGCTTCGGCGGCGCGTTCGGCTGCGTCGTATTTCTTCCGCCAAAGGGGAAGGTTGATTGAGAACGTCGCCATCAACGGGTCCTTGCCGTTGTCGGCCAACCCTGCGATCGGGCGCCGGTCGATCTGGGTGTAATCGAGGCCAAAGGTGACATCGGGCCGGCGGTCGCGTCGGGCAAGTTCGACGGCTTTCTCGTTCCGCGCCGTTTCGAACTCCATGCCGCGCAATTCGGGATTGGATTCAGCGAGGCGAGCGGAGAGGTTGGCTTCGTCGAGTTGGCGGACAGGCGAGTCGGCGGCGCGCGGCCATTCGAACGGGGCGTCGGCGGGGCGGTTGAGCGCGGCGTTGAGACGGGCGGTCAGCGGGGCGCGCAGATCGAGCAGCGAGCGGCGGCGATCCTCCAGTTTGCCCAGTTCCACCTGCGCCTTGGCGACGCCCGCCAGCCCGGCCCCGCCCTGCACCTTGGTCTGCGCGACGCTTTCGAGGTCCTTCAGCAGACGTATGTTCTCCTCGGTGATCTCGACCGCGCGGCGCAGGTAGGCCAGTTCGTGCCAGGCGAAACGCACCTGGTGAAACAACTTCAGTTTCGCCGACTCCAGACCTTCGTACAATGCCAGAGCCTCACGTTCGGCGACCTCGCCCCGCAGGGCGCGCTTGCCGGCCCAAGGGAAGGTCTGGGAGACGCCGACCTTGTGCTGCTGCGGGCCGACGCGCGTCTCGACCGAGCGGGCGAACCAGCCGTAGTTCAGCCGCGGATCGGGCAGGGCGCGCGCCAGGGGAACCCTCTCCACGGCGGCGCGCCAGCGTTGGTGGGCGGCCTTGAGCCCGGCGTTGTGCAGGGCGGCGTGCGCCAGGAGGTCGGGAAGATTGGACTGATCCAACGGATCGGACCGATCGGAAGGCGCGGCGGCTCCGGCAACCACACTGATCGAGATGATCACGGCGGCAAAGGCTGGTTTGAATGGAGTTTTCATGTGTCTGACAAGGCTTCTTCAAAGGACCGGACAGGGGTGGATTCCCGGTGCGCTTGGGGGACATTTCAAACGACAGTCCGCCCGGAGTTGAACGGGATCACGAAGGGACGAGGGCACAATGCTCCCGTCAGCGAGGAAGCTTCAGGTCAGGTAGGCGCAGTTCCAGACGAAGAGGGGAGCTGCGGAAGCCTTGAGCGCGAGGGATTGCGGCGCGCTGAAAGAAATCGGGGAAATCTTGGGGGAGGGAAGGGCGACGGTCGGAACCAAGGCAGGCGCGGGAGACAGTTGTCGCTCGGAACCGCTGACGGGGGCAGCCGGCTGGTCTTCGGCGGGGGCAGTCGGCGTCTCGGCGCAGCAGGCGTGATTCTCGCAGGCGCAGGCGCACTCATCCGAGGGGGGCGCCGGAGCTGGGCCGCAGACCGCGATCACGGGCGCGATGGCGAAGAGCAGGCTGAAGGCGATGGCGGCGATGCGTTTCATGCGACGTTGTCGGCAGATTAACAGACATCGCCGCGCGCGCAACCGCTCAAAATTGTTGGTTCATCCCCGGATTCGACGCCCTCGGCGAAAGCAGTCGATCGTGTGGTCGTTCACCATGCCGGTCGCCTGCATGAAGGCGTAGCAGATGGTGGAACCCATGAAGCGGAAGCCGCGCTTCTTCAGGTCGCGGCTCATCGCGTCGGACTCCGTCGTCGTCGCGGGAATGTCCTTCAGCGTCTTCCGATGATTTCGAATTGTGCGGCCGCCGACGAAGCCCCAGATGTAGGCGTCGAAGGAGCCGAACTCTTTCTGCGTTTCCAGAAAGGCGCGGGCGTTGGAGCGGGCGGATTCGATCTTGAGGCGGTTGCGGACGATGCCGGGATTCTGCAGCAACTTCTCGATCCGGGTTGGACTCCAGTGCGCCATCTTCCGGGGATCGAAGTCGTCGTAGGCCTTCCGGTAGTTTTCGCGTTTGCGGAGGATGGTGATCCAGCTCAAGCCGGCCTGGGCGCCTTCCAGAATCAGGAACTCGAAGAGCCTCCGGTCGTCATGCAACGGAACACCCCATTCCTCATCGTGGTAGGCGACGTAGAGCGGATCGACCCCACACCATTCGCAACGTTTCTTCACGCGGCGATCTTCACGGGCCGCCGCGGGGGAATCAAGCGCGCGACCGGAGGAAACAGGGCTGACGGCATGACCTGTATTGAGCCCCTCCTGACGTGAGAGTCGCCCCACCATCAACGCAAATTCGGCAGCTCATGCGTAAGCCCTGCCAGAGGAAAAGAAGAAGGCGAGGCCGGAGCCTCGCCTTCTCGAAACTGGATTGTCCGCGCCGCGGTCGCGCGGCGGCTTATCTGGCGCGGGGGTCCTTCGCCTTGACGGCGAGGGCGCGCTTGCCGATGCGGCCGCGCAGGTAGGTGAGCTTTGCGCGGCGGACGTAGCCCTCGCGCTCGACGACCACCTTCTCGACGTTGGGCGAATGCATCGGGAACACGCGCTCGATGCCTTCTCCGTAGCTGATGCGGCGCACGGTGAAGGTTTCGTTCATCCCGCGACCGCGTTTGCCAATGACGACGCCGCCGAAAATCTGCGGACGGGACTTGGTTCCCTCGGTGACGATGGTGTGGACCTTGACGGTGTCGCCCACGTTGAACTTCAGCTCGTTCTTGCGGAACTGCTCCGACTCGATCTTGTCAAACAAGGCCTGGCTCATATCTGTTCTCTCTTTCTCAGGATTCCGCCGGAGCGGGATCATCACTGTCGTTCTTCAAATCCGGCCGCTGCCGGCTGGTCCGGGCTTCGGCCTGCAGCCGTCGCCATTTTTCAATCTCGCCGTGATGACCGGACAGCAACACGTCCGGGACCTTCATTCCGCGAAATTCCGCCGGCCGCGTGTAGTGCGGATATTCCAGCAGTCCGTCTCTGAACGACTCGTCCGTCGCGCTGTCCTCGTCGCCCAAGGCGCCGGGCAACAGCCGCGTGACCGTGTCGATCATCACCATCGCGGGCAGCGCGCCGTTCGTGAGAACGTAGTCGCCGATGGAGATTTCCTCATCGACGAGCGCTTCCCGCACCCGCTCATCCACGCCCTCATAGCTGCCGCAGATGATCAGCAAACTCTCGCAGTCGGCCAGTTCCCGGGCGACTGCCTGCTTGAACGGTCTTCCGGCCGGCGTCGTGAGAATCACCTTCGTGTTCTCTCCGGCGATGGCCTCGACCGCCTCAAAAATCGGTTCCGGTTTCAGCAGCATGCCAGGGCCGCCGCCGAAGGGCCGGTCATCGACCGTCCGGTGACGGTCGTGCGTGAAGTCACGCAGGTCGTGGATCCGCAGATCCAGCAGTCCCGCCTCCCGCGCGCGCTTGACGATGCTTTCGTCGAGCGGCCCCGCGAACATCGCGGGAAAGAGCGTCAGGACATCAATCTTCATGTCGGTCGAAGAACGGGACCGACTCCCGTCAAATCATTCCTCCGCGGCCGCGTCTTCCCGGGCCGGGGCGTCCTCCTCGACGATCTCGACGGAGCAGCGCGAGCTGCGGCCCGCCTTGCCCATCCCGACCGTCACCATGGAACGCAGGGCCTGAATGGTGTTGCCCTGGCGGCCGATCACCTTGCCGACGTCCGAGGGATCGAGGCGCAGTTCGAACACGGTGGTGCCGTTGTTGTCGACCTCTGTCACCGTGACGGCGTCCGGCTTGTCGACCAGACCCTTGACCGTGTATTCGAGAAAAGCCTTCATCGGGCGAAAGCCTTCCGGTCCGTTACGCTGCGGCCTCGGCGGCTTCCGCCTTGGCGGCCTTGCGCGACTTCTTGATCATGCTGGCCACGGTCTCGGAGGGCTGGGCGCCCACACCGACCCAGTAATCGACGCGCTCAAGGTTCAAATCGAACTTCGAGCCCTGCTTCTTGGTCGGGATGTAGGTGCCGATTTCCTCGATGAACCGGCCGTCGCGCGGACTGCGAGAATCCGTCACAACGACGCGAAACACCGGGCTGTTCTTCGCGCCCGTGCGCTTGAGTCTGATTTTGACTGCCATAAGCTTCTAAATTTCGTGTTGTTTCCGGGGTCCGGAGGACCCGGCTGAACCGCGACAAAACGGTCGCCTGATTCCGATTTTTCCCGAAAGGACGCAGAGACTAGGTATCGGCCATGGCCAATGCAAGTCCTGTTTTGGGGATTTTTTTGGCCGGGAGGCGCGGCGCGTTTGCGGCGTTCGCGACTTGGATTGCCGCCAGAAGCGCGGCGTCGCGCGGGAGAGGCGAATTCTCTCGAATGAGCCGATGCCGGGACGCCGACAGAGCCGCTCACGGGGGACGGTTCGCCCCGCCATCGTTTTCAGTCGAGTTTCGTCACGTAGGCGTAGAAGGCCCCCATGGTTTCGCCGTTGTCGGTGGTGAACTTCGCCCACAACTCGTCGCGGCCGGGTTTCAGCTTCAGCTTGAATTTCACGCCGGTCGCGTTGCCTTTGACGGGCAGCGTCAGTTCCCTGCCGCCAAGTTTCAGATGGGCCTTGGTCGCGGGGAACGCCAGGCCCTCTGCGGCGCGATAAGCCTTGTCGCCGGGGACGTCTTCGCCCGCCGGCAGCGAACCGGTGATCGGCGCGTCGGCCTCCTTGGGCCAGCGGCGCAGCTCGACCTCATAGTCTCCCGCCGACTTCACATCCACGGCCCAGAAGCCGGTGTTGGAGGGCTTGCGCTCCGCGTTGCGGATGTGGCGCTGATTCCAGGGAGTGGCCCCGTCGGCGATCCAGTCGTGGCTGGTCATGCGGACGGGGTTGGCCTTCGGGTGTCCCAGGTAGATCGCGGTGGGCTGCCCAAAACTCGGCTCCAACTCCTTCCACCAGGCGTCGTAGAACTTCGTCAGTCGCGCGACAACCTTGGGATGATCCTTCGCGATGTTCTTCTTTTGCCCGTGGTCGGCCTTGATGTCGTAGAGTTCCTTGCCGTTGATCAGGCGCCATTGGTCGGTCATGACCGCGCTCTTGCGCCACTTGATCGGATCGCGCACCCGCTGCGAGTCCGTCACCAGGATGCGGTCCGGCCAGTTCTTGGCCGTGCCCTCCCAGAGCGGGCGGATGTTCACGCCGTCAAACTTCACGCCCTTGGGCGCGGGGACGCCGCAGTAATCGATCAGCGTGGGGACGACATCGACGTAGGAGGTGATCATGTCCACGTCGCGCCCGCCGGTGAGTCCGCCCTTGGGGTAGTGGATGAAGAAGGGCACCCGGTGGCCGCCGTCGTATTCGCTGCCCTTCTGGCCGCGCATGCCGTCATTGAACACGCGCGCGCCGGATGACGTGCCGTTGTCCGTGGTGAAGATGAAGATGGTGTCGTCCTCCAGGCCGTTCATCCGGAGGTGGGAGCGCAGGCGGCCGACGTTGTCATCGATGTTGGAGATCATGCCGTAGAAGTTCGCGAGGCTGGGTTTCTGGTCGCGATACATCTTCCCGTAATACTCCGGCGCGTGCATGGGGCCGTGCGGGGCGTTCGTGCAGAGGTAGATGAAGAAGGGCTTGTCGTCGTTCTTCACCTTGTCGATGAAGCCCCTGGCCGCGCCGAAGAAGACGTCGGTGCAGTAGCCCTCGACGGGGACGGGTTTGCCGTTGTGCCAGTAGGAGCCGTCGAAATAGGCGTTGTCCCAATAGTCCGGGGTCTGGCCGACCCCGCCGCCGCCGTGGCGCAGGACTTCCTGGAAGCCGCGATCCTCCGGGCGGTAAGGGTAGTTGTCGCCCAGGTGCCACTTGCCGAACATGGCGGTGTGATAGCCGCCGTCGCCCAGGATCTTCCCAAGCGTGACCTCGTTGGCCCGCAGCATCGAACGGCCCATGATGGTGTGCCAGACCCCGGTGCGGTTGGTCCAGTGGCCGGTGATCAGCGCGGAGCGCGTCGGGGCGCAGGTGGGCGCGACGTGATAATCGGTGAGCCGCACACTTTCGGCGTGCAGGGCGTCCAGGTTGGGCGTCTTGATGATCGGATTGCCATGGCAGGCGAGGTCGCCATAGCCTTGGTCGTCGGTGACGATCAGGACGACGTTGGGTTTCTTTGCCGCGGCGGAGAACGCGCAGGCGAGAACGAGGAACAGGGAGAGAAGGAATTTCTTCATGGGGATCTTCGGCATGGGTGAGGGACGATTTACAGGGGATTTCATTCAGTTGGAAAGGTGAAAAGGCCCGGGGGCGAGGGGTGGATGCGAAAGACTTTTTAATCGTCGTCGGCGATTTCGGATGGCAGGAAACAGGGCATGAGCAAAGTCTGGAAGCGCGGTATCGCGTCAGGAGTCGCGGCTTTCATGCTGGCGTGGTCCCTGGAAGCGGCGGAATCGACCGGGCTGGAGGAACAAGGTCCCAAGGACTCGCCGCCCTCGGGGTTGCTGGCCGGGGTCGCTCGGGCGGACATCACGCCGCCGGTGGGCATCGCGCAGATGAACTGGGGCTCGCAGTCGCACATTGTGTCCACCGGCAATGATCCGGTCGGGATGACCGCCACCGCGCTCGTGCTCTCCGATGGGAGGAGCAAGATCGCCATGGTGGATATCGACCGCCTGTTCGTGAACGGACTGGAGCCGGCGATCGAGCGAGCCGCGGCCTTGACCGGCATTCCCGCGGAGAACATCCGCCTGGGCGCGACGCACACGCATGCCGGGGCGCGGACCTCCTCGACCAAGGGACCCGCCGGCAAGGATCTCAGCGAATACCAGGCGCTGGTCGAACGCTACGACGCCGCGCTGACAGACAAGATTGTCGGACTGTTGGTCGAGGCGAACGGTCGGCTGGAGCCCGCGCACCTCTACGGCGCGCATGGTGAGGGGACCATCAACATCAACCGTCGCGTGCGCGCCGAGGGCGGGAATCCCCCGGCCGTCGGTCGTAACCCGGAAGGCTTCATCGATCGCGACCTGGTCGTCCTGCGGATCGACGACGCGAAGGGGGCTCCGCTGGCCGTGATCGCCAACTTTCAATGCCACGGCACAGCGCTGGCCTACGCGAACAAGAAGATCTCGCCGGACTGGGTTGGGATGGTGCGCCGCGTGGTGGAGGATTCGTTGCCGGGATCGAAGTGCCTCTACTTCCAGGGCGCCGCCGGCAACCAGGGTCCGGTCGAGGGATTTGTCGGCGACCTCGCGGTGCCGCATCGACTAGGATCGATCCTGGGACACCAGGTCGCGGCGATCGCGCTTGGCGTGGAGACGGTGAAGCGCGTTCCGACCTTTGAGGGCTTCGTCGAATCGACCGCCTACCAGGCCAAGCAACACTGGCGGGTGAAGGGTCCCCACGACGCGACCCTGAAACACGTCAGCAAGGTGATCGAACTGCCAAGGCGGCGTTACTCGAGGAAGGAGATTGCCTCGATGGAGGAACGGGTGAACGAGGCGATCGGCAAGCTGACCGTCGCGAACAAGACCGGCGACGTGTGGAAGATGCACCAGGCCGCGGCGCGGCTGCGGCGGTTCCGCGACCTGTTGGAGGCATGGCAGCAGCCCGTCGACCCGACTCCGGTGAAGCTGCAGATCGAGGCGTGGCGGCTCGGCGAGGTCGCGATGTTCTCCATGCCCGGCGAGGCCTTCGCGGAGATCGGCGTCGCCGTAAAAAAGGCGTCGCCCTTTCCCGTGACGATGTTCTGCGGGTATTCGGACGGCATCGGTGGAGGCTACCTGCCGACGGCCGCGGAATATGCGCACGGCGGCTACGAGGTGGAACGCAGTCCCTACGGGCCGGAGGCGGAAGCCATGCTGGTCAAAGAGGCTGTCGCTTTGCTCAAAGCCGTCCGATGATCCGGGGGCATATCTCTTGGGAGACTTTCGATGAATGAGTGTCCAATGATTCGAACGGGGTTGCGCGAACCTTGGCCCGTGCAAATTGAAGAGCCATAGCATCCCGAAGAACTGCCAACTCCATGAAAATCACAGCAATTGAAACCCATGTCTGTCACGCCCGGATGCGGAACTGGGTGTTTGTAAAGGTCGTCACCGACCAGGCCGGGCTGATCGGTTGGGGCGAGGCGACGCTGGAATGGCACACGCGCAGCGTGGTCGGCGCGATCGAGGACATCGCGCCCCTGCTGATCGGCGAGGATCCCACGCGCAGCGAGCATCTCTGGCAGATGATGCATCGCCAGCACTTCTGGCATGGGACCGGCATCGTGCGCGCGACGGCGATCTCCGGGATCGACCTGGCGCTCTGGGACATCGCGGGCAAGGTCGCCGGCGTTCCCTGCCACAAGCTCTGGGGCGGGCCGGTGCGGGACACCATCCGGACCTACTGCCACCTGGGCGGCGGCCGGCTGGAGGATTTCTACGAGACGGCGGCCGAGGACGCGAAGCGTTTCGCGGACCTCGCGAGCGCGGCGGTGGCGGACGGTTTCACCGCGTTCAAGAGCATGGCCGTGCCGCCGACCATGCCGGTCGAGGGCTTGAAGCCGATCCGGACGGCCGAGGCCGCAGTCGCCGCCATGCGCGAAGCGGTGGGCGAGGGCATCGACATCATGGTGGACTGCCACGCCCGGCCTTCGCCGGCGATGGGGCTGAAGTTCGGCAAGGCGCTCGATCCCTACGGACTCTTCTTCTTCGAAGAACCCTGTTGGCCGGAGAACATCGAGGGATTGGCCCGGATCAACGCCGCCATCGCCACGCCGGTCGCGACCGGCGAACGCCTGACGGACTTGGCCTCGTTCCGCGACCTGTTCGCCGCGCGCGGTTGCGAGATCTGCCAACTGGACCTGACGCATTGCGGCGGCTTCACGGGCGCGCGGCGCATCGCCGCCCTCGCCGACGCCCACAACATTGCCCTGGCCCCGCACAATCCGCAGGGCCCCGTCAGCACGGCGGCCTCGCTGGAGTTCGGTTTCTCCCAGCCCAGCTACATCATCTGCGAGACGGTGCACGCCGACGTGCCCTGGCGCGCCGACGTGGTGGACGAGGGATTCACCGTTGAACCGAAAGGCCGGATTGTGAAACCGAATTCAAGGCCGGGCCTGGGAATTGAAATCAATGAGGCCGAGGTCGCGAAACATCCCTTCGAACAGGAGGTTCCGCAGCGAGTTTTTTACGCGGATGGCGCGGTCGGGGATTGGTGATCGAAACCGACTCAAAATCCTGTATCCACTGAACGCCCCTCCAGAGATTTGAAATGGGTCCTTTCGGCTGATGGGCCCTGCCATAGGAGGTGGGGGCGACTCGCTGTAGGCGCCCCATTTCAAAGCCTCCTCGGGACGGCGCGCCTCCGGCTGCAGCATTCTTTGAGCGGTTTAAGAATTGTCGTGGCCGAATTTGTGCAACCCTTTTCGGGTTTCGAAGTGGGGCGCCTTCGGCGAGACGCCCCTACCGCGGTTGGTGGGGAAGACTCGCCGAGCCGTTCCATTTCAAAGTCCTGAAGGGACGCAAGACGGCTGCAATTTTTCAGGAACCGCTCTAAGCGGCGCTATTCCACCCAACCGAGGACATTGTCCTGGTTGCCCATCATGGTGTTCGGATCGTCCTGGTCCGCACGGAGATTGGGGTCGGCGGAACGATCGGGGCCGAACGACCAGATCATGATCTGGGCCTGAAGCCCGAAGTGGTCGCCGACCTGACCGTTGGGCCGGGAGAGAGCCTTGAAGCCCGTGGAGTTGCTCTGTTGCGAAACATTCTCGCGGCGATACATGGCGTCCAGGCAGCGGCCGTCGAAGTCGAGATCCAGCGTGATAATGTAGGGCTGCCCCCAGGGATCGCGGTAGACGCCGTCGGGGCCGATGCCAGGTCTGCCAATGGCGTCGGCGATAGGGGCATGAAGAAATGTCCGCCGCGCCGGGTTGAGGGAGTGGTTGACGTTTACGGTCGGCGTGCCGTTCCGGAACTGCGTGATGTCGGTGAGCACGGCGATGAGTTCGCGGTTGTCGACCTCGTAGGCGCCGCCGTTACGGACAGGGCCGGCGCCGTAGGTGAAGTCCGGGACGCCGGCCGCCAGGACGGATGGCGAGAAGGGCAGGTTGCCGTAGCGGGCCTCGTATCCCTTGAGGGCTACCTGCAGTTCGGCCATCTGCAGGCGCGCGCTGGCGATTTTGACCTTGGTGTTGGTGATGCCTATACCGGTGACGACCAGCGAGGCCAGGATGCCGATGATGGCGATGACGACGAGGAGTTCGACGAGTGATAAGGCGCGTTGGCGGGCGGGAGTCTTCATGGCGCTTAGGTTGGGTTGGCGGTTCGGGGCGGAATGCCGCTCGGGCGCGGCGTGGAATCCCTTTCATCCCCGGTCCGTTCCAACTGCGCGCCGCCGGCATTCGGAATCTTCAGGAAACCGGGCAATATACCCGGGAACGACGCCGGCGCAAATCGCCCTGCCGGGAAAGGCGCGTCCGCGCGCGACCGAGAAAGGGTGGCGAGCAATTTCCGGTGTTCCCGTGCCGCGCTCGCGAGAGACTGAGTGAACACTCCTCCGAGTCGAGGCTACTTCTTGTCGGCCTGAAGCAGCTTCCGCAGGCTGGCGACGGGAATGCATGACTTCGTCACCATCTGGAGGTTCTTCTGCTGTTCGTGATCCTGGTTGTAGTAGATCGAACGTGTCGAGGAGACGATGCCGATCAGTTCGCCCCCGGGATTGAAGACGCCGCAGCCGCTGGATCCGCGGGCGTAATCCGCAGTGATCTGCATGCGCAGGGCCTTGGCGTTCGGGTCGAAGTAGTAGCGGGCGACAATGCCTTCCGAGCAGGTGAAGAACTGGCCGGCGGGATGGCTGACGACTTTCAACCCGGAGCCGGTCGGGGCGTCCGTCGCGGCGACGCTCATCGCGTCGAGTTGACGATTGTCGGTCTTCAGTTGAACGATCGCGAGGTCGTCCGGTTCGGAAGCGGCGAGGACTTTGACGACGGGAAAGACCGCGCCATCCGAGGTCATGGCGCCAAAGACTTCGGCCCGGTCGGATTCCATGACGTGATGGGCGGTCACGACAATGCCGGACGAATCGATGACCACGCCGCCCGCCAGGCTGGCGTGCCACCGGGCGCATTTGCCGCACTTGTAGAGGTGGCCGATGACGACCGTGCCCCGAGTCGCGCGCCGGTATAACTCAGGGGAGGTGAGAGGCGCCTTTTCCGGCGATCTTTTCGAGTTGGTGAGGTTGACCCTGCCGGATCCGGCGGAGGAACCGAGCAATCGGCGGCCCTGGGGAATGCCTTCGACGTCGAGGAACGTCTCCAGTTCCTGCTGAAAGCGTTCCTTGAGCGCCCGGTCATCAACCGTGAACCGGGAGGCGTCTCCGTTCTGCGCCCAAGCTCCCGCGCCCGACAGGGTCGCCAGGCCGATAAGGATGAGAAAAGCGCGGGCAATCACTTGGCCAGCAGTTTGTTGACGACGTCGGACGGGTGGATGGTGTTGGGGTGTCCGGTGGCGGCCACTTTCCCTTTTGCATCGATGACATAGACGGTGGGAATGCCGCGAATGCCATAGGCGGTTGGCGCGGGCGCGCGGAATCCGCCGTCGCCAGCCCAGACGTTGGTGGTCTTGTCCCAACCTTTCAGGGAAAGATGGTTCTGCGCGGCTTCCTTGGTGTTGTCGATGCTGAGCGCGATCAACTCGACCTTGTCCCCCCATTCGGGATGGGTCTTACGGTAGGTTTGCATCTTGGCCATGGGGGCCTGGCAGGGGCCGCACCAGGAAGCCCAGAAATCCAGCACGACGACCTTGCCGCGGAAGGTCGAGAGCTTCTGTTTCTTGCCATTGTCCAAACGCACAAACTCGACATCGGGAGCCTCGTTGCCGACGGGAATGCCGGTCGGCTTGGAGGCGGCGGCGGCTTTCTGAGGCGAACCAATGAGGCGGGCGGCATTCCTGGTGTAGGAGTTGGCCGGGAATTCCTTCTTCAGGATGGCGACGAGGGCCTCCGCCTTCTCGGCGTCCTTGCCGGCGTGATGAGCCTGGACCAGGTGGTAGGCGGCGTGGGCGGCGTTGTTGGAGGCCCCGGAAGCGCGGTAGCCATTCCAGGCGGCTTCAAAGTCAGGGATGGAGGAGGCCAGGCGATTGGAGTTGCGGTAGGCTTCGCCGCGCTGCATGGAGGCGTCCGTCGCGTAGCGGCCCTTGGGATACCGTTCAAGCAGGGCGCCGTAGGCCGCGATGGCGTCATGGTACTTTTTCTGCGAAGCCAGGGCGCGTCCCAGGAAAAAGCGGACGGATTCATCGGCCTTGGTTCCGGGATGTCGGTCGAGGAATTCGCGGCAGGCCACGGCGAGTTCGGTGGGTTTGTCCTGGCTTTGCAGCCGGGCAATATGAACAAAATCCTCCAGCGGATCTTCTCCGGCGAAGGCGGGGCTGAACGGCGTCAAGACGCTCAGCATACCGAGGAGGGTGATGAATGGCGCTTTCATGGCAATGGCCGGGAATCGTTTCACAAACCGGCCGACTTTTCCAAGAGGATTCCTCGGGGCTTTGGTGAAGGCGAAGAAGGTCCCGCCATGCAAACATGGGTGTTCATTCGAGTCCATTCGTGGTTCGACTTGAGCGTCTGAACCGAGCTCGATCGACGATCCACCGACGCGCTTCAGGAATCCCTATTTCGGGAACTCGTTGATCACCTCGTCGTGGAGCCAGTCGAGCAGGCGGTGGGTCCAGCGCTGGATGCTGACGCGCTTCGAACGCTGTCCCATGCCGAACCCGTGGCCGCCGCGGGCGTAGAGGTGCGCCTCGTAGCCGATGCCGGATTCACGGAAACGCTGCGCCAGGTTGAGCAGCACGCTGGCGTGGCCGTCGTCCGCCGCAATCAACATGAAGGCCTTCGGCGCATCGCCCGGCAACCGTGAGGGAATGCCCAGCGGACCGGGGTAGACGAGGATCTGGAAATTCGGGCGGGCCTCCAGGCGGTCGACCGGATCAACGGCCTTGGGATCGCCCTTGCCGGAACGGTAGCTGGTGATCGACACGACCTCGCCGCCGGCGGAAAAGCCCATCATGCCGACCTTGTTGGGATCGAAACCGTATTCCTTCGCCAGTGAGCGCGCCAGGCGCATGCCCCGCTGGCCGTCCTGAAGCACCTCCCGTTCAAACTTGTAGGGAACGTTGGGTTCGCGGGAGAGGCGGTATTTCAGGACGAAGGCGGTGTAGCCGCTCGTGGCGAGGATCTTCGCCATCGCATAGCCTTCGCCGCGCATGCCGAGTTGGCGCAAGCCGCCGCCGGGAGCGATGACGATGGCGACGCCGTTGGCCTTGCCCGCTTCCGGCTGGAACGCCGTCAAGGTCGGGTAGTGGACATTGGAGACGGTCCCGTTTCTATCGTTTTCGGGCTCGTCCTTCTTGTCTTCATATCCGGGGGCGCCGCCTTTCCAGAGCGGGATGACTTCGCCTTCCTGGCCGGCGGCGGAAGAGACGTAGAAGAGAAGGCCTAGGTTCTGTTCACGAATTCCTGACAATGAGGAACGCGGCGACGAGACAAACT
>JAYPFK010000045.1:0-66941 GCA_038126235.1 Verrucomicrobiales bacterium
GGTCGCCGCCCTGCGGCCGTCCGCCGCGATCTCCGCCGCGAGCCTGGTCGCCGCCCCGGTCGCCGCCGCGACCGAAACCGCCGCGGTCACCGCCGCCCTGACCGCGGTCGCCGCCGGGGCGTCCGCCGCCGAAACCGCCGAAACCGAAGCCGCCCATGCGGGGCACTTCGCCACGAGCGGCCATCACCTTGTCGACGCGCTCGCCGATGATCGCCCATTCGTCGTCGTTTTCGACGCCGAGGCGCTGGCGGATGCCATCCTTCATGCGCTGCATCATGTCTTCACGGCTGAAGCCGCCGCCGCGCTGGGGCTGGGCCATGACCGAGGTTGTCGTCAGGAACGCGCAGGAGGCGATCATGACGCCGATGAGTTTGATCAGGTTCTTTTTCATCTTTTCTTCCGTTTTTTGAGGTTGAGTCAGTTTTAAAGCCGGCCGATGTGACCGGGATCCCGGCGCGCTGCGTTTTCGCCCGGGAATCCCGCGGCGCCAGTTGAAAAGAACGCGGGAGTCTGGTCGCTGGTTTCAACTAAATCGACGGTTTTTTGAGGATTTCAGACTGAAGCATTACCAGGCAAATGTTCCGTTTTTGTAACCCTCCCCGCTCCTTGTCAGCCAGCCGTCCCGGCTCACCAAACCTCGACCGGCCCCTTGGGAACGGGGATGGCACCCTCGCGCACCGCCTTTGGCACGGCATCGTCCATGAAGCTGACCCTCATCGGGGCCGGACGATAATTGGCCTTCAATTCGCCGTTCTCATCCAGAAATTGGAGCCGCCAGTCCAGGTATTCCTGCAGGACCTTCTCGAAATTCGCCCGGGTGGAGATTCGAACCACTTGATGGTTGAAGGGCTTGGCGGGGCCGAACCGCCGGGCATACCAAGGCGCGATCTTGCGGAACATCAGGCAGCCCCGCGATTCGCCGAAAACCTCGATCATCCGGTCGAAATGGCGGCGCATGACCCGGATCCGCTCATCGAACGCCGGTTCCGCCATGGTCTCCCCGGTTTCCAGGAACGCCCGGGTGGCGCGGAAGATCCAGGGATTGTAAAAGGCCCCACGCCCGATGCTGACGCCGGCGCAACCCGTGCGGTCGAGCATGAAGCGCGCCGCTGCCGGCGTGGTGATGTCGCCGTTGCCGATGACCGGGACGGTTTTGACCGCCTCGACGACGGAGCGGATGCCGTCGAGGTTGACCGTCCCCTCAAAGCCCTGCGCCCGCGTCCGCCCATGCACAAACACCGCGGCGATGCCGGCGTCCTCCAGGACCCGGGCCAAGTCCGGGGCCGTGAGGTTCCGGTCGTCCCAGCCGAGTCGCATCTTGGCCGTCACGGGGATCTTGACCGCCTCGACCATGCCGCGAACGAGCTTCGCGGTCTCGGGCAGCTCGGTCATCATGGCGGAGCCGCCGCCGACCTTGCAGACCTTGGGGACGGGACAGCCCATGTTGATATCGATCGATGAAATGCCTTGTTCTTCCAGCCAGACCGCGGCGTCGCGCATCTCCTCCGGCACGCCGCCGAAGAGCTGCACCGCCAACGGCCGGTCCTCCGCGCGGGTCTCTATGAGCTTGAAGGCCTTGGGGTTCTTCTCCAGCAGTGAGCGCGCGTTGACGAGGTCCGTCGTTGCGAGGTCGAGGCCGCCCAGTTCACGGATCGTGAGCCGGAAGGGCAGGTTCGTGTATCCCGCCAAGGGCGAGAGGAAAAGGTTCGACTTCAATGTCAATGGACCGAATCGCATGATCTGCGGCGACTATGGCACACGGGCTGCCGGGTTTTCAATGCGGCGACGCGCGGTCCCGAGCACGGGTCGCTTCCGCTTTTCCCGGCGGGCGTCCCGGCGCGAACAGAATAAAAGTTGCCTCATTTCAGGAATTTGAGTAATAGGTCTGCCGACGGTTTGGACATTTCCATTCGTCGCCGGACAAGACGCGCGTGACCCAACACTTCGCGTCAAACAGGACATCCCAATCATGCCTTATTCAGCGGAAATCAGTCGCACCAACCCGAGCTGTTTTATTTTTCTGATCGACCAGTCCGGATCGATGGTCGAGCCGATCTCGGGCGGCGATGGCAAACGGAAGTGCGATGTCGTGGCGGATTCGATCAACCGCCTCCTCCACAACCTGATCATCAAGTGCGCGCGAGGCGAGGGGATCCGGGATTTTTACGAACTGGCCGTGATCGGCTATGGCGCGCAGGTGGCTCCGGGATTCAGCGGCCCGCTCGCGGGCCGCGACATCGTGCCCCTGAGCGAGGTCGCCAACAACCCGGCCCGCGTCGAGGAGCGCATCAAGGAGCTGGACGACGGCGCCGGCGGCGTCATCCAGCAGAAGACCAAGTTCCCGGTGTGGTTTGAGCCCGTGGCCAAGGGCACCACTCCGATGGGCGGCGCGCTCGATCTTGCCCATCATCTGCTTTCCGGCTGGTGCCAGCAGCGCAACTACTCCTACCCGCCCATCGTCATCAACATCTCGGACGGCGAGGCCACCGATTTCGGACCCGAGCCCCAAGCCGAGGCGTTGACCTCGCTGCACACTTCGGATGGCAATGTCCTCCTGCTGAACATCCACATTTCAGGCGAGAATATGACGCCGATCGTTTTCCCGGACAACGACGAGGATCTCCCGGATGAGTTTGCCCGGACGCTCTTCCAGGTTTCCAGCGTGTTGCCTCCGGGCATGCGTGAACTGGCCAAGAACGAAAGTCTCGACCTGAATGAGGGAGCCCGCGGTTTCGCCTTCAACGCGGACATGATCGAACTGATCCGCTTCCTCGACATCGGCACGCGTTCGAGCACGATGCGCTAATCCCGTTTCCCCCGTGGAGGCCACCGTTCAAGTCTTCTGGACGCCCAAGAAAGGCAACACCCCGGACGAGTACGAGGATGCCTACGGGTGCGACGTCGAAGAGGGGCGCTACGCCATCTCTGACGGGGCCACAGAATCCTCCTTCGCCGAGATCTGGTCGACGATCCTGACCCAGAAATTCGTCACCACCCCTCCGGTGGGCGAACCGCCAGAAGAGAAGACCATCGAGGACTGGGTGACGCCCCTGCAACGCGAGTGGCACGCCAACATCATGTGGGACCGGCTCCCCTGGTTTGCGGAGGAGAAAGCCCGCAAGGGCGCCTTCGCCACCCTGCTGGGGATGGAGTTTTTTGATGACGAGTCCGATGACGACGGGGTCATGGACAAGCTGTTGTTCATGTTCAAGAAACAGAAGACGGCCGGTCCGCGTTGGCGGGCCCTGACCATCGGTGACAGCAACTTCTACCAGATCCGCGACGACGAGATGATCACCGCCTGGCCCCTGACCAAGGGGATCCAGTTCACCCACCGTCCGACGCTCATTTCCAGCAATCCCAAGAGCAACGACACCATCTGGAACCAGTTTCGTTTCCAAACCGGCGAATACGAGGAGGGCGACACCTTCATCCTGGCCACCGACGCCATCGCCAAGTGGTTCCTCGATCGGGTTGAACTCGGGGAGAAGCCGTGGCGGGTCCTCGACCAGGTCAAGACTGAGCACGATTTCGAGACCTTGGTCTCCGAGTTGCGCGCCGGCCTCAAGATGCAGAACGACGACACGACGATCATCTCAATCCATTGGGAGGAAGACCCCGAGGACGAATAGAAATCTCCAGCCGACGCACCCCTTTCCCTAGCACCATGAACTGGCCCACACATACCGATTACCAGGACGCCATCCAGAACCCGCACATCTGCTTCGAGGTCGACTCCCTCAAGAGCGGCGAGGTCGGCTGCGACATGCTCGGGCTCCCCAAGGTCACCTCCGGAAACTTTGCCTGCGTCTATTCGCTGACGGCCGACGACGGCCGTTTCGCCATCCGTTGTTTTGTTCGCCAGGTGCTTGGGCAGCAGGGCCGTTACGCCCGCCTCGCCCAGCATCTGCTCGGCCTCGGTCTCGATTGCATGGTCGACTTCGAGTACATCCTGCGCGGAATCAAGGTCGCCAACGAATGGTATCCGATCCTCAAGATGCAGTGGGTCGACGGCCTGCCCATCAACCAGTACATTGATGAGTATATCGACGACCAGAGCCTGCTGCGACAGCTGGTTGAGAAGTTCCCGCCGATGATCCAGGAGCTGCGGGCCAACGAACTCGCTCACTGCGACCTGCAGCACGGCAACATCATGGTCACGCCGGAGAACGAGTTCAAACTGGTCGATTATGACGGGATGTACACCACGGCGTTCCGCGGCAAGAGCCCCGAGTTGGGTCACGCCAACTTCCAGCATCCTCGCCGCACCCCCGATTTCTACAACGAGAACGTCGACAACTTCGGGGCCCTTGTCTGCTACCTCAGCCTCATGGCCACCGCCGAGAATCCTGAGGTCTTCAAGAAATACTACGCGGCGGACAACCTCCTGCTCACGGCGAACGACTACCGGAACCCCAAGGACTCCGAGGTCATCAAGACGCTCAAGGAACAGTCCAACGAGCAGGTCAAGCAACTCGCCATCCTGCTCGAGAAATGCTGCCTGGTGGATGTCGCCAAGGTCCCGAATTTTCTCGATGTGGTTGAAAAACTGAAATCCGGCGACGTGACCGACATGGTGGATGCCGACATCACCAGCTCCACGACTCCCGCGGCGTCCGGAGCCGGAGCCGGCAGCGGTTGGTGGGACCAGACGGAGGACAAAGCCGCGGCTCCGTTGAAACCGGCAGCCCCCTACAAGCCGGCTGCTGCCGCCGCCAAACCGCCCGCCGGTGCGCCTGCCGCTGCATCCAATGCCTCCCGCGCCCCGGCCTACAAGCCTCCCGCGCGGCCGCCCGCTCCCGCCGCCAAGACTTCGCCGCCTTCCATGCGGGCCGAGCAACCGAAGCCGAAGGCCCCCGCGCCGCCCCCGCCCCAGATGGCTCCGGCCGAAGGGGAGGGAAACACCAAGTTGCTCGCGATCGGCGCGATCATCGCCGTGTTGGTGCTGGTCCTCCTGTGGATGCTGGGCAAGGCCGCCAGCTGAGACCTCCAAGCGGACATTCAACCTTCGACCTTGAAGCTCGACCGGAAGCCAGCGCGCGCAGCGCGCTGACCCGGTTTGAAATTCAACGTTTGAAGGGGAGCGTCGAGCCTCGCCTCTTCTGATCCCACTCTTATCCCCCGAACGGGGCTTTTGAACCGAACGGTGGATTCAGGACTCCTTCGTCTTCCCGGACGGCTCGCAACGCTTGTTCTTGCAGGCTCCCAGCTGCTTGAGGTCCTTGCAGTTCGCCGTGATCTGGATTGACTGCGAGCGGATCGAAAATCCGTGCTTCAACGAGATCTCCCGCTCGATCTGTTCGATCTGCTCGCTTTCGAACTCCACGATCTTGTCGCAGTCCTCGCAGATGATGTGGTTGTGGTTCGGGTGATCCGAGTAGTTTGGATCGTAGAACTTGTAGTCCTTGCCGAAGTCCATCTCCTGCACCAGTCCGCTTTCCGTCAGCAGGGGGAGGGTGCGGTAGACGGTGGCCCGGGAAACGGACTTGTCCCGCGCGCGCGACCATTCCAGCAACTGCTCGGCCGTGAAGTGCTCCTCCGTGCTGAACACGGAATCGACGATCGCCTGTCGCTGGGCCGTGACACGAAGGTTCCGGGTCGCGAGAAATTCCATGAATTTCCGCTTTGCTTCCGTCTTGGCTTCTTCGGACCAGGGCATGGTTGTCGGTGTGTTTCGGCCCGGCGCCGGGCCGGGAAAAGCTAGCAATCGCGGCGGACGGAAACAACCCCTTTCCCCCGCCCATGCGCGTTGCCCGCGCCGTGCTTCGCGGCCAAAATACAGAAAGATGGCGGGCTTGACGCCCCCATTCCGACTCCCTACTCTGCCCGGCTCGTTGCCCTGATTTCACCCCCGCTTTGTTGGGCAATCCGGGCTTTTTTTGACCAGTTGAAAGACAATCCAGTGAACGTGACGATAGATGATTTGGGACCCTGCAAGAAGCTTGTGCGGGTCGAGATTGACGCCGAGACCGTGGCGATGGAGTTCGACTCCATGGTCGGCGAATTCCGCAAATTCGCCCAGATCCCGGGCTTCCGCGCCGGCAAGGCGCCGCGCGCCGTGATCGAAAAGACCTATGGATCCCGCATTTCCGACGAGGTGAAGAAGAAGATGATCCCCGACGCCTACCGTGAGGCGATCAAGGAGAACGACCTCAAGGTCGTCGGCTATCCGGACATCGAGGAAACCCAGTTTGGCAAGGGCGAGGCGCTGCTGTTCACCGCAACGGTTGAGACCGAACCCGAGTTCGAGCTGCCCGGCTACAAGGGCATCGAGGTTACCGCCGTCTCGGCCGATGTCTCGGATTCCGACGTGGACGACGCCATTCAGCGCCTCCGTCAGGGCAAGGCTGAAATGAAGGAGGCCGACCGCGCTGTGAAGGAGGACGACTTCACCCGCGTCACCCTGAGCGGGACTTGCGATGGCAAACCCGTGAAGGAGGTTGTCCCTGACGCCGAGCTTTATCATGGCGGTGAGAACCTGCCCATCCTGGCCAAGAAGGACTCGTTCATCCCCGGTCTTGGCGAGGCCCTGATCGGCATGAACATCGGCGAAAAGAAAACCCTCCCCGTGGAGTTTCCCGAGGACTTCAGCAACCGCACGCTCGCCGGCAAGAAGGCCGAATACGAGATCGAACTCACCGGCCTGATGGAGTCGGTCATGCCCGAAGCGGATGACGAGTTTGCGAAGCTGTTCGAAGCCGATTCCCTCGACGCGCTCAAGGAGGGCGTCCGCCGCGACCTGGAGAACGAGAAGCAATACCAGCGGCGCCGGCACATCCGCAATCAGCTCATCGAGGCCCTGATCCGGGACATCGACTGCGAACTGCCCGAGACCGCGCTGATGAAGGAAACCCGCAGCGTCATCTACGACATTGTCGAGGAAAACCACCGCCGCGGCATCTCCAAGGACCTGATCGACGAGCACAAGGACCAGATCTTCAGCCAGGCCAACGACAGCGCCAAGGACCGCCTCAAGGTGTCCTTCCTCCTCGCCCGCATCGCGGAGAAGGAGGAGATCAAGGTCGAGGCCAAGGAGATCGACATGCAGATCCGCATCATGGCCATGCAGCAGAAGACCAAGCCGGAGAAACTCGCGCAGAAGTTGCGTGAGGACGGCCGCCTGATG
Source organism: Verrucomicrobiales bacterium (assembly GCA_038126235.1). GTDB lineage: Bacteria > Verrucomicrobiota > Verrucomicrobiia > Limisphaerales > JAYPEY01 > JAYPEY01. The sequence goes on from JAYPFK010000045.1 coordinate 7,127, forward strand.
GACATTCACGAGCAGATCCAGACCAACAAGGCCCTGGATTTTCTTGCCGAGCACGCGAAGGTCAACGAGATCAGCGAGGAGGAATGGGAAAAGATGCAGGAGGAGGCGCAGGCCGCCGCCGCCGCGCGTCAGGCAGCTGTCGAGGCCGAAAAGGCCGCCGCCGAGGCGGAGCCCGCCGGGGACGCCGAGGCGAAGTGATTCCCATCCAGGCGCGTTTCCGCGTCAGTTTTCAGAGCCGGCCTTCGGGCCGGCTTTTTTGTCGTCGCGCCCGAAGGCCCGGACCACCGCGAGCCTGATCGCGCTGTAGACCAGGACCGCCACGATCAGGAACACGGCGCTGCTCCGGAAATCCGCAAAGGGATGAAAGGACTCGCCGATCCCCCTTCCGGCGGCCCACCCTGCCGCGACAATGAAACCGTTGATGATCGTCAACGCGATTGAATTGTAGGCGGCGTAACGGGAGACCGGATAGTTCAGGCTGCCAAAGTAGGTCACCGAAAGCAGCCGCAGCCCGTACATGAACTTCACCGCGATGAAGACCTTCAGATCGTGCCGCTGATGCTTCTCCCGCAAACGGTTCAACCGTTCGTAGGCCGGAGCGATCCGCTTCGCCGAGGTCAGCCGGTCGATCAGCCTTGTCCGTCCAAGATAAAAGAACAGCGTGTCCTTCGCGAAATTCCCCAGCGTCGAGAAGATGAACACCGGCCAAGGATCGACCATGCCCATCCCCGCCGTGATCGCGAAGACCAGCGCCGCCGAGTTGCCCCAGAGCAGCGCCGCCAGGAAACAGGTCCAGGCGGTGTGTTCGATCAGGATGTCGGCCAGCGATTCGATGGACATGATCGCTTACGTCCCTGTCGCCCGCCATTCATCAAACGCCTTTGCCGCCGCGTCCGCCACGGCCCGGCGCACCGGGGAGATCTTGGAATTCTCCCGGGTGGGATGAACCCGGTTGGTCAGCAGCACGACGAACAACCGCCGCTCGGGATCGATCCAGATCGACGTGCCCGTGAAGCCGGTGTGCCCGAAGGAGGTCGGCGAAAACAACGAGCCCGCCGAATTCCCGCCCGAGGGCTTCTGCCAGCCCTGCCCACGATTGGAACCCTCGGCGCCCTGCCGCCGGGTGAACTCCCGCACAACCTCGCCATCGAACACCCGACCCTTTCCGTCCAATGCGCGGAGCAGTTCGATCGCGTAATTCGAAAGGTCCCCCACCGTCGAAAACAGCCCGGCGTGCCCGGTTTCCCCGCCGGCAAACCGACAGTTTTCATCGTGAACCACGCCGTGGATGAAGCCCGTCGCGTCGGGCTTGCGTTCGGTCGGCGCAATGCGCGAACGCAGGCTCAACGGGGGATTGCGCAACGTGTCGCGCATGCCCAGCGGGCGGAAGACAAGCTCCTGTTCGAGCTTCGGCGTGGGTTTGCCGCCCGCCCTGGCGATGACCTCGCCCAGCAGGATGAAGCCCAGGTCGCTGTATTTGTAACGTTCTCCCGGCGCGGTTTCGAGCGGCGTCTTCAGGATCCCGTCCAGCAGCTTCGCGTACTCGTCGCAGGTCTTGTAGAACGGCTTCCACGCGACCAGCCCCGCGGAGTGCGTCATCACGTGCTCCAAGGTCACCGTCTCCCGCCGCGCCCGGTCCGCCGCATCCGTCGCCGAAGTCAGGAACTCCGGGATGTGCGTCGCCAACAGGTCGCTTTCCTTCAGTCGTCCGTCCGCAGTGAGCTTCATCAGCAACGCCGTCGTGCCCGTCACCTTGGTGAGGGAGGCCAGGTCGTAGATCGTGTCGGGAGTGACCGGCCGCTTTCGTGTGAGGGATTGATGCCCCAAGGCCGCCTCCCAGAGAACGCCGGCATCCGTCCCGACCGCCACCGTGCAACCGGGGAAAGCCCCATCCGCAATGGCCGACTTCAACGCGGTCTCAATCCCGGAAAAATCCGGCGGGGCGACCGTCTTCCTTGGGGATTCCGGAGCGGCGCAGGAAACCGCGAGCAATGTGGCCAACACACAGGTTAACGCAAGGCAACGCCGGAGCAGGCGAGCGTGGCGCCGAGCGCGGGAATCATCCCGCTTCATCGTTGGTTGGCGTTGCGCATTGAGAAGGCTCGGAACCCCGGATTGTCGGAGATTGATGCGGCATGAATTCCGCGCTCCTTTTTCGGGCGCCCCTTCCAAGGATTGAAGCCGGCCGCATTTTGTCACGCCCGTGATCGTCGCCCTGACAAAAGAGAAAATCGTCATGCGTCGGAGCCTAGGGGCATCACCGCCATCCGCTCAAGCGGCATTCGAGCCCGAACGCTTGGGACAGGCGGCAATGCCTGCCCTACGGGATCGACCGTCGGGCGAAATCCGCCAACAGTTTCTCTGCGGTCTCCGCCGCCATTTCTCCATCGTGCGCGACATATCGCGCGGCGAAGCGAAACGGGCGCTCCGCCGAGAACGTCGCGTCTTCACCCAGCGCCGGCGACACTTCCATAAGGCCCCAGCCCTGCATGTAGTATTGGTTGCCGACATTCGCCGGGTGGCCCATCAGCGCAATGCCCGCCGTTGCGCCGCCAACCCTGCCCGCGCAGTCGATCCAACGCGGCGCGCGGCGTTCGCCGGCGGCATCCCAGTAATTGCCCTCGGGATTCACGCGCCCTTCCGAATCACGCATGGTCCCGCCGTCCTCGGGGTCGATCAGATCGCTGACCCGCACGCCGCAGAACGAATGCCGGTCGGCCTCCAGGACCGCAGTCCCCTTCGCTGGAACCAGCTTGGTGAAATGATCGACAATTGTGTGCCGGCCGGTTTGTGAGATCTCACAGCGCCGATTCTCGATCAGGACTTTCTCGCCGCTCGCCGAGTTCCGTTCCCGCGTCCGCCAATGCAGTTTCAGATCGATCGTTGCGTTGGCTCCGCCGGTCCATTTCGCATCGACGATTTCCTGGATGCCCGAGGGGCCGAGGTGAAAGAGGTTCCGCTCTTTCGTGTGCCATTTGTCTGCGCGCGCCTCCTCGGGGAAGTTCAGCTTGCGGTAGAAGTCGATCACGCGGCCGTCCGAAGTCCGCACGCGGCCGTGACCGCACATGATCGACTGATGATGGATGAAGCAATACTGGTGCGAATCCGTGACCGGGCAACCGGACGGCGTCAGCAGGGGATACAGCTCCGGTTTCAGGCGAAAATGGGTCGGGTAGTCCGCAGAGAAGATCAATGAAGTCACGTAATGACCGCGGTTTGTGACCTTCAGGCGCCGCGTCTGCCCGCGGAACGGTCGCTGGTCGTCGATGGCGAAGTCAGCGGCCTCTTCCGCCGCGCCCGGAGAGCGGTGGGGCATGGCTCCAAAGGCGCCCATGGCGGCGGAAGCGGTGAGGAAATCACGTCGGGGAATCTCGGGCATGCCCCGGTTTACCCGCAACGCCCGGCGCGAGGCAACGTCGGATGCGGCGGGTGTCGCCGGGAATGGCGGTGAAGCCTGGCTTCGCCCGCCAGTTGGGGCAATCCAAGACCCATGCGATGCCTGTCCTGCTTTCCCCTTGAATCCGCCCGCCGCGATACGGTTCATCGCCGGAGATTCCATTCGTCACTTGCGTATTTCTCCCTGACCAAATGGTCGATGTCGGAGCTTGGCGGCGGCGACAGCGACTCGCGGGATTCCCAGGCTTCCTGCAGCGCCTCAATCACGCCATCCGTGGACAGTTCCAGATTGCGGACGAAATCGGCGTGGGAGCGGCCGGCCCGGTAGTCGGGTTGCCGGGGAGGCATCCGGAGAAAGCGTTCAATCTGAGCGAGGTCAAAGTCCAACAGCAGGGTCCCGTGAAACAGGAGGGCGCGGCGTTTGCGTTTCTGGGCGTTGCCGGAGAACTTGCGGTCCCTGATCGCGAGGTCGGTCTGGCCACGGATCTCGATGTCGCCCTCGGCCAATGGATCCAGCGCGTCGCGAATGCGGCCGAGGATGAACGTATTTGCCCCGCTGACCGAATCCATCGGGCCGCCCGGCTCGATACGCAGGATCAGTGAGAAGTTCAGCGATCCCGGTCCATGAAGAACCGTTCCGCCGCCCGAAACGCGGCGCAGGATAGGGACGCCTGCCGCGCGGCAGGCCGCCGCGTTAGCCTCCTCCGCGACACGGTTGGCGAAGCCGAGCACGACGCATAGGGCCTCCGGCTCCCAAATGAGCAGCGCCTCGTCCTCCTTGTCGCCGGAGGCGTCGAGTTGTTCGAGCAGGACCTCCTCCAGAGCGAGTTGCTCGCGCGGATCGGCCGGGCGGGAACAGAGGAATCGCATGATTGGGAAGACGGATCAGCTTGGGCGAATTGCCCTCAATGGGGCGGCGACCAGGGTAGGGCGAACTGTTCCCTGTGAGCCGCCCCCGACATTTCCAGATCGGCTCATTGAGGACAATTCGCCCCACCTGGTCGCCCGACGGAGGCTCATTCAACGGCGGGTCGCGTCAACTTTCCGGCGACGAACGACTCGACGATCAGGACCAGCAGCGCCGCGACCACCAACCAGCGCCAGAGCTTCTGTTGGCTTTCGAGCTGGGACTTGAGCATCAACCTCTTCTTTGCCTCGGTCTGCTCCGGCGTCAGTTCGGGGGCTGTCAGGGTGGCGCCGTGGACTTCCAACTCCTCCACCGGAATCGGGGCCGTGCGGCTTTCGCCGGCCGCGAGATTGACCGCGAAGGTCTGCCTCGCCTCGCCGATCTTCGCCGTGTAGACGCCCGGTTGGTCCGTGGCGGCGAACTTGGCCCCCTCTTCAAGTTGGACCGTCGTCCCATCCGGCTTCGTGACAGAGACAGCCGGCGCGCCGGGCGCGCCGTCGAAGCCCACCTCGTCGCCCACCTGGACCCGGGAGATGATCGACCGGATCGCGCCGCTGTTTTCCAGCAGCGCGTAAAGCAGCGGGACAAACTTGGACGAGCGCGCGAGCACGCTGTCCGAAGGCTGCCAGCCGGAGGTCAGCGCAATCAGCGTCCCTTTGCCGATCGGGAATTCCGCAATGGCCGGATCGCCGTTGTCGAAGCGCGCGACAATCCTCGCGGCCGGCGCGGCGTCGAGGTCGAGCTTCCGGTATTTCCAGAAGCGGATCTTGGTGAAATCACTGAAGCGCGGGTCCGCAAACGGCGCGAACAACGGGTGTTCGAAGTCGATCTCGCCGAGCATGGCGTATTGCTTCACGTCGGCTTCCTCCGCCTTGGGAAAGGCGCCGCCAGTGAGCGTCCCGATGGAGGCCGCGTCGTCCGCATTCTTCAATGTGGCGAGAATCGTGCCGCCGTTTTCAATGAACGCCTTGAGTGAGGCTGCCTCGCCGCCAACAGGAGCGCGCGCCAGCACGACAAAACGCGTGCGGTCAAGGTCCGTCTGCGCGACCGGCGTCGCCTGCGGGCGCTGGATGACTTCAATCTTCTCCAGCTTCGATTCCTGGAACGCCCGATTCAAATAGAAGAGCGGTTGTTCGAGATCCGTGTCCTTCTCGGAGCCCAGGTAGACGACAGGCACGACCTGCGGTTCCTGCTCCACATGCCAGACGATGTTGTCGAATTCCTCGTCGTCCCCGACGAGCTTCACCTTGAGGTCCTTCGCGCCGGCCGGAGCTTTGGAAAGACGCACGACGCGGCTTTGTCCGGGCGGGACGTAGGCCTCCGCGAGGCCGCCGAGAAAGTCCGGCGACGTTCCGGAGACCCAACCGACATGAAACTGTTCGCGTTTGGAATCCGCGGAATTGGTGACGCGCACACGCGGGCCGGCGTCCTCCTTCTGCCGTGGGCCGTCGCGGCGTTCGGCAACGAGTTGGATGCCGGCGTTGGTGGGCTTGGGCGCTTTCACTGGCTCGATCCGCAGGGTCACGCCCTCGGGCCATTCGTAAGCCTGCAGGGAATCCACATCCGAGCCCTTCTGCAGGTCGCTGATCAGGACAATCTCACGCGGACCGCTCCACTGGGCCTGGGTGTCGTCGCTGTCCGCCTCTTCCAAGGCTTCGACGGCCGAGATCAGCGCGTTGCCCAGGCGCGTGCCGGCCCAGGAGGGCTGGGCCGCGGCCAGTCGTTCGCCGGCGGCGCCAGCGCGCTGCGCCTCGGGCATCTGTCCCCACTCCTCGAAACCCACGTGCCGCACGACCACGCGATCAAAGGTGTAAAGCGCGACGCGATCCGCGCGCCCCGCGTCGTTGAGGATTTCCTGCGCTTTCTTGACTGCTCCATCCCAAACGCCCTCGCGGCGCATGCTGGCGCTGGCGTCCACCATCACCACGATCTTCCGCCCGGCGTTCGGGTCGTTGTTCACCTCGACCGGGCGCGGAATGAAGGGCCTGGCAAAGCCGAGCGCGAGCAGCGCGAGGACGAGGCAGCGTAGGAGAAGCAGGAGAAGGTTCTCCAGCCGGCTGCGCTTGGTGACGCGCGGCGGCGAGGGTTGAAGGAACATCAGGGAGCTGAACGGCTGCTTCTCCTTCGACGTGCGCCGGATGAGATGGAACAGGATCGGCGCCGCGATGGCCGCCGCGCCAAGCAGGAAGAATGGAGCGAGAAAGCTCATCGGCTACTTCCTCTTCCCGGTGCCGCCCTTGGCCTTCTTGCCGCGCTCCACGCGGTCGCGCATGAAGTCGAACAACGCCAGTTCCAGAGGCTGGTCGGTCAGGCACCGATGGAAACCGATGCCGAGTTTGTTGCAGATTGCGCCGACGGCCTCGTTGTGTTCGTTGAACTTCTTCAGGTAACTCTTCCGCGCGAAGTCGGGATCGATGTAGAGTTCCTGGTTCGTCTCAACATCGAGGTAAATCGAACTCTGGTCCAGGCTCAGCGTGGTTTCGGCCGGATCGAAGATCTGGAACAGCATCACCTCGTGGCCGCAGGCGGTCAGGGCGACCAGGTCCCGCTCAAGATCCTCCAAAGGAGCGAGCATGTCCGAGATCAGGATGACCATGCCGCGCTTGCGGACGATCTGGGCGATGCGCTGCAGGGGAAGCCGAAGGTTGGTCGCGCTGCCTCCCGTCGGCTTTTCCAAGGCCAGCATGAGATGACGCAGGTGGCCGGTGCGGTTGCGGGCGGGCAGATACTCGCGAATCTGGTCGTCGAAGGTCAGGGCGCCGACGCCGTCGCCCTGCTGAAACAGGAACTGGGCGAGGGTGGCCGCGAGGGTGTTCGCGTATTCCGCCTTGGTGTGGCCGAGCGAGCCGTAGCCCATGGAGCGGCTGTTGTCCACGACCAGGTGGCAGCGGAGGTTTGTCTCATCCTCGAATTTCTTGATATAGGCGCGGTCGCTGCGCGCGTAGAGCTTCCAATCCAGGTAGCGAGGATCATCGCCGGAGACATACTGCCGGTATTCGGTGAACTCGACGGAAAAGCCGTGGTAGGGACTGCGGTGGATGCCGTTCCAGAAACCCTGCACCACGATCTTCGCCCGCATCTCGAGGTTCTTGATCGCCATCAACGCCTGCGGATCAATCAACGAGCCGGCCCGGGCGAGCGTGGCGGGGGCCTCGGATGTGTCGGTGGTTGCGGGCATGGGCTTCCGATCTGCCGGGAAGTTAAACGCGGCCCGCCGCTGGCTGGCGATCAAAAATGCGCGGGAAGCCGGGGCATGAGGGTGTGAGGGAATCGGGGTATGGGCGGGACATTCGTTCGTCCTCGTTCTCCTCCTCGACTCAGCGTAAGGCACGGGCATCGTCGTAGGACAGTTCTTCCAGGCTGTCCATCCGGGCTGTGGAGGAGACCGGGGTATGAGGGTATGTGGGAATCGGGGTATGGGCGGGGCACTTGTTCGTCCTCCTCCTCGTCCTCTTCCTCGTCCTCGACTCGGCGCCGTGACTCGAGGACGAGGACGAGCAGGAGGAGGAGGACGAGAAAACCGAAAGGCACGAATCACGCAACACGCCCTCACAACCCCTTCAACTCTCCCAGCATCTCCAGCAGGTTGCGGGTGAGGATGACGGAGGCGTCGACCTGAAACTTGGAGACGCCAAGCCAGGATTCGTAGCCGCCGAGTTCGATCTGGCGCGGCGGCGGGAGATAGCCGTAGCTGCCGTTGGCGAGCTCGATGAGGAAGGTGCGCGGGAAGGGGCTCCTTTCCTTGATCTCCAGGCCGATCTCCACGAGGACCTCGAACGGCATGGAGACGATCGCCTGGTCGCCGATGCGGATCGCCTGGACGAGGACCTTCTCATCCGGCGGGCAATCGGGGCCGGCGTGCAGCAGCGTGCGTTGGGAAACCGAGTAAGCCCGCTTGTTGATCGCGTCCCGCTCCTTGCGCGGCAGGGCGACGATTTTCCTGGCGGCCGCGACATCCTCGGCGGTGGGTTTCCGGTATTTCAAGGTCAGCTCCCGTTGTCGGACGGCGATCAGCGGATCGGCTTCGAATTCCTCGATCTTCTTCACCGCGCGCCAGGCGGCGTCGGCGGCCTTGCCAGCCACGACCCGGACCTGCTCGAACGGGGCGCGCGGCGGACGGTTCCCCAGGAAGTCGATGTTGTTGATGTCGCCGCAGGAGCCGTTGCTCATGAACGCGACGAAGTTCTCCGGCGGATTCAGGCCGCCGACGCGATACGGCATGATGCGCGCGAACTCTCCGAAATAGTCGGCCGACGCCATCCCGACGACCCGGCCGTTTTCCTCGGTTACCTTGGGGATGCCTCCGACGTAGTGCAGCGCGTAGTTGGCGATCAACCCCAGCGGCTTGCCGCGCCGCGTGCGCGCGTAGACGACGCAGATCTCGGGATCGACCGGCCCCGCCGGTTTCACGATGTTCTGGCGCGGCGGGTTCATGCGGATCTTGTCGTAACCGCCGAGGGGGTTGCGGTCCATCGTGCCCGGTTTCAGATGCCAGCGACGGTTCAGGACCTCCGAAGGCTCCTCCTCGGAGCTGAAGCCGACCTGGGCCGGCTCCAGGGACTTGATCGCTTGCGTGAGCGCCGCGACGACGCCCTCAAAACGTTTCTTGTCGTACGCGATCCGCCCGGGGGAGGTGTCGCCGCCCTTGGGCGCCGTATGGGTGTGCGTGGCGGAGACGAGCATCTCCTCCGGCTTCCAGCCTGTCGCCTCCGTGACGATGGCCTTGGCGCGGTCGGAGTCCTCGCGACCGTAGCCGATCGCGTCGATCAACGCGAAGACCGCGCGGCCCTCGCCGTTCTCAAACGCGACGGCGCGGACATGGAGCGGATCGTGGATATATTTCGAAGGGCCGCTGCGTAGCTGGAAGGGGACGACATCGGGGTTGATCTCAACAACGGCGGTTCCGACGCGGAGTCCGCCCTTGGTCGGCGCGGCGATGGAACTGCAGGCGAGAAAAAACAGACCGCACCAAAGAGCCCGGCGCAACAGGCGGAAGAATCTCAACATGGGGGGATTCTAGGCACAGTTCCCGCGCTTGGCAAAGGGGTTGGAAGCCGCGCAGGTAACCGCTCACGTCGGCGTCGCGCCGCCCCCTTCCTGAACCCCGGCTCCACCATGACCCGGCGCCCCTTTTCCAACCCCAAAAAAACTTCTACAAATCCCTTGTCACGGAGCGGTCCATTGCTAAATTCCCCGGCTCCTGATTTATGAGAGCTGACATTCACCCAAGCGATTATCGGCCGGTTGTCTTCCTGGACTCGGCCTCCGGAGCCAAATGGCTCGGCAAGTCCTGCGCCCGGACGAACAACACGGTCAAGTTTGACGACGGTGAGGAATACCCCTGCGTCACGCTCGGCATCAGCAATGTGTCGCACCCGTTCTACACCGGCAAGCAGACCTTCGTGGACACCGCCGGCCGCGTTGACAAGTTCAAGCAGCGTCTGGCCAAGTCGCAGGCAGCCAAGGAAGAGGCGGCCTCGCGCAAGCCGAAGAAGCGCCGCTAGACCATTTTCCGCCAATACACCCGCATGGATCCTTCCGTGCGGGTGTATTGTTTTTTGCGGGACGGCCGCGGTGGGGTCTGACCGCGGATTGCACGAATGAAAAAGCGGCGTTCTCCAGGCTCTGACGTCCAGTCCCAAGCGGGCGGAGATGCGCTTTGGTTCATGTTCGCCCCCAGTTGAGAAATTCCAACCCGCGTCACCATGGACCTGCAAACCCACATCGCTCGCTTCAAGAATCGCCTTGGCGAGGTCGAGGCCGCGCTGGCGGATCCCGCGGCCTTCGACAACCAGCAGAGGGCCCAGGAGCTGACGCGCGAATACAGTCGGCTCAAGGGCCTGGTCGCCGCGGGCGACGGCTGGTTGAGCGCGGTCGAGGAACTGAAGGAAAACCGGGAGATTGTCGAGAGCGAGCCGGCGGATTCCGAGTTGGCCCTGATGGCCAAGGAGGAGATCGAACGCCTTGGAAGGGAAGAGAAGCGGCTCACCCAGGAGATCCAGTGGGGCATCGTGCCGCCCGACCCCACCGATTCGCGCAACACGATCATCGAGATCCGCGCCGGCGCCGGCGGGTCGGAGTCCGCGTTGTTCGCGGCCGACCTGCACCGGATGTACACCCGCTACGCGGAGAACCGCGGCTGGAAGGTGGAAAACCTCGACGCCAGCCCCTCGGACCTCGGCGGTTTCCGCGAGGTGTCCTTCCAGATTTCGGGCGAGGACGCATTCAAGCGCTTCAAGCATGAGAGCGGCGTGCATCGCGTCCAGCGCGTGCCGGTCACGGAGGCCTCGGGTCGCATTCACACCAGCACCGCCACCGTCGCCGTGTTGCCTGAGGCGGAGGAGGTCGATGTGCAGATCAATCCTGACGATCTCGACATCAGCGTCTGCCGCGCCTCGGGGCCGGGCGGCCAAGGGGTGAACACCACCGACTCCGCCGTCCAGATCATCCATAAACCCACGGGCATGATCGTGCGCTGCATGGACCAGCGGTCGCAGCTCAAGAACAAGGAGCGCGCGATGAAGGTCCTGCGCTCGCGGTTGCTGGACCGCAAGATCGCGGAGGAGCAGGCGAAATACGCGGCGCAACGGAAGTCCCAGGTCGGCACCGGCGAGCGCAACGAGCGCATCCGCACCTATAATTTCCCTCAGAACCGCGTCACCGATCACCGCATCGACCTCACCTTGCACAGTCTCCCCAGCTTCATCGAGGGCGACATCGACGGCCTGGTTCAGCCGCTGCTCGACCATGAGCTGAGTGAAAAGCTCGCCGCGGCGGGGGCGTGAGTTTCAAACCACGAACCGCTTGACCGGGCTGGGCGCGGGGCCGATACCTTGGCCTCATGACCCGCAGATCCTTCCTCGTTTCCTCCGCGGCAGCGGCCTTTTCCGCCTCGCCTTTGCTGGCCGCCTCCGACAAGAAGCTCCGCGTCGCTGTCATCGGTCACACGGGTCGGGGAAATTACGGGCACGGGTTGGACACCGTCTGGCTCAAGATCCCGGAGACGGAAATCGTCGCTGTGGCGGACGCGGACGAGGCCGGCCTCAGGAAGGAGCTCCAGAAGTTGAAGCTCGAACGCGGCTTTTCCGACTACCGCGAAATGCTGGCGAAGGTCGGCCCCGACATCGTCGCCGTCTGTCCCCGCCACGGCGATCAGCATCACGACATGGCCTTGGCGGCGGTCGAGGCGGGCGCGAAGGGCGTCTATGTGGAGAAGCCTTTCTGCCGGACGCCCGGCGAGGCTGACTCGCTGGTAGCGGCCGTCGGGAAGCACGGGGCCAAACTCGCGGTGGCCCATCGCAATCGTTACCACCCTGCGCTTCTGGTCATCGACAAGTTGATCGCCGACGGCGGGCTGGGCCGGTTGCTGGAGATCCGCGGCCGGGGCAAGGGCGACCGTCGGGGCGGCGACGAGGATCTCTGGGTGCTCGGCTCCCACGTCTTGAACCTGGTCGCCTACTTCGGAGGCGAACCGAGATCATGTTCCGCGGTCATGCTGCGCGACGGACATCGAGTGACGAAGAAGGACGTGCGCGAAGGAGCCGAGGGGCTCGGCCCGCTCGCGGCCAACGAACTGCACGCGCGCTACGAGATGTCCCGGGGCGTCATCGCGACCTTCGATTCCATCGCCAACGACGGCACGAAGAATGCCGGCTTCGGCCTGCAGTTGATCGGCAGTGAAGGCATCGTGAATCTCCAATGCGACCGGGATCCCGTTGCGTATTTCGTTCCCGGCAACCCCTTCCAACCGACTGACAAGCCCCGCCCATGGATCCCGATCTCGACTTCGGGCGTCGGGGAACCGGAGGCGAACCGCGAGCGCGTCACCGAGGTTCACAATCATGTGGCGGCCGCGCGCGATCTGATCGCCGCGATCGCGGAAGATCGCGACCCGCTCTGCGGCATCCGTGAGGGAAGCGCCACCATCGAGATGATCTTCGGCGTGTTTGAGTCGCACCGACAGGGCGGTCGCGCCGTGGCGCTGCCGTTGCAGGAGCGCGAACATCCGCTGACCAGGCTCTGATCCGCGTCAATCGACCGTCATCCCGCTGGCGCGCAGGACGGCTTCCTGCACATTCAGATCGTGCTCGTGCGACCAGGCGAGCTGCTTCTCCCCCCGGATGATCCTGGCGAGGTCCAGGAACTCGGCGTCGTAGCGCCCGGGAGCCTTGGGCATCGGGACATCCTGGAAGCCGCGCTTGAACTTGTCGCGCGGCCGGTCGAGTCCGAGGCGGACCTTCGGCGGCTCCAACGGACGGATCTCCAACGTTCCCTCCGTGCCGGTGACGTTGAACTGCCGGCGCGGGCCGCCCAAGGGATCGACGTGGTTGCAGCGGATTGTCGCGACGGCATTCTGGTAATCAAAGACCGCGAGTTGGTTGTCGGCGAAGGTGTCCTTGCCGGGCTGTGTGCGGTGGGTGAAGGCGGTGACGGAATCCGGCCTGCCCAGCACGTAGACGACCGCGTCGATGATGTGGCAGGCGAGCTCGAACATGCCGCCTCCCTCGAACTCGGCAAGCTCTTTGCGGCCGGCGTCGCTCATCTTCTTTCCCATCATGCAGCTGACTTCGGTGATCTCGCCGAGCCAGCCCTTCTTGAGGACCTCAAACAGGAACTGGAAGGCGGGGTTGTAGCGCAGCATGTAGCCCATCTGGATGGTGACGCCCCGGCGTTGCGCCTCCGCGTGCAGGGAACGGCAGGCGCTGAGGGACACGCCGGCCGGCTTGTCGAGGTGGATGTGCTTGCCGGCCTTCACGCAACGCAGGCCGGTCGCAACGAGATCGCGGACGTGGGTTTCGACACCGACCGCCTGCAGACCGGGCGTGGCCAGCAGTTCCTCCTCGGTCATCCACCTGACCCCGGCGTAGGTTTTTCGGTCGGCGGCGGCGGCGCGCTGCTTCGCGTCGGGCTCCACGACGCCGACCAGCTCAAACAAGTCGGGGTATTTTCTGATGGCATCCACCTTGCCGCTGGCGTGGGCGTGCTTCGTGCCGATCACGCCGATCTTGATGCGGCCGGAAGCCGGCCCGGAAACTGCCAGGGAAGGAACGGCGAGGACGGCGATCGTGGATTTCAGGAAGGCGCGGCGGGACGGGGAGGGGTCGGGAGTCATGGCCGGGGATCATCGGCGCTTCGCCGCGGGCTTTCAACGCGGAATGCAGTCAGAGTCTTGGTGCGGTTGCGATTGTTTCATGACGGCTCCTCCGGTAGGGACGCGCTGTGCGCGTCCTTGCGAGTTCGTTTCGGACGAGAGGTTCCAATCTTGGGAGTCATATGGATCACAAGTTTCACTTCTCGCCCCTGCGGGACTCGCGCTGACACTCACAGCGCGTCCCTGCCGGCAGAGCGCCCCTTCGATTGTGCCGCCATGAGATAATTGAGTTCCCTTGGCGAAGTCGGTGTTTGCGCCGGCTTCGGCCTCGCGATAGAAGGAGTCATGAGTTCCGCACGAACCCTTTTCCGCGTCCTGGTTGCGACGTTCATTCTGACCTGCGCGGTCGCGGCATCCGCGGCCGATCCGTTCACCTACACCGCGCCGTCCCGCTGGCGGCCTGAGCGGATTCCTTTCCCACTGAGGTTCGCGCCCGAGCTGAAGTATCGCGGTTTCGAGGAACTGCGTTTCGGCCCGGGGATGTTCCAGCCCGGCGCGGAGACCTATTGGACTTATGGGTTCTTCTGGTGGTTGGAAGGAAAGCAGAGGGTCGACGCGACGACTCTGAAGCGCGACCTGGAGATCTATTACAAGGGGCTCAGTCGGGCGGTCTGGGGCTCGCGCAAACCGCCCCTCGATCTGGGCAAGGTGACTTCCGAGGTGACGCCCTCGGAGGTGAAGCAAGCCGGCGCGAAGGATGAAATTCACGCGGTTCGCTTCAAGATCAGGCTGCGGACCTATGACGCCTTCGCGACCGGAAACCTGCTGGACCTACGCGCCGAGGTCTCCGTTCATCACTTCGCGGCCCTGGATCGGACCTGGGTCTGGTTCAGTGTTGCGCCCAAGGGAGCCGACGAGAAGGTCTGGTCGACGATGCGCTCGATGCGCGATTCGTTCGCCTTGCGGCGTTGAGATGTCCGGCTATGCGCGGGCATCACGATGGTTGCGCGAACTGTCCTCAGTGAGCCCGCGTGAGCATGACTGGGAGTGACCTTTTTTTTGGGGGCTCCTCGACTGTCTCTCGGAGCCGGCGATTCCGCATCACCCCGGCGCAAAGAAGGTCTCCACTTCCTCGGCGATGTAGACGAGGTCGCCGAGAGCCTCGTCGTAAAGCGTGTCCAGGCGGGTGAGCAGATCGCCGGCGCGGTCGTGGATGCCGCGCGCCTGATCGGGTTCCAGGCCGTCGCGGTCGAGGTTCAGCTTCACCGCGAGTCGCCCCTTTGATTTCACCAACGGATGTTCCAGTCCGGATGTCGCCTGCTGGATCCCGCTCTGGGCGGTCTGCGCGTCGAATGCGGTCCGGCTGACCTCCAACGCGATTTCCGGCGCGGTGAATCCCGCGGCATACGCTGCAAGCAACGCGCCCAACCGGTCGTGAAACCAGGCAAGTTGCCGCTCGGTTCCGTATTGTTCGTCGAGCGTCGTCAGGCTGGGCCAGGAGTCGGCGAGGCTCTTCAGCAGTTCCTCACGCGTGACGAAACCCTCCGCGGCGGCCGGACTCTTGAGGAGACTCAGGGCCAGAAACAGGCGTCGCCTCAACCCGTCGATGGTTCTCCCGGCTTCCAACCGCGCCGCGGCCATCTCCGCGCGGGCGGCTTCGATCTCCGCCAGGGCGTCTTCAAGCGTCGCATCGGAACCCCATTCCAGTTGCGGCTCCGGGGGCGCGCCGAAGCTCAGCGCTGCGTGGGCGCGGTTGGCCCGCTTCTCCCGTTCGCCGGCTGCCCGAAAACGTTCGGCCGCGCGGGCCGTCACGGCGCGGAACTCCTCCAGTTCGGCGGGGATCGCCTGCAACGCGGCGATGTCCCGCGGCGGATCGTCGGAAGCCGGGATCTCCTCCTGACCGGCAATCGGGCGCATCAGTTCCTCGATCCCGAAGAGGTGGCGGTCGATCAGTTCCCGCGCGTCCACCGACTTTTTCACCGCCGCCTTCACGGATTGTTTCAGGGAGAACAGGGCGGCCGGCGTGACGGACAGACCCCAGGCCTGTTGGTAGTGGATCAGGGTGACGATCTTCGCCGGAACCTCGAACCGGGAGAACAAGCCGCTCGCCGGACCTTCAAGATGAAACACGCCGGGCTCATCCATGCGGCGCGCCTGGTGGACTCGCTCGGCCGCCGAGGGATGCATGTCGAACAGCCCCGTCTTTGCGAAGCCCACGCGGTTTTCAATCTCCCGGCGCAGGTTCGCCGGGAAGGCGGTCGCCTGCTCCTGGAAATAGGCGGGCAGGTTGTCGGGCAGCGGATGGCCGGAGATGAAGCGCATGACCAGTTCGTCCTGCGCGGCCCCCGAGATCCGCCCCAGGGTCTCTATTTCCACCATGGTGTTCTCAAACGTGTCGCTGCCGGCGACCTTGCACTGGTAGGCGTCCGCGTTGCGCTCCATCTGCCGGCTGAAGAAGCAGCTGATCCCGTGTCCGAAGAGGATCAGGACCCGGAGCGCGAGCCGCGAACACCAGATTCCGAACTGCGCCAGCAGCGCCAGCAGCCCGATCAGCCAGAAGGCGTCTTCATCGATGTCGTCCAGCGCGTCGTCCCAGGAATCCCGCTCGAATGCCGCGCGGGCGAACCAGCCATCGACGCTGTTGATCAGCAGCGAGGCCCGCATGCCCGCGCCCTGGGTGAAGTGGCCCAGTTCGTGAGCGAGCACGCCGGCGAACTGGCGAAGGTTCAGGGCGGCGACCAGCGGCAGTCCGATGACCAGGACGAGGTTGTTCCGGGACATCCCGCCGCTCACGCGGTCGAAGCCCGCCGCCGCGTTCAGGTCGCAATCCAGTTCGATGCGCTTCGGTCGCGGCGCGCCGACGACGTCGCAGAGCGTTTCGATGAACGCGTAGAGTTCCGGTTCCGCGTCCCGGTTCAGTCCGTAGGGCTCCGGCTTCGGCGGACGCCGCGCGAAGAAGGGTTTGAGGAAGCAGAGGATCGTGGCGCCGCCCACCACGATGGGCCCGAAATACACGAGGCCCTTGAAGAGCAGGATCATCCCGCGGGTCCGCCCGGACCCGACACCCACGGCGCCGCCGATCGCGAAGATTCTGTCCCGGTTCTCCGTCGCGTGATAATACGTCCCATAGCCGACCGCCCCGATCATCCCGACGTAGAGAGCCGGTAGAGCCAGCATCGTGACCGCGACGACCAGCAGGCCGAGGCGGTAAAAGAGCGAGGTCCTGGGGCGATCGATCGCCGACTCAAAACCCTCGGCGGGGGAGAGGGGCGCTGGCCCGCCGACCGGCTGTTCCTCGCTGGAACCGAGCGTTTCGCTCCACGCTTCCTGTTCGAAGACCTCCTCGACCTCGATGCGCTCGTCGCCGTCGAGATCGGCGTATTCGGGTTGATCCATGATCTGTCGCTCCCAGGTTTCAGCGGCTTTCGCCGGGGCTGAATGGCTGTCTTCCAGATGCCGCGATTCGGAAGCGAACTCAAGCCTTGAATCCGACGGCATTCGCCCGAGAGAAAAAGAAACCGCCGCCCGGCCACACGGGCCGGACGGCGGTTCGGCGTCGGTCGGGCGCGACCTTACTGGAGGGCTCCCGGGGCGTTGAGCACGCCTTCGCGATCGCCGTCAAAGGAATAGCTCGAGGTGGGGCTGTCGAGCGGGGCTGACGGATTGTCGGCTCCCAGAATCAGTTTCTGACGGGCGGTCTCCGGCGACAATACGCCGCCGGCTTTAAGCGTCTTTTCCCACATGAGCGCCACGACGCCGGCGACGTGCGGAGACGCCATGCTGGTTCCGGACAGCCGGATCGTCCCGCCGCCGAGGGAGCAGGACAGGACTCCAACAGATTTGATGAGGCCGCCTTTGTTCACGTCTTCCGCATCCTCGCCGGGCGCTGAGATGGTGACGCCGACGCCGGTGACGGCATGATAGGCCCCGTCGGTCGTGAAGTAGGAGGCGGTGTCGCCGGGAATGAACTGGCCCCATTTGTTGGCGCGGCCGTCCTTGGCGGTCGTGCTGGCCACGGCGATGACCTCGGGGAAACCGGAGGGGACCATGTCGGACACTTCGGCGGAGGAGTCGTTGCCGGCGGCCACCACCACGGAGACCCCGGCGTTGTAGACGCCCTGGACGGCAGCGCGCATCAGGGAATCATCCGCCGATGAGGGGCGGCCGAGGCTCATGTTGACCACTTGGACGGAAGCTGCGTTCGCCGCCACCCAGTCGAGGCCCGCGATCACGTCCGAATCGCTGCCGCTGCCCGTTGCGTCCAGGACCTTCACCGCAAACAAGGTCGCGTCCGGCGCGACGCCTACCACATCGGCGCCGTTCTTGGCGGCGGCGACGGTTCCGGCGACGTGGGTGCCGTGGCCTTCGTCATCCTGGGCCGATCCGCCGAAGGAGGAGAAGGCGTCGATCGCTCCGGATAGGTCGGGATGGGTGAAGTCGATTCCCGTGTCGATGACGGCCACGCCGACGCCGGCGCCGGTGACGCCGAGGTTGTCTCCGGGAGCGGCGCCGATGCGTTTGACACTTTCAGGCACGGTGTCAGAGGAATTGCCGCCGCCTCCCCCGCCGCCGCCGCCTCCCTTACCGCCGCCCGGGTTGTCCGGTTTGGCGATGGCGTTGATCGTGTTGTCCGGGACGATGGCGGCGACGCGGGGATCGGCGGCCAATGCCCTCATTCGGCCGGCTGGTATGGTCGCGCTGAAACCGTTGAGCGCGTTGCGATAGACGTGAGTTGGAGCGAGGCCATGCTGGCCGGCGACCGCGACTCCCGCGGAGCCGGGTTGCAGTTGCACGATGTAGCGACCGGGAATGACGCCAGCGTGGGAGGCGGATGCCAGAGTCAGCGCCGAGGCGCCGACCGCGATGGAGAACAAGGTTTTGGCGAGAGGCTTCATGATGGGGTGAGGTGCGGGGGTGTGTGGTTATGCCGACGCGTTCCGAAGAATGCGCAACGATCTCATTAGCAGGCCTGGCGCCGTCGCATAATGTGAAAAACGTCGAAAAGACCAATAAAAGTGGAGTTTAAAGCGTCTTGAAATGATGCGTCGCCGCCTCAAACCGAAGCGCTGTGTTTCGGGTTGGGACGCCAGCCTCGCCGTCGGGCTTGAAATGCTCGGTAACCCTGTTCTCGTTTCTGCGACCAGGCGGAGCTCATCTTCTGGAAACGGGAACGCATTGTTGCCAACCTCGATTCTTCGCGGATCATGCCGACCGCGCCGATGAAGCTGCCGACAAACCATGACGCCCCGCCTTCGGGAGATCGTGACACTCACCTTCCTTCAAGTTGGCGTGCGCGAACCGCCCGGCTGTCAGTCGGCCTTCTGGCGGCCGCAGGCGGCGGTTGCTCCTTGTTCACCATCGCGGCGTTCCTGGGCGGCGTCGCGCCCGTCCTCGACGCAACCTCGCATTTTCATGTGCAGTATTTTGCGGGTCTGCTTCTCGTCGCGGGAGCGATGGGGGCGTTGCGGCGTTGGAGGATGTGCGGTGTCTTCGGCGCCTTCGCAGCTCTCAATCTGTTCCAGTTCCTCCCCTTGTTCTGGGGCGGCGGGCCGGGAAGCGAGGCTTCGACCGGCCCCGGCGAATTGACGCTGATGTCGATCAATGTAGAGCGGAGCAATCGCGACTTCGGCCGCGTCGTCCGCCTCATCGAGCGGCGGCGGCCGGACGCCTTTGCGCTGTTGGAGGCGGACCGGGACTGGATCGACGCCATGGAGCCGCTGGAGGCGACCTACCCGCATTCCCACAGGGAGCCGCGTGACCACAACTTCGGAATCGCGTTCTTCAGCCGGCTTCCGCTGCGCGAGGTCCAGGCGGTCAGGCTTGTGCCGGAAGGCGTTCTTTCGATCATCGCGGAAATGGACTTCGACGGGCGGGCACTCACCGTGTTGGCGACGCATCCCATTCCGCCCAGGCTGTGGTCGGCAAAGGAGCGGAACCTGCAGCTGGCCGCCCTCGCCGAAAGGGCGCGAATCCGGACAAATCCGCTCGTGATCCTGGGCGATCTGAATACTACGCCTTGGAATCGCCACTTCCGGTCGCTGGTCCGGGACGGCGGGTTGCTCGACAGCGCCAAGGGCTTCGGCCTGCAGCCCACTTGGCCCGCCTCCTGGAGTGTCAAAGCTCGGCGTAAGCTGGGGGCAGAGGCAAAGGCCGCAGGGCCGGTTTGGTCGTTCGGCAACTCCCTGTTCCGGATTCCGATCGATCATTGCCTGCACTCGGACGAACTGGTGACGGTGGGGCGAGCAGTCGGGGGCGATGTGGGTTCCGATCACCTGCCGCTGCTTGTCCGGTTGCGGTTCCGCATGGACAACGGGGGGATTGCCGCAAAAACTTCGGGGCTTTGAGCAAGACCATGTCCATCGACAAGAACAAGATCCTGAAAGCCGTGATCGCCGTGATGCGGTCCGACCTTGAGAAGCACGGCCGCGCCGCCGGAGACGCACGCGACGGCGCGACGAACGCCGAGGTGAAGTCCGAGAGCAAATACGACACGCGAAGCACGGAGGCTTCCTATCTTGCGCGCGGACATGCGATGCATTTCGAGGCGCTACAGTCGGACATCGCCGAATTGGAATCGTATCGCCCGCCGGTCTATGAAGAGGGCGACGCGATTGGCAAGGGCGCCCTGGTCGGCCTTTCGTTGCGCGGTTACACGGACCTTTATTTCGTCCTGCCCAGGGGCGGCGGCATCGAGGTGGAGCTGGACGACATTGACGGCGAGATCACGGTCATGACGCCTGAAGCTCCCCTGTTTGCCAACCTCAAGGGCCGGAAGGTCGGCGACAAGGTCCGCGTCGGCGACGCGAAGTTTCAGTCGACGGTGGTTTCGGTTTGTTGATTGTGGTGACTGGATGCTGGTGACTGGATGCTGGTGACTGGATGCTGGTGACTGGATGCTGGATGCTGGATGCTGGATGCTGGTTGCAAATCTGCCATCTGCCATTTTCGATTTGCCATCCTGGTCCCGCGACGTGACACGAATCACCGTTCCGAATTGCAAATCACCATGAAATCTCCACTCCTCCGCCTTTCCATCGCCGGCTTGGTCGCCGCGCTTTCCCCAACGGCCCTCACGGCTGCCGAGCGGCTCTACTTTCCGCCGGTGGATGGCGGGGACTGGCAGACCGCCACGGCGGAGGAGGCGGGCATTGACGCCAAGGCTCTGGAGGCCGCGCTGGATTACGCGGGGAAGAACAAGTCCTCCGGCGTTGTCGTGCTTTGGAAGGGACGGTTGTTGGCGGAGCGGTATTGGGAGGTCAGCCGCAAGCAGGGAGCCTCCCCGCGCTACCTCGCCATGATCCACGGCCGCGATTCGGCGGGATACGTGATCGAGGATGTGGCTTCCGTTCAGAAGAGCGTCACCGCGGTCCTGGTCGGGATGGCCCGGGAGCGGAAGCTGGTCGAGCTCACCGATCCAGCGGCGAAGCATCTCGGGGCTGGTTGGTCGCAGGCGACGCCCGGGCAGGAATCCCGGATCACGCTGCGCCATCTGGTGACGATGACCAGCGGACTTAGCGACGACCTGGAGTTCGTCGCGCCGGCGGGGCGGCAGTGGCGTTACAACTCCACAGCCTACTCCCGTTCGCGTGACTGTGTCGCCAAGGCATCCGGGAAATCGGCCAATGAGTTCACGCGGGAGTGGTTGACCTCCCGGATCGGGATGAAGAACTCGAGCTGGGAACAACGCCCCTTCGCCGGTCGGGATCCACGGCAGAACCAGCTCGGTTTCGCCACGACCGCCCGCGATCTCGCGCGCTTTGGCCTGCTCGTCCTCGCCAAGGGAGAATGGGACGGCGCCACGATTTTCGCAGACAGGGACTACCTGCGCGACATGCTCCAGCCCTCGCAGAAGCTGAATCCTTCCTACGGCTACCTTTGGTGGCTGAACGGGCAGGAATTCGCGCTCCGCGGCCGGCGGCGTGTGCCCGGTTCGACCGTGCCGGCCGCGCCGGAGGATCTCGTCGCCGCGAACGGCGCGCTGGGCCGCAAGGTCTGGGTCGTCCCGAGCCGTGATCTCGTCATCACCCGCCTCGGCGACCAGCCTCCGGACCGCGGCTTCGACAACGAATTCTGGAAGCGGTTGCTGAAGGGGAGGAAAGAATCGCGGTGAACACCGTAACGTTTCGCGCGCCAAGTTCCGTGACGAACGAGGCGACGCGACGCTTTCATTCGGATGCGATCCCGCTCAAGGCAGCGGCGCACCGAACCAAATCAAACCTTGTGATGCACCTCGCCGCCGAAGCGTTCGCGGCCCTGCTTGAGGATCTCCTCGAACTCGTGCTTGAACTCCAACTGGTCGATCACGGCGATCAGCGCGACCCAGTCCTTCTTGATGTCGCCGGGCTTGGTCTTCTCCAGTTCCTCCCAGTCCAGAGCCGCCTGTTCGGCCCAGTCGTTGTCGAGGGACCAGGCGGCATGGATCCAGATGAGGATCTCGTCGAGCGGCGGCCAGGTCTCGCCCTGTTGGCGCAATGAACGCAGGTAGAGGAGAATGGTGAGGATGTTCGCGATCGCCTTGGTCTGCAGCCGGGCGAGGTATTCCTTGTAGGGCTCGCGGGCGGACTTGGCATACTCGTGGTTGATCTCGTTCATCAGCACGTCCCACTCCGCGTAGAGCGAGCTGAGGACGTCCTTGGTCGGCGCAAAGTTCTCGAAGTGCGCCATCAGCTTGTCGGCGTTCTCGGTCGCGATCTTCCCGCTGAGCTGGTTGCGAGTGCGCGGCCGGTCGGCGAGGGCGTCGACGAAGGGGCGCAACTCGAGCACGTCCTGACGCTGGAGCTTCACGTGCTTCTTGGGATTCGTGTAACGGGCGACGTAGGCCTTTACTCGGTCGCTCTTCCCGTCGAGGACGCCTTGCTCGATCAGGTTGCCGAGGATGCCGGGCGTGGCGCGCGTGGGGTCGATATAGGGCGCGATCTCGATCTCCTCCACGTACTGGTCGTGGAAGACGCGGGCGAAGTTCAGGAAGGCGGAAAGGTTGGCGTCGATCACGCGGGAGACGGGGTCGAGCCGCGTCCAGTTGGCGAAGATGGACTCCGGCCACTTGAAGGCCTTGATCTTCTCGTGGTCGCCCTCGCGTTTGAGCCGGGCAAGCTCCTTGATGGGCTCCATGACCGCGGTGAGATGGTCGGTCTCCACCAGGGCGACAAAATCGTCCATGCGCATGCGGCGGCTGGCGGAGGCGGAGGAAAAGACGAGTGACCCGAGCGTCTCGCGGATCTTCTCGTCGCGCTCCTCGCGTTCGAAGTCGGCCTCGGAATAGACGAAGTGCTCGAAGATCTTGTAGAACTCGGCGGCCTTGATGTCCAGGGCCTCGGCCTGGTCGCTGAGGACGATGGCGGTGCGCGTCCGGTGGAGCTTCTGTGTAGCCCGGAAGTTGGAGATCAGCGCCTCCTTCAACTCCGGTTCCCGGCCGAACTCCTTCTCGATGTCATCCTCGGTCAGGCCCGGATTCCAGGTGTAGTAGGCGCCGCTCTCAAACTCGTGCCGGGTGAGGACCTTGGCCCGGCGGCGCTCCGGGATCTGCCAGTAGCCCATGGCGTCGACCTCCGCGCCGAAGATGGCGCGTTCGCCGAAAAGATCGCCGGGTCCAAGACGCTCGCCCTCGCGGATCTCCGAGCCCTCCTCGGCGACGGACACCTCGCCGCGCAGGATGATGTGCACCTTGTTGTTCTCCGGGTTGCGGACATCGTCCTTCTTCTCAAGGATCCGCTCTCCTTTCGCATAGACCCGCGTCGAGGCCACCCGGGCGAGACGTTCGGCCTGTTCCCAGCTGACCTGGAAATGGCGGTTCTGGAAGGCTCCCAACGCCAGCAGTTGGTTGGCGAAGAAGGCGGTCAGCTTCCGGTGTTCCTCGAAGGCCTCGACCTTGACCACGTCGAAGGGCTCGAAGCGGCGGATGTCCCGGGCCTTTTGCGGCAGGGGCGAATGCACGGACCAGAGTGCGCCGCGCTTGGCGTGGTCGGTGAAGACACGCAGCAGTTCCGCGGCCGACATGTGGACGCTGTGCTGCCGTTCCTCTGTGTCCGCCGCGTCGGCGATCAGGAGATCCACTCCCGCCTTGACGCCGAAGAAGCTCACGAAGTCGTCGAAGCGTTCGTGCCGCCGGCCGGAGACGGACATGGGCGGCATCGCGGAATCGACGAGGTAGGCAAATGTGCCCGAAGGCGTCACGGCCTTGAGCGCGTAGGTCGGCATCGGATGGCCGTAGGTGCGCATCATCTCGAACGCGAACCCCTCCAGCGGTCCCTCCTCGATCACCAGCGCCTCGACATCCCCGTCCGGATAGGGCAGGCCCGCCGCCGTGCAGATGCGCGTCGGCTTCATGCGCTCGAACAGTTCGGCAAAGGCCTCCGCCGGCCTGCCGATCATGGCCTCCATGGTCGCGCGCGCATGCACCCAGACCACGGCGGCGCACATGACCCGGAAACGCGGCAGCGATTCGCCCGCAACAAAGCGGCACGCGAGCTCCAGCATGCCGCCGATGTGATCGTAGTGCGCATGCGAGAGGTAGATGAACTCGACGCGCTCCAGCCATTCCAGATCGATGAGATTGCGGATGGTCTTCTCGGACGGGTCGATCAGCGCAATCCGTCCGTGGCAGGTCATCGCGAAATTGGTGAAGTCTTCCCCGGAACCGACGTAGAGCGCGTCGCCGGTTCCCAGATTGACCAGGCGGGCCGCGCCGTCATCCTGGTCCACGGCCTCCCGGAAGATCCTCACGCCCTTTTCACGCCAACGGTAAGTCCCGTCGCGATCCGAGCGGACGGTTGACAACGGCGCGCGAAAGCCGGCTCCGTTTTCCTCGATTACAATCTCGTCGCCGTCGCGGTGGAGGGAGACCGCGTTCCGATGATCGCCCCGGCCTTTGACGACCTCCTCAGGGTCCGGGGAGAGGATTCGCACGTCGAGGGTTTCGCCCAGCTTGGATGTCCGGATCTCCTCGTCGGAAAAGGGGCGCCCTTTGGCCGCATTGAAGAAGACTCCGGGGGAACCGACGAACGAACGCGCCGTTTCGAAGCCATCGACGATCCGGTCGATCGCCTGGTCGGTCAGCAGGCATTGGTCCGCTTCGACGGCCCGGTAGTCGCGCAACCGGGCGGCCATCCAGTCCCGGTCGCGATGCACAAAGACCTGTTGCGCCGTCTCGAGGACACGCTCCCGTTGGGCGTCGTCGGCGACGAACACGGTCAGGCGACGGCAGAGGAAGATCGGCGCGCCCGGGGTCAACAGCGGTTCGAAGCCCTTCTCCGCCGCATCCTCCACGATGGCGTCCCGTTGTTCGAGGTCGGCTGCGGGCGCACGCACGCCGTGCCGCTCATAGGCCATGATCTTGTTGTTCAGCCGGGCGAGATCGGAGCCGCAGCCCTCCTGCGGGGCGGCGCAGAACAACTGATAAAAGAGGAAGTTCTCCAACTTGGGAACGAAGCCGGGATCATTCAGATCCACGACGACGATTTCCGGCGGGGGGACCCCGGCGTCAATATGCCGGACCGTGATGTAGCGGCCGCCGAGGGAGATGGAAAACGCGCTGCGCCCCTCCGCATTGCCGGCCGTGACGTAGGTCCCCGGGACCTGGCTCTCGCGGATCTCGCTCAAGGTCTCCTCCCGGCGCCCCCCGCCCATTCCCGCAGGAAACCGCCGACTCGCGGCGAAACGGATCCGCGCAATTCCGGGCGGTTGGGGAATTCGTTCATTCGGCGTGGTTCAATCTGTTTCTGGGCCCGGCCTGCCGGATGGCGAATTCCACCGGCGCGCGGAGCCTTTCCGAACGGAGAACGACATGCGCAACACTTTGTGCTGACCGATCTTGCGCGGCATCCTCTCTTTCGCCCTTGGCGCTGTCAAGAATCGCAAAGCCGAGGGAAATGACTTGCGCGATACGGGCCTGCCCCGACAATGCCGAGCATCGAGCGGTTTATGCAGATTCGACAACAGGCGATCCCATGGGCGACGGCCGCTGTTCTCGCGGTCGCAACGCTGAACGTTCAGGCGGCATCGGGCGATGTCACCTATGAGCGCGACATACGGCCTATCTTCAAGGCGCACTGCTTCCATTGCCACGGCGAGTCCGGGGTGACCAAGGGCGGTCTGGACGTGCGCCTGCGGCGACTGGTCGTCCAGGGCGGCGAGAACGGCTCCGCGATCCAACCCGGCAGCCGCGCCGACAGCCGGCTCTACCGGTTTGTCAGCGAGGGCAGGATGCCGCCTGAGGAGAAGACCCTTCCGGCGGAGGCCGTTGAGACCATCGGCCGCTGGATTGACCAAGGTGCCCGGACCTCCCGCCCCGAACCGGCGGATCTGGACCCGGACAATTACTTCACCGATGAGGAACTCTCGCATTGGGCCTTCCAGCCGATCGCCGATCCGGTTCCTCCAGCCGTCGAGCGCAACGATCTTGTCCGGTCGCCCATCGACGCGTTTCTGCTCCGGCGCCTGGCCAAGGAGGGACTTTCCTTCTCCGGGCGGACCGACAGGGCCACCTTGGTTCGTCGCGCGTATTTCGATCTCATCGGGCTGCCTCCCTCGCCGGAAGACGTCGCTTCTTTCCTGGCGGACGAAGCGGATGGGGCCTGGGGACGGTTGATCGACCGGTTGCTGGCCTCGCCGCAGTATGGGGAACGGTGGGCGCGCCATTGGCTCGACGTGGCCGGCTACGCGGATTCCGAGGGCTACTCCGCCGCTGATCCGGAACGCAAATGGGCCTACAGGTACCGGGACTACGTCATCAGGTCGTTGAACGAGGACAAGCCGTTCGATCGCTTCATCCAGGAGCAGTTGGCGGGCGACGAGATGGTCGCTGAACGCTACGAGAGTTTTGCCAAGGCCATCGCGGACCCCGAGGCCGTCGAGCAGTTGACCGCCACCGGCTTTCTTCGCATGGCGCCGGACGGGACGGCTTCCGGCGGCATTGACCGCAACCTCGCCGCCAACCAGGCCATCGCGGACTCTCTCCACGTCGCCTCCAGCGCGCTGCTCGGGCTCACCCTCGCCTGCGCGCAGTGTCACGACCACCGCTACGACCCCATCTCGCAGGAGGATTACTTTCGTTTTCGCGCCATTTTCGAGCCGGCTTGGAACTGGAAGAAGTGGCGCACTCCGGCCGGGCGCGCGGTCACGCTCTACACAGACGACGACCGCGCCAAGGCCGCCGAGATCGAGGCGGAGGCGAAGAAGATCGACGCCGAACGCGCGAAGAAGATCGCCTTTTTCATCGACCGCACGCTGGATTGGAAACTGAAGGCCATGCCGGAGAAGCTCCGCGAGCCGTTGCGCAAGGCCTACAAGACCCCGGCCAAGGAGCGCAGCCCGGAACAGACCAAGCTTCTCGCGGGCAATCCCAGCATACGCAACATCAGCTCCGGCTCCCTCTACCTCTACGACCGCGAATACCGGGTCGAGATCGGCAAGCTCAAGCGTGAACGCGGCGAGAAGCTCAACGCCTTCCTGGCCACCGCGCGCAAGGCCAATCCCGGAGCCTCCATCGATGAGAATAACCTCGCGGGCTTCGACGCGAAGGGCGCGGCCGAGTTGAAGCGCATCGACGAACGCATCGACTACTACAACGGCTCGATGTCCGAGAAGCTCCTCAAGGACATGGCCGCCGAGGCCAAGGCCGTCCGCGCGACGAAGCCCGAAGAGCAGTTCCTTCGGGTTCTCTCCGAACAGCCGGGGCAGATCCCCGAGACGCGGTTGTTCTACCGCGGCAGTCACGAGAACCCGAAGCAGTCTGTCGAGCCCGCGGAGTTGCGCATCCTGGTCTCCCATGATTCCCAAAAGCAGGCGGCCATCCCGGTGAAGGACGCCGACCGGCGCACCTCCGGCCGCCGTCTGGCCTACGCGCGGCGCCTGACGGACGGGAGGCACCCCCTGGTCGCCCGCGTTCTGGTAAACCGGGTCTGGGCGCATCATTTTGGCCGCGGCATCGTCGGGACGCTGGGGGACTTTGGCGCGCTCGGCGAGAAGCCCACCCACCCGGAGTTGCTCGACTGGCTGGCCCGGGATTTCATGGCGAACGGCTGGAAGCTCAAGCGGCTGCACAAGCTGATCATGACCTCGGCCGCCTACCAGCAGGATTCCGCGCGCGCTCCAGAGCTGGACCGCGTCGATCCTGAGAACCGGCTGCTCGGCCGCATGACCGTGCGTCGGCTCGACGCCGAGGCGCTGCGGGACTCCGTTCTCGCCGTGAGCGGGAGGTTGAACGGCGCGTTGCATGGCAAGCCCGTCCCGGTCATGGAGGACGAGGTCGGCCAGATCGTCATCGGCATTGAGAACAAGGACGGCGAAGGCAAACCTGGCAAGGAATTGCCCCTCAGCGGGCAGGAATACCGCCGCAGCATCTACGTTCAGGCCCGCCGCAGCCGCCCCTTGGCCACGTTGGACACCTTCGATCTTCCGGCGATGACGCCGAACTGCGAGGAGCGCAGCGCCTCCACCGTTGCTCCCCAGGCCCTGATGCTGATGAACAGCCGGTTTATCGCGGATTTCGCGGGGCATTTCGCCGAACGCGTTGCGGCGGATACGCCCGGCGGCGACGCGGCTGACCGCATCGACCGCGCCTGGCGGCTGGCCTACGCGTCCGCGCCTTCGTCAAAGGAGTTGGCCGCCGCGCGAGAATTCGCCGCGGCGCAGGCCGCGGCGTTCGCGAAGGAGAACCCCAAGGCTGGCGCGCAGGCGGCAGAGGCCGCCGCGCTGCGTGTGTTTTGCCAGGCGCTCTTCAGCGCCAACCGCTTTCTCTACGTGGATTGATGCAGGGCTGTCGCCTACGCGGAGTTTGTCTGGTTTTCCTTCAAAGGTCTTCCCCGAGCGCCGATACAACCGGAGGAACGCGCTGGACGCGACCGAGCGTCAAGACAAGCAAAACTGCGCCGACTGGAATCCTGTCCGTCGCGCTCTTGCTGGTACGGACGGAGCGGTCAGGCCTCCTCGCGTCAACCGTCCGCGTCCCGGTGAAGGGAGTCGCGGAGGTCCCGTTGACTCGCTTCGGAAAAATCCGTGTTCAATCCCGCCGGTTCGTGGTTTAAAGGGGCGAAACGACACCAGTCCGGCTCATCCTGGCCGGCCGCAAACGGATTCATCATGGAAATCGTCCAACAACTTGCCGTGTTCCTCGACAACCGCCCGGGCGCCCTTTCGCGCGTCTGCAACGCCCTTGCCGAGAACAAGATCAACATGTTCGCGCTGAGCACCAGCGACACCATCGATCATACCGTGCTGCGGATGGTCGTCAGCGAACCCAAACGGGCGATCGACATCATCGAGGAGCGGGGAGCCCTGGTGGTTGAGGACGAAGTGCTGATGCTCGACATGAGCAACAAGCCCGGCGGGCTCGGGGAAATCGCGGCCAAGCTGTCCAAGGCGGAGATGAACATCGAATACTGTTACGCCACCGCCGCGCCGCGCTCAAAGAAAGGCGTCCTGATCATGCGTGTCTCTGATCCGCGGAAGGCGATGAAGGCCCTGAGCCGGTAGACAGGGGAGCCCAAAGACCTCGGACAATACCGGGATTCTGCGGCGCCGCGCCGCTTCAGAGGACCTTGATCACGACGGCGGTCACATCGTCCTCGATCGGCGCCGCGCCTGTGAATGCCTCCACCGCGTCGTAGATGCGTTCGACAATCTCCGTTGCCGTGGCCTCGCGGTTCGTGTGGACGACCTCGACCGCCCTCTCCAGTCCGAAGAATTCGGTGTCTGCGTCGACCGCCTCGTCAATGCCGTCGGTGGTCAGGAGGACGATGTCGCCGGATTCCAGCGCAACGGAGCCCTTGGTCTCGAACTTGGAGTCGGGCCGCATGCCCAGCGGGACGCCCGTCCGTGTCAGCTTCGCTTTCACGCCGCCGTCGCGATCGATGACAAATCCCGGCGTATGGCCCGCGCTCGCCCAGAGGATGGACCGGGTCTCCGGATTGAGCGCGACATAGACGGCGGTCACGTAGCGCTCGCCGTTGACGTCCTCGGAAATCATGTGATTCGCCCTGCCGAGGATCTCGCCCGCGTCGGTGCGATTACGGGCAAGCAGGCGGAGGTAGGCCCGGGTTTCGGCCATCAGCAGCGCCGGGCCGACGCCGTGGCCGGACACGTCGCCAACCACAAAACCCCAGTGGCCCTCGCGCATCCGGAGAAAGTCGAAATAGTCGCCGCCCGCCGCCTCGGCCGGATGGGAGACGCCGGCAATGTCGAAACCTGTCAGTTCAGGCGACGTCTTGGGGAAGAGGCTCTTCTGGATCTCGCTGGCGACGCGGAACTGCTCCTTGTTTTCGCGCAGTTCCCGTTCCGCGCGCTTGCGCTCGGTGATGTCGCGGATGAAGGCGACAAAGCGCTTGATGCCCTTCAACTCCATGTCGTTGTAGGCGATCTCGATCATCACCTCCTCGCTCTCCTTGCGGAGGCCGACGGTTTCGAGGACGCGCCGGCTCTCGTCCCGGATGCCGGAGAGCAGGTGTTCCTCAAATTCCCTCCGGTGAGAGCCCTGCACACGCTCGGGAAGCAGCAGGGTCAGGTTCTGGCCGATGACCTCCTCCGGCGTGTAGCCGAAGACATGTTCGACCGCCGGGTTTGCGAATTCGATCACGCTGTCGGTGTTCATGAGCAGCACGGCGTCCGTCGCCGTCTCCCACAAGGCCCGGTAGCGTTGCTCGCTTTCGCGCATGGATTCCTCGGCGCGTCGGCGCCGCCGGCGTTCCTCTGCCTCGCGCAGCTCCCGCTCCACTGCGGGAACGAGCCGCGCCAAAGCGCCTTTCATGAGGTAGTCGTGCGCTCCCGCCTTCATGGCCTCGACCGCGATGTCTTCGCCGATGCCGCCGGAGATGATGATAAAGGGGATGTCCCGCCCGGTCCATTGCAGCAGCTTGAGGGCCTCAGGGGCGCTGAATTCGGGAAGGTTGTAGTCGGCGAGGATGAGGTCCCACTCCTGCCTGCGGAGCGCGTCCTGCATGTCCGCCGCGGTCTCCACCCGCGTGTGCTCCGGCTTGTAGCCCCCCTTGCGCAGGAGGGTGACCAGCATCATCGCGTCGAACTCGGAGTCCTCTACGATGAGCGTGCGCAGGATTGTCTTCATTCCGCCGCGGCCGAAACGCCGAGCAGTTCGCGCATCTTCGGCCCGATGGGATCATGTCGCATCAGGGACTCGCCGACAAGGATTGCCTTCGCCCCGCAGGCCTGCAGACGCTCAACGTCCGCGCGGGTATGAATGCCGCTCTCGGCGACCAGCAGGTGTCGTGGCGCGCCGCCGGCCGGCGCGTCCAGCTCCAGGCGCGTCGCAAGGTTTTCGGTCGTGGCCAGATCCACCGTGAAGGTCTTCAGGTCCCGGTTGTTGACGCCCACCAGGGTCGCCCCTGCCGCCACTGCGCGGTCCAACTCCTCCGCGTCGTGCGCCTCGACCAGCACAGCCAGGCCCGCGCCCGCCGCCAGTTCGTGGAACGTCTTCATCTGCTCGTCGGTCAGGATCGCCACGATCAACAGGATCGCGTCCGCCCCCGCCTCGACCGCCTCCAGGATCTGACGGGCGTCGATGATGAAATCCTTGCGCAGCAGGGGCAGTGAAACCGCCTCCCGGATCGCCCGCAGGTAGTCCAGCGAGCCTTGGAAGTACTGCTCGTCCGTCAGCACGGAAAGGCAGCCCGCGCCGCCGGTCTCGTATTCCCGCGCGATGCGGACCGGTTCGAAATCCGGGCGGATCACCCCGGCCGAGGGCGACGCTTTCTTCACCTCGGCGATCAGGCCGATCGACCCGACCCGCGGTTGACGCAGCGCGCCGATGAAATCCCGCGCGCCGCCGTGCGCCGCGACGGCCTCCTGCAAGAGCTCAACGGTGATCTCCCGCTCGGGCAGGGCCGCGACCTCCCGGCGCTTCTGTTCAACGATCGTATCGAGAATGGACATGGGGCGTGACTGGTGTTTGGTGATTGCGCTGCGGGAATAGCCGATGGCCGATGCCAAATGGCAGACCTTGGTATCCGACCGCCGCCCACCAATCACCGATTACTGATTGCCGATTACTGTTCACTACTGGCAACGGACAACAAACAACGGACGATCAAGATCACTCCTCATCGTCCGCCGCGCCGGCCTGCCGTTTGGTCGGGCAGCCGGCGCGCAGCCAGCCCGTGACGAAAGGATCGAGCCCGCCGTCCATGACCACCTGGATGTTGCCGCTCTGGACGCCGGAGCGCAGGTCCTTGACCATCTGGTAGGGTTGAAAGACGTAGCTGCGGATCTGGTTGCCCCAGGCTATGTCGCCCTTTTCCCCGTAGAAACGGTCCATCTCCGCGCGCGCCTCGTCCTCGCGCTTGGCGATGATCCGGGAGACGAGCATGCGCTTGGCGATCGCCCGGTTCTGGTGCTGTGAGCGCTCGTTGCGGCAGAAGACGGTCATCCCGGTCGGGATGTGCGTCATGCGCACCGCCGTCTCCACCTTGTTCACGTTCTGCCCGCCCTTGCCGCCGGAACGGCAGGTCGTCGCCTCGAACTCGTCGTCCGGGATGTCCACGTCGATCATGTCGTCGATCTCGGCGACGACATCGACGCTGGCGAAACTGGTGTGGCGGCGCTTGTTGGAGTCGAAGGGCGAGATGCGCACGAGCCTATGCACGCCGCGTTCGGCCTTGCAGTAACCGTAGGCGTTGTCGCCGCGGATCATCAACGTGGCGTTCTTGATGCCGGCGGTCTCGCCGGGGAGCAGGTCGGTGACCTCCACCTTCCAGCCGCGCGATTCCGCCCAGCGCTGGTACATGCGCAGCATCATGCTGGCCCAGTCGCAGGATTCGGTGCCGCCGGCCCCGGCGTTGATGCTGAGGATGCAGTCCTGTCGGTCGTGCGGCCCGGTGAGCATGGCGGCCAGTTCGGCCGCCTCCAGCGAGGCCTTGAATCCGGCCAGCTCCTCCTTCAGGTCCGCGAGGATCGACGCCTGCGCGTCCTCGGGTTCCGCCTCGGCCAGCTCGACCATCACCCGCATGTCCTCCAGTTGCTTTTCGGACTTCAGCAGCGGCTCAATCTTGCGGCGCAGCGAGGCGGCGTCATCGACGACCGCCTGCGCCTTCTTCTGGTCGTTCCAGAAGTCCGGCGCCGACATCTGGGCGTCGAGCTCCGTCAGCCGTTGTTTGACGCCATCGACGTCAAAGATACCTCCGGAGATGCACGATCTTCTCGGCGGCCTGCTTCAACTGGATTTCGATTTCGTCAAACATAGGCGGGGGAATCTAGAGGCGCCGCGCGGCATTTCCAGACAATTCTCGTCGGAATGACGATTGAGGAACAAGGAGGGGTGGCGGTCGACGTTTGAGGGATGCCGGACGATGGCGCGCCCCTTGGAACAGGCATCCCTGCCTGTCTTGGGCATGACCTGTTGCGAACAAGAACAGGCTGACGAGACGCGCGGTTTGGCAGTGGCGGTTTCGGACGCCTGCTTCATGTCTCGGGCGTTGTGCCATGCCGAGGACAGGCTGGAAGCCTGTCCTACGGGGCTTCCTTCACCCCTCCCAGCGCTTCGCCCGTTCCAAGGCCTTGTTCCAGCCGGCGGTCAGGCGTTTTCTTTCGGCGGGCTTCATGGAGGGCTTGAAGGTCCGGTCGGCCCGCCATTGGCGGGCGATCTCGGCGCGGCTCTTCCAGAAGCCGACGGCGAGCCCCGCCAGATACGCGGCGCCAAGGGCGGTGGTCTCCTGAACCATGGAGCGCACGACCTTCACGTTCAGGAGATCGGCCTGGAACTGCATCAGCAGGTCGTTGGCGCAGGCGCCGCCATCGACGCGGAGTTCCTTCAGGTTCAGACCGGCGTCGGCGTGCATGGCGTCGAGGAGATCGTTGACCTGGAAGGCGATGCCCTCGAGGGCCGCGCGCGCGATGTGGGCGGAGGTGGAGCCGCGGGTGAGGCCGTGGATGACGCCGCGGGCGTAGGGATCCCAATGCGGGGCGCCGAGCCCGGCGAAGGCGGGAACGAGGTAGACGCCGCCGTTGTCCGGCACGCTGCGGGCGAGTTTTTCGACTTCGGCGGAGGACTTCACCATCCCGAGACCATCGCGCAACCATTGCACCACGGCGCCGCCGATGAAGACGCTGCCCTCCAGCGCGTATTCTGTCTTGTCGCCGATTTTCCAAGCAACGGTGGTGAGGAGGTTGTTCTTGGAGGGGACGGGTTTGTCGCCGGTGTTGATGAGCATGAAGCAGCCGGTGCCGTAGGTGTTCTTGGCCATGCCGGGCGTCGTGCAGACCTGCCCAAAAAGGGCGGCGTGCTGGTCGCCCGCGATGCCGGCGATGGGGATGCTGCCGCCGAACAGTGGGGTCTCGCCCACGACCTCGCTGGAGGACGCGATTTCCGGCAGCAGGGATTCGGGGACGTTCAGGATTTCCAGCAGCTTCTTGTCCCAGCGGCCGGTCTTGATGTTGCACAGCATCGTGCGCGAGGCATTGGTGAGGTCGGTGACGTGCCGGCGTCCCTTGGTGAGTTTCCAGATCAGCCAGGAATCGACCGTGCCGAACGCGAGCCGGCCGCGTTTGGCCAGGGCGCGAGCGCCCTTCACATGGTCGAGGATCCACTGGACCTTGGTCCCGGAAAAATAGGCGTCCACGACGAGGCCCGATTTGCGGCGGATGGTCGGGGCATGGCCGTCGGCCTTGAGCCCATCGCAGATCCCGGCGGTGCGGCGGTCCTGCCAGACGATGGCGTTGCAGACGGGCTTCCCGGTTTCGCGGTCCCAGACGACGGCCGTTTCGCGCTGGTTGGTGATGCCGATGCCGGCAATGTCCTCCGCCTTGGCGCCAGCCTTGCGCAACGCCTGCCTCGCGACGGCAAGTTGGCTGGACCAGATGGCCTCGGGATCGTGCTCGACCCAGCCGGGTTGGGGGAAGATCTGAGGGAACTCCTTCTGCGCGACGGAGACGATGGCGCCCCGTTTGTCGAAGAGGATGGCGCGAGAGCTGGTGGTTCCCTGGTCAAGGGCGAGGATGTATCGGCCGGCTTGCTTGGACATGTTGCGCAGATTAGCGGGGCGCGGGGCGAGGGGCAAGGGGCGCGAGGCATCGCGCCCGGGCTTCAGAGGGCCTCCCGCTCCAGACGATTTCGGATGTCCCGGCAGGCGCGTGCGATGTCCGGCGCATTGAGAATGGCCGAAACCACGCAGATGCGCCGCGCGCCGGCGGACAGAACTTCATCGAGATTGGCCGGATTGATCCCGCCGATGGCGAACCAGGGAAGCGCGACGTTCCGTGCGGCCCAGTCCACATAGTCCAGTGTCACCGGACGGGCGGTCGGCTTGGTGCCCGTCGCATAGACGGGGCCGATCGCGATGTAGTCCGCGCCGGCGGCGATCGCCCGGTCGGCCTGTTCCGGGGCGTGGGTGCTGAGGCCGAGGAGGGGTGAATGGCGAGGGGCTGCCTGAACCGGAAGATCGGATTTGCGGGCGTGGCCGGCCTCGAAGAAATCTTCCTGACCCAGGTGGCAGATGTCCGCCCCCAGTCGTCCTGCCAGGTCCCAATGATCGTTGATGACCAGCCCTGCACCGGCTTTGTGGACCACGGGCAGGACGGCCTCCGCCATCCGTTCCACCTCCGCCTCCGCCGTGTCCTTGGCGCGAAGCTGGATCAGGTCGGAACCGCCGTCGCACAGGGCGCGGGCGATCTCCGCCGGTTCGCGTCCGTTCAGGTAGGCGGTGTCGATGAAGGTGTAGAGGAGGCAGTCGGAAAGTGGTTTCATGTGGCGCGTTTCTGCGGCCGCCATCAAACCACGGGACGCAGGACAAAGCCAGTCGCGGGCGCGAACGCGTGGCCGGACGCGATCGTCGGTTTTGCTTGGCGCGTCGTCCGGACGGATGCCACGGTTGAGGCGTCACGATATGCAACGCCGTCCCTCTTACGTCCTTCCGCTCCTCGCTGTCATACTGACCCTCGGGCTCTCGAACTCGCTTGTTGCGAGGGAGAAGGGCGACCCGCGACCCGGCCATGAAGATTCAGATGCAGGGCGTGGCCGCTGCGCCCTTCGACAGCGATTTTACCCGCGGGCGTTGGACGCAATTAAATTCCGAAGGCCCGATCCTCGCGCCCGGCGTTCCGACGAAGCTCGACGCGCCGGGCCTCGATCTTGCCTGGGAGCGGAAGTGTATCGAAGCCGCCGCCATGGCGCGCCATGACGGGCGGCTCTACATGTTCTATGCCGGCGGCTACAACAACGAGCCCCAGCAGGTCGGTGTGGCCGTGAGCGACGACGGCGTCAACTTCCGGCGGCTGTCGGACAAACCCTTCCTTCCGAACGGCGCGCCCGGCAGTTGGAATTCCAGCGAATCGGGTCACCCTTTTCTCTTCCAGGACGACGACGGCAGGGACTACCTCTTCCATCAGGGCAACGACGACCACGGTCGCACCTGGCATCTTTCCGTGGTCCCGATCGACTGGCGGAACGGCCGTCCGGTTCTTTCCTCAAGGAAGTTGCCCGTTGCGCGCCGATAGAGGGCTTGAATCGACCGCTCCCGCCATTCCGGCAATCTTCGGTGAACCCGCCCTGTGCCGAATAAAATCAACGTATGTTGATTTTATTCGGCAAGCTGGGGGCGCGCGCGGTTTTCGGTTGTGCTTGGCGGTGTTGTTCCCGCGAAAAGCCGCTCCTTCGCATGACTCATGTCAATCCACCTGGACCAGGATTGCCGCCGTGAGGACCGCGCCGAACGGCGTCAAAAAGCCTGTGACAACCGTGTCCGGTTTCCCTATAAGCTGACCCCATGCATATCAATCGCAGATCCATGCTGAAGACCCTGGCTGCCGGCGCGGGCGCCGCGCTGGGTTCTTCGTTGTTCCCGGGCGTCGCGCAGGCGGCTTCGACCTCCGCTTCCAAAGGCGCCGCCAAACGCGTCATTTTCTTCCTGCAGAACCAGGGGTTCGATCCGCGGACCTGCATTCCCGCGGGGATGAAGAACAGCGGTTCGCTGGCGAAGGCCAAACTCCCCGAGCCCATCAGCGCGCTCGAGCCCTACAAGGAGCGGTTGCACATCATCAACGGCCTCCATGGCCTGCACACCAGCCCCTCGCACAGCGCGTTTTTCGGCGCCTTGGGCGGTTATCGCGGCAGTGACGGCGTCCCGCCCAGCGCGTCGACGATCGATTATGAATTGAGCAAGGTCCTGCCGGAGACGCTGCTGCCGCACCTTTGCGTCGGCATGGACTCCATCGAGAACATGACGACCAAGCCCACCATCGCGACGCTTTCAGCCAGCGGCGCGGGGCAGCCGATCTTCATGCACTCGAACCCGAATCATCTCTACCAGATGCTCTACGGCGGGATTGCGACGGGCGACATCCGCCGCCAGCACGAGGCGCGTTCGAGCATGATGAGCCGGATCGAACAACTGGCCGCCGCCAAGGGGCAGGCGCTGCCGGGCGTGGATCAGGCCCGCTACGGTCGCTACGTTCAGGGGTTCAAGGATGTCAACGGCCTGCGCGACCGCCTCGCGACGGTTTCGGATCATCTGCGCAAGTTCGCGCCCAAGGTGGACGACCGCTACACCAAGCCCCGGTTCGAAACGGACTGGCACGACGCGCTCCTGGATCTCGGCATCTCGGCGGTCACCTCGGGCATCACGAACACATTGACCATCGGATCGGGGCGCGGTGAGATCTTCGGCGCCTGGAAGGGGCTGGGCGTCGAGCAGCAGGGCCACAACCTCGGCCACATGGAGCAGTATGAGAATCCGATCTGGATCAAGATCCGGCAGTATAACAGCCGGATGCTCGTGCGGATCATGGAGGCGCTGGAAAGCGTGCCCGAAGGCAGCGGCACGATGATGGACAACACCCTGATCGTCTACACCAGCAACAACGCCGACAAGCAGCACACCAGCGGGGCCACCTGGCCGGTCATGCTGTTGGGCAACTGCAACGGGGCCTTCAAGACCGGACGCTTCACCCAGCTCGGCGGCTCCCGTCCCATCAACGCGCTCTACGCGACGATCCTCCGCGCGGCCGGGCAGAACGTCGACCGCTTCAACATGAACGACAAGCTGGCCCGGAAGTTCGATTCCGGCTCCGGCCCCCTCAAGGAAGTTCTGGCGTGAACCGGATTGCCTTTGCCTGCGCGCTGCTGACCTGCGGCGCGCAGTTTCTTTTTGCGGCGCCGGCGGAGACCTACACGCCCGGTCGGAAGAGCGACAAGAGCTTCCAGGGATTCGCCCATGGCTTCCTGGATCGCTATTGCGTGGACTGCCACGGCGATGTCGAACCCGAGGGCGACCTTTCCCTGCACGATCTCGGCCCGGTGGATGAGACCAACGCCGACACTTGGAAGTCCGTCTGGGCCCAGGTCACGCTGCGAGAGATGCCGCCCAGGAAAAAACGGAAGCAGCCCGGGGGCGTCGAGCGGCTGCAGTTCTCGGAATGGATCGTCGGCGAGATGCGGCGCGTGATGAGCGACAAGGGCGGGTTCCGGGCGGACAAGGATCCCAGCAAGGGCAACTTCGTCGACCACAACCTGCTGTTCGGCCCGCTTCCGGAAGGGGTCCAACTCGAGCCGACCTCCTCCCCGTCGCGCATCTGGCGCGTGACGCCGCAGGAACACATCACCCGCCTCAACGAGTTGATCAACTCCGAGCCGGACTACGATCCTCAGAAACCCGGCCAACGCACGCGCGGCGACGTCGTTCCGACCAACCACGGCGGCGAACTCAAGCTCTACTTCGGCACGGACCGCATCATCAAGTGGCAGGGCGGCACGGTCGCCTATGCGACTTCGGTGAAGAGCGTCCCCGCCGTGCTTTCGACGGCGCGGGATCACGGACTGGAGAACTACCCGGACCTCTACACGGTCAATAGCGCGGAGGCGACGCAGATCATGGGCGCGGCGAACGACATCCTTCGCTACATGGCCTATGGCCCGCTGAGCATCGCCAATCCCGAACAGATCACCGACGACCCCAACACCTACAAGATGGTGGGCGACATCCGCGGCCTGCCCACCGCCCTCGTCTACAGCACGAAGATCGTGCGTCCGCTGACTCCCGTCCACGACCTTTTGAAGGAGGACGGCGTCACCGACGAGCGGCTTCGCGCCGCCGTGGATTTCCTCTTCGAAGCGCTGACCTTCCGTCCGCCGGGCAAGACGGAATCGGATGATTACCTGGCGATCGTCAAGGACTCCGTCAAGACGCTCGGCAAGGAGGACGGCGTCGTTCTCGGCCTGTCGTCCATCTTCCTCGATCGCGACGCGCTGTTCCGTCCGGAACTGGTCAGGCAGGGCAAACCCGACGCCTGCGGCCGCGTCATGCTTCAGGACTGGGAGCTGGGTTTGGCGGTGAATCACGCGCTGCGCTACATCAAGCCGGATGAGCCATTGCGCAAGGCCATCGTCGAGGGGCGCATGCGGACCAAGGCCGATGTAAAGCGCGAGGTCTCGCGCATGCTCGCCGCCGACAGCATCCGCAAGCCGCGCGTCCTGCGCTTCTTCCGCGATTACTTCGACCACGACCTCGGCGGCTACATCTGCAAGGACTCAAAGGCCCTGGCGGACACGGGAGTCAGCACGAGGGGGACGGCGCACTACCGCGCGATGTTCGACGCGACGGCCAGCACGGACCGCCTGATCGAGCTTATCCTGGAGGAGGACAAGGACGTGCTGAAACGGTTGCTGACCACCGACAAGGTCGTGGCCACCAGGGACGACAATCACTACTTCGGCAGAAGGCGCACCAAAGAAGAGGTGGCGGCGGCCGTGGCCGCGGCGAAAAAGGCGGCGGCGGCCGAGTTGAAGGCGCAGACTGCGGCGTTTGAGAAGGCGGAAAAGGAACTCGCCGAGCTCGAGGCCCTCCTGAAGGCCCACCCCGATCAGGAACGGGAGAAACGAAGGGACCTCACCGCAAAGAAGCGGGCTGTCTCGACGGCCAAGAAGAGATTGGATCAGACGAAGAAAAAGCGCCCGAGCAGGGAGAACCACAACATCGAACCGGTGGATCTTTCCGGGCCGAGGATCTACGCCCGCGTCAGCCACCGCAGTTTCGGCAGCGGCACCATGAAGCCGGAGCGCGCCTTGGCCACTGTGCCTGAGGGACAGCGTCTCGGCATCCTCACCCATCCCAGTTGGCTGGTCTCCCATTCGGACGCCATGGACAACCACGCCATCCGCCGCGGTCGCTGGATCCGCGAACGGTTGCTCGGCGGCGGCATCCCCGACGTGCCGATCACCGTGGATGCCATGCTGCCCAACGAGCCGCAGAACACGCTGCGCGAACGCATGCGCGTCACCCGGGAGAAGTATTGCTGGACCTGCCATAAGAAGATGGATCCGCTTGGGCTGCCTTTCGAGATGTACAACCACGCCGGCGTCTATCGGGAGTTTGAACTTAACCAACCCGTCGACACCTCGGGCGAGATCACCGATTCCGGCGACCCCGCGCTCGACGGCAAGGTCGCCAACGCCATCGAGATGATCCAAAGGCTCGCGGAGAGCGAACGCGTCGAGCAGGTCTTCGTCCGCCACGCCTTCCGCTTTTGGATGGGCCGCAACGAGACCCTGAACGACGCGCCCGTCCTCCAGGCCGCCTGGCGCGCCTACAAGGACAATGGCGGCAGCATGAAGGCCCTGATCGAATCCTTGGTCACCTCCGACGCTTTCCTCTACCGCAAGGTCGAGCGCGCCGCGACGAAGGGGAAACGGCTGTCGCAGCGTTGAGGTCGCGCGCGATGCTGAAAAGGGGAGACAGATTTCCCCGTGGCTGCCGAATCCGGGTGAAGCGGAAACGTTATGGTTGTCGGGCGAGGTGCGCCGTAAGAAACGCCCCGCGCGCAAGGCGAGTCTTGGAAGGACGACAAGAAGGTAACCGGCGGTGAAACTGCCGGTTCTCCGTCACCGAACGAATCTGCCCCGGTAGGGACGGGAGTAATTCACATCGACGACCGATTCCCATTTTCTGGCGCCCCTCCAGGGCGCGTTCGTTGTTTGTCGGT
The DNA here is from genome assembly GCA_038126235.1 of Verrucomicrobiales bacterium. Lineage (GTDB taxonomy): Bacteria > Verrucomicrobiota > Verrucomicrobiia > Limisphaerales > JAYPEY01 > JAYPEY01. The sequence goes on from JAYPFK010000045.1 coordinate 47,434, forward strand.
CAGACCGGTGGTTTCGGCCGATTCGCTCGACCTTCACCACCGGCTACCTTCGGATCACCCCTCCGGGGTTTTCCCTTCTACACACCTCCGAGATCATCCTCGCCGCACCGCGTTCTCTTCTCGTCTCAACCTGGCGCTTCCTGTCCCCGATGGCACGATGCAATCGATCGACCATTTATGGAGTATTCGGACACAGTCGAAATCTGTTTGGTTGGGGTTTGGGCGATAGGTTCTCTTGCGCTTGCCTGGTTTGTGCGTCGTTGGTTCTGGCTGTATTTGGCCTCAGCGGGACTTTCAGTCCCTGCCATCGCCTGGTCGATGGCGGGTCATGGATTCCTCGAAACGGCCGGGGTCTTTCACGCGCTTTGCGCCGGCGCCTATGCGCTCCCATTTCACTGGTTCTTCCAGCATTGGCGGCGACGAATGCAGGAGGCCACGGACGCATCTGGCGTGGGTTGTCGGGAAAACCCAGGTGAACCGGATTCAGGTTAGCTCGCAGGCCGCCATGTCGGAGGCATGGCAGCCTTTAGCCGGTGGTTGCAGCGAGGAACGAGCCATACCACCGGACGTCGAAACAACCCGGTTTGCATCCTGCAAGGATGCCAGCGGAGTCGGCGGGCAATCTGGTGTTTGACTCTGAGTTTCCGCCGGGTTGGCATTCCTTCGGGATGCGGGGGCGTGGGGCGCTTGATCCCGGGGAGGCGCCCGCTGTCACGGGTTCGGCCCCAGGCTAATGGCTGGCAAGCCTTCGGCTTGGAATGAGCCCGGAATGGAAAACATGCACGGATGCTTCCGGCTACGCTGGCGCAAGCGCCGGGGGAAGGGGGATTCCCTCAACCGCCAGTCGCGGCCTGAAACGTTTCGTAGACTTCGCGGTGTCTGCGGACCTGCTCGGCGATCCAATCCCAATCGCCGGCCTCAATCTTTTCCTTCCTGAACAAGGGGCCGCCGAGTCCGAATCCTTCCACGCCGACTTCCAGGTAGTTCTTCAACGATTCCAGCGTCACGCCGCCGGTGGCCATGAGTTTGATTTCCGGATAGGGCCCCTTGAGCGCCTTCACATAGTTGGGACCGCCCAGGTCAGCGGGGAACAGCTTCACCATGGTCGCCCCGGAATCCCAGGCCTGCCAGACCTCGGTGGGCGTGAAGGCCCCGGGGACGACCGGCAGGTCCAGTTCGCGGCAATGGGCGATGACCTCGGGAATGACCGCCGGAGTCACGATGAAGGTCGCGCCCGCCTCGATCGCGCCCACCAGCCGTTCGCGTGACGTGACCGTGCCGGCGCCGATGTTCATCCGACCGCCGGCCGTCTCGACGGCGACGCGGATCTGCTCCGCCGCGCCCTCGGTGTTCAGGGTGATTTCGAGGTTGGTCAGGCCTCCCGCGAGGCAGGCCTCGACGATCGGCGCGATCTGGTCCGAGCGCAATCCGCGCAGGATGCCGACCAGGGGCAGGCGTTGAAACATCTCGTCGGAAAAGGCGTGGCTCATATCGGATCAGTCTCGGCGCCGCCCCGCCATCGGTTCAACAGAAAAGCGTGCCCGCGCACGGCAGCGGAGCCTTCCGGAAGTTCGACCGGGACGATCTTGGGGAAGGACGGGGAGACCCGCGCGCAGGTTTCGGCGGCCTCCCGGTAGCGGGCCGCCAGGCGGCCGGAGCCGACGACCAGGACCGGCCGTTCCGCCGCCGTCGTTTCGGCATGGCGAAGCTCCGAGCCGATGAGCAATCCGCTGAGCCAGGCCCGGTTGGCGGCGTTGGTCGCGGCGCCCAGCACGCCGCGGACGCGCGCCTGGAAAAGTCTGGGCTCCATTCCGGCCTGGAATCCGGCCGCGACGCCTTCCTGGAATTGCCCGCCGGCGTTGCCGTCTTCCGCCTCTCCCGCGGTCTGGCGCAGGATGGTGGCGGAGGTCAGGGCCTCGAAGAGTTCGCCCGTCATGAAGGTCCGCCAACCGACGATCGCTCCATCGCGGACGGACATGTGTTTGCAGTGTGTGCCGGGCAGGAGCAGCAGCGAATCCTCGGCGAAGCCCGCGAAGTCCGGGTGGTTGAGAACGCCCAGGGCCTCCGTCTCCTCGCCGCGCATGATGTCGTTCGCCGTCCGCGCGCCGGAGACGAGGAACAGCTCGATCCGCAGCCCCGCCGGCGTGGCGAAACGGATCCGCTCGTGGATGAGATTGGAGCCGTCGAGCGCAAGCGGCGCCTCCGCGTAGGGAAGTTCCCGCCAGCCGATCGTGGAGGACGCCATGCCCGACAGCATGACGGGGATGACGTCATTGTCCGGCTCGGAGGAGAAAAGCAGTTCGTCCAGTTTGGTTCCGAGAAAGCCCGCGAAGGCTGCTTCGCGTTCGGGGGCGGAAGCGTTTTCGGCCAAGCGGTCGTGAATCGACCGGATGCCCTCCTGGACGCTGAGCTCGGCTCGCGGCTCGAGAGCTTCAGATCCGACCAGGCGCAGCCGGAACGAGGAGGTACCCCAGTCGCAGCTGACAAAGCGCTCAGGAAGGCTCATTGAAAAGGTGCGCGCAGCGCGGAACATGGACGCGTCGTATCATGGGGGACAGTTCGCCCCACCTTCATTGCCGACTCGCCATTCATGCGAAGCCCCGGGCGATGCCCGGCTTACATCAGGTCCGCGAACGGCGCCTTCAGGTCGAGCGAGTCGTTGATCTCCCGCTGCATCTTGAGGAGGCGCTTGAAGAGGCGTTTCGCCAGTTTCTTTCCGTCCGCCGTGTCGATCAGGTCCTTCATCTCGTCCGGGTCATTCTTGAGGTCATAGAGGCGGGCCTTGGAGATCTTGGGATAAAGGATCAGCTTGTGGTTCCCCAGGATGATCGACCGTTGCAGCTCCAGATAGGCGCCGTAGACCGCCTGGTATTTCGACTCCTTCTGCTCGCCGTGCAGGATGGGCAGGAGGTTCTGGAACTCGACGTGGTCCGGTTGCGCGACGCCGGCCAGGGCGAGCGTCGTGGGCATCACGTCCTGCAGGTAGATCGGCGTGTCCAACTTCTTGTTCTTCGGAATGCCGGGACCGACCGCGATGAACGGCACTCGGACGCTGTGGTCGTAGAGATTCTGCTTCCCGAGCAGGCCATGGTGACCGACGCCGAGTCCGTGGTCGGCGGTGAAGAAGATGTAGGTGTTGTCCGCCTTTCCGGATTTCTCCAGGCCATCGAGGATGCGGCCGATCTGCTCGTCCATGTGTTCGGCGATGGCGTAGTATTCCTGCCGGTTGACCTTGATGGCGTTTTCCGTGCGCGGGAAGGGAGCCAGCTTCTCGTCGCGCAGTCGGGCGCTGCAGCCCATGGCGTCCTTGTAGGGATACTCGGGCAGCCAGTTCTTCGGCAACTGGATCCGGCTGAGCGGGTAGCGGTCGATGTATTTCTTTGGCGACTGGCGCGGGTCGTGGACGGCGTTGAAGGCGGTGTACATGAAGAAGGGCTTGTCGTCCTTCGCGGCCGCCGCGAGGTAGTCGAGGGCGTCGTCGCGCACCACCTCGCTCCAGTGCTTCCCGCCCTTCCAGAAGCCGCCGAACTTGGGATCGTAGGGGCTCCAGGGGTCGGGCTGACCGTCGATGGGGCGGTTGTAACCCTCGGGTGTCTGGTTCGGCATGCCGCCGCGGACGTTGCGGGCGGTGTTGAAGGCCTTGTTGGCGTCGGCGCGCACGTGCCACTTGCCGGTGAAGTAGGTGTGGTAGCCGGCCTTCTTCATGTATTCGGACCAGAGCCGCCCGGCCTGCTGCTCCTTGGCGGTGTCCTTGTAGACGGCATTGGCGTTCCAGAGGAAGCGACCGGTGTTGATCATCGTCCGGCTGGCCACGCAGACCGCGCCGCTCCAGGAGCCGGGGTTGTAGGCGTGGGTGAAGGTCGTGCCGCGGCGGACCAGCTCGTCCAGGTTCGGCGTGTCGATGTCCGTGTGGCCGAACGCGCCGATGATCTCGTAGCACATGTCGTCCGCGAAGAGGAACAGGACGTTCGGCTTCTCCGCCCGCGCGTTCGGGCCGGCGAAAACGAACGCCGAGGCGAGGATGGCAAGGAACAGGGAGCGGACCAGGCGGTCGAAGGAGCGACGAAGGAACGGGAATGGTGTCATGGTCGTGATCGGTTGGAATCGCGTTTGAATCGGAGCGTGGAACTTACCGGCATTCGACGCCCCGGCTCAACGGGGAAATTCGAGGAAGCGGGACGGGCGCAATTCAGTTTTGCAGCGCAGTCGCGTTCTTTCGTCGCGTTTCGTGTCGTCCCCGCGGGACTTGAAGTGGGACGCCTTCGGCGAGGCGTCCCTGCCTATATTTGGGATCTTTCGCCGAAAGGTCCCATTTTAATGCCGTAAGGCAAAACACGAGGCTCTGCGCATGTTGTGCCTCATCATTCCCGGCTGCGACCTTTTTCGATGATCGCCGCCAGTTGCGTCTTCATCTTTTCGGCGATTTCGGGATGCCCGGCGATGACGTTGTTCTTCTCGGCGGGGTCGTTCTTCAGGTTGAAGAGCTGGAAGCGCGGGACCGGCGTGTTTTCGAGTTGCTTCTCCACGACCATGTTGCGGGCCTTCTTGGAATCGCAGCGCTGGAGCTTCCAGTCGCCGACGCGGAAGCCGTAGTTGCCGCCCTTGCCGTTGTCCTGCTGGACAAGATGGTCCCGGCCCTTCGCCCCCGAATCGCCGAGCATGGCGCCGATGACGTTGAAGCTGTCGAGGCAGCCGTCGGCGGGCAGCCTGACGCCGGTCATGGCGGCGAAGCTAGCGGCCATGTCGATGGTGCAGACGACCTCCTCCGAGACGCCGGGCTGGATGCGGCCTTTCCAGCGCGTGATGAACGGCGTGCGCGTGCCGCCCTCGAAGACGCTGTATTTCCCGCCGGTGTAGGGGCCGCCCGCGCGGTGGCCGCCGCGTTTCTCCAGCGATTCGTCCGCGTAGCCGTCGTCCATGACCGGGCCGTTGTCGGAGCAGAAGACGAACAGGGTGTTCTCGGCGAGGCCGAGGCGGTCGACAGTCTGCATCAGTTCGCCGACGCACCAGTCGAGTTCCACGATGCTGTCCGCCCGGAAGCCGAGGCCGGTCACGCCCTGGAAACGCTCGTGGGGCATGCGCGGGACGTGCAGGTCGTGCGAACTGAAGAAGAGGAAGAAGGGGTCGCGGCGGTGGGTCTCGATCCAACGCTCGGAGCGCTTCACCCATTCAATGCCGAGATCCTCGTCGCGGAAGCGCGCGGCGTGGCCGCCCGTGTAGAAGCCGATGCGGCTGATGCCGTTGTGGATGGTGGAGTTGTGTCCGTGCGACCAGTCGAGCTTGAGCATGTGACGGTGGCTGATGCCGGTGTCGTGGTCGGGGCCGGGGCGTTTGTTGAAGACCTGGAGCGGGTCTTTTGGATCGAGGTTCAGGACCCGATGATTCTCCACGTAGACCTGTGGGACGCGGTCGTTGGTCGTCGGCAGCAGGAAGTTGTAGTCAAAGCCGATCTCGCGGGGGCCGGGCTTCAGTTCGCCGTTCCAATCCGGCCCATCCGGTCCGCCCAGGCCGAGATGCCACTTGCCGATGACGGCGGTCTGGTAGCCGGCCTTTTGCAACAGAGACGGCAGGGTCGCCATGCCGGGCTGGATGATGGCCGGACTGTTCGGCGGCGCGATGCCGGTGCGCTCACCGCGGAAGGCGTAGGTCCCGGTCAGGAAGGAGTAGCGCGTCGGCGTACAGGTTGAGGCTGAACAGTAGCCGTTGGTGAAGCGCAGGCCCTCGGCGGCAAGTCGGTCGATGTTCGGCGTCTGGAAGCTGTCGGCGCCGTAGCACGACAGGTCGCCGTAGCCCATGTCGTCCGCCATGATGACGATGACATTGGGCTTGGCCGGCGCGGTGTGGGAGGTCGAAGCCAGGGCGACGAAGGCCGCCAGGACAAACAGGAAGGGAAGGAGGCGCGGTCTGGACATGGTTTGCGGGTCGCTGGTGTCGGGCAACAGCCCGGGTGTTGTGAACTTATCGGTTCGCGGATTGAGCCGCACAGTGTGTCGCGTCTCATCGCGATTGCAAGGCCGGGTTGCGGCAAACCGATTGTGAAACGTTCAGATCGGCGGCTTGAATTCGCGGATCTCTGCTGTCCCTTCAGGACATTGAAGTGGGCTCGACGGAGTCTCTCCCCACTGGCCTCACGAACCATCCAGTTCTCTGGAGCCCTGATGACGACGGATTCGGGGTCAATTCCTGTATTAAACAAAAGGGCGCGAAATCAGCGGCAGCGAATCGGAAAGGCTGGTGGGGAGAGATTCCGTCGAGCCCATATCGAAATCCCGAAGGGATGAAAGAGACGGGGGAATAGACCAGGTGAAACTGAAACGTTCAAACCGGAGGCTTGAATTCGCGGTCGGAGGGGCGCGCTCCTTCCTTTAGCGCGAGGAACATCTTCCGCTCGATCACGCGCCGGCCGTCGCCGGTGACATTGTCCACGTCGCCGACGTGTTCAAAGCCCATCTTTTGATAGAGTGCGAACGCGCGGTCATTGTGCTGCATGGTGGTCAGCTCGATGCCGTCGCGGCCGGCTTCGCGGGCGGCGTCGATCAAGAGCGCCATCATCTGCCGGCCCAGGCCCTCGCCCTGAAACGCGTCGGCGATGCCGATGCCCAGCAGCGGGATCGATGATTGGAACTCCCAGAGGAAGAAGTAGCCCACAATCTCCGCGCCGGACATGGCCACGTAAATGCGGTCGTCGTCCGCCTCGGAACGGCGGATGTAGACGCCGATGGTTTGCTTGTCGTAGGCGTGCGGCGTGAAGGTGTCGCGGGAGGACCGGGAGAGCGACTCATGGAACTTCGGCAGAGAATCGGCATGTTTGGCGGACAGGCGTTCCACGATCAATTCCCGGCCGGAACGGGTTGTGAGAGGCTGGGCGTTCATTTCAGGGCGTCGATGGATCGTTGCAGATTCTGCCGGGCAATCTGTTCGTAGCGGTCGTGGAATTCTCTGGTGAAGTAGATGCGTTCGCGTTTCAGGAACCGGCGGAGAATGTCGCCGCGCCCCTTGCGGTAGGCATCCTCGTCGACCCAGTCGTATTCCTCGCGGATGGCCGCCTCGTAGCGGTCGAACACCGGCGCCGTTTGCCCGAGGATCGCGAGATCGATGTCAACGAGCAGGGCCTGGTCGGTCGTTCTCGGCGGGTCGTCGGGGTGGTGTTTTGTCTTCAGGATCAGTTCGGCCACGGTCAGGCCGGACTCCGCCGGCGCGCCGGAGTCATCGAGCCAGCCTTTCGCCATGATCGCGCTGGCTTCCTCATTCTCAGCGTAGCGGGGGTTGTAGACGGAATCGTGGAACCAGATGGCGACCTCGACGAGTTCCGCTTGCTTTGCCAGATGGCTCGCGGAATCGAACTCCGCAAGGCAGGCGGCGACGTGATCCAGGTTGTGATAGGCGCGAGGCGGGACCTTGTGGGAGCCGCGCAGCCAGTCGAGTTGCTTCATGTCCGCGGCCAGGCCCAGCCGCCCGCACAACGACCCCCAACGTTCCTCCAGGTCAGCCATGGCCGAACTTCTCCAGCATCATTTCGTAGACGGGCTCGGAGAGGTAGGGTTTGACGATCCGCTCCCAGCCGGCGGGGCCGACGAGTCCCTTGACGAAGCTGGAGCTGACCTCGGCGATCTCGCGCGGCGGCATCAGGAAGACCGTGCCGATGCCGGGCTCCATGTCGCCGTTGATGTAGCGCATGCCGCGCTCGTAGCTGTAATCGTGTTCGCTGCGGATGCCTCGCAGGATGTGCGTCGCGCCGATCTCGCTGGCGTAGTGGACGAGGAAGCGGTTCTCGAAGTGGTCGATCGTCACGCGTTCCCGCGCCTTGTCGTCGAGCGATTCGCGGAGCATCCGCAGGCGTTCCTCCACGCTGAAGGTGTAGCGTTTGTCGGGGTTGGTGCCGACGGCGACAACCAGTTCGGGGAATAGCCGCGCGCCCTCCTCAATCATCCAGAGGTGCCCGCGGGTCAGCGGGTCGAAGCTGCCGGCGTAGACGGCGCGTTTCATGCGGGGGTGGGGCTCACTGTTGCGACAGGATGTCCGGTCGCTTGTATTTCTTGCCTTCCCATTCCACGGAGATCATCGGCCAGTTCTTAGAGGCGGTGACGGTCTCGACACCCTTCCCGGTGGCGAGGATTGTATCCTCGGACTTGGTCCCGGTGATGGAAGGATTCCAGGCGAAGGGCTGGTTGGACTGGACGGTCTCCTTGCACTTGGGTGAGCCGAGGTATTCCCGGCCCATGTAGCCGCTGGCGCCGCCCTGATGATGGAGTTGCCATTCGTCGCCGAAGCCCTGTTTCTCGTATTCCTCCACGCCGCGCTTGAAGATGTCCTTCACCTTCGCGCCAGGTTGGCTGCTTTGTTGCAGGGCGACATCCACCGTGCAGACGGCGCGATGCCGTTTGCGCAGGGCGGGCGGGACCTTGTCGAAATGCACGATCCGCGTGAGCGCGACGATCTGCCCCTTGCGTCGCGCGCTGAGGACGACCATCGCGGTCTCCTTGAGCTTGTGGCTGGTCGGCAGGGGGTGCCGGTATTTCTTGATGCGGTCGTCCACGGCGATCAGGACCACCACGGGCGTCAGTTCCAACAGCCAGCAGGTCGCGCAGAGATGGCCGGCGATTTCAAACTCGCTCATGCCCGGCTCGATCGTCTGGCACGCGGCGTTCACGGCGGCCTCGGCGTCGCGGCCCAGTTCCCGATAGCGCTTCATCTCCTGGGGCAGGAAGGACCAGCGCAAGGGGGCGATCAGCTCGGGCTTGGCCTTGGTGGTCCACTCGCCGGTGTCGGAAAGGACCTTCTTTGGGTTGGCGATCTTCTTGAACAGGTCGCGCGCGCCGTTGGCCGTGTGCCAGTCGTGTTCGTGCGCCGTAACCTTCAGGCCCTTGAGCGTCTCGTCCAGCAGGCGGGGCATCTCGATGCGGCTGGCGATGGCGTGGACGTCGTCCTTGGTGACCAGCAGGCGCGCTACGGCAAGGTCCGAGGTCAGCGGGACGTGGGCTTCCCCGCCGCAACTGAGCCAGGAAAAGCCGGGCTGTTTGCCGATGAGCAGCCCTTCGGCCCCCTGTTCGTCCAGAAGGGCGCGGACGCGCTGCAATTTGGCTTCAAACTCCGATTTGCTGGGATTGGGATTGCGCAAGTTTTTTGGGGTTGTTAAGGACGGGAGCATAAGAACGCCCCTCGGTTAAACAACCTTTTTCATGAACGACTGGAACATCCAGAGCCGCTCCCAACACTGTCAGGCCACGGACCGCCCCTTCGAGGACAACGAGCCCTACCACACCCTGCTTTTCCGCACCAAGGAGGGCTACGAACGGCTCGACGTCTGCGAGGATGTCTGGCGCGAGCAGTATGGCGAGGGCGCCACGGACAAAAAGGGATTCGTCTCGCATTGGCGCGGCGTCTTCAAGGTCCCGCCGCCCAAGGAGCCGGATCCCATCGAGCGAGAGAATGCCGAGTCCCTCCTGCGCAAGATCGTCGAGCTGAACGATCCGAAATACGCGGACGCCAGCTACATCCTCGCCGTCATGTTGGAGCGCAAGCGCATCCTCAAGGTGCAGTCGGAATTTGAGGAGGAAGGCCGCCGCGTTTTTGTCTACGAGCAGCCCAAGACGGGCGATGTCTTCACCATCGCGGATCCGCAGCTGAACCTGGCCGACATGGAGAAGGTGCAGCACGACGTGGCGCTCCTGATGCAATACGGCCTCGAAGGTCCGCCTCCCGAGGAAACGGAAACCGGCGGGGAGGAAGCGGAGGGGGAGGGCGAGGAGCCCGTAGACGACCAGAATTCCGAGGAACTGGAAGAAGCGGATCCGGCCGATCCGGCGGATCAAACCGATCCTCCCAAATCTGGAACGCCGCCAACCGACGAGCCCTGAACACCCTGGCGCCATGCCCAAGGAGGAGCCCACCGTCCCGGAGAATCTGGAGGAGCTGGAACAACGGCTGGGTTACACCTTCAACGACCGGTCGCTGCTGGAGTTGGCCCTGACGCATCCCTCCTTCGCGCAGGAGGGCGGGGAGCCCGGACGCCACAACCAGCGGCTTGAATTTCTCGGCGACGCCGTGCTTCAGCTTTCCCTGACCGCCCGGCTTTACGAACGGTTTCCCGGCCACGAGGAAGGCCCCCTCACCAAGGCCCGCGCCCAGATGGTCAAGCAGGGGACGCTCTTCGAGCGCGGCAGGGAACTGGGGCTCGGTCGCCTGCTCCTGCTCAGTCGGGGCGAGGACCGCAACCACGGCCGCAGCCGCCCGTCCAACGTCGCTGACGCCTACGAGGCGCTGCTGGGCGCGCTCTTCCTCGACGGCGGCTTTGAGGCGGCCCGGCGGTTCATCCTCGACGAGTTCAAGGACGATGTCACCGACGACAGCGTCGCCCCCCGCCTCGACAATCCGAAAGGGGAACTCCAGGAGTTTCTCCAAGCCCGCTCCCAGCCGGGTCCGGAATACCGGTTGCTGGAGGAATCCGGACCCGACCACGACAAGGTGTTCAAGTGCGCCGTCACGCACCGTGGCCGTGAGATCGGGAGCGGCACGGGCAAGTCCAAGAAACTCGCCGAGAGTGAGGCGGCTCGCGCGGCGTTGAAGTCGCTGCGGGACAAGGAGCAGCCTGAAGAGGAGGCCGACGCCGATGGAATGGTCGGTGCGTTGAAGGCGGGGCCTGCCGTCCCCGGTGAGCCGATTTGAGCCTGCCGGTGCGTGGTTCACCGGAGACGGTAGGCCGCACCGGCTTCGGTTGGCCGGATTTTTTGGGGCGGACCCGAGGCATCGCCGGCGCGGCGCTTGACGCTCCGGGGCGCCTCCGCTAGGTTGCCGACCCGTTTTTCAAAGCGATTTTTATGAACAATTACATCCCCATTCCGCATGTCATCGAGCAGACCGGGCGCGGTGAGCGCGGGTACGACATCTACTCCCGCTTGCTGGTCGACCGGATCGTCTTTCTCGGCACGCCGGTGAACGACGCTGTGGCCAACGCCATCATCGCCCAGTTGCTCTTTCTGCAGATGAACGATCCCAAGAAGGACGTGCATCTCTACATCAATTCGCCCGGCGGCAGCGTGACCTCGGGGCTGGCGATCTACGACACCATGCAGTTCCTGACCTGCGACGTGAACACCTATTGCATCGGTCAGGCGGCCAGCATGGGCGCGGTCCTGCTTTCCGGAGGCACGAAGGGCAAGCGCTTCGCCCTGCCCAACGCCGATGTCATGATCCACCAGGTGCTCGGCGGCGCCGAGGGCCAGGCCAGCGACGTGGAAATCCGCGTCAAGTACATGCTCAAGCTCAAGCATCGTCTCAACAACATCCTCTCCCTCCACACCGGCCAGCCGGTCGAAAAGGTCGAGGAGGACTGTGACCGCGACAATTTCATGTCCGCCGAGGAGGCCAAGGAATACGGTCTCATCGACGAGGTTGTGAAGTCCCGCAAGGACATCACCCCGGCGGGCGATGGCAAGACGGACTCCGAGAAGAAGTAACCCTCGCGGCGGCGCGAACGACGAAAGTCACGACATGGCCCGGCCGACCAACCTCACGCTCTGCAGCTTCTGCGGCAAGTCGCACGCCGAGGTGAAGAAGCTCATCGCCGGGCCCGGGGTCTACATCTGCGACAGCTGCATCACGATCTGCAAGGGCGTCCTCGACAAGGAGGCCGGCGAGAAGAAGGTCAAGTCCGGCTCCGCGCTCCGCGCTCCCCGGCCCACCGAGATCAAGGCGCGCCTTGATGAGGTCTGCGTCGGGCAGGATCACGCCAAGAAGACCCTGGCGGTCGCCGTTCACAACCACTACAAGCGCCTCCTTCACGGTTCCAGCGCCTTTCGGGACGGGGCGGGCGAGGGCGGGTTTCAGGCGGAAGTCGACGACGACGACATCGAGATCGAGAAGAGCAACATCCTCCTGCTCGGCCCCACGGGCTGCGGCAAGACCCTGCTCGCCCGCACGCTGGCCAAGATCATCGACGTCCCCTTCGCCATCTCCGACGCCACCGCGCTGACCGAGGCCGGCTACGTCGGCGAGGATGTCGAGAACATCATTCTCCGCCTGCTCCAGGCCGCGGACCACGACGTCAAGCGCGCCGAGATGGGCATCATCTACATTGACGAGATCGACAAGATCTCGCGGCGCACGGAGAATGTCTCGATCACCCGCGACGTTTCGGGCGAGGGCGTTCAGCAGGCCTTGCTGAAGATCATGGAGGGCACGGTCTGCAACGTGCCGCCGGTGGGCGGGCGCAAGCACCCGCAGCAGGAATACATCCGCATCGACACCCGCAACATCCTCTTCATCTGCGGCGGCGCGTTTGTCGATCTGCACAAGATCATCCAGCGTCGTCTGGGCGCGCGCGTCATCGGTTTCGACGCCGGGAAGGACCCGGACGCGCGCCACGCTCCGGGGATCTGGGAGATGATCGCCAAGGTCGAGCCCGAGGACCTGCTGGCCTACGGCTTCATCCCGGAGTTCATCGGTCGACTGCCCATGACGACGGTGCTGGAGGAGTTGGACCAGGAACAGCTCATCACCGTGTTGAGCGGGACCCGGCACGCGCTGACCAAGCAGTTCACCAAGCTCATGGCGATGGAGGGCGTGGAACTCGTTTTCACCCGTGGCGCCCTGGAGGAACTGGCCGCCCAGGCTATCAAGAAGGGGACCGGCGCCCGCGCCCTGCGCGGCATCATCGAGCGTCTCATGCTCGACATCATGTACGAGATCCCCGGCAGCGAGGACATCGCCGGAGTCAAGATCACCCGCGCCGTCGTCAAGGGCGAGTGCAAGCCCCTCATCCGCCGCAAGGCCGACCAGGCGGCCGCCTGACCGCCGGATTCGTTCCTGGAATCCGGAAATCCGAAATTCGGATTTTAGATTCGCCTTTGCGCCCGATTTTGTTTTCCTCCCCCCTTTCAATCAGACCATGGCCAACTCCTTCAACGCAGACGAATTCATCGCAGCGCATGTCGCGGCAATTCCGCCGTCCGGCATCCGTGAGTTCTTCGAGTTGGTTCAGGGGCAGCCGGGAGTGATTTCGCTGGGGGTCGGCGAGCCTGATTTTGTGACGCCGTGGAACATCCGCGAGGCCGCGATCTACGCCCTGGAGCGCGGCCGTACCAGCTACACCTCCAATCTCGGCCTGCCCCAACTCCGCCAGGAGATCTCCGCCTACGTGAACCGGGAATTCGCCGTCCACTATGCGCCGGAGAACGAGGTCCTGGTCACCGTCGGCGTCAGCGAGGCCATGGACCTGGCCCTGCGCGCGCTCGTGAATCCCGGGGATGAGGTGATCTACCACGAACCCTGCTACGTCAGTTACTCGCCCAGCATTGCGCTGACGCACGGAAAGCCGGTCCCCGTGTCCTGCACGGCCGAGACGGAGTTTGCCGTCACCGCCGAGGCCATCGAGGCCGCTATCACGCCGAAGTCCAAGGTCCTGGTCCTGAACTTCCCGACCAATCCCACCGGCGGCGTCATGACCCGCGAGGAGTTGCAGAAGATCGCGGATGTCGTCCTGCGGCACAACCTGCTGGTCATCACCGACGAAATCTATTCCGAGCTGACCTTCGAGGGGGAGCACACCAGCATCGCCTCGTTGGAGGGCATGCGGGAGCGGACGATCTTCCTCCACGGCTTTTCCAAGGCCTACGCGATGACCGGCTTCCGGATCGGCTATGCCTGCGGTCCAAAGACGTTGATCGGCGCGATGACGCGCATCCACCAGTATTCGATGCTCTGCGCCAGCATCATCGCGCAGGACGCCGCGGTCGAGGCCTTGATGAACGGCGAGTCCGACAAGGCGGAGATGCGCGACGCCTACCGCCAGCGCCGCAACTTCATCGTCAAGGCCTTCAACGACATGGGCCTGATCTGCCATCTGCCGCGAGGCTCCTTCTACGCCTTTCCTTGCATCCGTTCCACCGGACTGACCTCCAAGCAGTTTGCCGTCCAGTTGCTCGAACAGCACAACGTCGCCTGTGTGCCCGGCACAGCCTTCGGTCCCGCGGGGGAGGGCTTCCTTCGCTGCTGCTTCGCGGCCTCGATGGAACAGATCGAGCAGGCCGTCGAACGCATGGCGAAGTTCACCGTCGGCCTCAAGGGCTGAACGTCGAAAGACGAACGGGCATCCCGGTGGGGCGGACTTAAAGCCCGGTAGCAGCCGACGTGAGGAGGCTCTGATCCCTGAGTTTCTTTTGAAATGAGCCTCGTCACCTCGTCTACCCGCCATCGAGAAGACTATTCAGACGGTCTCGGCAGGAGCCTCGCCCCACCAGCGCAGCTCCGAAGACGCACTTCCGATTTTGAACCGATTTGCCCGCCGGGCCGTCGGTTCAAATGAAAGTTCGACAGCATCCCCTCCTTTTGTTGCCATGACCGCAATGTCCAGCCGACCTGTTCTCCGCAGCTTCCTTCGCCATGTTGCCGTCCTCCTGCTGTTGGCTCTTCCGCTCACAGCCGCCGCGGCGGAGGGCGATTTGCAGAAGCTGACCCGACAGGCGGAGGCGGGCGACGCGCAGGCGCAGTTCAAGCTCGGCCTGATCTACGAGCACGGCGCCGAGGGGGTGGAGCGCGATTACTCCAAGGCCTTTCTCTGGTACGCGAAGGCCGCGCCGCAGGGGCACATCTCCGCCCAGAACAACCTTGCGACGCTCTACACGCGCGGCGCCGGCGTGGAGCGTAATCACGACGAGGCGGTGAAGTGGTACCGGGTCGCGGCCATGGCTGGCAACGATGGAGCCCAGAACAATCTCGGCTGGATGTATCAGAACGGGCTGGGCGTCCCGAAGGATTATCAGCAGGCGTTGAACTGGTACCTGCTTTCCGCGAAGGCGGGAAACTCTTCCGCGCAGAACAACCTTGGAATGCTCCACTACCAGGGCTGGGGCGTGCCGGCGAATCACAACGAGGCCGCCCGCTGGTATCGTCTCGCCGCCGAGCAGGGCAATCCCTCCGGTCAGGCCAGCCTCGGTTCCTGCTACCTCCGCGGTCACGGCGTTCCCAAGGACCCGATCCAGGCCTACAAGTGGTGTCTCCTCGGCGCGGCGGGCGGGGATGCAGCCGCCCGCACGCTGGCTGAGAACATTGCCCAGACCCTGACTCCCGGCGACATTTCCGAGGGGCAGAAGCTGGCCCGCGCCTTCAAACCCAAGCCCGTGGCCACGCTCTCAGAGCCGGCCGGAAGCCCCGCCGCCAAGGCAGCGGCCACCACGCAACCCTCCGGCCCGAAAACCTACGGCACGGGGTTTTTCATCACGGACGATGGCTACCTGCTCACCAATCTCCACGTTATTCAGGGCGCGCAGAAGCTCTTCGTCCGGCGCGGCGGAGAGTCGTTGGCCGCCCAGGTGGTGAAGATCGATCGCGTCAACGACATGGCTGTGCTGAAAGCCGAGGGGGAATTCACCGCGCTGCCCCTGCGCAGCAGTCGCGGCGTCTCGCTCGGTGAACCGGTTTTCACGATTGGTTTTCCAAATGCCGCCGTTCAGGGCCTCGAGCCCAAGCTCACGCGCGGCGAGATCAACAGCCTCTCCGGAGTGAAGGACGATCCGCGCCACTTTCAGACCAGCGTGCAGATCCAGCCCGGAAACTCCGGCGGCGCGCTTGTCAACGAGCAGGGGGAGGTCGTCGGCGTGATCACCCGGAGGTTGAACGACGTGAACACGTTGGAGCGCACCGGTCTGCTCCCGCAGAACGTGAACTACGCCCTGAAAAGCTCCTTTGTCTCCGCGTTCCTGGAGATCATGCCTTCGTTGCTGGAGCGGTTGCCCAAACCGCCGACGGAGAAGGGCCGGGAATTCAAGGATGTTGCCAGGCAGGTCCAGCAGGCGACGGCGCTGGTGTTGGGGTATTGATGAAGATCTTCCCGGCAACGGTGGGGCTTGCCCTGATCGGTTTCGCGACGGGCGTCTCCGCGCAGACCGCCGATCTGCTGGTCGAGGCGACGCGGGCGGCGCACGCGGGGTTGAAGTCCTATTCCGCCGAGAGCGTCGTGACCACGCGCATCGACCTCACGCAGACCCCCGCGGGAAAAGCGGCTCGGGCGCGCGGCTTCAAGGGCGGCGAACTGGGGACGGACAGCGCCTTCTACAAACCCCAGACCCGGACTTCGCGCGTCTCGGTCAAGCTGCGCCGTGATGGCCGCTATCGTGTGGAGTGGGAGCAGCAGGTCGGGCAATCGTTCACCAACAAGGGCGCGGCCTGGAACGCGGGAGAAGGCGACTTCATCCAGGTTCCCGCCAAGGGCATCGGCCGCGCCCCGGACAAGGAGACCGCGCTCGGCGCCGCCAGCGGATTCTCCGGCGGGGCGAGCCACGTGGTCGCTTCGTTGTTCTACGGCTTCAAACCGGATTCCCTCTCGGCAATCGAGGGACTGACCGAACTGCCCGAGGAGACCCTGGACGGAGAAGTCTGTTACGTGCTCGGCGGCAGGCTCGCCGGGCAGAGTGTGATCTTTTGGATCCGCAAGCGCGACCGCCTGATCATCCAGCGGAGACAGGTCCTCGGCGGAGGCGGGCCGCCGCCGCTCACCGAGGCTGAGGCGGTGAAACTGCTGAAGGAAGCCGGCGCGTCGCCGACGCCCGAAGCGGTCGCGGGTTTAAGGAAGGAACGGGAGGAGCAGCGTGAAACCGTCCGCTCGACCAAGGGGCATATCACCCTGACTCTGAAGAAGATCTCGGTGAACGAGCCGATCGACGACTCTGTCCTGCAACCCCGGCTCCCGTAGCCGGTTTGCCGCGCAAGAACCGGGACTGCCCGCCATGCACAACCTTGCCCCCATCGACTGGATCATCTGCGGCGGCTACCTGGCGTTGATCGTGGGGTTGGGCTTCTACTTCTCGGACAAGCAGTCGAACAACGACGACTATTTCTTCGGCGGCCGCCGGATGCACTGGCTCCCGGTGGGGCTTTCGCTTTTCGCCGCGACGATCAGCGCAAATTCTTTTGTCGGGCTGCCCGCGGAGGGGGCGTTCGGCGACTACCATCAATTGCTGGCGATCCTGTTCATCCCCTTCGTCGTCATCCCGATCACCTGCGCGTGGTTCATTCCCTTCTACAAGCGACTGGGTTTCCTCAGCCTCTACGAGTACCTGGAGCGGCGCTTCGCGCGGCCGGTCCGGTTGGTCGCCAGCCTGATCTTCATGGCCTATCTCGCCGGTTGGATGGGGACGATGTTGCTGGCGGTGACGCGCATCCTGAATGCCGTGCTCGAGACCCAGTCGACCAGTCAGACGATCACGGTGATCATAGTGGTCGGGGCGTTGGCAACCCTCTACACCGCGCTGGGCGGGGTGAAGGCGGTGATCTGGACCGACACGATCCAGGCCTTCGCGCTGTTCGGCGGGATGGCGATCCTGCTGTTCATCCTGGTCGGCAAGATCGACGGCGGTTGGGCGGCGTTCTTCGAGACGGGCGGCGAGGCGGGGAAGTTCGACATGTTCCGCACGGACGGCGGGCTCGGGAGACGGAATGTGTTCTCCGCCTGCGCCTACGGTTTCTTTGTCTACCTCGGCGGCCAGCTCGCCAATTACGCGGCCTACCAGCGTTACGTCGCGGTCGAGTCCGTTTCGGACGCGCGGCGTTCGCTCTGGATCAAGGCGGGCTTCACCCTGTTTTCCTGCACGCTGTTTTTCCTGGTGGGAACCGCCCTGTTCGTCTTTTACCAGCAGAACGATGTGGAGCTCTTTCAAAGCCTTTCCACCGGCCGGACGCGGGATCAGCTCCTGCCGCACTTTGTCATTCATCACGCCGGCGGTTTTGGCATGACGGGCATGATCCTGGCGGGGCTGTTCGCCGCGGCGATGAGCAGCCTCGACACCGGCATCAACAGCATGACTGCGACCGTGGTGGAGGATTGGAAGACCGGCGCGGAGCTCGGCGTGCGGACCAACCGGCTGCTGACGCTGGCCTTCGGCGGGGCCGTCACACTGACCGCCTGTGTCCTGTCCCGGATCGATTCGCCGGTGTTCGACCTGTTCATCTCGATCGCCGGCGCAACCTTGGGGCTGCTGTTCGCGGTGTTGATGCTGGGCATGCTCGACGCGCGGGCAACCACCGCGGGAGCTGTGGGCGGCGTCGTGATCGGGCTGATCGTCTTCGTGACCGTGCGTCGTTGGATCCCCAGCCTCGACGAGGCCGAACTGGCCAGGATCGGAGCCCTGGCGGGCCTCAAGACCAACACCTGGTGGGATGGCATGCTGACGACCGTGACCGCCTTCGGCTGCGGCTCCCTGATCAGCCGATTCACCCGCCCGCCTCAGGCCGGGCAATTGGAAGGCCTGCTGCTGCGCTGAGCGCAAGGCGGATTGAGGCCCTCACAACGCTCCAGTCTCAGAACGGGTGGGTGAATTGTCCCCAATGCGCCGACGTGAGCATGCCGAAGCGCGGCTCACTGAGGGCGGTTCGCTCCACCTTCGCCGCCTGCCCGGCTTCCGCAGGCTCCCTCGTTGAACCCGCCGGACTTGCATCGGCATGCGATCTTCGTAAGCTCTGCGCCCTATGCGAATTCTCTCCGGCATCCAGCCCTCGGGCGCGCTCCATATCGGCAACTATTTCGGGATGATGAAACCCGCGATCGAGCTGCAGGAGCGGGGCGAGGCGTTCTATTTCATCGCGAACTATCACTCGATGACCTCGCTCTTCGATCCGGCGGAGCGCAGGAAGAACTCGCTCGACGTCGCGCTGGATTTCCTGGCCTGCGGGCTCGACCCGGAGAAGGCGGTCTTCTGGAAGCAGTCGGACGTCCCTGAGGTCGCGGAGTTGACCTGGCTCTTGAGCACGATGACGCCGATGGGCCTGCTCAAGCGCTGCCACAGCTACAAGGACAAGATGGACAAGCTCGGCGGCGGGGATGAGGAGAACGTCAACCACGGGCTCTTTGCTTATCCGGTCCTGATGGCGGCGGACATCCTGGCCTTCGACTCAAACCTCGTGCCGGTCGGCAAGGACCAGAAGCAGCACCTCGAGGTCACCCGCGACATCGCCCACAAGTTCAACAATCAGTATGGCGAAACCTTCATCATTCCCGAGCCGGAGATCCGCGACTCGGTGTCCGTCGTCCCCGGCACGGACGGGCAGAAGATGAGCAAGAGCTACGGGAACACCATCGAGATCTTTGGCGAGGAGAAGCCGCTGCGGAAGAAGATTATGAAGATCGTCATGGACAGCCGTTCCCCCGAGGAGCCCAAGCCGGACGCGGAGAAGAACAACGCCGTCCAGCTCCTCAAGCTCCTCGCCCCGGCCGAGGTCGCCCAGGATTGGGAGGATCGCCTGCGGGCCGGCGGGACCGGCTACGGCGATCTCAAGAAGGCCCTGTTCGAGCACTACTGGACCTGCTTCGAGGAACCGCGGAAGAAGCGAGCGGAGCTGGAGCAGAATCTCGACCACGTGAACGATGTGTTGAAGCGCGGCGCGGAACGCGCCAGGGAATTCGCGGCCCAGACTCTGGACCGGGCCAAACACGCCTGCGGATTGGATTGAAGCTGAATGCGGCGGGGGGGGGGGGGGGGGCGGGCCGCCGGGGGGGGGGCGGGGGGGGGGGGGGGGGC
>JAYPFK010000046.1:0-63447 GCA_038126235.1 Verrucomicrobiales bacterium
CTACATCGTGTTCGTTCAGCCGGCGGTCTTGTCCGGCGCGATGTTCGGGATGGAAACGGGGATGGACATGGGCGCGCTCACCACGGCGACCTGTCTCTCCGCCGCCCTGGCCACGGCGCTCATGGGTTGGTGGGCCCGCCTGCCGGTCGCCTTGGCCCCGGGGATGGGGCAGAACTTCTTCTTTGTCTTCACGGCGATTCCGGCGGCGACCGCGGCGGGCTTCGCGAATGCCTGGGAGGTGGCGCTGGGCGCGGTGTTCGTGAGCGGCGCGTTGTTCCTGGGCTTGTCCCTGACCGGCATCCGTGAACGGTTGCTGCATTCGTTGAGTCCAAGCCTGAAGGCGGGGATCGGTGTGGGCATCGGGCTGTTCATCGCGTTCATCGGCCTGCGCAATGCCGGTTTGGTGATCGCGGACCCGGGAACCTTCGTAAAGCTGAACGCCCGGCTCTTTTCCCCGGATCTGCTGCTGTTCTTCCTCGGTCTGCTCTTGACCACGGGGCTGGGCGCGCGCGGTGTCCGGGGCGCGGTGTTGTGGGGCATGCTCGTGACCACCCTCGCGACGATCGTCTGCAAGCTCCTCCTGCCGGCGTTGCCGGAAGGGCTGGCGTCGGCAATGGGCGTCGGCGATTCGATGTTGGCGGAACGGTTTCAGATCGCCGAGGCAGTCGTCGCGGCGCCTCCCTCAATCGGGCCTCTCCTCCTGAAGATGGATGTCGCCGCGGCCTGTTCCGCGGCAATGATCCCGCTGGTGATTGTTTTCTTGTTCATGGACGTGTTCGACACCATGGGGACCTTGGTCGGGGTGGGGGAACGGGCGGGGCTGATGAAGGACGGCCGGTTGCCGCGCGCCCGGGAGGCGATGCTGTCCGACGCGGTCGGCACGGTCGCCGGCGCGGCCATGGGCACGAGCACGGTGACCAGCTACATCGAGAGCGCGGCCGGGGTGGAGGCCGGCGGGCGCACAGGATTGACCGCCCTGGTTGTGTCCGGCCTGTTCCTGGTGGCGCTGTTCTTCAGCCCGATCATTGCGATGGTCGGCAGCTATCCGCCGATCACCGCTCCCGCCCTGGTCATCGTGGGCGCCACGATGATGCGGGGCGCGGCGAAGATCGATTGGGCCGACCTGACCGAGGCCGTTCCCGCATTTCTCATCGTCGCCGGCATCCCGCTGACCTTTTCCATCGGCGACGGTCTGGCGCTGGGTTTCATCAGTCATCCGCTGGTGAAGGCTTTGGGAGGAAAGGCGCGGGAAGTGACCTGGCCGTCGGCTGCGTTGAGCGTCGCGTTGATCCTCTACTTCCTGTTCGTTCGCGGAACGATGTGAGAGAGGGGGCCCCGGCGTCAGCTGGACAGGGCGCTCAAAAAGAACCGACCGCCGTGGTCAGAAGGGGCCAGCGGGAGGTCGCTTCGTGCCGATCATGGGGTGAAGAGGCGTTTTTTGGGACGGAATCGGACTTGGCGCCGGTATTGCTAAGGTGGTGAGGACGATGAAAGCGACATCGCATACCATCCGCCCGCTGCCATCCTTGCAGCGGCACAAGTCCCGCCCCTGATCCCGCCGCGCCGGGGTTGCCCGCCCCAAGAGCGCTCTTCTTCGAGGTGTTGACCGGCGGGCCGAGCAATCGGCCCGCCGCTTTCTCTTACCCAGCTCAGGCGCCGAATAAAATCAACGTACGTTGATTTTATTCGGCAGCAGCTTGGAGTCAGGATTGGTTGGAGTCGGTGGGGGTTGGAGCGAAGCCCCGCATGAGCGCGCCCGCTTTCCGTATGACCTCGGCGCGTTCTCGCCAGGCGGTCTTTCCGGGATAGTCCTTTGGGAGCAACTCGTTCGGAAGAAATGGATCAAGTGTAGCCGCACGCAGCCAAGCGGCCTGTTCCTGCCGGACCCATGTCTGGAGTGCCTTGGCGGCGGACTCTGAATTCAGTGGCGCCCGCGGTCGCGCCCCAAGGACTTCCCGATATTCGGAATAGCGTTTTTGCAGGCGCTCAAAATCCCAGGCTCCGGCGACGATCTCCGCATCGGTTTCTCCGGCGCAGGGGCGCGCCTCCATCAGGATCAGGGATTTCACATCGACCTTTGCTTCGGCGAGCAACTCCTTTTCCTGGGAGATCGGGTGGGGGGTGATCCAGACGCTTTGTTGCAGGCAGCCGAACCCATGCTGCCGGAAGTAGCGGCGCAGGCGGTCTCGCATCCGCGTCTCCTCATTTGGAATGTCGAAGACAGCCAACCGCCAACGCCCATCCCAGCGGCGGTTCCAGCACGTCTCTGGATCCCGGCCGCCGAGGGCCTGCAGCCGACCCGCTTTCGTCAATCGTATGGCCCGGGAAAGGCCGGTCTGCCGCTCTGAGCAGTCCGGTCCGGGCTCAAGTTCAAGGAGCTTGCGCTTGGCCAGCGCGCTCAGTTGACGTGAAAGACCGTTGCGATAGGCCCACTGTTCAAAGGTGCCGGTGACGTTCCTGAAGGTGGGGTGAAGCGCCTGATCACAGGTCCACAGCAGTTGATAAAGAAGCTCCTCCGTTCGCGCTTTCATGACCTCAAAACCTAGCGTCCGAAGCGTCCCGTTGCCGAATAAAATCAACGTACGTTGATTTTATTCGGCAGAAGGGCTCGCGGTAGGGAGGACTTGGTTGGGCTGGGGGGTTATTGGAGGGAGGCCCTCATGGCCTCAAAGAGGTTCCTGCCCTCCTCCTGTTCCACGGGTTCGCTGTGGCGGTCCTCGGCGCGCTCGACCAGTTCCTCGGGGAGTTCCTTGAGGAAACGGGAGGGGTGGCAGGGCATGGACTGGCCATATTTTCGGCGGTTCTGGCAGTGGCTGATGGAAAGCGTCTTCTTGGCCCGGGTGATGGCGACGTAGAAGAGACGCCGTTCCTCGTCCATGGTGCCTTCCTCCTTGGAGCGGGAATGAGGAAGCAGGCCGTCCTCCATGCCGACGATGAAGACGTGCGGGTATTCCAGCCCCTTGCAGCTGTGCATGGTGATCAGGGTGACCATGTCGCCGGCGTCCTCCTTGTCGGATTCCCGCTCGCTGTCGAGGGTGATCTCCTCCAGGAAGGTCTGGAGACGGCGGGAGAGGTCCGGCTTGCCGGGGGCGTATTCATCGAGGGTCAGGATGAGATCCTTGAGGCTCCGGATCCGGTTCTCGGCTGTCTCCTCGTTTTTCTCGGAGCGGCGCAATTCGTCGTAATAGCCGATCTCGTTCATGAAGGTCTCGGCCCATTCGCTGAGCAGGAGGTCGGGTTCGACCTCAAGCTTGGTCCGGTGGGCTTCGATCAGTTCCACGAAGTCTCCGATGGCCTCGCGCGCGCGGCTGAGGAAGGAGTCGAGCACATCGGTGTGCTGCATGACGGAGTAGACGGTGCTGGTCCGTTCCTGGCTGGCGGCCAGCAACCGCTCCATGGTCACGTCGCTGAGACCGCGGGCGGGGACGTTGGCGATGCGCAGGAGACTGACCTCGTCGTGCGGGTTCTGCAGGGTGCGCATGAAGGCGAGGAAGTCCTTGATCTCGCGGCGGTCGAACCAGCTCTGGCCGCCGACGAGCCGGTAGCGGACCTTCTCCTTGCGCAACGCGGTCTCGAGGGCGCGCGCCTGGATATTGGTGCGGAGCAGGATGGCGTGCTCGCCCCAGGGGATCTTCTTGGAAAGGCGGTTGAACTCGATCTCATCGACGACGCCCTGGGCCTCCTCCTCGTCGGAGTCGAAGCTCTGGAGCAGGATCGGACAGCCCTGGCCCTGTTCGGACCAGAGGGTCTTGGCGCGGCGTTTGGGGTTGTTGCGGATGACGGCGTTGGCGGCGTCGAGAATGGTGTTGGTCGAGCGGTAGTTCTGCTCCAGCTTGACGACCTTGACCTCGGGGTAGTGCTTTTCCAGATCGAGCAGGTTGGAGATCTCGGCGCCACGCCAGCCGTAGATGCTCTGGTCGTCGTCGCCCACGACACAGAGGTTGCGGTGTTGCTCGGTGAGCAGTTTCACCAGCTTGAACTGGGCGGCGTTGGTGTCCTGGTATTCGTCCACCATCACGTAGCGGTAGACGGCGCGGCAGGCGTCGAGGGATTCCGGATGCTCCTCGAACAGACGCAGGGTGAGGCCGATCAGGTCGTCGAAATCCACCGCATTGCTGGCCTTGAGAGCGGACTGGTAGCGTTTCAGGACCAGGTCGACGAGGACGGCCGCGCCGGGATCGCTGAAGCGGACCTGGCCGTCGGGCGCGTTCTTCACCTTGCTGATCAGGCTGAGGACGTGCCGGGGGTCCGCCTTTTCCCCCTTGGCGGTGACATGGCTGAGGACCTTGCGCACGGTTCCGAGTTGCTCGGACTCGGTGTAGATCACGAAGTTGCGCTTGTAGCCGAGCTTTTCGATGTGCCGGCGCAGGATGCGCGCGCAGAGCGAATGAAAGGTGCAGATGGTGGGCTTTTCCGGCGGTTCGTCGTTGGTCCTGCGTTTCTTCTTGGGAATGAGCGCGCGCACGCGTTCCTGCATTTCCCGCGCGGCCTTGTTGGTGAAGGTGACACCCAGGACGTTCGAGGGGGGAACCCCGCCCCGGATGAGATGCGCAATCCGCGCGGTGATGACGCGCGTCTTGCCGGTGCCCGCGCCCGCGAGGATCAAAACCGGTCCTTCCGTGGTGAGGACGGCCTCCCTTTGTTGTGGATTGAGCGAGCCCAAGGACGACATGAGGCGCGGAGTCTAACGGGGGGCGGGGGCGATGGCAAATTGCAGATTGCAAATAGCCGAAATCAGGCCCCTCCTGTGGCCCGCAACGAACACCTTGCTTCGGCTTGTTGTTTCGGGGAAGGTTCGCGGCATGGAATTGAGGACCAGGCCCTTCCGGCTGAAAATGCGACATCCGTGGACGATCGCCACGGATCTCGCCACCGAGGCCGGCGTGGGCAATGACGACTCCGAGATCTTGTTTGTCGATCTGCGGGATGGGGATGGCGTCGTCGGGATCGGCGAGGCCGCGCCGTCGGGTCGTTACGGGGAATCGCCGGCGACCGTGGAGTCATTCATGGCGCGCGTGGATCCGAAGCGATTGTCGTTCGGCGATGTCGGAGGTTCGATGGCCTACCTTGATTCGCTGGGCGCGGATGCGGCGGGGAAGGGGGCGCTGAACATCGCGTTGCTCGACGGCGCCGCGCGACGGGAAGGAAAGACGGTCCGCGAACTGCTCGGGCTGGATTTCGAGGAGGGGCGGCATGTCACGTCTTTCAGCATCGGCATCGATTCACCGGAGGCGGTTGAGCGCAAGACCCGGGAGGCGGAGATCTTTCCCATCCTCAAACTCAAGTTGGGCGCGCCGAACGATCGCGAAAATCTGCAGGCCCTGCGCTCCGCGGCTCCCGAAAAGACCGTGCGCGTCGATGGCAACGAGGGGTGGAAGGACCGGGAGACGGCGCTGCGGAAGATCGAATGGCTGGCGGAGGACGGGAACATCGAATTCGTCGAGCAGCCCATGCCGGCGGCCTCTGCGGATGAGGATCTGGCGTGGCTGAAGGAGCGGAGCCCCCTGCCGGTGATGGCGGATGAGTCCTACGTCACCGCGGCGGACCTGGATCGCTGCCATCGCTGTTATCACGCGGTCAACGTGAAGTTGGTCAAGGCGGGCGGCATCAGCGGCGCGAAGCGGGCCCTTGAGGCGGCGCGGGCGGCCGGATTGAAGACCATGATCGGCTGCATGATCGAATCGAGCGTGCTGATCAGCGCGGCGGCCCAACTGGCGGGATTGGCGGATTTTCTCGACCTCGACGGCAATCTGCTGATCCGCAACGACCCGTATGAAGGGGTGGCGGTGAAGAATGGCGTTCTCACCTGCGCCGGTGTGCGGGAGGCGCATGGCCTGCAGGTGCGGGCGCGCAACGGAGGCTGAGCGCCGACCGGGCCTAGAGGTTTCCGTCTGGCGAAACGGAGGGAAACAACGCGCCCTTGGGCGGGATGCCGCCGAAGTCGCCGACATGGTAGTTGTGGCAATCCAGGCAGTTCTCGCCGGCGCGTTCCCGGGTGTGGCATTGGGCGCAGGCGGATTTGTTGATGCTTCGGAAGTTGGAGACCATGCGTTTGCTCCCGTCCGGGTTGTAATATTCGAAGGCGGCTAGGAATTCCTCGGAAGAGCCGGAGAAATCGAGGCGATGACAGGTGACGCAGTTCTTCTCCTTGAGCAGGTGGAAGTGAGAGGCGTGGGAGAAGCGAGCGGTGGCGCGACGCGCGGGATCGGGCCGCCGGCCTTGCCAGTGGAGGAGGTTCCCGGATTCCGTGTTGGCCGTGTGGCATTTCATGCAGCGGCCGGGGGCGACCTTGTCGCTGGTTCCCGCCAGGCTCCCAAACAGATCGACTTCAGTGGAGCCGCTTCTTCGGGCGGCTCGGGCCAGTTCCAGCCAGAGTTTCATGAAAGGATCCGCGTGGGCCGCGGGACGGTATCCGAGCGTCAGGCTCGCGTCGGCGCGGGTCCAGCCGCCGCCCAGTTCGACGGGGTCGATCGCGAGGCGTTCCTCCAGATCATCCGATTCCATGAAGGCGGCTTCCGGCGACTTTCCTTCGCGATGTCGCGCAATCTCCTGCTTGAGCCTGGGAAACCATCGGTTCGCGACGGTCTTGATCATGCCGGGAGAGAATACGGTCCTCAGATCGGCGCGCTCGGCGGCGCTGAGTTGGCGGCCAAGGGGCGCCCGGATGCGTCGTTCGATCTCGGGGAAGCCCTTTTCACCGACGTCGTGGAGCATCTCCTTGAACGCCCAGGCGATTTCGTAACCCGCTTTCTGGTCGTCCTCATCGATGACATCGAGGTCCTTGCCTTGCAGTTGGGCGGCGGCCTTGCGGCGGGCTTCGGTGTCGGCCGCGAGGAGAAGGGAGAGGGGCGGGAAGGTGGTTTCCAGAGAGTCCCAGTCGTCGGGCCATTCGCCGACGGGCAGATCTGCGTCCTGAAAGCCCTCAACGTCGATGAGCGGCGCGCGCAGGACGGGGATGGCGGGCGCGCCGGTGTCGAGGCCGGCGAAGTCCTTGTTGTGGCAGGCGGCGCAGGCTTGTTCGAAGGGCTTGATCAGCATGGCCCCTCCGTCGGAGTTGATGCTGTGGCAGTTGAGGCAGGATTCGGGGGCGAAGGTCTGCCCCGCTCCCTCCCGGAAATGGAGCTGTAAGTGCTTCTTGTGGTCGAAGACGATCCGGCTGCGTTCGCGGAAGGGGTAGTCGCCGAAGGACGGATGGCCGGCGGCGAAGCTGCTGAACCGGTTCTGGTGGCAGACCTGGCAGCGGTCGTTGGCGATCTTGGTGAGGTCGTTGTCCCAGCCGAGGTGCTCCCGGTGGCACGCGGCGCAGGACGGTTTTTGCACGGATGTCGATGCCAGCGGGGCGCTCATGGCGATGCGAAGGGGCGGGCGGGCCTCCGCATCCATGCGCGTCCGCGCCGCGGCCTCCGACAGCTCGGCGAGGGCTTCATCCGGCAGGGAATGCGGATTCATGGGGGCGGAGCCGAGGTTGTGGCACTCCAGGCACTTGGCGGATTGGGAATGAGCGGCGGCGGCCTTTTCGTCGGTGAGCCAGTGGATCGGCGCGTTGTCTCCCTGGGCGTGGCAGTCCTGGCAGGATTCCTCGGAAAAGGAATGGGCGGAGCTGAGGTCGCCCGGAGTCATGAAGACGCGGCCGCGTTCGGAAGTGAGCAGCAGGGCGAGGACGCCGAGGGACAGGGCGACGGTCCAGAGGACGACTCGGCCGCGCAGGGAGCGCAACGAACGTCGGGGCGAACACGGGACGATTGGCCGGCAGCAGACGCCCTCGGGGGAGGGGCCGGGTTCGCAGGCCTTCTCGTTGGAGCCCTTGCGGGGGCGGTTGCAATGCCAGCGGTCGTCCTTGCAGTAGGGTTGGCACTCGTGTGTCGCCTGGCAGGCGCCGCGTCGATCCGGCCCCATGGGGCAGGGATGCGTTCCTCCGTCGCGATCGCAGAGCCATTCCTGGTTCGGGCGGTCGTAGGCGTTGGCCCGGAAGCCGAAGTTTTGCAGCCAGCGTTTCATCCCGAGGACGGCGGTTGAAAGTCGGGGACGAGTGCAGTCGGCCAGGTCCGGTCCGATGGTGTGATGGAGGGATGGAGTTGAGGAGGGATGGAGGGATGGAACATTGAGACGGGCTCCAATCGGCGGGTTCCCAAAACTCCAAGACTCCAGCGCTCCATCACTCCGAGACTCCGCAACTCCATCACTCCGCTTCGGTGTGGGGTGTGCGAGTCCGGCTGAACCGGAGTTTGGTGGTTCACGGGCTTCATCCGGCGAACCTCCAGGCGATCCAGCCGTGGATCCCGGCGAAGAGGATCAGGGAAAAGCTGAGCGGGATATGGACGAAAAGCCAAAGCTTGAGCGCGCCCTGGAGATGCCACTGGCGGTCGAGGTTGTCCTTGGCGCGGACCAGTTCCACGATGCGGTCGGCGGTCTGTTTCTCCTTTTCGTCGAGGTAACGGCCAAGCGCGTCGATGCGTTCGAGCATCTGGTTGAGCGGCCGCGAGGAACTGACCAGGTGGGACCACAGGTGCCTCGGACGCGCGAAATAGGCCGCGAGACGGGCCTCGTGAAAGTCGGCGATGGTGGTGGAATGAGACGCGGCCTCGGCGTCGAGGATCAACTGCTCCAGTTCGCGTCGCAGCGAGCGGCGCAGGCCGGGGATGCGTTCGAAGACCGCGACTTCGCCGTGGGCCGTGAGGCGGCGCGGGATGGCGCGCGAGAGAATCAGCCCGAGGACGCCGCTCAGCGCGACTGTGGCGAACAGCAGCGCGGTCAGGATCTCGAGTCCGCCGTTGGGCGGCCGGAAGCCGGTGTGAAGGAGATACACGGCGACCGTGAAGAAGCCGCCGTAGATGTGGAACTGCAGCCAGATCCGAGCCGGCAGGAGGGGCAGGAAGGGCAGCTTCTTCCGGCCGTTGAACAGGGCCAGCGCGCCTACCGCCGCGAAGAGGAGGACGCCGGACCAGCGGGCCGCCGGAAGGAACAGGGTCTCCCAAGACAGATGGAGCCCCGCGTAGGCGCATACCCCGAGCGTCAGAGCCAGGGAGGCCAGGATGCGTCTGCGGCGGAAGGATTTCATCGCTGGAACCACTCGGAAGCCTTTTCCCATTCGCTCAGGTCGAGTCGCGCGAGGGCGTCATGCGGGCAGGCATTGGCGCAGGCCGGTCCGCCGCGCTGATCCACGCAGAGGTCGCACTTGGTCGCCTTCTCAATCGGCTTTCGCGTGACGGCGTCGTGCAGGGGGCGGCCGTCGCGGTCGCGGGCGACGACGACCTGGATGTTGTTGTAGGGGCAGGCGTTGGCGCAGGTTGCGCAGCCCACGCAGGTGACGTCGTTGATGACCACCTGGCCCTCGGCGGACATGCGATGGATCGCGCCGGTAGGGCAGCCGATCATGCAGACGGGATCCTGGCAGTGCATGCAGGCGGAGGCGATCATGAAGCCGTCCTGCACGGGGCCGTGTCGGATGAAGCGGGGGTTGTTCTCGTGCGCGGCGGCGCAGGCGCGCACGCAATCGTCGCAGCGCGTGCAGCGGTCGAGGTCGATGACCATGGCGGCCGTGCCGTTGATGAAGCGGCGCTCGACGAGGAATTCCAGCACATCGGAGGTTTCCGGATCGTCGACGGTCGAGGGCAGTTCCGCGCCGGGCGTGAGGCGGTCCAGTTCGTCGAGGCCGGGAATGTCGCCGGGATTCAGGGATGGGAGGACATGGTCCTCGACGATGCGGGTCGGGATGAAAAGGACGTCCAGATGCCCGATGCCTCGCAGCGTCCGGCGGAAGGGGACCTGGCGGCGCCGGAAGTGGTTGTAGGCGATTTCCTCGAAGCCGAAAGTCTGGCCCTTGCCGAGGTAGCTGACCGTCCGCTCGCCATGGTTGTAGGGCTCGCTCAACCGGGCGAAGCCGGAACGAATGAGAAAAACGCCATTCGGATAATGCCCCGCCTGGGCGGCGATGGGTTCGTAGTGGAGTCGCTCGGCGGGGCTCATCTCCTGAACCTTCTTGTAGGAGGCGTGCCAGTCGAAGTTGCCGTAGGTCTGGAATTCGGTCGCCTCGGCGACGCGGGCGAGGTCGTCCGCCGGGAGGCTCTGCAGGATCGGCGTCGAGCGGAGGTGGGCCTTCAGGGCGCGTTCCCGGTAGAGGCGGTCCACGTGCTCGCGGATCTCGGGGCAGCGCTGGCGGATGTCGCGCAGCCCCTGCCAGCGGATTTCCAGGATCTCGGATTGCTGCTCCGCGAAGATGGTCGCCGTGCGGGGCGTGCGGGTGAGGGCGGCAATCTCGCCGAACAGCTCGCCCTCCGTCATGGGGCGGAACTGGCGGTTCTCGATCACGTCGGTGACATCGGACAGGAAGACGGACTTGTCCTGGTCCTTTTGTTCGTGGCGGCGCGCGCGGGGAGATTCAGCGGGGCCGCCGAGTTCGCGGAATTCAGCGGTTCTCGGGTTCTGCCACAGTTGGGCGAGGGCCTCGAAGAAGCTCTTTTTGCGGGGGGCGCGCCGCCCGAGGTTCTTGGGATCGACGGCGTGGTCCGCGAGGGTTACAGAGCCGGAGAGGATGAAGAAGGCGGAGTTTCCGTAGTCGCCCTCCCGGACGACGATCTGCCCCCGCCGGAATTTCCGGATGCGCGAGTCGTTCAGCAGGATGCTTCTGAGCGAAAGGGATTCAGGAAACAGTTCCGGATTGATGCGGGAGAAGGGTTCGAAGGCGAGGACGCGATCGACGTCCTCCTCCGTCATGGGGCGGACGTGCCGCCGCTTGCCCTCCAGCCAGAAAGGCACGTCCCACCGCTGCGGCTTCTGGACGCCGGGCAGGTCGGGCTCGGTGATGGGAGGAGGAGGGGGCATGGGGAGCTGAGCAGTGATTGGGAGTCAGTGACTGGTGATTGGTGATTCGTGGTCGGCAGTCGTGGGGCGGAGGGTAGGCGAGGGGATTTCAGATTTCAAATAGCAGATGGCAGATGGCAGATGACGGAGTCGTGAACGATAGACGCTGATTGATGAACGCCGGTCGCGAACCATCGCCCCCGCCCGCGACCACGAATCACCAGTCACCAATCACGAATTACAAGTCCTCCCATCAGCCATCACGCAACGGACAACGGACCAATCCTCACGGCGTGTAGGCCTTGCCCTTGTACTGGTCCGCGCCGGGGAGGAGCTTGTCGATGGCGGCGAACTTGGAGCCGTCGTTGGCCTGGGAGAACTCCATGGCGGCGGCGGAGATCTTGGCGACGATGGCGTCGAGGGCGGCGGCGTTGGCGGGTTTGAGCTGCGCGTCGTCGGCGAGGGCGGAGATCTTGCCGATGGCGGGAATGGCGCCGGCGATCTCTGCGAGCTTTGCCTTGGCGTCCTTGACGCGCTTGCTCATGGCCTGCGAGTAGGCGCCGTCGGTCTTGGCGGAGGTGAGGCCGCGGAGGCCGTATTCGAGATCGAGCAGGCGGCCGACGATGTAGAGCATACGCTTGTGGGCGGGGGAGGGTTCGGCGTTGGTCTTGCCCTCGGACTTCTGGAGGTTGTGGCGCACCTCGCCCTGCGACCAGCTGACCAGTTCGAAGGCGCTGCCTGCGGTGTGGCCGCCCTTGTTCACGAGTTCCTCGTTGGGGACGGTGTGGCAGATGAAGCAGTTCGCGGCGACTGCGTAGGTCATGTGCGGGCGGATCATGCCGAGCTTTTCGGACTTGGCGAGAGCCATGGGATCCTCCTTGGCGCTGTGGACCTTGTTCCAGTCTTTGCCGCCGCCGTGACAGGATTCGCAGGAGGTCCCGGAGATGGTCTTGACACGGCCTGTGTCGGAGGCCTGCCCGGTGTAGTGGCATTGCACGCAGGCGCCGCGCTTGGCGCTGCGCTCGCCCATCTTCTTGAGGATCTCCTTCGCGGCGTCGCTGCGATGCATGGCGGGCTCGCCGTTGAATCCGGCCGCGAAGCTGAGGAAGTGATGGGTCTGTTCCCAGGCGGCGAAGATCGGCGCGTGGCATTCCTTGCAGTTTTCGGCTCCGAGGACCTGGGCGGGATCGGCTTTGAACGGGGCGTTGTCGGAAGCCTGGGCGGCGGGGGCGGTCAGGGCCGCAAGCAGGAGCGTCGCCGCAAGGCGGGGTGAGGGGAGGAAGGATTTCATGATGCGATGGTTTGGCTGGTTGTGTGTGTTTGCGCGGTTTGGAGTATTCAAAACGGTGGGGCGAAGTTCCTGCCTATTGGCGTCAACCGAAGGCGGAATCGCCCTCACCCTTGGTCCCTCTCCCCCTAGGAGAGGGATATCTTTGAGGGCCGCCGGTGTCACATTGTCGCGGGAGAATTCCTTAAGCGCCCGGTTCTTCTCCCTCTCCCGGGGGAGAGGGCCGGGGTGAGGGCGAGACAGCATGGCCAATTCGCTTGGGTTGACGCCTATGCGTTGAGCCGGACGTTGGAACTTGCAGATCAGCGCCCCGGTGCGTCGGAGGCTCGGTTCAGCGGGAGCTTCGCCCCTCCCGCTGAGGGAAAAGCGGTGACTCTGTGTTTCGCTTGAGTTCATGCGTCGATCTCAAGGTCGGAGGCGGGGATGGCGATGCAGGGCAGGCAACTGCCTTCCTCGACCTCAATGTCAGGGTCCTGGCTGTAGGCAATCTTGCCGGAAGTGAGGGCGACCTTGCAGGTCCCGCAACTGCCGGCGTGGCAGCCTGATGCGTCGATTGTGCCGATGCCTTTCGCTTCGGCGAGTTCGAGCAGGGAGTCCTGTTCCCCGTCCCAGGCGACGCGTTTCTCGGAACGGGAGAAGATGACGGAGAAGTTCTCCTTGGGCTTGTCCGTCAGTTTCTTCTTCACGCTGGCTGAGCCGAAGGCCTCCTTGTGGACGCGGTCCTTGGGGACGCCCCATTCCAGAAGCCCCTCGACCATGGAAGTCATCATCGGGGGCGGACCGCAGATGTAGAAGTCGTAGTTGCTGGTTCCGAGTTCCCGGCGAAGCAGGTCGAGGGAGACCCGTTCGTTGTGATGGTAGTCGCGGCCCTGTTCATCCCCGGCGAGCGGGGCGCTGTAGCAGACCTGGAGATCGACCTTGGTGCAGTCGCGGGCGATCTTCTCCAGCTCGGTCTTCATGATGTGCTCGCGGCTGTTGCGCACGCCGTAGAAAAGTTTCACTACGCGGGTGGGGGAGGCGACGACGGTCTCCTTGAGCATGCTGAACAGGGGGGTGATGCCGACGCCGCCGGCGATCAGCGCGATCGGGGTGTCCTTGGAGGTGTCGAGCGTGAATCCGCCGTGGGGAGCCTTGACGTCGAGGATGTCCCCCTCGCGGACTCGCTCGTGAAAATGGCCGGAGGCGAGACCTTCCGGAACGCGCTTGATGGTCACGCGGTAGTGGTCGTGGCGGTGTCTGTCGGAGAGGGAGTAGCAGCGCACGGTCTTGCCGGGAACGCCCGGGATGTCGAGTTGGAAGGTGAGGAACTGGCCGGGCGCGAAGTCGGGGATGGGTTTCCGGTCGTGCGGCCGGAGGTGGAACGACTTCACGCCCTCGCATTCATCCACGACCTTGGCGACGCGGAATTTCCGGTAGCCGCTCCAGGGCGCGACGTTGGCCTCGAGTTTCCGGCGGTGGTTGCGGGCGAGTTCGAGCCGCTCCCGGTGCGCCTGGAGTTCGAGTTCCTGCAGCCGGCCGGCGAAGGCCAGACGCCGGAAGGCGGCAAGCGCGGCGAGCGCGGCCCAGCCGACCGTCAGGGAGAGGAGGGTCGCGGCGAGGTAGGGGAGGATCGTGTTCATGGCTCAGAATTTGACCAGGAATTCCATGCGCGCGCCGAAGGCTTCGCGGGCGTTCTCCTGCAACGCGCCGAAGGCGTCGAGGCGCAGGATGGTCCGGCGGCCGAAGGCCTGCTGCCAACGCGCGCCGATCGCCTGCGCGCTGGCCTGCCGATTGTCCGTGTCGCTCAGGCCGCCGATTTCGAGGATGAGCTGCTTGCGGCGGAGGTCGCCGAAGAACATCTGGTAGCCCAGCGCGCCGCCGACCGACTTTGAGGCGCGGTTGCTGAGGGCGCTGCCGTAGTTCCCCAGGCCGACGGCGGCGAAGAGAATCCCGGTCCTGCCCAAGGGACCGCCGCTGGCCGGACCGCGCACAGCGGAGGCGAAATCGTCGATGCCCCAGTAGCCGTTCAGGTAGAGGATGTTGTGGGTGTGGGGAGGTTCATAGGACATCTCGGCGAAGAGCAGCGTGCCGTCGGTTACGGCTGCGGATTCGTTCTCCACCGCGACCGAGTGCGCCACGCGGAAGGTCGTGGCGATCCGGCCGATGCGTTGGACCGAGCTGAGGCCGAGGTAAAGGCCGTCGGAGCCGTTGCCGGTCAGCGCGTAGAGCGCGTCTGCGGTGACGGTGCTTTTGGGCAGGTCGACGAACGAGCTGAGGCCGAAGAGGCGCGTGGTTCCAATCTCCTGGTTGTTGTTTCGCTCAATCTCGTTCCAGGCGAAGAGGCCGGAGACGCGCAGGTGCGAACCGAAGCTCGGCAGCAGGGCGTTGCGGGTCAGGGTGACCATGTCGATGCTGTCGTCGCTGGCCAGCATGCCGCCTTGGAGGGAGAGCGGTTGTCGGCCGACGGAGATGCCGTAGTCGAGGCTGAGCTTGTCGCCCTTGTCCAGGCCGGGAAAGACCTCGCCGAATTCGCCTTCGAAGAACAGCGTGCGCAACTGGAAGCTGTTCTCGCTGAAATCCTCCCGCCAACCGCGCGCCCCGGCGGGTTCGAAGTCGTAGCCGCTGAACTGGCCGTTGTCATTGCGCAGGGGACGGATGCCGATCACGACGCGCTCGGTGGCGGCGAGTTGGAGATTGCCGAAGAGGTTCAGGTCGTTGGCCCATTCGGTCGTTCGCGTTGTTCCGTTGTCGTAGGTCTGCACGGCGGAGCGGGCATTGCCGTAGACCCAGAAGGACGGGTGCCAGACCGCTCCGGTGGGGATCTTGAAACCCTTCTGCAGGTTGCCGGAGCCGAGGAAGCGGTCGCCGAGCTCGATCAGCGGGCGCGGGCGTTCGGGGAAGTCCTCCAATTGAAGCGGGGCGGGTTGGTCGGAGAAGCGGTTGTCCTCGGTGGCGAAGGATGAGGCGGGAGTCGCGAGGGCGAGAATGCACACGGCGGTGACGGCGAGGGCGGAGCCTCCGCGCGTAGGACAGGCATCCTGCCTGTCCCCGGCAAGACGCATGGCTGTCGATGCCGAAGGAGACGTCCGGCGGAACGCATTCGAGCGATCGCCATGAAGCGGCTGCGGCGGGGCGCAGGTCAACGGATTGAAGGAGGCGGTTGCGGAGAATTGGACGGGGATTGTTTGGAGGCGTCCGGTCGTTCGGTGCGGCTGGATCGGAGATGTCGGTGTCATGCCGAGGACAGGCAGGATGCCTGTCCTACGAATCTGCGACTTGCGGGAGGCGGTCGCGATGGGGATCGAGCGGAGGTGTCCGGTTGGGCGGCCCGGTCGGTGCGGAGATGTCGGTGTCATGCCGGGGACAGGCAGCCGCCTTCGCTGAGCTTCGTCGCGCCAAGGGATGCCTGTCCTACGGGTGTGCGCTTGCGCGATCATTGTCCCACCTCCTTCTTCCCGGCCATCGCATTCGGCGTGTCGAAGCCTTCGGCCAGGTTGAAGCTCGTTTCGCCGCCGCCGGGGTCGATGGTCACGGTCTTGTCCCACATGACGATGTGGCCGTTGCGGACGGCGTCGGCGACCGCGCGGGGCGACATGTTGTAGTCGAAGCCGACGACCTTGATCTCGGTGATGAGATTGACCGGAACCATGGCGGCCTTGAATTGGACACGGATCTGGTAGGGGCCGGAGCCTGTCAGTTCCTTTGCCTTGACGCGGTAGTCCGCCCAACGATGACCAAGCGGAGGCAGACCCTGCTTGTGCTTGCGCGCCGCGGCGGGTTGGCCGGTGAAGATGGTCGAGGAGGTGTCCGGGCGAATGAAGGGCAGCGGGTCGGGCGAGTAGTTCACAGCCAGGACCTGCTCGCGCTCCCCGCCGCGGTTGTTCAGCGTGATGAACTTGGATTGAAGGTTGAACAATTGCCGGTCCAGGGGCAGTTCGCCGTTGTGGACGTAGGTGGAATGGAGGTCGCGAACGTCGCCGTTGGGGTCGAGGTCGCCGGACTGGAAGACGAGTTTGCCGGCGGCGTCGGTCACGGTGACGTAAAGCCAGATCAGGCGCTCGGCGTCGAATCCGGTGGGCGCGCCGTGGCCGTCGGTGCCGTTGCGAACCTCGACCTTGAACTTCAGGCCCCGCCGGTTGTTGCGGGTGATCTTGAGTTCGCCGAGGCGGAAGGCGACTCGGAGGATCTCCTCGCGCTGTTTCTGCGCCTCTGCCAGGAGCGCGAGTTGCTGGTTGAGGATCTCCCGGGCGTCGAGGCGGTCGTCGTAGGATTCCCAGCGTTCGGGGAACTTGTGGTCGTCGTCGATATTGTCCTCGAAGTCGTCCGTGCCCCAGCCGGCCTTGACGTCGAACTGCAGCCATTCGGAGATGGTGGCCATCTCGGCGGCGTCGCTGTTGTGAGGGAAGATGCCGGGGTGGATGATCGAGTAGTCCGGGCCGATGAACATGTGGTTGGTGCGCTTGCGCGGCGAGGTCGGCACGCCGCCGACGAAGGCCGCGGGCGCGATGTCAAAGCCCGCATTGACGCCGGGCTTCCTGCCCATGTGGCAGTCATGGCAGGTTTCGCCGCGCTTGGCGGAGGGGGTGTTCTTGAACTCGCTGAAGGCCTCCTCCAGGCGGAAGCCGTTCATGAGGGTCACGTCGTGGCAGGTCCCGCAAAAGGCGGATTCGCTGAGCTGGAAGAACTTCTTCGCCTCGATGTGGATCTTGCGGCCCGGCTTGTCGCGCTCGGTGACCACGCGGTATTTTTCCGGTTCGGAAAGCACTCGGGCGAGTTCGTTGTTGCCCGTGGGACCGTACACGGGCTCCAGCAGGTCGCCCTCGACCAGGGAAAAGCGCCCGCTGACCTTGCCGTAGGCGTTCTTGAGGCGGTGGCAGACGATGCAGGTGATGCCCTCCCGCGAGGTGGGGTGGCGGTCCTCGTTTTTCATGAAGATGGGCTCGCCCATGTTCATGCCGACCTGGTTGTGGCAGCGGATGCAGAAGTCCCCGTTGGAGCCGGCCGTCTGCTTGACGATGGTCGCGTGCATGGAATTGAAGACGGGGCTCATCTGCGCGTAGGCGTGCGGCGAGACGGACCATTCGCGGTAATGATCCGGGTGACAGGTGCGGCACGTGGCCGCCGAGGGGAAACGATCTTCCGCGAAGAGCTTCTTGTGCTCGTCGAAGGCGTTGACGGGCGCGGTTTCCTTTTCCTGAGCGTCCGTACCCGGGGACGAAAACGGCGAGGCCAGCAGGATCGCCAGGGCGACGGCCCACAGGGGGCGGAGAAGATTTCGATTCGCCGGATAGGTTCTCATGTCACTTATTCCTATCCCGATGGTTGGCGGGGGTTTTTGGAAATCGGGCAAGGAAGGTGGTTTGGGACAAATTGGTTACAAACGGGCGTTTGGAATTCAAGCTCCAAATCCCAGTCCCAAACTTGTCGATGGAGGAGGGAAGCCCCGGAGGGGCGGCGAGAGGGGAGCCGGTGGTGGAAGCCGCAACAAAGCGGTTGGAACCACCGGTCCATCCACCAAGCAGCGAACGCGCCCTGAAGGGGCGCCAGAAATCCAGGAACGCGCCGGGTTGAAGTTCTGCCGCCCCTGCCGGGGCGGGTGCGTGTGTAGGGCGCCAAACCGGCGGTTTCACCGCCGGCTACCTTCTGGTCGTCCTTCCAGGACCCTGCCTTCGCGCTGCTCTCCGTTGATTTGATCGCGCACCCAAGCGCTGTTTTGAGATTTGGAACTTGGAGCTTTTTTGAGCTTTGGGCTTGAGATTTGGAGTTTTTCTTTCCGCGTCTTTCCATGCGGCCCCAAGATTCGCATTTTAAATTCGTCCCTCCCTCGTAAGTTCAACCCCGATGGGCGACGAGGGAAGAACAGTGTGCCTGAAAACGGCGGACGGGCAGACGGTCGAGTTGGGGGAATCCCTCTCGATCGGCCGCACGCCGAACAACAACCTGATTGTGGAGGACGATCTGGTCAGCC
The DNA here is from genome assembly GCA_038126235.1 of Verrucomicrobiales bacterium. Classification (GTDB taxonomy): domain Bacteria; phylum Verrucomicrobiota; class Verrucomicrobiia; order Limisphaerales; family JAYPEY01; genus JAYPEY01. Next base: position 18,036 of record JAYPFK010000046.1, read on the forward strand.
GCCGGCACGCCGTCGTTCAGCGCGAGGCGAACGATCGCTGCTGGATCGCGGATTACGGCAGCCGCAACGGCACCTTCGTGAACGCCCGCCGGATCACCCAGCCCACCTCGCTGTCCCACGGCGACCTGATTTCCATCGGTCCCTGCGTGTTGACCTTCATTGACGAGGAGCGGCTTTCGGATGAATCGACGGCGCACATCTTCAAGAAGACCCGGGACCGCATCCGCGCGATCAACTGCTGGATGCTGCTGGCCGACATCTCGAATTCCACCGGGTTGCTGCATTCCATGCCGGAAACGGAGATGCGCGCCCTGACCAAGGCCTGGATCGGCGACTGTGTCGCGTTGCTGGAAAGGCACGGCGGGTCGATGAACACCCTGCTGGGCGACGGCTTCTTCGCCTACTGGCAGGAGCCTCCCGACGCCGCGCGGCAGTTGGACGATTTCCTCTCGGAATTGCGCGAACTGCAGGACATGGCGGACCCGGAGTTCCGCTGCGTGCTGCACCACGGGCCGGTGATCCATTCCGGCGGCGCGGCCTACGAGGGCTGCCTCTCGGGCATCGAGGTGCACTTTGCCTTCCGTTTGGACGCGCTCGCCGCGGAACTGCGCGCGCCGCGCCTCATGAGCGAAGCCGCCATGCGCCTGTTGGCCATGAAGCGCGAAGCCGCGCCGTTGGGCGAATACGAGATGAAGGGGTTTGAAGGGGCGTATCCGGTGTATGGGTTTTGAGGCGGCCAAAGTCCCAGAGGGACGAAAAGAAGGTAGCTGGTGCGTGAAGGTCGCGGAGCGGCCGGAACCACCGGAAACAAACAACAAGACCCATGCGCCCCGGCAGGGGCGACAGAGGCAGCGCGGTCGCGTGAGAGAAGCGCGTTCATTGGCGATGGCGCGTTTGATTACACTTTTCGGAGCGACCCTGCCGGGGCGCGTGTCTTGTTGGGTGGCGTGTGTCCGGTGGTTCCAGGCGCGGCGCGCCTTCCACCGACCGGCTACCTTCGGATCGCCCCGCCGGGGCGGAGGTTTGATTCAGACTTGGAGGGCCTCCGCTGTCTGAGGTTCGGTCTTGGACTTCGGAGCGGGTTCCACGCGCTGCGCCGACAGATCCAGCGAGATCAACGCGGCAATCCAGCCCAACGCCCCGCACCCCAGCCAAAGCAAGGTGGGAGAGACCTCGAACAAGGTCAGGCCGGTCGCCGGACCGACGGTCAACGCGCATCCCCAGACCAGGCCGTAGACGCCGAGGTAGCGTCCGCGCATGTCTTCGGGAGCCAGTCCCGCCGCGTAGGCCATCGCGATCGGCATGGAGATCATCTCACCCAGGGTGAACACAGCCATGCCGGCTGCGTAGGCTCCAATCGATCCGCCGAATGCAAAGCAAGCGAAACCGGTTCCGGTCAGTCCGTAGCCGATCGCAATCGCGGTGGCGGGCTTCCAGCGTTGGGTGATCGTGATCAGGGGCAGTTCGATCAGGATGATCAGGAGCCCGTTCAATCCCAGCACGCAGCCGTAGATGTTCTCCGCGAATCCGGCGTCCCGGATCTCCATGCCCAGGGTCGAGGACATCTGCATGAACACGAAGGCCGGGCCGAACGCGGCGATCAGGAAGCGCCGATAGCGGCGGTCCCGCAACGCGCAACCGCAGGCCGTCGCGATGCTGGAGAACGCCTTGCCGACGTTCTTCCAATCATTGCGATTCCCATTACGGAACATCGGCAGGCATTTCCACGCGATCGCGCCGAATGCGAACGAGGTCGCCGCGTCGCCGAGGAAGAGCTAGGTGTAGGAATGTTGGGCCAGGAAGCCGGCGGTCGCGGGGCCGATCGCCCAGCCCGCGTTGATGGCGAAACGCATGGCCGCGAAGGCCGTCACCCGGTTCTTCTCCGAGGTCAGGTCCGCAAGGAGCGCGCTGCTCGCAGGCTTGTGAAACTCCGCCGTGACGCCGGCCAGGCAGGCGAGCGCGACGATCGATTCCAGTTCGACCGCCAGGGACAGGCACACCATGGTGATGCCTCCCGAGAACATCGACAGGACGATGGTGTTGCGCCGGCCGATCGTGTCCGCCAGGTGTCCGCCGATCATCGCCGCGGCGAGGTGGCCCCCGCCATAGGCCGCGAGCGCGAAACCCGCCTGTTTCAGGGAATAGCCCATTTTCGTCATGTGCAGCGTCAGGAACGGGATGACGAAGGTCCCGAAACGGTTGATGAACACGCCGAGAAACACGATCCACACCGGGCGGGGGAACGTTTTCAGCGTCGTCCACAACGAGGGTCTCGACGGGGCGGATGAATCCGATCGGGTTGGGCTCTGGGTTTTCATGGGAAACAAAAAACCCGCTCTCCTTGCGGTGAGCGGGTTTGAGAAATCTGTCGGGGTAAAGTCTGGGTCTAGTTCATCTCAATCCACTCACCGGTCGTTTTCGGTTTGCGAACGTTCAGCCACGCGATGCGACCAAAGTACATCGCGACAGCGCCGGCCGCGCCGGAGGCGGTCGTGCCATGAAGCTTGCGATGTTGTGCGACTGAATTCATCAGTTAATGAGGCTGGGGAAGGTGGAGCAGGGGAGGCGGGGTGTCAATGGGGCGTTTGTCCGGGGTTCCGGCGGTGAACCGTTTTGTTGTGCAACGTGAAGCGTTGAAAGCCCGGTAGCCGCGGGTTGAGCCCGCTGTGCGGGCGACACCCGGGGATAGTCGGCCACCAACGAATCGACCCCGAATGGGGTCGCAGCCTTGGACTTTCCGGTGGCCGCCGGGAGCGAATTTGCTGGCATCCTTACAGGATGCGGACCCGCGTGGTCGTTTCCCGTGGGTGTCGCTGTGCTCAACCCACGGCTACCATGCTTGGAACCCTCCGGGTTCGCGGAACTCCCGATCCTTGTTCTGGGGCATCCGTGCGGCTGTAGTTCCGGAGGGACGAAAAGAAGGTAGCCGGTGTGTGAAGGTCGCGAAGCGACCGGAACCACCGGAAACGAACAACAAGAACCATGCGCCCCGGCAGGGGCGCCAGAGGCAATGCGAATGCGCGAGTGCGCGAATGCGTGAGGTCACCCCGGCTGGCGGTTGCTTTCCACGCGGCGCTTATCGAAGCGACCCTGCCGGGGCGCGTGTCTTGTTGGACGGCGCGTTCCGGTGGTTCCAGGCGCCGTGCGCCTTCCACCGACCGGCTACCTTCGGCCTGCCCCTCCGGGGCGTGCAATCCCCATTCTGTGTCTTCCGTGTGTTCTGTGGTTGTTTCTTCGGCTGCGGCGCTTGGTTTGCGCCGCCAAACTCAAGCTCGACACTTCTCTCCCTTGCCGCCACGATCCCGCCACTTCCGATGGTCCGTTCTATCCGATTCAACCGGTTGTCCTCCTTCCTTCGGCGTTTTTTGCCGATCGCTTGCCTGATCCCCGTCGCTGTCTTCGCCGCGGACGCGCCCGCTGAATCGGCTCCAGCCGCCAAGGGCTTGACCGTGATCGACTGGATGATCGTCGCGCTCTACGCGTGCTCCACGATCTACCTGGGTTGGTGGTTCGGGAGGAAGCAGGAGGACACGAAGGAGTACTTCGTGGGTTCCGGCGCGATGAATCCGCTGCTGATCGGGGTGTCGTTGTTCGCCACCTTGCTGAGCACGATTTCCTACATGTCCTTTCCCGGTGAGACGCTGGGGAAGGGGCCGGTCTACATGACCAACATGCTGGCGTATCCGATCATCTTCTACCTGGTCGGCTACGTCCTGCTGCCGGTCTACATGAAACAGAAGGTGACCAGCGCCTACGAATTGCTGGAGGAGAAACTGGGGGTGAGCGCGCGCCTGCTGGGAGCGGGAATGTTCCTGGTCCTGCGGTTGTTCTGGATGTCGCTGCTCGTTTACCTCACCGCCAAGGCGATCGCGATCATGATCGGCGTGGAAGAGAAGTACATTCCGCTGATCGTGCTGATCACTGGAGCCTTTGCGATCACCTACACCTCCTTGGGCGGGCTTCGCGCCGTGGTGATCACCGACCTGATGCAGACGATCCTGCTCTATGGCGGAGCCCTGTTGGTGATCGGGACGGTCACCTGGAAAATGGGCGGGTTCGGTTGGTTTCCGACGGAATGGCAGAGCGAAATCTGGGACAAGCAGCCGATCTTCAGCCTCGATCCCTCGACGCGCGTCACGGTGGTGGGTTCCATCCTCTCGGTGCTGATCTGGTACACCTGCACCTCGGGCGGCGACCAGGTCTCCATTCAGCGTTTCATGGCGACCAAGGACGCCGCGACCGCCCGCAAGGCGATCGGAATGCAGTTGATCGTCGGCGCGACGGTGGGGATCACACTGGGGTTCGTGGGGTTCGCGTTGTTGGGCTACTTCCAGGCGAATCCGGGGCAGTTGCCCGAGGGGATGACCCTCAAGGAAAACGCCGACAAGATCTTCCCGCATTACATCGCGTTTCATCTGCCTCCGGTGGTTTCCGGGTTGGTTGTCTCGGGGTTGTTCGCAGCGGCCATGTCCAGCATCGACTCGGGGGTGAACTCCATCACGGCGGTGGTGATGACGGACATGCTGGACCGGTTTGGGAGGAAGCCGGAGACGGAGAAACAGCACGTGCTATACGCGCGGTTGCTGGCGGTGGCGATCGGCGTGGTGGTGGTCTTGTGCAGCGCGATGATGGAGCATGTGCCGGGGAACATCACGGCGGTGACGAACAAGACGGTCAACCTGTTGACCGTGCCGATCTTCCTGTTGTTCTTCTTCGCGCTGTTTGTGCCCTTCGCCAACGGTCCGGGGGTCTGGATCGGCGTGTTGAGCAGCGCGGCGGTGGCGTCGGCAATCGCGTTTTCCGGGCCGATCTTCGGAATGAATGAAGCCGGGCGGGACCCGGTCAGTTTTCAATGGATCTCGCCCGCGGCGTTGCTGGTGGGCATCGGCGTGGGAATGGTCGCGTGCAAGGCGCTCGCGCCGCGGAAGAAATGAACTTTTGACCGCGGATGACGCGGATTTCTCGGATGAACTTTTTCAAGCAATTGAGTGGGCTGCGCCTGTGTGGGGTTTTGGGTTTGGCGATGTGGCAAGGCGGCGCGTTCGCCGCGGATCGTCCCGATCGCATCGATCTGTCCGATGAGATCCGGGCCAGGTGCCTCAATGTCCTGCGCGAGGGGATGCGGTCGGAGGAGTTCTGGCCCTCGATCCACGCGGCGGAGGGGCTGACCCTGGGCGGTCACGGCGACGAGGTGATCGCCTTCCTTGAGCCAAAGTTGGCGACGGAGAAGGACGACCAGCGTCGTTGCGGCATTGCCCGCGAACTGGTCCGCGCCGGCGAGCGGCGCTACCGGCGCGTTCTGTTGGACATTCTCGCCGGCGACGATCCGCACGGCCATGTGCACGCCGCCGAAAGTCTCTACAAGGTGGCGGAAATCGGGGATGGCGTCGCGATGCGGAAGGCCTTTGCGAACAAGGAGAATATCCGGCTGCAGATGATGGCGGCGGCCGCGCTGGGCCGGTGCGGAAACCCGGAGGCCATGGCGTTTCTGAGGGAACAGTTGAAGACCGCCGAGCCGGAGTTGGCGCGGATCGCGGCCTGGGTCCTGGGGAGGATCGGCGCCGCCCGTGATATCGCGGCGTTGGAGCGTCGACATTCGGACATGGAGACCTTGATTCAACGCGTGTTCGTCATGAATTCACTGGCGTTGCTGGGCGACAAGACGGGGCTGCGGTTGCTGGAGCAGCACGTGACGTCATTCGACGCCGCGGCCCGCACCTACGGCGCAGTCTTCGCAGGCGAGGCGCGGGCGGTCGGGCTGAAGAAACAGTTGGTTCGTCTGCTGGACGATCCTTACCTGGACGCGCGGTTACGGGCGGCGCAGGCCCTGCTGGTCCTGGAGGCGGAGCCGCCGGCGAAGCGGGGCGAGGACATCGCAACGCTGGTTTATCCGGCGACGAAGGAGCATCCCCGTTATACCGAGGGTTCCGTCCTGGAGTTGAACGACGGTTCGTTGCTGTTCGCCGTGACGGAATTCTTCGGGACGGGCAGCGACTTCGCGAAGGCGCATATCGTGGCGCGCGAATCGAAGGATGGCGGGCGGACTTGGGGAGAAAAGCGCGTCCTGCAGAAGAACACCGGCGGCATGAACGTGATGAGCGTCACGTTGCGCCGGTTGCCGACAAAGAAGCAGCCGGATCGCATCGCGCTGTTCTACCTGCAAAAGAACAGTCACAGCGATCTGGACCTGTTGGTGCGGTTCTCCAACGACGAGGCGAAGACCTTCGGCGAGCCGATTCTCGTGACGCCGACCCCGGGTTATCACGTGGTGAACAACGACCGGGTGACACGGCTTTCCAGCGGGCGCTTGCTGGCGCCTGCCGCGTCCACGGCCGATGTGGGCAAGGTCAATCATTTCACGAGCCGGTGTTTCATTTCGGACGACGACGGTCGGACCTGGCGGGCGGGGAAGGGCGCCGTGGACCTGGCGAAGCGCGGGGCGATGGAGCCGGAGGTCGTCGAGTTGAACGACGGCCGCGTGTTGATGGTCATGCGCAACCAGCTGGGCACAATCTCGAAAAGCTTTTCCAAGGACGGAGGCGAGACCTGGGAAGATCCGGGCGATCTTGGTGTGACTGCGCCGGAAGCCCCGGCGACCCTGCGGCGGATTCCAGCGACCGGCGATCTGCTCTTGATCTGGAACAACAACCACGTGCCGGGAGCGGGCCACGGAGGCAAGCGCACGCCGCTGACCGCCGCGATCTCCTCCGACGAGGGGGCGACCTGGAAGAATGTCCGCAACCTCGAAACGGATCCCAATCTCACCTACTCCTACACCAGCCTGACATTCGTTCGCGACCGCGCGGTCATGACGTATTGGTTGGGGGACGCCAGCAAGCGGCAATGGTCGGCGAAGTTCCGGTCGCTGCCGGTTGCGTGGTTTTACGAGTAGTTGAGCGTGGGAGTTCGGGAGTGATTTGAGCCGTCGTCGCCACACGGCTTTGACGCGCCAAGGAGTTGAGAGGCCTTCGGGCGCGGCGTCAATCAAGGAGCGGCGACATTCCTGTCGCCGTGGCCCCGAAAGGGGCCAGAAAGGCTCTCGCAGGCAATAGTCGCTCTGGAGTAATCCTTGTTTTAGGGGCATGCCGCACGCGCCCGTGTGCCTGCTTTGCAGGCACGGCGACAGGAATGTCGCCCCTCCTTGTATGATCCATTCGGGACCCCCGGCTGGCTTGGGTGCGGCCCGTTGGGCTTGCGCGGCAGGCGCGATTCCGCTTCCTTCCGCGGGCTCCAACGGCTTCAATCCGGCGCCCCGTTCCATGAAACGATTCCTTGCCATCCTCTGTGTTTTCGCCGGCTTCAGCCACTCCCTGATTGCGGCGCCTCCGCCCGTCCTGAAGCCAGGCGCGAAGCTGTTTGAGGACCGCGATTACCGGCTCACGGAGGCTCCGGCTTTGTTGCTGGGGAAGCGCTTTCTCTTTACCAGCATTGAGGGCTATGAGATCGAATGCGCGCATCCGGGCGAGCTGTTCGTGATGACGCTGAGCAAGCCGCATTACGCCAATCAGCAGAAAGCCCTGGCCGGTCTTGGATTCACCCGCGTGGACACGCCGGAGTTCCAGTTGTTCCCCGGCGAGATCAATCGAGTCTTCGCCTTCCGCAAGACCCTCAAGCGCGGGGAACGCTTGAAACTCAAGAAGACGGCGTTGTCCGTCCTCGGCGATGGACTGGAGCTGAAGCTGATCGCGTCGAACGGGAAACGGCCGGAGACGTCGGAGGAGACCCGAAAGCGGATCGCAGAATACGAGAAGATCGCCGACCACGCGCTCGTGCCGCCGGTCCCAAACACCTCGCCCCTGCCGGAATACGATTACGACCGGCTCGACTATGGCATGACCATCGGGATCGACCGCACACCGGGCGGGCGGCTTTGGGCCTGCTGGGTGGCGGGAGGGGACAGTCCGGACGCCTTCTTCGTTCTCGCGACCAGCGACGACGACGGTGAAACGTGGTCGAAGCCTCGCCTCGTCCTCGATTCGCACGATCCGGATCTGCCGCGCAAGCGCAGCATCCTCGTCGGCAATCTCTGGACCGATCCGCTGGGCCGGCTCTGGCTGATCTTCGACCAGTCGATGGACATGTTCGACGGGCGCGCCGGCGTGTGGGCGACGATCTGCGAAAACCCAGACGCCGATTCGCCGGAGTGGTCCGCGCCCCGCCGCATCTGGCATGGCGTGACATTGAACAAACCCACCGTCCTCGCGAACGGCGAATGGATGCTGCCCATCTCGCTGGACCAACGCGGCGGCTTCGGCCCCTTCAAGGGCTGCTTCGCAGAGCTTGATCCCTTCCGTGGCGCGAATGTGTTCGTTTCCTCCGACCATGGCGCGACCTGGAATCGGCGGGGCAAAGCGGTCTTCCCGGAGCCCGACTGGCATGAGCACATGATCGTGGAGCGCGGCGACGGCTCTCTTTGGATGCCGGCTCGCACGCGACGGGGCATCATGGAATCCGTTTCCACCGACGGTGGCAATACCTGGTCGAAGCCTGTGGACTCCGCCATCAAGCATCCCAACGCCCGCTTCCACGTCCGCCGTCTCCAATCCGGCCGCCTGCTGTTGATCAAGCATGGCGACCGGATCGACGCGCACGAAGGCCGTGTGCAGCTCAGCGCCTGGCTGTCCGGGGACGATGGACGGACCTGGCGGGGAGGTCTGGTTTTGGATGAGCGGAAGGGCATCTCCTATCCGGACGGCTTCCAGGCGCCCGATGGCCGCATCTTCATCTCCTACGACCGCAACCGTTCGACCGACGGAGAGATCCTGCTCGCGCGTTTCACAGAGAACGACGTTCTCGCGAAGCGCCTGGTCAGTCCCGGTTCGAAATTGAAAATGCTCATCAGTCGGCCGTTGGCTCCCCGCAACGGCGGCAAGTAGACCAGGATGTCGCCCGGTAGTTCATCATCCCGAATCCATCATGAATCCCTCGCCATCTTCCACAAACCGTCGTCACTTTTTGAAACGGGCCGTGCTCGCCGCCGCCGGCGCCGCGACGGTCGCGGCCGGCGGCAAACGTCCGCCCCGCATCCTGCTGCGTTCCTCGTGGCAGACGGTGAACATCGGCGACATCGCGCACACGCCGGGCGTCCTGCGCCTTTTGGAGGAGCATATCCCCGGCGTCGAGGTCACGCTTTGGCCCAGCCGAGTCGACAACGGCGTGGACAAGCTGCTGCTGAAACGGTTCCCGAAACTCAAGATTGTCCGCGACGGGAAGGACCTGGCTCGCGCGTTTTACGACTGCGATTTCCTGCTGCACGGGTCCGGCGCGAACTTCGTCGCCGAGAGGCACGTGGTTCAGTGGCTGAAATCGGACAAGTCGAAGGGGAAGCCCTTCGGCGTCTACGGGATCACCTTTCCGGCGCAGGGTTCCTGGATGACGAAGCCTTATTCCGAGGAAAGCCTGGCGCGCTCGGTGTCGGTTTTGAACCAGGCGCGATTCGTCTATTTTCGCGATTCCGAGTCGCTGCGTTTCGCGCGCTCAAAGGGCTGCACGGCGCCGGTGATGGAGTTCGGACCGGATGGAGCCTTCGCCTGCGACGTGCGGGACGACGCGAAGGTCGTCGCCTGGCTGAAGGCGAACGCATTGGAGACCGGGAAGTTCCTCTGCTGCATCCCTCGCTACCGCTACACGCCGGGCTGGACAATGCCGGGCAAGGACCCGAAGCCTGATCCGGTCAAACACGCCCGCAACGAGGAAATGAAGGAGCACGACCACGCGCCGTTGCGGGACGCGATCACGCGCGTTATCCGGGAGACGGACATGAAAGTCCTGCTCTGCCCGGAAGACCAGACGCAGATGCGGATCAGCAGGGAGATGTTGCTCGACCCGTTGTCGGCCGATGTGAAGCCCCGCGTGGTCTGGCGTTCGGAATACTGGCTGACAGACGAGGCCCTCAGCGTCTACCTGCGGAGCGCCGGCCTGTTCGGCAACGAGCTGCATTCGGCCATCATGTGCATCGGCCACGGTGTGCCCGCGGTCATCTGCCGCTGGAAGGAGCAGACCAGCAAGGGGACCATGTGGCGCGACATCGGCCTCGACGAATGGCTCTTCGATCTCGACGACGAGTCACAGGTCAAACGCGTGGCCCCGACCGTTCTGCAGTTGGCGAAGAATCCGGAAGCCGCCCGGGCCAAGGCGGCGCGGGCGCGGGAGGTCGTGCGGAAGCGGCAGTTGGCGACGATGGAGCAGTTGAAGCGGGAGTTGGCGCATTAGGTAGGGCGAATTGTCCTCAATGAGCCGGCGTGAGCATGTCGAGGCGGCTCGTTGGGACAGCTCGTCCCGCCTTGAGGAGACGGAACTACAACCGATACACGATCCGCCCCTTGTTGAGGTCGAAGGGGGACATCTCCAGTTTGACGCGGTCGCCCACGGTGAGTCGGATGAAGCGTTTGCGCATCTTGCCTGAAATATGCGCGAGGAGTTGGTGTCCGTTTTCCAGTTCCACCCGGAACATGGTGCCGGCGAGGACCTGGGTGATCCTGCCTACTACGTCGATGTGTTCCTGCATTGCCGTAATGCGTTGAACGTCTGATGAAAATCTGGTCAAACGCCGACCCGGCGTCCGGGTTCCGGCGGATGGTCGGAGAGACAGGATTCGAACCTGCGACATCCGGCTCCCAAAGCCGGCGCTCTACCAGGCTGAGCTACTCTCCGCGCCGGAAGAGCGCGTAATATCCATGGGGGCGGCCGGGGAGGCAATGAGTTTTTGGATGTACTGAAAGGGATGGAATTCGGCGGGGGCTTCGGTTTAAGTAGCCGCGAATTGCCCGACGAATCCTCCCAGCTTGAACTGTCCGTCGTCATGCCCTGCCTGAATGAGGCGGAGACGCTGGAGACCTGCATCCGCAAGGCGAAGGTGTCGTTGGAGGAAAACGGCCTCCGGGGCGAGGTGGTGATCGCCGACAACGGCAGCACGGACGGCTCGCAGGCGATCGCGGAGCGGTCGGGCGCGCGGGTGGTCCCGGTGGCGGAGAAGGGCTACGGCGCGGCCCTGCTGGGTGGAATCGGCGCGGCGCGCGGGCGGTTTGTCATCATGGGCGACGCCGATGACAGCTACGACTTCTCGAACCTGATGCCCTTCGTGGAGAAACTGCGGGAGGGATTCGATCTGGTCATGGGCAACCGCTTCAAGGGCGGGATTGCCCCGGGCGCGATGCCGCCGCTGCACAAGTACCTGGGCAATCCGGTCCTGACCGGGATCGGGAGGCTGTTCTTCTCCAGTCCGGCCGGCGACTTTCACTGCGGACTGCGGGGCTTCAGCAAGGAGGCTTTTGCGCGGATGGACCTTCAGACGACCGGAATGGAGTTTGCCAGCGAGATGGTCGTGAAGGCGACGTTGCTCAAGCTCAGGATCACGGAGGTCCCGACGACCCTGTCCCCGGACGGCCGGAGCCGTCCGCCGCACCTGCGGAGTTGGCGGGACGGCTGGCGGCACCTGCGCTTCATGCTCGTCTACAGTCCGAAGTGGCTTTTTCTGTATCCCGGGCTGCTTGCGATGGCGGTGGGATTGACGGTCGGCGCCTGGCTGCTGCCCGGGCCGCAAACGGTGAAGGGCGTGACCTTCGACGTGCACACGATGCTCTATGCGTCCGGACTGGTGTTCATCGGTTTCCAGGCGGCGCTTTTCGCCATGTTCACCAAGGTATTCGCCATCACGGAAGGCCTGCTGCCGGAGGAGCCGCGGCTGACGAGCGCCTTCAAGTACATCACGCTGGAAGTCGGATTGATCGTCGGCGCGGCGCTGTTCCTTGCCGGCGCGGCCGGGACCGGGGTGGCGGTCGCGCATTGGCGGGGCGTGTCCTTTGGCGACCTGACGCCGGCCAACGAGCTGCGCATCATCATCCCCTCGACGCTGGCGCTGGCATTGGGCTGCCAGACGATGCTGGCGAGCTTCTTCTTCAGCGTGCTCGGGCTCAAACGCCGATGAACCCGATCGAGCGCATTCATGGCGGTTACGTCTTCAACCGCCGGGTCCGCGTCCTGGCCGCGCATCTCAGCGAAGTTCTACCCAAGGACGCCAGCGCGCTGGATGTGGGCTGCGGCGACGGGACCTTGATCAAGGCGGTCTGCGAGCGCCGGTCGGACATCTCGGCGGAGGGGATCGATGTGCTCGTGCGGGACGAGACTGCGGTTCCGGTGAAACCGTTCGATGGCCGGACGATTCCGCATGCGGACGACAGTTTCGACGTGGTCATGTTCGTGGATGTGCTGCATCACACGGAGGATCCGATGGTCCTCCTGCGGGAGGCAAGGCGCGTGGCGCGCAGGGCCATCGTGCTGAAGGACCACACGCGGGACGGACTGTTTGCGGGGTCGACGCTGCGCTTCATGGACTGGGTGGGCAACGCGCGGCATGGCGTCGCGTTGCCCTACAATTACTGGCCGGAACTGCGCTGGCGCTCGGCGTTTGGTGAACTCGGGCTGGGCGTCGCGGAATGGCGTTCCCGACTTGCCTTGTATCCGCCGCCGGCGGGCTGGTTCTTCGACCGGTCGCTGCATTTTATCGCGCGGTTGGAGTTTTCGGAGCGCGGCTGTGTCGGAGATCAGCCGCAGCAGCTTGGGCGACAACCAAGGCCCGATCAGGTTTCCAACGCCAGCGGATCGGAGGTTGCTGCGGCTGGTCCCGAAGACGGGACACAGCCGCGCTCCGTCGGCCGGGTTGGTGGGGAGGAATGATGGGTGGGCCGACGTCATCGGAATCGGGGAAAGCCGGATGCGCGTGGACGCGGGTGGAGATCGCCGCGCTGGCGTTCCAGGTCGTCTTCCTGATCTTCGCCGCGTCCCGCAATGCGGACGCCCTGAATACGGACGCCGTGGCCTATCTGCGGATCGCGGAGTATTACGCGGACTGGCGGACGGATCTCATGGTCTCGGGTTATTGGGGGCCGTTGTTGAGTTGGCTCGCGGTTCCGTTCCTGAAGCTCGGCTTCGGGCCGCTGGCGGCGGGGCGCGCGGCGATGGTTGTTTCCGGAGTCGTGTTCTGGTTCGGGTGTCGGGCTGTGTTTCGCGCGTTCGAGATCGGGCGCGGCCTGCGGACCCTGGGGCTTTGGCTGGCGGCGGTCTTCAGCGTGTTCTGGTCCGTGCGGCACATCACGCCGGATCTGCTGCTGGCCGGACTGATGGGGATGGCAATCGCGCGGACGGCGGACCGGAGCTGGCTGGAGGGGCGGCGGTCGGCGGTGTGGGCCGGACTTCTATGGGGGCTGGCCTATTATTCCAAGGCAATCGCCTTTCCGCTGGCCGTACTGGTCACGGTGGCGGTCGCGGCATTGTTATTCGTCGGCGGAATGGCGGACCTGCGGCGGGTTGTTCAACGGGCGGCCATTACTTGGGCGGCGTTTGCCTTGGTCGCCGCGCCCTGGATGGGCGTCCTGTCGGTCAAATACGGCGGGCCGACGTTCTCAACAAGCGGCAGGATCAATCACGCGATCGCCGGGCCGCCGGACGTGGAGCGATATCATCCCTTCGCGCGGGAACTGCACCGTCCCGATCCGGGCCGGGTGACGCAGTGGGAGGATCCCTCGAACATGGACTACCAGTTCTGGTCGCCCTTCTCGAGCGCCGCCAACGCGAGGCATCAGGCCGGTATCGTCCTGGAGAACCTGCCGAAGGTCGCGGCGTATTTCTCGGGCCTCAATGTCGTTCACCTGTTGCGGACGGGCGGCTCGGTCGGGGCGCGGGACCTGCTGGCGCTGATTCCGGGCTTCGATCTGTTCTACCTGGGATTGGCGGGGTTGATTGCCAGTTGTGTCCTGAAAGGCGGTTGGCGAAAGCGTCTACGCGAGGAGCGCTGGCGCTGGACTGCGGCGCCGGTGGCCTTGATGGCGGGGTTGTATCTGCCGGTCTACCTGCGTTCCGACGACCTGCGCTATTTCTACCCGGCGTTTCCCTTCGTGTGGACGGCCTGCGCGGGGGCGTTGGGCTGGGCGGTGAAGGCGTATGGAGAGAAGGTCGGCCGATTGGAGTGGTTGGGCTCGCGGGCGCTGGCGGCTTCCTTCGGTTTGCCGGCGATCGTCTGGTGGCTGGCGGCCTGCGCAGGGATACCCAATGCGGGGAACAATTACGCGGAGGTCCTGGCGGAGCGGATGAGGGAAGCCGGGCTTTCCGGGCCCATCGCGGGCAGCGCCACCCTGCAGGGCGGACGCGCCGGACTCTACACGGCGTTCCATCTGGGCGAAGCGTGGCTGGGCGACGATCAACAGGCCGGGGCCAAGGAGTTCGCGGAGGCGGGCGCGCAAGTCGTGATCCTGACCGTTTTCGATCCGCGTGTGGAGGCGATGGTCGACGCCGAGGTTTATACGGACGTCACGCCGGAGCTGTTTGCTGAGAAAGAGTGGGGAGGGTTTCCGCTTAGGGTGTTTCGATACAGGTGGTGAATCTGGGAAAGAGGGAACACAAAGCCCTGGAGGGGCGTCCCGATGGTAGCCGGTGCGTGGAGGTCGCGGAGCGACCGGAACCACCGGGCCACATCATCCGGACACGTCACGCGCCCCGTCAGGGTCGCTCCGAACATCTGGCTTGCTCACAGGCGTCGGCCGAGGATCGGATCGCTGCAATCCGGTCTGGGGATCGTGTTTCTTCTGACGACCCTGCCGGGGCGCGTGGTATTTTTGGTTCTGTTTCCGGTGGTTCCGGTCGCTCCGCGACCTTCACCGCCGGCTACTTCTTGGCGTCCCTCCGGGACTGTGGCAGCCATGGCGTCCCAAGTTCTCAGTGTGGTCCCAGAAAAACCAAAGCCACGACCTCAACCCACAGGGGCGATGTCCACACCAAGGCGGAGTAGAATTTCCAGTCGGTATTTCGTTCCGAGCGAATCCGGGCGACCGCCATGCGCAATAGGACCAAGGCGTCGAAGGAAAAGGCGAATACCGTCTTTGCCGTTCCGATGTCGCATAGACATGGAAGAAGCATCGCCTGCGCAGAGAACGCGACGACCAAGGCTGCGCCAAGATGCCTGTAATTCCATTGGAGCAGCGAAGCGGTTTCAGAATGTCCCGTTGTTGCTCTGTCGATCATTTGGAGGCGGGACGAGCGTTCGAAAAGGGTGTTTGACGGAGTCTTATTCGTGAGACGAATTTCTGCGAATCAATACTTGCCAAGGTCCGGGTTTTGGCGCCATTTTACGCGCTCTTCCGACCGGATGCGCGGTTAGCTCAGTGGTAGAGCATTACCTTGACACGGTAGGGGTCACAGGTTCAAATCCTGTATCGCGCACCATCTTTTTTTCCTGATTTCCCATATTCCAGCCGACTTTTGCCGTGTGTTTGCGTGCGTGTTGGAATATGCCACCAGGTGGTAGGGCGAACTGTCCTTAGGGGCATGCTCACCTCGGCTCATTCGGAGCATTCGCCCCGCCGTTGCGGCAACCGTCGCAGGCTCTGTAATCCCGGCGAAACCAATCCCGTCACTTGATCAGCTTGATCCGGCCGTCCTTGATGAGTTGGACGAGGATCTTCGCGGCGTCGTCGGCGTTCCCGGCAAAGTGGTCGAAGATGTTGGCGATGGTCGTGGGGGTGGCGGCGAGGTGGAGGATCTCGGCTGTCTGTTTGTCGGCGCCATCTTCGATGGCGTCGGCGTCGGCGCGCTTGAGGTAGGTGTCGATGGAGGGCGCGAGCGATTCCAGTTCCGCGAAGATTTCGGGGAGATCGGTGGCGGCCTGGCGGAGATCGTCGGGGTTCAGGCTGATGGCGTTCTCCAGTTTGCCGGGGTCGCCGGCGCAGAATTCGAATTCGCCC
The DNA here is from genome assembly GCA_038126235.1 of Verrucomicrobiales bacterium. Taxonomy (GTDB): domain Bacteria; phylum Verrucomicrobiota; class Verrucomicrobiia; order Limisphaerales; family JAYPEY01; genus JAYPEY01. Next base: position 33,770 of record JAYPFK010000046.1, read on the forward strand.
TTGATGACGACGATGAAACGGGCGATGGCGTCCAGGGTGGGGGCGGATTCACCGGTGGGCAGGCCGGCTGCCACGATGACGCCGTCGCGGAACGCGATTTCGCAGACCCCCCAGACGGTGTCGAGGGCGAGCAGTCCGGTCTTGCGCTTGGATTCGAGCAGAGTGAGGAGTTCGTCAATGGAGACGGAGCTCAAGTCTCCGGACAGGACGTTGTCCATGGTGGCCGCGAGGGCCGATGTCTGGTCCTGACGGGACTGCTGGAGCTTCTTCTGGTCGCGCCACCATCTCCAACTCGCCTCGCTGAACCGTTTGCGGCTTTCGAGCTTCATCCGCACGTTGGCGATCTGGATGAGGTCGCCGGGGTAGACGGGCTTGAGTTCGACCTTGGCGCCGTTGACAAGCGTGCCGTTGACGGAGCCCAGGTCGCGCACGTAGAGCTGGCCGTCCTTGAGGTAGATCCGGGCGTGCTGTCGGGAGGCCTTGCGGTCATCGAGCACGATGTCTGTCTCCCGTCCGCGACCCATGATGGCGTCATCTCCCTCCTTGAGTGGAGCCTCCTGGCCGGCCTGGGATCCGGAAAGGAACTTCAGAGCGACGTAGGGGAGCCCGTGGGTTTCACGAAAGATTCGCCATTGTGACATGGCGGGAGTCTAGTCGGGGCAGGCCTCCGGTCAATCGGGGACTGTCGTGGCGCGGGCGCTATATGACGAAAGACCCAAGGACCCAAATCCGAGTAAAGCTCGAATGGCGAAATCCGAAACGCCGCCTTGAAACGCCGGGGCTATGATCGCGCATTCGGCTTTCGGACTTCGTCATTCCCTGGGTATTCGGGTCCTTGGGTGTTTCGTCATTGGCCTGAGTCCCTGCCGTGACAATCTCAGGCGCCGCCCGCTTCCAACCTACCCCCGTCATTCTCGCCGGAGAACCGGGTTGCCAAGGGATTTTGGCTCAACTACAACATCCGCTTCACTCAAAAAGACACCGATTTCATGAACAAACAGAAGAGTATTCTTGCGGGAGCGGCGGCCGTTCTGCTGGTCGTTGGACAACAGGCGAACGCCTCGGACTGGCCCCAATACCGGGGACCGAACCTGGACGGCAGCAGTCCCGAGAAACTTGCCATGAAGACGTGGCCGGTGAAGGGGCCGCGCGTGCTCTGGCGGCAGAAGACCCCGAACGGATTCAGTTCCTTCGCGGTCGGCGGCGGCCAGGCCTACACGATCGTGGGACCGGAGATCGGCGGCGAGAGGCGGGAGGTGGTCGTGGCCTTCGACGCCAAGAGCGGCAAACAGAAATGGCGCGTCGATCTGGGCAGCGGCGACTACGAGCACGATGGCGGCAACGCCGGCGCGCCTGACAACAAGGGCGGCGACGGGCCGCGTTCCACACCGACCTATGACAACGGTCGGGTCTACGCGCTTTCCTCGCAGTTGGCGCTGATCTGCCTCGACGCCAAGACCGGCAAGTCGATCTGGCGTCGCGACATCATGAAGGAGAACGCCGGCGTGCAGATCAAATGGAAGAGCGCGGCGTCGCCGGTGATCGACGGCGATTTGTTGTTCATGGCCGGCGGCGGACCGGGGCAGGCCCTGATGGCCCTGAACAAGAAGAGCGGCAAGGTCGTGTGGAAGGGGCAGGACGATCTGATGACCCATTCCACCCCGACCGTGGCGGACATTCATGGCGTTCGGCAGGTGATCTTCTTCACGCAGCAGGGCCTCGTTGCCCTGGAGACGAAGAGCGGCAAGGCGCTGTGGCGTTACGATTTCCCGTTCAAGGTCTCCACCGCCATCTCGCCGGTGGTCGCCGGCGACATCATCTATTGCTCGGCTGGCTACGGTGTGGGCGGCGGCGCCTGCCAGGTTTCGAAGAAGGGAGCCAGCTTCAGCGCGGAGGAGATCTTCCGTCGTCCCGGCGACAAGTTCATCGCCAACCATTGGAGCACGCCGGTCCTGCACGACGGCCACCTCTACGGGATGTTCCAGTTCAAGAAGTACGGCGACGGCCCGATCAAGTGTGTCGATGTGAAGACCGGCGAGGTCAAGTGGGAGCAGGACGGTTTCGGTCCCGGCAACGTCGTCCTGGTGGATGGCCATCTGCTGGCTCTCAGCGACACGGGCACGCTCTACCTGATCAAGGCTGATCCGAGCGGCTACCACGAGGTCGCCAAGGCGAAGATCCTCGGCGGCAAGTGTTGGACGACGCCGGTGATCAGCGACGGCCGCATCTACGCGCGCAGCGCCACTGAGGCGGTCTGCCTGGACGTGTCGGCGGGCGCCGTGGCTTCCCGTTGAAGTTGGATGTTCAAGAACGCCCCCGGCGGCCGATCGGCCCCGGGGGCTTTTTTGTTTGAGGCGGCGCTTGGCGGCTGAGGGATTCTCGGTCAAGAAGCGGGGCAAGAGAGGTTGCGCATCCGCCTCCATATTGCTTCGGATTGCCCGAGGGGACGCCGTAGACTGCCACAACGTCATCCCCAATCCGCGTCGACATGAAACGACTTCTGGCTTGCCTCTTCAGCGTTCCTACCTTTTTCAACCTCAACGGCGCCGCCGAAAAGACGGTGGCGGAATGGACGTTCGACCAGCCGGGCGACCTGCAGGGCTGGCAGCCCAACGGCCACGTCCGGGACGCCCGGAGCGCGGACGGTGTCCTGACCTGCCGCACCGTCGGTCACGATCCAATGTTCATCCTCGGTGCGCCGCTCGAGTTTCGCGCGACTCCGTGGCAGGTCATCGAGCTGCGGATCAAGGCGGACGGCGAGGGCGGCGGCGAGTTTTTCTGGAGCAACACAGGGGAGGGGAAGTTCGGCGGATTCTCGCAGGCCAAGACCACGGATTTCCACGTTGCCGGCGACAACGAGTGGCGCGTCCTGCGTTTGTTCCCCTTCTGGCAGTCGGAAAGGAAGATCGTGAAGCTGCGGCTCGACCTGTTCGACGGCGCCACGTTCGCCATCGCCTCCATCCGCATTGTTGAAGAGAGCCCGCCGCCCGCCGCCGTCGCCGACTTTGACTTCACCAAAGGGCTGTACGACTGGCGCGCCATGGGCGATGCCGACTTGTCCCTCGGCGACACGGGCGCGGTGATTTCGGTCAACGCTTTGGACGCGATCGCGCTGGCGCCTCCCGCGAACATCCCGGCCGACACGGACAACTACGTGTCCCTCCGGATGAGCGTGGACCGGGGCGATCATGCGACGCTTTTCTACGCGACGGACCGACGCCACGGGCTGCAGGCGCACACCTTTCCGATCCGTGCCGATGGCGAGGAGCAGACCTACAATGTGGACATGCTCAACGCGCCGGATTGGGGAGGACGGGTCCTGGCTCTGGGGCTGCGGCCCAGCGAGGCGACGGGAGTCACGGCGCGCGTGCGTTGGCTGAAGGTCTCGGAGGAGCCGCAGGGGGAGCCCCAGTTGCGGGTGATCTCCTGCGCCCTCGAGGACGCCCTGCCGCGCGTGGGCTCGCCGGTCGCCTTGGCCGCCATCGTTGCCAACGCCGGCGGGGAACCCTTGCGTGACCTTCGCGTGAGCGTGGAATTGCCGGATGGCGTCCGTATTGTGCCGGGCTCCGAAGCGGCGCCTTCGGTTGCTTCGCTGGGCTTCAGTGAAGAGACCCGGTTTGAATTCAAGATCCAGGCCGACCGGCCGGTTGCCGGCGTCGCCGTCCTTCGCTTTGTCGCGGACAACCTCGCTCCCGTCGAGGTTCCGGCGGCGTTGGGAGTTACTCCCCGGCTTCAGCAGGCTGAGGAAGACTACGTGCCGGTCCCCAAGCCGGTGCGCGGTCCCACGGAGGTCGGCGTGTATTACTTCCCCGGCTGGAACAGCTGGAGTCGCTGGCAGCCGCTTCAGGGTTTTCCGGAACGCAAGCCGGTATTGGGCTGGTATCGCGAGGGCGATCCCGAAGTGGCCGACTGGCACATCAAATGGGCTGTTGAGCACGGCATCACCTGGTTTGCCTACGACTGGTATTGGAACCGTGGCGCGCGCCATCTCGAACATGGTTTGCACGACGGCTACTTCAAGGCCCGTTACCGTCGCCTGCTCAAGTTCTGCCTGCTCTGGGCCAATCACAATCCTCCGGGCTCCTCCTCGCACGACGACTGCCTGGATGTCACCCGTTACTGGATCGAGAACTACTTCCGCCGCCCCGAACACCTGACCGTTGAGGGGAAGCCCGTGATGATCCTATTCAGTCCGCACCGGCTCTCGGCGGACCTTGGCCCCGGCGGCGTCAAGAAGGCGTTCGACGCCATGCGAGAGGAATGCCGCCAGGCCGGACTGAAAGGACTTTACCTGGTGGCCTGCGTGGGCAATGCCGCGCAGGCAAAGGTCGCGGCGGAGGAAGGCTACGACGCCGTGAGCGCCTACAACTGGCCGGGGCTCGGTTTGGGTTCGGGCGAACGGCGCGCGCCCTTCAGCACATTGCCCGAGGCCTATCGGCACAACTGGGAGCGCATCGTCGACGAGAGCCCCATCCCGCTGATCGTTCCGGTATCGGGCGGTTGGGACAGCCGCCCGTGGCATGGCGACGCCAAGCTCGTCCGCTACGACCGCACGCCGGAGTTGTTCCGGCAACACCTGGCGGACGCGAAGACCTTCCTGCACAGCGGCCATGGCGGGAAAACGCTGCCCAACCTGGTCTTGATCGAAGCCTGGAACGAATGGGGCGAAGGCTCCTACATCGAGCCGCACAACGAGTTCGGTTTCGGCTACCTCGACGCCATCCGCGATGTCTTTACCGACGCGCCGAAGAAGCACGCGGACTTCACCCCGGCGGATGTCGGGCTCGGTCCCTACGAGCTTCCGCCGCCGGCGCCGCCCAGGACGGCGTGGGATTTTGCCGACGACGACCAAAGCTGGAACAGCGTGATGCAGGTCACGGACGTGCGCGTCGAGAACGGCGCGCTGCTCGGACGCTCCAGTGGCAACGACCCGGCGTTCTTCAGCTCCAATCTCCGGGCGCGATCGGATTCGTTTTCACATGTCGTCATCCGCATGAAGCTCACAGCCTCGGACCATGCCGCCGGCAAGGACCGGGGCCAGTTGTTTTGGGCGACCTCCCGCCTTCCTGAGAACGAGGCTGCCAGTGAGCGGTTCGATGTCCAGATCGATGGCGAATGGCGCGACTACCGGATTGATGTCCGAGGCAACCGACGCTGGAAGGGCCTGATCACGCGCCTGCGCCTCGATCCGTGCAATCGGTCGGACATCCAGGTTGCGATCGAGTCCATCCGGTTGGCGCCGTAGGCGAGACCGTCTTGGGGCGGGTCCGGTGACGCCAACTCAAGGAGCGGCGACATTCTTGTCGCCGTGGCCCCGAAGGGGCCGACGCAGCGCGTCCGTAGGGGCAGGCAGGGGCAGATTGGTTTGCTGCTCTGTTCCAGCGTTACCAAACCAGCGGAAAACTACAGCTGGCCACCAATCCTTGGCAGGCCCACGCGGAGGTGGAGATGTGCTGCGCGTAACTGGAGCCATTCGGCGGGCGCGTGGTTTCCGGCCAGCCTCCGCTTTCCAGTTGGGTTGCCAGGAGGTAGGCGCGTCCCCTTTCTACGGGGCGCTCGAATTCCGCACGGGGAGCTGGCCAAGCGGCGAGAGCAGCCAACGCCAGTCCGGTGTCGAACGGTTCGGGCGGGGCTCCCGGATACGGTCCCCAGCCGCCTGTGGCGGTCGATTGCGCAGCCAGAATAAAATCGATGGCCCGCTCGAGTTGTTCCTGCGCGGGATGGTTGACGACGCTCCCGACATGTTGAATCACGGCGGCGGCGGCTGGGACGTTTACGATTTCCAAAGAGCTGAGCCAGGCGTCCGCTTTCTTCAGTTGGAGTTCGAATTCCTGGATGCCTGTGAAGTCGATTGAGTGCGGTTTCGCCGCAATGAGAATCCTCGAAGCCTGGAGGGTCGCGAGCGCATTCCCGTAAGTGACCGGCGAGCCGGCGGTTTTGGGAGCCTCGATTTTCCATGATCCGTCGGCATCTTGATCCCGGGCAATCTGGCGTGCGGTCTCCAAGAGCGGTTTTCGATCGGCGATGAAGCCGGCGCGGATTGCCGCCAGGAGGGTCGCGCCGAATTGAATGCGCGCCAGTTTGAGGTCGCTGAACGCGGGGTCGCCCTTGTTTTCACTCCATCGTTGAGGCGTCTGCAACCAGGCGACCGTTTCCCGGAGGGCAGGGGCCAGCGACGCACGTTCGGAGTTGGGCGTGACCTGCATGAGAATGCGTGCGGCATCCCCGTTGTTGTGACAGGAGAAACAGCCGTTTTTTTCGCGCCAGTTTCGAACCTCGGTTGTCAGGTAGGCCTTGGCGCTCTCGATGGCGCGGTTTTCGGTGTTCCTGGAATCGAACCGCTTAGTGGTTCTTGTCGCGCAGCCGGCGAGCAGCATCGTTGCGGCGAGCGCAAGGGCTGCGGCCTTCCAAGCGAGGAGATGATGGCGGGGCGAACTGTCATCAGTGAGCCGCCCAAGGCCATGCTCGCGCCGGCTCACTGAGGACAGTTCGCCCCACCTTTGGGGGCGTTCGGCGCCCTCGCTTGCAAGTCCCTCATTCATGGCGCGGGCTGTCCGCCGGCTTCTCGGATGGCGATGAGTTTTTCGCGGGCGTCCTTGAAGTAGCCGACGGCCTTCACCTTGGCGTCGAGCGGCGTTCTGGGCGGGAACGTGCGCTTGGTGTGGAAGGTGATCTGGGAATTCAGCTTTTCGAGCAACCAGTCCAGGTCGGCCGCGTTGTAGGGGGCCCGGTTGTCCAGATAGACTTGGACCGGATTGGTGTGCGCCTCGCCGTCGGGGCTGCCGGTCGGGGATTTCGAATGCGCGCGCGCGGCGATCCAGGCGGATTCCGTGAGCATGATTTCCGCGCTCAGTTCCAGCCAGCGGCCGCGGCTCTCGGGGGCGGGGATTTTCTTCGTGCGGACTGTCCTTCCGTTGACGATCAGGTCGATGTCGGTGACCGGCGCGACCTCGGTGAAGACACGCACTTTGGCGGTGAGGGTCTGCGGACTGCCGCCCGCCTTGCGGATGGAGCCGCCGGGTTTGACGCCGTCGACATCGAGCAGGAGCAGCGGGCCGGTGGTGAAGAAGCTCTGTCCCTTGGCGAGCAGGCGGAGCCACTCGTCGATGCGCGGTTGGGTTTCGCTGTGCACGTAGGTGCGGCAGTCGGCAAATTTGCGGCAGGGCGGGTAGTCGCTGGCGCCCATGGCGGGATAGTTGAAGCCGATATTCAGGATGCGATACCAGCCCTCCAGGCCGATGGGACGGTAGATGCCGAACTGCAGCAGTTCCACCCCGTCGGAGGCGCCGAGCGCGTAGTCGGCCCAGATTTCCTTCTCGTAGCCGCCATGCGCCCAGAAGAAGAGGCCGCCGGCCTGGCGGATCTCGCGCATGGCTTCACCGAAGTTCGGCCATGTGCTCGGATCGTAACTGCTGCCCGCCTGGACGAGATCGTCGGCAAGGAAGACCTTGGAGTGTCCATAATGAACGCTGCGGTACTCCTGACCAGAGATGATCTGATAGCCGTCGCGCTTCGCGATGGAACTGACGCCCAGGCCGCGGAGTTGCCGGAACTCCTGTGCGCTCATTTCACCGCGATAGGACGCCGTGGGGTTGTAGCAGAGGATGCCGCCATAGCGGACGTCCTCGGCCTGGAGAAGATGGAAGATGTCGGTCTCGTCGGCGTCGGTGGAGCGTTCAAGGTGCAGGTGGGTGTCGCCGGAATGCCAGCCCAGCCGGGCCATGTCCACGGACTTGCCGAGGGAAATCTGGGCGATGCGGTTCTCCGCTGGTTTCAGGTCGAGTTCGAGCGCCTCCGGCGCGAATTCAAAGCCCTTCCAGACTTCGACGCGCGACTTGCCGGGCGGGACCCGGACGGTTGTGACCCCGGCGCTGTAGAAGAAGCGGCCGAAGTAGCGAATGGGCGCCTTGCCGCGGCGGTTGCCCTTGCCGGTGGCGGGCCAGATCCCGGTGAGCGAATACAGGGAAAGGCGGTTCTTCGCGGGTTGGTAGAACTGCCCGTCCGGGCCGACGACGTTGACGCGACAGGGCGTCGGTTGGCCGGTGGCGGAGTCGACGAAACGCAGGGTGAGTGTGGCGGCGTCCGGGCCTTCGGCGAGGGCGGGTTTGCCGGGGGCGGAGAAGCCGTAAGGGGTATGGAGGTAGTCTTCGTCGGCCTGCTCGCGATCGAGTCTGGACTGGGAAAATGCGGGGACGGCGGCGGCGAGGGCAAGAAGCGTCGGCAGGACGAAGCGGCGTGTTGCGGTCGGCATGCCGGGGAGAGTAGCAGAACGGGCGCGCCGTTCACTCACGGAAATGCGTGAGGGGTGTGTTGGAGGCGGAGGCTCAAGGAGCGGCGACATTCCTGTCGCCGTGGCCCCGCAGGGGCCAGACGCAGCGCGTTCGGCAGGAGGCGGGAAGGGAAATGCGCGGCCGAGGGCAGGTCGCTCCGACGTTCACTGCCGGCAGTCCTCCGATGTCTCTTCAGGACATTGAAATGGGCTCGACGGAGTCTCTCCCCACCGGCTGCTTGCAGTCGCTTCCGCTGTCTTTTCGATCTTTCATTTCATGCTGGAACGATACGGGACTCCACGCCACCTGCGCGTTCGACAACCGGATGGCTGGTGACGCTGGTGGGGAGAGACTCCGTCGAGCCCACTTCCTAACCCCGAAGGGGTGGAAAGAGCCCACGAGTTCAGTTCCCCCGCCGCACCTGCAGGAAGCCGTCTTCGGTCAGCGGTGTGCCCGACGTGAGCACGGAGCCGTCCGACATGGTGTAGATCCAGAGTTGCTTGCCGTCTACGGTGTGAGTGGGGAGGCGCTCGGCGATGACGACGGGCGCATAGCCTTCGGGGGCGGGCGCCCCGGGCGCGTGGGGATAGAGTTTCAGGCGTCCGCCGAGATCGTTGAGCTTGTCCCGGTCGGTGATTCCCTGAGATTCCGCCAGTTCCGGGACGCTCTTGGGGAGCGTGTCTGGATTTGCCGCGAGCCAATTGTGGAGCAGCAGTCCGAGTTCCTTCATTTCGGTGATACGGATGCGGAAACTCTCTTCCTCCATCGCCTTGGCGTCTTCGTAAGCCCGGTTTTCCTGGGGTTCTGGCCTGGCCGCCAGGGACGCCTTGAGTCGGTTGTTCTCGGAGTCCAAGGCGGCGAGTTGTTTCGCGCCGGAATCCTGATCGCGCTGCAAGGCGGCGAGGCGGGCCCGGAGTTCATGAACCTCGGCGGCGAGTTTCTTGTATTTATCGAGTTCCAGTTGCAGGCGCTCGAGTTCGGCGTTGTCGGTCTGGTTTGCTGCGAGTTCATTCGTGCGCGCGGCCAAGGCCCGGTTTTCCGCGCGCAGTTCGACGACAGTTTGCTGCTGGATGACGGCGGGCGTTCCGGCGGCGACGAGGGCGACGGCGGCGACGGCTGTGGTCTTGAGTTTGGTCCAGGTCATGGCTTCGAGGGTTGTCTGCGCGAGGGGCAGGGTGATCGTGGCGGCGGCGGAGGCTTGGAGTAGGGCGGTCGAACTGAAGGCGTTCGCGACGCCCGCGGGCAGGGCGGCGACCGCCTTGTCGGCAAGGGCCGCGGAGATCGCGGCCGCGGAGATCGGGATGGAACGGCGACGGAAAAAGCGGCGCAGCTTCTCCAATGCGCGGGACACGCGCTTTTGTGCGGCGTCCTCGCTGACGCCGAGACGCAGGCCAACTTCTCCGAGGCTCCGGTTCTCGAAGAAGCGCAGGAGGATGGCGTCACGGTCCTTGTCGCCCAAGCGGGACATGGCTTCGTCCAATTCGGGCTCCATCAGCGCCCACGCGGCGGTGTCGGGATCGGGGTCGTTCATCTGGCAGGCGGCGTGTTCACGCGCGGCGCGGCGTTGTTCGGCTTGGAGCGCGCGGTGGGCGGCGAAACGGGCGGTCCGATAGAGCCAGCCGCTGAGAACGGTCTTCGGATCCAGTTTTGCCGCCTTGCGCGCCAGGATGATGAAGACGCTTTGACTGATGTCGCGCGCCAGGTCGGGATCCAGCGCCTGCCGCAACGCCGCCGAGTGGACGAGCGGAAGATGGCGGGAGACAATCTCCCGGAAGGCATCCTCGTCCTGGTTCCGGGCGAATCGCCGGATCAGCTCTGCATCGTCGTCGGGCATTCATCCGTATATTCCGCGCGGATCCGGAAAATCCGACAGGAAAAATGCCCCTTCGCGCGCTTTTGGGGGAGGGAGCGCGCCGCTCAGTTTTCCGCCTTCTCCTCCGGTTCGGCTTCCGTCGTGTCCCCGACGAGTTGGCGCAGGACGGTTTCGGCGGGTTGAATGTCCTTGAGTTCCTTGCCGCCCTCGGCGCCGCCGAGCTTGACCAGGCGCTCGCCGGCGGGGCGGACCATGCGGTCGTAGCTGCCGACGGCGTCGTTGTAGGCGTTGTTCGCGCGGTCGAGGCCCTTGCGGATGTTCTCGAGGTGTTCGGTGAACTTGGCGACGCGGCTGAAGAGCGCCTTGGCGGCCTCGGCGATGGCGCGGGCGTTCTCGGTCTGGTCGTGTTGCTGCCAACTCACGCTGACGGAGCGGAGCAGGGCGATCAGCGAGGCCGGCGTCGCGAGCAGGATGCGGCGGTTGGCGGCCCAGACGATCAGGTCGCGGTCGCCCTCCAGCGCGGCGCTGAAAAGGGATTCGGCCGGCAGGAACAGGACGACGAAGTCCAGCGCGTTCGGGAACTGCCGCGGATAGTCGCGGTCCGCTAGGGCCTTGATGGTGTCCTTGAGCTTGCGGGCGTGGGCGTCGAGGTCGGCGGCGCGCTTGTCGGCGTCGGATTCCTCGATGGCGTTGAGGAAGTCCAGCTCGGGAGCCTTGGCATCGACGATGATGACGCGGTCGCCGGGCAGGCGGACGACAAGATCCGGCTTGGCGTCGCCCTGGACGGTCTGCTCGGTGAAGTCGCAGTGGGCGCTCATGCCGGCGGCCTCGACGACGCGCCGCAGCGTCTCCTCGCCCCAACGGCCGCGGGCCTGGCTGGAGTTGAGGACCTTGCGCAGTTGGAGCGTCTCGCTGGAAAGGCTCTGGCTCTGTTGCGAGAGATTCTCGAACTGCTTCTTCAGCTCGGTGAGTGTGTTCTGCTGGTTGGTCTCGGTTTCGGACAGGCGGCGCTGGTAGTTGTGGAGCTGTTCCTTGAGCGGTTCGAGGAGCTTCTCGATCTCGCTCTTGCGGGCATTGAGGTCGCCCTTTGCGGTCTCCTGGAACTTGGCGAAGGTCTCGTTTGCCTGGCGGAGGAACTCGGGGTGCGACTTCGCGAGGGCCTCGGCGCTGAGGCCCTTGAACGCGTCCTTCAGTTCCTCCACCGCCTTCTGCCGCGCCTGCGTCGCCTCGTCCAGGGCGCGAGCGTGGATCTCCTTCTGTTCGGCGAGGAGTTTCTCCGCGGCGGCGCGGTTGGCTTCGGCGGTGGCGAGGTCCTTTTCGGCCGAGCCGAGGCGCGCCTGCAAGTCCTTCGCCTCCGCGGCGGCGCGTTCGGCCTGGCTCTTGTGCTCCTCGATCAACGCGTTGCGACTCGCGTCATCGACGGGCGCGCTGGCGGCCTTGCGGGAGCCGAGCAGCCAGCCGATCCCGACGCCGAAGCCCGCCCCGATCGCCAGGCCGATCAGGAGGTAGAGTTCGGGCGTCATGGCGTCGGGCCTTCGGACGATCAGAAGTGGGCGACGATCTCGATCTCGACCTTGGCGCCCTTCGGCAGGGCGGCGACCTGGATGGTGGAGCGCGCCGGGAAATCGCCGGTGAAACGCGACGCATAGACCTCGTTCACGGACGCGAAGTCGGCGAGGTCGACCAGGAACATGGTGGACTTGACGATGTTGGCGAAGGTCAGACCCTGGTCGTCGAGGATGGCCTTGACGTTGTCGAGCACGCGTTCGGCTTGTGCGGCGGCGTCTCCCTCAACCAGTTCGCCGGTCGCGGGATCGAGCGGGATCTGGCCGGAGCAGAAGAGCAGGTCGCCGATGCGGACGGCGTGGTTGTAGGGGCCGACGGCCGGCGCGGAACCGGCGGGTTTGATGACGGTCTTGGTGGGCATGGTTGATGGTTGCTGGATGCTTGTTTCTGGTTGCTGGATTCCGGTCTCGGCGACCGGATCCGAGGCGGAGACTGAACACTGAATACCGGTTTCTGACTACTGTTTCTTCGTGCGGTAGAAGCGTCGGGGAAGGGCGCCAACGCTCAGGTCCTGGTGGAAGACCACGCCGTTCGCGTCGGCGGTGACGGTGGCGATGGTGGTCCAGGAATCGGGTTGGAGCGTGTCGGAAGTCTGGATCTCGTAGACTGCGCCGGCGGTTCCCTGGAAGACGACGGTCACGTTGCCGGACGCGTCGGTCGTGGGGATCGTGATGTGGTCCGCAGCGGGCAGGGAACCGGCGATCACGAGAACGCGGTGGTCCTCCACCTCGCCGTCGGATGCGGAACCCGTCGGCGCCAGGCCGCCCGCGCTGCTGAGGCGAAAACGGGCGAAGGTCCCGCCGACGAGGGCGCCCTGCGGCACGGACGCCATGACCATGGTTGTGCCGATCGGGGCGTCGAGGCCGGTCGCGATCTGCTCGGAGGGGCTTTCCCAGACGCCGTTCTGGTTGAAGTCGATCCAGGCGTCGAGTTTTCCGGCGGCGACGCTCACGGTCACAGGGATGGCGATCGCGCTGCCGACGATCAGGGTGGGGGCGGCGACGCCGTCCTCGTCGTCGGGCGAGCTGTTGGCGTCGTCGCCCATGGCTCCGGCATCCGGCTGCCCGTCGGATTCGGAATCGACTTCCGAACCGAGGCGGGGCGCGTTGACGACGATCTGGTGGCGCGCGCCTTCGTTGGCGAGGAGCGTGGGGTATTGGCCGGCGGTGGACGCGAGCGGATCGGGGGCGTCGCCGAAGTCGAACACGGCCGCCGCGTCGTCATTCTGGATGGTCCCGGTTGCGGCGGTCACGTTCACGATCGCCCCTCCGGCCGGGACGGAGATGGTCACGGTGAATTCCTCGTCGGGCTCAACGTCTCCGTCGCCGCTGACGGCGATGGAAACGCCCTTGCTGGTCTCGCCGGGGGCGAAGGTGACCGAGCCGGTTGGGAATGAACCGCCGAAGTCGGCGGCGGCGGCCGGGTGCGCGCCGGAGCCGGTCACCGCGTAGTTGACCGTGGTGAACACGGCGTTGGGGCCGGTGCGGGTGACGATGAAGTCAAACTGCGTCGAGCTGGAGTCGCCTTCGACCTTGGCGGCGGACGTCGCGGCGATGGCGAGATTGGGAATGGAGGAGTTCAGGAAATCGACGCCGGCCTGGAGGTCGTTGACGCCGGCGGTTCCAAAACCGTCCCAGGAGCCGATGCTGTCGATGAAGATCGTCGGTCCGTCGAGGTCGCCTCCAAGAGCCACCTGCCCGAAGCCGTATTTCCCGAACGGCCCGGGATTGCGTGATGTCAGCTCGTTGCCCCCGACCCCGAAACTCAATGTGGGGTGCGCCCCACCGTGAGTGGGGTCGATCCAGAGATCGAGCCCGCCGTCATCGACGCTTGGACTGCTCGCCGATCTGTACTGGATGACCGCCTTGTGCCACTCGTTCGGAGTGGCGGACGCGTGGGGATACTCGATGTTTCCGCCGCTCGCCTTGGGCAGAATCAACCCGGCTCCCGAATTGCCGGTCGAATCGGTTCCGGCGACGAAGATGTAGGCAAACTGGACATTGTTGGCGGCGGCCTGGTTGAACACGGTCAGAATCTGTGTCGAGTGGTCTGCGCCGGCGGCGGTGTTGTCCGTGAAACGGAACCAGAAGGCGAGCATGTGGGTCGTTCGCGTGTATTTCGAGGGGGAGATGTCCGCTTCGTTCCACATGCCGGACCCTTCCGCGGCTTCAACGGTGAGACCCCGACCGTTCGGCGGGGCGCCCGCGTCCAGCCCAAAGCCGGTGGCCGTGGTGGTCCCCCCGCTGCCAAAATTCAGAAACCCGAAATCGGTCCCGGTGTCGTTGGCGACGGTGGCGCCGGTGAAGAAGCCGGAGAATCCCGGGAAGGCGCTGAATTCCTCGACGTCGTCCGGTCCCGGGGTCACGGAGATGGTGACGGCGGAGGTGTTGTTCGCAGTGTCCGGATCCGGTTCGGCGCGGCTGACACTGACGGCGTTCATCAGAGCGCCGGGGGGTGTCGCCGTCAGATTCACCGTGACAAACGCGGCCGTCTCCGGCGGGAGCGAGCCGAGATTCGCGGTGACTGTTCCAGCGCTTTCGGAGACCGATCCCTGGCTGGCGGACGCGGAAACGAATGAGGCGGAGCCGGGAAGCGCGTCGGTCAGCGTGACGGCGGTCGCGACGCCGGGGCCGGGGTTGAAGACGCGCGCGGTGTAGACGACGGTCGAGCCTTGTCGGACGGATGCCGGCGCGGCGGCGAGGGTCACGGACAGGTCGTCGATCTGCGTCGGATCGTCGGCGATGGCGAGATCGAACTCGTACATCTGGACGTCGTCCTCCGCGCCGCCGAAGACGCGGACGAAGAAGGGGCCGGTTCCGCCGGTGAGCGCGATGTCGACCAAGGTTTCGTTCTGGCCGGCGGGATTGACGTTGGCCGAACCGAGAACCGTTTTCGCGTCGAAGCCGACAATCTCGACGCCGAGGTTCTGGTTGAGCCGGGAATCGATCATGAAGCCGGGCGGACAGGAGCCGTCCGGGTTCTGCGCGGCCTCGAGGTAGGATTCGCCGATGGGCCTCAGCGTGACGGCCGCCTTTTTCCGGGAGGCGGGCACGGTGAACTTGAAGATGTCCACGTCGTCGCTCCCGTCGAGGCTCAGGAACTGTCCGCCGAGGACGGTGTTGGCGGTTATGGTCCCCTCGGCGAGGGCGCCGAGATCGGTGGCCGTCGCGAAGGTGTCGTTGTTCTCGCGCGGGTCGCCGTGCTGGCGCTGGGCGCCGAGGATGTCGTCGTGCTGGGGACCGTCGAAAACCTTGGGGACGGTCGGTTCCATGATCTTGGTCTCGTTTTCCGGACAGGTGTGGTTGAGTCCGAGTCCGTGGCCGTGCTCGTGGGAGACGGTGTTGCGGAACAGGCGGGAATTGTTCGACATGTCCTCGAAGGCGTCGTCGTTGGTGTCGATGACCATTTCTCCGTTGGGCGCGCCAAAGTTGAAGGCGAGGGTGCCGGAGTTTCCGTCCAGCGCGCGGCCTCCGATGCGGACGTCTCCGCGCGTGCCGAGGACGCCGGGTTGGGCGTCGCCGCCGACACTGAAGGAGCTGAAGGCCGCGCCGTCGTCGTTCGGTTCATAAACGTAGGTGATGCCGGTGAGTTCCTGCCAGCGGTCGAACACCTGTTGGAAGAGCGGCAACCAGGTCTGCTCGTCGCCGTAGAGTTGGTTCAATCTCGCGCGGAGGTCGCTGGGGCTGTTGGGCGCCCTGTTGAGTCCGGGGACCATGGTCCCGTCCGGCACGATGCTCCAGGTCAGGGTGATGGCGTCGCCGCGGGCGATGCCATCGCCGTCGGTCGCGGTGAACTCCCAGTGTTCGGGCGGTTCATCCACCCGGTAGTGCTTCGAAGCGCCGGCCGGAAGGGAAGCCGCCGTGACGCGCTGGATGTAGCTCTCGGGCGTGCCGGGGGCGAAACAGTATTGCGGGCGCATTGGGCGCGACGCCTGGGTCGCGGCCAGGGCGGCGTTTCGTTCGGCGATCAGCCGCATGATCTTGCGCTGGATGGGGAGGAGTTGCTTCCCGTCGAGATCTTCGGCGCGTCCGGCGAGGGGAAGGAGCGCAAGGAGAAGCACGAGGAGGAGCGGGCGGAGGAACGTCGTTTTCATGGAGTCGAGGGCTGGCGATTGGAGCCGGAATCCGGCTGGACAAATTGAGCGCCAATTCCCCCATCGGACAACTGGAAAGGCTGGGGGATTCCGCTGTCTCACTTCCCTCCAGCCATCCGGGCCGCGTGTTTCAGCGCGGCGTCCATAAAGGCGTCCTTGATGTGCGCGGGGGCGGCGTGCTTCATGCCGGGCTCGTTGAGGATCCGCTTCGGGCCTTGCAACTGGTTGTAGGCCGCGTAACAGCTCGTCGGGGGGCAGGTGGTGTCGATGAAGCCGACGCTCACGATCGCTTCGGCCTTGCAACGGCTTGCGAAGTTCACGGCATCGACGTAGCGGGCCGCCTGGAGGATCCGGGCGTCGGGCTTGTCGTCTTTCAGCGGGACCAGCTTGGGCCAACCCGCGATGCGCCCTGCCACATTGCCGGAATGATCGCAACCGGCCGGAACGCCCGAGCCGATGAAGGTGACGCGCGGATCGAGCCCGCCAGCGACGAGCGCCTGGTATCCGCCCTGGCTGTGCCCCATGACGATGACCGTGCGGCCGTCCCATTCCGGCTGCGCGGTCAGGAAATCGATCGCCCGGACGAGCCGGAGGAACATGTCCTTGAAGTAGACCTTGTCGCGGTCCTCGCGTCCCTCGTGCCGGTAGGATCTGAGTTTTCCGTCCGCCAGGTCCTTGTAGAACTTCGCGGGCTTTCCGTTGGGGAGGCCGTGCGCGTTGATGTCCATGGAGAGCATGCCCTTGGCGGCGCCGGCGGTGGCGTTCCCGAGGCTGGAGCTGCGCACGCCGGCGCCGTGGACCCAGAGGACGATCGGACAGCTCTTCGGCTTGGCGTCCTTCGGCTTCGCGAAGTAGCCGGACACGGGCGCGCCCGCGCAGGTGATCTGCGCGTCGAAGGTCGGCAGGTCCTTTCCGGGAATCTCGGTCAGCTTCGCCTTCATCGGGATCCTGGCCAACATCGCCTTCTGCTCCTGCCAGAATTCATCGAAATCCGCGGGCGGCGGCAGGCTGACCCCGATCTTCAACGGCGAGACCGCAGCGGCCGCGAGCGAGCGGGTGGGCTTGCCCTCCTTCGGGGCGTAGATCACGACGCACTGGAGAAAACCCGGTCGGGACAGGCGGCCGGAGACCGTCAAGGGCTTCCCGGTCAACTGCAGTTTTGCCGATTGGATCTTCTTCATTCCGTCCTCGCTCAGTGTGTAGCTGATCGCGCCCTCGGCGACCGGCTTGTCGTTCGCGTTGACTTCGATCTTGAAGGCGACCTCGTCGCCAACCTCGTAGAGGGCGTCCGCCCGGTCGGTGGTGACCGTGACCGCGGCGGGGCAGACGTGGACCAAGAGCGTGAGGAAGAGGGGGGCGAGGAGTCGTTTCATGGCGGGAGAATCGGATTCAGGCGGAGGAATCGCAAGGTTGTTCACTTGTCAGGGGCTTGGGAATTCCGGGAAAGGGAGTTACGGTCCGGGGATAGCGGATCGATGGACATGAAGCGTTACAACAGATTCCTGCATTGGGGCGCGGCGCTCGCGTCGCTGCTTTTCCTGGTCGCCTGCCGGACGGCCGATCGACCTCAGCCTCACGCGGACCCGGAGGTCACGGAGCTCCGATTGAAGGAGGCGCGCGCCCGGCTCGACGGATTGCGGTCGAAGCTGGATCGGCTTGCGGCCGCCCAGCCCGCCGAGATCAATGCCCTCGTTGTCGAGCTTGGACTGGCGGACAAGGCCTTTTTCGAACTCCATGAGCGACGGGGGAAGGAGGAGAAGGAGTTGGTGAATCTGGGTTACCGTTACCTTGAGGGCCATCCAAAGATGAAGGAGCAAAGGGCGTTGTTGGCCTCCTTGGACGAGGAGCTTGCCGACAAGGCGAACTGGATTCGTTACCAGCTCAAGAAGGAAACCGCGGAGATCGAGGACACGGTCCGGCGATTGGAGGGAACCCTGGCCGAAAGCCGGGCTGTAGCGCCGGAAAAGTGATCGGACCGGCGGAGAAGCTACCTTAGATCCGGCGGGTTCATCGCCGCGGTCATCCGGGCGAGGATCTGGGCGGCGAAAGTGGCGTGGGCGCGGGGATTGGGATGGAGCCCGCCCCAGTAGCCCTGCTTGACCGTCAGGGCGCGCGCCGCGTCCGGGCCCAAATCGATGAGGGACATCCTCCGGTCGTCCGGGTGGGATGCCTTGAACGCTGCGACCGCCCGGCGCAGTTCCTCCGCCTTGTATTGGCCGAACGGGATCAGGATGAAGATGTGCGCCTCGGGAGCCGCCCGACGCAATGCGGGGAGACACTGGATCATGCTGGCCTGCACGTCGCTGGGATTCTGTTTCCAGAGGGAGTCGTTCGTGCCGTAGTTGATCAGGATGATGTCGGGCTCCGCGCCGGTCCTGCCGTGCGCGCTGATGCGGCCGTTCGCGTCGAGCAGCGAGTGGTTGGCGTCGATCTTGTTCCAGCGGCTTTCCGCGTCGAGGTATTCGCCGCCCGAACCGTCCGCCGAATTCCGGATCACGTAATAGCCCGGCACGTCCCCGGGCGGGTTGTCACCCTTGTTCAGCCAACCGCTCCAGCCGCAGGCGCTGACGCCGTATTCATAGCCCAAGGATTTCAATCCCTCGCCGACAAGGTGCGAGTAGCATTCGAGTTCGTAGACGCCGACGCCCTCCGTGATGCTGTCGCCCACGATCAAAGCCCAGCGGTCGCCGGGTTGGTTGTCAATGGGCTGGGCGTCGGCCGCGATCCGAAGGCCGCGGACGCGCAGGACATTCCGGCCGCTTGCCCCCGGGGCGCCCCACCGGTTCAGTTGTTTCGAGGTCTTCAGGAAGACTGTCAGTTCGTGCCGTCCTGACGCGCGGGCGCCGGTCAATGGAATCTCCTCGGCGCCGGCGACGTCGCCGGCCCAGATCCCGTCGAGGTTGTAGGCCAGTCGCGGCGCGCCGAAGGGCTTGCCGTGCGTCGAGGTGTCCAGCAACAGCGTCGGTTGGCTTTCGCCTTTGGATTCCCAGGTCACGCGGAGATAGGCGCCGGGATTCCAGGTCTGACGATATGCCTTGCCGCCGCGCCCGCTGTCGCCGACCCAGTTGCCCGGCGAAAACACGAAGGCGGGCGAATCGACGGGGATCGTCCTCGTCGCCGTGGTTTCAGCGGCGTGGATACTGGTGAGAGTGGCGACGAGAAGGAGAGTCGCGGCGGTGGCGCATCGTTCCCGAAAGCGGGATTTCGAACGAAGGGTGAGGGAGTTCGTGATCATGATGGTTGAGGCAGCTTGCGAGTTTTCCCGAACGTGCGCCATACCAGATTCGCGCGCCTGCGCAGGGTTGCTGAACCGGCGCATCAGGACGGGGGACTGTCCCAGGTGAGCCGAGCTGGGACAGGCTCACGTCGGCTCATTCGGAGAATTCGCCCCGCCTGCCCGGCGATGTCACTGGCGCTCGGGGAAGGGGATATGTTCCCCGGCGAGTTGGCGGGCCTGGAGATTGGGATCGTAGTCGCCGTAGAAGACGGCGTTGCAGTCGATCCAGGCGGCGAGTCGGCGGAATTCGTCATCGGTCAGTTTGACTTCGGCGTGGCCGGCGCGAAGAAGTTTCATCAAGCGGCTGCCGAGCGCGCCGTAGGCCCCGCCTGGCGGGGTGACCTGGATCTGGTTGCGTTGACCGAATCGGGAAATCCAGTTCGCGGCAACGACCTCCGGGCCGGTCCTGGTTCCGGTGAAGTCGGCGATGTTGCCGCAAAGCGCCCGGTACGACCGGACGAATCCGGTTTCCGGCGTTCCGGAAAGATCGAACCCGCCCTCCCGGCGTTTGGTTCCGTGGCACGAGACGCAGCGCCGATCCAGAACCGGTTGGACGACCTCCATGTAGGAGAAGGGGCGGCCGCCGAGTTCGCCGGGGTCCAGTATGGAGGGCGGCCTCTGGAGCGCAATGAGCGGTCTTGGCGAAGGGGCGGCCTTGGCCCGGTCTTCATGACAGCCGATGCAGGAAACCTGTTCGCCGGGCTGCACGTAGGTCGTTGAGCGCATGGTCTGCACGGCGAAGCCGTCGGCGTCGAGGGCCTGGAGGAGGACGGGCTTGAGCGCGGGCACGAGGAAGCGGGCGGAGCCATCGGATTCGACCGGGGCGGTTCCGAGAATGGCGCGCGTGTTCTCCTCGCCGGCGCAACCGACGCGGGGCTGGTTGGCGAGCCAGGTGGACTTCGGGAACACCTGGATCACCCGCACCTGCTTGATTGTCCCGCGCGGGATGTCGCCCAGGCCCTCGTAGATGTCGCTGACGATCATCTCGCCTTGGTCGGCGAGGCGGTGGTCGAAGGAGCCCTTGGGCGACGGCGGGGCGGGACGGGGGCGCAGCGGGATGGGGGAGACGCAGTTGATCCTCGGATCCCGGTAGAGCAGTTCACGGTTGCCGGCGGCGTCGATCACATACAGTCCCAGCGCATTGTCGGGGTTTCCTTCACCCCGGTTCTGATCGCCTTCGAAGCGCAGTTTCTCCGGGCTGTAGGCAACCAGGAAGAGCGATTCGGAAAGCGGGCGCGGCGACTCGTAGTAGTCGGGAATGTCTCGGCTTTCAGACTCGGGAAACGGCCCGGATGTGATGCGCTTGACGGCGTCGAGGCTGTTGGCGTCCACCGACGGATCGAGGAGGCAGACCGGGCCGCCGGTGACGGCGTGGTGGGCGGAGGCGATGAAGGCGATCTTGCCGCTGCCGGGAACGGGGCGGGCCTGGAAGACGCAGTGGGGTTTGGGGGCGGCGTTGCCCCAGACCGCCACGGGGTTCGTCCCGTCGGGCCGGGCGGACCAGAGGTTCTGGTGGGTGACGGCGTCACGGTCGATGTAGTCCCAGCGGGCGAACAGGATCTCCCCGCTGTGTGACAGGGTCGGAAACCACTCGTTGACATCGTTGGCCGAAAGGATGCGGATCTGGTCTCCGTCGAGGCGGTGGAGAGTGTAGCTGTGCCAGCGACGGCTGAAGTTGGGGCCGAAGCAGCGCGAGTAGCCGCGCCTCCGCGTTGAGCAGAACGCGATGCCGTCGTCCGGCAGGATGCTGGGCATCAGGTCGTCGTAGGGGCCGCGCGTGAGTTGCCGCAGTCCGGAGCCGTCCACGCCGATCTCGTGAAGGTGGAAATAGAACTCGTCAGGCCCCTCCTCGTTGACGGGCAGCGTCAGACTGTCGGGCGTTTCTTCAGGACACGCGACAAAGGAGAAGACAATGCGCCGGGCATCGTGGGAGAGGCAGGGTTCCAGAACATTGCCGGGAGGCAGGCGGCCAGCGATGAGGTCGCGGGTGTCCAGTGAAACGCCGGGGTGTTCCAGAACAAAGAGTCCCCCGCCAGGTTGTTGTCGCCAGCCGAAATACTGACCGACCAGGTGACTGTAAGTGGGCGGGCGACGCTTGCAGAACAACAGGCGTTCGAAGTTGAGCAGCGGGTGTTGCCACAGGATGTCGCGCTTGAGCAGGCGGGTTCGGAGATAAAGTGTCCGAAGGTCGGTGATCGAGGGTGCGCCGCCGGCGAAATCGGCGGCCAGTTGTTGGAGGCGCGCTTCGTCTTTTCCCAGGGAAGCGGAGTCGCTTTCCCTGCGGAGCTTCTGGAGCAACTCCCGGGCGCGGGACAAATGGTCCGTGATGGCGGCGGTGTAGGAATCCGCCGTTTCTTCAATGTGATCGTCCCGCCGCCATTCGGCCTGTGCCATCAGCAGCAGATCGAGTTCGGGCTTTCGTTTCAACGGCGCGACAAGGGCTTGATGAATTCTCCTGAGTTGTGCGCCAAGGTTGGGCGCGGGAGATGTGGGACCGGACGCTTTGGCGATCTTTGCATACAAGGCGAAGCCGCCAGTCCAGGCGCCTTCGAAGGCTTTCAGAAGGAGCGGTGTGGGCGGAGCGTTGGAATCCGGGGCGATTTCGCAGCGAAGCGTCAGCCTGCCGTCGTCATCCAGGGATGCGCTAAGGCCCCAATCGTCCGTCGCGTCGGCAACCAAGGCTGCGCCGGACTTGTTGTCGGCGTCCGCGATTATGAAACAGGGGAGCGCATCCGCGTCGGTCACCGTCAGTTGTTGGCCCATGACGATGGGGACGGAGCGGAGGGAGAGGTCGTTCCGCAGCAGATGGAGCGTGGGCGGGGCGGCGGGCGGCGACGGCATTTCGTAGAACCAGCCGCCGTGGCCCTGCGTCGAGGCGAAGTTTGCCGATGCCTGATGCGTTTCGCCGTCGGCGTAGGCGATGACCGGGTCCCAGAAGGTGGTGTCGCAGGAGATGCCGCCGCGCTTGTCGACGATGAAACGGATCGCGTCTCCCTTCTTCACGGCGAGCGTCAATCCGGGATCGACACCCGTGGCATCCGCGCCATCGATCTCCGTGCTCCAGACCTCGCGCGGGCCGTGGAGAATCCTGAGCCCGACGCCGTCGCCGGCCAGGTGGAGTTTGCGGGCGTGACCGGAGATGGTGGTGGTCCCGTCCCGGGGAACGAGGAAGCGGCGCACGCTCGGGGTCTCCTTTCCGGGGTGGTGCCAGTCCTTTCCGATGCGGGTCCAATCCGGCCCCGTCCAGAATTTGGAGCCATACCACTCCGCGTTGCTCCACTTCAGGAGGGAGAATCCCGAGGCGTTCCCGGATGAAGTCGGGTGGATCGTCAACTCGACATGGTTGGAGCTGTTTGCCGTTGGTTCAGTTGCCTGAATGCGGACGGCTCCGAGTTCAGGATTCCACGAATGGCGTTGTGCCGATTTGAGGCGGTGGATCAACGCATTGGCCGGTTGATCGGCGAAGTGTGCTGCGATCTCTGACGTGGCGGCTGAGGTTGTGAAAAGTCCGACCGTCGTTCCCAGCGAAATCGTGAGCAGGATGTTGCTCGTCCGGAGGTTGACGCGGGACTGATGGTCGCTCTCAGGCATCGTCCAGGGAGGGTGATTGTCAGGGGGGAGGGACGCGCTGCAAAGCGGTCTGCGAGACCGCACTCCAAAACGCTGGCGCGACTTCGTAAGTTCCGTTCATTCCAATGTCAGCGTCGAGGACCATATGCCGTCATCGTAGGTCGCGTTTCCCCAGCGCGTCGATCGAGGCGAGCAGGGCGCGCCGGGTGGAAACCTCGGGGTAGTCCGCTGCCAGCGCCTGTAGGTCGGAGAGGGCTGAGGGATCGCCGAGGCGACCGATGGCCTGAGCGGCGGCGTGGCGCACATCGGTGGCGTTGTCGAGATTGCGCACGGCCCCCAGCAGGGCCGGGAGGGCGCGGCGCTCGCCAATGCGGCCAAGGGCGTTTGCGGCGGAGGCGCGCCAGCAGGGCGTGTATTCCAGGTGCAGGAAATGGATGGTTGGCTGGGAGGGATCGGGGCGTCCATGGCGGGCCTCGTTGAGCCGGTCATCCAGCGCGGCGACGAGGGCGTCGACCGACTTTCGATCGCCGAGATTCCCCAGCGCGCGAGAGAGATAGAACAGGGTCCAGTGGCGGACGGGCGTCCAATCGGGATTGCCAAGCGCGCGTTCGACGGGCTCTTCCGGCAGGGCGCGGAAGCGTTCAAAGGCGGCGCGTATGCGGGGTTCGTAACCGGAATCACGGCAGGTCAGGGAGAGGATTTGCGAGGCGCGGTTTTCGGGGCCGGGGTGTCCGGCCCAGGCCTCGAAGGTGTTGGTCAGGGCGGCGCGAATTTCTGCGTTCGTCGCGGCTGCGGGATCGCCCAGGATCGAGAGGCAGGTTTCGATCGTTTCGGTCCCCCGGCCGTTGCGTCGGATGAAGCGGCCGGCCAGTCGCTCGTAATCGTCGTTCCCGGCGAAGAGGGCGCGGTCGGGATCGGTGGGGACGGAGTGGATCACCTTGGGAACCAGTTCGCCGGCGCGCGCGCAACCGACGCGGTCGAGGGCTTCGAGCAACCGCGCATGGATCGGGCTGGCGTGGCAGGCGTAGAGGGCGGGGTGGTCGCTGTACCAGCCAACGTATTCGTGGTAATCTCCGACTGCCGCGAAGGCTTGAACGAGCGCGGCCTCCGCCCGCGCGCCGCCGATGCGACCCAAGGCCTCGATCGAGGCCTCGGCGAGGAAGAGGTTGGCGGTCCGGGGCTCCAGGTTGGTGGAGAGGATGCCGGAAAGGATTGGAATGGCCTTTGCGTCGTTGAGGTGGCCCAGCGCGCGAACGGCCTCCTGAAGGTCGCGCGGGTTCAGCGGGGACTCCGCCGAAAAGGTGAAGCGGTCCGTGCGGTTGCGTTTCACGAACTCCGGGTAGCGGTTCGTGGCGGCCTCGGCGGCCACGAAATCACGCAGCGCCGCGCGCGCAGCGTCCCCGCCGATATGGCCCAACGCCACGAGGATTCTTCGGCGGGACGATGAAGGAGCGGTGTCCCGCGTTGGCGCGGGAGTCGGAGGCGCGCCTTGGTAGGAGGCTCCGGGCGCATTGGGTTTTGATTCGGACAGGGCCGCGACAAGCGCGCGTTCGTGGGCGTTCCAGTCCAACTTTGCGAACCAGTCGCGCCATTGTCGCGCGAGGTCTTGTGGGGCCGCGTCCGGGGGGGCGGCTTCCCGATGGGCGGTGAGGTTTTCCAGCGCGACGACGGCGGCACGTGCGATCACGGCATCCGGATCATCCAAGGCTGAGAGCAGCGGCTTCGTGGACTTCCGTACGCCGCAGGCCGCAAGCCCCATGGCGGCGGCGACGCGCAGTTCCCGGCTGGAATCTTCGAGGCAGGCGGCCAAAGCAGGCGCGGCGGCGCGATCCCGAAACAGCGTCAACCGTTGGGCCGAGGAAATTCGCTGGTCTGGATCGCCGGACTTCAGCAGGTTGATCAACCTGCGGACTTCGCCATCGACGGAGGCGTCGGTTTTGGCGTCGTCGGGCAGGCGGTTCAAGGAAGCGACCTCGCGGAACCGTTCGAACTGCAGGTCCATCATCCCGGTGACGCCCGCGTTGTTGCCCCGGAAGCGGTGGGGATTGCCCTGCCCGACGAGGCGCAGCGGCGGCGTCTTCAGCGCCTGCGCCTCGGCGATGCCGGCAGGCGGTGTGGCGCGCCGGGGATGGTGACAGCCGAGGCAAGAGCGTCGCTCCCCGGGCCGGACATAGATCCAGGACATCTCATTGAGTTCGGAGCGACCCTCCGCATCCACGGCCTGCAGGGCGAGCGGCACATCGGCTGGAGCCTCGATGAAGAACGAACCATCCGACGCCAGCGGCACGACGCCCAGTTCCTTCGTTTCGTGTCCGACATGAACGATGTGGGAATGGGAGGAGCGGATGGTCAACGGAATCGCCTGGAGCACGCGAATGGCGCGGATGTTGGACCAGTCGGCCCCGGTCTTGGTGGTGAATCGCGCGTTCTGGCAGAAAAGGAACCCGGTGGTAGCGGGTTTTTCGGGAAGAGCCGGGCCGATCATGGCCGGCCCGCTCCCGCCGCGGGCCTTGGTTGCAGCCGGCAGCACGGGCGGTCGCTCCCGCCGACCGAGATACACGGGGGAATGCACGGCTCCGTTGGTGGAAGTGTGGATGGGGACCAGGCGGTTGTCCGTGGGGTCGAGGACCGCGATGGTGTCCGGCGGGGCCGGTTTTCCGGCGGAAAGTAGCACGGTGCAAAGCAGGCGTCCGTCCGGCAGAGGCGCGAGGTCGCCCAGTCCATCCGGCAGTCGTTGGTTGTCGGCGGCTGAGCCGCCGGGGACGCAGATGAGGTTTCCGTGGTTCGAGATGACCGCAAGCCGGCCGTCAGGCAGCGGCGCTGGGCTGCCGTAGCCGTGCGCCCGCAGTCGCAGACCGTAGCTGGCTCCGACGTTTGCGCCGATCTCCGTCAGGCCGTCCGTGCCGTCCGGGCGGATGACCTCGATGCGCGTCTCCACCTTGGCCCGGTCGAAGAAGTTGTCCGTGCGGATGAAGGCGATCCGCCCGTCGGCCATGACCTTGGGTTCGTTGTCGAAGATGAGCGTGAAGGTGAGCGGCCGAATGTTCGAGCCGTCGGCGTTCATGGTGAACAGGGAGCGCGAGGGCGGGCTGTGGTATTCCTCGTAGGTGCCGATCCGGGTGGAGGTGAAGACAATCCGCCCGTCGGGAAGTTCCACGGGATCGATGTCGTGAAAGGGGCCGTCGGTCAGGCGCCTGGGTTCCCCGCCGTTGGAGGGGATGCGGTAGATGTGGAAGAAGTCCTCGCCCTCTTGCGCCATGGCCGCGTGGATCGAACGGCCGTTGTAGGAGACCGAAGGCGAGCCGATGACGCCTTTCGGACCCGCGTCGAAAAGCAGGCGTGGCTGCGCGTCGACGTCCGGCTTCAAGGCGAACAGCTTGCGCCCGATCTTGGAGGGGCAGGGGAGATCGAACTCCGTATAGGCGCGCGACCAGCCGCCGATCCGGAAGCAGACGCCCCAGGCATCGGGCTCCAGGGGCACATAGACGCTGCAGTCGTCGCCGAGGAAGACGACCTCCTCCGGCCAGCGGAAGTCCGGGCCCGGCTTGGAGAGCGTCGCGGGTCGGAAGGCGGCGGTCTGGATGCGCTTTCGCGGTCCGGCCCCTTTCCATTCCAGTCTGCCCCAGGGCGCCATGCCCGACGGGCCGACAATCGAAGCGTCGGACCATTCCGGCCCCTCCACATATTCCGGATGCGAGTAGTCCACCGGATCTCCCTCCAGAGAGGTCCGCCATCCGGCGTCGGTGACCATCTCCAATTGACCGTCGGGCAATCCCGTCAGGCGGAGGGCCGCAATCAGCCCGCGGATGCCACCGAGGTCGGTTCCGCGAATGCCGATCACATTGCGTTCCTTCAACAGGCGCGGGGCCAGGTTGTAACGCTCGACCGATCGCCAGATGTCGCCGCTTTTACCGATGTCCGCGCCGAGCAACGCCCCGTTCAGATACAACTCGTAGCCGTTGTCCGCGGTGATCAGCAGGTCGGCGGAAGCGGGTAAGGCGGCCAGGGTGAAGGTCTTGCGAAACTGGCAGATGTTGTTGGTCTGGGCGCGCCAGATCCAGGAGGCCTGGTCGAGCGGCGCCGGAGAAGGTCTGGCGGCGCGAGCCGCCAACGAAAGTGAAACCGCGGCCAGCAGTGCAACGATCTCAAGTGAGCGCGCGATGCTTGGAACGCGGAAGGCTGCGGGGCCGCCGTCGGCTTTGGGGGCGGCGCGACGGAAACTGGAAGGCTGCGGATGCATGGCGGCTGCGGGGCCGGTTCGACGTCAGGGGATTGGGACCCCAATTCGACCCGCATCCGCGCCTTCGCGGTAGGCAATTCTTGTCCTTTGCTGCTCGGAAGGCGCCGTGCTTTCTCGGGTGTCACAGCGATGTCGTGTTCGATTTCGGGGCGTGACAGCCAGCGGTTCCCGGCCTTCACTCCGGGCATGATCGGAGTGTCTAGATCCTCTCCCGGGGCGCTTCCCGCGTTCCTCATGTGTTTCACCATGGCGGCCGTCGGCGTGACCGCTGAACCCCCGGCAGCTTCGGCTCCGACCGTTGTCGTCGGGCAATGGCCGTTTGAGAAATCCGGAAGACAAATCGACTTCCCCGATGGTTGTGTCGGGCCGGATGGGGCGATCTGGCTGGCGTTCGTCGAATTCGACGGGAAAGCTGATCGGTTGAAGCTGGGGAGGATGGAAGGCGAATCCATTTCCGAGAAGGCGGAGTTGGGCGAACCCGGCGTGATTCACAATCCCAGCCTGACGGCCGATCGCGATGGCAACCTCTGGGTCTTTCACGGTCGGTTGGGCGAAGACAGCGTGGTGAGTCTCTTCGTCGATCGTGTCCGCGGTGGCAAGCCCGTGGGCGGAAGTCAGCTCCTTGCGCGATCGGCGGGAAGCGACACCTTTGTGGATTCCGGCGTGGATCCGGAGGGTCGGGTCTGGGCGGTGTGGCAATCCTTGCGGCGCGGCCAGTCCGATGTGTATTGCCGGTGGCTCGATCCGAAGACCGGGAAATGGTCCAAGGAAACGCGGGTGACCCGGTCTGCGGGCGGCCATTGGGAACCGCGCCTTGCTTTCGCCGGGGACGGCGCCGCCTGGTTCGTCTACGATTCCTCGCGGGGCGGGGAATTCAACCTCTACCTGGCCCGGGTCACGCCCGAGGGCGATGTCGCCGAACATCAATTGACTGACAGTCCCGACTATGAGGCGCGGGCGTCCATCTGCTCGGATGCGAAGGGGCGGGGATTCTGGATCGCCGCCGAGCGTGGGCGGCGAAACTGGGGCAGAGACCTGCGCGGTCATCTGCCCACCGACGGACTGAACGCGCGGAAGCGGATTCTGCTCGGCCGCTTTGACATTGCATCGAAGACCTTTGCCGAGGTGAAGGTCGCCGGTCAGGGGCAGCCATTTCCCAAAGGGGCCACCAATGTGAATCTCCCCGAGGTAGGGTTGACGTCGGCCGGAAATCCGCTGATCGCCTACCGTTCCTTCGCCAGGAACCGTTGGTTGCTGACCGTCGCCCGTTACCAACCCAAGAACGGGCAATGGACGCGCCCGGCGACCATTCCCGACAGCGCCTTCGGCCAGGATCGACGCGCGGTCTTGCTGCGCGACAAGGACGGCCAGGTCTGGCTGGGCTGGCCGTCGGACAAGCGGGTCAACAAGCTGTGCCTGACTGCGGGCGTGCATCTGGCGCGACTGGACACGGCCGGGCTCAAGCCGCTGCCGAAAGCGGACGCGGCCATCCGTTTCCTGCCGCAGCCGGAGTCGTACCTTGATCCGCCCACGCCGGAGCGCCCGCGCGAGGAGCATCACCAATGGACGATCGACGGCGAGACCTACACCCTGCTCTGGGGAGACCTCCACCGGCACACCGATTTCTCGAACTGCCGCACGGGATTCGACGGCTGCATTGTCGAGCATTACCGCTACGCCTATGACATCGCGGCGTTGGATTTTGTCGGCACTTCGGACCACACCGACATTGCGAAGATCTACGATCCCTATGAGTGGTGGCAGACGCAGAAACTCGTGGACGTCTTCCATTCGCCGGGGCGGTTTCACTCGCTGTACGCCTATGAACGCGAACAGCGGTTCCCCTGGGGGCACAGGAACGTGGTCTTTGCCCGGCGCGGCGGCCCGATCGTCTACATCAAGCGCAAGCTCTACGAGAACTCGCCCTGGCACGCCCTTTATCCCACCCGTCCGGGCGGTCTCGAAATCACCCCGATGGAGCTGTGGGGCGCATTGAAGAAATATGGCGGCCCCGTCTCGATCATCAGCCACACCGGAGCCACCGGCATGGGCACGGATTGGGACAAGTACGAACGCATCGACAACCAGCTCGAGAACATTGTCGAGATCTTCCAGGGCGCCCGCGTGAGCTACGAGGCGCTCGGCGCGCCGCAACCCACCGTGGGATTGAAGCGGACCGAGCCTTACACCCCTTCCGGTCGCGGCCCCAAGGGCTTTCCCAAACCGCCCGCGCCGATCGAGGATTTCCGGAACGAGGGCCACAACCGCGGCGTCTATCAGCGCGCGCTGCACAACGGCTTCAAACTAGGGGTCTTTGCGAGTTCCGATCACATCTCGACGCACACCTCCTTTGGCGGCGTCTACGTGAAGGAGTTGACGCGCGAGGGCATCATCGAGGGATTCAACGCCCGCCGGACGGTGGCCGCGACTGACAAGATCTTCATGGAGTTCACCGTCAACGGCGCGGAGCTGGGCTCGGTGATCCAATCGAAGGGCGGGGGAAGTCCCGAACTGAAGATTCGCGTGAATGGCACGGCCCCGATCACGCGTGTCACCGTGGTGCGCAACGAGAGGGACCACAAAACGTTCTTTCCGGAGAAGTCCGACTTCGCAGCGACCTGGAAGGACCCGGAGCCAGTTGAAGGGGAGAGCCGCTACTACCTTCGTATCGAGCAGGCGGACGGCAACATGGGCTGGTCCTCCCCGGTCTGGTTGGAGTCGGCAGGGCGGTAAACCTCGTTGCTCGATACAGGTACGCGGTCAACCCGCGGAGGCGTGTTGGCGTCTGTTGCCAGGAAGGTGGGGCAAACCCTGAGCCGATCTGTCGAATGGATAATTCACGACTTCGG
>JAYPFK010000047.1:0-57049 GCA_038126235.1 Verrucomicrobiales bacterium
ACCGAAGTCGTGAATTATCCATTCGACAGATCGGCTCAGGGTTTGCCCCACCATCAATGCAAATTCGGCGGCTTATGCGAAACCCTGGCGGACGATTGCCAAACCCGACTTTGATCGCGCATCCTACGGCATGTCTGCCTCTCTTTTTCGTCGGCTCGCGCCGGCTGCTTTCTCTGTTCTGCTGTTGACGACGCTTCGCCCTGGCTCGCGCGCCGCCGAGCCTGACCTCGCCGGCGCCGCGACGCGCGTCACCCAGATTGTCGCCCATCGCGGAGCCAGCGCGGAACGTCCGGAATGCACGCTGTCGGCCATTCGCCGGGCGATCGAGGTCGGGGCGACCGCCGTGGAAGTCGATGTTCGAACCAGCCGCGACGGCGAACTATTCCTGCTGCACGACGCCACACTCGACCGGACCACCAACGGCAAGGGATCGGCGAGCGCGCTGCCCCTGGCAGAGCTCCAGGCCCTCGACGCCGGATCACATTTTGACCCCAAATACCGGGGCGAACGGATTCCGACGCTGATCGAGGCGGCGAAGGCCAGCCGGAACAAGATCGATATCCTGCTGGACCTCAAGGAACAGGGCGAAGAATACGACCGCAAGGTCGCGGCCGTCATCCGCGAGCACGGCCGCCCCGCAGGCACGATTGTCGGCGTGCGCAGCGTCGAGCAGGCGAAGCGCTTCCGCGAACTCCTGCCCGAAGCAGGGCAACTCGCGCTGATCCCGACCGTGGACACGATCGAGGCGTTTGCCGCGGCCGGCGCCAAAACCATTCGTCTCTGGCCCCGCTGGCTGGCGGACGGCGACGGGCCGGCGAAACGCGTCCGGGCCGCCGGCGCGCGCCTGCACCTCAATGGAACCATGGGAGAACTGGACGAGACGCTGGAACTGCTGGCCTTCAGTCCCGATTCCCTGTTGTCGGACGACCCGGCGCGCCTGAAGGCGAGCCTCGCCCGGATCGCGACCGGGGACCTGCCTGCGAAGCGCCTCGACGCGCTGGTTGAACGAGTGGACGGCCCCCATTTGCTGGCCGGCGAATCGCGGATCGGCGAGCGCACATTTCTCAATCGGGACTACCGGATACTGGCGTTGCCCGACGAACTGGCCGGCTCGCCGCGCTGGGCGTTCAATGGCGGCGATGGCGCGCGGGTCAACGTTCGTTTCCGCGGCGCAACCGTCGTGTTCGCCGCATTCGGCTACAACGACACCGGAGCCTGGTCTTTCGAGGGAGGAACCCCTCCCTCGGCCCACGGCTGGCATCTCTGGCGGAAGAACGGCTATCTCGGCTCCAGCAACGCCAAACTCGCCAAGGACGGCAACCATCGCGCGTCCATCTGGTTCCGCGAATTCCGGCCCGGCGACGAACTTTGGGGACTGCCGGCCTGGTGGGTGTGCCTGGGCGTCGTCGATCTGGAATCAGCGAAGAAGATCGAAAGCTTCAAGCCTGGCTTGATTGCGGACATCCCGCCGCCAGTCCGACTTCACTCGCACGCGGACGCGACGGCGGCGCCCCGACCGTTGAACGTCCCGGCGTTTGAAGACGCGGACGCGTTTCGAGCCTGGCAGACGCGACATCGCCGGAGCTTCGTCGAGCGCATGCTGTATCCCTACGACGACCGGATTGAAATCTCGTCCGGCGCGGAATTGGAACTCCAGACGCATCGTCGCCGGGAATTCCTGGTCCTGCTGGACGGCCGACGGCTGTTTCGCTTTTTTCGGCTTGAGCCGCTCGCCGCAAAGCCGGGCGAAACGCTTCCGACGATCGTGTGCTTCATGGGGCACGGGAAGGTCGCGCAGATCCTGGATGACGCCGGCAGCTACCAACACGCTTGCGCCGCCGCCTTCGTGAAGGCCGGCCACCTGGTCTACGCGATGGAGAACATCGGCATGGAACCGGGACAGGACACCCACCTCGACCTCGATCAGTCCCTGCGTTTGGAAGGTCGCGGTTGGTACAGTCTGCTTTTCGCCCATCAGCGCATCCTGCTCGACCAGGTGTTTGCTGATCCGCGCGTCGACGCCAGCCACGTCGGCGTGACCGGCGTCTCGACCGGCGGTCTGCTGGCCTTGAGCGCGGCGGCGATGGAGCCGCGCGTCGCCGCCGCCAGCGTGCAGGGGATCTTCGGCAGCATGCGGACCAGCTTCATCCGTGATCGCGACCGCCATTGCAAGTGCGGCGCCATCCCCAATCTGCTCCCCGACTTCGACCTCCCCGAACTGGCCCTGCTGGTCGCGCCGCGCCCGCTGCATATTTCCAACGGCAGGACCGATGGCTTCTCCCCGGCGGAAGCGAAGCGTTGCGCGGACCTGATCGCGCCGCTCTATCGCCGGGCCGGCGGTGAAACCCCGCGCGTCACCGTGTCCCCCGGCGGACACGAGTTCGCGCTGGATTCGGCGCTCAAGTTTTTTCGGGAGAAGCTGGAAGAACAGACTGGGCGCAACTCCTCCCAACGTTGAAGCGGAATAAATTCCGCGCTCCGCTCATTTCACCGGTTTCCCGCCGCCATTCCGGAACGCGTTCATTTCCGAAAGCAGACGGGCGACGATTTCGGGATGGCCGGAGGCGATGTCATTGCGTTCGCCGAGGTCCTTGGAGAGGTCGAACAGCAGCGGCGGATTGTGGTCCTCGATGGGCTCGCGACGGCGGGTGTCGGGGTTGGAGGAACGCTTCTTGGTCTTGGTGTGGATCTTGTAGTTGCCGGAGCGCCAGGCGACCGAGCCGCTGGGCATGAACCAGGTCGAGCGCGGGCTTTCCTCGCCGCGGAACAGGACGCCGGTGAGGTCCCGGGAAATGAAGCCTGGCAAGCTCCCGGGCAACGCGCCGCCGGAGATCGCCGCGAAGGTCGCGTAGAGGTCGAGGTTCGCGCCCATGCCGTCCACGACCCCGGGCTTGATCCTGCCCGGCCAGCGAAAGATGCCGGGGACGCGGAAACCGCCCTCCCACGACGTGCCCTTCTCCCCGCGCAATGGCGCAGCCGTGCCGCCGTGCGGTCCGAACATGCTCCACGGGCCATTGTCGCTGGTGAAGACGACCAGCGTGTTGTCGTCCACGCCGGCGTCCTTCAGCGCCTGCATCACCCGACCCACGGACCAGTCCACCTCCTCCACGACATCGCCGAAGCGGCCGTTCGCGCTGCGTCCCTGAAACTCCGGCGAGGCGAAGACCGGCGCGTGCGGCATGTTGTGCGCGAAGTAGAGAAAGAACGGGCCGCCCTTTCGGGTCTTGATCCAATTCACCGCCTCGGCCGTATAGCGCTGCGTGAAAAGTTCCTGGTTCGCGGGCTGCTCGACCACCTCGCGTCCACGGATCAACGGAACCGGAAAGGAGAACTTGTCGCAGGCGTCGAAGACGTCGCGTGTCTGTTTCTTTCCGGGGGGCGGCGGAACATCGTTGCTGCCGGGAGTGCCGAAGTGGAAGTCAAAGCCGCATTCGAGGGGATGCATCGGGCTGGTCGTGAAGTCCTTGGGATAACCGGCGAGGTGCCACTTTCCGAGGATCGCCGTCGTATACCCTCGCTTCTTCAACATCGCCGGAAGGAGTTCGTGTCGATGCTCGACCAACCGCGTCCGGCCCAACAGAGCCGGATGACAACCGGTCATCAGCCCCCTCCGACTGGGCACGCAGGTGGCGCCGGAGGCATAGAAGGAGGTCCACCGCTGCCCCTCGGCGGCCAGGCGGTCGAGATTGGGCGTCTTGGTCTTCGGGTTGCCGTAGCAGGCGAGGTCGCCGTAGCCCATATCATCGACGAAGATCAGGACGATGTTCGGCGGCGCTGCAGCGACCGGGGAAACGATTAAGGCGAGGAAGAACGAAAACAGGAGAAGGCGATAGAATCTCATGACGCCGGGGAATCTGGGGGAAGCGTGGAAGCTTGGAAAGCCTCGACAGTTCCGTTCGCGCGTCACGTCTGTAATCCCGGCGCTCAATCCATCAGTCAGGCGTCGCCGCACGACCGCCCCCGGGGCGACAAGCCGAGTGAGGCCCGGCTTCTCGTGTTGCGCCCTCGCAGGTCTTTGAAATGGAACCTATCGGCAAAAGGCCCCCACCTCGTCGTGGCGGGGACGCCTCGCCGCAGGCGTCCCACGTCAAGTCCCCCAGGAACGAGACGCGGTTGCCTTACCATCCTGGCACGCGGCCGACGCTTCCCTTTCCGCATCGCCTCCCGCTACACTTCCGGCCGTCATGATCAAACGAACCTTCCTCCTTCTCGCCTTGGCGGGCTTCGCCAACGCCGCTGAAATCGACCTGCCCAACCCCGGCTTCGAATTCGGTTCCGACCATGCGGAAAACTGGGGCTCCTTCAACTTCGGCGAGCACGGTTCGGTTTCAAGGATGCGGGTCAGCCGCCTGGCCCGCACGGGTTCCCGCGCCTACGAGATTTCCGTGCACGGGGGCGACGGCGGCCAGGGCATCTATTCGGACGTTCCTGTGGCCGGCCTGAAAGAGGGCGATGTGATCGAGTTTTCCGTCCACGCGAAATCCAAGGATGGCAAACCCATGACCAAGGCGTCGGTCGGCCTGCACGTCGAGTTCCTGGACGGCTCGGGGGACGACGCCAAGATCCTCGCGCGGACCGACACGCTGGGCACGTCCACTTTTGTTGGCTCCAAACTGTCCGGCAAGTTTCAGAAGCGCGTCGCCAGCCATACCGTTCGGACCAGCGACATTCCCCAAGGCCTTTCCGCGGTGAAAGTCCTGCGTTTCGTGATCGTCGCCCTGCAACCGGAAGACGGAAATCCCCGTGAACGCCTCGGCGCGGTGATCGTCGATGACGCGTCCGTTGAATTGAAACGGCGGGGGAACTGATTCGAAGCGGCAACCGCGCCAGACACTCGCTGGCGAACACAAAATGGTGGGGCGAATTGTCCTCAATGAGCCGAACCTCCGATGTGGAAGCGCAAACGAATTTGGAACGGCGTCGGAGGTGAAATCCGAAAACGTCGAGCGTCGGTTGGCAAGTCCCTCCGTTCGGCTCATTGAGGACAATTCGCCCCACCGCCCCGCCCTACCCCACGCTCCGGACGTAATCCTGGATTGCCTTGATTCCCTTCGTGCCGGCGTCGTAGGGATCCGGGATCTGCCAGGGATCGATCATGATCCAGCCGTTGAAACCGCCCTCGTGCAGCGTTCGGAACGAGGCGGGGACGTCGATGTGGCCGGCGCCGGCGGGAAGGTGCGTGGAGGTGCCGCCGTCGCGCAAGGTCCCGTCCGTGTCGGTGAAGTGCACGTAGCCGATGTGTTCCACGCCGACGCGCTTGAGCATCTCGTGCGGCCGGCCGGCGGAGCCGTTCATGAGGTCGAAGTGGCTGGGGTCGTAGATTGTCTTCACGCGCGCATCGTTCGCGCTTTCCAGGATGCGGCGCAAATGCTCCTCGGTGTTGAACTGGAAGGGCGGTTCGATCTCAAACGCTGAAATGAGGCCGTGATCGTCGGCGATGGCGGCGACCTCGCGGAAGGATCCGGCGAGGCGTTTGATGGCCTCGTCGATGGTCTGGCCGCGCAACGGCCCACCCGGCCACATCCCGATGCATTCGCAGCCCAGCGCCTTCGCCAATTCGATGCGTCCGCGCATCTGGGCGATCCAGCCCTTCCTGGCCTCCTCGTTCGGAGCAAAGGCGCCTCCCGCGCCATTCTGGAGCGAGAAGATCTGCAGGCCGTGCCTGGCGTGTTGTTTTCGCAGCTTCTTGATGGCGGCGGCGTCTGCCGCGGCGGGGTAGGACTTGTGCGGCCAGGATTCCACGAGTTCCACGCCGTCGAATCCCGCGCGCGCCGTATAGCGCAGCACGTCCTCGATCGGAAAGGACTTCCCGTACTTGCGCCCCGACGACATGAAGCCGTTCATGCCGATGGCGGTCTTCCATTTCGGTTTGGCGGCGGGTGCCCGGAACGGGGAACCCATCCCGGCAACCAAGGCTCCGGCGGCTGTGAGGGAGCGGAGGAAGTGTCGGCGACTGGGAGCAGGATCTTTCACGCGAGAATCTCCTTCACGACCTCGCCGTAGATGTCGGTCAGGCGGAAGTCGCGACCAGCGAAGCGGTAGGTCAATTGTTCGTGGTCGAGGCCGAGCAGGTGCAGGATGGTGGCATGGAGGTCGTGGAGGTGGACCTTGTCCTTCACCGCACGGTAGCTGTAGTCGTCGGTGGCTCCGTGAACGATCCCGCCCTTGACGCCGCCGCCGGCGAGCAGCGTGGTGAAGCCGAAGGGGTTGTGGCCGCGTCCGTAGGTGTTCAGGCTGCCCTTGCCGTTGGTGAGATCCTGTTCGTAGGGCGTTCGACCAAACTCCCCCGTCCAGACGATCAGGGTCTCCTCAAAGAGGCCGCGCGCCTTGAGGTCGGCGATCAGACCGGCGACGGGCTTGTCCACCTGCGCGGCGTTCTTGGGAAGGGCCTTGCGGATCCCTCCGTGGTGGTCCCAGCCGCCGGCGTTGACCTGGATGAAACGCACGCCCGCCTCGGCGAAGCGTCGCGCCAGCAGGCACTGCCGGCCAAACCAGTCGGACTGGCCGCCGTCGATGCCATAGAGCTTCCTCGTGGCGGCAGATTCGTCGTCGAAGCGGAACAACTCCGGCGCGGCGGTCTGCATGCGGAAGGCGAGTTCGAAAGACTGGATCATGCCCTCCATGCGCGCGTCGTCTTCGGAGGCGGCGAGGTGGCGTTCGTTGAGCGCCCGAACGAAATCGAGCTGTTCGCGCTGCAGGTTCGCCGGAAACGAATCGTCCTCGAGGTTGCGCAGACGGGCTCCCGCGCCCGCCGTTCGCGGGAGATCGAGGTTTGTGCCCTGGCTGATGGCGGGCAGGTAGGCGCTGGAGAAATGCTGCGGGCTGCCGCCGTCGCCGCTCAGCGGATGGGCAATGGTGATGTAGCCGGGCAGGTTTCGGTTTTCGGTTCCGAGGCCGTAGACCGTCCACGCGCCCATCGACGGCTGCACGAGATTGGTGAAGCCGGTGTGCAACTGCAGGCAGGCGGGGGCATGCGCGAGGTTGTCCGTGTGCATGCCGTTGAGCACGCAGATGTCGTCGACGACCGAAGCCATATGCGGAAACAACTCGGAAACCCAGGTTCCGGCCTGACCATGTTGTGCGAACTTCCAGCCGGAACCAAAGAGCCGCATCTGCGCGACACCGGGCTGTTCGACACGCTTGTCACGATCGAAGGGCGAGGGCTTGCCATGGTCGGCGTTGAGTCGCGGCTTGTAATCAAAGGACTCCATCTGCGACGGCCCGCCCTGCATGAACATGAAGATGACGCGCTTGGCGCGCGGGGGGTGGTGGCTTGGACGC
The DNA here is from genome assembly GCA_038126235.1 of Verrucomicrobiales bacterium. Classification (GTDB taxonomy): domain Bacteria; phylum Verrucomicrobiota; class Verrucomicrobiia; order Limisphaerales; family JAYPEY01; genus JAYPEY01. The sequence goes on from JAYPFK010000047.1 coordinate 7,282, forward strand.
GGAGCAAGGGGATTGACCGCGGCCCGCGCCGAGTCCTGAAGCAGCGCCGCCAAGGCTGCGCCGCCGAAACCGCAGGCGGCCTGGCGGAGAAAATGGCGACGGGTTGTGAGAGGCGGGTTCATGAATGGGAAACGACGATTGTCGGGGTCTTCAGGACATGGAACAGCTTTGCCGCTTTTGACCTGCAACGGCAAGCGCGTTCCAAGGCGACACATGAGCCGCCGGGTTTGCAGCAAAGGCGGGGCGAACTGTCCTCAGTGAGCCGCTCGGGGACAGGCTCGCGTTGGCTCACTGTGGACAGTTCGCCCTGCCACCGTCGAGGTTTTCGCACGCCTTTGGGACGCCACGGAATTACTTGAGCACAATGGCGTCGATGCCCACCCTTCGATCTCTCATGAATGTCCGATCGACACTGTTTCCGGCAATCGCCCTGGCCGTTCTGTTTCCCACGCATCCGACGCTTTTCGCCCAGCAACTGAGTGAAGAAGGCAGGCAGGCCAAGGCCGTCCACGACCATCTGTTCGACACGTTCGCCAAGGGACGCAAGACCGTCTACACGGGAGCCGGTCGCGACCGCGGGCTGAAGGAACTGACTGTCCTGGAGGAGACGCGGGAACTGCGCGACGGCGACGAGATCCTGCTGCCAGAGGGCGCGGAACGCGCGGCCGGCCTGTTCCGCCATTTCGGATTCCACGGCGCCGACCTGGACCGCATCGCCGAAGTCCGCGTTTATCCCTTCTCGCCGGACAAGGCCCCGCCGCGAAGCCGGCAGGTGAAGGACTTCTATCGCGTGCAGATGCCGACCCTGCCGGTCACGGACAAGCCCTTCGGGCGGATGAAGATCCGGTTCCTGATGAAGGACAAGGACGCGACCTGCCGGATCGACAATGTCATCTTCATCGCGCAGAAGGCGATCCCTCCCGCGTTCGACGACCTCCCCTATCGCGACCTCGGCTCAGAGTTTCCGCGCGAACGGGTTGCGATCCGGATCGACACGGAACACGAGTTGGAGATCGGCGGCACGGCCGAACTTCAACGCGACAAGTGGTTTCGCATGCACCAGACGCCCGGCGAGGTTCATCCCTCGTTTGAGAAATGGGCCTTGGAGCGGGGCTTCCTGCCCGGACGCGGCGCCTTCAAGTTCAACCCCGCCCTGACCAAGGGCTGGGGCGGCATGGAGACGCTCAAAGAGCGGAAGGACAAGCCGGGCGCGGCGGACCTGACCTTCTTCGACCGCTACGATTCCGGGAAACGCTTCGAACGGACGATCCCGGGATTCCGCGAAAGCCCCTTCGCGCTCTGCTTCAACGACTGGCCGGAGTTCATGTCCGTGCCGCTTGAAGGGCGCGGGACGCCGTTGACCAACCGCTTCGACGAAGCCGCCGAACTCGCCGCCGCCTACGTCGCCGATCAGATCAAGGACGGCGGGCGCACGGCGACCTGGTGGGAGGTGAAGAACGAAAGCAGCGTGAAGTCGGAATGGGCGCACCACTGGCAGGAGAAGAAGGGAATCGATGGCTGGGGGCTGCTGGCCGACTTCCACAACCGCGTGGCCGACGCCGTCCACGCCCGCGCGCCCGGGGTCAAGGTCGGCGGCCCCTCGTCCGCCTACATGCAGCTCCAGGTCCAGGACTTCGGACTCTTCCGCAACCAGGCCCGCTTCATTGGGGAAACGCGCGGACACATCGACTTCTTCTCCCATCATTTCTATGAAAACGCGGGAACCCTGGGCGCGCACGCGCGGCGCGGCCTCGGCTACTCGAACTACCTGCTCGGCCGCTACGAGGCGATCCTCGACATGCTGCGAGCACACATGATCAAGGCCGACAACGTCCTGCCCATCATCATCACCGAGACCGGCTCCCTGCAGAACGGGCGCGCGCCCGCGGACAACTGGCTGCGCCTCTACGCCTGGAACGCCTACCTCACCAAGTCCATGCAGCGGCCCGATCAGATCGACCTGTTCGTGCCCTTCATCTTCCTGCACATGTCCTGGAATCCACTGAGCGGCGACGCCGCGTTCACTCCCAAGACCGATCGCGAGCGCCACGTGGAGAGGAAGGACTTCGAACCGACGACGATCGCGAACTTCTTCGAACTCTGGCGTGACTTCGACGGCCGCAGGCTGCCGGCAGCGTTTGACCGCGACTGGCTCGACGTTGTCGCGGTTCACGACGGCGAACGGATCTCGCTCGCCATCTGCAACATGGGCGGCCGGCAGATCGCCGTCGACCTGTCTGCCGCGGCGGCCGAGGCAGGCGCAACCAACGCCCGGCAGACGCGTCTCAACTACCACAAGGGGGAGGTTGTATTTGAGCCCGAACACGAAGTGGCGCCCTCCGCCATTCCAGTGGATGTCAACGAAACGACCCTCATCCGCCTGCCCCTCAAACGTCCGTTGAAACCGGGCGGAGCCCTGCGGATGGAACGTCACTACGCAACGGAGACGGCGGTTGCAACGCAAGGCAAGCCGGCGACATTTCAGATCGATGTTCCGAAGCCGGATGCCGTCCTTTCCGCCAAGCTGATTGTCGGCGTTCACCGCCGGGGCGGGATTGCCGAACCGCTGACCGCCATGGTGAACGGCCGGACAATCAGGATCGAGACCGGCGACGCGCATGAGTTCAGCGAGTTCTTCGCGCCCTTGGATGCCGATGTTCCCGCTGCCGCCCTGAGCGGCCGGAACACAATCACGATCAATGCCCAGGCGGGGACGAGGTTCACTTCGGTTCAGCTCGTGACCTTGGGCAACCAGGACTGAGCCCACCGGCTGCAGGGCAACATGGCGGGTCCCGCAGTCGCGCTTGGGCGTCAACCCAAGCGGATTTGACATGCCTCTTCGCCCTGAGTTGTCGCAGGCCCGGCTCAGGAGCTTCGCCCCACCGTGGCGCCCAAATTGTCACGCGGGCAGGATGCTTTCAGTAGCGGGAATTGAACGATTCTGCTTTGATCCCGAAGCAAACGAACGCTGCCCATATGAAACCCATTCTTTGCCCGTCGACTATTGTCGCGCTCGCCCTGACCGCGTGCGTGGCGCAGGCCGCCGACAAGAACAAGGCCTGGACGGATCCCGTGACCGCCCGAAGGGAAGATCCCGACTTTTCGATCCAGGGCGAATACGGCAGCGACAGGGAAGGAGCCTCGCTCGGGGCGCAGGTGGTGGCGTTGGGCGACGGCAGGTTCGAAGCGTATTTTCTCAAAGGGGGGCTGCCTGGGCTCGGCTGGACGAAGGGAAAGGAGCGCGTGCGCGTAGCAGGAACATTCAAGAAGGACATTGTCCTGTTCGAAAGCGACGACGATGAAATCGAGGCCATCATTCGGGACGGCCGGATCAAGGGGCGAATCTCAGGAGAACGCTTCAATCTGCCGCGCATCGAGCGGCAAAGCCCCACGCTGGGCAGGAAGCCGCCCAAGGGCGCCGTGGTCCTCTTCGACGGAAGCTCCGCCGAAGGTTGGAAGAACGGAAAGCTGGTCGAGGGCCTGCTAGCCGCCACCGGCACGACCAGCGAGAAGACCTTCAAGGACTGCGAGATCCATCTCGAATTCCGCGCGCCCTACAAGCCGCTCTCGCGCGGACAGGGACGGGGCAACAGCGGCGTGTATTACGGCGGACGCTGGGAGACCCAGGTGCTGGATTCCTTCGGCCTCGACGGTCGCATGAACGAGACCGGGGGCATCTATTCGATCGCAGAACCCAAATTGAACATGTGCCTCCCGCCGCTGACCTGGCAGACCTACGATGTGGCATTCACCGCCGCCAAGTTCGCTGCCGACGGCAAAATGTCAGCCTGGCCGCGCATCACAGTGAGGCTCAACGGCGTGGTCGTGCACGAGGACCAGGAACTGAACAAGACTCATACCACCGCCGCGCCGATCACGGGCGAACTCAAGGACGAGGGCGGCCCCATCTTCCTCCAGGACCACGGCAACCCCGTGTTCTTCCGCAACATCTGGGTTTTGCCGAAGTGAGGCGACGGAGGGAAGAGCGACCCGCCGCAGCCCCCATTTCAAAGCCCCCCTCGAGGCGGCACGATTCCGACCATTACCTTCTTGGAGCCGCTCTACCGCGCGGCTCGTGACACCGTTACGAAATACGCGCCTCTCCCCCTGCCCGTCCCGGCGTCTGTGAGCCACGTCTGAAGAACGGCCCTGCGCGGGGTGAGGTCGAGTTCGAAGACCGCCTGCCTGGCCTCGGGCGCCAGATCGGTTTCCCGTTGGAGGTCGCCCAACCGGATGCGGGCCAGGTTGGCGCCGATGGGCTTCGCATCGTCCAGCGGATGGCGGGTGAGAACAAACCTGTAGCGTCCGGCCGCGCGAACTTCGACGGCCCAGAACCCGTTGATCGCCAGCGAATCATCGTCGAGTTGTTCCTGCTTCCAGATCACAGCCCCATCGGTTGGACGCCAATCGCGGACGGTGAGGGTTGTGCGGGATTCCTCAGGCGCGCCAAGGAAAAATGGAATGTTCGCCCCGCCATGGGAGGAAACGTCGGCAAAGTGATCTTCATAAGCCGACCATAGCCGGGCGGCGGTCTCGGGGTTGCGTTTGGCGATGTTCCGCTTCTGTCCCGGGTCGGCGACGATGTCGTAGAGTTCGCCGTTCACCAACCGCCATTGCTCGGTGAGAACAGCGTATTGCGGGTAGCGTGTCCTTCGCGGCGGCGGTTGCCGACTTCCCTTTGACAACCCGCCGCCCTGTCGTTCGACGACGATCGTGCGCGCCGGCCAGTCCTCCTGTTCGCCCCGCAACAAGGGCGCGATGCTCCGGCCGTCGAAGCGGACGCCTTCAGGAGCCTTGAGACCGCAGAGGTCGATGAGGGTCGGCAGCCAGTCGTGAACGGAGGTCAACCTCCGAACCTCCCCGCCCGCCCGCAATCCAGCCGGCCAGCGAACAAAGCAGGCGACGCGGTGGCCGCCCTCGTAGACACTCCCTTTCTTGCCGCGCATACCCGCGTTGAACCCGCTCTTCCCGTTGCCGTCCGCGCCAACCGCCGTGCCGTTGTCGCCCATGAAGACGACAACGGTATCCTGCTCCAGTCCGGTTCGCATCAGGGTCTCAAAAAGGCGGCCGAGGTTTTCGTCGAAGTTCTCGATCATGCCGTAGAACCCGGCGCGATTCTCCGGAAGGCCGGTCGCAGTGAACCGCCTCGAGTATTTCTCCGCGACCGTGAACGGGCTGTGCATGGCGTTCAGCGGAAGGTAGACAAAGAAGGGTCTCTTCGTTCCCTGTTCCCCGTTCCGGGGCGGACCGTCGGTGAGGAAACGGATCGCCTCGTTGAAGAAGATGTCCGTGCAATAACCGGCGAACTTCTCCGGCCTGCCGTTGCGCAACAGCGTGGGTTCGAAGTGGCCGTTGCCCGCCGGGTTCCCTATCTCGTCGATGCCGCCGGCCAGATGTCTCACGACTTGCTGGAAACCGCGAAACCGCGGCGCATAGGGCCAGGCATCGCCAAGGTGCCACTTGCCGAACATGCCTGTCCGATAGCCCGAGGCCGCAAACACCTGAGCCATCGTGGTCTCGGCGGGGTTCAGCAGTTGCCGCCCCTCCGTCACCGTCCAGGCTCCGACGCGCACGGAATGCCGTCCCGTCATCAGGGCCGCCCGCGTCGGCGCGCAGACCGGGTCCACGTGGTAGTCCTCCAACCGCACGCTTTCGCGGCGCAGGCGATCGAGGTTTGGCGTCTTCAGCCAGGGATTCCCATGGCAGGCCATGTCGCCGTAGCCCTGGTCGTCGGTGACGATCAAGATCACGTTGGGCGGTTGCTCCTGGATCGCCCCTAGAGGGAGGCAGATACCGAAGAGGATCGTGAAAATCGCCGCCCTCGTCTTCATCGGATCGTCTCCCGGTCCACCTTGGCGCGTTCGGACAGGATCAACTGACGCCAGCCCCGGGGCAGGCCAACGCGGCCGTGAAAGTGCGTATGCTCGTCGAGGCGGAGGTTGTTGCGCTTGAAGATCTGTCGGTCCACATCGAGGGAGAGGTCGCAATCGAAACGAGCGAGAATGGACTCGTTCTCCGCGCCGCCGCCGTCAGTGTTGATGTGGCACAGGCCCCAGGTGAAACCGCGGCCGTCGTCGCTGTCGGCGAAGGCGTCGGACACAAACGGGCCGGGCGCGACCGGCGGGATCTGCACCATCGACCGAACCTCGAAGTTCTCGCCGTCGCGGGAAAACTGGATCGTGTTCTTCTCCGGTCCGTCGAGCGAGACCAACGCGGCCACGCCATCCCGCCACGGAAAAGCGCAGGTCTCGTGGCCGGAATTGATCACCGGGTTCAACCGGGACTTCACGAAGGGACCCAGCGGGTTGTCCGCCATGGCGACGCCCTGCATGCGAAGGACGTATTCGTCGCCACGCTCGATGGGCGCGCCCTTGTAATACAAGAGAATCCGGCCGCGATGGACGATCAGGTTCGGGTCATTGATCTTGATGTTGTCCCACGATCCCGGAGGCCCCGGCTCGATGGGGGGGCGGTCGAAGTGACTCCACGGGCCGGCGGGCGAATCTGCAACCGCGACGCGCACCGGGCACCGGGCCGTGCCTGAGGTCACCTCACTGTAGGCCTGAAAATAGAGGTAATATCGCCCCTTCCACATGAGAATGTCCGGCGTGCAGATGGAACGCCAACCGATTTCCGGTTTCGGCGGGCGCCGGACAGCGGCGCCCAATTCCCGCCAACTGAAACCGTCGTCGCTCGCGGCGCACCAAATATCCGCGAGGTCCCAGTCGGTGGCGGGAATTAAGTCGGTCGCCTTCGCCTGACCGACGGGCGCGGACGAGGTTTGCCGCCGCGTGTACCACACGTAATACCTGCCCTCGACGCGCAGAATCTTGCTCGGGTCGCGCCGGGAGACATTCGGCTTCCGCTCGAAGCCCTGAACGAGGCTGTACTTGAAATTGGAGTAAAGCTCGTTGGCGCGGTCCTCGTGGGGATTCCAACGATCCCACATCCGCGCCCAGGCCTCGCTGAGCGGGCGGTCCGGCTTCTCGGTCGGCATGACCGCCGGGAAGGCGCGCGCGCTCGCAGCGGCGGGGTTCTCGTTGACGTTCGGGGGCGCCGCCGGTTTCAAACTTCGGCCGCGCTGGCCTTCCTTCAGCGTGTCGCGATCCACTCGCCCGTGTTCCCGCTCGATCTGTTTCCTCAGGTAATCCGGGAGCTTCACGCGTTCCTGCTGGTAGGTCCGCTCGTCGAAGCGCAGGTTGTTCCGCTTGAAAAACGGCCGATCGACGTCGAGCGAAAGATCGCAGTCAAAGCGGGCGAGCATGGAACACCGGCCTTCAACGCCGTCGGGTTGGAGATGGCATAACCCCCAGGTGACGCCGCGTCCGTTGCCCTTGTCCGCGAAGGCGTCGGCGACGAACGGTCCCGGCGCAAGCGGCGGGATCTGGAGGAGCGATTTCACGGTGAAGTTCAGGCCGTCCGACGCGAACTGCACGGTGTTCTTCTCCGGTCCGTCCAGGCTCACGATCGCCGCCACGCCTTCCCGAAACGGAAACAGGCAGGTCTCGTGACCCGAGTTGATTATCGGATTCAGCGGCGACTTCGTGTAGGGCCCGAAAGGATGATCGGCGATCGCCGCCCCCTGCGCGCGGATGAGCGTGCCGTCGCGCCCGTTCCTGCCGGGCGAACCCTTGTAGTAGACATGGATCTTCCCGTTGAAGACGAGGGGATAGGGATCGTGGATGGCGTTGGCGTCCCACTCGTCCGGCGCGCCGAAGTCGATCACCGCCCTCCCGACGGACCTCCATGGACCGTGCGGGGAATCGGCTTCCGCCGCCGTGACCGCGGCGCGGTCTCCCGCCACACCCGGGACGGCGTTAAAGCCTTGGAAAAAGAGGTAATACCGTCCATGCCAGACCAGGATGTCGGGGGTGGTCACCGAACGCCAACCGTAGCCGTGTCCGGGCGTACGCTTCACGGCGACGCCCGCCTCCTTCCAGGTGAAACCGTCCCGGCTCGTCGCATGCCAGATCTCGGCGAGGTCCCAATCGGTCGAGGGAACGGTCGCCGTGGCCCGCTCCGCGCCGGCCGGCGGTTCCGGGGTTTCCCGGCGCGTGTACCAGACGTGATACACGCCGTCGATCAAAAGGACCTTCGAGGGATCGCGCCGGGACACGCGGCCTCCCTCATGGGACAGACCGACAAGTCGCGAGTACTTGAAATTGCTGAACAACTCGTTGTCCCGGTCCTCAAGAGGATTCCACTCGTCGTAAAGTCGTTCGACCGCCGCGCTCAGCCTCCGATCGGCGGGCTTCTCGCGCGGGATCAGGGCCGGAAAAGGCTCTGCGGCGATCAAGGCCTGGAATTCGGCCGAGGCAACCGCCAAAGCCAATCCCAGCAGGATCGCAAAACCGAGTTGGGCAAAGCCTTTCGCCGGCAATTTCTGGTCCATTGTCTCCTCGACGCTCGTCGCGCCGTTTCCAAAGGTCTTTCCACTCTTCCAGACCTCGCCCTCGGCCTTGATTCCTTTGCTCGCCAGGATGCCGGGTTTGTCCGGTTCCGTTTCGTGGTTCTTGAAGCGCGGGAGGAGAAGGAGTTGTGTCACTCTCATGGAACAAGGCGTTGAGCAAGGCCACTGTATCGCAGCTCGGATCGGGCCATTCTACCGGAAACCGCTACTTCGCGCGATCCAGGAGAATGTGGGTCGTGCCGTGTTTCATGTCCGCCAGCCAGCGTTCGGCGGCCTGGGTCCAGGAGGAAAAGGGGTAGCCGCGGGCGTCGAGCCCCTTGCCGTGGCCGCCGGCGTTGTAGACGTGCAGTTCGGTGGCGATGCGTTGGAGTTGGAGGTGCCGGAAGTAATGCAGGGACCCGGCGGCGTGGGCGTCGTCCTTCGCGACGGCGATGAAGGTGGGAGCGTAGTCGGCGCGGCCGCTCAGCGTGCGCAGGACCGGATCCAGCTCCGCGCCTTCCCGTTCGAGGTTTAGATAAGCGGGATAGATCAACAGCGCGAAGTCCGGCTTCAGGCGGCGGTTGGGCGCCTGGTGGACGGTCAGGGCGGCGAGATTTCCGCCGGCGGAGAATCCGATCACTCCCAGCTTGTCGGATTCGACGCCAAATTCCCTGGCTTGCTTGCGGATCATCTGGATTGCCTGTTGGGCGTCCTGCAGGGCGACGGCGTGTTTGTCCATGCCGTTGCGGCGCGGGACGCGGTATTTGCAGAGGAAGGCCGTGATGCCCTGGTCGTTGAGCCATTGCGCGATTTCCGTTCCCTCGTGCTGGGCGGCCAGCTTGTTGTAAGCTCCGCCGGGGAAAATCAAGACCGCCCGGCCATCCGGTTTCTCCGGCCGCCAGACGTGCAGGGTGGGACGGGAGACGTCGCCGATGCGAACGCGACCGTCGGAGGAATCCGGCACGGCTTCCTCCAGTTCGCGGGCGGGATCGTCCTCGCGGGTTCCGTCGCCCGGCCACAGGCGCAGGATCGGCGCGGGTTTCTCTCGCAACCCGGCCAGCGCGCGATCGCCAGCCGACCACTCCGTGGGCGGAAGCGCGCCGGCGATGGGCGTGTCGTCCTGCGCGGTTTCGGTGGAAGCGGGACGTTTCAGGAAGGCGGCTTCCAGTCGGTCGAGAAACTCGTTGGAGACCTTCGCCACGTCCTCGGTGAAGATGCCCTGGTCCCGAAGGAACCTGGCCGTGGGGCGGACAAACTCCATCAGCGGATACTTGTCGAAGCCGCCGGCGTGACCGCCCTCGGGAAAGATGTGCAGTTCGGCGGGGACCTTGGCCCGGCGCAGGGCCAGCATGGCGTTGACGGCTCCGTGGGTGAACTTGTCAGGCCGCGTCACGGTCATCAGCACGGGCGGAGTGCGTTCGGGAGAAACCTGATCGAGGTGAAGGTTCGGATCGGCGTCCATCCCCACGATCGGTTGCGTCAGGTAGGCCGGGTAAAGCGCCACGACCGCGTCCGGGCGGGCGCTGAGCCGGTCCGTGTCGTCGAGCGGGGCGACGATCTCCTCGGCGTGATTGTTTGCCAGGTTGAAGGCGAGATGCCCCCCGGCGGAGGCCCCGAAGAAGACGATCCGGGTGTCGGACCGGGCGCGCAGAATTCGAATTGCGCGCTGGGCGTCGCTGAGTTGCATGCGGCGGCCGGGATCGTTGGCGGCGCGCGGCACGCGGTATTTCAGCAGGGCGAATTCCGCGCCGATGGCGTCGGCCCACGTCAGCAGGTCGCGGCCGATGTTGATGCCCAGCGCGCCGTAGCCGCCGCCGGGCGCGAAGACCATCGTCACACCCGCCCGTTTGGGGTCTTTGCCGCCGGGCGCGACGATGACCAGGCTGGGCTTGGAGACATTGCGGACACTGGGATTGCCCGGCTTCGGCTCCACCACGGACTCCGTCCCCTTGAGCTTCCGCGAAACATTGGGCGGCGTCCCGTCGCCGGGCCAAAGCGGAACGACCTCGACGCCGTCTCCGGCCTCACGGCCGATCAGGCGGATGAACTCCGTCTCCCCGTCACTCAACGTCTGCGAAGAGACGAGGATGGGGACTGCGAGCAAGGCGACAACGACGCGAATCATGGAGCCATTCTGCTGCCGGCGTTGCGGCGTGCAAAGCGAACGTTTGGATCGGGAAAAATACCCCTTTGACGAGATCAACGGGTATTCGCGGCGGGAAGGCGCAAGTGTCCATCGTCGGCGCCGGCACGAAGTCGCTGTGGTGGGACTTGTCGCTGCCGGTCTTGGTCCAGGCGATTTCCACGCGACCGTCGCCGAGGGAAAGCAAAAGGAGGGCGGCGGAAGTCTCATGGTCGCAAGCTTTGAGGGACGGGACCGGAATTCACCGGTAGATGCTCTTCATCTGCCAGGCGTCGAGGGACACAAGCTCCGCCTCCCTGCCCTGGGCGCGCAGGGAAACGCCAAGGCTGTCTTCGCGGTCCGGGTAAACCCGCGCGGTCACGCATTGGCGGCCGTTGACGAAGACCTCGACAATGCTGCGGTCGATGAACACGCGCAGCTTGAGCGGTTCATCCGGCGTCATGTCCACCTGGGCCGACTCGGGCGGGCGCGCCAGCACATCTCCCGCGATGGAGGAACGCGACGTGTCGAGTGTGACGACTGTCGGCGTATCCTTGCGGCGGACAATCCGCAAACCGCGGTCGCGGTAACACTGGATGCGGGTGACTTCCTCGCCGTTGGCCGAGCGCAGCAGGTTCAATTCGAGTGTCTGCCCCTTCTGCGGCGCGATCTCGACGAGGATCTCCATGGCATTGCCCTTCACCTGGTCGAGCACGACTTCGCGGTTGGCCGGAAGAGTCATGGAGCCGACACGGACATGCGCGCCCCGCAATGATTCCACGTCGCCCGCCGGTTCGATGTTGAGCGGATTGAACACCGGGTCCTTGCGCAGCGTGAGCGTCCGGGGCAGCGACATCATGCGGTTCCAACCCTTCGTCGGCTTGCCCTCGTTCACGTTGAAGATCACGACCACGCCGCCCTTGCCATCGGGATACGCCGATGGGGCGTGCAGTCCGCTGGGCATGGCCGAGCCGAAGTTGAAATCGCCGCCGTCGGTCACGACGAACTTGTCCCGTTGCGTGTCGTAGTCGCCGAGCATGTACTTGCCGCCGCTCATGTGGCTGAAGTGCGCCAGGATATGCCTGTCGCCGATCGGCCAGAAATACGGGCACGCGCCATCGTCGCCCGCGAGGCCGAAGCGGTCGTGTTCGAGGAATTCGTGCAGGTGTTCCCAGTTGGCCAGATTCCTGGAGCGATGGAGGAACATGGACCGCGACTGCTTGCCGCCCTTGGGTCCCGCCGTCAGCGCGTAATACCAGTCGCCCTGCTTCCAGATGCACGGATCGAAGATGTTGTATTCCGGCTGCGGTTCGCCGGGTTTGGGAAAGGGAATCACCGCCCGGCCCGTGACCTTGGTCCAGTTGAGCAGCAAGGGATCGCTCGACGTGGCGACCATCGTTCCAACCTGGGTGCCGTGATAGATCGCGATGGCGCGCCTGGGATCGTCATCGATGAAGACCGTCCCCGAAAAACAGGCCTTCTCCGGGCCGGGATAGATGGCGTAAGGCAGGTCGCGCCAATGGACCAGATCGTCGCTGATCGCGTGTCCCCAATGCTGCCTCGGATGCTCCGGCGGGTAGCCCTGATAGAACATGTGCCACTTCCCGTTCCAGAAGCTCAGCCCGTTCGGGTCGTTCAGCCGGTTTTCCGGGCTGGTGAAATGATAGAGCGGATGATGCGGGTCCTGAAGGAGCTTCGCGCGGGATTCGCGGAAGCGTTTCAGGAGCGGGTTGTCCGCAAGCTGCCTCTCCTGGGCTTCAATCGTGTCCGCGAAGGTGAACCTCGGGACCGGCGAGGCGTTCCTGCCGGGCTTCCCGGGTTGGGGCGCCGATTGCGCGGGGACGGCCGCGGCCGCCAAAAAGCCGAACAGGATCAGTCTCTTCACGGCTATTTCACCTTCCAGATCTTCACGTCGTCAATCCACACCGTGCTCGGCACGAGGAAGCTGAACCATCGTTTCATCGGGTGCGCAAAGCCCTCGGAACGATGTGAGGCGAGGATTTGGCCGTCGAGGCTGAGGCGCATCACGTCGCCTTCCGTGACGAGCGCGAGCTCATGCCATTCGGTGTCCGCCTTCCACGGCGCGACGATCTGCTTCTTTTTCAACAACGCATCCATCTCCGGCGGCAGGGGCTTCTTCGCAGCGAGATACTTCCGTCGTTCGCCGCGGATCGCCAGGTTCATCACGCCGGTCTTGTGGTCGATGAGCTTGACGCTCGTCGGCGACAGGATGCCGTAGCACAGATGCCCCGCGTGAATGCCCTTCGTCTCGCGGTCCACGAAGCCGAGTTGGAGCGACTCGGCCTGGTTCAGACCGGGAAACCTGAAGCGCACGATCACGCCGCCGTCAGTGAAGCCCGCGTCGTGATGAATGTGCGCGGCGTGTCCGGCCTCCTTCGTCGCGCTCGCGATCTTAAGGATGCCGTCCTCAATGCGCGCCTGCTTGATCTGCGGAACGCGGTCCGCCGTTGCGCTCTCCCAGCCGTTGCCGATGGCTTTCAAGCCATTGCCGTCCTCCGTGCGCTCGAAGCCGTCGTGAAAAATCAACGCGCCCTTTTCGCGGAGCCACTCGGCGTCGGCGGCGAACTAATGGGACGAAGCGACACATATGAGCGCGACGGGCAGGAGCAGGCATTTCATGGGCGGTCGGAGCATTAGTGACGATTCATTTTCGCTGCAGCCACAAAGAAGCGCAAAGAAGCGCAAGAAGGCCTTCATCTTTGCGAGTCTTGCGCCTTTTTATGGCCACGAATTCTCTTAAACCGCTCTGTGGTCGGGGATTGGAAGGCGCGGTGCGGTTCGGGTTCATTTCAATTCCTTGACGTTGTCGGCGGCAATGCGTTCGCGCTGGGCGCGCCCCAGTCCCTGGGAGAAATAGACCTCGTGCCCCAGGAAAATCTCCGTCTTCTTCATCCACTCGTCGTGCACGTCGCGGCTGAGATCGCAGTCGAAGCGACCGAGAATACTGTGGCGGTTTTCGCGCGTTCCGGCGTCGGTGAAGTGACAGAGCCCCCAGGTGATGCCGCGGCCATCGCGCGTGTCGGTGAAGGCGTCCGGGACATACGGCCCGCCGGCGTAGGGCATCAGGCTCGTGGTCGTCATCACCTCAAAGTTCACGCCGTCGGGCGCGTACTGGATGGTGTTGTGTTCCAATCCGTGCCGGATCACCAGCGCGGCGATGCCTTCCTTGAAGGGGAACAGCGTCGTCTCATGTCCGGAGTTGATTACGGGATTCAGCGGATGCTTGGTGAAAGGCCCCAGCGGATCGTCCGCAGTCGCCAAACCCTGCACGCGGATGTAGTCCGGTTTCACGCCGGTGTCGGACTTGTAGTAAAGGTAGATCTTCCCACGATAGATTAGGGGATAGGGATCGTGGATCGAATACCGATCCCACTCGCCGTCGCGCCCATTGGGAATGACGATCCAGCCGACAGGGCGCCACGGACCGTTGGGCGAATCCGCTACGGACGCGGTCACGGGACAATCGTCGCCGCGCTTGCCCGACATCTCCAGGAAGCCCTGGTAGTAGAGGTGATACTTCCCCTTCCAGACGAGGATGTCCGGAGTGCTCACGGAACGCCAACCGACCTCCGGCTTGGGCGGACGAGGCACAGCCACGCCTTCCTCCTTCCAGGTGAAGCCGTCGTCGCTCGTCGCATGCCAGATCTCGGAGAGGTCCCAGTCCGCGGAAGGAATGGCGTCTGTGCCCTTGCCCGGACCGCGAGGCGGGGCCGGGGTCTCGCGGCGGGTGTACCAGACATGGTATTTCCCGTTGGCTAGAATGATCTTCGAGGGATCGCGGCGTGAGATCGTGCCGTCATGCCCGTGGTAATCGAAGCCTTCGAGGCGGGTGTACTTGAAGTTGGAGAACAACTCGTTCTTCTCGGGACGAACAGCGGGGTAGTGATCGTAGAGTCTCTGCATCGCCGCGCTCAGCGGTCGGTCCGGTTTTGCGTCCGGAAGACCGAAGGGAAAGGCGGGAGGCTCGGCGGCGTGGGTTGATACGACGAGAACAACGGTGGAAACGAGGGCCAGGGAGATTTGGAGGTTATTGTTCATGTCGGAGGTTTTGGAACCCCGTTGGGGTTCATCCGTTGTCGGGGCCGGTCACCCAGCGTGCGCTAAGCGACGCTGGGCTTTGGAGTGGAACGCCTTTGGCGTATTGCAACTCCAGATTCATGAATCTCCTCGGTCTCATTCGGACGGCGTCTTCAATCGAAATCAGGATCCAAGGCGAGGGCCACTTCTTTGCGAGACTTCTTCTTCCCCTTCTTGTCCCGATTCCGGTTGCCGCCCGGAGCCTGATGGACCGTGGCCTCGCGAACCGGTCCCTTCGCCGTGCCAAGCAGGTCAGGCAGGATGCTCACGCTGTCCTCGCCGGAGTCGTCGGGCAGCTTTGCGCCGACGATCTCCGCGCAGGTGGCCAGGAGGTCGTTGAGGCAGACCGTGTCGTCGCACACCGAACCGGGTTTGATGCGGCCGGGCCAGCGGGCGATGAAGGGTTCGCGATGCCCGCCCTCGTAGATGCTGGTCTTCGCCCCGCGCAACGGGGCGTAGGGGCGTTTGGCCGCGCCGTTGTCGGCGCTGACCATGACCAGCGTGTCGCCGGCGATGCCGTGTTTTTCGAGCCGGTCAAGAATCTGGCCGAGCATGTGGTCGCCCTGATAGACCCAGTCGCCGTATTTCGCCTCCTTGCCGTCCAGGCCGCTTTTGCCTCTGAATTCCGGCGCGGGCACGATCGGGTTGTGCGGGGGGCACATGGGGAAATAAAGGAAGAACGGCTGGTCGGCCTTTGCCCGCTCGTCGAGATACGCCAGCACCTTCCGCATCATCAGGGGCTGGTTCTCCACCTCCGTGACCTTCCGCGTGACGGTGTCCTGTTCGATGATCGACTCGATGCCGCGGGTGTGGGTGAAGCCGCAAAAGTAGTCGAAGCCGAGCGCGTTCGGACCATCCTTCATCCGCAGGCCGACCGGCAGGTCCTGATGCCCCTTCTCCTGTTTCGTGTCCGTGATCCAGTTGAGGCCGAGGTGCCACTTGCCGACGCAGGCGGTGTGGTAGCCGTTCCGCTTGAGCAGGGAGGCGACGGTCAGGCGCTCCTTGGGAATGATCGGGGACGAATAGGTCTGCAGCACGCCGAACTGTCCGATGCGAGAAGGATAACGTCCGGTGAGGACGCCGTAACGTGTCGGCGTGCACACTGAGGCCGCCGAGTGCGCGTCCGTGAAGCGCATACCCTCAGCCGCGATGCGGTCAAGGCTCGGCGTCTTGAACTCTGTGCCCTCGCGGTAACACTTCGGCTGGCCGTAGCCCATGTCGTCGAACAGGACGAAGATGATATTGGGTTTGTCGTTGGCGGCGTGGACCGCGGTCAACGGCGCCAACGACAGGAGAACAAGGGGGATGAAGGTGTGTTTCATTTCGGTTTCTTGGCCTTCTTCGAGTTGAAGGTGAGGCGCGACAGGGAATGTTACTCGACGATTCCGCAGTTCATCATTTGTTTTCGCGCTTCTTTCGCTTCCTCGGCGGGACGCCCTCGTCGTCGTCCGCGCCGCGGGCCTTTCGTTCCTTGATCAAGGGGGCCTTCTTTTCCCAGGCGACGGCGCGGTCGAAGAGCGCTCGGTAAGGTTCGTGACCGTGTCCCTCCACGACCCTCTCGCGGATCGCGGCGAGTTCCGCGTCGTAGTGCCGGCGCATGGAGTCCAGTTGACCGGCATGGCCGGGATCGGCGGCCAATTCGCTCATCTCGAAGCGGTCACGTCCCACGTGAAAGAGCTCTTCCGCCGGTTTCAGACCGTCGCCGCCGTAATACCAGTAGATGTATTTCCAGTCGCGGGTGACGACGCCCATGGACTGGGCGGAGGAAATGCCCCAGAAATTGAACAACGGAAGCGCGTCGCGCACGTCGCCTTCGGGGTTGGCGAGCAGGGGCAGCAGGCTCCTTCCGTCAATGCCCTCGGGCGCGGGCTCCCCGGCCAGGTCGAGAATGGTGGCGGCCATGTCCACGTTGCCGGTGACGGCTTCGCAGACCGCGCCGGCGCGCTGTTTCCCGGGACGCGGATCGTAGACAACCAGCGGCGACTTCGAGCCTTCCTCGTAGGGCAGCACCTTGTCGCTGAAGCCGTGCGCGCCGCAGTTGTAGCCGTTGTCCGAGGTGAAGATGATGACGGTGTTGTCCGCCAGCCCCTCGCTTTCGAGCCCTTCGCGGATCATGCCCAGGGCGGCGTCCACGCCGGTGATGCACGCGTAGTATTTGGCCGCGCGCTTGTCGTAGTCCTTCCAGTCGCCGCGCTCGAAAGTGGTTGCGGCGCGACTGGTGCGGGATTGCGGCGAGAGGTGCCCGCCGTTTTCAGCCCCGTAGTTGGGCGGCGGCGTGAAGGTCCGGCCGGCGTAGAGCCGGGCGTCGATCGGATCGGGCGTGGTGGGTTTGTGGGGAGCCTTGAAACTCACGCTCAGGCAGAACGGCTTCCCGCTCGCCTTGGCGGACTTGAAGAAATCCCGCGCCCAGGCTCCATAGGCCCGCGAGGAATGCGGATAGCGGTCGGCGTATTTCGCGATGCCCTCGTTCTTCGCCGTCTCGTAATACGTCTGCCCCGGGCCGCCGGCCCATTCGTCGAAGAGCGGCGCGAGGGACTCGAAGTCCTTCTTCTCCAGCACGAACCCGATCTTGCCGGCGAAGCCGGTGTGGTAGCCCGCCTTCCGCAACAGAACCGGATAGGACCGGTCCATGAAACGCCGCTCCAGGTCGCCGTGGCTGAAGTTGCAGCCGTGGCGGTATTCGTAGAGGCCGGTCATCACGCTGGCGCGGCTGGCCATGCAGATGGACGTGGTGTTGTAATGGTTGGCGAAGCGCACGCCGTCGCGCGCCAATTGGTCGAGATGCGGGGTGATGATGTCCTTGTTCCCGTAGCAGCCCGCCGCGCCGATGGTCTGGTCGTCGGAGAACAGGAAGACGATGTTCGGTCTGGTCGGCGCGGCGGCTTCGGCGGCGCGCGGAGCCGGCAGAGCCGCCAGTCCGGCGGCCGCCAGGAGGGTTTTGAGAGCGTTCATAGGGCGTGTTGTCGTGGTTGGCATCGGCGACTCAGTGATGTTCGATCCGCAACGCGTAGGCGTGGTCGCAGGGGGGCGTTTTCGGCAGGAAAACTTCCAGTCCCTCCGCGGTCTGGCGCCATTCGAGCGGGGCGTCGTGTCCCAGCAGACCGACCCGTCCGGGCTGCAGACGGCCGGCGGCCAGCGAACGGACCAGCAGGCGTCCATTGTCCGGCCAGTTCAACGCGATGGCGTAGAGGATCTTGCCGTCCTTGGAAGCCGTGAACCGGATGTCCTCCGCCGTGTAGTCCTGCCGCCAGTCCCATTGCTCGGCTCGTTTGCCGCTGTTGCGGCTCTTGACGCTGCGCGAGACGGTGGGGCCTTCCGCGTAAACCTTCCACGGTCGGGTGGCATAGATGGCCTCCCCGTTGACCTTGAGCCAACGACCCATGTTTTTCAGGATGGCGACCTCCTCTGGCGGGATGGAACCGTCGCCCTTGGGAGTCAGCGACAACAGGAAGATGCCGCCCCGGCTGACCAGGTCCACCAGGCTGCGAATGTGGTAGTCCGCGCCGTCCTTGTAGCGCTTGCCGTTGACATAGCTCCACGGATAAGCGATGGCGCGGTCGATCAGGAACCAGGGGCCGACATCGACCGGCATATCCCGGCCGTTCTCGTAACAGGGCAGACCGAAGGACTCGGGGAAGTTGAACCCGCCCGCGAGCTTGTTGCAGACCACGACTTCCCGGCTCCTCTCGGCGCTCCGGTTCAAGTAGTAGGCCAGGACCTGCCGAACCTGTTCCTCGGTCGGATGTCCGCCCCGGGTGGCCGTGCTGAGCCCGTCGAACCACAGGCAGTCGGGGCTATACTTGTCCACGACCTCCTTGACCTTGGCCACCCATTGCGCGGCGAATTCCTCCGGCTTGGCGCCAAGCGCCGCATTCCAATAGAAGTCGTTGTACTCGGGGTTCCAGATGTCCCAGTTCTTGTTCTCCCCGGTGCGGACCGGCAGTTTCCCTTCCTTTGGCATGAAACCGGCGGCGTAGCCGAAGGTGCGGCCATGGTGAAAAGTGGCGACCACCTTCATGTCGTCATATCTGCGCAGCGCGTTCACCAGTTCGCCGTAAACATCGCGCCGGGGGCCCATGTTGCCGGCGTTCCAGCGGTTCACCTTGCTGTCCCACAAGAGGAAGCCGTCGTGATGCACGCACAGCGTCCCCGCGAAACGGGCGCCGGATTCGTGCATGACGCCGGCCCACTCCTCGCCGTTGAACTTCTCCGCCGTGAACAACGGCACAAAGTCCTTGTAGCCGAACTTGTCGAGGGTTCCGTACTTGTTGGTGTGGTAGGAATAGGTTCCCTTCACATCCTCTCCCGGTCCGCCGTAGAGGTTCTTGATGTAGTCGGGGCCGCCGTGCGCCGGCACGGAGAAGACGCTCCAGTGCGTGTAGAGGCCGAACTTGGCGTCCTTCATCCACTCCGGTATCGGCGTCCGGGAAAGGGACTCCCATTCCGGTTCGTAGGGCTGGGGATCGGCGGCGCCCGCCGAGAGGGCGAGCAGCGTAACAAAATGGAAAGCGAGGCGTTCGAGTGTGTGTCTCATGGTGAGTCTGTTCTTCAGCGCGCAATTCATTTTCCGGCAGCCTTGGTTCCGATGGCGGCCTCCCCTTTGAATTCCGCAAATGGCCCCGGCACGTTGATCAGGTCCGACCGCAAGATTTCCCTCATCCTCGTCAGCCGGACCTTTTGCGCGTCGTCCTGGCAGAAATTCACGCGCTCAAGCGGATCGTTGCGGATGTCGTAAAGTTGGTCCTTGTCGTAATAGTTGGGATAGAAGTTGATGGCTGGAGATTCCGAGCCGCGGCCGCCGGGGCGGTCCGCCAGATGCGTGTAGGGTTTCGGCGGGTTCGCGGGCAGCGACTGCGGCAGGCGAAACGCCAGGTATTTCCAACCGTCCTTCAACACCGCCCGTGTGGCGCCCAGCTCGAAGTAAAGGTGGTCGTGAATCTCCTCGTCGCTCCCGCGCAAGACCGGCATGAAGCTATTCCCGTCCATGGGATGCCGGTCCTTTTCCGGAACGCCGCAGAGCTCCAGGATGGTGGGCGCGAAATCGATGTTGGAGACGTTGACCTTGGATTGCCGCCCGCCTTTCACATGGCCGCCGCCCCAGACAAAGCCAACCGACTTGACGCCCCCTTCATAGAGCGAACCCTTGCCGTCCTCCACGCCATGGTCGTTAAAGAAGAAGACGATCGTGTTGTCCAGCTTTCCCGTCAACTTGAGCTTTCGCAGCAGGGCGCCGATGCCATCGTCCAACCACAGGACATCGCACGCCGGCCCCTCGACCGGCAGGCCGGCCTGTCTGACCCGTTCAGGAATGCTGGAGCGAGGCGGTTGAACCGCAAGCGGCTTGTCCAGGAGCCCAGCAGGTGTGGCCAACGGGTCGCCGGTGTATTTTCTGTTCCTTGGACCGGGACCGTGATTGAGCGTGGTGGCCAGATAGAGGAAGAACGGTTTCTCCACTTCCTCCGCCGCTTCGAGAAAGTCCAGCGCCCCGCTGGTGATCCAGTCCATATTGTGAAACTCGAGGGCCTTGCAGGTGTGGTTGGGGAGGTTGCCCGCGTAGATGCTGGCGGCGAAATCGAAGCCGCAGGCCTTGATCGCGGCAATCTGCCCCCGCTGCTTTCGCGCGTAAAAGGCGGCCACTGGGGGATCGCGAGGGTCGGCGTCATCGGCGGGCGCATCGGCCCGTCCGCGTCCTGCGTCTGCAATGACGTGGTTTTTCCCGACGAAACCCGTGAAATAGCCTCCTTCCCTCAAGCTCCTCCCGAGATTTGGCGTCTCCCGGTCGATGTGGCTGTTCCAAGTGATGTTGACCTGCTCGCGGTTCCTGACAGCCTTGGCGAAGGTTGAGGAGCGACTGGCGTAGCAACCGGTCAGCGTGCTGTAACGCGAAGGGGTGCACACCGGGCTGGAACAGTATTGGTTCAGCAACACGACGCCTTCCCTGGCGAGGCGATCGATGTTCGGGCTCAGGTTCCGGGGTCTACCGGCTTCGTCGCGACCTTCGGGCAGAAAGTTGAACTCCTTGCGCTCCTGATCGTCGGTCACGATCAGGAGCACGTTCGGTTTCGAAGGCGGCGCCGCGCCGACGGCGCCGATTACGGCGACAACAGCGAAGAGAGCGAATCCGCGGGCGATCATGGTCAAGTTCGAGATGGCTTGGCTCCTCCACGCGGAAGCCGGCGGCGCGACTGCGAATCAGGCGAGCAACGGTTGGATCACCTTGCCGCCGAACTGGCTGAGTTGCTTGAAGCGGCCGCCGTGAAACCAGGTGAGCTTGTTGTCGTCGAGCCCAAGCAGGTGCAGGAGCGTGACGTGAAAGTCGCGGATGGGATGCTTCACATCGACAGCCTCGGAGCCGAGTTCGTCCGTCGCGCCAACGATGGCGCCCCGCTTCACCCCGCCGCCGGCGAGGAGCATGGTCATGGCGTCCGCGTTGTGGCCGCGGCCGAGCGAGTAGACGCCGCCGCGCTTGTTGTTGTCGGGCGTGCGGCCGAACTCGCCGGTCCAGACAACCAGGGTGTCGTTCAGCATGCCGCGCCGCTTGAGGTCCTTGATCAGGGCGGCGATCGGCTTGTCGACGCTCCGGATCCGCGAGGAGTGACCGCGTTCCAGGTAGTCGTGACTGTCCCAACCGCCGGAGAAGATCTGCACGAAGCGGACGCCCTTTTCAACAAGCCGGCGCGCCAGCAGGCACTGCTTGCCGAACTCGCCGGCCTCCTTGTCGTTCAGGCCGTACATCTCGCGGATGTGCTCCGGCTCGCCCTTGAGGTCGATGACCTCCGGGGCCTCCATCTGCATGCGATAGGCCAGCTCGTAGGACTCCATCCGGGCGGCCAGCTCCGCGTGCTCGGGGTGGGCGGACTTGTGTTGGTCGTTGAGGAAGGCGAGGGCGTCGAGGGCCTTGCGCTGGTGGGCGCGCGACTTGAAGGGCTGGGACTGGAGGTCGAGGATCGGCGAGCCGGTCGGGCGCAGGCGCGTTCCCTGGTAGAACGCGGGGAGGTAGCCGTTGGACCAGTTGCGCGAACCGCCCTGCGGCATGGCGAGTTCGGTCATGACGACGAAGCCGGGCAGGTTCTGGTTCACGCTGCCGAGGCCGTAGGTCGCCCAGGCCCCGACGGCGGGATCGGCGCCGAGGCGGCTGCCGGTGTTCATGTGGAACAGGGCCTCGGGGTGGTTGAGCGATTCCGCCTGGCAGCCGCGGTAGTTGCAGAGTTCGTCGGCGACCTCGGGATCGGAGAGGTGCTGCCACTGGTCGCACATCTCCAGGCCGGACTGGCCGACCTTGCGAAAGTCGAACGGGCTGCCGACGTAGAACTTGAAACCGGTCTCCAAGCCTCGGGAGCTCTTGGATTCCTTCTTGTGCAGCTTCTGCAGGATGGGTTTCGGATCGAAGGTGTCCATGTGCCCGGGGCCGCCCTCCATAAAGAGCATGATGACGTTCTTGGCGCGCGCGGGAAACATGGGTTTCTTCGGCGCCAACGGGCCCTTCGCGATCGCGGGGGCGTCCTTGGCAATGGCGTCGGTCAGGGCCACGGAACCAAGCGAAGCGCCGAGGCCGTAGAGGAACTCGCGGCGCGAGGCCGACGTGGAAACGGGGCGGGAACAGAGAGGCGGTTTCATAAGTTGGAGTTCACGCTTTAGCGTGTTTGAGCGTCTACGGACGAAAGTTCAGTCTAACACTTTGCACTACAGGTTTCGATGGGAGCGGTTGAAGGTCTTGGCGAACGCATTCACGCAAGCGAGCTTGAACCTTTCAGGCTCGACGCACGCTGAAGCGTGAACTCCAACAGCGCCGGATTCAGAATTCATCCCAGTCCTTTCCGTATTCATTGACTGGATACTCAACCCAGTTTCTCCGAGCTTCGTCGGGCCCAACTGAATCCAGATGCTGTGCCGCGCTGCCAAACGGCCAATCCTGCCATTTCTCAACATAGCCATGCTTGACTGGATTGTGATGAATGCAGTTCACGGTCGCCCAGAAATGCCGCTCCGACTTCATCGCCGTTTCAGTTGCGCCGCACCAAACTTTTCGGCCTCGAGTCGAATCCTCTGCGTTCCATTTAAACGATGTTCGACCGTGCAGTTTGCCCAATGCACTCAACACGTCCAGAGCATCGGACGCTACAGCCAGGAAATGATAATGGTTGGGCAACACCACCCACGCCACCAGGGAGTCCGCCTTTGAAACGGCCACATCCGCAAGCGCTTCGGAGAACGCATCCAATCGCTTCATCGACACTCCGATGTAAGGCTTGTGCTCATAACACGCGGCTGTGAACAGGTATCGCTTGGTTCGATCACTGGTTCGGCGCGGCGGACTGTGCCACGGCAGCCGATTCGTTTTCCGGTGTTCAAGAAGTTCGCCCCGTTGTTTCGGGCTCAGTTTGCGCCAGTTGTACATCGTCTCGTAGTCCTTTGGATTGGGCACGCTAAAGCGTGAACTCCAACCGGGCTCAATACACGTACACGAACTCATTCGAGTTGAACAAAAGCAGGCAGAGGTCCGCGAGCGCCCGTGTGTTCGCGCTGACATCGGCGGCTTTCTTGTCGGGGACATAGTCCTCGAACACGGGCAGGATTTCCTCGTACTCGAAGACCTTGCCGGAGAACTCCTCGACCAGGGAACGCGTGATGCGCGTGGGGAATTCCCGTTTCTCCGGTTTCACCCCGTTGTGGTACTTGCGCATCTCGAAGACGTAGGCGGTCATGCGGTCCAGTTCGGCCTTGGTCGGCGCCCGGCCGAGGGCAAGTTGGAAGGCGCGCCGGACCTGCTTGCCCAAGGGCTTGGTCTCCCCTTCCACCCGCAGCGCGAAGGCGAGGGAACGGTCGGTCATGACATCGCTGTTCAGCAGCGTGAAGGCCTGAGGAGGAACGGAGGCCGAGTCGCGCGCTTCGCAGGAATCGTTCGGACTGGGTTGATTGAAGGTCTCCAGGAACGGATCGGCCAGGCCGCGCACACGATAGGCGTAGATGCTGCGGCGGTTGCGTTCCCCCGGCGTGCGTGAGGGTGTGTAGGCGGGCGCGATCGAGAACTGGATCATCCGCGGCTGCAGGGCGACCTCCATGTTCATCTCGGGCATGATTGGCGCGCCGCCCATCCGCGTGTTCAGTTCACCCGTAACGCGGAGCATGCCGTCGCGCAGTTCCTCAGCGGTCAGGCGACGCGTTGGAAAACGGGCGAACAGGTCGTTGTTCGCGTCCTGGATCGCCAGTTTCTCCGCTTCCGGGTGTTGGCCTGACTGCCGGTAGGTCCGTGACGACATGATCAGGCGATGCAGACGCTTGAATTTCCAACCGTGCTCAACGAAGTCCGCGGCCAGCCAATCCAGCAGTTCCGGGTGCGTCGGCCTGGCTCCCTTGGCTCCAAAGTTGTTCGGGTTCCCGGCCAGCGGTTTGCCGAAATGATACTGCCAGACGCGGTTGACGATCGCGCGCGCGGTCAGGGGGTTCTTCGGATGGGCGATCCAGTTCGCAAGCGCGGTGCGACGACCGTCGAGATCGGCGGTGATGGCATAGGGGTCGTCGCCGCCCTCGCCGTCGGAGGGCGCCACCCCCAAGGCGCTGAGAACGCCGGGCGTGACCTCGACGCCGGGAGCCTGCAACGCGCCGCCCATGAGGATGCGGCTGTCCGGACGCCACTTGTTGTTGGCCTTCGCATTCATGCGCAGCTTGCGGGCGTTCAGGAACTTCGGGTCCGGGCCGTTGTAGACGCTCTGCGCCATGGGCTCGTAACGCTCCATCCGGCGGTTCCAGATCCACTCGTCCTGCTCGCGCACCTTCAGGCGACCTTGGTCCACGTAATCAAGGCCGACGTGCCGGGGCGGCTTTTCGTCGTCGGGCAATTTCTTGCGATCCTCATGCGGGACGTATTCGCGGTTGTGCTCCTGGCACCACTGCCGCGCGGCGGTCTCGCGTTTGTCATAAAGCGCATTCCGCTTCTCCGCGGCAAAAGCGTGCAGACGCTTCGTCATCTTACGCCCCTCCTCGAACCCGGCCTTGTTTTCCACGGGCAGGAATGGCGCCGGCCGCTCGGCCAACTGCGTGGCGGCAAAGGCGGCGTAGATCCGGTAGTAGTCGCGCGTGGGAATGGGATCGAACTTGTGGTCGTGGCATTTCACGCAGCGAAGGGACGACGCCAGGAAAGTCTCCCCGACGGCGTTGACGACATCGTCGATATACATCTGCCGCGCCTCGGGCTGCTTGACCATCGCCGGATCCCAGGGCCCCATGCGAAGGAAGGAGGACGCGACCAGCCACTCGCTTTCCTCCGCGTTGTAGTCGTCGCCTTTTTCGCGAGCTTCCTGGAACCTGTTCCAGTCCTGGATCCGACCGCGCAGCGAGGCGTCGGCCAACTCGTCGCCGGCAACCTGCTCGATGACAAACCGGTCGTAGGGTTTGTCGTCGTTGAAGGCGCGGATCACGTAGTCGCGGTAACGCCACATGTTCGAGCGTTCATAGTCGTTCGAGTAACCGCCGGTGTCGGAATAGCGCGCGACATCCAGCCAATGCTGCGCCCAGCGTTCCCCGTAGCGTTGGCTGGCAAGGAGCCGGTCGATCAGATCCACCCACGCCTGGTCGGGATTCTCCTTCGCGGCCGCACGGAACTTCGCGATCTCGTCAGGCGTCGGCGGCAGGCCGGTGAGATCGTAACCGGCGCGGCGGATCAGGGCTCCGGGATCGGCCGCGGGCGAAGGCTGGAAGCCGGCCTCCGCCAACCGGGCGCCGACGAAGGCGTCAATGGGATTGGGGGAGGAGTTGAGAGTTTGAAGTTTGGGAATCGCCGGCTTCCTCACCGGCTGAAACGCCCAGACGTCTTCCGGCTTGTAGCGACGATAGGTCCAGTCGTCTGACAGGCCGCCGGAAGTCTTGACCAGGATCCCGTCCTTGGTGCGCTCACGCATCTTCTCGGCGAGGCGAATCTGATCCTGTCGCGCCTCGTTCGGCCAGGGCGCGCCGGCGTCGATCCACCTGGCGAGGTCGGCAATCTGGGCCCCGGTCAGACGATCGTTCTCCTTGGGGGGCATCTCGCAGTCCTCCTCCTCCCACTTCACCGCCTTGACGATGAAGCTGCCCTTCGAGTCGCCGGGCGCGAGGGAGGGGCCGAAGTCCTCGCCGCCGCGGAGCAGATCCTCGCGCGAGGTGACCTTGAAGCCGCCCTTGATCTTCTTGTTCGGATCGCCGTGGCAGCCGAAGCACTTCTCGTTCAGCATCGGTTTCACTTTCAGGGTGAAGAGCTTCTCGATTTCAGCCGGGCTGTCCGCGGCGGGCGCGGCAAATGCCATCGACAAGGTCAGGCCGCCGAGGGCCAGGGGGGTCATCAACAATTTCATAGGCTTGGAAAAAAGGGGGTGATTCAGATCAGATTGGCTTTCAAGGCGGCCCTCGCCCGTTTCAGGTCGCCGCCCAGGATCGCGTCCACCAGAAGCTCGTGTTCGCGATGGATTTCCATGTGTCTTTTCAACCGGGAGTAGTCCATGCGGATGCGGACGGTAATGGATTTCCAGACCGCCTCCACCTTCTCGGACGCGCCGCGCCGGACCAGGCGGCGATGAAGCTCCAGGTCGCATCCGACAATCTCCGGCAGGTTCTTCGCCCGACAGGCCGCCTTCATGCGCTCCAGGATTCCGCGCAGCGCCTTCCGATCCTCGTCGTCACAGACGCGGATGAAACCGCGGATCGCCTCCTGCTCGATTCTGGCGCGCAACGACATCATGAAGTCGCGCTCGTCGTTGGCGGCCGGGGCATTGACGCGCACGCCGCTGTTGGGCTTGTAGACCAACGCGCCCTCCTGACTGAGCTGCAACAACGCGTCACGAATGGGCCCCCGGCTCACGCCGAACCGCTCCGCCAGCGCCGCCTCGCGCAAAGGTTCATCGACGGGAAAACGGTCCGCCATGATCTCGTTCCGCAACTGGTCGACAATCTGTTCCCGCGCCGACCGGACGCCTGTCATCATGTTGTTCATTCTTTCAGATTCAGCCTTGGAGGCTTTTTACCTTGAGTCACAAATTGTCAACAATCTGCAACCGAAGTTCGGATCGTGGCACAGTTTGACGAAATCAGGGCGTCAAAACTGTATTGCGGAATCGACAAAGTTTATTGAAATACGGCCATGGATAAACGGACCATCAAACAGGAGTTCATCGCCTCCATGGGCGACCCGCTGCAACTGGCTCATCTGTTCGAGCATGTCCCCGGGGTGTATTTCTTCATCAAGGACACGCAGAGTCGGCTGATCACAGCCAGTCGGGCGATCCTGGAGCGGCTCGGGCTGAAGCATGAGGACGAGATCGTCGGCACGACGGATGATGAGTTCTTCCCCCGGGAGATCGCCGACGCCTTCGCCCGCGACGACCGGCGCGTCTTCGAAACCGGCGAACCGCTGATCGACCGGTTGGAGATCTGGTACAACGAGCAACGCGTCCTGGACTGGTTCGTGACGACCAAGCTGCCGCTGCGCGACAAGAATGACGAGGTCATCGGCCTGATGGGGATCACCCACAGTTACGAGGGGCGACGGACCATGCACGGCCCCTTCGCCAGCGTATCCAAGGCGGTGGAGCACATCCGGCAGAATTTCCGGGAGAAGATTGCCGGACCGGACCTGGCAAGGGTCGCCGGCATGTCGGAGCGGCACCTCAACCGCAAGTTCC
Source organism: Verrucomicrobiales bacterium (assembly GCA_038126235.1). Lineage (GTDB taxonomy): Bacteria > Verrucomicrobiota > Verrucomicrobiia > Limisphaerales > JAYPEY01 > JAYPEY01. The sequence goes on from JAYPFK010000047.1 coordinate 34,541, forward strand.
AGGACGCCTTCGGCATGGCCCCGCATGAGTTTGTGATGCGGACGCGGATCCAGGTCGCCGGCGAAGCCCTGGCCCGTTCCGACGCCTCGATCATGGAGATCGCCCTGGAAAATGGCTTCTGCGACCAGAGCGCCTTCACTGTGCAGTTCCGCCGACGCACCGGCATGACGCCGAAGGCGTTCCGGGCCCGGTATCGAGGCGGCTGAAACCGATTCGCCCCGCCTGGCATGCGTCGGAACCGCGCCTCCTTCCGGGTTGACCCCGCCCTTCCCCATCCTCAGTCTCCGCCACGTTCACCTCGACTCCGCCGCTTATGGAAAACACAGGCAAGCTGTTGTCCACGCTGGACATCGTCATCTTCTTCGGGTCCCTGCTGGCGATCATGGTCGTCGGGTTGTGGGTGGGACGCAAGGAGGAGTCCTCCTCGGATTATTACCTCGCGGGAAAATCGTCGCGCTGGTGGGGCGTGGCGGGATCGATCTTTGGATCGAACGTCTCGGCGAACCACATCGTGGGCATGATGGGCGTGGGCTTCACCGTGGGCTTCGCGCAGAGCCACTTCGAGATCAGCGCGATCTTCGGGCTGCTGCTGATGTGCTACGGGTTCCTGCCGGTCTACCGGAAGCTCAATGTCTACACCCTCAGCGAATACATGAGCCGGCGTTACGACGACCGCAGCCGCGTCGCCTACGCGATCATCATGGTCATCGTCATCCTGGTCATCCAGATGGTGCCGGGCTTTTACATCGGCTCCCGCTCGCTGAACATCCTGTTGCAGGAAGGCCAGACGGCGGCCGTCGTGGCGGAGGTCAACGACGCGGGCGGCATCGGGTCGATCAAGGTGAACCATGGCGGCTACGGCTACGCGAATCCGGCGACGGTGGCCTTCGATTCGGAAGCGGGAGCCGGCGCGACCGCCGAACTGGTCATCCGGGACGGCGTGGTGACCGAGGTGAAGGTGACCTCCCCCGGTTCGGGTTACGACGCGGCGAATCCGCCGGCTGTCGCCATCCTCGGCGGCGCGGATTTCGATCCCAATCTGAAACCCGGCGATGTGAATCCGAAGTATTACGTGATCGGCATCCTCCTGATGGCGATTGTGACCGGCGCCTACACGATCTTCGGCGGATTGAAGGCCGTGATCGTGACGGACGTGATCCAGTCCGTCCTGATGCTGGTGGGCGGGCTGGTCGTCGCATTCCTGACCTTCAGTCAGCCGGAGATCGGCGGCTGGACCGGCATGCTCAAGCTGGACGCCGCGGCGGACGCCGGGAAGATGTCCCTCTACATGCCGGCGGACCATCCGCAACTGCCCTGGACGGGCGTGTTGTCCGGCCTGCTGGTCCTGCACTTCTATTATTGGGGCACCAACCAGTTCATCGTGCAGCGGGCGCTGGCGGCGAGGTCGGACAAGGAGGCGCGGCTGGGCGTCATCGTGGCCGGCTTCTTCAAGCTGCTGATTCCGTTCATGTCGATCGGCGGAGGCATCGCGGCGTTCTACCTGTTCAATGAGCGCGGAATGAACGTGGACCAGGACGCCGCCTTCACGGAGTTGATGAAGCTGCTGGTCGCGCCGGTCGGCTTCGGCCTGGTGGGAATTGTCTCCGCCGGCCTGGTCGGCGCGATCCTCTCCAGCCTCGACTCGATGATGAACTCCGGCGCCACGATCGTGACCTTCGACTTCTACAAGAAATACGTCGATCCCGACGCGTCGGAGGAGAAGCTGGTCTTCCTGGGGCGCGTGTTCATCACGGTCTTCCTCGTCGCCTCGGCCGGGCTGTGCATCTTCACGATGGATCCGAATTCGTCGGACAGCTTCTTCCTGCACATCGCCAGCCACCAATCCAAGCTCGTCGCCGGCGTGGTGGTGTCCTTCGCCCTGGGCATGTTCTGGAAGCGCGCCACCGCGGCCGGCGCGATCACCGCGATCGCGGCCGGCGTGGTCTGCAGCTACGGATTGCCGCACGTCTACGCGGCGACCCTCGGCAAGGGCGGCTTCTTCCTGGAGACCTTCGGACCGAACCTGAACTTCATGCACGCGGTCTTTGTGTCCGCGATCATCTCGGCCGTCCTGCACGTGGTCGTCAGCCTCAACACGCAACCCGATCCGGAGAAGGCGAAATACATGTGGACGGAACTGGGCGGACACGATCCCAGGGCCCTGGGGCGCGCGGTCAAGGCCATCGTCGTCTCGCTGGCGCTGTTCGTCGTTCTGGCGCTGGCCATGACCTTGGGGCCGCTGCCGCCGCCCGCCGCCGCCGTCATTGGGGCCGGTTGGACCCTGGCGGCCTTCCTCAAATGCGCCCAACTCGCGCGGGCCGAAGCCGGCGACGCGGCGGGAACCGGAAGCCTCTGGAAGGAAGACCGTTTCTGGGCAGGCCTGCTCTGCGCGACCGCCGTCTTCATGCTGTTCTACTTTGTATGACGTCAGGCCAAGGGCACGAACATGAATCCGAGAAGCCTGGACAACGCCTCACCGCGAAGGTGAAGCGAATTGTCCTCAATGAGCCGACCTTGCCATGCCAGAGCGCGGCTCACAGGGGACTGTTCGCCCCGCCGTTTCAACCATCCCTGACATGAAACTGAAGACACTCGCCTCCCTCATTGCAGCCGTATTTGCAGCGCCCCTGCCCCATGCCCTGCAGGCCGCGCAAAAGAACGTCCTGCTGATCTGCGTGGACGACCTGCGGCCGGAGTTGGCCAGCTTCGGCGCGACGCACATCAAGTCGCCGAACATCGACCGGTTGGCGGCGCGCGGGCGAGCCTTCCACCGGCACTACGTCCAGGCGCCGACCTGCGGGGCCTCGCGCTTCACCCTGTTGACCGGACGCTACGGAACGGCCAGCAACGGCGCCCTGTTCGACCGAGCCGCGCGGATGCCGAAGGGCAAGGACGCCGTTCCGCCGAGCATGCCCGCCTGGTTCCGTCAACATGGCTACACCACGGTCTCCGTGGGCAAGGTATCGCATCATCCCGGCGGGCGCGGCGGAGCGGACTGGGATGATCCCGGCCGGCCCGAGATGCCGGATTCGTGGGACCGCCACCTGCTGCCAGCAGGCCCTTGGAGGCATCCACGCGGCGCGATGCACGGACTGGCGAACGGGGAGATCCGCGGCAACGCCAGGAACATGGATGTCTTCCAGTCCGTCGAGGGCGGCGACCGCACCTACCCGGACGGCCTGATCGTGGACGAGTCGTTGCGGCAGATGAAGCAACTGACCGACGACTCGGGCAAACCGTTCTTCCTCGCGGTGGGCATCATCCGTCCGCACCTGCCCTTCGGCGCGCCGGCGGAATACATGGAGCCCTACCGCGACGCAGTCTTCCCGCCCACGCCCCACCCGCAAAAGCCGACCGGCAAGACGACCTGGCACGGCTCGGGCGAATTCATGAAATACAACCGCTGGGGTCGGAACCCGAACGACGACGCGGCGTTCGCCCTGGAAGTCCGCCGCCACTACGCCGCCTGCGTGACCTACGCGGACGCGCTGGTCGGCCGGGTGTTGCAGAAACTGGACGACCTGGGGCAGGCCGAAAACACGATCGTAATCCTCTGGGGCGACCACGGCTGGCACCTGGGCGAGCACGCCATCTGGGGCAAGCACGCCCTGTTCGAGGAGTCCCTGCGCTCACCGCTGATCGTCAGCTATCCGGGAATGCCGCAGCCCGGCAAATCGACGCGGGCCATGGTCGAGACCCTGGACATCTTTCCGACGCTCTGCGAACTGACCGGCCTGCCCAGGCCAGACTTCGCGCAGGGCGTCTCGCTCACGCCGCAGTTGAAAAACCCCTCCGCGCCCGGCCACGCCGCTTTCGCCTATTTCCGCAACGCCCGCACCGTCCGCACCGACACGCACCGACTGATCGCCCACAAGGACGGGCAACTGGAACTTTACGATCACGGCGCCGCCGACGGGGAGACGCGAAACCTGGCAAAGGAAAACCCGGAACTCGCGAAGCGGCTGACGAAGCGGATCGAAGAACGCCTGGTCCGGCGTTGAGGCGAGTCAGCTCCCTGATTTGAAACCGGCGATTCCCCGTCCCCGGGGCGACGCAGAACGCGCGTGGGACGGCCCTTGCACTCGATCTGCTCCCCTCCGCCTCAACCCATCTCGCGCGTCAGCACGGAATACAACGTGCTGAGAAGCTTCTCGGGGGTGAAGGGCTTGGACAGATAGGCCGCCTGCTTGGAGAGAAAAACGGTTTCAGAATCCTCCTCCTCGACCGTGCCGCTGATCGCAATGAAACGCAGGTTGCGGTTGCGGGCGCGCAGTTTCTCCATGAGCTGCTCCCCGTCCATCCCAGGCATGCGCAGGTCGGTGATGACGGCGTCGACAGGCTGCTTTTCGGCGTCGTGGATCTCCAGGGCCTCGGCGCCGCTGGCCGCGGTGACAACCCGGTAGCCGAAGGTTTCCAACGTGTTCTTGGCGGCCTCCAGGACGCTGGGCTCGTCATCGACAATCATGATGCGCTCGCCCTTGCCGGTGGTCAGGCCGCCGGACAGATTTCCGGTGTAGTTGAGCTTTGCGGTCTCCGCGCGGGGCAGGAAGATCTGGAAGTTCGAGCCCTGCCCTTCCTCACTGTCGACCAGCAGGAATCCACGGTGGCTCTTGATGATGTCCAGCGCATCCGACAGCCCCAGCCCGCCGCTCTTGCCGCTCTTCTTGGTCGTGAAGAACGGGTCGAAGATCTTTTTCTTCAATTCCTTGGAAATCCCGACCCCGGTGTCCTTCACCTCGATCAGGGCGAAGGAGCCAACGCGCGCCTCGGCGTGTTTCCGGGAAAACTCCTTTTCGACGACGCGGTTGGTCGCGGAGATGCTGAGCCGGCCGCCCTCCTTCATCGCGTCGCGGGCGTTGGTGACGATCTCCATGATCATCTGCTCCAGCTGGATCGCGTCGCCGACGATGGGCCAGAGATCGTTGGCGATCTTGAAGGAGACCTCGATCGAGGCGGAACTGTTGCGGGCGGCGATCTCGGCGCACTTGGTCACGAGATGCTTGACCTGCATCAGGGCCGGCTCCCCCTCGCCGCCATGCGCGAAGGCAAGCACCTGCTTGACCAGCTCCGTGCCGCGCCGTGAACTGGCCTCGATGGAATCCAGCAGCTTCCGGGAATGGTCGTCCTTGGCCCAGGACTGGAGCAGCGGAACCGCCATCAGGATGGGGGACAGGACGTTGTTCAGGTCGTGCGCAATGCCGGTGGAGAGGGTGCAGATGCTCTCGAGCCGCTGGGCGCGCAAGGATTGCACGGCCAGCCGCTTCTGGGCGGTGATGTCCGTGTTGATGATGAGAATGGACTTGGGCCGGTTGGTCAGGGCGTCCTTGACGAGGGTCCAGCGACTGCTGACGACGATCTGTTTGCCGCCACGCGTGAACTGCGGGGCCTCGCCGCCCCATTCCTCGTTGTCCAGCAGGCTTTCGCGCGCGTGCAGGCAGTCCTCCGTCTCCGGGTAGAATTCGTCGATCTTCCGGCTCCCGACGGCTTCGGTCGCCGCCCAGCCATACATGACTTCGGCCCCCTTGTTCCAGTAGACGATCACACCCTCAAGATCGCAGACGACGATGGCGTCCTGGGCGAGATCGAGCAGGTGGGCCTGGTCCCGGATCTTCTCGTCGGCCCGCTTCCGATCGATGGCGTAACGGATCGACCGCTCCAGCAGGGAGGCGTTGATCTCGCTCTTGACGAGATAGTCGGCGGCGCCGGCCTCCATGGCCTTGACGTCCGTATCACGGTCGGCCTGGCCGGTCAGCAGGATGATCGGCGAGGGACACCCCCGAGACACCGCCTCCTTCAGGAAGTCGAGGCCGGTCTTGGCCCCCAGGCTGTAGTCGAGCAGGATGACATCGTGCCGTCGGCGGGAAATGGCGCGCAGCGCGAAGTCGTAGTCCGTCACCCAGTCGAGGTCGAAGCGGCTGTGCTCGAATTCGGCCAGCATGTCCCGCGTGAGCAGATAGTCGTCCTCGTCATCCTCGATCAGGAGGATCTGGACGGTCTGCGCGGGCGAGGTCATGAATCGTTCTGAGTCGGACGCCCGGGCAGGAATTCATTCGCGTGAGGCGGTCACGACGCCCCGCTCACGGATACATACCGGTTTCTCGAAGCCCTTGCAGCGCGCGTCGAAAGGCCGGTTTCGGAACTCCCCGCCCCATGCGTTCCAACCTCGGCGCATGTTCCCCGACCCCGCCTCCAAGTCGAGAAAAAAACCGGATTGGAACCGATCCGCCCGGCGGCGCAAGGCGTCAGTCCGCCGGCAGTTCAACCACGTCGAACCAGTAGTTCTGCAGGTTGCGCATCACTTTCACGAGCCCTTCGAAGGACGCCGGTTTCCGGATGTAGGAACTGACCCCCAGGTCGTAGGCCCCGCGGACATCTTCAGCGTTCCTCGAAGTGGTGAGGGCGACGACCGGGATGCGGCGCAACCGGGCTTCCGCCTTGATCTCCCGCAACGCCTCGCGCCCATCCTTGCGAGGCATGTTCAGGTCCAGAAGGATGATCGTGGGTCGCGGGGAACGGACCGGATCCGCGTGGGCTCCACGATGAAGGAGGTAATCGAGCAATTCCTCGCCGTTCTCGACGCAGCGCAGTTCCCCGGCCGCTCCGGATTCGGCCAGGGCGTCCCGCGCAAGAAGGCGGTCGTCCGGGTCGTCCTCGGCCAGCAGGATGATCGGCTTTTGGCTCATGGTCCGGTCGGTTCGTTGGGTTCGGCCTGGCTCAACGGCAGGGTCACAATGAAGGCGGCCCCTTCGCCTTCCGCGCTCCGGGCGACAATCTCGCCGCGATGCCGCTCCGCCACCTTGCGGCAGATGGCCAGCCCGATGCCCGTGCCCTCGTAGGCGCTGCGGCCGTGAAGGCGATGAAACACGGCAAATATGCGGGACGCATGCTTCTCGTCAAACCCGATTCCGTTGTCCTCCACGCGAATGCAGCAGACATTCATCTCCTCTTCCACTTCACAGGACACCTTGACCACGGGCGGCGCGTCCGGACGCCGGAACTTGAGCGCGTTGCCCAGCAGGTTCTGCAGGAGCTGGCGAAGCTGGGTGCGGTCGCCCTCAATCACCGGGAGCTCCGCCAGTTCGATCCGCCCGTCCGTCTGTTCCAGCCTGGTTTCAAGATCACCGACGACCTCGCGCGCCAGCCCGCCCAGGTCGACGCGGGAAAAGGGCTTGGCCTTGGTGGTGATGCGCGAGAGTTCCAGCAGGTCCGAGATGAGCACGGACATTCGCCCCGCGGCGTTGTGCATGCGATCCAGGTAGTCGCGCCCCTGCTCGGGGATGGCGTCGGAGAACTTGTCCTTCACCCGCTGGCTGAAGGACTGGATCTTCCGCAGGGGCTCCTGCAGGTCGTGGGAGGCGATGTAGGCGAAGTCGCGGAGTTCCGCATTGGCCCGGGCGAGTTCGGCGTTGCCTTCACGCAGGGCCTCATTGGCCTTGGTGAGCATGGCCGTGCGCAGACGGACGCGCTCCTCCAGCTCATCGCGCGCGTGCTTCAGCGCATCCTCCGCCTCCTTGCGCGCGGTCACGTCCCAGAACAGGATCTGCACGCCGACGATGCCGCCATCAGCGTCGCGCACGGGGGTCTTGAAGGCTTCGACGTGGAGCGTCCGGCCGTCCGGGGTATGATGGGCCTCGATGCTCTCCAAGGTCTTTCCGGTTGCGATGACAAGGAGATCATCCTCCCTGTACTTGTTGGCCAACTCGGCCGGATAGAGGTCGTGATCGGTCTTCCCCACCGTCGCTTCACGGTTCGATCCGGCGGTCTCGAAGAACTTCCGGTTGGCAAAGGTGATGCGGCCGTCGAGGTCCTTCCTCATGACGTTCAGCGGAATGCTCTCCACCAGCGAATGATAGAGCGCCTCGGAATCGCGCAGGGCCTGGTCCGCCTCGGCCCGCTCGGTGACATCCCGCATGATGCCCGCGAACCAGGCGCGGCCGTCCGGAGACCGCCAACTGGCCAGCGAAAGCTCCAGTGGGAACTCCTCCCCGTTCTTTCGCAGGCCGGCGATCTCGACAGTGGACCCCATGATGCCGGGCTGACCCGTTTCCAGGAAACGCCGGAACGCCGCCTGATGTCGCGCCCGGAACCGCTCCGACATCAATTCGGTCAGGCGCGCGTCGCGCAGTTCCGCCATGGTATAGCCGAACATCAATTCGGCCGCCGGATTCGCGTCGAAGATCCGGTCCTCGTCCGTGGCCGTGACGATCGCCACACGCGAGGTTTCCATCAGGGCGCGGTAGCGTTGCTCGTTCTCCCGCAGCGCGAGGTCGGACTCCCTCTCGGCGGTGATGTCCAGGTACACGCCCTGTATGCCCGCGACCCCGCCCTCATGATCGCGCACCGCGCTCTTCATCACGTGCAGGAAGCGGCGTCCGCCCTCCGGGTCGAGGGACTCCACCACGCCCTCGCTCAGTTCCCCCGTCTCGACGACCTTCTGATCGTCGCGGCGAAACCTGTCGCTCAACGCGGCGGGAAAAAAATCATGGTCGGTCTTCCCGAGAACGGCCTCCAACGGCCGCCCCAGGGACTCGCAGAAACGACGGTTGCAGAAGGTGAACCGCCCCTCCAGGTCCTTGCGGAAGACGTTGAGCGGCAGGTTCTCGACCAACGTATGATACAGCGACTCGGATTCGACGAGCGCCTGGTCCTGCCGCTTGCTGTCCGTGATGTCGCGCGAGAACCCGTAGGTTCCCACGATGGCTCCGTCCACGCCCCGCAGGGGAAGCTTCGTCGTCACCACCCAACGACGGGAACCGTCGGGTCCGACCTCGGATTCCTCCTTGTCATGAATGCCCTCGCCCGTCCGCAGGATCGCCTGTTCATCCGCGAACGCCTGGCGGGCGTGCTCCTCATCGAAGAAATCGAAATCCGACCGCCCGACCGCATCCTCCGGGCTTTCCAACCCGAGCCATCGCGCCATGAAGGGATTGACCCGCATGAAACGGGATTCGCGGTCCTTGAAGTAGACGTTGTAGGAAAGGCCTTCCAGCAAGTGAGCCAGCAGATCGGCTTCCAGAACCAAGGGGGAGTGTCCGTCTATGGCCGTCATGATTTCCGGGCGCCTTCGGGCGGTTGACGTTTCAACCGATGCGGAAGGAGATCCGGGCGATCTTCTCCCGTCCAAAACTGTCCTGCAAACGCTTCAGGATGCTCTTCGAGTGATAGCGGACGATCTCGTCCTTCCAGACCGGGCTGTCCACGTTGACGAAAAGGGTGCCCTTGTGAAGGTTGGCAGGTTTCGCATGCGTGACGATCTCCGGATCGATGAGGTCGTTCCAGACGGTCACGATCTCCACGTCCTCGCGCTTCTGGTCGAGGTCGATCTCCTTCAACGCCGCGGGCATGACCTCGGCGGCGCTCCGGGCGGTGACGCGCCGGGCCTGCTCCAAGGGGCCCAGATCAACGCCCCGCCACTCACGCAGGGCGCGACTCCGGGCGTCGCCCCGGCCGCGGGGACTCCACTTAGAACCTCGACCGCTCATCGATCATCAACACGCCGTGGGGCGGCAGGTCGTAGTTTCCGCTGAACCGCTCACCGGAGAGGAGGTCGTGCGTGGTCTTGAGGAAGTTGATTCGCACCGGAGCCTCGGTGTGGTTGATCACGAAGTAGACCCGTGATTCGTCCACCTGCCGCATGCTGACCTCGACGGTGTCCGGCACCTTGATGAGGGAATACAGTCCGAGCTGCGAACGCAACCAGGCCATCACGTCATTGTAGAAGCCCTCGTGCCCGACGGTGCCGATGTAGATGGCCTTGCCGCCGCCGTACTCATTGATGGTGACCGCCGGACTCCCCGCGTAGAACTCACGGGTGTAGGTGGCCAGCGTCTCACATTCCAACGGCTCGATGATGTCGCACCAAAGCCGGCCGAAGTGCTGCTTGCTGGTCTTGAAGCTGCCCTTGAAATGAAGGGCGTTCTCGCGGCCCGGAGGCAGGATGTCCGACTCCTTCACGATGAGTCCGAACATGTCGCTCAATTCCTGCGGGTAGCCCTTGGGCGCGATGTGATGCTCGTCGATCCCGGCCGTATTGCAGGTGCCGATGAGCGTGCCGCCCTCGTAGACATACCAGGCCAACCGCTGGGCCTGCCCCGGATCGAGCAGGTGCAGCGAGGGCGCGATCACCAGACGATATCTCTTCAGGTTCTCCAACTCCTCGTCGTTCGAGGGCGGCCGGGCAAAATCGACCGGGATGTTCTTGTCGTGCAGCGCATGATAATAGGCGAGGATGTGCTCCTTCTGGTCGAAGAACTTGTTCCGCGCCAGGGGTTGGTCGATCGCCCAGTTGTTCTCGAAGCTGATCAGGATGCAGGTGTCGGCCTGGACGTGACTGCCCTTGATGACGGGGTCCAGCTTCCGGATCTCCTCGCCGATCTGACAGATCTCTTGGTACATGCGGTTGTTCCCGTCTCCACTGTGATCCAGGACGCCGCCATAGAACTTCTCCGGCCCGATCCGCGGCTGGCGCCAGTAGAAGAAGCTCACGCCGTTCGCTCCGCGGGAGATCAGCTGGTGGGTGAATTTCCGGATGACCCCGGGGCGGACCGTCGCGTTGACTCCCTCCCAGGCCGCCGAGCCCGCCTTCTGCTCCATGACCCAGAAGCCGTCGTCGCCGCCGGGAGCCTTGATATCCGCGTCCTTCTTCAGGCAGCGCATGAGGTCGATATTGAAGGCGATCTCCGCCGCGTGCTCGCCGATCGCGGCCTGACTGTCAATGGAGACGAAATCGATGGCGTCCGCCAGGTCGAACAGGTCGATCTCGGCGGCAAAGGCGCGCATTGTGGTGGTGACCGGCTTGCCGGGACAAAGCTCGCGCAACAGGTCGGCCTGCATGCGGACGTAGGCCACGCAGGTGTCGGAGGAAAAGCGCCGCCAGTCCGTGACCAGCGCCGGATTATGGACGGCCGGCGCGCACATGGGCATCACCACCTGGCTCCAGTTGCTCACCACCTGCCCCCACGCCGTGAGGCCGAGCTTCTCGTTCAACTTCTCGATCGTCTCGTATTTTGCCTTGAGCCAGGCATGCCAGTCGCGCTTCGTCTCGGAATTGAACGAGTATTCCGTGTCGTGTCGGCCGACACCGTTGTCGATCTGCCAGGCGATGACAGCCTCGTGCCCGCCCAGAGCCTTGGCCATCGCGGTGACGATCTTCTTCGAGTATTCCCAGTACTTGTCGCTGTTCAGGCAATAGGCCCGCCGCGTGCCCTCATGACGAACCTGGCCGTTTTCATCGATGGGGAGGATCTCCGGATATTTCTGCAGCAGCCAGACCGGCGGCGCCGCGGTCGGCGTGCCGAGGACGACCTCGATGCCCGCCTGATGCATCACGTCCATGCAACGCTTGATCCATTCGAAATCGAACTTCCCCTCCTCGCGCTCGCAGAGCCCCCAGCTGAATTCGCCCAACCGCACCACATTGATGCCGGCCTTGGCCATCAGTTCGGCGTCGACCGCCCAACGCGACTCAGGCTCCTCCTCCGTGCCATCGTACGGATGGACCCAATGTTCCGGATAATACGCGGCTCCTACATACATAAGCGGTCTGGTTGACTTTGGTTGGTTGTGGCTGAGGATAGAAAACGCGCCCACGCGCGCAAATCAAAAAAGGCCGGATGGCGGCGGAGAAAACCGGGTTTTCTCCGGTTGCGCCCGGCCCGCGGCTTGATTAACGTCGCGGGCTCTTATGACTTTGACTGAAAAACTGTTGGCCCGCGCGGCGGGGAAGAGTTCCGTCCAGGCGGGCGACAACGTCTGGGTGAACGCGGACATCCTGATGACGCACGACGTCTGTGGCCCCGGCACGATCGGCGTGTTCAAGCGCGAGTTCGGCGCGGACGCTAAAGTCTGGGACCGGAAGAAGATCGTGATCATCCCGGACCACTACATCTTCACCTCGGATTCCCGCTCGAACCGCAACGTCGACATCCTGCGTGAATTCGTGAAGGAGCAGGACCTCCCCTACTTCTACGACGTGATCGACGACCCGGACGGCAAATGGGTCTATGACGCCGAGAAGGGCAACCTCAAGCAGCAGTTCGGCTCGAAGTATGCCGGCGTCTGCCACGCCGCCCTGCCGCAGAAGGGCCACACCCGCCCCGGCGAGGTGCTCTTCGGCACGGATTCGCACACCTGCATGGCCGGAGCCTTCAACCAGTTCGCCACCGGAATCGGCAACACCGACGCCGGCTTCGTCATGGGCACCGGCAAGCTGCTGCTCAAGGTCCCCGAGACCATGCGTTTCCGCCTCGAAGGCGAACTACAGCCCGGCGTCATGGCCAAGGACATCATCCTCCACTGCATCGGCGAGATCGGCTTCGATGGCGCGACCTACCGCGCCATGCAGTTCGATGGCGAGGGCGCCCGCAGCCTCTCGATGGACGACCGCATGACCGTCGCCAACATGGCCATCGAGGCCGGCGGCAAGAACGGCATCTTCGAATTCGATGAGAAGACCGCCGCCATGGTTGACCACCGCACCAAGCTCAACGGGACCAAATCGGATTACGAACCCGTCGAGCGCGACGCCGACGAGACCTTCGTCTACGAGACCGTGGTGGATTTGAGCAAGCTGGAGCCGACCGTGGCCTGCCATCCGGACCCGGGCCAACGCAAGCTGGCCAAGGAGATGGACCTGAAGCTCGACCGCGCTTACATCGGTTCCTGCACCGGCGGCAAGACCAGCGACTTCCTGGAGTTCGCCCACATTCTGAAGGGCAAAAAGGTCTCCATCGACACCTTCGGCGTGCCGGCCACGCCGGAGATCATGAACGACCTGAAGACCGAGCAATGGGATGGCAAGAGCGTCTGGGACATCCTCAGCGACGCCGGGGTGCAGTTGACCGAGAACGCCGGTTGCGCCGCCTGCCTCGGCGGCCCGGTCGACACCTTCGGCCGCATGAACGAACCGCTCAAGTGCATCAGCGCGACCAACCGGAATTTCCCCGGCCGCATGGGCCACCTGGAATCCCAGGTCTTCCTCGCCTCCCCCGCGACCGTCGCCGCCAGCGCCATTGAAGGCAGGATCACCGACCCCCGCGCCTACGTGGGATGACGAAGAGCGACCGCGGATAACGCTGGTCTTCGATAAAGCCCCCCATGGCAGGTTGAAACGTCGCCGATCAGAGTCCACATGCCGAAGGCATCACAGCCCTTAGCCGGTGGTTGCAGCGAGGAACGAGCAATACCACCGGATCCCCGGAACACATCGCGTCGCATCCTGAGAGGATGCCAGCGGGGTTGGTTTTCCCATTGGCGGATGGCGTCCCGATGCGCGGTGGAGGCGCTTTCCGACGAGGCTGGCATCCCTTCGGGATGCTGTAGAGCGAGACATTCCTCCCGGGGTGTCACCCGCACTTGCGGGTTCAACCCCGCGCTAAAGGCTGTCAAGCCTCCGGCTTGGCGCGTCACCCATGCGCGCGCATCGAACCGTTCGGTCAATCCGCGGCATCCGCGGTCTGAATCATGAACCGGGGCAAGGCGGAACATTGGCTGGAGTTCGCGACGACCGGCCTGACCCTGCTGATCGTCCTTTGCGGCGTGCTCTTCACAGGCATGACCCGCACCCAGGATTTCCTGATCGCGATGGGATTGTGCGTGATCCTGTCGATCCTGTGGATCGCGCGCATCTGGATTTCGCGCACGTTCAAGCTGCTGTGGCCGCCGGTTTGCTGGGCGGGTTTGGCCTTCCTCATCTACGCGGTCGCAAGGACACAACAGGCGGATGTGGAGTACATCGCCCGCCTTGAATTCCTCCGGCTCCTCGTCTGCGCGCTGGTCTTCTTCTCGGCGATGCAGGCCTTTCGCTCACGGACCTCCGTGCGAACCCTGGTTTTCGCGCTGGCCGTTCTGGCCGTCCTCAGCTCGATCTACGCGGGCTACCAGTCCGCGATCGATCCGGATCACGTCCTCGGCCTGACCCGCCCTCAAGGCAACACTTATGGCCGTCGGGGTTCGGGGTTCTTCATCAGCCCCAACAGCTTCGCGTTGATGCTGGCGTTGATAATTCCCCTGATCGTGTCGTTCGCCACAATGAGCCGCCTGCCCGCCCTGACGCGATTGATTCTCGGCTACTCGATCGTACCCCTGATTGCAGGACTGGGGTTGACCCTTTCCCGCAGCGGCTGGATCGCCACCGCCGCCGCCTCGCTGGTCCTGGGCGCTGTCCTCATCCGCATGCGCGGGCGACGCGCGACCGTAGCGGTGATCTTGGTGGTGATGCTGGCATCGGGCGGAGCCCTATTGTCCCGCAGCGACACCATCAAGGTGCGACTGGCCAGGACGTTCAACTACGGGGTCTCCAAGAACGATCGCTACGAATATTGGAACACCGCCTGGGACATGTGGCTGTCCCGGCCGTGGACCGGCGTCGGGCCCGGTCATTTCGACGTCCGTTACCGCCAATTCCGGTCCATCGGCGTCCAGGCCCGCCCGGAACACGCCCACAACGACTACCTGGACCTGCTCGCGGACTGGGGCGCGATCGGCGGGATTATTGCCCTCGCCGCCGCCGCACTGCTGCTGTCCGGCGTCCAACAGACCTGGCGCGCATTGCGGGAGAATACAAGGGAAGGCTCCGGCCGCAGCGACCGCGTGGCCCTGACTCTGGGCCTGGGCTGCGCGGCCGTGGCCTGGGCCTTCCATTCCATCTTCGATTTTCCCGTCCACGTGCCCGGATTGGCGATTATGGGTTCCGCTTTGGCCGGGATCCTCGCCGGCCAACTCCGCCAGGCTACTCCCCGATGCCGCTTCGAGCCGGGCCCCACGGGCCGCCTCGCACTCACGGTGTTGATCGCAGCTCCAACGGCATACCTGGCTTGGCAGGGCGTCATCCTTGGTTCCCAACACTTGGCTTTGAGCCGGGCATCCCGGCCCGACGCGACCTTCGAGGAGAAGGTCGCCGGATTGGAGAAAGCCGCGAGGATCGTGCCCTCCAACCCTGCCGCCCCCTACGCTCTCGCCGAACTGCATCGCACGAAAAGCTGGGAAAACCCGCCGGATTGGCGCGAAAAGGCCGAAACCGCCATCCGTTGGTTCGAGATCTCGGCCCGCCTCGCCCCCTACAATCCCACCATCCAGGCCCAATGGGGCCGGACCCTGGACTGGCTGGAGCGACCGGACGAGGCGGACCGCCATTATCAGGCGGCCTTCGAGCTGGACCCCCATGGTTACGCCACCGCCGCCCTCGTCGGCTGGAGCCTGGCCGAGCGCGGCGACTACCCCGCCGCCCGCCTTTGGCTTGAATTCAGCGTTTTTCTGGCCCCGGGACAGGAGAACTACGCCACCCGCGACCTCCTGAAGATCGTGGAGGAGGCCCTCGCCGACACGGAATTGTAAGGAAATACTGATTGACTTCGGAGGCCGCCCGTCTACATTTTCGAGACACAGTCTGGTTAAAGAACGATTCTCACCCCAAGTCACCCGATATGAAGACGTTGCAAAACCGCCTCGCTGGCGCGGCCATGGCTCTCGCGCTGGGCATCACCGCTTTCCTTCCCGTGCAGCAGGCCCAAGCCGCCGCCGATCCCGCGGTCACCTCACCCGGAGCTGAGGTAACCGCCGTAACTGGACGCGCGACCGTGTTTCAGAACGGAGACTCCGTGCGCCTCACCAGAGGTATGCGAGTCACCAAGGGAGCCCGGATCCAAACTGGCTTGGGAACGGTCACACTCAATCTCGGCGAGCATGGCATCGTCACGGTCGAATCCCGAAGCAGTGTAACGATCGACGAACTCAACCAGCAAAAGGGCAAGGAACTCACCGTATTCAACCTCACCAAGGGAGGCCTGATCGGAGACGTGAAGAAGGTGACCAGAGAGTCAGAATACCAAGTCAAGACCGCCAAAGGCGTGGCAGGTATCCGTGGCACAAAATACCACATTCTCGCGGTCGGAGTCTTCAAGTGCTTCGACGGCTCGATCTTCGTCGCGCTGGTGGCCAAAGGCCCCGATGGCCAAGTCCAAACGGTTGTCGTCAACGCTGGCAAGAAGATCGATGCTACCGCTGCGCTCGTGGAGCAAGTGACCGATATGACGGCTGCCGAGCTCAAGGAAATTGTCGATAGCACCAAGCCGGGAGGATTCACGGTGGTTGATCGGACCCCGGAGCCTTTCGTGTCCCCAACGGCCGGGAACAAAAAGGACGACTGATAACGACCTGCGGAAGCCCTGTCGACAGAACAAGCACAGAGACACACAATTCTATGGCCCCGAAGCGCAGACCGCTTCGGGGTTTTTTGTCTTGGCCGACAGCGTTACTTCCGCTTCAACTCATGCCTTGGGGCGTCACGAGCAGTTCCCACCAGCTCAGCGACGAGAAGGCGCGGTCGGGTTACTAATCCGACAAGCCTTCGGGGCTTTCGCTGACGGCAATCCGGGGGTGACATTCGGACGGAAATTCCCTATGGTAACTCCCTGTAAACCCCGTGAGCGATTCGCGGGGTTTTCATTCTCAGTCCGCAAAGATCGCCGATGAACCAAATCAGCCCCAGCCGCCGCCCCGGGAATCCGCTTCCGGGACTGCGAAGATCCGCCCGTTTTCGCCGTTTCCCCGCCTGATCTCATGGTTTCCCGCGCATCCAGTCCCGACGCCAGCCTCGGTTGGTGGCACTCGAACGGCTCCCCTCCCACCACCGATCTGGCCGAAATCCGCAAGGCCATTGCCCGGATTCGCAAGCCGGTCACCATCGTCCGCACCGACGACGGCCTGGCGCTCGGCCTCGGAGGCGTTTCCCGGCTCGGAGAAACCGGCGAATCGGATGGGCTTCCCATCGTCGGCTACGCGGCCGCGCTGCCCTTGGAGAACCTGGGCGACGCCGCCTTCTGCTCCGCCCACGGGCTGCGTTATCCCTACGTCGCCGGAGCCATGGCCAACGGCATCTGCTCCGCCGACATCGTCGAGGCAATGGGCCATGCCGGCATGCTGGGATTCTTCGGCGCGGCCGGGCTGCCGCCCGAGCGCGTAGAGAAGGAGATCGACCGCATCCAGGCCGCGCTCGGCGACAAGCCTTACGGCTTCAATCTCATCCACAGTCCGAACGAACCGGACATCGAAGCCGCCGTCGCCGACCTCTACCTGCGCAAGGGCGTGAAACTGGTGGAAGCCTCCGCCTATCTCGGACTTACGCTGCCGGTCGTGCGCTACCGCGTGGCGGGCATCCACCGCGATGCCGAAGGTTTCGTCGTCGCGCCCAACCGCATCGTGGCCAAGGTGTCGCGCGTCGAGGTCGCCACCCGGTTCCTTTCCCCGCCGCCCGAAAAATTCCTCGATGAACTGGTGAACCTCGGCGAGATCACGCAGGAACAGGCGGCGATGGCCAGCGAGATCCCGATGGCCAACGATCTGACCGCCGAGGCGGATTCCGGCGGCCACACGGACAACCGCCCCGCCCTCGCCCTGCTCCCCGCCCTGCTTGCCCTGGCCGAACGCATCCAGGCCGAGCGCGACTACGCCGAACCTCTCCGCGTCGGCGCCGCCGGGGGGCTTTCCACGCCTTCGTCCGTCGCCGCCGCCTTCGCCATGGGCGCCGCCTACGTCGTCACCGGCTCCGTGAACCAGGCCTGCGCCGAGTCCGGCTCCTGCGATCAGGTTCGCAGGATGCTCGCCGCCGCCGAGCAGGCCGATGTCGCCATGGCCCCCGCCGCCGACATGTTCGAGATGGGCGTCAACGTGCAGGTGCTCAAGCGCGGCACCATGTTCCCCATGCGCGCCAAGAAACTCTTCGAACTCTACCGCGCGCACGACAGCATGGAGGCCATCCCCGCCGCGGAACGCGAAAAGCTGGAGAAGCAGTTCTTCCGCATGTCGCTCGACGAGGCTTGGGCGCAGACCCGCTCCTTTTTCGAAAAACGCGACCCCGCCCAGAACGAACGCGCGGAACGCGACCCCCGGCACAAGATGGCCCTCGTCTTCCGCAGCTACCTGGGCCAGAGCTCCAAGTGGGCCAACGCCGGCGATCCGAGCCGCGTCGCGGATTACCAGGTCTGGTGCGGACCGGCCATGGGAGCCTTCAACGAATGGACCCGGGATTCCTTCCTTGAGGGCCCGGAAAAACGCCAGGTTGTGCCCGTCGGGATGAATCTTTTGTATGGCGCCGCCTTGACGTTGCGGTTAAACACTCTCCGAAGTCAGGGCATCCGTCTGCCGGCGGAGGCGGCTCGTTGTCGTCCTCTGGAGCCGGATGCCTTGGCATTGCTGTTGTCTGAATGAGCAAGAAGCCGAAATCGCAGCCCGAAAATGGCGCGGCCGGATACGAGCCGATCGCCATCGTCGGCCTTGCCTGCATGTTTCCCAAGGCCGGGGACGCCGAACAGTATTGGGCCAACATCAAGAACGGCGTGGACGCCATCGAGGACATCCCCAAGACCCACTGGTCCCCCGGGGATTACTTCGACGGCGACCCCAAGGCGCCGGACATGACCTACGCGAAGCGCGGCGGTTTCCTCGCCCCGGTGGATTTTGATCCGCTGGAATTCGGCATCGCGCCCAAGGACATCGAGGCCACCGACACCACCCAGATCCTCGGCCTCGTCGCCGCGAAGAAGGCGCTCGCCGACGCGGGCTACTCCGGCGAAGGCTCCAAGGAATTCGATCGCAACCGCACCAGCGTCATCCTGGGCGTCACCGGCACGCTGGAACTCGTCATCCCCCTCGGCGCGCGCCTCGGCCATCCGATCTGGAAGCGCGCCCTGGACGAAGCCGGCGTCGATCCTGAAACCGCGGACGACGTCGTCCAACGCATCTCCGACTCCTACGTCCCCTGGCAGGAGAACTCCTTCCCCGGCCTGCTCGGAAATGTCGCCGCCGGCCGCATCGCCAACCGCCTCGACCTCGGCGGGACCAACTGCGTGGTCGACGCCGCCTGCGCCAGCTCGCTCAGCGCGGTCCATCTCGCCGGCTTGGAACTCAACGCCGGCCGCTCCGACATGGTCGTCACCGGCGGCGTGGACACGTTCAACGACATCTTCATGTACATGTGCTTCAGCAAGACGCCGGCGCTTTCCAAGTCCGGCAATGCGAAGCCCTTCTCCAACGACGCCGACGGCACCATCCTCGGCGAAGGCGTCGGCATGGTCGTGCTGAAACGCCTCTCCGACGCCGAACGCGACAACGACCGGATCTACGCGGTCATCCGCGGCCTCGGCTCCTCCAGCGACGGGGCCGGCGACGCGGTCTACGCCCCGCAGTCCAGCGGCCAGAAGAAGGCCCTCCAGCGCGCCTACGAACAGGCCGGGGTCACCCCCGACACCATTGAAATGGTCGAGGCCCACGGCACCGGCACAACCGTCGGCGACTCCGTTGAGGTCAATGCGCTCAAAGACGTGTACCGGGAAGCCAAGCCCGACGGTTCCTGGTGCGCGCTCGGTTCAGTGAAATCCCAGATCGGCCACACCAAGGCCGCCGCGGGAGCCGCAGGCCTGATCAAGGCCGCCCTCGCCCTGCATCACAAGACGCTTCCCCCCACCATCAAGGTCAAGGAACCCGTCGCCGCAGCGACTCCGGAAACCACCCCCTTGTATGTCAACGCCGGCAAGCGCCCCTGGATTGCCGACGAGTCCCATCCTCGCCGCGCCGGCGTCAGCTCCTTCGGCTTCGGCGGCAGTAATTTCCACTGCCTCCTTGAGGAATACAGCAACAACGAGGCCAAGACCGACTGGGACGGCTCCGTGCAACTTCTCGCTTTCTCCGCCGACAAGATCGAGGACCTCCGCAAATCGCTGGCCGCGCAGAAGACCGACCAGCCTTGGGCCGAATTCCGCTCCGTCGCCGCGCAGACCCGGCGCGAATTCAACGGCGGACATGCCTTCCGCCTGATCCTGATCGTCGAACGCGATCGGACCGATTTCGCGAAGCTCCTCACGCGCTGCCAGTCCATGCTTGCGCAGGATTCGGCCGACCGCCACTGGGAGCTCCCCGAAGGCGCCGTCTTCGGTTCCGGCGAACCCACCGGCAACCTCGGGGTCCTCTTCCCCGGCCAAGGTTCGCAGTATCCGGACATGCTCCGCGATCTCGCCTGCGAGTTCCCCGAGATGCAGGACACGCTCTCGCAGGCCAACCGGATCTTTGCCGAGGAACGCCACGCGGCCGGACGGCTCAGCGATTTCATCTATCCGCACGCGGCCTTTGACAAGGAAACCGCCGACCGCCAGCGCGACGAACTGACCGCCACGGATGTCGCGCAACCCGCCATCGGCGCCGTCAGCCTCGGTTCGCTCAAGGTTCTTGAGTCCTTCGACGTCAAGCCCGCCGCCGCCGCCGGACACAGCTACGGCGAACTGGTCGCGCTCTGCGCCTCGGGCGTGTTTGAATCGACCACCCTCCATCGCCTTTCAAATCTTCGCGGCCGACTGATGGCTGAAGCGAAGGGCGACGGCAAGGCCGACAGCGGCGCCATGCTCGCGGTCAAGGCCCCCGGCAAAGAGGTCGAGGAATTCATCCGGGAAGCGGAACTCGAACTCGTCGTCGCCAACCGCAACGCCCCCGATCAATCCGTCCTTGCCGGAGCCGCGGTGGAGATCGATCGCGCCGCCGGCCTGCTGGAAGAGAAGGCGGTCTGGAACCGCAGGCTGCCCGTCGCCGCCGCATTCCACAGCCCCCTGGTCGCCGCCGCGCAGAAGCCCTTCGAACAGGCCTTGGCCAAGATCAAGTTCTCCAAGTCGAGCATCCCGGTCTACGCCAACACCACCGCGGAATCCTATCCCAAGACTGCGGCCAAGGCGCGCAAGCTCCTCGGCGGCCAACTCGCCCAGCCGGTCGATTTCGTCTCCGAGATCCGGACGATGCGCGAGGCGGGCGTCTCGACCTTCCTAGAGATCGGGCCCGGGCGCACGCTGACCGGCCTGGTCAAATCCATTCTCGCCGGCGAGGACGTCCGGGCCATCGCCCTCGACAACTCCCGGGGCAAGCGCAACGGAGCCTTTGACCTCGCCAACGCCCTGGCCAACCTCGCGGCTCTCGGGCATGAGGTGAACCTCATGCGTTGGGATGAAGGCGCGCCCGAATTCCAGCATGCCAAGGGAGGAAAACCGCGCTTGACCATCCCGGTATGCGGCGCGAACCAGATGAACGAACGCCCCAAGCGTCCGCCGCGTCCGGCTCAACCCAAACCGGCTCCGGCAGCTTCCGCCCCGGCTCAAACAGCCCAGCCCGCCTCGGCGACGAAACCGGCCCCGACGCCGCAAATTCCGCCCGCAACGCTGGCTCCTATTCCTACCCAGCCCGCGGAAATGTCCCAGGCCCTGCAGGACACCCGACAGAGCCTCGCCGCGCTGATTCAACTGCAGGAACAGACGGCGCGCCTGCACAAACAGTTTCTCGAAGGTCAGGAAGCCGCGCAGCGCACATTGCACGCGTTGATCACCGGACAGGGCGGCTGCATTCCGCAGCCTTCCGCCATTCAGCCTGCTCCGGCAGCAACGCCGGCGCCTCCAGCGACTCCCGTTGCTCCAACACCCCGGGCGGCTGCGCAAGCGCCTCTGCCCACGCCTCCCGCTCCAGCCCCGACCGCGAAGCCGGATGCCAGCGGACACATCGGCGCCGCGTTGCTTGAAGTCGTCGCGGAGAAGACAGGCTACCCCACCGAGATGCTGAATCTCGACATGGGCCTCGACTCCGACCTCGGCATCGATTCCATCAAGCGCGTCGAGATCATGTCCGCGCTGCAGGAGAAGCTTCCCGGCGCCCCCGAAATCAAACCCAGCCACCTCGGCAGCTTCGAAACGCTCCAGGAGGTCGTTGATTTCCTGAACGACGGGGCCGACGCGACTCCGGCTGCCTCGCAAACTTCCGCTGTCCCTGTCGCTGAATCCGGCTCTGCGCTTTCCACCGCTACGGTTTCCTCGGCTCTGCTCGAAGTCGTCGCCGAAAAAACCGGCTACCCCACCGAGATGCTGAATCTCGACATGGGCCTCGACTCCGACCTCGGCATCGATTCCATCAAGCGCGTCGAGATCATGTCCGCTCTTCAGGAAAGGCTTCCCGGAGCGCCGGAAGTCAAACCGAGCGACCTCGGCTCCCTGGAAACGCTCCAGCAGGTCGTTGATTTCCTGTGCCAGGCTGGCGGCCGCCTGACCGCAGCCCCGCAAGCTACAGCAAGTTCCCCGGAGCCGACTTCCGGCCTCAGCTCCGACAAGGTCTCTAAGGCCCTGCTTGAAGTCGTCGCCGACAAGACCGGCTATCCCGTCGAGATGCTCGGCCTCGAAATGGGCATGGACACCGACCTCGGCATCGACTCCATCAAGCGCGTCGAGATCATGTCCGCCCTACAGACCGCCCTGCCCGAGGCCCCAGAGGTGAAACCCAACGATCTGGGAACCCTGCAGACCCTGCAGGAGGTTGTCGATTTCCTCTGCGCCGGCTCCGCCGCGGCGTCTCCCGCGCCTGATTCAGCTCCCGCGACTTTCGCTTCTTCCCTCAGCCCCGAAAAGGTCGCCACGGCCCTGCTTGAAGTCGTGGCCGAAAAGACCGGCTATCCCGTCGAAATGCTCGGTCTCGAAATGGGCATGGACACCGACC
>JAYPFK010000048.1:0-55499 GCA_038126235.1 Verrucomicrobiales bacterium
CAGGAAAGGCGGGAGGGCGCCCCTCGTCAATCGCCAAAGGCGAGCACCCCGTCGAGCGCCGCGCGCCACCCGGCGATCGTGTAGGGGGTGTGGGTGTTTTTGTTTTTTAGCGTTCGTGGGCGGGGGGGGCCAGAAAAACCGCCCCCCCCCCGCGACGTTTTGACCACACGCCCAGGAACTTCCGCCGGCCTTTTGTCTTTCTTGGAGAGCCCCTGCCCCCATAATCCCGCGCCAGCATGAGTTTCACGCACTCCTTCATCCCCGTGTTGGGGCAGGTCGCCGATGGGGGCGGACTGTCGGCGAGCATTGAGAGCTTTCTTTCCAAGTGTGTCGGTTGGGTTTGGGGGATTCCCCTGGCCGTGGTCCTCGTCGGCACCGGCCTGGCCTTGACCTTCCTGCTCGGCTTTGTCCAGTTTCGCGGCTTTCGGCACGCGCTGGACGTCATCCAAGGCAAGTACGACCACGCGGATGATCCCGGCGAGATCACGCACTTCCAGGCGCTGTGCACGGCGTTGGCGGCGACGGTGGGACTGGGCAACATTGCCGGCGTGGCGGTCGCCGTGGGCTCGGGCGGACCGGGCGCGGTGTTCTGGATGGTCCTGGTGGGCTGCGTGGGGATGGTGACCAAGTACTCCGAGTGCACGCTTTCGCTGATGTACCGGCGCGTGGACGACCAGGGCGTCGTTCATGGCGGACCGATGTATTACATTGAGCGCGGTCTGGGGCCGAAGTTCAAACCCATGGCGGTGTTCTTCGCGGTTTGCTGTGTGTTCGCGACAGCGGGCGCGGCGAACATGTTCCAGACCAACCAGGTCGCCACGATCCTGGAGTTCAACTTCCAGATTCCGGCCTGGGCCACGGGCGTCACGATCATGATCATGACCGGGTTGGTCTTGATCGGCGGCATTCGGCGCATTGGGCAAGTGACCTCCAAGCTGGTGCCTTTCATGGCCGGAATCTACTTCATCGGCGCCGTCATCGTGATCTTCATGCGCCTGGACCAGATTCCCGGCGTGATCTCCCAGATCTTTCACGACGCCTTCACCGGAACGGCCGCGGTGGGCGGCTTTACCGGAGTTGCCGTGCGGACAGTGATCACCCAGGGAGTGAAGCGGGCCTGCTTCTCGAACGAGGCGGGCATCGGTTCGGCGCCCATCGCTCACTCCGCCGCCGCGACCAAGGAACCTGTGCGCGAGGGGGTGGTCGCGTTGTTGGAGCCCTTTGTCGATACGGTGGTGATCTGCTCGTTGACCGCCATGGTGATTCTGCTTTCCGGCGAGTGGATGGTGGAGCACGAAATGACCGGCAAGGCCGCCGCCATCAAGGGGGTGCTCCTGACCTCGCTGGCGTTCGACAAGGTCCTGCCCGGCTTTGGAACCTGGTTCATTCCGGTCGCTGTGTTTCTGTTCGCCTACTCGACCCTGCTGAGCTGGTCGTATTACGGGGAAAGGTCGATCGACTACCTCTTCGGCGAGAAGGGCATCCTGCCCTACAAGATTGCGTTCTGCTCGTTGGCGGTCGTCGGAGCGATGTGGAAGCTCGGCCCGGTCCTGGATTTCTCGGACATCATGTTCGGCCTGATGGTGATCCCCAACCTCATCGCGGTGTGGCTGTTGTTTCCCAAGCTCCGGGCGGAGACGCAGAGCTACTTTGCAAGGTTGAAGAAGGGCGAGTTCGACGCGAAAGGGTAGGGCGGTCGCTGCGCCCAGGCCGTTGGGACGGGATACACTTGCCTCGCGCGAGATTCAATCATGGGAAGCGATTGAAACCTCCTCACTTGCGCCCGAGCAGGCTGACGGCGCGCACGGTGCGGGTCTGCTCCTCCGTCTCATCGGCGAGGACGCCCTTCTGCCAGGCCTTGGCGCGATAGGTCAGTTCGCCCCCCGTCGGCAGGGCCAGCAACGGCGGCACGGTGGCGGCCAGGGCGCTGGCGCCCGCAGTCAACGCGGGAGCGGTGTCCCGAGGTTCGTGACAACCGACGCAGGAGCGGCGTTCGCCCGGTCGGCCATACATCCAGATTTGCTGGTTGCCCACCACGCGCCGGTCGCTGTCGAGCGCCTGCACGTGCAGCAACCGGTCGGCCGGGACCTCCACCAGGAAGGAGCCGTCAGCCGCCAACGGCACGGTTCCCAACACCCGCGCCAACGTGCCCGCATGGTTCTTCCATGCGGGACCGTCGTGGCTCAGATGGGTGTAGTGGCGCGACACCGCCGGCATCCCTTCGATCACCCGCGCCAGCTTGGCCCGGCGGGCGACCCGGTCGATCCGGCTGTTGTTGACGGAGGCGCAAAACAACTCCGCGGTGTAGCCATGACTGCGCGACGCGGCGCTTTCCGGCAGGACCGCAGGCGGGCGGCGCGCGACCAGGGGGCGCGCTTCGAAGGAGGCCGCCTCCGGGTCACGGTAGACCAGGCGCATCGCGCCGCTGGCGGCGTCGAGCCGGTAAAGGGCCAGGTTGCCCTCCTCGTCCGACAGCTTCTTGGTCACGGCCGCGCACAGGATCTCGCCATTGCCCAGCGGGAATGGCGAGGTCGCCGCCAGACTTTGGTCGTGGGGCACAAGCTCCTCCTGTAGGCTTCCGGGACCGGCCAAGGTCAGTCCGCCGGTGGTTGCGCACAGGACGCGGTTTCCTTCGAACGGCTGAGGCTGGGTCAGGCGCAGGACCCGATGACGCGGCGGCGCTTCGCCCCACCATTTCTCGCCCGACTTCCGGGTGATTTCGCGCCAGAAACCGCGACGTTCAGGCCCGTAGAGCGTGACATCCTGCGTGCCGTCCGGAAACACGGCGTGCAGCGTGCGCTCGGTCTTCAACCGGGAGTAGAAGAGCTCCAACCGGCTGAATACGATCCGGCCATCGGGCAACACGGCCGGTTCGTCGTCCCGTCCGAGGTTGAAACCGATGCAGTGGATGTCGCCGCCGTCCGCGTTCATGACGGTCAGGCCGGTCGCGTGATACCCATGGTACTCGTCGCGGGCGCCGATGCGGCTGGAGGAAAACACAATCCGCCCGTCGCCGAGTTGAACCGGCTGCACATCGTGGTAGGGCCCGCGCGTCAACTGCCGGAGTCCGGAACCGTCGGCGTTGATCTCCCAGATGTGCCACCAAGGGTCGTTCTCCCCGCCGCGTCGGGCGAACACGATCCGTCGGCCATCCCAGGAAACCTCGCAATCGGCGACATAACCGTCCTCGAAACGGGTGAGTTGCGTGAGTCGGCCCTGCGGTTCCGGCGGCTCCAACCGATACAGGTTCCACCCCAGTCGATAGGTCGGCCCCGAGTCGGTCGTGGAGTAGGTCTGCCGCCAGGGATCGATCTGAAACCGGTTCGGCATCCGGTTCGGCCCCTTGATGAACACGATCGCATCCGGGGCCGACGAACCGGTCCGCAAATCCGCAGCGGCTGTCGCCGGACGCGCTACGGCGGGACTGATTGGAACGGCGGTCGAATGTTCGTCGACCGGATCGCCATCCATCAGAAGCCCGCGCCGCCAAAGGGCTTCGCGGGCCACGAGCCGGACGCTGTGAAACGGGTGCCCCGCCTCCGCGCGACGCAGTTCCGTCAACGCCGTTGGCCCGCCGATCTCATCCAGCGCCATGGCGGCCGCGTAGCGGACCTCCAGGGCATTGCGATCGTCATTCAGAGTTTTCTCCAGCAGTGGAACGCTCGCGGTCGCACGAAGACGCCCCAAGGCGCGGACGAAAGCCTCACGCCAGCGAGGCGGCGGGGCGTTGTATTCGTCATGCCCCTGCAGCGGGGTGCCAAACACGAACCCGCCAAACCAGCCGTATTCCGCCTCGGTCTTTGATCCGGCGAGGATCGACATCACCGGTTCGACCGCTTCCTCCGCGCCGAGGAACATGAGCGCCTTGGCGGCGTTGATGCGCACCCAGCCGTTCTCGTGGCGGAGCAGGGCGATCAGCGGCTTCACGTCGCGCGCCTCGCAGAGCGTTGGCAGCCACGCCGCGGCGTGGGGAATCTCGCCGTGCCGGCGCTGCGCCAACTTCAGCAAAACATCCCACTCCGAAACCCCGGTTGGTTCGACCGGCAACCCCAAGGCGGCGAAGGCGGCCTCGCAGGACGCCCGACGCAGGCCGGCCGAGCCGAGCAGGTGCGCGGTGATGGCCTGGAACGCCTCTGGCTCATAGATCATCGCGCCGTCATAGTTGCTCGGGATGTTGACCGCCAGCAGCGGCCCGATTCGGCGAAGGGCGGCGAGAATCTCCGGGCGCTCCAGGGGCAGCCGGGCGAGCGCCGAGGCGATCTCAAAGGGCGTCTCATACATGCGGTCGGCGGCCTCGAACCCGGGCCGATCGTCCGCCGGTATGCGCGCCGGTTGCTTGTCATCGAGGTCGCGGGCGTAATGCGGATACGCCGCCAGCAACGCGGGCGCGGCGCGTTCGTCACCCAGGTCGCCCAAGGCGTCCGCGGCAAAACGCGCCCAATACGGCTGATCAAGGAATTCTACCAGCGCCTCCAGCGCCCGCGGATCGCCCGAGCGTCCGAGGCTGCGCAGTCCCGCTTGGACCATGGTCGATTCGGCGGGGGAGTCCGGTTCCCGGTCCGCGTGAGGCTCCAGAATCCTGAGCGCGGCTTCCACGCTCCCGCTTCCGCCCAGCGCCCCCATTGCGCGCAGCCCGCGTTCCAGGCGATGATCCACCGTCTCCGATGCCACATTGGCCGCGGGAGTTTCGGCATACGCCTCGATTTCGCGCAGGGTCGTCGGGTAGGTCTTGTTTTCCGCGGCGTAAGAGACGAGGCGAACAAAACGCGCCGGCCGCGCATCAAATCTGAGGTTCAAGCGCGGCAGGGTCCTTCCCTTTTTCCGCAGGACCTGTTCAAAGCGCTTTCCATCCACGCTGACCTGCAGCTCGTAATCTGTGAGGCAGAAACCGGGGCCGTATTGGTGGACGACCACGCTTCCGATGGATCTGACCGCGCCCAGGTCCACCACGACCCATTGGGGAAATGGGACTTTCTTGGTCTGCCAGAAGGCGCCTTGCAACGCCCCGTCCGTCAACGCCTCAAGGGGGCCCTTGTAGACGCTCGAAGCCGTGACCTTCGCGCCTTGGGCAAGATTGTGCGGCCGGGGATGAATCTCCTTCAGCAATTTCAGCGCTTCCGGCGGAGGGCGGTCCGTGGGCGTCGCCGCCCACCAGTCCCGCCACTTTTGCGCCTGCCGCGCCTGGAGTTCCCGGGAGGCCAGCGCATCGAAGGGCCACTCCATGCCGGTGAGATTTGTGAGCGCGACCCACGCCGCCTGACGGACGCTCCAGTCGTCGTCGTCCAACGCCGCCAGCAACGCCGCAACCTGCGCGCGTCCCCCGCACCACCCCAGGGACATTGCCGCCTCCCGACGCACCGCGGCGGAACGGTCGCGCAATGCCGCCGCCAACGCGTTCGCGGCCCGATACGCCCGCAGGAATCCCAGCGCCTCCGCGGCGCCCGCGCGGACCTTGGGCTGCGGCGATTGCAAGCGTTGGACCTGATCTCCAATCTGCCTCTGAAAGGGGCCCGCAGCGGCCGCTCCGGAAGGGGCGATGTTCGCCGCCGACAAGAACACACAAGCCGCCGCGACCCGACAAACCGACGTCATTCCACTCCGTGGACAACGAGTTGTCATGGCCTGGAGCATACTCCTCCCGCCCGGATTGCCACACCCGAAAACTCCCAGTGACAACCCCCTCTTCGACGAACATCATGGGCGACATGTGGAAACGCCTCGTCCTCGTCGCGGTCCTGTCGCCTCTGGCTCCGTGGGGCGTCGCCGGATTGACTCTCGTTTCGCCGAACCTGCCGCCGGCGCCCATCATCGTCAGCGCGGACGCGCCGCCGCGAACGCGGGATGCTGCGAAAACCCTGGCCGATTACCTGGAGAAGGTCGGCGGCGCGAGACCGGCGATCCTGGACAGCTCTTCGAACCCGTTGCCGGAACGCGCGGTCTGGATCGGCGTCCAACCCGCGTTGAAGGGGCTGTTCCTCGGGACGGACTGCGAGTTTCGGCATCCCGAGGAGACATTGATCGCGGCGAACGAGAACCATCTGGTCATCGCCGGGCGCGATCGTTGGGACCCGGAGCACATGACGGCGAAGGGACGCCTGTCCATGAAGACCGACATGCAGCAGGAATACGGGACGGCGAACGCGGTCTATACCTTCATCCAGGAGCGACTCGGTGTGCGCTGGCTCTGGCCGGGCGAGGAGGATGTTCCGCGTCGGGAGAGCCTCAGGTTCGCGCCCTTCGAGCAACGTTATCACCCGCAGATCCGGGCTCGCGCCGGCATGTTCACCAAGCTTTCCCTGGGCGACAACAAGGAGGGGCCGGACGAACTCTGGGCCCGGTATCAACGCGTGCAGCTTGATTCCCTCGAGATCAGCGGCGGACACGGCTTTGGCGAGTGGTGGGAAAAACATGGGAAGGACCACCCCGAATACTTTGCCGCCGATCCCAACGGTCACCGGGGCGCGCTTCAGCGCGAACCGCGCAACACCAAGCTCTGCGCGTCGAGCCCCGCGGTGTGGCGCCAATGGCTGTCGGATGTCGAGGAACAGGTCCGAGAGAATCCGACTCGGCGCATCTTCAACGTCTCGCCCAACGACGGCTATACCTCCGGCCACTGCGTCTGCGGCGATTGTCTCGCCTGGGATCACCCCGACGGAGAGAAGGTTGTCTGGGGCTGGGGCGGGGGACTGAAACATGAGGGCGTCTCCCAGAGCGACCGCGACGTGCGCTTTGCCAACACGCTCGCCCGCATGTTGAAGAAGCGTTTTCCCGACAAGGACCTCTTCGTGCAGCTCAATGCCTACGGACTTGCCCGCAATCCGCCCCTCGGCGTCCGGCCGGATGACAACGTCATTATCTCGAGCGTGGCCAACTTCCACATGCGTTCCCCGGAGGCCCGTAAGCTGCCGATGGCACAGCACGCCGGTTGGGCCAAACTGGCGAAACACATCATGTGGCGGCCCAATCTCGGCAGTCAGGCCGGGCTAAGCTGGGGTATGCCCGACGTGGCCATGACGCAGGCTGGCGAGGACTTTCGCTTCGCCGCGGACAACCACTGCCTCGGCCTCTACTTCGATCTGTTCTGGTTTCACTGGGCCACCCAAGGGCCGCACTACTATGCTCTCGCCCACCTTGCCTGGGATCCTTACACGGGTGTCGCCGACCTGATGAACGATTACTACACACGCGGCTTCGGACCTGCCGCGAAGGAGATCAAGGACTACTGGGAACTGCAGGAACGCACGCGGATGGAATTCGTGGCCGAGGAGCCCAGTCGCCAGCGCGCCTTCAACCTGCCGTCAAAATACACGCCTGAACTGCTCAACCGGGCGCAGGCGCAGCTCGACGCCGCGGAACGAAAGCTCGCGGGGGCGGATGAGAAGTATCACCGCCGCCTGGCCTTCTTGCGCTGCGGGCTTGAGTTCACGAAGCTCGTCGTGGACACCCGCGCGAAGATGCAGAGATTTGAGGCGGTCAAGGGCGGAGACGCCGCAGCCCGAAAGGCCGTCCTCGCCAACTGGAAACGCGCGGAACAGATGAAAAAGGATTTTCCCGAATTCGCCGTCAACTGGCAGGCCGTCTTTCGTGTTCCAACTCCCGGCGGCAAGGCCAAGCGCGTCATGGGACTCCACCCGGACACCCCGCTCAGCGGCCGCACCCTGCGCGAACTTCAGCAGGCGGGAAAGGAATAGCGGCCGTCACAGGAGACTGAGTCATGGCATTCACATCCAACCGCCGCGAATTCCTGGGAGCCGCAGCTCTCGGCGCCTGCTCGCTCGCCGAGACCGCCTTGCAGGCGGCCGAGCCTGCCAGGCCCCGCCGCGTTCCGCGCATCGTGATCCAGCACGACGTGTATCACGTCATGCGCAACCACGCGAAGCTGCATCCGGACGGCGTGGCTCCTTTCGAACCGTTCCGTGAGGCGGTGTTTTCCTACGTGGACGAGCCGGGCAGCCAGATCGACGCCATCTGGTGGGACATTGGCGGCAACACCGTCGGGCCGGTCTATCCCAGCCGCGTCCTGCCGGAGGTCGCGCACCCCCTCGTGCGGGCTTGGCTGGATCAGGGTGTCGACTGGGTGCGCGAATTGGTGAACGGAACGCGCCGACGCGGTCTGGAGGCGGTCTGGAGCCATCGCTTCAGCGAGGTGGACGGCCTGCCGGAGGGCGGTCACGAGAAGGAACGGATGCATCCGCTCAAGCAGGCGCACCCCGACTGGACCATCCCCTGTTCCTATTGGTGGCAGGGTATGT
Source organism: Verrucomicrobiales bacterium (assembly GCA_038126235.1). GTDB lineage: Bacteria > Verrucomicrobiota > Verrucomicrobiia > Limisphaerales > JAYPEY01 > JAYPEY01. Next base: position 8,253 of record JAYPFK010000048.1, read on the forward strand.
GGAATCTCGCCGCGCCCGGCCTGCGCGAGCACAAGGTCGCCGAACTCTGCGAACTCGCGACCAACTATGACCTCGACGGCATCCAGATCGACTTTGCCCGGCACATTCCCTGCCTGCCGGTCGGCCGCCAATGGGAACTGCGCAATCACGCCACTGCCTTCATGCGTCAACTCCGCAATGCGCTGGACGACATCGGCCGTGAACGCAAACGCCCCTTCCTTCTCGCGGCTCGCGTCCCGCACACGCTTGCCGGTTGCCGCGCCGACGGGTTCGACATCAAGGCCTGGGCCGAACAGGGGTTGGTCGATGCGCTCACGTTGGGCACAAGGTCAATGGACGTTGAGGTGGAGCGCTTCCGTGAGGCCGTTGGCGCTTCCGTGAGGCTGCAACCCTGCTTCGACGACCATCACGCCACCGACGGCTACCGCTACGGATCCAGCGAATTCCTGCGCGGCGTTTTTGCCAACCACTGGCAGCGCGGCGCGGACAGCGTCGTGACCTTCAACTGGTCCATCGGGACCCCGGAGGTCGCGAAATCGATCGGCGGTGAAATCGGTCCGCTCACGCATCAGGTCGCGTTCAAGGAAATAGGCAGTCCGCGAACGCTTGCCGGCAAGGACAAGTTCTTCGCGGTGGAACGGCGCGGCGGGTATCCTTGGGCGGACGGTTACCTGAATCGCAATGACGATGCCCCGTTGCCGATGGAACTGACGGACGAGAGCGCGACTGTCGATCTCACCCTGCACATCGCCGACGCGCCTTCAGTCAAGGGCGCCCGGTTGACCCTGCGCTGTGTGTTCTTCGGAGCGGCGGTCGACGTCCGGATCGAGATCCGTCTGAACGACCGCGAGTTGGAAATCGGCGCTCTTGATCCCGAATGGAAGGACGCGCAGATCTTCTCGCCTCGTCGCCAACCGACCTCGGGAGGGAAGGGGCAATACAAGGTCAATCCGAAGCAGTGTCTCCTTCGCGTCGATTGCCCCGTCAAGAGCGGTGGTTGGAAGCCGGGCCCCAATCGCGTTCAGGTCCGCGTCGTTCCCGATGGTGAACGCTTCGTGAAGCTGGAAAAGGTCGAGGGACATCTGGATCACGGCTGAGTGTTTCTGTTACCTTCCGTCCCCATCGGGCGCTCGTTATCCGGACAAGGCGCCCATTCCCGAACCTCGTTATGAACAAGATACGCCTCCTGTCGGTCGCGCTGCTCTGCGCGTTCTCCCTCCTCGGTCGCGCCGCTGCGACGAAAACCAACTTTATCTTCGTGCTGAGCGACGACGTCGCACAGGGCGATCTCGGTTGCTACGGCCAGAAGTTGATCCAGACACCCCACCTCGACCGGATGGCGGCGGAAGGCACGCGCTACCTGCAGGCCTATTGCGGGACCAGCGTCTGCGCGCCCAGTCGTTCCTCCTTTTTCACCGGGTTGCACACCGGTCACTGCCCTGTTCGCGGCAATTATGAGGTTCCGCCGGAGGGGCAGCTCCCGCTGCCGGACAAGACCGTCACCATCGCCGAGGTTGCGAAGACGGCCGGCTACGCCACCGCCACCTTCGGGAAATGGGGCATGGGCAACTTCGAATCCAGCGGCAGCCCCCTGAAACAGGGCGTTGACCACTTCTTCGGCTACAACTGCCAGCGTCACGCGCACTCCTATTTTCCGACTTATCTCTACGACGACGCGCAGCCTTTCATCCTGCCCGGCAACGACGGCCGGACCGTCGGCAAGACCTATGCCCAGGAACTGATCCAGAACGACCTGATCAAGTGGGTCCGCGGCCACGCGAAGAACCCCTTCATGCTGTTCTACGCGGTCACGCTGCCGCATGGCCGGCAGGAAATCGACGATCTCGGCATTTACCGCGACAAACCCTGGACGGACAAGCAGAAGGCCTACGCGGCTCAGGTGACCCGCCTGGATTCGGACATGGGCGAACTGCTCGACACCCTGCGCGAACTCGGCATCGCGGAGAACACCCTCGTTGTCTTCGCGGGCGACAACGGCTCCTCCTTCAATCCCAAGTCGGAGATTGGCCGCCGCTTCGACCAGGCGAGCAACGGACTGCGAGGCTACAAGCGCGGCATGTACGAGGGCGCGCTTCGCCAGGCCGCCCTGGCATGGCAGCCCGGCACAGTTCCCGCGGGACGCGTGGATGCGCAGCCCTGGGCGTTCTGGGACCTTCTGCCCACCTTCGTGGAACTCAGCGGCGCCCGGCCGCCGAAAGGCTACGAGACGGACGGCCATTCGCTGGTCGACTATCTCAAGGGCGGCTCCGCGCCCGAACGCGACTATTTCTACTGGGAACTCCATCCGGGCGCCCGAGCCATCCAGGCCGCGCGCTTCGGGAATTGGAAGGCCGTCCGTAATGGCATCGACAAACCGGTCGAGATCTATGACCTCGCCAACGACGCGGGGGAGTCCAGGAACCTGGCCGCCGATCGTCCCGATCTCGTGAAGCGCGCCGAGGTGATCCTCAAGGAAGCGCATCGCCCCGATCCGAACTGGCCGCTGGACCATCGTCCGAAGGAGCACGTCGAAAGCGCCAGGAAGGCCTGGGAGACCAAACGATGGCGAGACAAGAACGGATGGATTCCCGAGAACGCCATCAAAAGGTAGGGGAGCCTCGCCGCAGGCGCCCCATTTCAAAACCCCGAAGTGAGCGAGGCGCGTCAGCGGCGTCTTGGCCCATTCGTCGCGCCGGTCGGCGAACGGCCCTGCATTCCCGGACGACTGCGCCTGCCCCTACTTTTTCACCTTGGGCAGCTTCAGCTCAAAGTGCGCGCCGGGTTGCTCGCTGTCGCTGTCGAGAAAGGGGCTGTAGTCATTGACTTTCACGGTCACGCCGTCGGGGGCGACCTGCATGAGGCGGAGGAAGCCATTGCCGCCCATGGGATCCCGCTGATAATCGACCAGCATCTGATGAACCACGTTGCCGGCCTTGCCCTTTTCGCTGCGCAGGCCCGTGTAACAGACATGGCCGCAGAGGACCATGGTCATGTTGGCGTGCTTCGAAACCAGCTTGTTCCACAAATCCTCGCCGTCGTTGTAGCCGCCTTTTGCCTTGGACAGGGCATAGGCGTCGATTCCCGCCGGTTTCTTCTTCGCCCCCAGCAGACGTTGCCGGTTGTAGCGGAAGTTGTCCGGCCGCAGGTAGGCGTGGGTCGCCATGATGACCGAATGATCCGGGTGAGCGGCGACCACCTCGTCTGCCCACCGAAGGACATCGTCCCGCGGTCCAAACTCCAGGCCCAGGATCAGCCAGTCGCGCCCGCCGGCTGAGAAGAGATGGTAGTTGTTCTCGATGCGGTCGGGCTCCTTGTCGTAGACCCCGCCGAAGCTGGGCAGCTTTCGGAACTGCGCCACGCTGAAATAGTCGCTCATCAGCGTTTCGCGGGAGCCGGCCTTGCCGCCGGGGCCGAGGTCGTGGTTGCCCGGCACGAGCGCGCAGGGCGCGGCATCCGCCATCTTCTTGTGGGCTGCCACCGCGGCCTTCCATTCGACCTCGACATTGTTCTGGGTCACGTCCCCGACGTGGATCACGTAGGCGATGTTGTAACGCTTTGCGTTCTCGGCGATCCACTCGGTCTGCGCCTCGTAGACGTGGGGGTGTTTCCAGGAGTAGATCTGTGTGTCGGGCAGCACGACGATGCTGTAACCGCCCTCGACCGGCTGCGGGGCCGCGGCGCGCAGGCCGGGAACGGCGAGGGAAAGAACAAGCAACAGGGCAGTCAGCCGGAGAGAATGGAAGAGGCGCGTGATCATGGCCGCAGAGAATGCCGTGTCGTCGCCGGAGCGAAAGCGGAAAGTTCTGGAGGGGGGCTTTGTTTGAACAACCACAGAACACACGGAAGACACAGAAGAAGACAGGCGGGGCGCTACAGCGCCTGAATGGCATACCGACGCTGAGCCGGGTTTTTAGCCTGCTCACGCGGTCGGCGCGAAACGAGTCCTCCCTTTCTGTGTGTTCCGTGGTTGAAACCCCGGTCTCAAGGCTCCCGATAGAACCGTGATCCCAACAGGTGGTTCAACTCATGCCACACCTGCGTGAGTTCGCCGAAGACGGCGAGCGTTTCCTCGTCGGCGTCGTATTCCTCCAGCATTCGCGAAATCCGGCGGAAGCGTTCGCGCAGGGGCTTCGCCTTTGCGACATCGCTCAAGGTGTCGATGAGGTTTTGCGCCTCGTCGAACAGGCGTCGCGCCCGTCGTGCGATACGCTGCGCGGTGGCCAGCCGGATCCGCTCCTCCGCGACCTCGCCGAACAACAGGCACTCGAAATCCCGACAGTGTCCGGGGCGATCTTCGTAGACCGCGCAGTGGCAGTCGTCGCCCAATGCCCGGCACGGCTGGGGGAGACGGAAGGATCCGGTGTTGTCGCTCGACCGCTTCCTGCCTGGGCGCAACCCCGCCCGCTTCAGGCCCTCGGCGTCGTCCCTGACGCCCAGTTCCACATCCCGGAACAACGCGCCGTTGCAGCACAGACCGCACTTGAGGCAGAGCCTGGCGATGATGTCCTGGGGGGCGGGTTTCATGTGTTGCGTGTTGCGTGTCCGTTGCGAACCGAGAACCGAGAACCGAGAACCGAGAACCGAGAACCGAGAACCGAGAACCGAGAACCAGAACCGCCGTCCACTTGGCGCTTCGTTTTCGCTGTTGATGGGATAGACTCCCGAAAAACGCAAATTCTTCCAGGGCGAGGGAGCCCGTTCATGTCCACCTACGTCAAGATCAACGAGCAGATCAAGGGGCCCTATCAGGACTACGAGATCGAGAACCAGTTCCGCAACGGCGAAGTGAACGTCGCCACCCCCGCGTGGCGCATGGGGATGCCGGAGTGGACCACGGTCGGGAAGCTGTTTCCCAATTGCGTTCCTTCCTCGCCGGCCGTTCCGCCGCCCCTGCCCAAGGCGGCCGTCACGCCACCGCCGTTGCCGGAGTCCTCCCCTGCGCCGTTGGAACCCGGGCCGGCCGGAAATTCGGAGGATTCCTCGGTCTCCTTCGAGGAGTTCAAGGAGGCGCACGCATTCGTGCAGCAGTTCTCCGATGGCCCGCCGTTGCCGGACTATCAGCCCGACGCGTTGGCCCGCCTGCCGGAGATGGCCGAGGGCTTTCTGGACCCTCTGCGCAACCGTCTTGGCCAGACGGCGCGTGCGCGGCTCAGCTTCTATGCCAACTGCGTCGTGACCAAAGGCATTCAGCGCCTCCGGCTCGACCTGCTCAAGGGTGGGAGCCTCACGCCGTCCGGCGAGGAGTTCGTTGCCCGTGCCGCCGCCTTCATGGCGATGCTGGAGATCTCCAATTGGAAACGTCGCGGACTGAACATCAAGGGAGCTTTGAAGTTTGAACCCGGCGCGGCGGACAACTGCATCCTCTTCACCGGCGAACGTGAGCGGAATGGCGCGGTTGAATGTTATTCCCACGATTTCTTGGCGGACATGCGCGAGCTGCTGCTGACGCCTCCTAAGATGTTCCCCTGCCTGCAGGGGCGGAGCTACGTCGTCGATTCCCTGACCCTGCCTTCGCCCGAATACCTTTATCTCTACGGCGCGTGGTTGATGGATTCGCCCCGCGCCTTTGGGACCTGGCCCAAGCCCGAGAAGGTCGGCGGCAGCGAGGAGGACTTCGCCGCCTCGCGAAGCCTGCTGGTCGACGACCTGCACGACGACTGCGGCATCCCGCTCGACAACGAGGCCATGCGTCAATTGTCGTGGTGGATCGTCTTTCCGCCCTATGGCTGGGACATGAACGACGGCAGCGACTACAACCTGATGACCGTCTTTGACCAGATCTCGCACAAGCAGATTCTTCCGATGGACGACGCTCTCGCCTACCTGCGCGCGTTGCTGACCTGCCAGGGGCTGGAGATCCGCAACCTCGCCGCCCGTTGCCTGATGGTCTACCGCCAACCGCCGCGCAACAGCTTCGAGGCCTCGATGTACCAACAGGCGCTCACCCAGCGGGACCACGATTACGCCTCGGCCTCGATGGCGAAATACCAGTCGCAGCTGGAAAAGGTCGAGAACACGCCGGCCTGGCGCGAACCATGCGCGGAGGAGCGCGAGGATTGGTTGCGCCAGACTCCGCCCGGACTCAGTCATCGCACAACCGCCGAGAACGATCCCGACTACCAAGCCATGGAGAAGAACCCGCCCGCCTCGTTGGAGGAGGGCATCCGCGGCCTCGAGGCGCTGCTGGCGCGTTATCCGGACGACTGGGTTCTCAAGGTTCTGCTCGCCTCGCAGTTGCTCCATGGTCCGGATCTTCCGCGCGGCGAACGCACGCTCCGCGAGTTGATCCAGGATCCGCCCGACTGCTTCGAAGGACACTCGCGCCTGGGCACCTGGCTCAAGTATCAACCCGGCCGCAAGGCCGAGGCCTACGAGATCTACGAGGACGCCCTCCGCCGCTGGCCTTGGTGTCACCAGGCCGCCGACGCCTGCATGTGGATGATCACCGACGACATGGTGACGAAGTAGGCCCGCGATCTCCCCGAACAAGCTGGCTTCGATTTCGACCGAGCAACAACATCGGAAGATCAAACGACAATTTTTTTTTAACGTACGTCAAAATAAACTGTCGTTTGATCGCTTGGAGACTCTGAATAGGGGATCAGGTTGAAACCTCGTCCGAAAGCTCCGGCCTTGATTCCGCGGCCGTTGTCGCGCTTCATCTTCGGGCCTGCCATGAAACGAAATCCGACCATCCATTTCACCCCGAGCTTCACCGTCTTCATCGCGGTCGCAGCCGTATTCGCAGTTGTTGCCCCGCTTGCCGGCTGTCGCACTCCCGCTTCTCAATCCCGCCCGAAACTGATGTATCCCGCCACGCAGAAAACCAACCAGGTTGACAATTACCACGGCGTCAAGGTCGCCGATCCCTACCGCTGGCTGGAGGACGACAATGCGCCCGCCACCAAGGCTTGGGTCGAGGCGCAGAACCAGGTCACCTTCGGTTACCTGGACACGATCCCCGAACGCGACGCCATCCGCGACCGCCTGACGAAGCTTTGGAACTACGAGCGCTACGGCGTCCCCTTCAAGCGCGGCGGGAAGTACTTCTTCACGAAGAACGACGGACTGCAGAACCAGAGTGTGCTCTACGTGACCGATTCCCTCGACGCCGAGCCGCGCGTCCTGCTCGATCCGAACAAACTTTCGGCGGACGGCACGGTCGCGTTGCAGGGCTACGCCGTAAGCGAAGACGGACGCCACATCGCCTACGGACTGTCGTCCGGCGGCTCGGACTGGCGGGAATGGAAGGTGCGTGACATCGGGACCGGCGAGGATCTTTCGGACGAACTGCAATGGGTGAAGTTCTCCGGCGCCTCGTGGGAGAAGACGGGCAAGGGCTTCTTCTACAGCCGCTACGACGCGCCGAAGGAGGGCGACGCGCTCAAGGGCGTGAATCATTTCCACAAGCTCTACTTCCACAAACTTGGGACGCCCCAATCCGAGGACGAGCTCGTCTACGAGAGGAAGGACCAGAAGGAGTGGGGCTTTGGCGGGGAGGTCACGGACGACAATCGCTACCTGATCATCCACGTGTGGAAGGGCACGGAGCAGAAGAATCGGGTCTTCTACAAGGAGCTGGGCCGGGTCGACGCCAAGGTGGTCGAGCTGCTGAACGACTTCGACGCCGCCTACGAGTTCATCGACAATGACGGGCCGGTGTTCTGGTTCGAGACGAACCTGGACGCGCCCCGGCGGCGGGTCATCGCGGTGGACATCCGCCAACCCGAACGCGCGAACTGGAAGGAGGTCGTGCCGCAGGCCGCCGAGACCATTCGGGGAGCGGGCATGGCGGGCAACCGCTTCATCGTGTCCTACATGAAGGACGCGCGCAGCCTGATCAAGGTGTTCGAGGCGGACGGGACGTTCGTCCGCGAGGTCCGGTTGCCGGGCATCGGGACGGCCTCGGGCTTCGGCGGCCGGCGCGACGATACCGAGACCTTTTACTCCTTTACCAGTTTCACCGTCCCGGGCGCGGTCTATCGCTACGACCTGAAGTCCGGCGAAAGCTCCCTGTTCCGCCAGCCGGAGGTGGATTTCAACGCCGACGACTACGAGACGAAACAGGTCTTCTACCGGAGCAAGGACGGGACGCGCATCCCGATGTTCATCACGCACAAGAAAGGGCTAAAGCTGGACGGCTCCAACCCGACCTATCTCTACGGTTACGGCGGCTTCAACATCAGCCTCATGCCCAGCTTCTCCGTCTCGATGCTGACCTGGATGGAGATGGGCGGCGTCTACGCCATGCCGAACCTGCGCGGCGGCGGCGAATACGGCGAGGACTGGCACCTCGCCGGGACCAAACTCCGCAAGCAGAACGTGTTCGACGACTTCATCGCAGCGGCCGAATGGCTGATCGCGGAGAACTACACGCGCCCGGAGAAACTCGCCATCGCCGGCGGGAGCAACGGCGGCCTGCTGGTCGGCGCCTGCATGACGCAGCGGCCGGAGCTCTACGCCGCCGCGCTGCCGGCCGTGGGCGTCATGGACATGCTGCGCTTCCACAAGTTCACCATCGGCTGGGCCTGGACCTCCGACTACGGCTCCTCCGAGAACGCCGACGAGTTCGAGGCGCTTCACGCCTACTCGCCCCTGCACAACCTCCGTCCCGGCGTTCGCTATCCCTCCACGCTGGTCACCACGGCGGACCACGACGACCGCGTCGTGCCCGCGCACAGCTTCAAGTTCGCAGCCACGCTCAAGGCCTGTCACGCCGGCGACAATCCGGCCCTGATCCGCGTCGAGACCCGCGCCGGCCACGGCGCCGGCAAACCCACCGACAAGCTTATTGCCGAAGTCGCCGACAAATGGGCCTTCCTCACGCGGGAGCTGGGGATGGAACCGGGGCGGTGAAACGGGTTGTCATCCTGGCGGCGGGCTTGTTGGATTCGTGGATGCGTAAGATCCCCTCCCGTTGGCTGTCTCCTCTTCTCACCCTTCTTCTGGTTGCCAGTGTATCCGCGCAGAATGCCGCGTGGCCCGATCCGGTGGCGAATCACGTCGTGCCCTATCAGACGCTGGGGATTACGCACGGCCCGATCCTGGGGCGCGTGACGTCGGATTCGGTGACCGTCTGGATCCGGACCCGCGAGCCGATGGGGTTCTCGGTGGCGGTCAGCGAGCGGACCCCTTTCGCCGGCGCGCCCGAGACAGTCGGTAAGACACTTGCGGACCAGGATAGCACGGGCTGGGTGACGCTCACGGGACTCAAGCCGAACACCCGCTACAATTACGCGGTGAAGCTGGGCGGGGAGATCGTGGACATCCGCTCGGAGGTGGACCAGCCCTGGCCGTCGTTCCGCACGCTGCCGGACAAGACCAGCTTCGCGCACGACTTCAATCCCGAGGGCCGGTTCAATTTCTCCTTCTCCATCGGCTCCTGCCAGCGGCAGCGTTCGCCCGGGGAGACCTGGGGCATCTACGCGAATCCACCGGTCTACAACACGCTCTGGAAGAAGCACCGCGACCGCCTCGCCTTCCACATCGTCAACGGCGACTACATCTACGAGGAGACCATCGACGGCACGGCTGCGGGCCTGGAGAACAACTACAAGCTCTACCTGGACCGCGGTCGCTCGGCGAACCGCTTCCTCCGGCATGTGCCCATGTTCACCATGTTCAACGACCACGAGATGACGGACAACATCGATGGTTCCGGCGAGGTCGGGCGACGCGACGGCAATTACCTGGTCCGCGATCCGGCCGCGCGCGTTTGGGAATACTACGCCAACTGGGCCAACCCCGTTGCCCCGCATCACACACCCGTCCGGTTTGGAACCGGAACGGCGGAGAAGGGCAGCGACCTGCTGCGTGATCCAAACGCGGATTTCACCACGCTCAGAACCGGACAGATCAGCACGCTGCACATCGGCGCCTGGCGCAAAGGCGCGAAGAAGCCGCCGGCCAAGGAACGCGGCGGGGCGAACGCCGGAGTCTATCGGGTCGAGGAGATCGTGGACGGACAGACGCTGCGCGTGTCGCCGCCCTTCCGTGCGGACGGCGGGGTTCCCTACAGCATCGGGACGCACCGTTGGTTCGGCCGCGTCGTCGGCAATTGTCATTTCTTCTTTCTCGACACCCGGAGCGAACGCACGAAGTGGCGCGGGCCGGATCATGCGTTCGACAAGGACCAGTCCGCGCTGGGCGCGACCCAGAAGAAGTGGCTGATCGAAACCGCCCGCGCGTCGAAGGCGGACTTCCTGTTCGTCGTCTCGGGCGATCCGTGGTTCATCTACCACTCGGCCTTCCACGTGCGCGGCACGGACACGAAGACAAAGGGCGACGGCTTCTGCGGCTACGTCCACGAGCGCGAGGAGATCACCAAGGCGCTGGACAAGATCGAGAAGCCGGTCCTGCTGCTCACCGGCGATGTGCATCAACCCTTCGCCGCGCAGATCACGGACAACGTCTGGGAGTTCCTCAGCTCGCCGATGAACTCCGCCAACCATCCCATCGGCACGGCGGGCCTGCCGCCGCTGGGCGGGTGGTTCGACAGCCAGGGCCGCAAGATCAAGATCAAGTGGTGCGGCGGCTATCCCGACAACGTCCACTATCTCCGCCAGCGTCATACCATCTACACCGTGATCGACGTGAACAACGTCGTCCGCGCCGGCCGCAACGATGGCCCCGGCTACCAGTATCTCGCCTACGATGAGCCGCAGGTCATCGTGCGCTACCACGACGGTTACACCGGTGAACTCCTCTACGCCGAGGGCATCTCCACCGTCGATGCCAAACCCGAAGGCCCGGCCTTCCCCAAGCAGAACCGCTTCGGCCACTGGAACAAGGAGCTGGAGGGGAAGGTGGAGAAGTAGGGGGCGATCTCCGGACTGCGGCGTGTCTGTGACCGCCGCGTTTCAATGAGAATCACTCGCGCTTACGAGTGGATGCCGGCTTCGGCAGGCGGGCGCGCCTATCCCTTTTTTCGTCCGACGCCGCGTTTGCCGCGGCTGGGGCGTTCCTGGGCCTTCTGGCTCCGCTTCTTGGTGGGCGCCTGTTTCTTGCGGGCGGCGACGCGGCGGATGGACTCCACGGTCTTGGGCCGGGGCTTGGCGACGATCTGCAGGGGGCAGCCCTCGAAGCCGAAGGATTTGCGCAGCGATTTCTCCAGGAATTTTCCGTAGTCCTTCGTGAAGAGATCCTTGCGGTTGACGAACATGAGGATCGTCGGCGGGCAGTCGTCCGTCTGGGTCGCGTAGTAGAACTTGAGGCGCGCGTTCCCCTCGGTGGGGGCGGGGTGGCGATCCATGGTGTCGCGCAGGGTGCGGTTGAGCAGCGCGGTGGGGATGCGCTGGCCGAGTTGCGCGCCGACGTAGCGGATGGATTCCAGCAGGCGGTCGAGGTGGAAGCCGGACTTGGCGGAGGTGAAGATCACCGGCGCGTAGGAGAGGAAGAACATCTTCTCCTGCACCCAGCTGCCGAACTCCGCGAGCGTCGCCTCCGGTTGCGTGTCCTTCCCTCGACGGCGTTGCTTCTGCTGCCGCTCGGCGATCTGCTCCTTGCGGGCCTCGGTGACGTCCTCGGCCATGAGGTCCCACTTGTTCACGACCAGAATGCAGGCCTTGCGCTCCTCGGTGATCTTGTCCGCGATCTTCTTGTCCTGCATCGTGATGCCCGCCTCGGCGTCGATGACCAGGACCACGATGTCGCTGCGCTCGATCGCGGACTCGGTGCGCTTGACGCTGAAGAACTCGATGGAGTTGTCCACGCGCCGCTTCTTGCGCACGCCCGCGGTGTCGATGAGCGTGTAGCGCTGGCGGACGCCGTCGGTCTCGACCTCGAAGGGCACATCCACCGCGTCGCGGGTCGTGCCGGGGATGTCGCTGACGATGACGCGGTCGGACTTGGTGAGCGCGTTGACGATGGATGACTTGCCCACGTTGGGCCGGCCTACGATGCAGATTTTGGAGAAGCGATCCGCGCCCTTGGCGTCGCCGTCTTGCACGCGTTCGCGGCGCGCCTCCTGGTGTTCGGCGGGGAGCGATTCGAAGGCGGCCTGGACGAGCGGTTCGATCTGGCGGCCGTGGATGGCGGAGATGGGGAACAACTGGTCGAAGCCCAGTTCGCTGAACTCATCCACACCGGAGAGAGCCTTGGCGGTGTCCACCTTGTTGACGGCGATCAGCACGGGGCGGCCGGCCTCGCGCAGGCGGAAGGCCACTTCCCGGTCCAGCGGCACGATGCCCTCCTGCACGTCCACCACGAAGATGATGGCGTCCGCCGCCTCGATGGCAATGTCCACCTGGCCGACGGTCTCGCGCGTCATGACGTCATCGGTCTTTTCGCCGCGTTCCAGCCCGATGCCGCCGGTGTCAACGAGGGTGAACGGGCGGCCGCGCCATTCGGCTTCGGCGCTGACACGGTCGCGCGTCACGCCGGCCTCGTCATGCACGATGGCGATGCGGCGGCCGACGATGCGGTTGAACAGGGCCGATTTCCCGACGTTCGGGCGGCCGACAATGGCGATGAGTCCTGGCACGCGCGCAGAATGGAGAGGAAGTGTTCAGTTTCAAGTTTTCTGTTTGCGTTCTCGGTTGGCGGTTCTCGGTTGGCGGTTCTCAGTTGGCGGTTGGCGGTTTTCAGTTCCCAGTTGGGTGTGTAGGGTTCGCCCCTGTGGCGATTCAAAGGTTCGAGGAAATTGAGGGGTGGCAGATGGCGCGGTTTGTTTGTCAGGACGTTCACCGGTTGGCGGTGGAATCCAGTCTGGGCAAAGACTTCGGGCTGAAGGACCAGATGCTGCGCTCGTCAGGCTCCATCATGGACAACATCGCAGAGGGGTTCGATTCCGGGAGCAACCGAGAGTTCATCCGGTTCCTGCAATACGCCAAACGCTCGTGCAGCGAGCTACAAAGTCAGCTCTACCGCTGTATCGATCGCGGTCACCTGCCGGAATTGGAACGCGACAAACTCCACCAAAAAGTCTCGCAAAACCGCGCCGCCATTGGAGGATTTATCAACTATCTGACCCGCAATCTCGAAGCGAGAAAGATGGCCGACACACGCCACCCGCAACATCCGGCAACCGGAAACCGCCAACCGCCAACCGCGAACTGAGAACTGAGAACTGAGAACGGCCAACCGAGAACCGAGAACCGAAAATGAGCGAAAAAGTGGAATTTGAACGTCTCGCCAACCCGCCGAAGCAGGGGCGCAGTTGCTGGTTCCATGGCTGCCTGGCCGTGGTGATCATCGGTTTGCTGGGAGGCGCATTTGTCGGCCTCAGCGGGTGGTGGCTCTACAAGCAGGCTGATTCCATGGTGAAGGAATTCACCAGCGACCAGCCGGAGAAGCTGCCGGAGATCGAATACACGCGGGAGGAGATCGAGGCTCTGGACAAGCGGATCGAGTCCTTCTCCCAATCCCTGACCAACGACGCCCCGGCCGAGGTCCTGGAGTTCACCGCCGAGGAGGTCAACAAGCTGATCGCCGCCCGAAGCGGACTTTCCAACGGCAAGAATCCCTTTCACGTCTCGATTGAGGGGGACAAGATCCGCACGCGGCTGAGCCTGCCGCTGGACCTGATCGCGGAGCACATTCAGATCGAGGCGGTGAAGAACCGGCTGAAGGGGCGTTATATCAACGGCGAGGGTTCCCTGAAGATCTCCCTCACGGACGGGAAGCTCGAGGCCTATCTGGACGACTTCTCCGTGAATGGCAAGGACGCTCCTGAAGAGATCATGGCCGAGATTCGCGCCCAGAACATGGCGGAAGACGCCCAGCTTTCGCCCAAGGAACGCGCGGCTCTCGCCCGCTTCGAGCGCATCGAGATCAGGGACGGCAAGCTGATCGTGGCGCCGAAGACGACGAAGGAATAGGGGCTCCGTTGCGCCGCTTCGCGTATCCCACCTTTTCCTTGAATTGGCCGCGTCGGAAAGCCAACCTTCGCGGCCTTGATTGAAAAACCCGTTTCCCGGCATTCATCCATGAAAAAGGAACTTTCCCCCGTTTCGAACCAGAGCGAGCCCGCGACGGAATCCAACACCCTTGACCGCCGTTCCTTCCTGGGAGCCGCATCAGCCGCCGCGGGGGCGTTGTTGGCTCCGTTTGCCGGCCGGGAGGCTGAGGCCGCCGGGCGTGATTGGTCGGGCGCGACGCCCGTCCGCTACCCCGACCCGGACATCATCGTCCACGACAAACGCTTTGCGAAATACAAGATCGGCAACACGCCGATTCAGCGGGTGCACACGGGGACGCTCTGGGCGGAAGGGCCGGCTTGGAACGGGGTGGGGAAGTATCTCGTCTGGAGCGACATCCCGAACAATGTCCAGCTCCGTTACCTGGAGGAGGATGGGCACACTTCCACGTTCCGCCATCCCTCGGGCAACAGCAACGGCAACACCTTCGATTGGGAGGGGCGCCAGATCTCCTGCGAGCACGGCAACCGCCGCGTGGTCCGCTACGAGTACAACGGCAGGATCACCGTCCTCGCCGACAGGTTCGAGGGCAAGCCCTTCAACGCGCCGAATGATGCGGTGGTGCATCCCAACGGCGATGTCTGGTTCACCGATCCTGGCTACGGAAGCATGATGAACTACGAGGGCAACAAGGGACCGCTGCAATTGAAGGAGTCCGTCTACCGTATTGACGCCAAGACCGGGAAGATCTTCAAGGTCGCCGACGAACTGGTGAAGCCAAACGGTCTCTGCTTCTCGCCGGACTACAAGAAGCTCTACGTCGCCGATACCGGCGTCGATTCGCCCAAGCCCACCTGGGTCTGGGACGTGGTCGATGAGAAGAGGTTGAAGGGCGGGAAGGAACTCTACCGGATCGAGGTTGGAGCCGCCGGCGTTGAGCGTCTTCCCGGTTTTTCTGATCCTCGTCCCCCAAAGCTGGTCGGCGGCGGAGACGGCATCCGGTGCGATTTGGACGGAAACATCTGGGCCAGCTCGGGCTGGACGGGGCACGGCGTGGACGGCGTGTTCATCTTCGCGCCGAACGGCGACCTCATCGGTCAGATCCTGCTGCCGGAGATCTGCTCCAACGTCTGTTTCGGCGGAACCAAGCGCAACCGCCTTTTCATGACGGCCAGCCAGTCGCTCTACGCGGTCTACGTGGAGACCCAGGGCGCGCACATCTGCTGAGGCCGGAGAAACTTTTTCGCGCGAACAAACGTCTTGTTCCCGCGTCCAAACCAACAAACCGAACCGACAGTCACCACCAACAAACCCAGAAAGAAAGCAAACTACATCATGAAGAAACTCATCAGCGCGCTGGCCACGATCGCCGTGGCGTTCACCTTCACCACCGGAGCCGTTGCCGGCGAGAAGAAGGAAGCGAAGGAACGCACCATCAAGGGCAAGGCTGTCTGCGCCCACTGCGACCTGAGCGTCGGCGGTTCCTGCGCCACGGTCATCCAGACCACCGGCAAGAACAAGGACGGCAAGGAAGTGAAGCGCCTTTACTGGCTGGCCGACAACGAAGTCGCCCAGAAGTTCGGCCGCGGCGAGGGTCGCGAAGTCTTCGTCAAGGGCAAGGTCGAGGCGAAGGGCGAGAAGAAGGATCGCAAGCTCATCCTGACCGCCTCCTCCATCAAGGCCAAGTAAGGGCCGTCATTCGATTCAAGACGCCGTCCGGTTTTCCGGGCGGCGTTTTTTGTTGGGCAGCACGGTGGGGCGAAGCTCCCGCTGAGCCGGACGTTGGGGGGAGCCTGGCGCTGGGTTTGTCATGTCGGGCGCTCGGCTCGGCGGGAGCCTCGCCCCACCCAAATTGCAAATGCGCCCGAATCTCCGCGCGACAGCTTCTCTCTAGAGGAGTTCGGTCTGTTTCTCGCGGGATTCGTCCTCGTCGTCGTCCTCGCCGGGATCGTTTGAGGCCGCGGCTTCGGCCTCCGCCTCGCGGATCTGCTGGGCGATGAACTCGGCTTCGTCATCGTCCGAGAAGGTCGATGGATCGTCATCATCGCCGCTTTCTTCCTCTTGTGGGTCATCCTCTTCGTCCTCGACGGCGGCATCGGCCTCGTCGTGGTTGGGTTCCTGGTCGATCTCGTCGAGGAAAGCCTCTTCGTTCTCCGGTTCCCCGGACTCGTCCGCGGCTTCGTCCAGGGCGTCCGCGAGCGCGTCCTCGACCGAGGCATCCGGGCTTTCGGAGATCTCTTCCGCATCGTCGGCGGGCTCGATGACATCATCGGACGCTTCCGTTGCGGCTTCTTCCGCGGGTTCCGGCGCCGGGGGAGCCTCTTCCTCCAGTGAATCTGCCGGTTCCGCTGGCGCTTCCGGGGCGGATGCGGCTGGAGGTGGCGTCTGAACGCCCTGGAGTTGCACCAATGCGGGGCGCAGCGGTCGACGGAGATAGGTGTAGCCGGGAGCGAAGGCTCCGCCCACGCGGGCGTCCTCGGGAACCTCGGCGTCGGCGTCGGGCAGGACGTGCTTCTCGGAGTTGAAGGGCTCCCCGAATTCCGGCTCGAAGGGGACGAGCCCGACGCGGCCCGCGGCGGCGCGGCAGACGGCCTGGAACTTGGCCAGTTGGGCGGCGACGCCCGTGTTGCCGGCCTGCGCGGCGGCGGCGTGGATGCGGAAGGTCTCATCCAACGTGGTCACCACGACCTTCAGCCATTCGCCCTCGGCCTGCTTGAGCTTGTCCACCTCGAGTTGCAGGTGGGACTTCTCGGTGTCGTTGGCCTTGGCCATGAATTCGGCGAAAGCCTTGGCCTCCTCGGTCATGCGCTCGGCGATCTCGCGCGAGGCGTCGATGGTCTTCTCGGAGAAATCCTGGGCGGTCTCGAGGTGCGCGGTGGCGACGGTGACGCCGTTCTTCACCTTTTCCAGCCGGTCCATGAACTGGGTGACCTCGGCAAGCTGGTCCGCCTCCGCAAAGCGCGCGTCCATCCGGTACTCCTGGATGAATGGGTAGGCCGAGAAAATCGCCCCGAACACGACGCAGGCCACGCAGGCGACGGCCTTGCCGGTTTCAAAGGTTTCGCCGCCCATGTTGTAGATCACGTAGCAAGCGACGAGGGCAATGATGTCGCCGATCAGGAAGGGCCACTTCTGCATCCGCGGGAGGGGAGATTCGCTCATAAGCCGGCGAGATTAGGACCGCCGCGCGGGTGAGCAAAGTTGAAAATGGGATGTTTGTTCCTTGTCCATCCTTCGTGGTCCGTTGTTCGTCGAATCGAAGGGCGGGATCCGCGTTATTGGCCTGCTGGCAGTGTTCGTCGGAAAACAGGGATTGGGACTGGAATCCCCGGAGTCCGTGGGTGAATGCCGGAGTAACCGCGAAGGTGGAGAGAACTGTATTCTGTGAGCCTCGCGGGGGCATGCTCGCGCCGGCTCACTGAGGGCAATTCGCCCTGCCAGCTCAGAGACGTTCGCGTTCGGCGGAGGCGACGCGAGTCATGCGCAAACCTCGGCCAACCCCATTTTTCTTGTCGCGCGATGGGGGCTTCCGCATGCTCCCGCGACCCATGGCCGAGCCCCGCATCACCGACGCCCTCAAACGGCCCGACGCCGTGTTGGAGGTCTCCTTGCGTCCGTCGCTGTTCTCGGATTTCACCGGGCAGGCCAAGGTGAAGGAGCGGTTGGAGATCGCGGTCACCGCCGCCAAGCAGCGCGGCGAAGCGTTGGATCACATCCTTCTCAGCGGCCCTCCCGGACTGGGCAAGACCACGCTTTCCAACATCATCGCCAAGTGCATGGGCTCAAACCTGCACTCGACCGCGGGGCCGGTGATCGAGAAGCCGGGCGATCTGGCCGGCCTGCTGACCAACCTGGAGCGCGGCGACGTCCTGTTCATCGACGAGATCCACCGGCTCCAGAAGACCATCGAGGAATACCTTTATCCGGCGATGGAGGACTTCAAGCTGGACATCGTGATCGACCAGGGACCCAACGCCCGCAGTGTCCGGTTGGACCTGCCGCGCTTCACGCTGATCGGAGCCACCACCCGCAGCGGGCTGCTGACGGCGCCGCTGCTGACGCGGTTTCCCATGCACGAGCGCGTGGATTATTACACCGCCGAGCAGCTTTCGAGCATTGTCATACGTTCGGCGAGACTGCTCAGCGTGGAGATCGATGACCGGGGAGCCGGGGAGATCGCCCGCCGCAGCCGGGGGACGCCGCGGATCGCCAACAACCTGCTGCGCCGGGTGCGCGATTACGCCCAGGTCCGGGCCGACGGCGCGATCACGGGCGATGTGGCGGACCAGGCGTTGGCCATGCTGGAGATCGACGAGCATGGGCTCGACGAGATGGACAAGCGCATCCTCCAGACGATCTGTGTGAAGTTTGGCGGCGGCCCGGTCGGGATCGGGTCGTTGTCGGTCGCCGTGGGGGAGGAGCCGGACACCCTGGAGGAGGTCTACGAGCCCTACCTGATCATGGAAGGTTACCTGAACCGCACGCCACAGGGGCGCATCGCCACGGAACTGGGCTGGCAGCGACTGGGGCTCAAGCCCGGCGGCCGGGGCGCGCAGCAGTCGCTGCTTTGACGCGGCGCAGGTTGGGCAGGGCGAATTGTCCCCAATGAGCCGACGTGAGCAGGTTCGAGTTTGGCTCACTGGGGACAGTTCGCCCTACCTTTAATGCCATCTGGCGACGTCTTCACGTGGGTTCGGAAATACTCTACAGCCAATCCCCGACACCGTGAAATAATCACGGCCGGCGCCCTTGCTTACGTCCCACAGAACGTCGCCCGCACGACTTCGTGGGGTAGGGGAGGCGTCTCATATTCCGCGAAGCCGGATTGTTCTTCGAAGGGATTCCGCAGGACGTCGTTGAGTCGGTGAAACGGTTTGAAATCACCCTTGTAGCCGGCCTGGATGGCTTCCTCCACCCGGTGGTTGCGCGGAATGAAGATGGGATTGAAGCGCCGCATCAGCGCGATGGCTTCTGTGCGGTCGGTCCCCTCCTGGCGCGCGCGCCATCGTTTGAGCCAGGCTTGGATGCCTTCCGGTCGTTCGAACAGGCGCGCGACGGGTTCGTCCTCGCCGGATTCGAGCGCGCTGGAAAGATGGCGGAACGTCAGGGTGAAGTCGGCTTCTCCGTCCGCCATTTCTGAGAGCAACGCCTGCGCCAGGTTCCAGTCCTCCTCAGATCCGCCAGCCAGGCCGATCTTCGCGCTGAACCGCTTCTGTAATGCCTGGCGGTGCAGACGGGGGAATCGTTCCAAAGCCTCGCGCGCCTTTTCGACGGCTTCCTGGATGTTGTCGTCGATCAGCGGCAGGAGCGTCTCCGCGAGGCGGGTCAGGTTCCACTGTGCGATCGGGCTCTGGTTGTTGTAGGCGTAGCGACCCTGGTGGTCGATGGAGCTGAAGCGCTTCTCCGGGTGGTAGGCGTCCATGAACGCGCAGGGTCCGTAGTCAATCGTCTCGCCGGAGACCGAGGTGTTGTCGGTGTTCATCACACCGTGGATGAAGCCCAGCTGCATCCAATGGGCGACCAGTTCCGCCTGTCTTCCGATGACGTTCTCCAGCAGGGCGAGGATGGGGTTGGCGGATTCGCGGACTTCCGGGTAATGACGATCGATGGCGTAATCCGCCAGGATTCTGAGATTCGCGTGATCCTGTTGCGCGGCGAACCACTCAAAATTGCCGACGCGGATGTGGGACCGGGCGACTCGGGTGAATACGCCGCCGGGTTCGAGCCACTCGCGATAGACCGGTTCGCCGCTGGCCACCGCCGCCAGGGCGCGCGTCGTGGGAACTCCCATCGCCGCCATGGCCTCGGAGACGATATATTCCCGCAGAACCGGTCCCAAGGCCGAGCGGCCGTCGCCTCGCCGGGAATAGGGAGTTCGGCCGGAGCCTTTCAACTGGATGTCGCGGCGAACGCCGTCTCTCCCGACCACTTCACCCAGCAGGATTGCGCGTCCATCGCCGAGCTGTCCCGCGAAGCCGCCGAACTGGTGCCCGGCGTAGACGGTGGCAATGGGTTCCGATCCCTCGGCCTGTGCGTTGCCGGAAAGGACCGCCAGCCCTTCCGGCGAATCCAGCCGGCCCGGGTCGATTCCCAGTTCCGCCGCCAGCTCTCGATTCAGTCGGATCAGGGTAGGCGCCGCCACGGGATCGGGCGCGAGCCGTGAGTAGAACGCCGAGGGGAGGCGGGCGTAGGTGTTGTCGAAGGGGATGAGCAAGGGTTGGGGTAAAGGCGAAGGTTAAACATCAACCGCCCGGCTTTGAACTTTAAACGAGGACCGGAGCGCGAATTTTATTCCGCATCAACCTCCAATGTCTCGTGGCTTTGGAGCATCTCAAGAGCGCGCCGCCAACCAACGTTGAAGCGGAATGAATTCCGCGCTCAGAGCTTCAGCTCAGTGCGCCAGTTCCTTGTCCGCGAGGTGGCGCAGGGCGATCTCGCGCGCCTGGCCGAGCGATTCGTTGAGCGCGGCGACGAAATCCGGGCGACGGGTCAGTTCGTTCCAGACCTGCGGGCCGAAGATTCTCGCAAGCCAGTTCTTTTGATCCGCCGTCGGTTTCGATCCATCGCTCATGGTAGGGCCCTTTCCAGTCGTCTTTCCTTTGTGCGGTGGTTTCGACGGAGCTTTGTCCGGCCGTATTTACATTTTTTGAACGAAAATCGCGTTCCACGGTCGCGGACGGGGCAACCGGTCGAAAAAACTTTCAAAATGTCCTTGTGAAAAAATTCACAATCTGGCATTTCATCGCCTTTTCCGTCGGGAAAACCGGGTTGCGCACATTTACGGGAGAAATCCCTTGTGTGGGCATCGGCGGTCGGGCATTTTCGCCGCCCTTCGCCCCCCAGTTTTCAGACGGGCGTCCGGAATGCGGGTTTCCGGACAAGGCGTGCAACATCTCAATGCGACTTAAAATTTCGATTCTGGCGGTCCTGTTTTTCGCCCTCGCGGCGGGCGCGAGTTTTGGCGCGCACACGGAGATCTCAAACGTGGCCGCAGATGCGGCGCAAGGGATCCACGATGTGCATGAGGCGGCGCATGCGGAGGAGTCCCACGGCCTTCCGCCGGCTGCGGTGCCGTTGTTTCATGTGGGCGCGTTCCAGGTGACGAATTCCATGCTGGTTGTCTGGATTGTTGCGGCCGGTTTGATTCTCGTGGCGCAATTGGCGACGCGCGACATCAAGATGGTTCCCTCCGGTCTTCAGAACTTTGTCGAATGGCTCGTCGAGTCGTTGCTCGGTTTCTTCGAGAACATCCTCGGCGAGAAACTGGCTCGGAAGAGTTTCTGGTTCTTCTGCACGATCTTCATCTTCATCCTGTTCACCAACTGGTTCGGCCTGTTTCCCGGGATCGGCACTGTCGGGTGGGGGCATGAAGGGGAACATGGATTCCATCTGACCGAGCCGATCTTCCGGGGCGCGAGCGCGGATCTGAACCTGACGGCCGCGATGGCCCTGTTGTTCTTCCTGATGTGGACGATCTGGTCCGTGCAGGAAATCGGCGCCGGCGGCGTGATCGGCCACATCTTCATGGTCAAGGGGCACGGCAAGGGCTTTTTCGCCATGTTCCTGGTGTTTGTATTCATCTGCGTCGGCCTGATCGAGATCGTTTCCATCTCCATCCGCCCGGTTGCATTGATGTTCCGACTCTATGGCAACATTTTTGCGGGCGAGAACATCCTGGAAACCATGATGCACCTGGGCGGGCCGTTCTTCGGCTGGCTGTTGGTGCTGCCCTTCTACCTGCTGGAACTTCTCGTGGGGCTGGTCCAGGCGCTGGTGTTTGCGCTGCTGACCTCCGTGTTCACGGCGCTGATGTGCGGCGGACACCACGACGACGAGCATGGGCACGGCGAGGAGGCCGCCGCGCACTAGGGACAATTTCGGCGGTTTGACCATGGCAAGACCGTGGGAGCCATCGAGAGCAACTGAACGAAACGACAAACAACGAAAGGCAAGACAATGGCACTCGAAACCCTTGGCATGCTCGCTGAATTGCAGGGCAGCATCCACATCGGTCTGGCCGCCATCGGGTCCGCGCTCGGCGTGGGCATCATCGGCATGAAGGCCGCCGAGGCGACCGGACGCAACCCGGGCGCTGCGGCGGAAATCCGCACGCAGGCGATCATCTTTGCCGCTCTGGCGGAAGCGATCGTCTTCTTTGCCATCTTCATGGGCAAGATCGGCATGCAGTAAAACCTTGTCCGCCGGGCGGCCTTGCGCCGCCCGGCGGTCTTACTTTCTGAAATTTATGTTGAATGCATCGATATTGGCGGCCGCGAGCGGAAACCCGTTGACGGACATCACCACGGAGTTCGGCGTCAACTGGCAGCTTTTCATGTCCCAGTTGATCGCGTTTTGCGCCGTCGCCTGGTTGCTCAACAAGTTTGCCTACAAGCCGGTCACGGACATGCTCGACAAACGTCGGCAGAGCATCGCCGAGAGCCTCGAGAACGCCGAGAAGATCAAGGCGGAGCTGGCCGAGACCGAGCAGGCGCGCAAGGAGATTCTGGAGAAGGCTAACGAGACCGCCGGCAAGCTGATCGAGGAAGGCCGGGCCGCGGCTGAAAAGGTCCGCGAAAACGAGACCCAGAAGGCGGTCAAGGAAGCCGAGCAGATCATCGCCAAGGCCCGCGAGGCCGCCCAGGCCGACCACGCCAAGATGCTCTCCGAGTTGAAGGCCGAGGTTGGCAAGCTCGTGGTGGCCACCACCAGCAAGGTCATCGGCAAGACCCTCACGGCCGAGGATCAGGCGCGTCTCGTCGAGGAGACCAACGCCGAGATCGCCGGTTGAATTCCTGATTTGATCCCCAGCGAAGCAAGCGCATGAAAGCTTCCAAACAAGCCCAACGCGACGCCAAGCAGCTCTTCCAGGCCTGTCTGACAGACGGCGTTCTGGATGAGGGGCGCGCCCTCACGGCCGTGAAGGCCCTGGCCGAGAAGAAGCCGCGCGGCTATCACGGCATCATGGCGCATTTCCAGAAGCTGGTGGAGATGGACGTCGCCAAGCGCACGGCCAATGTCGCCAGCGCCACCGCGCTCGACGAGGCCGCCCGTGAAAAGGTCCGGGCCAACCTCGCCAAGGCTTACGGCGACAATGTGCAGGTCAATTTCGCCGAGGATCCCGCGCTGCTGGGGGGCATGCGCGTCAAGATCGGCAGCGACGTCTACGACGGCAGCGTCAAGTCGCGTTTGAACAGTTTGGAAGGCAGTTTTTGATTTAGACGAACGAATGAGAGTGACACGGGAGCGATACTCTCAACTCTCAACCAAAAGACACTCAACTGATTTATGAGCACGTTACTTGAAGACATCCAGGCCCAGATTTCGGGCGTGAAGACCTCCGTCGCGAAGGAGAACGTCGGCATCGTCCGGCAGATCGGCGACGGCGCCGCCAAGATCGAAGGCCTCACCGACGCCATGCTCAACGAGATGCTCGACTTCGGCAACGGCGTCACCGGGCTCGCGTTGAACCTGGAGGAGACCGAGGTCGGCGCGATCATTCTGGGCGACTACACCAGCGTCAAGGAGGGCCAGGAGGTCAAGACCACCGGCAAGCTCCTGCAGGTGCCGGTCGGCAAGGAGTTGCTCGGCCGCGTCGTCAACGCCCTCGGTGAACCGCTCGACGGCAAGGGCGATATCGCCGCCAGCGCCGCCTACCCGGTTGAGAAGATCGCCCCCGGCATCATCGCCCGTAAATCCGTCAGCCAGCCGGTGCAGACCGGCATCATGCCCGTCGACGCCATGATTCCGATCGGGCGCGGCCAGCGCGAGCTGATCATCGGCGACCGCTCCACCGGCAAGACCACGGTTGCCATCGACACGATCATCAACAACGCGAACGCCAACCAGCGCGCGAAGGACGAGGGCGACGACAGCTACCGTCCGCTCTATTGCATCTACGTGGCCGTTGGCCAGAAGCAGTCCAACGTCGCCAACACCATTCAGGTGCTGGAGGACAATGGCGCGTTGCCCTGGACCATCGTCGTCAATGCAGCGGCCTCCGATTCAGCGACCAACCAGTATCTCGCCCCGTTTGCCGGCGCGGCCATGGGCGAGTACTTCATGGACAACGACATGGACGCGCTCATCATCTACGATGACCTGTCCAAGCACGCGGTGGCCTACCGCCAGGTTTCCCTGATTCTCAAGCGTCCCTCCGGCCGTGAAGCCTACCCGGGCGATGTCTTCTACCTCCACAGCCGCCTGTTGGAGCGTTCCGCGCGTCTTTCGGAGAAGGCCGGCGGCGGTTCCCTGACCGCGCTGCCGATCATCGAGACGCAGATGGGCGACGTTTCGGCCTACATTCCCACCAACGTCATTTCCATCACCGACGGTCAGATCTACCTGGAGACGGACCTCTTCTACCAGGGCATCCGCCCGGCCATCTCGGTCGGTCTGTCGGTGTCCCGCGTGGGTTCGGCCGCGCAGATCAAGGCCATGAAGCAGGTGGCCGGCAAGACCAAGCTGGAGTTGGCGCAGTTCCGCGAGTTGGCGGCCTTCGCCCAGTTCGGCTCCGACCTAGACGCCAAGACCCAGGCGCAGCTCGAGCGCGGCAAGCGCATCGTGGAGCTTTTCAAGCAGCAGCAGTACAACCCGCTGCCGGTCGAGGAGCAGGTCGCCGTTCTCTGGTCGATGCAGAACAACTACTTCGACGGCGTGGCCGTGGAGAGCATCAAGGACTGCCAGGCCAAGCTTCAGGAATACCTCCGTGACCGGAAGGCCGACCTCCTTGGCAAGATCAAGGCCGAGGGCCAGGTGACCGACGAGATCGCCGGCGAGCTGAAGACGACCATCGGCGAGTTCATCGACACCTACAAGTAAACCGGCGGATCGAACCGGACGAACCCCCTTAACCGAGAAACCCCATGGCGAGCACGCGCGATCTACGACGACGGATCAAGTCGATCAAGAACACCTCGCAGATCACCAAGGCCATGCAGATGGTCGCGGCGTCGAAGATGCGTCGCGCCCAGCAGTCGGCCCTGGCGGGACGGCCCTACGCCGACCTGATGAACCAGATCCTCGGCGAGGTGACCGCTGCGACGGGCGACTTCACGCATCCTCTGCTGGAGAAACGCGAGGGCGGCAAGCGCGCCGTCCTGCTCATCACCACGGACAAGGGTCTCTGCGGCGCGCTCAACACCAACATCCTTCGCGAGGTCGACAAGCAGGACAAGGAGAAGGCGGCCGTTTACGTCTGCGCGGGCAAGAAGGGCGGCCAGTTCATTCATCGCACCAAGCGCGACCTGAATGCGGAGTTCCACTACAAGGACACGCCGGAGTTTGGCGAAGCCCGCGCGATCTCCAAGTACGTGCAGGACATGTTCACCAAGGGCGAGGTTGACGCGGTGGACGTGATTTTCACCAATTTCATCTCGACCCTCACGCAGACGCCGGAAATTCAGCGGCTTCTGCCTATCGGGGAGATCCACGCGGTAGAGGCCGGCGTGGCCGGGGCCGGAGGCGACGGCCAACTGGAGCACGGCACGAAGGAGTTCCTCTTCGAGCCGCACGCGGGAGATGTGTTGGGCGCCCTGCTGCCGCACTACCTGAACTACCAGATCTACCAGATGCTGCTGGAGGCCAAGGCGAGCGAACACAGCGCCCGGATGGTCGCCATGAAGAACGCCACCGACAACGCCAAGCAGATCATCAAGGACCTCACGCTGGAATACAACAAGCTGCGCCAGGCCGCGATCACCAGCGAGTTGCTGGAGATCACCACGGCGCAGATGGCGTTGGGTTGAGTTGAGGGATGAGAGTCGGCGTGGGTTGAGAGAGATTTATTTGAGAGTTTTTTGGAAACGGATTTACGAGCAATGAATACAGGCAAAATCGTTCAAGTCATCGGTCCCGTGGTGGACGTGGAGTTCACCGAGAAGCTGCCGGAGATCTACAACGCGCTCACCATCGAGTACGACATGCCGGGCGAGGGTCCGACCAAGCTGACGCTCGAGGTGCAGCAGCATCTCGGCGACAACTGGGTTCGCGCGGTCGCCATGTCGACCTCGGAAGGCCTCAAGCGCGGGATGGACGTGGCCGACACCGGCAAGCCGATCTCCATGCCCGTGGGCGACGCCGTGATGGGCCGCGTGTTCAACGTCATCGGCGACCCGGTGGACGAGCGCGGTCCGGTCGAGGCCGAGGCCTACAACCCGATCCACCGCGCGGCTCCGACGCTCACCGAGCAGTCCACCTCCCCGCAGAT
Source organism: Verrucomicrobiales bacterium (assembly GCA_038126235.1). Lineage (GTDB taxonomy): Bacteria > Verrucomicrobiota > Verrucomicrobiia > Limisphaerales > JAYPEY01 > JAYPEY01. The sequence goes on from JAYPFK010000048.1 coordinate 34,314, forward strand.
CCTGACCACCGGCATCAAGGTCATCGACCTTATCTGCCCCTTCCTCAAGGGCGGCAAGGTCGGCGCGTTCGGCGGCGCGGGCGTGGGCAAGACGGTCGTCATCATGGAGCTCATCAACAACATCGCCAAACAGCACGGCGGATACTCCGTGTTCGCCGGCGTGGGTGAGCGCACCCGCGAGGGCAACGACCTCTACGCGGAAATGTCCGAGGCGGGCGTCATCAATCAGGAGGACCTGAGCAAGTCGAAGGTGGCCCTGGTTTACGGCCAGATGAACGAGCCGCCGGGAGCCCGTCTCCGCGTGGCGCTCTCCGGTCTCGCCATCACCGAGTATTTCCGCGACGTGAAGAACCAGGACGTGCTCCTGTTCGTGGACAACATCTTCCGTTTCTCGCAGGCCGGCTCCGAGGTGTCCGCGCTGCTGGGCCGCACGCCCTCCGCCGTGGGTTACCAGCCGACCCTGGCCGCCGAGATGGGTGACCTGCAGGAACGCATCACCTCGACGAAGAAGGGCTCGATCACCTCGTTCCAGGCGGTCTACGTGCCGGCGGACGACCTTACCGACCCCGCGCCCGCCACGACCTTCGCCCACTTGGACGCGACGATCGTGTTGGAGCGTTCCATCGCCGAGTTGGGCATTTACCCCGCTGTGGATCCGCTGTCCTCCACCTCCCGCGCCCTGGCGCCCGAGATCGTCGGCGAGGAGCACTACCGCGTCGCCCGCGGCGTGCAAACCGTGCTGCAGCGTTACAAGGACCTGCAGGACATCATCGCGATTCTGGGCATGGACGAGCTTTCCCCCGAGGACAAGCAGACCGTGTTCCGCGCCCGCAAGATCCAGAAGTTCCTTTCGCAGCCCTTCTCGGTGGCGGAGGTCTTCACCGGCTTCCCGGGCAAGCAGGTGCCGGTCGAGGAGACCGTGCGCGGCTTCGCCGAGATCCTGGACGGCAAGCACGACGGCGTCGCCGAGAACGACTTCTACATGAAGGGCGGCATCGACGAGGTCGGCAGCGACGACTGATCGGACCGCAAGCTGAAGTTTCAACCCCGCAAAGCCCATGGCCACGATGAAACTGGAAATCATCACGCCGGAGGAGAAGACCTTCTCCGACGACGTCGATTTCGTGACGCTCCCCGGCGTGGAGGGCGAGATGGGCATCTACCCGAATCACGTCCCCTTGATGACCCAGATCTCGCATGGTGAGATTGCGGTCAAGAAGGGGCGCGAGGAGTTCTTCCTCGCCGTCGCCGACGGCTTCGTGAAGATCACCGGCGACAACGTGTCGGTCCTCACCGACATGGCGATCCATTCCGAGCATATCGACGAGGCGGCGGCCGAAGAGGCCCGCAAGCAGGCGGAGGCCCGCCTCTCCGAGAAGCTCAGCGACGAGGAGTCGGCGGCCGTTCAGGCGGCCTTGGCCAAATCCCTCGCACAGCTCCACGTGAAGCGTCGGCGGCATTCCCGTTGATTACGCTCGATCTCGGGCAAGTTTTCAAAGGCGTCTTCGAGAGAAGACGCCCTTTTTGTTTTTCGGCGTTTCCTTGGAGTCGATGGCGTTTGCGAGTGCGCGTCAGCGTTTTGGAGTGCGGTCTCGCAGACCGCTTTGCAGCGCGTCCCTTTCCTCGCACGACCGAACTCACCAACCCCGAACCTCCCGGCTCTCCGCGAGGAGTTCCGTGGCATCTAAGACCCTCCTGCAATCCAGGCCGGGCAAAGCGGCGCGCGGCACCGCGCTCCAAAACGCTGACGCGATCAACACGACTCCGGAATGAAGCCATGGCCTCGGGATGTGTCATGGCCGCGACCGTAGAACGCGATTGAGGCGGGGCGAATTGTCCCCGATGAGCCGACCTGAGCATGTCCCGGGTCGGCTCACTGAGGACAGTTCGCCCTACCTTCATTCCCGTTTGATTCGCAGGCTGGTCTGACCTTGAAGTGAATGGTATCAATCCTTCCGTGATTCCCCCCAGCTTCCGCCATCTTATTTCCTCGATCCTGCTTCTTCTCCTGTTTGGTTCCGCCGCCGCGAGCGTCGCTGGCGAGCCCGTCCGTCGCGTGCTGTTCCTGATCTCCGACGACCTCAAGGCGAGCACACTGGGCTGTTACGGCGATCCCTTTGTCCGGACGCCGAACATCGATGCGCTCGCGAAACGGGGCATGGTCTTCGATCGCGCCTACTGCCAGGGAACGTCGTGCAACCCCTCGCGGACCTCGTTCATGCACAGCCGCTATCGCGGAAAGACGCCGCTCAACATGGGAAGGAGCTTCCGCGATCACGGTTGGCACACGGCGCGCGTCGGGAAGATCTACCACATGCGCGTGCCGGGCGACATCATCGCCGGGACGGACGGACTGGACATCGCGGATTCCTGGTCGGAGCGATACAATTCCCAGGGGCTGGAGGCTCACACGCCGGGGAATTACGCCTGCCTGAACCTGAACATCTTCACCACCAAATTGGAGGGGCGCCAATCAACTCGCATGCCGCACCGTCCGTTTGTGACCGTGCGCTACGAGGGCGACGGCTCCGACCAGCCGGATCCCAAGACTGCGGCGAAAGCCATCGAGCTGTTGCGCAAGCACAAGGATGAGTCCTTCTTTCTCGCCGCGGGGTTCGTGCGTCCGCACTACCCGATGGTCGCGCCGGAGCCGTATTTCACTCCCTATCCCTGGGAGAAGATGCGGCTTCCCAAGATCGTCGAGAATGATCTCGACGACATTCCGAAGGCGGGGCGCGCCGGCTCGAACTCCAAGAGCACGGGCCTCGACAAGTACCCCGACAATCAGAAGCGCATGTGGGCGGGCTACTACGCGGCGATCCAGTTCATGGACCATCAGGTCGGCAAGGTTCTCAGCGAATTGGAACGCCTGGGCCTGCGCGACAGCACGGCCGTGATCTTCACCAGCGACCACGGTTACCATCTCGGAGAACACGGATTCTGGCAGAAGTCGAACCTGCACGAGGAGGTCTTGCGCGTGCCGCTGATCATCTCCGCCCCCGGCCTGAAGCCCGGTCGCTCGGACTCACTGGTCGAGTTGATGGATATCTTCCCGACCGCGCACGCGTTGGCCGGGGTGAGCATTCCGGATTCGGTTCAGGGAAAGAGCCTGATCCCCGTGCTACGCGATCCCAAGGCGACAGTTCGCGCCGCGGCGCTTTCGATCGATGGCAAGGGTTACACGCTCCGTATGCCGGACTTTGCCTATATCCGCTATAACGACGGAAGCGAGGAGCTTTATGACATGCTAGCCGACCGGGAGCAGTTCGCCAATCTTGCCGAAGCGCCCAGTCATGCCGGAACGCTTGCTACACTTCGCGAGCGGTTGGACGCGCGCCTCGAGGAGGCCGGCTTGGATGCCGCGGCGGGCAATCGGAAGGGGAAAGGCGAAACGCGCAAGGGGAAGTGAGCGCCGCTTACCTGTCGCGGGTGGGGCGCCGGTCAAGCGGGCCGGTGGAGCGAGGCTCCCGCCGAGCCGGACTCAGCTCGACACCCAAATCCGATTTGTCAGGCTGGACGCTCGGCTCGGCGGGAGCCTCGCCCCATCGACGAAGGAGCCGCGTTCCCGCGCCAAGAAGCTGCCGGGATTGAACAGCCCCCGGCTGGAAGCCGCCGCCCGCCTGAGTATGGTCTGAATCCTCGGCTCGGCGCTTGCGTTGGTTTCCCTTTCCCAGCATGCTCCCGCCTCCTGAAATTTCGGGCCGGGGATTCCGGCCCCAACCGTTGAATGTCATGAGCGAAAACACCCGAATTGAAAAAGACTCCATGGGCGAGATGCAGGTTCCGGCCGACGCGTATTACGGCGCGCAGACGGCCCGGGCTGTGGAAAACTTCCCCATCAGCGACCTGCGCTTCACCCGGCCCTTCATCCGCGCCCTCGGCCTGATCAAGAAGCACGCCGCCGCGACCAACCACGGGCTCGGCAAGCTCGACGAGAAGGTCGCCGCCGCGGTCCAGGAGGCGGCCCAGGAGGTCATCGACGGCAAGCTCGACGCTCAGTTCGTGGTGGACATCTTCCAGACCGGCTCCGGCACCTCCTCGAACATGAACGTCAACGAGGTCGTCGCCAACCGCGCCATCGAGATCATGGGCGGCACGATCGGGGACAAGTCGGTCCACCCCAACGACCACGTCAACACCGGCCAGTCCAGCAACGACGTGATCCCGACCGCGATCCACCTCGCCGCTTGGGAGCAGATCGTCAGGGAACTGATCCCCGCGTTGGAGGAACTGCGCGACGCGCTGGCGGAGAAGGCGGTGAAGTTCGACGACATCATCAAGATCGGGCGCACCCACCTGCAGGACGCAACCCCGATGCGCCTGGGCCAGGAGTTCAGCGGTTACGCCAGCCAGGTCCAGCACGGCATCGACCGCCTCTGGGGCGTTGAGAAGCGCCTCGGCGAGCTGGCCCTTGGCGGGACGGCCGTCGGCACCGGCATCAACACGCATCCCGAGTTCGCCTCGAAGACCATCGCCGGCATCGCCGCCGAGACCGGACTGAAGCTCACCGAGGCCTCCAACCACTTTGAGGCGCAGGGCGCCCGCGACGCGTGCGTCGAGGCGAGCGGCGCGTTGAAGACCGTCGCGGCCAGCCTGATCAAGATCGCCAACGACATCCGCCTCCTGGGTTCCGGGCCGCGTTGCGGCATCGGGGAACTCAAGCTGGAGGCCACACAGCCCGGCTCCTCCATCATGCCCGGCAAGGTGAACCCGGTGATGAGCGAGATGGCCATCATGGTCGGCGCGCAGGTCATCGGCAACGACGGCGCCATCACTTTCAGCGGGACCTTCGGGAACTTCGAGCTGAACGTCATGCTCCCCGTCATCGCCCACAACCTGTTGGAATCCATCGCCCTGCTCGCCAGCGCCAGCCGCGTCTTCGCGCGCCGCGCCGTCAAGCCCCTGGAGGCGGACGCCGAGCGCTGCGGCAGCATGATCGAACAGAGCCTGGCCATGTGCACCTCGCTGGCCCCGGTGATCGGCTACGACAACGCCGCCGCCATCGCCAAGCAGGCCTACGCGGAAGGACGCACCGTGCGCCAGGTCGCGCTGGAGAAATCCTGCCTCGACGAGGCCAGGCTCAACGAGCTCCTCGATCCGGCGTCGCAGACGAAGCCGCACGCTTAGGCAGCGAAGGCGGGTCTGGGGCAACAACCGATGAAGGTAGGGGCGTCTCGCCGTAGGCGCCCCACTTCAAAGCTCATTCGGAGCGGCCAGAGGGGCTTTGAAGTCCAACCTGCGAAACCAGGACTCTGTCGTTCCTTCAGAACTTCGAAATGGGACGGCTCGGCGAGCCATCCCTTCTACCGGCTCACCTCTGTGGCAGCGGCTCCTTGATGCGGATGGTCGGGGCGAATTGGCCGGGTTCGAAGTTCTTCTCGTCGGCGAAGATCACCTTGATGGTGTGGAAGCGGTCCGTGTTCCACTGGTCCTCCCGGAGCAGCCAGTCGCGCACGAATTCGGCGACCTTTTTCCGGCATTCCTCGCGGACCAGTTCCTTGTGTTTCGAGTCCGCCGCGAAGCGTTCGATGCTCGGGGTGATGTTGCGTTCGAGCTGGTTCATCTGTTCCGTCTCGTTGAAGCGCGCCCAGCCGCGTTCGGACCACTTCTGCATGCGGTCGGTGTGGATGGCGGGCGGCTGCGTGGGCTGGAAGGCGGGAGCCTCGACGATGCAGACGTGGCCATCGACGTCCAGCTTCCAGGGCCCGACCAGGTCGAGGTGATATCGGTAGGTGACCGGCACGCGGATCTCGGTGGTCGTGGTTCCGAGGTAGACCGAATCCCACAGGGCTGTCTTGGCCTCGCTGCGGCGGAAGGTCTCCACGGAGCGCAGGCTGGCCAGCTCCAACTTCATGCCGCTGGAGTTCAGCTCGGGGATGGCGGAGGTGAAGGTCTCGGTGATGTAGCCGGCATGGAACCGCTCGGCGACCTCGGCGGCGGCGTTCTTGACGTTCCGGATCGTGTCCTGCACCGCCCGTCCGGCGGAGCTGGCGGTGTCCTTCGCCGCCTTCAACGCGACCATGTAACCGATCAGCGCAATCACGCAGGCGAACATGATGGCCAACGGCCACTTGTAAAGGTTCAGAATGCGGACCCACTGCGGAAATTCCGCCAGCGGATCGCGGCCGTCATCCGCCGGCGCCTTGGAGGCGTCGTGATACTCCGGCGGATCGGTCTTGGCCGGTTTGGTTTCGGCTTCGTTCTCCGACATGTCGGCACCATAGTCGCGAAGGACGTCTCCGGCCATCATGGATTGTGTGTGTGGGGGGGCGGCAGAGCCAGCGGTCGTAGCCGGTCCCGGCAGAGATGGGGCAAGAACGGTAGCGGCCGACGTGAGGAGGCTCACTTCAATCAGTGAGCCATTGACAAATGAGCCTCGTCACCTCGGCTGCTACGAAACAAATGAGTTTCGCACGGTCTCGCCAAGGGGTGGCGGCCAATGGGTTTCGTATATCCAGGAGCCGGAAGTGACTCGCCCCAATCTCCTTGCCGCCGCCGCCAGGTTGGCTTTCATTCGTGGCCGTCTCATGAAAGTCCGGTTCATCCTTCTGTCTCTGGCGCTCGCCGTTTCCGCGTTGAGCGCCGCCGTGCCGGTTCCCGCCGGGCTCGCGGGCTTTGCCGCCACGCATTGCGGCGACTGTCATGAAGGCGAGGACAGCGAGGGCGGACTGGATCTGCTGAAACTCGATTTCGACCTGGCGAATCCCGAGACGGCCCGGCGATGGATCCGCGTTCATGATCGCGTCGCCAACGGGGAGATGCCTCCCGCCAAGAAGAAGCAGCCCTCGCGAGGAGAGGCGGATGCCTTTCTTGCCGGTCTTTCCCGGGAACTGACCCGTGCCGAGAGCCGGCGGTCCGATGTCGTGCTGCGTCGATTGAATCGCCGGGAGTATGAAAACACCGTGCGCGATCTGTTCCAGGCGGAGGTCCGCGTCGAAGGGTTGCCGGAGGATTCCTCCACCGACGGTTTTGACAATGTCGGTGAAGGTTTGGCCGTTTCGGCCGAGGCAGCCCTTGCCTATCTACGCGCCGCGGACCAGGTCCTCGACGCGGTGTTTGGGCCACCGGTGAAACCGAAGCTGGTTCGTCATGAGACCACGCTGCCCGATCAGGTCGATTGGAAGGGCAACCCGCAGTTGACGAAGCACTACGGGAAGATGTTTCGCCGGACGCCGGAGGGATTGGTCATCTTCCAATCCGGTTATTGTCCGACGAGCCTGGTCAACTTCTCCCGCCTTCGCGCGCCGGCCGGTTTGTATCGTGGAAGGCTGAAGGTGCGGGCGATCCAGAGCGACAAGCCGGTCACCCTGCGGATTTACGCCGGGGACACCATCGTCAACCGCCGCGAGCAGCACCTCGTCGGCTACTACGACGTGCCGCCGGGCGAATGGACCACGATTGAGTTTGAGGACCGCCTTGTGGAGCCGGGCGGGACCTTTCAGCCGAAATGCTATGCGACCGAGGATACGCGGAAGAACGCGGACACCTGGCCCAATCCCGGAATCGAAATCGCTGACATCACGATCGAAGGCCCGCTTGACGCATGGCCTCCTCCGAGTCGAGCGGCGTTGCTTGGCGACTTCGATCCGTCCACGGCGGGTGAAGCGGAGGCCCGCGCCATACTGGAACGGTTGCTGCCGCGAGCATTTCGCCGGCCGGTCGCCGCAAACGAAGCTGGAACGTATCTGGATCTGTTCCGCGCTGCGGCAGCCGAGGGACGTTCCTTTGAGGAGGCGCTGCGGGTCAGTCTCAAGGCCATGCTCTGCTCGCCGCAGTTCCTGTTCCTCGACGAGCCGGGCGGCGCGGTTCTGAGCCAGCATGCCTTGGCGGCGCGACTTTCTTACTTCCTCTGGAGTTCGATGCCGGATGAGGAACTGACGAGGCTTGCGGACCGGGGTGAACTGGCCGGCCGTTTGAGTGAGCAGGTCGAGCGATTGTTGAAAGACCCCAAGGCGCAGGCGTTCGCCGAGAACTTTACCGGGCAGTGGCTCAGCCTGCGGGACATCGAATTAACGGAGCCCGATCCCAACCTCTATCCCGAGTTCGACGAACTGCTGCGGATCTCCATGGTCCGGGAGACGGAGCTGTTCTTTCAGGAGGTCCTCAACCGCGACCTGAGCCTGGTGAGCTTCGTGGATTCCGATTTCACCTTCCTGAATGGTCGCCTCGCGAAACATTATGGCATTGACGGCGTGGAAGGGCAGGCGTTCCGCCGGGTGACGCTGCCGGCGGATAGTCCGCGCGGCGGCCTGTTGACCCAGGCGAGCGTCTTGAAGGTCACCGCCAACGGCACTTACACCTCGCCCGTATCGCGTGGCGTCTGGATTCTCGACCGCATCCTCGGCGAGCCCAGTCCGCCGCCGCCTGACAATGTCGGGCTCGTGGAGCCGGATACGCGGGGCGCGTCCACGATCCGGGAACAGCTCGCCAAGCACCGCAACGTCGCCTCCTGCAACGTCTGCCACCGGCGCATCGATCCTCCCGGCTTCGCGCTGGAATGCTTCGATCCCATTGGCGGGCATCGTGCGCGCTACCGCACCATGGCGGACTCGGGCAAGCGGCCGGACTTCTCGCGCGCGCCCTTCACCTGGGCCTGGGTGCGTTATCGGGTCGGACTGCCGGTGGATGCGACCGGCACGACGCCCGATGGCCGGCCCTTCCGGGACGTGAAGGAATTCAAATCCCTGGTCGCGCGCGATCCCGAACGACTTTCGCGCAACCTCGCGCGCCGGCTGCTCACCTACGCGCTCGGTCGCAAGGTGGGTTTCGCGGACCGGCCGACGATCAAGGAATTGACGAGCTCCGCCGGTGCACACGACCGCGGGTTCCGCTCCCTCGTCCACGCGGTCGTCGCGAGCAAAGCCTTCCAGAAACCATGAAACCAACAACGGCGGTTGAACCAGAAATGCGTATCCCCGATCAAAACGGAGTGATGGAGTTGCGGAGGATTGGTATATTTGAGTTCGCCTCCGCTTCGGGCAAATCCAGGCAACTCCACAACCCCATTACTCCATTGCTCCTAGCATGAACCAAGAACCGATCACACGCAGGAACTTCCTCCGGGGCGCGGGGGTTGCGTTGGGGCTTCCCTTTCTTGAATCGATGCAACCGCGCGGGGCGGCCGGCGCGGGGTCAACCGTCCGGCGCCGATTGGTGGCGATCGATGTGGGGCTCGGGCTGCACGCGCCGAACATCATTCCGGAGCAGGCCGGACGCGGCTACGAGTTGACGCCTTATCTGAAACACCTTGCCGCGCAGCGGGAGAATTTCACGGTTATCTCCGGCGTCTCGAATCCGGAGGTCGGAGGCGGTCACCTTTCCTACAAGTCGTTCCTCACCGGCGCGCCGCATCCGAACAGCGCCGGTTTCCGTAACACAATCTCCATCGACCAGCTCGCCGCCGAGCAGTTCGGGAGCGAGACGCGTTTCGCGTCGCTGGCGTTGAGCAACTCCGGTCCCGGGTTGTCGTGGTCGCGCGCCGGCGTGGAGATTCCGGCGATGACACGGCCCTCGGAGGTCTTCAAGCAGCTCTTCCTCGCCGGTCGGCCAGAGGAGCAAGCCCGGCAGACGCAGGCCTTGCGGGATGGTCGCAGCGTCCTCGACGCCGTCATGGACAAGAGCCGTAGCCTGAACACGCGCCTGAGCGGGCGCGACCGCGCGAAGTTGGACCAGTATTTCGAGGCGGTGCGCGAGGCGGAACGGCGGCTCGCCAAGGCGGAGGTCTGGCAGGGGCGGCCCAAGCCCGACCCTGGCGTCAAACCGCCGCGTGACGAGACGGACCGCAAGAAGATGCTGGAGCGCATGCGCCTGCTTTACGACGTCATGCATCTCGCGCTGGAGATGGACTCAACCCGCTTCATCACGCTGAACCTGCCCGGCATGAATTCCGTGCCCGTCATCCCCGGCGTGGAGATCGATTACCACAACCTCTCGCACCACGGGAAGGAGCCCGAGAAGATCCGGCAGCTCACGATCGTTGAGGGCGGGGTTGTGAAGGAGTTCGCGCGCTTCGTGGACCGACTTGCCGCCAGCAACGATGGAGTCGGCTCCCTGCTCGACGCGACCATGGTCCTCTTCGGTTCCAACCTTGGCAACGCCAGCAGCCACGACACCCACAACCTCCCGATCCTCTTGGCTGGCGGCGGCTTCAAGCACGGCCGGCACCTCGCGTTTGACCGGGCGGGCAATTACCCGCTCACCAACCTCTTCGTCTCCATGCTGCAACGGCTGGGAATGGAGACGGGTTCCTTTTCCACCGGAACGGGAACGATGCGCGGGTTGGAGATGGCGTGAGGGGGAAGACGAACGTCGAGCGTTCAACTTCAGACTTCCGGGAAGCGCTCCGTGGCGGAGGTCGGAAGGAAGCCGGAAGCCGGTGGGGAGAGACTCCGTCGAGCCCTGACCGAAGCTCTGAAGGAGCGAATGAAATCTGGAATTTGGACGCGTGGCCGAATCGGGCGGCACTATCGTCCCTTGAGGACTTTGAAGTGGGCTCGACAGAGTCTCTCCCCACCGGGTTCTTGAATTTTTCCTTCCGCCCGTTGGCCTACTTCAACCCCTCCCGCACGTAGGCGATCACGTCGGCTATGTCCTGCTTGGTCACCCCCTGTTCGAGTCCCTCGGGCATGAGGGAGAGACGGCCGCCGGAGAAGCTCGCGATTTGGCTGCGGAGGATGACGTGCTTCGCGCCGTCGGCGGTGGCCACAGTCAGGCTCGAGCCGCTCTCTGAGATCACCCGGCCGGACAACGCAGTGTCGTCTTTCAGATCGATGTTGTAGGCATTGTAGCTCGGATCGCTGGTCTGGTTGGGATCGAGGATTGCGACCAGCAGGCCGTCGGGCGACTTGTCAGTGATGGAGCGCAGGTCCGGGCCCACCGGGTCGCCGGTCGGCGGTTGGTGGCAGACGGCGCAGAGCTTGTCGAACACGACTTTTCCGTTTGCGAGATCGCCCTTGAGCCTCAGGGCGGGGCGGAAGTTCTCGACGACCTTCTGCCGGTCGGCGTTGACCGCGCCCTTCAGGGCCTTCACGGCGCGCGCGCGGATATTCTTGTTGCCGTGCTTGGTCAGGCGCTGGCGCTGGTCGGCGGTCAGGTCCGAGGTCGCGAAGACGCCTGCCTCCAGCTGTCCGAGCAGCGCGGTCGTCGTCTCGCCGCGATTGAGGGCCTCGTTGACGACGGACAGTCGCGCGGTGGGCGCGAGGGATGTCCAGCGTCCGGCGACGGACTGTAGGCCCGCGCCGCCCCACCCGCTGAGGATCGCCTTCACTGCGGCGGTCTGGATGCCGGCGGTGTATTGAGGGTTCAACGTCGCGGTCAGGAGGGCGAGATCGGCGGCGCGATGCCCGGGCTGTTTTCCGAGCAGGGGGAAGGCGGCGACTCGGTCGGCCTCGGTGAGCTTCGCGTCGCCGGCGCGTTTGCGGGCGGCGTTCAGCATCGCGTCCACGCGAGGCGTCAGCTTCGCGACCGCGGGTTGCTTCTTGGCCAGCCCTTCGAGTGAAAGCGATTCTCGGCGAAGCGAGTCGAGCCAGCGCGAAAGCGCGGTCATCTGCGCCGCAGACCAGGCGCCGTTGGCGTCGGCGGCAGTCAACGACTCCAGCAGGCGGGGCAGGCGCGCCGGTCGCTTGGAACCCATTTGGAGAAGATCGAAGAACAGGGGGTGCTTCGGTCCGCCGTTGGCGGCGACCGCGTTGGCGACGGCGTCGTAGTGACGGGGCGTCGAGCTGAGGACAGCCATGCGCATATAGGGTTCGCCGTCCGCTTTGGCGGCAAGCCGGCCCAGTTCCGCGCCAAAGACATCGCCCTCCAGTTCGCCGAGGGTGAGAGCCCATTGCAGGCTGACCTTGGCGTTGTCCTCCGTCACGGGGAACGAAATCGAGCTGACCGCCTGCTTTAACCCCTCCTTTGACAAGGATTCCAGGAGCAGGACCGTGCGCCGCCGCACGCCGGGGTGTTTATCCTTCAGGGCGGCTGTCAGATCTGCTGGGGTGAGTTGGCCGAGCCCTTCCAGCGCGCAGAGCGAGTGCAGGCGGCCCAGCGGATTGACGCATTCGGCGAGCTGCTTCCTCAGGGCGGGGACGGCCTCCGTGCCGCCGCGCTCAATCAGTTCGTGGTGAACAAGGTCGCGGACCATGCCTGCGGGATCGGCCAGCTTTCGGACCAGGGCTTCCGCCCCCTTGCCGGTCAGGTCCATGATCGGGCGCGGCTTGGAGTCTTTGCGGTAGACGCGGTAGATGCGGCCCTTGTCCTCGCCCTTGCGGTAGTGGGGGCGCAGTTCCTCGCGGCCGTTGGGCGGCAGCCATTGCGGGTGCTCGATCATGTAGCGATACATGTCCACCACCCACACCGCGCCGTCGGGGCCGGTGCGGACCTGCACCGGACGGCACCAGCGGTCGGTCGAGGCGAAGAAGTCGAACTTGCCGTCCTTCGGGCCGCGCTCGAACGCGTAGCTGACGCCGTCGTCCGTCAGCGTGTAATGCTGGACGAGGTTGTGGAAGGGCTCGCAGGTGAAGCCGTGGTCCGGTCCGTCGGCGCCGAAGAGCAGGCTGTCGCGATAGACCATCACGGAACAGGCCGAGGTGTAGCGGCCGGACTGGGTGAAGCTGTGGAAGCGCTTCTGCGGCGCCTTGGCGGGAAAGACCTCCGGGTTGCCGCGGGTAAGGTTCTTCTTGGGCGAGTCGAAGGTCGCGTCGGGATTTCGCTGCAGGTAACGGTCCTCGATCACGTAATGCCAGATCGGGTAGCTGTTTTGCTCGCCGAACCAGTCGCCCCAGTCATTGCGCTCGCGGCCGTATTGCGAAGGCCCTGACAGGGTGTCCAATGCCCCTTCCGCCGGATGTATGCGGAAGTCGTGGCTGCCGAGCAGGAACGTCTCGCCGTTGTGCGAACGGATCTTCACGGCTCCGCCGTAACCCGGTCGATGGCTGCCGTTCGCGCAGTGGATCCAGTTGTCCAGGCCCCAGCGCAGGCCGTTTACGCGCAACTGCTGGTTTCCCTCGAAGAAACCCTCGTACATCGTCTTTTGCGTGTCAGCCCTGCCGTCGCCGTCGGTGTCCTCGGCGTAAATGATCTTCGGCGCGGCGGCGATCAGGGCTCCCTTCTTCCAAGGCATGACGCCGGCGGGGAAGTTGAGTCCGTCCACAAACAGCTTGGATTCGTCGTAACGGCCGTCCCCGTCCTTGTCGGTCAGCACGCGGACGCGCCCGCCGGGTTTGCCGTTGTCGTCCATGCCGTTCGGGTAGTCCGCCATTTCGACGACCCACAGGCGCCCGGCGACGTCCCAGTCAATGGCGACCGGATCGAGTGTCAGCGGCTCCGCGGCGACGAGTTCGGCGACGAAGCCCTCCGGCACATGCACGGTCTTCAGCCCTTCCGCCGGTCCGAGCGGGTCGGAGTCCAACGGCACGATGGCGGGCTTGGATTCCTGCGCCGGCGTCGGGGCCTTCACCTTGGCTGCCGCATACAGTTTGACCGCCTCGTCTCCGCTCAACGCCCGGTCAAACACCGCAGTTTCGTCGAGGAAGCCGTTCAGGTTCGCGAAGTTGTCGTTGCGGCCGCCGAAGAAGAGCTCTGTTTCGTCCGCTCCGATTGAGGTTGGCAGTTCCGCATCGATCTCCGGATTGGCGTTCCCGTTCAGCCAGACCTTCACCCGGTTGTCGTTCCTGGCCATGACGGCGTGATTCCAGGTTCCAGGCTGGATCGTTGTCTTTCCGGCGACGACCTGGTCAAGCCGGTTGCCGTTGAATATAATTAACTTTCCAGTCAAGTAGTTTCGGTAAGTTCCGCCGATGCCGAAATGGTCGCCGGGACAGGTCTTGTCCCCGTCCGGGCCGCGCGAGAAAAGGTAGGCCGTCACCGCGCGCGAGGCGTTGGGCTGGTCGTTGCGGAACCAGAGGCTGACGCTGTAGTCGAGCGGCAGCTTCTTTGCGTTGGTCTTCACCCGACCGCCGTTGAAGCGCGCGGCAAGGTTCGATGACTTCGCACCGACTCCGGCGAACCGCGCCGGTCGTCCGGCCCCGGTTTCGACGCCGCCCTCGATTGCGCCCTTCAGGCCTCGGGATCCGCCTGCCGCCACGCTCGATCCGCTCACTTCGTCGAAGGACCAATGGATCGCGGGTTTCAAAGCGGCGACGGACCTCGCGTAATCCCCGTCGAACTCCGGCCCGACCATCTGCCGGGCAAGGGCCTCGGCCGCCTTACGTGCGGCGATGGCTTTTTCCTCGCGCCAAGCGCTGATGCCGGACAGTTGGTAATGCGATTGGATCTCCTCCCGCGAAAGCGCCCGGTCGTACACCGCGACCTCGTCGAGACGGCCCTCGAAACCGGACCGCTTCGAGGAAGCCTGCGCAAAGGAGACATCCCGGCCCGCTGCCTTGGCCGCGTCGTCCTTCCCGTTCAAGCGCGCCTCGAACAGTTGCTCGCCGTCCAGGCTGAGGGAAACCTTCGCGCCTTGGTGAACCAACGCCACATGACGCCAGGTCTTCGTCGCCACGGACTTGTTTCCCCGGAAGCGGGGCGCCGGGTCGCCGGGAAGCGTTAGTTCGAGGGTTGCGCCGCCAAGTCCGTTGTCGTGGACGAGGGCGAGAGTTTCGTCGCCCCGCGCATACAGGATGCTCGCCGCGCCACCGCTCGCGGGTTCGACCCCGTTCCAGAACCAGAATTCCACGGAATGGTTGCCCTTGAGTTTCTTGAACGGCCGATTGAGCCCGCCGCCCGCAAATTGAATCGAGCGGTTGCTCGCGTCCGATTGACAGAAACCGTTCCCTTCCGCTCCTTCCAAATGGAGCGCAAGTCCGTGTTGCAGCCCGGCGTGGTTTCCATTCCCCGACGAATCGCGCGCGACTTCGCCCGCCGCATCCTCCATTCGCCAATAGGCCAGCGGCTTGGCCGCAAGAATCGCCTTTGCGTAGGAGCCGTGCGATTCGGTGAATTCACGGCGAGGCTTGCCCGCGACCTTTTCCAACAGCGTGAGCAGAGTCTCGACGATCTTCGGTTCGGCGTTGGTTTCGAGCGAGGCGGTGCGCGCTTCCCAGGTCGTGTAGCCGCCGAGGCGATGCTGTTCCGGCGGCGGGATGTACCCCTCGCCGCCGTTGGCCAGCTCGATATTCATGGTCGGCTGCAGCGGGCTTTGCGCCTTCAGTTTCAGGCCGGTGATGGAATAGACCTCGTTGGGGATGGCCGTGATTCCCAGGTCGCCGACGCGCGCCGCCTGCAGGATGAGTTCCCGTTCCGGATCGGCGGCGATCATCACCTGTTCCCGCGCGTAGATCTCCTGCTGCGTCTTGGGCTTGCGGTTCGTGAGGGAGGCGGCGATCGGACGCGCCCAGGCCAACCGCTTCTCATTCGCCACGCGTCGGCGCAGCTTCAGCTTTGTTTCCGCCATCGCCAGCGGCGCCCAGGTCCGGTACTGGATCGTCTCATAGGCGCCCTTGGCGATCGCGGCCAGTTCTGAAGCATATTGCCGGACGTCGCGCACGGGCCGCGGCGCCGAATAGTCCATCCATTGAAGGTCGCCGCTGGTGCCCTGCGACATCGCGGCGACAAAGTCCGATCGGCCGTCGCCCGCGCCGACCTGTTTGGCGAACTCCTCAGAGAAGGCTCCGCAGTAATCCGCCGACAGCGCGCCTGAGCCGTAGTAGTGCATGGAGAAATTGGCGAACATCGCCAGCGGCTTGCCGTCCGGGGTTTGAAGCGAGAGCAGGGTCAGCCCTGTGTCCACCGGTCCCGACGGGCCGATGAAGTCCGGGTTCTGGTGGCCCGGATGCATGTGGGCGCGCACGGTGGTTTCGCCAAAGGGATCGGGGCGCATCTTGTCGCCGCGCAGAATCCAGCGGCGGCAGTTTGTGTGTTCCGGGGCGTCGATGACGGCCCAACCGACGCGCGCCGGTTGCAGGCGGTCGTTCGCGCGCTTGATGCCCTCGGCGATCATGTCGGGCAACTCCTTCACGTAGTTCGGATCCGCGTCGCTGCCGAGCGCGCCCATCGCGGATGGCGCGGAGTGCGTGTGCGTCGAGGAAATCA
Organism: Verrucomicrobiales bacterium; assembly: GCA_038126235.1. GTDB lineage: Bacteria > Verrucomicrobiota > Verrucomicrobiia > Limisphaerales > JAYPEY01 > JAYPEY01. The sequence continues at coordinate 50,331 of JAYPFK010000048.1, forward strand.
ACATCCGGTCTGCGCGGATGCCGGTCGCTTTGCTGGCGATGGCCTTTGCCTGGTCCAACAGTTCGCGCGGGACCATGCAGCTGTCCACCACCACGATCGCGATCCGCTCTTTTCCGTCGTCCATGACCAGGCAGCGCGCGTGCATCGGGTCGAGGATGGTGTCGGTGGTCTTCTCCCGGAAGCCGCCGTTGACAATGACGGGCAGTTCCGTGGGGTTGATGTTCATGGCAACGGCTCCGGCCCTGAATTCGCGCGTTGTTTCGACCGCGAAGAGGGTGGTTGCGAGTGAGAAACCGGCGACGAATACAACCGCGCCGCGAAGCGAACGGAACAGGGGAGCTTGCATCGTCGCCGTTATACGTCGATGCCGGTCTAACGCAACGGAAATGCAGTCTCCTGTCACCGTTGTCCGTCGAAACCGAACCCCGGAAAGAGAGGGGTTTCACCCAGCGGAGAGCGGCTGGGGAGCGTCAACTGAAACGAGCGGATTCACAACGATCACGGGGAGCGTGCCCCGGCATCGACCAAAGCCTTGATTGCGAAAAATGGAGCCAGCTGTCGGGGTCGGCTGTTGCAGTGCCTGATTTCAGGTCAAAATACCCCGGTTTTATTGGTGATTCAAGCCAACACGCTCACTGCTCGCGCGAGCTCTTTCACTGCCGTTTGCTGACGTTTTTGCTGACAGTTGGATTGCGCAAAACGGCCATTGATCTGCTTGATTCCTGAAGCGGTTTGGCATGGGTTCACGCCGAACGCGATGCCAATTCCGCGACGATGGGTTTGGCTTTGGTGAACATTTCCCGCAGTTCAGGGATGTCCGGAATGAAGGCTTCAGCAAACGCCTCCTCAACGGCGGCGCGGGAAACCCGGTCGTGTCCGAGAAGGAATTCGATGTCCTTCAAATCCTCCTCGTCGTTGCCTCGCATCATCTTCGTGAGAATCAGGTCAATGGTTGCCGGACGGAAGAGTTTCAACCAACGGGTTGCCGGCCGCGATAGGGGGACGATGCGCTGTTTCCAGTTCCTGCGCAGAATCACCTGATCTTCGCGGAACAGGTGCGTCAGATACAGGCCCTTCGACTCAAGGTCCTTGTTTGTGAGTTCAATCGCCTCCCAAAACTGAGGGTCGTCGGTCAGTTGGTCGGCTTGGTCCAGAGGGATGATGCCATCGACATCCTGCGTCGTGGCGAATTCGCGTCTGGAGGAGTCAAAACCCAGGCACAGAGCCGCGCGACCGTAGAGGACGAGCGAGACCGGGTGATCCAATCGCCGGTCGAGTGTGGTAAGGACTTGGGTCGGATTGTCCACGGCCAGCTCAACCGGTCATCGTCATGGCGGGGCGGATCCATTGCCTGACATTGTCAACGCCGCTGGGGGTGAATCCGGTCATCGCGACGAATCGACTGGGGTGCGGCAGGGCGTCGGATACGACGGAGCGCGCCGGAAGCCTGTCCAGAAGCTCCGACCAGAAAGGGTTGTCCGGTTCCACATCGTGGCCGCATTCGGCGATGTGCCTGACTATGGCTTCAGAACGTTCGCGGCGCGCCAGTCTCGCCACTTCCTCGACGGTGTTTTCGGGCGAGGCGAGCATCGCCGCCCCGACGCGCAGACGAATCTGTGATTTCTCTAGGCATGGAGAAAGCAGCGCCAATGCGAGTTCGGTATTTGAAAACTGATCGGGGGCGATGGATGGAGCGACTACGGAATCGTCGGCGCCGGTTGCGGCGGCATCACCACAGGCAGACTGGTAGTAGCGACATCCCCGTGAAACTGCGAGACGTTCAAAATCCACCGACCGTCTCAGCCCAAGGCCGCGCGCCTTCATCAGCAACGGCGAAAGATGCGTCGTCGTTCCGAGATGGAAAGCGAGCGAGTCTTGATGCATGGCCGCGAACTTAACCGCGATTGGCGTCAGGGACAAGATCTCCGCCTTGTGCCCATTCGTGACCTTTTCTACTGGACGACGTTCGCCCGTCCTCGCTTCCCCATGACCCGAAGAATCTCATCGAGCGTTTCGTTCAGACACTTGCCGATGTCCCGGGCGAGAAAACGAAGGACAAACCAGCCGGTCTCCTGAAGGCGGGCGTCCTTGCGTCGGTCGCTGCGGTAGGCTTCGGGATCGGACAGGTGTTGGTCGCCGTCAATCTCGACGACAAGACGCGCCTCCTCGCAGAGGAAATCCACCTCCATTTTCCCGCGGCGGTCGAAGGGGATGGGCAGATCGGCGTTGAGTCTGAATCTCCCGGCGGTCTTGGGCAGGCTTTCCAAGCGTCGAAAGAGAAACGCCTCCGAGGCGCTTCGGGCGCGGTCTGCGCCTTTTGCGTCCTCGTTGCGTGGTCGGGCGGCGTGGATAAACAGGTTTCCCAATTGGACGTCCACGCCGTCCTGAATGAGGCGGCGGACGCTTGCGGCGTAGTCGCGCTTCCATTCGGGATCGATCGGCAGCGGAACCTCGGGCGGCCATCCGGGAAGGGCGCTGGCGGGCAGCAGGATGTTGTAGCCGACCGCTTCGTAGCCTTGGCAGCGACGATCGAACATCCGCGAGAGCATGGGGACATCAAGGTCCGCGTAGTCGTAGATCCGCGCCTCCCGCTTGCCCTCGTGCAGTCGATGAAGCCGGCCGGCATATTGGATGATCGTCCCGCGCCAGGAGACGGGAAGAGTAAGGAAGAGCGTATCGAGCCGGGCGTCGTCGAATCCTTCGCCGAGGTAACGTCCGGTGGCGAGGAGGACACGTTCTTCATCGGCCTGGACTGAAGCCAGTCGTTCGCGGGCGGCGGCACGTTGTTTCTTCCCCATTCCGCCGCGCAGGACAATGACGTGTTTCACGTGAGGCGTGAGGGATTCGGCTAATTGTTCCAGATGTTCAGTGCGTTCGGTCAGGACAACGGGGGAACGCCCTTCGCGAACGGCTGAAACGACATCGGCGCAGATCAATTCATTGCGCCGGGGATCCGCGGTCAACTCGGAGTAGAGCGACTGGAACTCCATCCGGGGATCGGCCTCCTCGTCCGCCAGTGGCCGAAATCCGGTTGGGCGTACGATCACGTTGTGTATGAACGGGCGGGCCCTGGCCTGCGCCTTGGGATCGGCGCGATGGCGGACCGGACCGCACAGCATGAACACGATCGGTTGATGGCCGTCCTTGCGGGTGACGGTTGCGGAGAGTCCGGTTACGTAGCGGGCCTTTGCGCGCCGGGCGACCTGTTCGAAGCTCACCGCCGACAGATGATGGCATTCGTCGAAGATCACGTGCCCGTATTCCGCGACCCGATCGTTAACGACTCCTTTCCTGACCAGGCTTTGAATCAACGCGACATCCAGCTTCCCGGTCCAGTTCTTTCGGCCTCCGCCGATCCGACCGATCTCTTTGTCGGGAATCCCGAGGAAGCTGGACAGGCGTTCGACCCACTGGTCGAGCAGTTCACGAAGATGGACGACGATCAGGACGTTGACGCCGCGTTCCGCGATCAACGCCGCGGCGATGACAGTCTTGCCGAACCCGGGCGGGGCCGAAAGGACGCCCGTATCGTGGGCCGTCAATGCCTTCACGGCCTTCCGTTGTTCAGCACGCAGTTCTCCCTGAAAAGCGACATCGAGCCGTTCGCCGTTGAATCGTTCGTCGCGAATGGTCGATTTGATCTTGAGTGAGCGCAGCGTTTCCCGAAGTTCATCGAGACAGCCTCGTGGCAGGGCGATATGTTCGGCGTGTTCCTCGGCGCAACTGATGACCCGGGGCTTGCCGTAGGTGGGCAGCCGCATGGCTTGGGCCTTGTAGAATTCCGGGTTCTGGAAAGCGGCCGATCGGATGAGTCGGTTGCGCAACGGCGCCGGCAGTTCTTCCTTGGGTAGATAGATCTGATCGCCCAGCACGATCTCCAACTTCTCCGGAAGCGGCCCGACGATGGGAGGCTCCTTCCGGCTCCGCGAAGCCGGGGCTGTCCAGGGTTCGGGATCGCTCTCGTCGGGCAAAGAAAGCCGGATGCCGATGGCTCCGCCCTGGGACGTGAGATCCTTCACCGTTTCCTCCAGTCGGCATTTGGAGATCCGATCGATCGAATCAAGAAACGCCCATTGATCAGGATGTGGAAGAAACGCTCCGTCCAGGAACAACGAGTTCCCGTCGTCGCGCGCCGCCTTTTGAAGGGGGAGAGCAATGAGATTGCCGAAACCGCCTTTGGGCAGGGTGTCCTGATTTGGAAACAGCCGGTCGTAGGATTGAAGGCCGATTTCCGGGCGTTGTTCCATGGTCCGCGTCAACAATGCGCAACCGAGATTGCGTGCGAGGTTTGCAGGAGTTGCCTCCTCAAAAAAGAACCACACATGGCCGCCATTTCCTGATCGGGACCGTTCCAGCGCGGCGGGGACATCGTGTTCACGACAGGTTCCGAGAAACGCGCCCGCATCCTCCCGCCAGCCCTCCTTGTCGAAATCGACGGCCAGGAAGAAGCAGGTTTCGTCCAACAACATCGGATATAATCCTGCGACGAAGGAGCGTCCGCGCTCGTCCTGTCCGTTCAAATGCCTGCGAATGACCTCATCGGTCACCGGCAAAAACGCTTGATGGTTGCAGGCGCTGCATTTGATTCGGGGCTTGCCGCAGACACCCCGGACCCATTCATTGCCGCATGCCGGCTGGTATCCGGATTTTCCTGTCCGCCGACTTTCGAAGCGAAGCGGATACACATCCTCACGCCCGCGAAACAGCGACCGAAACAACGCGATCTTGTCTGCGGCTGACGAATGCTTTGAAATCCGGTTCTCTTCGCCGCCGCCTGTTCTGGCGTTCGACTCCTTCATTGCGGTCACTGTAGCGTTTTGGACCTGACAAGGAAAGCCGCGGCCGCAGCCACCTTGAGTTTGTCTGCTTGTTACGATTGGCAGTGGACTTGGATGAACTGCATCGCCGGCGATTGAATTCGCCGGATCGGGCGTTGCCAGTGACGTGATGAAATTCCACGAGCCACACTTCGACCCGATGAAACCGCGACTTGTCGAGGTTCTCCTTGCTGATGCTCAGAAGCGCGGCGGCTTGCCGTAGCGAAGGAGAATAGGGCGCGTTGGCAGGGAAAAATGAGGAGCCTGGAAGACAAGGTGTGTCCTGCTTGAAAATATGTATAACATGTCGAATATCAATCAGTTGGAGCCAGCTGTCGGGGTCGGCCGCTGC
>JAYPFK010000049.1:0-54725 GCA_038126235.1 Verrucomicrobiales bacterium
GAAACCACGGGAAACTGTCTCATAAGGAATGGGCCAAACCGTGGGGTCCAATCAATTCCGGCGCGCCGTGGGCCATGTTCAAGCGCATCACGTCCACGCCGGCCCGGATCAGGTCGGCCAGCTTTTCGGCGGATTCGGTCGAGGGGCCGAGCGTCGCGATCAGCTTTGTATGTCGAAAGTGTTTGAGCACCGCAAACCGTCTAGCAGAAAGCGAGCCATCAGCCTGCTGCGGCCCGTTTGAGCGAAGAAGGCGCTGAATACCGTCGAATAATCGCCGCCAACGGCGTTTTTCCGATTCGTGCATACCGCCGCAAATCCATGGCGCTGCCGTTCCGGCGCGGATCCTGATCCGAGCCGGTGGTCAATTCCATGCAGACTGTTGAAAAGAGTGCGACGAATCGTCGGGAGCCCTCCCAACCCGCAAGGTCCGGATGTTTCTCATTTGGCGGCGTCGGCGCCTCATGTAAGCTGCCAGCCTGTCCATGAAACGATTCCCGATCCTCTTTCTCGGTTTCCTGTCCCTGGCCGCCCCATTTCACAGCGCCATCGCCGCGTCGATTGCGAAACACGGTTCGATCCAACCCTGGCCCGACAACCCCTGGTATTGGAACTTCGAGGAAAGGCCCGTCCTCCTCATCGGCGGCAGCGACGACGACAACCTCTTCCAATGGCCGGCCGACAAACTCGTCCCCCAACTCGATCGCCTTGCCGCCGCCGGCGGCAACGTCATCCGCAACACCATGAGCGACCGGAAAGACAAGGGCTTCGAACTGTATCCCTTCAAACAACTGCCCAACGGCCAATACGACCTCTCTCAGTGGAACGGCGCCTATTGGAATCGTTTTGAGTTCATGCTCCGGGAAACGGGGAAGCGCGGCATCGTCGTCCAGATCGAGGTCTGGGATCGTTTCGACTACACGGACAGCCGCGGCGCCGACCGCTGGCAGATCCACCCCTACAATCCGAAGAACAACGTCAACTACACCTACGAGGAGTCCGGTTTCGCGAAACGCTACCCGGATCATCCCGGTCGCAACAAGCAGCCCTTCTTCTTCACCACGCCGAAGCAGCGGAACAACCGCGTCGTCCTGGAATACCAGGAGGCCTTCGTCAACCGGTTGCTGGACCACTCGTTGGAACACGGCCACGTCCTCTATTGCATGGACAATGAGACCCAGGCGGAGCCGGCCTGGGGTGAGCATTGGGCGCGCCTCATCAAACGCCGCGCCAAGGCCGCCGGGAAGACTGTCTTTGTCACCGAGATGTGGGATGCGTGGAACCTCCAGTCCGACGAGCACAAACGCACCTTTGACCATCCTGAGCTCTACGACTTCGTCGACGTTTCCCAGAACAACCACAACAAGGGCCGCAAGCACTGGGACAACTTCCTCTACGTGCGGAATTACCTGGCCAAGAAACCGCGCCCCATGAACACCACCAAGACCTACGGCGCGGACGGCAACAAGTTCGGCCACACCGAGCAGGACGCTGTCGAGCGCTTTTGGCGTCACCTGCTCGCCGGCGCGGCCTCGGCGCGTTTTCATCGCCCGGACTCCGGTCTCGGACTGAACGACAAGGCGGTCAACTGCCTCAAGGCGGCCCGCCTCGTCGAACGGCTCGTCCCGTTCTGGGAATTGAAACCGGCGATGAAGCGGTTGCAAGGCGTGAAGCCCAACGCCGCCTACGTCGCGGAAGCGGAAGGCAGGGCGCTGGTTGTCTACCTGACGGGCGAAGCGAAGAACGGCGTCAGTCTCGATTCCGGCGGCCTTCGCGGCCGAAGGGAGATCCACTGGATCGACATCGACTCGGGAACGGCCGCGACGCCGGACCGGGCTGAAGCCGGGAAGTCGTTCGTGCTCAAGCCGCCCAGCAAGGGCAATTTCGTCGTTGTGATTCGCTGAGCGCAGACGCGCCGGGAACGTTCGGCAAGGGAGACTGGAGGTCTTCTGTCCGATCCTGCGCGCGGATGTTGCCGCGGGCCTCGCTGACGTTGGCGGGAGCGAGGTTGGTTCGGCGTCGGCGCGAGTCAGGGGAGGATGGTCTTTTCACTTGTGGAACGGTTGGGACAACGCGCATTCTCACGGAGATTCAGTGAGGAAGAGCCATACGAAAAAGGACCAATTCATACCAAACCATGAAAACAATGAGAATAGTTGTCCTTGCGGGGCTGTCCGCCAGCCTTTTGATCGCTTCCGGTTGTTCCACCAGTTCGGGAGGGGCAAAGACAACGGCGAGCGGCAGCGCGTCCGGGGGCATGTCGCCTGAGCAAGTGCTGGCGCATGAAGATGTGGCCGGCAAGGAACCTGCGGCCGTATATCAGGCCCCGATCGCCAAGGTCCGTGAGGCGGGTATCCGGGCGCTGACGTTTGTCGGATGCAAGATGAAGATCGACGAACCATGTCATCTGCGCGGTCGCCGGCCAAACAAGATGGGCTTGTTGGTGGGGAGCGGAGGGGAATCGGTCGAGATCTTTCTCTATCCGAAATCGGAGAACCAGACACAAGTCTGGGTGGATACCGACTTGTCTTTCGTGGGAATTGCGGGACAGCAGAGCTGGGACAAACAGGTCGTCGAACAACTGAACTCGATCCTGAACACGCAAACCAAGCAGACGCCATGAAGCGCGGCGAAGGCGATGTCGGCGGGCGGTTTTGGAGAACCGCGATTGCGTGTGCCCTGTTCTGCGGGACGATCATCCTGACTTGCGGTTGCGCCACCGAAGTGGGCAGTCATACGTTTCTGGGCAAGACATATCCCGCGAAATCCGCGGATCATCCGATCGACGTCTACACGGACTCGTTGCCGGAACGGCCGTTTGAGCGTGTCGCTCTCCTTGACATCCACTGCGAATCGCAGGGGTTCCTCGAGACAAATCTGGAAAACGACGGCGTGCCTGAATTGAAGAGGCAGGCAAGGGCCGCCGGGTGCGACGCGATTGTCGAGATATCGGAACGGAAGCTGGACAATTGGTCGCTTGAAACCAGGACCAAGACGTTTTCAGCGGTCGGAATCGTCTACCGGTGACGGTGTCGCGCAGCGATCGTTCAGGAGTAGGAGGGCTGGAAAACCGCGTGTTTTCCGGCCGTCTGGATTCTTCGATGAGGGACCGGATTCCGGCGCGGATGTTCTTCGATCTCAGGCGGCCGCCGGAAGGATTGCAGATCAGAGTCAACCCGTAGTTCGAGATCAAATCATGAAAACCAGATCGTTTCTCATTCCGGCGCTCGCGCTGGCATTCTGCCTCGGGGCCATGTTCACGTCCCGTTCGCAGGAGGCGGCCGTTCAGCCGTCGGCCCGAGTGGAGTATGTCACGCTCCGTTGGGACGGCCGGGACAATACTCACGTGGTCTACGCTGATGGGAAGGTGGAGTTCCTGCGGGAACAGTTCGCGGGAATCCGCCGCCCGCCCAAGTCCGGTGAAAGGGCGTATTACCTTACGCTGGCCATGAACGCGTTGGCGGCCAAGGGCTACAGCTTTTCCGGGCGGACGGACGACGTGATCGTGATGCGGCGGACGGTGGCGAAGTGAGCGCGTCGCGGAACCTCGCGGCAGCCGACGTGAGGAGGCTCGAATCCGAGGGTTCCTCGTGCAGGGCTTCGCATGAGCTGCCGATTTGGGCAAGACGGTGGGGCGAAGCTCCCGCTGAGCCGACCTCACTTCGACAACCAACGCCGATTTGACAGATTGAGCGCCCGGCTCGGCGGGAGCCTCGCCCCACCGACAAGAATGCCGCTGCTCCTTGGATCAGCCCGTTTCATTAGTTCGTGAATCGAGGTAGCGGCGGCGCCACTCGGCTCGGGGGAGTTTGCCGCGGGCGTTGGTCTTGAGTTCTGGGACGAAGCTCCAATGCCGGGGCGTCTGCCATGCGGGCAGCGCGTGGGCGAGATGCTGGCGGAGTTCCTCCTTCATCTCCTCGCCGCCCGTCACCACGGCGACGATCTCCTCGTTGCGTTCGGTGGAGGCCGAGGGGATTCCAAACACGAGGCAGGCCTTCACATCGGGGTGCGCCAGCAAGGCCCGCTCGATGCTCTCCGGCGCCACCTTGCGCCCGGCGACGTTGATCCGGTCGCCGGCGCGACCCAGCAGCCGGATCTCGCCGTCGCGGATCTCCGCGAGGTCGCCCAGCAGGAAGACGCCGTCCGCGAGTTGCGGATCGGGATCGGGCCAGTAGGTCGAGGCCACGGCCCGGCTGGCGACTCGGAGGCGGTCGTCCTCCGTCGTGGAGACATGGACATTCTCCATGGCCGTCCCGACCTCGGCCGCGTCGTCGCGCGGCGCGTCGGTCCGGTCGTAGGCGATGCCGCCGCATTCCGAGGAGCCGAGGAAGTTGTGGATCTTTAGGCCGCATTCCCGGAAGACCGAACGCTCCAATTCGATCGGCAGCGGGGCTCCGGCGGAGATGGCGGTTCGAATGTTGCCGGCGATGACGCCGGTGTCGCGCCAGGTCTGCCAAAGGGCGGGGACGGCGGGCAGCGTCCAGTTGTCCCCGGTGAGCAGGGCGGCGCGGACGGTCTCTGGCAGGGGGGCGGGAGCGAGGACCAGAGGAATGCCATGCAGGGCCAGCGGCAGCGCCAGATTGGAGAAGCCGTACGAGTGGGCTAGCGAGATGACGCCGAGGTTGGGCGAATCCGCCGTCAGTCCCATCGTGGCGATGATGTTCTCCGCGTCGGCCGCCATCTGTTCCTCCGTGAAGGCGATCAGGTGGGGCGTTCCCGTCGTGCCCGAGCTGGACTTGATGTGCCGGATCCCGGCGGGAAGCCCGGCGATGTGCGGCGGTGATTGCCCTGTTTCCAGCGGGCAGAGGATGCGTCCGTCGCGCCAGGCGCGGAGGGTCTCGGTGATGAACGAGGATTCGCCGCCGGTGGGGAAGGCGACTTCGTCGTCGGTCGGGGGAAGCGACTCCACCTCGGCGGCGAGTTCGCCGAAGCTCCAGGCGCGGTCTTCGCCGAGGGAACGCAGGGCCGGCCGGTCGCTGTATTGGTCGGCGATGGTTCTCCAGCGTTCGTAAAGCATTGAGTGGTTCCTAATCGGCGCCTATCGTGCGCGCAAGCCAGATCGGACAAGCAGATGAGCCATGCCAACAGCGCCGACGCCCAAAGGACGGCGTGTTTTGATTTTCATCGGGACGCGTTGGAGTTTGCGAACGAGACGAACTGGCGTTACTCGCGCGACGAATCGACGGGAAAGCAGGTGACGGAGTGGCGGGATCCCAAGCCGGAGTTCACGCTGCGCTGCTTCGGACTGACCCGCGTCGCGAAGCAGTTCTTCCTGCATGCCCGGTTTTCAGAATCGGGAACGAGGCCGGATGCGGAGCGCTGCGAGGCCCTGGCGCGGGAAGTCCTGGACCGGAACAGCCGGGCGCGGCGTCGCTCGGACAATCCGGTCGAGATTCCGGGCTTCGCCGGACTGCGCGAATTCAGCGCGGCCAATGAGGCGGCGCTGAAGCGGCTCTGCGGCGGGGCCTGGCGCAGCTACTTCCAACGGGGCAACTGGCGCATGGTGTTCCCCTTCACCCGGCGGAACCAGGAGCGAGAGGCGGAGGCGTTGCAGGCGTCGCTCGACGCGGGAATCCCGCAGGCGCTGCACGTGTTCCAGTTCCCGGCCCTCGGCGTCAATCACGCCGTCCTCGCCTACGATCACTCGGAGTCCGCGGATGGGATCGAATTCCTCGCCTACGACCCGAACACACCGGATGAGCCGCTGAAGCTTTTGTTCGAACGGAAGAGCCGGGGCTTCACGATGCCGCCGACGCACTACTTCATCGGCGGTCCGGTGAACGCCTACACGGTGTTTTCCGGGGCGCTGTTTTGAGTCGTTTTCTCCTGCCGCTTTCCTCCCGGATTCCAGAACAGGGCCCCGAAGAAGAGGAGTCCGCAGACGTTGACGCCGAGGGCGTAGCCGATCTTGTAGACGCGTCCCTGATTGTGCGGGGCGTAGATGGTGACGTCCTTGCCCATGATGAGGGCGGGAAGGGTGGTCGGCATGAGCGCGCCGTGGACCATGCCCCAGGCCAGGCCGGCGGGATGCTCCTCGTTGTTGCGCGTCGCCGCGAAATCCGCAAGGAAGCCAAGCAGTATCGCCATCGCGACGAAGCCCGCCGCCTTGCGCCCGTAGAAGCGGGCCTTGGCGCCGAGGCCGTTGTTGTTTTCGGAGGCGGCGGTTTTGGCGGCTGCCTTGTCGCTGGGGGCGGCGGTTTCCATGAGGCGTGATCAGGCTAACTCGGCGCGTTCTTGCGCGCTTGCCGCCGTTCGCTCTTCCTGGAGACAGGGAGAGGGGAGGGGCGTTTCCAACCCGAATTCAAGAGCCCGCGCCGAGCGAACCTTTGCGAAGATACGCCGTTTGCCGGCAAACCAACGCAGCCAGCGCGCGCCGTCCGCGAGCGGGCGGATGGCGGAGGACTCCCGATGGTAGACGCAGGCGACAGGCGTGAACGCGATCTCCCAACCCAGTTCCATTGCGATCGCGATCTGGTCGGACTCGGTTTCAAAATGGTCGGCGGTGAGGCGTTCGACAAAGGCCGGATCGAGGTCCAGCAGACGAAAACCGCATTGGGTGTCCGGCAGGTCCTGGCCGGTCGCCAGGGACAACGTGCGGCTCAACATCGAATTCGTTGCGCGGCGGGGCAGGGGCATGCTTTGTGCATTGTGCATCCGGTTGCCGATGATGAGTCGGAATTCTCCAGACGTCGCCATGGCGAAGAGCCTCGGAATGTCGTCGGGTCGATGCTGGCCGTCGCCGTCGAGGGTCAGGGCGCGTGGGAAGCCGCGCTCAATTGCCCATCGCAGACCCGCGCGGAGGGCGGCTCCCTTGCCGAGGTTTCCGCTGAGGCGAAGGACTTCGGCGCCCGCGGCGGCGGCCCGTTCGGCGGTGGCGTCGGTCGAAACGTCGTCCACGACGAGGACATGCGCGAGATGCCGCCGGACGCCGCGCACAACGTCGGCGATGGTCGTCGCCTCGTTGCGGCAAGGGATGATTGCGATGGCGTCGCGCGGGGTCATGTCCGGGCAGCCTAGGGTCTGCTTTGGGACGACGCCAATCAATTTGGGGACGTGTGTTTAAAGAATTGCCGGGATCGCTGCGCGCGGCTTTCAATGCCCGTGGATGCCCGCATTCTTTCCAGACGCTGAGACGCTGCAATCCCGAGGCGATGAGCAGGCCGACCTGCACCGTCGCGCCGGGGAGGCGTCGCGCGGGCGTTTCGGCGACGAGGTGTTCGTGCGCGGCGTCGTGGAGGTTTCCAATTACTGCCGGGAAAACTGCGACTACTGCGGAATGCGGCGGGACAACCGTGCGTTGGAACGGTTCCGCGCCACGGTCGATGAACTCGCGGAACTGCTGATCCACCATCGCCCTGACAGCATCACGGACATCAATTTCCAGGCGGGCGAGGACCCGGTGGCAGCGCGGCGGGTTGTCCTTCCCCTGGTCCGGTTGTTGAAGGAACAGACCGACCTCGGGATCAGCGTCTGTCTCGGAACCCTGGAAGAGCCGCTCTACGAGGAACTGCGCGAGGCCGGCGCGGGGATGTACATCATCAAGTTCGAGGCGAGCGACCGCGACCTTTACAAGAAACTGAAATCGCCGGGGACGCCGGACGAGCGCGAGGCGCACATCCGGGCGCTGGCGAAGGCGGGCTGGTTTGTCAGTTCGGGCTTTATTGCCGGACTGCCCGGACAGTCCATGGAAAGTCTGCTCGGCGATTTTCGGCACGCGCGCGACCTGCCGCTCGACGGCTGCAGCGTGAGCCCTTTTGTGCCGGGGGAGGCGACGCCGCTTTCGGAGAGCCCGGCGGCGGACATTGAACTGGTCTTGAACTGCATGGCGGCGTTGCGGTTGATGAATCCGGGCTGGGTCATTCCCGCGGTGAGCGCGTTGAATCTGGGCGGAGCCCGGGACGGCTATGTGCGCGGTCTGCGGACGGGGGCCAACCTTTGCACCATCAATCTTACCCCCGGAGCCATGCGCGGCGACTACCTGCTCTACAAGCGCGACCGGCACATCATGACCGAGGAGCGCATCCTCGCCGCGATCGAGGCCGCCGGGCTGAAGCCCTCCGCGAAGGGGTTGGCGACGTTGTATCCCGTGGAAGCATGATGTGGCGCGGACGACGGACAAGCAGCGGAGAGTGGCTCCGGGATCTGGGGAAAGGGTGAGCCGTGTTGTTTCCTCCTGACAAACGTGCGTCCGAGCCGCGGCGCGTGGCAGTGACCGGCGGCGGGTTGTTGACCTCGCTGGGCTCCGGGTGGGAGGCGAACGCCGCCGGCTTTCGCGAGGGGCGCGCCGCTTTCCGTGAGGTGCAGGGTTTCGACGTTTCCCGGCAGCGGGTGAAGGTCGCGGCGGAACTGGATCTGCCGGAGGGGCTGCCGGAATCCCGGCTCTCAAACCGTGAGGCGAATCGCGCCGACCGGGGCAGCCGGATGCTCCTCTGGGCGGGGCAAGAATGCCTGGCGGGCGCCGCGTGGGAGACGCCGCGACGGACGGCGGTCGTGCTGGGAACGACCTCTGGAGGCATGACCGTGGGCGAAGACTACTACCGACGGGCGATCGGCGAGAACCCCACGCGGAAAGGCCAGGCGGACAAGGTCGTGCATTACCAGGCGCGGCGTCAGTCCTCCTTGTTGCAACAGGCGTTCGGGTTGGAGGGGCCGGCGTTCGTCGTCGCCAACGCCTGCGCCTCCGGCGCGAACGCCGTGGGCCTTGCCTGGGAGATGGTTCGCTCGGGACGCGTCGATCGCGCGGTGTGCGGCGGCTACGACGCCTTGTGCCAGCTCGTCTTTGCCGGCTTCGATTCACTGCAGGCCCTTTCCTCCACGATGTGCCGGCCGTTCGACGCGAAGCGCGACGGGCTGGCCCTGGGTGAAGGCGCGGCGGTGTTTGCCTTGGAGCCTTTGGAGGAAGCCCGGCGGCGCGGGGCGCGAATCCTCGGGGAAATCCGCGGTTACGCGGCGGCGACGGATGTGCATCATCTGACCCAGCCGCATCCCGAAGGCGTGGCTGCCTTGGACACGATGCGGCGCGTGTGCGAAACAGCGGGACTGACCCCCTTGGATATCCAGTACGTGAACGCGCATGGGACGGGGACGCCCTTGAACGACGCTTCCGAGGCGGCGGCGATCAATGCCTGGGCGGGGGCGGACGCGGCCGGGATCGCGGTGAGTTCAACGAAGGCGAGCGTGGGGCATCTGCTCGGCGCGGCGGGCGCGGTCGAGACCGCCGTTTGCCTCATGGCGCTGGAAGGCGGTTGGCTGCCGCCGACGCGGAGTTGCCGGACGCCGGACTCCGCGTGCCGGTTCCGGGTGGTCACGGAACCGGAGGCTGCGCCGCTGGAGAACGTGATGAGCAATTCGTTCGGGTTCGGCGGGGCCAACGCCAGCCTGATTCTGGGGCGCGTGTCATGAGCCGGGTTGTGGTTGCAGGCATGGGCGCGGTTTCCCCCGCGGGGTGGGGCGTTGAGGAGTTGGTGTCCGCGATCGAATCGGGCGCGGCTTTGGATCGGGCGCGGCTGGGGCATCCGGGGCGTCGGGAGATCGACGCCTTGAACGCGCCGAAACCGTCAAAAGAGATCCTGGCGCGGATCCGTCATCCGCGGCTTCGCCGGGTGAGCGGCATCAGCCGTTTCGCGGTTGCCGCCGGGCTTGAAGCGCTTGAAGAAGCCAGAGGGCGGGTGTGCTTTGAGGAAACGCGCGTCGGCGTGGTTTTCTGTTCGACCTGTGGTTGTGTGACCTATTCGCGGAAGTTCTTTCACGAGGTTCTGGAGGATCCGGGGCTGGCGAGTCCGATGTTGTTTCCGGATACGGTGTTCAACGCGCCGGCCAGCCACCTTGCGGCGGTCTTTGGCGGAACGGGCGAGAATTACACCCTGGTCGGGGATTCCGGGACGGCGGCGGAGGGCGTGGCCATGGCCGCGAACCGCTTGTTGGACGGCGCGGTGGACCTCTGCCTGGTGGTGGCCGCCGAGGAGAATGACTGGTTGATCGCCGATGCGGTCGGCCATTTCGCCAAGTCTGTTCCCGTCGCGGAGGGGGCGGGCGCGCTGGCTCTGGCTTTGAGCGATGAAGCCCTGCCGCGGCTCGACACGGTCACGGATCCCCAGTTTTATGACGCGGCTGCGGGGAGACCCGCTGATGTCGCATTGAAACGCATGGCGGCCCAGTTGGGCGGCGAGGCCGCGACGGTGAACGATCTCCTGCTGGCCGGGACGGGCGGGTTGCCGCGGCTCGCGAAAGCGGAACAGGCGGCTTGGGCAGATTGGCCGGGACAGACGATTAACGTGAAGACAACGATGGGCGAAGGATTTGCCGCGGGCGCGATGTGGCAGATGATCATCGGCGCGTCCGCCTTGAGGAAGGGCTTCGCGTCGCGGGCCCTGGTCAGCCTTCCGGGGGCGTATCAGTTTGCCATCGGAGCCGGATTCTCCCTCTGAAGCCATGCAGGATTCCCGCGTCATTCTCGTTACCGCCGCCAATGGGGAACTGGGCGACGCCATCGCGCGGACCTTCCTGGAGAAGGACCCCTCGACAATGGTCTGGCTGGGGATTCACCGTCGCCGCGAACGGGTCGACGCCCTGGTTGAAGCGCATGCGGACCGGTGCTTTGTCGTCGAACTCGACGTCACCCGGGAGGAGGCTTGGAAGCGCGTCGTGGAGGAGGTCGTCGGAAAGCACGAACGCCTGGACGTGCTGGTCAACAACGCGGGCGGACACGAGGACGCGCTTCTTGCGCAGATGCCCCATGAGAGTTGGAGCCGCGTCCTGGCGTTGAACCTGGACAGCGCCTTCCTCGGCTGTCAGACCGTGTTGCCGACGATGATTTCCCAACGGTTTGGCCGCATCGTGAACATCGCCTCCCTCAGCGCGCTGCTGGCCCCGGCGGGACAGGCCAACTACGCGGCGGCCAAGGCGGGCCTGGTCGGCATGACCCAATCCCTGTCCAAGGAGGTGGCGCGCATCGGCATCACCGTCAACGCCGTCTGCCCCGGCTACATCGACACCGAGGCGCTGGACGACATGGATGCGGAAGCGCGCAAGGCGGCGCGGGCCCGGATCCCCATGCGGCGTTTCGGCCGGCCCGGCGAGGTCGGCGCGCTGGTCGAATTCCTGGCCGGCGCGGAGGCGGGTTACATCACCGGGGCCGCGATCAAGATCGACGGCGGAATCCTTTGAGCAACGGCATGACCGAACCCCACAAGATCATCGAAAGTCGGTACGAAAACCGGGAGGAGCGGCGCACCTTCATCCAGGATCTGTTCAATCGCGGAGCGCGCCATTACGACCGGATTGGGACGGTGGGTTTTCTCGGCACGGGGCATTTCTACCGCAAGCGGGCCCTGCAGCGCGCGGGCCTGGAGCCCGGCATGGAAGCCTTGGATGTCGCCTGCGGAACGGGAGCCGTCACTCGTCCGATGTTGGAGATCGTCGGCGATTCCGGAAAGGTCTTCGGGGTCGATCCCAGTGAAGGAATGCTTGGCGAGGCGAAGAAGCACATCGACGCCCGGTTTCAGGAGGGGCATGCGGAGGCGTTGCCTTTCGAGGACTCGCGCTTCGAATTCCTGAGCATGGGCTATGCGCTGCGTCACGTCGACGACCTGGTCGCGGCGTTTGTCGAGTATCGGCGCGTGTTGCGTCCGGGGGGGCGGTTGCTGCTGCTGGAGATCACACGGCCTCGTAGCGCCTGGGGCAGGTTCGTGGCCTGGCTCTACTTCGGTCTGATCCTTCCGCCCTTGTCGTTCCTGATCACCGGCAG
This sequence comes from Verrucomicrobiales bacterium, assembly GCA_038126235.1. Taxonomy (GTDB): domain Bacteria; phylum Verrucomicrobiota; class Verrucomicrobiia; order Limisphaerales; family JAYPEY01; genus JAYPEY01. The sequence continues at coordinate 11,744 of JAYPFK010000049.1, forward strand.
TCGCGACGCCAGTACGATGATGTCCTATTATTGGGAAACCATCGACGCCTGCGTCCCGCCGCAGACGATCCTGGATGCGCTGGAAAAGGCGGGCTTCAAGGACGTGAACCGCCGAGTTGAACTGGGGATCTTCAGCGAATACCGGGCGATCGTGACCGACGGCGCATAGTCGGTTTTCGAAAGTCGGTGAACCAGGGTGAGGTCTGCTTGTCGCCGCAGTCCCAACGTCGCGCTTGTGGGCGCTTTGATACGGGGCATAAAAGCCCTGGGAAGGTCGAATCGAAGAGGTGGCATCCCTGCTGGTCACGAGAAAGCTCGCCAATGACAACAAACGTACAGTCCGGCGATGCAACGTGATTTACTCCTTGAAACCGCAAGTTTTGGTCGGGTTCGGGGCTGACTGCCGCCGAGTCGGGCGGCCGGGATTCCAGGCCGGTTGAGGAAGACCCGAATGCTGCTTGCGCCTGGCAACCGGCAATCTCAAAGAAAAGCAATATAAGTGAATCCTGCCGCACTGTTGACAGCCATCGCCGCGATCGGAGGCCTGACGCTGCTTCTCGCGTCGCTGCTTGTGGGGGCGAATCATTGGCTGCACGTGGAGCAGGATCCCCGCATCGACAATGTCGAGGGGATGCTCCCGGCCACGAACTGTGGCGGCTGTGGTTACCCGGGGTGCCGCGCTTTTGCCGAGGCCCTCGTCGAAGGGAAGACCGCCCCCGGAAAGTGCGGGGTGGGCTCGCCCGAAGAACTGGGCCGGATCGCGGAGTATCTCGGCGTCGATCTGGGCGCGGAGGAACGGCGCGTCGCGCGGTTGGCCTGCGCGGGCGGAAAGAACGTGGCCCGCAACCACGCGCGATATCACGGCCTGTCTTCCTGCTCGGCGGCGGCCTTGGTGGCCGGCGGCGGCAAGGGCTGCTTCTGGGGCTGCCTCGGCATCGGCGACTGCGAGGTCGTCTGCGATTTCGACGCGATCACGATGAACGCCCAAGGGCTGCCCGTGGTGGACGAGTCTCGCTGCACCGCCTGCGGGGACTGCGTCGATGCCTGCCCCAAGGACCTGTTCTCCCTTGTGCCGGAAAGCCGCCGTCTCTGGGTCGCATGCCGTTCGCTCGAGGCCGGCGACGAGATTCTCGAGGATTGCGAGGTCGCCTGCACCGCCTGCGGGCGTTGCGCCATGGACGCTCCCGGCCTGATCGAGATGAAGAACAATCTCCCCTGTATCGACTACGACAAGGGCCGGGCCTCCGCGACGGCCACCGAGCGCTGCCCGACCGGTGCGATCGTCTGGCTGGACCCCAAGGCCGGCGTCACGCGCGGAGCGGCTGCGCGCAAGATCGTCCGCCGGGGAGCCCGGCGTGACGCCCCGACATGAGCCGCGGAAGAAGACGATTTGAACACGCAACGTTGAACGCGAAAGAAGAACGGCGATGAAGAACAAAGAGCGGCAATTCAAGTACCCCGGAAAACGCGCGGCTGTGGACGGCAACACTGCGGCGATCCTCTGCGAGCGGGAATCCACCGACGGCGCGGGGGCTTATCCCATCACGCCTTCCACGCAGATGGGCGAGTACTGGGCCGAGGCCGCCGCCGCGGGACATCGCAACATCTCGGGCCGGCCGCTCATCTTCATTGAGCCGGAGGGCGAGCACGCCGCCGCCGCCGTCACGGCGGGACTCTCCATGACCGGGCTGCGCGCCTCGAATTTTTCCTCGGGCCAAGGGATCGCCTACATGCACGAGTCGCTCTACGCCGCCGTCGGCAAGCGCCTGACCTACGTGCTGAACATCGGCGCCCGGGCCATGACCAAGGCGAACCTCAATGTCCACGCCGGTCACGATGACTATCACTGCATCGACGACACGGGCTTCTTCCAGATCTTCGCCCGCGACGCCCAGTCGGTCGCCGACCTGAACATCATCTCGCACCGCATTGCCGAATTGTCCCTGACCCCGGGCGCGATCGCGCAGGACGGGTTTCTCACCACGCACCTGATCGAATCGATCAAGGTCCCCGAGCGCGACCTGATCGCGGAATACCTCGGGAAACCGGAGGATGAGATTGAAACCCCGACGCCGGCTCAACGGATCATCTACGGCGATACCCGTCGGCGCATCCCGGAACTCTGGACGGTCGATGATCCCGTGATGGCGGGCCTCGTTCAGAACCAGGATTCCTACATGCAGAGCGTTGCGGCGCAGCGGCCCTACTTCTTCGATCACATCGCGGAACTGACCGAACAGGCCTTCGATGAGTATTTTGAACTGACCGGTCGTCGTTACGAGCGCGTCAAGACCTACCGGACGGAGGACGCAGAATACCTGATCCTCGGGCAGGGAAGCGTCGTTCCCACCGCCGAGGCCGTGGCGGATTACCTGCGCGAAACGCGGGGGATCAAGGTCGGCGTCGTGGATCTGGTGATGTTTCGTCCGTTCCCGGCGGACCTCCTCAGCCGCGTTCTGAAGGGGCGCAAGGCCGTTGCCATCCTGGAGCGGCTCGACCAGCCCTTGGCCGTCGATCTGCCGGTGATGCGGGAAACCCGCGCGACCATGAGCCGGTGCCTGGAGAACGGGCGCAATCCGAAGGCTCCGCCGTTCCCCGAACTGGAGACCTACAAGAATGCCGAAGACGCGCCGGCCCTGTATTCCGGCTCCTTCGGCATGGGCAGCCGTGACCTCCAGCCGGAGGGGATCGTGGGCGCGATCGAGAACATGCTGCCCGACGGCGCGAACAAGAAGTTCTTCTACCTTTCCATCGACTTCCTGCGCGAAAAGGCGATCAGCCCGAAGCAGGAACTCCATCAGGATGCCATCCGCGACGCTTACCCGAAGGTCCAGGAGTTGGCGGTGCACGGCTCGGAAAACCCGAACCTGATGCCCGAGGGCAGCATCACCGTCCGCTTCCACTCGGTAGGCGGCTGGGGCGCGATCACCACGGGCAAGAACCTGGCGATGACGTTGTTCGACCTGCTCGAATTCCACATCAAGGCCAACCCGAAATACGGCTCTGAGAAGAAGGGGCAGCCCACGACCTATTACCTGTCCGCCGCGCCGGAGCCCATCCGCGTGAACTGCGACTACTTCTATGTGGACGTGGTGCTTTCGCCCGATCCGAACGTCTTCCAGCACACCAACGCGCTGGCGGGCCTGAAGGAGGGCGGCGCCCTGATCATCCAGAGCGAGCACACCTCCCCCGAGGCCTTCTGGGCGGACATCCCCCGCCTTTATCGCGACATGATCGTGGAGAAGAAAATCAGCGTGCACTTCCTCGACGCGTTCAAGATCGCGCGGGAGGAGGCCACGGACCCGGACTTGCAGCTGCGCATGCAGGGCATCGCCTTCCAGGGGGCCTTCTTCGCCGCGTCGCCGGTTGCCGAGCAGGCCGGGCTTTCCGAGGCGCAATTGCTGGACGCTATTCACAGCCAGTTGAAGTACAAGTTCGGCGGCAAGGGCGCCCGCGTGGTCGAGGAGAACCTGAAGGTCGTGAAACGGGGCTTCGACGAGGTCATGGAGGCGCCGCATGACGCCATCGGCAAGGTCGAGGAATCCGGCAACGGCCAGTCCGACGAGCCGCCGCTGCCGGTAATGCTGAAGCGGAAGCCGCGCAGCAAGTCGGCGATGTCGGATGTCCACCGGTTCTGGGAGCAGACCGGCAGCTTCTACGCCCGCGGCATGGGCACGGACAGCATCACCGACCCGTTCATCGGGCTGGGCGTGATGCCCGCGGCGTCCGCCGTCTTCCGCGACATGACGGGCATCCGCTTCCAGCATCCCGAGTGGATCGCCGAGAACTGCACGGCCTGCGGGTCCTGCTACACCGTTTGTCCCGACACCGCCATCCCCGGCCTCGTCAGCGAGGTCACCGCCGTCTTCGACACGGTCATGAAGCGGTTGCGCAAGCAGGGCAAACAGGTCAATCGCCTGCCCAAGGCCGTGCGGGGCATGGAACGAAGCCTGCGCGCGCTGTTCAACGAGGGAGGGGAAAAGGCGTCCGTCTCCGAACTGGTCGACAAGGCCATCGTTGCAACGCTCGCGGACAAGGGGCTGGAGGACGCCGATCGCGAGGCGTTGAAGGAGGAGTTCGTCTTGTTCCGCGAGGAGCTGAACGGATTCCAGCTTTCGCTTACCCGGCCCTACTACAGCATCCCCGAAAAACAGCAGGCGGGCGGCGGCGGGCTGCTCAGCATCACGGTCAACCCCTACACCTGCAAGGGCTGCATGGAGTGTGTCGCGGTCTGCAATGATGACGCCCTGCGCCCGATCACGCAGACCCCGGACAGCGTCAAGGAGCTGCGCCGCAACTGGGACTTCTGGCTCGACCTGCCCGACACGCCGAAGAAGTACATCCGGGTCGATGACCTGGAGGAGGGCATCGGCGCGCTCGAAACGATCCTTCTGAAGAAGGACAACTACCTCTCCTTCGCCAGCGGCGACGGGGCCTGCCTCGGCTGCGGCGAGAAGACGACGGTGCACCTGTTCGTCGCGACCGTTGAGGCGCTCATGCAGCCCCGGGTCGAACGCCACGTGGCCAGGATCGGTGAGCTGATCCAGAAACTGCAGAAGCACGTCCAGTTGCGGCTGGTCAGCGAGATCGACGTCGGCGACAGCGCCGCGATCGCCGAGGCCATCTCCGCGGCCGGTGAGGGCGACCTGACTCTGGCCGGGATCGCCGGGAAGGTGGAGTCCCTCAGCGGCGGCGAGCCCATTGATCGCGAATGGCTGCAGCGCGTCACCGACCTGATGGCGAAGCTGAAGAAGCTGCGCTGGAAGTACTCCGAAGGCGCCACTGGCGCCGGTCGTTCCAAGATGGGCATGCTGAACGCCACGGGCTGCACGTCGGTCTGGGGCAGCACCTACCCGTTCAATCCCTACCCGTTCCCCTGGGCGAACCACCTCTTTCAGGATCCCACCTCGATGGCGCTCGGCGTGTTCGAGGGGCACATGGTGAAGATGGCCGAGGGTTTCAAGGCCATCCGCATGGCCGATCTCGAACTCTCCGGCGAATATGATCCCGCCGAGCATGACGAGTTTCTCGCCTACTTCAATTGGACGAAGTTCACCGATGAGGAATGGGAGCTGTGTCCCCCGGTGGTCGCGGTGGGCGGCGATGGAGCGATGTATGACATCGGCTTCCAGAACCTCTCCCGGGCGCTCATGTCGGGCAAGCCGATCAAGGTCCTGGTGCTCGACACGCAGGTCTACTCCAACACCGGCGGGCAGGCCTGCACCTCCGGCTTCTTCGGGCAGATCTCCGACATGGCCCAGTATGGCAAGGCCATCAAGGGCAAGGAGGAGGTCCGCAAGGAGATCGGCCTCCTCGGCATGGCGCATCGTACGAGCTACATCCTGCAGTCCGCCAGCTCGAATTCGAGTCACCTGATCGAGGGTTTCATTCAGGGGCTCAAGACGCGGCGGCCCGCGCTGTTCAACGTCTACGCCTCCTGCCAACCGGAGCACGGCATCGGCGACGACCGCAGCTACAACCAGACGAGGATGGCGGTCGAGTCGCGCGCCTTCCCCATCTTCAAATACAATCCCGACAACGGCGTGCGACCGGAGGAGTGCTTCGACCTGGAAGGCAATCCGGCCATGGATCAGTCGTGGCCGACCTACACCCTGAACTACAAGGAGGGGAAGGCGGAGAAGTCTATGGAGTTGCCCTTCACCTTCGGCGATTTCGCCGTGACCGAGGCCCGCTTCCGGAAGCATTTCCGCATCGCGCCGCCGGACACCTGGAACGACAACATGATCCCGCTGGCGGAGTTCCTCGATCTGCCCGAGGACGAACGCGAGGGCTGCTTCCCGTTCCTCTGGAGCGTCAACCGCAAGAACGAGCTTGCCCGTCTTCTCGTGGCCGAGCCGATCGTGCGTTCCTGTGAGGACCGGCGCGACTTCTGGACCATGCTCAAGGCGTTGGCGCGGGTCGATGACAACTCGCCGACCGAGGCCGAGATCGCGGCGAAGGTCAAGGGCGAACTCGCGGGCAAACTTGCGGCCAACCTCATGGAACTGGTCGGCGGCGGGGGAGGCGGCGCGCCCGTTGCGCTGCCTGTGGGAGACGCCCCGGCCGCGGCGGCAGCCGCGCCCGCTTCGGGCAACGGCGGCGGCGACTTCCAGGCCCCCTGGATCGAATCCGAGGAATGCACCGCCTGCGACGAATGCATGAAGATCAATGGCGCCATCTTCGAATACAACGCGTCGAAGAAGGCGGTCATCAAGAACCCGGAAGGCGGCCCCTACAAGGACCTGGTCAAGGCGGCGGAGCGCTGCACGGCGCGGGTCATCCACCCGGGACTGCCGCGCGACCGTTCGGAGAAGGGCGTCGACAAGCTGATCGCCCGCGGTGAAAAGTTCAACTGAACCAAAGACGGACGAACCATGAGCCTGCTTGGCGGCAAGACCTTCGCGCACGGCATTCATCCGCCGGAATTGAAGGACGAGACCAAGGACCTGCCGATCCGGCAGTTCCCGTTCGCGCCGTCGCTGGTCATTCCGTTGTCGCAGCACATCGGCAAATCGGCCGCGGCCCTGGTTCGCGAAGGCCAGGAGGTCCAGCGCGGCCAGCGCATCGCGAAGGCGGACGGCTTCCTCTCCGTTTCCATGCACGCTCCGGCATCCGGGGTCGTCCGGCGCATCGGCCTCACGCCGACCATTTCCGGCCGGATGTCGCCGGGCATCTTCCTGGAGCCGTTCCCCGGTTCCACGCAGGAGGTCTGTGAGGGCGTTCCCTGCGATCCCGCCACGGCGACGCCTGAAGAGATCGTGACCGCGATCCAGCAGGCCGGGATCATCGGGCTGGGCGGGGCAGGCTTTCCCACGCACGCCAAGTTGAAGATCCCCGAGGGCAAGCACGCGGACACCCTTCTGATCAATGGCGCCGAGTGCGAACCCTTCCTCACCACCGATCACCGCATCATGCTGGAGCACACGGATTACGTCATGGACGGGGTCCGGATCGTGATGAAGGCGACCGGTGTCAAGCGGGCCATCGTGGCGGTGGAGTCCAACAAGCCCGACTGCGCCGAGGCCTTGCGCAAGGCGATCCCCCAGGGCGAGCCCATCACCGTCGAGGTGCTGCCGGTCAAGTATCCCCAGGGCGCCGAGAAGCTGTTGATCAGCGCGCTGTTGGGCCGGGAGGTTCCCTCCGGCGGTTTCCCGCTCGACGTGCACGCCCTCTGCGTCAACGTCGGCACGGCGGCGGAGATCGGCATGTTGTTGCCGCACGGGGCGGGGCTTCAGGAGCGCATCATCACGGTCGGCGGACCGGGCGTGAAGAAAAAGGGCAACTACCGCGTTCAGATCGGCACGCCGCTGCGTTTCGTGCTGGAGACGGTGGGCGTCGAACCGGACGTTTCCCGGGTCTTCCTGGGCGGTCCCATGATGGGCTTCGCCGCGTCCAGCCTGGATATCCCGGTGACCAAGGGCACGACCGGCATCATCGCGTTCACCGAACGGGAGATGGGCGGCGGCGGGGCGCCCAAGCGCCACCCCTGCATCCGTTGCGCCCATTGCCTCGACGCGTGTCCCATGTTCCTGAATCCGTCGATGCTGGGGCGTTTGTCGGAAGGGCGTCATTTTGACCGCGTGGTGAGTGAATTCAACCTGATGGACTGTTTCGAGTGCGGGTGCTGCACCTTTGTGTGCCCTTCGCACATCCCGCTCGTGCAGTTGTTCCGCGTCGCGAAATCCGCGGTGCGTAAGGCCAAGGCCAAGGCGACATGAGCGACTTGAACCAGACATTGGAGATCCGCAGTTCGCCGCACATCGGCAGCGGGCACAGCGTCGAGTCGATCATGTTCAACGTGGTCCTCGCTCTGCTGCCGGTCTGCGCCTTCGCGGTCTGGGAGTTTGGGCTGGCGGCCCTGCTGACGCTGGGCGTCGCGGCGGGTTCCTGCGTCCTGACCGAACACATCCTCTGCCGCCGGGCGGGACGCGACACTACCGTGGGCGACTGGTCGGCCATGATCACCGGGCTGCTCTACGGCCTGACGCTGCCGCCCGGCATGGCGCTCTGGATGACGGCGGCGGGCGGCGTCATCGCGATCGTCGTGGGCAAGCATCTGTTCGGCGGGTTGGGCAGCAATCCCTTTAATCCCGCCCTGGTCGGTCGCGCCATCCTGCAGGCCGCCTTCCCGGTGGCCATGACGACCTGGCCGGCCATGCCAGAGGCGAAGTTCACCTCGCTGCCCTCCGCCACGCTGGCCTTCCCCTTCACGCAACCGACCTATGACGCCGTCTCCGGCGCCACGCCGCTTTCCGGCTGGAAGTTCGAGCGCGTGTTGGCCGAGACCGGCGACCTGCTGCTCGGGACCGTCAGCGGCTCCACCGGCGAGACCTGCGCGTTGTTGATCCTGCTGGGCGGGGTCTATCTGGCGGCGCGGAAAATGATGAGCTGGGTGATCCCGGTCTCCATCCTGGCCACCGTGGCCGTGTTTAGCGGCATCCTTCATCAGGTGAACGCGGAGCGTTATGCCGGGCCGGGCTTCATGCTGTTTTCCGGCGGGCTCATGCTCGGAGCCGTGTTCATGGCGACCGACATGGTGGCCTCGCCGATGACCCCCAAGGGCTGCGCCGCTTACGGCGTTCTGATTGGCGCGCTGGTGGTGGTCATCCGTGTCTGGGGAGGAATGCCCGAAGGCGTCATGTACGCCATCCTCCTGGGCAACGCCGCCTCGCCGCACATCGACAATCTGATCCGCCCGCGGGTCTACGGAACGCGGCCGAGAAAGGAGGCCTCATGAGCGCGCCCGAATCCCAGACATCGGAAGCCCCGGTCGTGAAACGCCCCGGCATGTGGCCCATCTACCGCTCCGTGGTCGGTATCGGGTTGCTTTGCGGCTTCGCCATCGTGGTCGCCTTCGAGGCGACGAAGCCGATCATCCAGCGCAACCAGCTTGCCTTTCGCGAGCAGGCGATCAAGAGCGTCCTGTCGGGGGCTGAAACCACCAAGGCCTTCCGGGCCAAGGACGGGGGCGGCTTCGAGGCGGCGGCGGCTGACGCGCAGGGCGGCGACCTCGTGTTCGCCGGCTACGACGCGAACGGGAAGCTGGTCGGCTTGGCGCTTGAGGCCAGCGGCATGGGGTATCAGGATATCGTTCGCATGCTCTACGGTTATTCCTTCGAAAAGCAGGCCATCCTGGGAATCAAGGTGCTGGAAAGCCGCGAAACGCCGGGCCTGGGCGACCGGATTGAGACCGACCCGCAGTTCCTCAAGAATTTCGGAACGCTCGACGTGAGCGTGACGCCGGATGGTTCGGAGGTCGCCCATCCCATCGAGTTCGTGAAGTCCGGCGAGAAGACAAGCGACTGGCAGGTTGACGGGATTTCCGGCGCGACCATCACCTCGCGCGCCACGGCGAACATGCTGCGGGCGAGCTCCGAAAAGTGGATCCCGCTGGTCCGGTCCCGGAAGGAGGACTTTGAATCGAAATGACCGATCAAACGAACAACCCGACAGCGGCGGACGAGTTCCTGAAGGGGATCTGGCAGCAGAACCCCGTCTTTGTGCAGGCCCTCGGCATGTGTCCCGTGCTGGCGGTGACGAACTCCGCCAAGGGCGCGCTCGGCATGGGCCTGGCGACGGCCTTCGTACTGGTCATGTCGAACATCGCGGTCTCCTCGCTGCGGCGGTTCATTCCGCGGCAGGCGCGCATCGTCACCTTCATCCTGATCATCGCGACCTTCGTGACGGTGGTGGACTACCTGATCCAGGCGATCAGCCTCGAACTGCACCGGATGCTCGGGGCCTTCATCTCCCTGATCGTGGTCAACTGCCTGATCCTTGGTCGCGCGGAGGCCTTCGCCTCGAAGAACGGCATCGTGCGGTCGGCCCTGGACGGCCTGGGCATGGGGCTGGGATTTGCCATGGCTCTGCTCTGTCTGGGCGTGGTGCGCGAACTGATCGGCGCCGGCAGCGTGTTCGGCGTGTCCCTGCTGGGCGACCGTTTCCAGACCTGGGTGGTCATGGGCCTGCCTCCGGGGGGCTTTTTCGCCCTGGCGGGATGGCTATTGTTCTTCAACTGGCGCGCGGAGGCCCGCGCCCGCAAGGCCGCTGAAGCTGAGGAAGCGACGTCATGAACCACGATTCCCTTACTCCCATCTTCCTGAACGCCTGCCTGGTGAACAACTTCGTGCTGGCCTACTTCCTGGGTATCTGCCCCTTCCTCGGCGTCTCGGGCAAGATCGGCTCCGCCGTGCGCATGGGCGGCGCGGTCACCTTCGTCATGCTCGTCAGCGCGACCTGCGCCTGCGGCATCCAGGCCTTCCTCACCTGGATCAACGCGCCCTTCCTCAAGCTGATCTCCTTCATCGCCGTGATTGCCGCGACGGTGCAGGTGGTGGAGATGTTCATCCGCAAGGTCAGCCCCGCGCTCTTCCGCACCCTCGGCATCTTTCTGCCTCTCATCACGACCAACTGCGCGATCCTTGGCGAGACGCTGTTCCAGACGAACAAGGGCTATGGCCTCGTCCAGTCGCTGGTCTTCGCGCTCGGCGCGGGAGCCGGCTTCACCCTCGCGCTCACCCTCATGGCCGGATTGCGCGAGAAACTTGAAATCCTGGACACCCCCAAGATTGTCCAGGGCGCCGCGATGACCATGATCCTCGCGGGCCTGCTCTCGATCTGCTTCATGGGCTTCGCTGGGATTGGAAACTGAAAACACCATGCTCGAATCAGGAATCAAGGCCCTCGTCGGCATCGGCGCCATCACCGCCGGATGGCTGTTTGTGATCTCGTTGTGGCGGCGCGCGTTCCCCGACGCGGTCGACGAGGATGGCGATGTGCTCGCCGGCCGGATGGACTGTCACAACTGCGGCTGCCGCGTCCCGTGCCTGAAGGCCATCCGCCGCAAGGTCGCCTCGAAACGTCAATCACCCCCACAAGAAGGATAACGAAATGCGTCTGCAGGATTACGACACCACCCGCCAGTTCACCGCCACCGTCGTGAGCAGTGAACGGATCACCCCGGAAGAGGCGCCCGCCGAGGTGCGCGAGATCGTGCTCGATATCGAGGGGGGCGAATTTGCCGCCGCCGCCGGGCAGAACCTCGGAGTCCTCGCCCCCGGACAGAAGGACCTCGGGCAGGAACACCATTTCCGGCTCTACAGTGTCGCCGGCCTGCCCGTGCGCAAACCCGACGGGGTTACCCGCCTGCCCATCTGCGTCAAGCGTTGCAGCTACATCGATGACTACAACGGCGAGACCTATCAGGGCGTGGCCTCCAACTACCTTTGTGACCTGCGGGAAGGCGACACCCTGACCGTGACCGGCCCCCATGGCCAGGCGTTCGAGGTTCCGGACGACCCCGAAGTCAGTCTCATCATGATCGGAGCCGGGACAGGCATCGCGCCCTTCCGCGCGTTTCTCAAGGGACTTTACCGGGACAACTGGGAATTCAAGGGGCGCATCCTGCTTTTCCACGGCGGACGGACCGGCCTGGACCTGCTTTACATGAACGACGCCCGCAACGACTTTGTCCAGTATTACGACCGTGACACCTTCGAAGCGGTCGAGGCCCTGAGTTCCCGGCCCCATTGGTCCGACGCCATCGATTGGCATGGGGCCATGGAGGAGCGCGCCGAGGAACTCTGGAAACGGCTGCAGGATCCGCATACCAGGGTCTACGTCGCCGGCTTGGAGCCGATTCGCGATGAGCTGGACGCCGTCTTCTCCAAGATCGCCGGATCGCCTGAGAAATGGGCGCAGCGCAAGGCCGAGCTTGAAGCCGGCAAACGCTGGGTCGAACTGCTTTACTGAGCGGGTCGGTTGCGGGAGTCTTTGCCAGCTCGACGAGTTGGCTCCACCCGGAGGTAGGGTCGCCTCGCCGCAGGCGACCCAATCCAGAGCCCTCGCTTTAGGGGCGGAAGAGGCGCCGGGATTTTCGCGCGTTCAGTTCAAAAGGCGCCATGGCATCCGAACCGACAGACGACGACAGGAACGACGGTCCCTCTCCGGGGCGCGGTCCCGCTTCCGACCGTCCGTCTAACCGGACAAACCTTGCCGCCGCCTTTGTTGTAAGCCTGATTCTGGGGGTGATCGCCGCGCGCAGCCTGCTGTCCCCGGAAGGAACCGCCCCTTCCGCTTCGCCCTCCACCGTCACCATCAAGGAATCCCACATGGGCGCGCCATGGGGCATCTCCGTGGCGGCGACCAACGGCATGTCGTCGGCCGAGGTTCAGAGCCGCATCGCCGCCGCCTACGCCGAGGTCGAACGCGTGGAATCCGTGATGAGCGAATGGAGGTCCACATCCCCGATCAGCGCCGTCAATGCCGCGGCGGGCGGTGAGCCGGTCGAGGTCCCCGATGAACTGCGCGACATCATCCTCCGCGCCAATGAGATCAGCCGGCTCAGTGGCGGCGCCTTCGACATCACCTGGAAGGGCATGGGCGACCTCTGGCGCTGGGACGACGAGGATTTTACGCCGCCCGACGAGGAGCGGATCCGCCGGGCCAGGAAGCGCATCGGTTGGCGAAAGATCGTTGTGGAGCAAGATCGCGTGGGCTTGCCGGACGAGGGCATGCAGATTGGCCTCGGCGGCATCGCCAAGGGCTATGGTGTGGACCGCGCCGCCCGCGTTCTGCGGGATGCCGGCTTGAGGAACTTCATGATCGACGGCGGCGGCGATATCTACGTGGCGGGACGGAAACATGGCCGCCCCTGGCGCCTGGGAATCCGGCATCCGCGCGAAGGTCGCGATTCCCTGCTGGCCACGCTGGCTCTGAGTGACGCGGCCCTCGTCACTTCCGGCGACTACGAACGCTCGCGGGTCATCGACGGCGTTCGTGTGCATCACATCGTCGATCCCCGCACCGGCCGTCCAACGACCCTTTGCCAGTCGGTCTCCGTCATAGCCCCCGACGCGGAAACCGCCGACGCGCTGGCCACTGCTGTCTTCGTCCTCGGGCCGCGCGAGGGTTTGAAGCTCATCGCCGGAAAAGAAAGAACCGAGGCCCTTGTCGTCGACGCAGAAGGGCAGCTCTGGACAACCGAGGGCTTCGACGCCGTGAAGGCCAACCAAACCTTGCCTCGCTGACGCGTCGAAATCAGGATTCGCGGCATGTCCCAGTCGAATCGACGGTCCTTTCTCAAAGCCGCCGCGACCTCTGCGGTTCTCGCCCCTTCACTCAATGTCCTCGGCGCGAATCGTCGGATCACCCTGATCGCCGCCGGTATGGGCGGACGAGGGATGACCCTGGCCTCGGAACTGGAGGCCCTTCCCGATGTCGAGATCAAGGCGGTCTACGACGTGGATGAGATCCGCGCGCGCTACGCGGCGCATGTGGTAGGCCGCGTGAACGGGCGGGATATCGCGCACAGCGCCGATTTCCGGAAAGGCCTCGAAGCCGGGGATGTCGATGGCCTGGTCGTGGCGACGAGCAATCATTGGCATGCGCCGGCGGCGATCCTGGGCGCGTCGACCGGCAAGCACGTCTACGTCGAGAAGCCGTGCAGCCACAACCCGCGCGAAGGGGAACTGATGATCGCGGCGGCGCGGAAGTTCAATGTGCGCATCCAGCATGGGACGCAACGGCGGAGCAATCCGGGGATCCTCGCCGGCCTGCGTCGGCTCCGGGAAGGCGCGATCGGAGGGGTTTATTTCGCCCAGTGTTACTACCGGAACGCGCGGCCTACGATCGGCGTGGGGAAGCGGGCGAAGGTTCCCGGTTACCTGGACTACGAACTCTGGCAGGGGCCCGCGCCGCGCCGGCCCTACAAGGACAACCTGTTGCACTACAACTGGCACTGGCATTGGCATTGGGGCAACGGAGAACTCGGCAACAACGGCGTGCACCGCATCGACATCGCCCGCGCCGCGCTGGGCGTGGCTCACCCGGTCCAGGTCACATCCGCGGGCGGACGCTTCGTGTATCCCGACGACGACCAGGAAACGCCGGACACGCAGGCCGCGACCTTCCGGTTCGCCAATGGTTCGGCGATCGGCTGGGAGGGGCTGAGCTGCAATCCCAAACGGCCGACTGACGACGCGACGGAAATCATCTTCTACGGCGCGGGCGGCAGCGCGCGCTTTTCCGGTTCGGGTTACGCGTTGTTCGATGAACGCGGAACCGAGTTTGAGAACAAGCGCGGGCGCGGCGGCCAGCGGGAACACCTGGAGAATTTTGTTGGCGCGATCCGCGGCGAGGCGAAGCTGAACGCGGAGATCACGGAAGGCCACCGGAGCGCCCTGCTATGCCACCTCGGCAACATCGCCTATCGCACGGGAACGACGCTCAGTTGCGATCCGAAGACCGGGAAGATCCTGAACAGGGCCGAAGCGACCAAGCTGTGGGCGCGTGCTTACGAGCCCGGCTGGGAGCCGGAGGTTTGAATTCGCCCCTCCCCACAAAAAAATAGCCGGCTCCAGAATGGAGCCGGCCGCAGAAGGCATTGCAGGAGCCGCTTACGGTCCGGTGACGTGCACCCGGGCTCCGGCCTTCTTCATGGCCGCCACGGCGCGGCGCATCGGAAATTCCGGGATGGGGTTGTCAGCCAGCCAGATCTTCACGTAGGGGGCGAAGCGCTTCTCGCCGGCGGCGTCCTCTTCAACCATGAAGACCAGCGGGGAAAGATCCGTGATCTGGTTGTCGTGGAGGAACAGGAAGGACAACTGGCGCAGGCCGTAGAGCGGGGAGAGGTCGCTCACCCGGTTGCCGTTGAGTTCCAGGATCGAAAGCCACTTCAGCTTGTTGACGCCGTCGATGTTCTTGATGCGGTTGTCGCCGAGGTAGAGGCTGCTGAGCTTCGGCATGCCGAGAATCGGCGAGATGTCGGTGATCTGGTTCCGGGTGAGGTAGAGGGCGGCCATGTTGGTCAGGCCCGCGAGCGGCGCGAGGTCGGCCACCTTGTTGTCGCTCAGTTCGATGTATTGCAGCGCCTTGAGCGTGCCGAGGGGCTTGATGTCCGAGACGAGGTTGCTGGTCAGCGTAATGGTCTGGATGCGCTTCAGGCCGGTGATCGGGGTGAGATCCTTCACCAGGTTGCCCGCAATGTTCAGCGCCGCCAGGCTGCGGCAGTGCTCCAGGCCGGAAAGATCGCTGATCCCCATCCCGGTCGCCTTGATGGTCGAGATGTTCTCCACGTCCTTGGCGACGATCGGTTCGTCGGAATCGCGCTTCTCGAACACGTAGCGGCGCACGGCCTTCTCCAGGTTCTTGTCCTTGAAGATCGACATGGCCGCCTTCTTGGCTGCGGCTTCGGCGCGCTTCTTGATCTCGGCGTCCACCGCCTTCTTGAGGGCTTCCGCTTCAGCCTTCTTCTTGGCCTCGGCCGCGGCTGCCGCCTTCTTTTTCGCCTCTTCCTCGGCCTTCTTCTTGGCTGCGGCCTCCGCCGCCGCCTTTTTCTTGGCCTCCTCTTCGGCCTTTTTCTTGGCTGCCGCCTCCGCCGCCTTCTTCTTCGCTTCGTCCTCAGCCTTCTTCTTGGCCGCGGCCGCCTTCTCTTCCGCAGCCTTTTTCTCGGCCGCCTGCTGTTCCGCCGACTTTTCCTGAGCGGCGGGTTTCTTGTCGCCGGCCTTCTGCTGATCGTCCGCGGCCCGGGTTCCGATCGTCGAGAGTCCGAAGATCAGGGCGGTCGCGAGGATGAGGGAGTTCGTTTTTTTCATAAATGGATTGGCTTTGATTCGCGATACACGACGAGGAAACGGCGGGATTATTGACCCTCGGCGAAAAAAAATTCAACCCCTGTCTCGGACGCGCGCAAGATCGTCGGAATTCCGGCCAAGATCAGGGCCGCAAGACAATCTTGCCCGAAAGGCTCCCGGCGCCCCGGATCGTGTTGTCTTCCTGAAGCCGGTGGGCGGCCGCTGATTCGGATAGCGGCAGTTCCCGGTCGATGCGGGCGCGCAACCCGCCTTCGGCCAGCCAGCGGTTGATGTCGTCGGCGCAGGAGCGCTGCTCGTCGGGCGAGGCCTTGAACATCGCGAAGCCGTGCAGGGAGCACTCCTTCACGTAGAATGGACCGACCGGGAAGGCGGGGCGCGCGTCGCGGCCGGCCATGAGGATCATGCGTCCGCGCGGGGCGAGCGCAGAGATCGCCGCGTCGAAATCCGGCTCGCGGGCCGCCTCCCAGAAGACGTTTACGCCGTCGGGCGCGACCTTGGTCAGTTCGTCCCCCACGTTCGCGGTCCGGTAGTTGAAGGCGGCCTCCGCGCCCAGGGCGAGACAGGCCTCGACGCGATCGTCGCTGCCGGCCGTGGCGAAGACGCGCGCGCCGAGCGCCCGCGCCATCTGAATCACCGTGGAGCCGACGCCGCCGGCCCCGCCGTTCACGAGGATCGTCTCGCCGGCCTGCAGGCGCGCCTCGCGGATCAACCCCAGATGCGAGGTGATGCCGACCAGGGCCATGGCTGCGGCATTTTCATCGGAGACCTTCTCCGGTGTCGGATACAGCCATTGTTCATCAACGGCGACCAACTCGGAGAACGTCCCCTGCCGCCCCAGCAGTCCCTGGTTGCTGCCCCAGACCCGGTCGCCGACCCGGAAACGCGAGGCCTCCGGCCCGACCTCCTCCACCACGCCGGCAAGGTCGCAGCCGACCACGAAGGGGGAGGGCAGGGGCATCGGAACCAGGCCGCCCCGCACATACGTGTCGATGGGATTGACCGAGACCGCGGTCGTTCGCACCAGAACCTGGGAACCGGAGGGGGCGGGATCGGGGAGTTCTCCGAATTGAATGCTCTCCGGCGGACCGGGTTCGCGGATGTAGGCGGCTTGCATGGGGTCCTGTTACAGGATTCCGCGGCGGCGTGCAAACGTTCGGAGCGGGAGGCATGGTGGGGCGAAGCTCCCGCTGAGCCGGACGTTGCGACTTGCAAGCTAACGCTCCGGAATGACCAAGGTCCGGGTCACTGAGGGCAGTTCGCCCCACCTTGCCCCCGCGCTTGCCACTCGGGCGCCGGGTTGCGAAAACATCCGGACTCATGATAACGGCAATCCGCGCCCTGACTGTTCTTGCCCTCGCGCTGGCGTCCACTTCCGCCTCGCCGCGTTCTTCCGCCGCTGCAGCCGTGCAGAATGGCATTGATGCCCTCGCGGGGCGTGGTTTCCGTGAACTCCAGGATCTGCGCATCGGCCTCATCACCAACCACACCGGCGCGGATCGGCGCCGGAATCCCACGATCGACCTGCTTCACGCGGCGCCGCAGGTGAAGTTGGTTGCGCTGTTCAGCCCCGAACACGGCATCCGCGGTCAACTCGACCAGTCGAAGATCGATGACGGCGTGGACGAGAAGACCGGTCTCCCGATCTACAGCCTTTACGGAAAGACCCGGAAGCCGCTGCCCGGGCAGTTGAAGGATCTCGACGCGCTCGTGTTCGACATCCAGGACATCGGCTGCCGGTTTTACACCTACGTCTCCACGATGGGGGAGGCGATGGAGGCCGCGGCTGCGGCGAAGATCAGATTCTTCGTGCTGGATCGCGTGAACCCGATTGGCGGCGAGGTTGTCGATGGTCCGGTCATGACCGGCAAGGGCGACTTCGTGGGCTGGCATCCGGTTCCGGTCCGACACGGCATGACCGTTGGCGAACTGGCGCGCATGTTCGACGCGGAGCGGAAGATTGGCGTCGCCCTGACCGTGATCCCGATCCAAGGCTGGCGGCGCGACATGTGGTTCGACGCGACGGGCCTCCCCTGGATCAACCCCTCGCCCAACATGCGCAGCCTGACGCAGGCCGCGCTCTATCCCGGCGTCGGGCTTGTGGAGACGACCAATGTCTCCGTCGGCCGCGGCACGGATACCCCCTTCGAGGTCGTGGGCGCGCCGTGGATCGACGACCTTGAATTCGCCGCCTCCCTGAACGCGGCGGGCCTTCGCGGGGTGCGTTTCGTGCCCCTCCGCTTCACGCCGGACGCCAGCAGGTTCAAGGGGGAGGAATGCCGCGGCGTGAACATCATCCTGACCGACCGCGACGCCTGTCCCGCCGTGGATGTCGGCATCACGCTCGCGTTGACGCTGCGCCGGCTCTATCCGGATGCATGGGAGGCGGACAGGTTCGCGCGCCTGCTGAAGCATGACGAAACCCTCGCCGCGGTCAAACGCGGCGACGACCTCAAGTCGATCAAGGCCTCTTGGACGCGCGACCAAGGCGAATTCAGAAGGCGGCGCCAAGCGTTCCTGATCTATCGGTGAAAGGCGGTGGGGCGAAGCTCCCGCTGAGTCGGACCTTGGTCATCCCGGGGGGCAGGTTTGCAAAGCTCAACGTCCGGCTCAGCGGGAGCTTCGCCCTACCTGTTCCGCCAAGGCTGCCTCGATCCGCTGCAGTTTGCGCCGTACGGAGCCGTCCTTGATCTCGTGCTCCCAGATGCGGACGACGGTCCAGCCGCGTTGCCGCAGTTTGCGATTGACCAGCCTGTCGCGCTTTTCATTTCGTCCGATCTTGCGCTCCCAATAATCGCGGTTGCTCTCCGGCATGCGGCAATGCTTCGGGCAGGCGTGCCAGAAACAGCCGTCGATGAAGACCGCGATCCGGGCCTTGCGGAAGATGAAATCCGGTTTGCCGAAGACCGGCTGTTTGCGCCGCCACCCCGTCATCCCGCGCTCCTTGAGCAACGCCACGAAAGCCGCCTCGGTGGACCGGTTTCCCGACGATTTGACCCGCGCCATGATCCGCGAGCGGTCAGTCTTCGAAAAGGTGTCCATGCGGGTCGCCGGAGGGAATGCGTTCGATCCAGTCCGGTTGGAACTGGATGGCGCGAAGAATGGTGTCGCGGTCAAGCTTCGGCGGACGCTTGAGTCGGATGGAAAGGCGCTCGTCGGGCGCCGTTTCGATGAGGGTGAACTGGGAGCCGTGCGGTTGCCAGGTGAAGCGGTGTTCGTCATCGGCGCGGGAGAAACCCTCCAGGTTTTCGTTGTCGTTCCAGCGCCAGGTGTAGGCCTCCGCCGGAAAGATGACGGTGTCGAACTCGAACACCGAGGCCTCCAGCAGGTCCGGCGACTTCACGAGGACGACCGTCCGCACGTGCCGGTAACGGGCGCGGATTGCGGCGACCCGCTCGTTCCAGATCGCCAGGATCTTTTCCCCCAGTTCGTCGGGGTCGCATTGGCTGACTGAACGGTCCCCGAAGGAATAGACGGGAGAGTTTCGTCCGGAGATCAGGCGCACCCGCTTCGCGGTCGAGGGGCTGGCGTGCTTGATCGTCTTGGCGCCCCAGGCGGTCTGTTCGAGCGCGATGTCGTCGAGTCCGACATTCGAGGGTTTCCATTGCGCGCCGACCAGGCGCGCGAACATCTCCTCCCAATCCTCGCCCGCCAACCGAGGCGCCCCGCGCGAAGCCAGCAGATAGACCAGTTCCTCGCCCAGGCGCGCCGCGAAGTCCTCAGGGAATTCGTTCAGCGGATACGGCGGCCGGTATTTCTCGACCGTCCTGAGTTTGGGGCTTCTATCCATGTCGACCTGTCCATCCCTGCGCGGCAAAGACCTTCTTCAGGATCGCTGTCGCGACGGGCACTGGCAGGCTGTTGCCTGCCTGCCTGCGGGTCTGATGGTCCGAGCAGGCCTGCCGGTAGGAATCGGGGAAGCCCTGCAATCGCAGCATCTCCCGGGGCGTCAGGCGGCGCTCGCCGTTCACCAGCAGATAGTTGTAGGACGCGCCCGCCCGCAGCGCGCTGCAATAGGGGCGCGCCTTCACGTGCCCGGACTTGTTCTCGTGCCAGATGGTCAGCTCCGGTGTCGGGTCGTGCTTGGCCAGGCGGTTCTGACGGATCTGCTCCGAGGCGTAATGCTTGGCCGGCACGTCGGTCTCCAGCACTGCGGAAAGCGGTTTCATCGGGACGCCGCCGACCGGCCATTCAAAAGCCTTCGCCTCATGTGAGCCGACAATGAAGATCCGTTCCCGCTTCTGGGGCAGGCCGAAGTGCATGGCGTTGAGGACGCGGAATTCCGCCGAGTAACCCAGTTCCGCGAGCGTCTCCATGATGCGGGCGATCGTGCGGCCGCCGTTGTGCCCCTGCAGCATCCGGACATTCTCGAGGACGAAGGCCGCCGGACGCTTCGCCTCGAGGATGCGCGCAATGTCGAAGAACAGGGTGCCGCGGGTATCCTCGAAGCCCTTGCGGTCGCCGGCGATGCTGAAGGGTTGGCAGGGGAAGCCGGCCAGCAACAGGTCGTGATCCGGGATCTCCGCCCCGGCGATCTGGGTGATGTCCCCGTCCGGCGTCATCTTGAAATTCGCCTCGTAGACCTCGCGGCAGTGCTTGTCGATGTCGCTTGCGAAGACGCATTTGGCGCGAACGCCGTGCGCCCGCCCCGCCGCCGACGCCGCGAGATGAAATCCGCCCAGTCCGCAAAACAGGTCGATGAAGCGGACGACGGGCTTGGCGGTCTTGGAGGCGGCGGCCATGGGTCGAATGGGCGAATTCTGTCAGCTCAGTCGAGCAGGATGCGCGACTGGAATTCGGCGGGCCCCGAGGTCCCGGCGGCGATGCGGTAGAGCGCGCCATCGACATCGCGGGCGAGCGAGATCTCCTGCTCGTCGGGGTTCAGTCGCGCCGTCGTGATGTAGAACTCGTCCAGGTTCGCTCCGCCGAAGCAGAGCGAGGTGACATTGCGCACGGGGATCTCGATGGTCGCGTCCTCGATGCGGTTTCCGTCCGGGCCGATCTTGACGATGGCGTTGCCGTCCCAGCGCGCGGACCAGACATTGCCGCCGTCGTCCACCACCATCCCGTCGGTCGTGCCCTCGGCTTCCGGAGCGCGGTAGAACACGAAGTCCTCGTTCACGCTGCCGTCCTCATGGTAGGGCCGGCCGCCGATTTCGCCGGTCGTGGGGTTGAAGGGGAAACGGAAGATGGCGCTGCGGGTGGAGTCGGTCCAATAGAACGTCACCCAGTCCGGCCGGACGAAGCCCATGCCGTTGGAGATCTGCGTGCCCTGCCAGAGAGGCGTGACCGAGCCGTCCAGGTCGACCAGGTAAAGGCCGCCCTTTTCCTCGTTCACGCCGATGCTGCCGGCCAGCACGCGGCCCAGCGGATCGGCGCAGACATCATTGAAACGCTCCAAGCCGCCTTCGCGGCAGCGCGCGACCTCCTCCACGGAATTCTCCACCGGCACGACTTCGCCGTGCGGCTTCAGCAGCGCGAAATCGCGTTCACGGAACAGCAGGAGGTCGCCGTTGGCCTGAAAGGTGAACCCGCCGACCTTCTGCCCGTCGTCGATCCTGGACTCGTCGTAGAGCACAACATGCTGGCGCGTGGCGGGGTCGAGCCGATGCACTTTCTTCCCGTCGATGTCCTCCCAGTAGACGCATTGATCGGATGCGTTCCAGAGCGGGTTTTCACCGAGGATGCAGTTCAGGTTGATGAGTTCTTCAAGTTCCGCCATGTGAGCTGTGATTGGGGATGGTTGACGCCGGTTTGAGTGCGCGGGCGACTGTAGGGAAGGGATCGGGGCGTTTCAAGGTGGTTGGTGGCTCGTGTTGCGTGCCGGGCTACTGCGTCTTCCGCCTCCTCGTCCGCGACTCTCGATGCCTCGGGATGAGGGCAAGCGCAACCCGCCTTCGCCGGACTTGCAACCGCTGTCCAACGCAATACCCTCAGTCCCTGTGAACCCGCCACGAACCGCTTCCGCGTTTTTTCGTCTTTTCTTGGTTTTGCTCCTCGCTGCGACGGCGGCGGCCGCCCACGCCGCGGATCGCGCCGGCCGGCCCGACCTGCTGATCGCCGATTTCGAAGGCAAGGACTACGGGCCGTGGAAAACCGAGGGCGAGGCCTTCGGAGCGGGGCCCGCGCGCGGCACGTTGCCGCATCAGATGAAGGTTTCCGGATACGAGGGCAGGGGGTTGGTCAATTCCTTCGTCGGCGGGGACCGAGCCACAGGTTCCCTCACCTCGCCGTTCTTCAAGATCGAGCGTCGTTTCATCCGGTTCCTCATTGGCGGCGGCGGCTACGAGGGAACGACCTGCATGAACCTGGTCGTGGACGGAAAGACCGTGCGCACCGCCGTCGGACCCAACACCCGGCCCGGTGGCAGCGAGGCGCTCGGACTCGCCGCCTGGGACGTCTCCGAGTTCGTCGGAAAGCAGGCGTTGATCCGGATTGTGGATGCGCGCGCCGGCGGTTGGGGGCACATCAACGTCGATCAGATCGCGCAGACCGACAGCGAGCTTCTCCCCGCCGAGAAAACCCTCAAGGTGACCGGCTCCCACCTCATCGTCCCGGTGGCCAACAGCGGTCGCGGACAGAATCTCCGGCTTGCCATCCTGGACGGCGAACGGCTGGTTCAGAACTTCAACGTCATGCTCCCTCGCGCCGGGGAACCCCACTGGCTGGCGGCCTATGCCTTGGCTCCCTTCGGCCTCGACGGCCGGACGGTCACGATCAAGCCCGAGGGCTCCCCGGCGCTGCCCGAGTCCATTCGCGCGTCCTTCAACCGCATCCATACCGGCCCCGCTTCGGAAGCCCTCGAGGCTGACGATTACGACCGTCCTTATCGCAACCAGTTCCACCTCTCTTCCCGCCGCGGCTGGAACAACGATCCCAATGGCATGGTTTTCCATGGCGGCAAATACCACGTCTATTACCAGCACAATCCCTTCGGCATCGGCTGGGGCAACATGCACTGGGGCCACTTTGAAAGCCCCGACCTTGTCCACTGGGAGGAGAAACCCCTTGCGCTTTACCAGAAGACCGTGGGCGACATGGCCTTTTCCGGCGGGGGCTTCGTCGATTTCAACAACTCCGCCGGCTGCGGCAAGGGGGCGCTTTTCGTCTCCTTCACCAGCACCGGCCGCGGTGAATGCCTTGCCTGGAGCGATGACGGCGGATTGACTTTCAACGAATTGAAGGAAAATCCCGTGGTCGAGCATCGTGGCCGCGATCCGCGCGTCTTCTGGTTTGCGCCGGAAAAGAAGTGGGTGATGGTGGTCTTCGACGACGACGAATGCGCGGAGACGACGGCGGTCCCGCCCTCGTCCAACACGCCCAAGGACCGCGTCCGCAACAACTTCGCCTTCTACGAATCGAAGGACCTCCACCGCTGGGCCCGCACCGGCGCGTTCACCGATCCCGACCGCATGGCGGTCTTTGAATGCCCGGAGATGTTTGAACTCCCTGTCGAGGGTCGGCCCGGCGAAACGCGCTGGGTCCTGTACGGCGCGCAGAACCGCTATTTCATTGGTCGCTTCGACGGCCGGGCCTTCCACAAGGAATCCGGCCCCCACGGTTCCCGTCACGGAGCCTTCTACGCGGCGCAGACCTTCAGCGACACTCCGGACGGACGGCGCATCCAGATCGGCTGGGTGCGCACTGCCGTCTACCACGACCGCTTTCCCGACCAGATCGTCAACCAGGCCTTCACCCTGCCGCATACGATGGCGCTCCGGGAAACGCCCGACGGCCTGCGTTTGTTCTTCAATCCGGTGGAGGAGGTCGAGAAGCTGCGCGGTCAGACGATCATGACCGGCGAGAACCTGACGGCGGAGAATGCCAACCAGCTCCTGAGCCGCCAACCCGTCGGTCTCACCGAGGTTCAGCTTGAATTCACCGAACCCGGCCCCAAGAAACTGACGATCGATGGCATCGACGCCTCTTTTACCGGCCGGAGCGCGCGGATCTTCACCGACCGGACGTTCAACGAAGTCTATGCCGACAACGGAGCCTTCTACGAGGTGCGGACCCGCTCATCCAAGGATTTCGAATCGACCGTCACCGCGATCGCGGACGACAGCGGCAAGGTCAACATCCGCTCGCTCAAGGTGATCAGGCTCAAGTCCATCTGGCCGAAGCGGGCAGGGCGGTGACCAAGGGGCACGGCTCAATCTGCCTGGTGCGGGTGTGGCGAATTGGTCTCCTTGAGCCGGCGCGAGCATGACCCGGCGCGGCTCACTGAGGACCGTTTGCCCCACCACTAAACGAACAGCCGCAGTTGATGCCGCATCGTCCGTTTCGGATTTCACCCTGTTGTCCCCCACCGTTCTGCCGTTTACTCGCGGCCGCCCAGTCGATAACGTCCCGAGCGTCATGAAACGTCTTCCTCTTCTTCCCGTGTTCCTCGTCGCGGCCAGCCTCGGCGTTTCCGCCCAGGCAGGGCAGTTTCTTTTTCTTTCCAACCAGTCGGACGACCGTATCGACCGGTTGGCCATTGACCCCGGTTCCGGTGAGTTGAAGAAGGTCCAGTCCATCGCCATGCCCGGCAATCCCGGGGCGATGGTCTTCTCTCCGGACAAACGGCATCTCTACGTCGCCATGCAGACGGGAGCCGGTCGGTATCGGGGCTGGGGCATCTGCACCCTGACACGCGGCGAGTCCGACGATTGGCGGGTCGTCGCCACGGCCAAGGCCCCATTGCGCGCGCCTTACCTCACCGTCGATGCCACGACGAGCTTCGTGCTTGGCGCGCACTACGGCGACGGCAAGGTCACCGTGCAGCGGATCGTCAACGGCGTCGTGACCGACCAGGTCACCGACATGGTGGAAACCGAGGTCACCGCGCACTGTATCGAGTTGTCGGCGGACAACCGTTTCGCCTTCGTGCCCCACACGCGCCCGAACAAGGTTTACCAGTTCAGGTTCGACGCGAAGGCCGGCAAGCTTACGCCCAACGATCCCGCCTTCGTCGCGGGGCCGGCGACCAACAGCAACTTCCACATGCCCCGGCACATCGCTTTTCACCCGACGCTCAAGGTGGCGTTCACCTCGAATGAGCGCGGCGGCGGCATCAGTGCCTGGGATTACGACGCGAGGAACGGCCGTCTCAAACGCCGGCAGACGCTCAACTCCCAGCCAGCCGGACTTGAGGGAAGCCTGTCCGCCGCTGACATCCACATCTCGCCGAACGGCCGGATCGCCATCGTCTCGAATCGTGTCCCGCTGCCGCGCAACGCGCCGCCCGGAACGCCGAACAAGGACACGCTCGCCCTCTTCTCGATTGATCTGAAGACCGGCCGTCTCAAGGCGACGGGCCATGCGCCGACCGTGAACATCCCGCGCTCCATCGACATTGATCAGACCGGGACCTTCGTCTACGCGGCGGGGCAGAAGGACAACCGGTTGGCCGCCTACCGCATCGACTACGATTCTGCCAGCCTCCAACGCATCACGACCTACGACACCGGCCGCGTCCCCATCTGGATCGAATGCGTGATGCTGGATTGATGCGACCGGGTGGGGCGAGGCTCCCGCCGTATTGACTGAATCACCCGAGCTTGCGGCTGTTCAAAGCCGTCCCGACGCGTAAGATGCCCGGGATGAAACGTCGGGAATTCATGACGGGCGCCGCGGTTGGGCTACTGGCCGCGACCCAGGCGGGACTCGCCGCGGGCAGGGGCGGATCAAAGTCTTCGGAGGCGGCTGGCGGTTTCCTGTCCGAGGGGGAGCTTCGCGACCTGGATATTTGGGATTCCTATTTCACCGCCGCGCACTCCAACCCCGGTCCCCAAGGCGATATCCTCCTCGCTGAAATCGAAGCCGCCCTCGCGAAACTTGCCCCGTTTCATTTCCGCCGACTCTGTTACTTCGCCCACGTAGGCCTGGGGACGACCAGCGCCTCGATCGACGCTTGGCTCAAGGCCAATCCAAAGGCTGTGGAAGAGCCGCTGAAGCGTTGGCCCGACCGCCTGATCGGCATGATCCAGCTCAATCCCAACGATGTGCGCGGTTCCCTTGACGCGCTCGATCGCTGGCTGGGCGACGGTCCCATGACGGGCGTCTACTTCTCCGGAGGTTCAGCCGCATCGCTGCCATGCTCGCACTCGAACTACGAACCGCTTGTCAAACGCATTGCGGAGCTCAAGGGCGTGATCATGCAGCACACCTGGTTCATCACCGGCGGCAAGCCGAGGCCCACGATGTCCACGCCCGATGAATTGGCGCAGCTGGCCTCGCGCTTCCCGGAGATTGAGTTCATCTGCGCGCACGCCGGCGGCGAATGGGAGAAGGGCATCCGCGCGATCCGCGGGCACAGGAACATCCTGGCCGAAACGTCGGGCTTCGATCCGACCGCCGGATTCGTGGAAATGGCCGTGCGGGAACTGGGAGCTGAACGCGTTGTCTTCGGCAGCCACGCGCCCTCCCGCTCGTTGGGCACGGAGCTGTCCAAGGTCCTCGCCGCGCAGATTACGGACCGCGACAAGAAACGCATCATGGGCGCGAACTACCGTCGCCTCCTTGCGCCGATCATGAAGCTCAAGGGGATGGGCTGAACCGCGGATTGCGCGGATGATCGCGGATTCGCCCTGAATCCGGCGCCGGCTTTCCTAGAGCGCGGCTGTGTCGGAGACCAGCAGCAGCAACGCGGGCGACAGCCAAAGCCCCGGATAGTTTTCAAGTTCTTGTGGATCGGAGGTTGCTGCGGCTGATCCCGAAGACGGGACACAGCCGCGCTCCGAGAACGCCCGGCCCAAGGGAAAGAGCCGAGTATCCGCGTCAATCCGCGCCATCCGCGGTTTTCCCGGCGTAACGGATCGTCGCCCAGCAGGCGCCTCCACCCAGGACCAACGCCACGAACGGATTCAGACCGGCTCCCGTAGCGCCGTAGCCCAGAACCAAGGCAATCCCCGCCGCCAGCGTCGCGTAGGGCAGTTGCGTACGCACATGCTCGATCGCGTCGCAGCCGCTGGCGAAGGCGGAGACGATCGTGGTGTCGCTGATCGGCGAGCAGTGGTCGCCGAAGACCGCGCCCGCGAGCACCGCGCCGATGGTCGCGATCACGACCGGCCCCGGAGCGCCGCCCGGTTGCAGGCCGGTCAATGCGCAGGCGGTCGGAATGCACAGCGGCATGAGGATGCCCATCGTGCCCCAGGAGGTTCCCACGCTGAAGGACATCACCGCGGCCAGCAGGAACACCGCCGCCGGCAGCGCGCCCGCCGGGAAGCTCCCATCCAACGCCCTTACCAGCCATTCCGCCGTCTTCAATTCCTTGATGACACTGCCCAGCGTAAAGGCGAAGACCAGGATCGTCACCGGCAGGAACATTTCCTTCATGCCCTCGAAGAAGACCGACACCGGGTTCTCCCGGATTCGCGGCCTTGCGAGGAGGGACAACGTCAGCATCGCCCAGATCGAGGCGAAGGCTGTGGCCGTGACGAAGACGATGTCCGCGTCCGCCTTGCCGAAAGCCTGGATGACGCGTCGCAGCCCGCCGCCCGCGTCGTCGCCCACCTTGCTCATCCCGTCGAAATACAACCCGCCAAACACCCCCGCGATCAACACCCCCAGCGGAACCAAAGTCAGCCACACGCCCCGGCCGACGGACGCCCCATCCTCCTCCTCGCGCTCCTCCTCGGCCTGCCCGCCCTCCGCATTCCTGATCCTCCGCTTCCTGACCTCGGCCTCCGCTCTCCGCATCGGCCCGATGTCCCGGCCAAGCCAGATCGTCAGGAACACGATGAACAGCAGGAAATAGTTGTAGAACCGATAGGGCAGCGTCCTGATCAGGATCTCGTAGGAGGAGACATCCGCGAATGTCTCCGCGCCGCCGAAGTTGTTCGCGCCGTAGTCCGCGAAGCCGTTCTGGATGAGCGTCAACTCGAAGGCGATCCAGGTCGAGATCAGCGCGAAGGCGGCGATCGGCGAGGCCGTGGAATCCACGATGAACGCCAGCTTCTCCCGCGACATTCCGGCCCGGTCGGTGACGGGGCGCATGGTCCGGCCGACCAGCATGCAGTTCGCCAACCCGTCGAAGAACACCAGCCAGCCCATCCCGAACACGCCCATCCCGGCGCGGCGCTTCGAGTCGCCGGAGCCCAGCAGCCTCGCAGCGACGGTCCGCATGCCGCCCGCACGGTCCAGCAGAGCAATGAAACCGCCCATCATCAGCGAGAAGGTCAGCGCGCAGATGTTCCACCGGCTCGTCAACGGCGGAATCAGATGCTTCGCGAACAGGTCGAGGAACGCGGCCAGCGGATTGCCGCCCGCCAGCAGCAACGCTCCCGCGAACGCCCCCAGGAACAACGACGAATAGATCTCCCGCGTCAGGAAGGCCAGGCCGACCGCCACCAGGCTTGGCCAGATGGACGCCGTCGAGCCCTGCGGATCGCCCGCGAACGCGAGCGCGAACGAGACCAGCAGAAGGACAACGGCGACGATGACACGAGGACGGGGCATGCGTGGTCGCGCATTGAAAGCGGCAACGCCGCGCCAGACAAGAACAGTCGGCGGGGAAGGCGAGCCAGGTAGGACAGTCCTTCCGGGCTGACCCTCCCCCGATCCGCCCGGGACGTCGGGCGCGAAGTTCGTCCCGGATTGCCGGAAACCACGTGCTATGCCGGGGACAGGCAGGATGCCTGTCCTACGGGAGGGCGGCTGTCGCCGCCGGCGCCATTCGCCTCACCGCCGCTGCCAGGCGCTGGCCTGTGCGACGGTCCACTGGAACTTCCGTTCGTGTTCCCGGATCAGGAAGGGCAGGTCCTGGGTCCGTTGCAGTTCAAAGTCCTTGCCCAGGATCTCCTTGAGGGAATCGAGGGTGCGAACGGGGGAGCCGTCGCGTTCGAAGCCGCCGAGCCAGTTCTCCCGGGGCGTGAACTCCTCCAGCCAGGTGCAGGGCGTCATGAGCAGGAGCTGGCCGCCGGGATTCAGCAGGCCGGGCAGGCGGTCAAGGCACTTGCGCGGCTCGGACAGGCGGCAGAGGAGATTGGCGGCGAGAACGACGTCGAACTGCCCCAGGTGGTCGCGGAGGTCCATGGCGTCGCCCTGCTCGAAATGGACGCGGGCGCGGTCAATGGCGGAATCGATCGTGGCGGTCGCCGGCTGGCGGAGGTCGCCTTCGACGGCGAAGGAGTAGGTGAAGCTCCCCTGCTGTTGCAGGAGGTTCGCCACGTCGACGAAGCGTTGGGAGTAGTCGATGCCGACGACTTCGGCACAATGCCGCGCCAGCTCGAAAGCGGAGCGGCCCACGGCGCAGCCGAGGTCGAGGGCGCGCGCGTTGACCGGCAGGGCGGCGGCGTCCAGGCATTCGGAGACGCAGCGGGAGGGGTAGTTCAGCGCGTCGGCCGGGCCGCAGGCGTGGGGCAGCAGCTCAGCGGCTGAGCCGTAGTGAAACAGCAGGTATTCCGAGACCGCGCGGTCCGTGTCGTAGAAGTTCATCTACGCCTCCAGCGCCTTGGCGAGGTGCGCGGTGATACGGAAGTTGCGCTGGATGACGACCATGTGGTTGTCCTTGAACATGCGCACCTGGGGAATGTCGATCTCCGGGGTCTTGCTGGGGGAGAACAGGATGTCGTCGTGGGTGGCGTTCATCTTCTCGGCGAAAAGGTCGGGGGTCAGGTGGCCGCCAAGATGGTCGCTGCGGCCGGTGGCAATGTGGACGGTGCCGCGGATCTTCTCGTCCTGGATGTCGCGGCCGGAGACGGGCAGTTCCTGCGTGCCGAAGCCCAGTTCGCCGATCTCGCCGGTGACAGGATCCTGCCTGAGCTTGAGGTTGTGTTCATCGATGGTCTGCTGGCTGCCGGAGATCAGGCTGGCGTTCTGAATGCGCCCCTCGCGCACGTGCATGACGCCGATCGTGCCGTCGGAATAGCGCATGGGGAAGCGGCCCTCGGCGCCGTGAGGGACAAAATAGACCTCGCCGGCGGGCAGGTTCGCGACATCCGGCTCCTCGCCCTGGCAGAGCCCATGGCTCTTTTGCGCCTCCTGCTTCTCGCAGATGAGCTTCAGCGTGAACAGTTCGTCGCCGACGGTGAAATCGATTTCGAATTCGTCTGCCTTGGTCATGGCGAGGCGGAGTTTTTCGGCCTCGGCGCTGACCTCGTTGTAGTCCACGGACAGGCCGCTGTTCAGGATGATGGGGTTCAGGCCGTGCAGCGTGGCGCCGCGGAACCCGAATTTCTTGGCCTTTTCGGTGAGCGGCGCGGTTGCCGAGAAGGTGGAGATGCAGAGGATGATGTCGTAGTTCGGGTAGATGTCCGCGTCGAGGCTGAGCTGTTTGCCCTGGACGTCGAAGGCCTCGTCCTCCATGTCGAGGTTGCTGCCGCCGGTCAGGTGGTAGGCGAACATCTCGCCGCCGGTCATGCCCAGTTCGTCGAGAACGCCGTTCTTGAAACCCTGGTAGAAATCATCGTGCGCGTGACGCTGAATGGTCAGGCTCTCGTCCTTCAGGAAGCCGAAGTTCTTCATGTCGGCCGGGTTCTCAAGGTCGATGAGGATGCAGACTCGCTTGCCTTGGACAGGTTCGAAGACGGTGGAAATCAGGCGGCCGAGGTCGAAGGGCGGGTATTCTTTCATGACGGATTCGGGATGCGGTGGTTACTTTGGAGCCGACGTTAACGCACTGGGTCGAGAAATCAACGGCGGGGTTTCGGGAGGCAATGTTCCGAGCTCCAAACGGGTCGGAGAGGCTGAGCGCGGAGTTCATTCCGCTTCAACGTTGGTTGGCCGCGCGCGGTGGAGCATCTCAGAGCCATGAAATGCCGGAGGTTGATGCGGAATGGACTCCGCGCTCCGTTTTTGACCCTCATCCGACGGAATTGGCGAGGAGTCGGGGTTTCTCCCGGCGTCGCAGGCGTAGGCTCCGTCGTTCAAGATGCGGCGGCGCGGCGGAGGCGGTCCGTGATGGCCCGCCATCCGGCGGTATTTGGCGGTTGTTCCGCGATGATCCAGTCGGCTCCGGCGGAATCGGCCTGATGCAGGCTGGCGTAGAGGTCGCGCGCGGCTTGGTCGGGGTTCTGGGGAAGGCGAAGGGATTTTCTCCAGTTCAGGGAGGGGACGTCATGATGGAAGCAGAGGAGGCAGGCTTGGGCGGGATCGATTTCGCGTTCGCGAAGTTGGGCGCTCAGGTCGGCGGAATGGTCCCAGCGGAGCAGGAGGAGCCGGGCAGTGGGCGCGTAATGGCGTGACAGTTGGCCGGGGCTGCGCAAGGGCGCGTTCGCGTCGCCGCGTTCCTGTGCGGCGGCGACTTCGGGGGCGGCTGCCTGGTCCCGGTCTTCCGCCCAGGCTTGGGCGAGTTCGTCCGCCCCGATCATGCCGGGGCGCAGCACGATGGGCTGAGCCCCGGTGGCGTCGACGACGGTGGATTCAATGCCGACCGCGCAGGCGCCGCCATCGACGATCAGGGGAATCCGGCCGTTCAACTGATCGAGCACATGGTCGGCGATCGTGGGGGACAGGCGGTTGGAGGCGTTGGCGCTGGGCGCGGCGAGCGGAAACCCGCAGCGGCGGATGACCGCCTCGAAGAACTTGTGCCGGGGTTGGCGGAGGCCGACGGTTTCCCCTCCCGCGGTCACAATGTCCGGCACAGCCTCGGTTCTTCCGACCACCAACGTCAGCGGCCCGGGCCAATAACGTCGCGCGAGCGCATCCGCCAGTGGCGGCCAAGACGAGGCGCTGCGACGCGCCATGGTGAGATCCGACACGTGAACGATGACCGGGTTGTGCGCGGGGCGTCCCTTGGCCTCGTAAATCCGCGCGACCGCCGCGGCGTCCTGCGCATTGGCGGCCAGTCCGTAGACCGTCTCGGTGGGCAGCGCCACGACTTCGCCGGCTTGCAACAAATCGCTGGCCAGTTCCACGGCGGCGTGAAACTTTTCCGGGGTTTCCGTCGTTATGACTTCGGTCTTGCGGGTCATGGCGAACTTGCGGCGAAGATGGCTGAACGTGGGGGATCTCGGCAATCCTTCGCTTTTTTTCGTTCCCGAGACGCCCGGGACCGGGGCGGCGGAGCCCCTTCGCCGGACCGAGATTGACGTGCTCACAACCAACACCAACCCAAGAACCACACACAAAACGATATGAATCTCAATGACATGGGCATCTACGCGGGCTCGCTCGCGTTGGTTTGCGTATTTTTGGTCGTCCTGCTTTCCCAGAAAAAGCAGTCGGCGAAAGCCTTTCAAATCGGGCTGATCGCCGGACTTAGCGGCATCTTCCTCGGGGTCGTCGGCGCCTATGCAGGGCTTCGCGTGATGAAATACAATCTGATCAAGGCGGACATCCCGCTCAGTGAAGGCGGGGGCGGTGGCGGAGCAGGCATGGGCGGTGGCGGAGCAGGCATGGGCGGCGGCGGAGGTGGAGGCATGGGCGGCGGAGGTGGCGGAGGTCGTGGCGGATTTGGCGGTGGCGGCGGCGGCGGAGGTCGCGGTGGATTTCAACCCTCGCCCACGCGCGAACTCACCACCTTTGTCCGGGAGTTGGATCTGTTGACCGGCGACGTCAAGGTCACCCTCGCAGACGATCAGGCCAAGGCCATCAAGGCCCTGCTTGACGGCATCAAGGAAGTGGCGTCCATCGATGACGACACCGCCAAGCAGATGCTGGAGGCGCTGCAGGGCAAGTTGAACGACGACCAGAAGGCCAAGCTTGAGGCCGTGAGTCTGCCTCGCACACGCGGCAGCTTCGGCCGCGGCGGCGGAGGAGGGGGCGACGGCCCCTCCAATCCCTTTGTCGAGGACGAGAACGCCAGCAAGGCCCTGGACAGCCTGGTCGGGAAGCTCTGAGCATCTTCTTGAACCGTTGGACTTCAAACGCGGCCGGAGCGCATCCGGCCGCGTTTCCATTTCCGGGGCCTTGCAGCTTTCCATTCCGGCGCGTCGTAGTATTCTCGCGGCGTGCTGGAACCATTGACTGAACAGCTCGGACAAGGCGTCGCGCTGACTGACGACCAGGTTGTCGCCGCGGTTGCCGCGCTGACCAACGAGGAGGTCGCCGCGGAGATCAAGGCCGATTTCCTGACCGCGCTGGCGCGGAAGGGGGAAACCGTGGGAGAGCTCGGGGCGTTCGCGCGGGAATTGCGGGAGAAGGCGGCTCCAGTGCCGCTCGACGAGGAAACCCGTTCGCGTGACATTCTCGATGTCTGCGGAACCGGTGGGGACCACCTG
The DNA here is from genome assembly GCA_038126235.1 of Verrucomicrobiales bacterium. GTDB lineage: Bacteria > Verrucomicrobiota > Verrucomicrobiia > Limisphaerales > JAYPEY01 > JAYPEY01. The sequence continues at coordinate 44,478 of JAYPFK010000049.1, forward strand.
AACACCTTCAACATTTCCACGACCGTCGCGCTGGTTGCCGCGGCGGCGGGCGTCACTGTCGCCAAACACGGCAACCGCGCGATCACGTCGAAGTCGGGCAGCGCGGACGTGTTGGAGGCCCTGGGGATCCGCATCGACCGGACGCCCGAGGAGGCAGCCGCGATGCTTCGGGACTGCCGCTTCGCCTTCTTCTTCGCCCAGCGTTACCACCCGGCCTTCAAGCATATCGCTCCCGCGAGGAAGCTCTGCGCGGAGCGGGGTCAGCGCACCGTGTTCAACTTCCTGGGGCCGTTGCTGAATCCGGCGCGCCCCACGACGCAGTTGATCGGCGTGCCGCGCGCGGACCTCTGCGAACCAATTGCCCAGGCTCTGAAGTCCCTGGGCATCCGGCGCGGCATGGTTGTCAGCGGCAGGGTGGGGGACCGGAATCTGGATGAGTTCTCCACCCTGGGCGGGAACACCGTCGCGGAGTTTTACCACGATCGGGGGTTCTCGGTTTCCGAGATGGCTCCCGGCGATTTCCCCCTGCAGCCGGCGACGCTGGATGATTTGAAGGGCGGCGACGCGCAGGAAAACGCCGGCATCGTCGAGCGCTTGCTGCGGGGCGAGGATCGCGGTCCCAAGCGCGACGCCGTCCTGTTGAACGCCGGCGCGGCGCTGTTCGTCGCGGGCTCCGCCGGCTCCATTGCCGAAGGTTGGGAGTTGGCCGCCGAAACCATTGATGGCGGCCGCGCCAGGGCGACGCTCGACGACCTGCGCGAATCCGGCTCCTGAAGCTTAGATTCTTTGCCAACCATGTTCGGCCCCCCCATCAGTCGTCTCGCGATCCTCTCGGCCTTGGCCGGTTTTGCCGGGTTGGCGTCGACGGTCGGCGGGCTTGTCCTCATTGAGCTGGAGCAGTGGCATGGCGGGCCGGGCCGGATGTTGATGGGCTGCGCGTTGGCCGGTTCCATCCTGGGCGCGCTCTCGGGCGTGGCGGCGATCCGCGCCGTCCGGAGAAGCGAGGGGCTCCTGGCGGGCGAGGGGATTGCCACCGGCGCGTTGAGCCTTTGCGCGGTGGGTTTTGTCGCCTTTCTGGTTTCCACCCAGTTCGGTTCCTGGGCCGACTCCAAGGCGGCGCAGAGCCGGGACAAGTGCGGCGGAAACCTGAAGATCCTCCATGAGGCATTGTCGCTCTACGCGGAAAGAAACGAGGGCCGTCTACCCCCGGTGGACAACTGGTGCGGCGCCATTCTCGGCATGGCCCAGGAGTTGCAGCAGTCGCCGGACTACAAGGGCAGCATGTTCCAATGCCCTTCGAGCCTCGAAACCTTCGAGTCCAGCTATGGTTTCAACGCGGAGTTGGGTGGGAAGAAGCTGGCGGATCTGCCGCCGGAGACGGTCATGCTGTTCGAGATCAACGGCGGTTGGAACGTCAGCGGAGGGCCCGAATCACTCGTGCGTTATCCCCGGCACAACGGAGCCGTCGCCTGCCTGGTCAGTGGACGCGTGGTTGGCGTGGAAACGCTCGAAGGTGAACGCCGGTGGCGGGCCGTTCCGTGATCGATGAACGGTTTCTGGATCATCGGCGACGACGGCGGGGAATACGGTCCCGTTTCCGAAGACGAGATCCGGAACTGGATCTCCGACCGGAGAGTCGATGCCGAAACCCGCGTGCGTCAAGGGAACGACGGGTCCTGGAAGCGGGCGGCGGAATATCCGGAATTTGCCGCGGCCCTGATTGCCTCGGCGCCCGCCCTCGGGCCCGGACGGGCCACGGAGGAACGAACGCCCCCCGCGTCCGGCTACGCGACCGCTTCGCTGATCTGTGGACTGCTCACGCTTCCCACTTCGTGTTGTTGTCCCGTGGCCGCGATTCCGGGAGTGGTTTGCGGGATCGTCGCGCTCCGCAAGATCGCTGCGGCCCCCGACCGCCACGGCGGCCGGAAATCAGCCGTCTGGGGCATTGCCTTGTCCGTGATCGGCGTCATGGTCTTTGTCGGCCTGCATCTAGCCGGTGTCGCGCTGGATGGATTCCTGGAGGGGTGGGGGCTCGGGAACTGAGGCAGCCAGTCCCGCTCGCCAAGAGGTGGGGCGAGCTGTCCCCAGCGAGCTGCGGACAGACTCGGGGCGGCTCATTGAGGCCAATTCGTCCTGTCTCTATCGAGCGTTCGCCCGGTTGGGAACGTGCCTTCTACTCAGCAACACAGTAGAGCCGCCGGTTGGAGCGGATGAACAGCTGCCCGTTGTCGGCGGCCGGGGTCCCGGTGAAGCGTTCGCCCTCCTCGCCCAGCTTGTTGCGCGCGACGAGTTCGAATTTTCCGCCCGCCTTGAGGACGATCGTTTCGCCGGCGCCGAGCAGCGCATAGATGTGGCCGCCCGTGGCGATGGGGGAGCCGTAGTCCGATCCGCCGAAACGCCCGCCGCCGCCGCGCATGCCGCCGCCTGAACGCCCGCCGCCCGGGCGGCCGCCGCCAGAAGCGCCTTCAGGCCGTCCGCCTCCCGGCCGACCGCCACCGAACCCGCCTTCAGGCCTGCCGCCTCCGGGACGCCCGCCGCCGAAGCCTCCGCCCGGGCGTCCGGGGCCGCGTCCGCCGTCGTCCGCCGAAGCTCCGGGCAGGCGTTCGGTGTAGATCTCGGCGCCGCTCTTGGCGTCGCGGCAATAGGCCATCGATCCGGTGGCCCAGTAAAGCCGGCCCTCATACAGAACTGGCGTGATGATGTTGGGACCGTCCTTGCCGCGCCAGGCCGTTTCCGCCTCGCTCCCATCGTCTTTCCCGCCCGGCTTGACCGCCATTGAACCCGAGCCTCTTGAGCCCGCTCCGATGACCGTGTCGCCACTTTCGACGAGACTGATCGTGGCGTTGCGGCCCGAAAGTCCGACGGCGTACCAGTTCAGCTTCCCGGTCTCGGGATTGACGCCCCAGACCTCGCCGTTGATGGCGAGGGCGATTTCCTTCTTTCCTTCCGGCCCGGCCAGGATCGGCGTGCCCCAGATGCCGGCGAACACGTCCGCCGCCGATTTCCAGAGTTGTTTGCCCGTCTTCTTGTCGAGCGCGAGCAGCGCGTTGCTTTCGATCGAAGCCGTCACGATCAGCTTGTCGCCCGCGAGGATGGGGCTGGCCGCGGAACCCCAGCCGCGCTGGTCCAGGCCGTCGCCGACGTCCGCGCTCCAAAGCTTGTTCCCGTCCAGATCGAAGGCGTGGACGCCGGACTTGCCGAAGAAGGCGTAGACGCGCTCTCCGTCGGAGGCCGGGGTGTGGGAGGCGTAGCCGTGATTCGTGAACATGCCCCGGAATGGATCCTCCGGGAGCTTCGCAGGAACGGACTTGTCCCAGAGGACCTTGCCGCTCGGGCGGTCCACGCAGATGAGATGACGCTTCAAGTCCTCGATCTTCCCGGTGGCGGACTCGTCATCTTCGGCGTAGCCGGACCAGCAGGTGACGAAGATCTTGTCTCCGACCACGATGGGACCGGAGGTTCCCGGACCGGGCAGGTCCAGCCGCCACTTGATGTTTTTGTCCGCGGCCCAGGTCGTGGGGGCGGGTTTGTCGTCGGTCGCGGCGCCGGAGCCGTTCGGTCCGCGAAAGCGGGCCCAGTCGGCGCCGGCGTTGGAAAGGAAAAGGGCCGACAGCGCGAGCGCGGTCAGCGAAGCGGGCTTGGGGAGTGGTCGTGCGCGAAGCATGGCGGTGGCGAAGGTCGGGTTTCTGGTGAAAACGATGTGTGCCTTCCTTCAAACGTCGCGAGGCCGCGCGAGGTTTCGCCTTTCTTGGCTTTCCTCCGGCAGTGAAGGACGCCGCAAACTGGATGGTCACAGGAAACGCCGGCGCAGCGGCCCGCAAACTACGGGCCCCAATGCCAGACGGCCGATCGCCAATTGCGGGTTGTCCCAAGCCCGCCGGTCATCCGCCTTCGCTTCACAGCTCCAGCGCGACAAGCTGATTGCCAGCCGCAGGCAACCGATTACGAACCGGGAACAGCCGGGTTATTCGTGCGCAACGTTCTCAATGCCGTGGCACCACTCGACAAACTCGTCCCATTCGTCTTCGGCCTGGATTTCCGTCCAGTCCTCATCGCACAGGGATTTGTGGATCGACTCGGCTCCAGCCCTGCCCGCGGAGGCGGCGGCGACCACGGCGGCGGCTCCCCGTCCCGCGGCGGCGCCGGAGTAGATCTGCTCGCGGGGAGGCAGGCATTTCCGTTCCTCAACGACGAGGCCCGGCTTGCTGCTCGCGGCCGACTCAATGTCACAGGACCATTCGAGCGGGTTGGGCGGATTGCCGCCGGCAATGACCACGTTGTCCGCTTCCAGCACGAATTCCGTGCCGGGCTTCGCGATCTTTTCCTCCCCTTCCTGCGCGAGTTTTACACATTTCAGGCCGGCAACCTCTTTGTCCGGATCGCTCAACACCTCAAGCGGGCGTGTCTGCCAATGGAACTGGAATCCAGCCGCCTCGGCCAGTTGACGTTCCGTTGCTTCGATCGCCGAATCTTCCTCGGTGTCTTCCTCCAGAATGTGTCCCTCCACGGATTCTTCGCCGAGGGCTTTGCACAGGGCGCGGATCTCCGAATTGTCGGCGCCGACCACCACGATTCGGCCGTCGGTCTTGAAGGACTCGTCTGCGAAGGCCTGACCCAGGTTGGCGCGGGTCAGGAATTCGTCGGCGGTATAGACGCCGTCGAGATTCTCGCCCGGGATGCCGAGGAAGTGGGTCATGCCGGCTCCGGTCGCGATGTAGACCGCCTCAAACCCGAGTTCGCCTAAGAGATCCTCCATCTTGATCTTCTCGCCGACCATGACGTTGCAGTTGATCTCCACGCCGAGGCGTTTGAGGATGCGAATTTCCCAGTCGAGGATGGACTCCGGGAAATGCGAATCCTGGACCCCGTAGCGCAGCACGCCGCCCGGGCGTTCGAGTCCCTCAAAGATGGTGACGGGATAGCCCTGTCGCGCCAGCGTCCCGGCGCAGACCATGCCCGCAGGGCCGGATCCGATCACCGCGACCCGGTGCGAACGCCAGGGCTTGTGGGTGTCCTTGTCGGGATGATCGCGCTCCCAGTCGGAGACGTAACGCACCAGATGCCCGATCCGCATGGGCAGGGTCTTCTGGCTCACCTTGCAGGCGATCTCACATTGGTCGGGCGGGCATACCCGGCCGCAGAGCCCGGGAAGCGGCGTCGCCTTGCGGAGAATCTCCGCGGCTTGCGCCAGTTTCCCTTCGGCGACCGCGTGCATGAATTCCGGGATCGGCACGTGCGCCGGACAGGCGTCGCCGCCGTCGCTTTCCAACTGCGTCTCGATCCGCGCGGCGGCCCTGGCCGCGACCGTTTCATCCATCCCTTCAGGGATTCCCGCTTCGGTTGACTGATCGTCGTTGTTCATGTGCTGGTGAGAGGTTGTCGAAGGTTGTGTTGGCCGGCGCCGAATCCGCTGGTCCTGATAGGCCTGTCCCGGCGCACATTGGACGATGACCTTGGAAAGAAAGGTATATTTCGGGCGGCGTGGTCAATAGCCTGATCTTGCTTGGGTTCAAATCAAACTTGCTGAACGGTGTGGCAAGAAACGGGGCGTCCGGTGACGCGGGTCATCTCACCAATCTCGAAACCTCCTTGAAACATGGCATGTCGGCCGTGCGCATCAATTCAAACAACGCAGTCTCCACCGAGGTCGGCGCGGCTCCGGCGCGGATCATCTTGTCGATGCCGATCTGTTTGTTGGCCGCTGTGCGCGAGGAGATGGCGTCGACGACGAACTCGACCTCGTAACCCAGTCCCAGGAGATCGCGAGCGCTCTGGCAAACGCAAACGTGGGCCTCGATGCCGGCGAGCAGCAGTTGCCGGCGTCCGCCGGTCTTGAGCGCCTCGGCAAAATCCGGCTGGCCGCAGGCGCTGAAGCTGGTTTTCTCAAAGGGCTGGTTGTTGTCGGCCAGCAGTTCGGCGACCTCGGGGATCGTCGGGCCCAGTCCCTTGGGGTATTGTTCCAGCCAGTGGATCGGCAATTCGAGGATTCCCGCGGCCTCGATCAGGATTCTCAGGTTGCGCACGAGGTGTTCGCGCTCGTGCATCAGCGAGGCGAGCCTGCCCTGCACGTCGATGAGGATCAGCGCGGTGTTGTCGAGGGTGAGCATGGTTCAGGTCTTGGAGGTTGGAGACATCGTATTCGCTGAGGATGCCCGGACCAGCTTAATGTCGGGCCGGCGCAAGGCTGCCGATCGGAATTGGGGCTTGAACAGGAAGGAGCCAGCCCCAAGAGTCCCGGCCTTCAACAGAACACAGTTCATGGCCGACAATCTGGAATTGCAGCTCAAGGAAATGCTGGTCGAAACCCTCATGCTCGAAGTGGAGCCGGAGGAGATCGGCGACGCCGATCCGCTCTTTGGCGAGGGCGGGCTGGGGCTGGATTCGGTGGATGCGCTGCAGATTGTCGTCTCGCTCGACAAGAACTTCGGGTTGAAGATCGCGGATCAGGAGGCGGCCCGGGAGATTCTCCGATCGGTTTCGACCATCGCCCGCGCGGTCGAAGCGGCCGGGGCGTGAGCCGGCGGCCCGTTTCCGGGGCGATCATTCAAATCCGCGCTTGCGCTCGCGGGAGAATTGCCGATATTTCCCGCCTCCTTCACATGCCGGTGTGGTGGAATTGGTAGACACGCTAGATTCAAAATCTGGTTTCCTTACGGAAGTGTGGGTTCGAGTCCCTCCACCGGTACCATCCTTCATTTTTCAAGTGAGCAGTGTCCGTTGGAGCATAGTTTGGCCGCATTCGCCACGTTATGCTCTAAATCAGCTTCGGCCACATTATGCTCTCAGCGCCATCCGGGACAAGTTGTCCCGATGTGATCGGGAAAAGGCGGATCGCACGGCCAACTTTTGCTGGAATACCAGACTCGGATCGCGGAGGAGGTCAAATGACCGTTTCGGACGGATTCGGATAGCCAAGGCTTTGGACCAACTGGCGCCAGTGGTCCGCGAGTTTCGGATTCTGGAACATTCGCGATCCGGCCACTTGCTGCCGCACCTGATGCAGACTGGGATAATCGCCAGATGAGTGGATTCGCATGACCGCATCGGTGATGGCGTCCACTTCCGCCTGTTCCCGATTGGAACTGCGCTGCGCCCGATAGACCCGGTGCCGTTCCTTGATGATTGCGGCCTGCTCCGGGAAATGCCTTGTGATCGATGTCAGGTCGACGTCGAGGCGTTTGGCGATTTTTGCGAGAGATGGCGGCGGCAATTCGGGGTGGGCGAGTAGTTTGTTCAATGTGCCTCCGATCCGGGCCTTGCTGTTCGGTCGGCATTGGAACTGGATGAAAGCTCGATCTGGAGATTCTCCCAGCGATTGCACGCAAAAGCGATCAAGGCGGGCGGTGTCGGTTGTCAACAGGTCCAGGGGCTGCTGTCCGAACCGCCAGGCAAACCAGAGGAGGGACCTCAATTTGGGCAGTTGCTCGCCGGCGCACCACTTGTCGACTGAGAAGCGGTCGGCTTTCAACAAGGCAGCCATTCGGGAGGAATTGCCGGAAAAACATTGCTCCCGAATGGCGCGCGCGTTCCGGGCGAATCGATTGAACGGCTGGCGGCGGAGAAGTTCGCGCCCGTTGGCGATCAGCTCGAGAGTCATTCGCGAGATAATCGAGTCCTTGGGATCAATTTGTGTTTGGGTATGGCCCTCGTCGTTTCCACATGTTCCCAGGAACTCGCGACATTTCGGACAGATGCCCGGAGGTTGAGTGCGATTGAGCGCGTAGTGCTGATGTGAGCAGTTCGGACAGCGATCGATCAGGTAGTCTCCATGGATGGAGCAAACCGAGGAGGTGGAGATGTTCCACGCCAGCGGAAGGTGGACGACTTCTCCAGCCTGTCGCTGTTGCCTTAGGCATTTCGGGCACCATGACTGCCTCGCTTTCAGCAGGCCCACGCCCCACACGTAGCCCTCGAGAAACTGCAGGTTGAGGTTTTTCACCAAGGGCTGGTGCGTCAGGATGATCAAGGCTTCAACACACCGCTGGGAAGCGATTCCCATTCCGTTGAACGAGTTCCCGGTAGCTCTGAAGAGGTCTGATTGGCGCGCGCTCGACGTGAACCGCCCTTTGGCCATCAATGGAGCAATGATCTCGCGCAGTAGGGCGCTGGGGGGAAGCGTGTGCGCTTGAGCCAGTCGAAGAATATAGGACGTCAGGCTTTCGCCGAAGGCGGTTTTCAGCCCCATCGGAACCAGCGTGTAAAGGGAAGAACGCGGCGGGCGCCGGTAAGGCTCCGGCGGCTCAAAGGGATACACTTCGATGGCGTCAGACTTGGTCATGATGGTATTCCCACGGGATCGCGTTTTGGTTTGCGCTGTCCGGGACGCAGACGTGATTTCGGCGTCGCGTTCGGCTGCTGCGTTGGCGGCGCTTCGGGGCTATACATGCCGAGCAAATCCCCCAGAGAGCGCTGGGAGCAACCCTCTTCGAGTTGCCGATAACGCGCTTCACCGTTGTAAATGCCCTCGGCGATCTTCAACGCCGTTCCGTGGGATGGGGCGGTTTCCTTTAGAATGGCCGTGGTGATTTCCCCGGTGGCATTCAGCGCGGCGCAGAGGGCCCTGGTGAGCCAGTTTTTGAGGATTCCGATGCACCCCGCAGATCTCTCGTACAGGAACGTGGCCTCTTGCATCAGATTGGGGCGGCTTTCGAGCGGGAGTTTGGCTTCGAATGTCCGGACAACGCTCAAGTACACCTTCCGGTCCTCGGGACTGTCCCAGAGGTATCGTCGGAAGTGCTTCGCCGTGCAACGGCGGGCGAGTTGGTCATTGAGTTGCAGGAGGTCGAGCAACTCGTAGGTCCCGTAGAGAATCAGTCTGACGCCAGAGAGGTTGGCCAGGCTCTTCAAGGTGTCCATGTGGTCCTGCAAACGCCGGGAACTTCCGGTCTTCGTCAAGTGTTGGGCTTCGTCGATGATCAGTATCTTCGTCCGGCGATGATGGAATGCCCTTTCCAATGCCCGGCGAAGGGTCGCGGCGGTATTGTTTGGATTCCTCGACGCTTGATCCATAGATTCGCTCCGGGGCTCCGGAGGCTCCTTCTTGGAGTCGGGACGAGGGTCCCAAATCTCAGTCAGGACGCGGATGTAGAAGTCCTTCCAGGAGAAAATTGACGATTCGGGAGCCGGGGCTTCAACCCGAAGAAAGGGAATGACTCCGGCCTCTTTCTGGATCTGCTCGGCGTAGGCTTCTGCCAGCCTCTTCTGGATCTGCTCCTGCTGTGTTGTCTTCCCGGCGCCGGTGGGACCGATGACGAGCAGGATGTCTGTTCCTGCGGGAGTCTGCGTCCAGAAGTAGACTTCATCGGCGAGTTGATCGATGCGGGGATGTCGCAGGATGCACTGGGTGAAATCGCTGGCGCGCTCTTCAGTTGTGTGCGGGTGCAACTGTTCATTTGTATTCATCGTACACCTCCAGATCTTCAAGGTTCACATCGAGTGACGACGTTTCATGCTGTGCGCCGTGGTCTCCCAAGGCCGACGGAATGTGCTGGGGCAGTTCGTTTTCCATGGCCTTGGTGATTTTCTTTTGCGCAGCGTCTTTACGTTGCTGGCGCAATAGTGATTCTTCCTCGGATGCGGTGCGGAGGAATTCGGCGAGTTGCTGATCGGAGAAGGACGTCCGGCGTCCCCGGGTTCGGGTGCGTTGCTTGAACAGCTCGGTCGCGAGCTGGACCTCCTTCAACGTGCGGTTTCCGAATGCGGCGTAGTGCGCAGAGCGGCATTCCTGCCATAGCCCGTTGATGTAGGCATAGATCACGCCAGCGTTTGTCGGATCAACGCGCACGGGAACGGACTTTCGGTTAACTGTCGGATCACGCATCGCTTCACACCAGTAGTGCAGGTAGTTGAGCGTGATCCCCTTGTTTGGGTGGACCTTCCCTGTTCCGCGGGGGCTGGCGGGCAGGGTCATGATTTGGAACAGGCGGTCGAAAGGGACCTTCCGACTAGTGCGTTCACCGGTGGAATGAAGTCCAGCGTTGAACTTGTCGCGGGGGCTCTGCTGTATTTCCGGGTGTTCACGTTGATCGTAGACCTCGCGACAGAATCTCTCGAGGTAGCTGTGGACGCGCTCCAGCGTCCAGATGGCCTTGCGTTTGGGATTGAACGACTTGGTCATCTGGCGCACGTGTTTTGTGATCTGGGTGTTGCCGGCCAGATTGTGGAAGAACTGGCTGTTCAAGGCGCCAAAAACTCGTTCCACAATCGCGCCGAAGCGAGCCTGAGCCGGAGGCCTGAAACGCAGTTCGA
>JAYPFK010000050.1:0-6593 GCA_038126235.1 Verrucomicrobiales bacterium
GTGATGAACCCATCATCGCCGTTCGCGGCGCCTTGCCAGCGAACAAAATCAGCGTAGCGCGGGGCTTGGGTATTTATGAGATGGGTTCTGGTTCGGGCGTTGGAACAAAGACAATTTTAATCTCGGAACGGGGAAAAGCGCCCGGGTGTCGCGCTTGGATAACAGGTTTTCGAGCCGGCGGTTGACTTGCCGCCAGCGGGGTCCGCATAGTTGCCGGCCAAGTCACCACAAACACCCTTTCAACCATGGCCGCAAAAACCGCAGACAAACCCAAGACCGAGACTCCCACCGCCGAATCCGCCGACCTGGCCGACGCGAAGAAAGACACGCCCGCCCTCGATCCCGCCCGCCAGCGGAACCTGGATTCCGCCATCGCCACCATCAAGAAGAGCTTCGGCGAGGGCAGCATCATGCGCCTCGGCGACGCCAGCGGAAACGTCATGGTGGACGTCATCCCCACCGGCGCGCTGTCCCTCGACCTCGCCCTTGGCGCCGGCGGCGTGCCCCGCGGTCGGGTGATCGAGATCTACGGTCCGGAATCCTCCGGCAAGACCACGCTCATGCTGCATATCGTCGCCAACGCGCAGAAGATGGGCGGCCTCGCGGCGTTCATCGACGCGGAGCACGCGCTGGATCCCGCCTACGCCAAGAAGCTCGGCGTGAACCTCGACGACCTGCTCGTCTCCCAGCCGGACAGCGGCGAGGAGGCTCTGACCATCTGCGAGACGCTCGCCCGCTCGAACGCCATCGACGTCATCGTGGTGGACTCCGTGGCGGCGCTCGTGCCCAAGGCCGAGCTGGAGGGCGAGATGGGCATGGCGACCATGGGCATGCAGGCCCGCCTGATGAGCCAGGCCCTGCGCAAGCTCACCGCCATCCTCGGCAAATCCAAGACCATGTGCCTCTTCACGAACCAGATCCGCGAAAAGGTGGGCGTGATGTTCGGCAGTCCGGAGACCACCCCCGGCGGCAAGGCGCTGAAGTTCTACGCCAGCGTCCGCATCGACATCCGCCGCAAGGAGATCCTCAAGGACTCCACCGGCAGTCCGATCGGCAATCACGTGAAGACCAAGATCGTGAAGAACAAGATTGCCCCGCCCTTCCAGGAGGCCGAGTTCGACATCATGTACAACCAGGGCATCAACCAGGAAGGCAGCATCCTCGAGGCCGGCGTCGCCGTGGGCGTCGTCACCAAGAAGGGCGCCTGGTTCCAGTTCGACGGCGATCTCATCGGCCAGGGCAAGGACGCCTCCCGCCGCGCGCTCTGTGACAGCCCCGAGCTCGCCGCCAAGATCAAGGCCGCCATTTTCGAGAAGAAGAACGCGCCGGTGGAGGAAGACACGAAGAAGAAGTAGGCGGGGAGACCGGGGCGAACGTCAAACGTCCGCCTTCCAACGCCGCGCGCCGCGCGCGCGCTCGAAGTTCAACGTTTGTCTTCTTGCCGCCGTGTGTTCATTTTGACCCATGAGACTTGACGGTGTCGAACTGGTGATGGGAGTCGAAGAAGAATTCGACATCTCCGTCAGATACGAGGACGCCGCTGAATTCCATACGGTTGGAGAGATGTTCGAGCATGTGTTTGAGTTGATTCAAAAGAAGCCCGATGACCCGCGCTCCGAGACCTCATGGATACGAAAGGCGTTTCGATTGGACAGGTCCAGACCCCATCCGCGTTCGCGTGATGCCGTGTGGAAACAATTCGTGGAGGTCGTCGTGGAGCAACTCGGCGTGGACAGTCATCAGGTCGTTCCTGAAGCAAGATTCGTCGAAGACCTGGGAGTTGGTTGATGGTTGAACCCGCCTTCAATACCCCGGACTGGAAGTCCCTTCCCTCCATCGTCCACACGCCGGCGTCCTACGTGGACCGGCTGGATCTGGCGGCGGTCTTCCCGGCCGAACGGCCCGTCGAGTTGGAGATTGGCAGCGGCGACGGTTCCTTCCTCGCGCAATATGCGAAGCTCCACCCGGAGACCAATTTCCTCGGCATCGAGCGCTTGTTGGGACGCCTGCGCAAGCTGGACAAGAAGGCCCGCAGGCTGGGGCTCGACAACCTGAAGATCGTCCGCCTGGAGGCCGCTTATTTTACCGGCTACCTCCTGCCGCCGGCTTCGCTTCAGGCGATCCACATCTACTTTCCCGATCCCTGGCCCAAGGCAAAGCACGAACGCCATCGGCTGATTCAGTCCGCGTTCCTGCAGGCCGCGCGCGCAGCGCTCGTGGAGGGCGGGGTTCTCTACCTTCGCACGGACGACGTCCCCTACTACGAGCAGATGCTGGAGGTCTGCGGCGCGGCGGAGGGATTCGAGCCGACGGAGACTCCGGAAGAGTTGGCCGCTGTCGTGACGGATTTCGAGGAGCAATGGACCGCCCAAGGGAAACCCACCAACCGGGCGGCTTACCGGAAGGTCTGAAGCGCGCGCGGCGTCGGGGTCGGACGGAGCGGAACCTCTGTTAGGGGGGGCGGCTGGAAGCGCGTTGCAAGTCCGGACGAACCCACCCCGATTTCCATTCGCCGACGCTGCGCTGCGAATGGAAATATCCCCTCCCCAGAGGGGACCAACCTTCGGGGATACAGACGCGCAAGGTCCCCTCTGGGGAGGGGATATTTCAAGCCGCCGGAGGGCGGCGCGAAATCGGGGTGGGTTCGTCCGGATTTGCCTGTGGGAAAGGAAGCGACAGTCCGCGCTTCGGCGCATTATTGCGCTTCGTCGCGCAGGTAGCCGTTGAACTTCCACTGGCCGTCCACGCGTTTCATCGAGACCTTCTCGGCGCGGTTTACCCCTTCAATCTGCACGTCCATGATGACGGTGTCAGCGTCGATCTCCTGGCGGCCAGTGACGCTGAGGCCGGAGATGGGGGTGACATCGGACTGGTGCTTGGCGGCGATCTCCTCCTCGGTCTTGCCCGCCCAACGCTGGGCCATGCGCGCCTGTTCGTCGGGCGCAAGGCTGTCCAGGTAGGCTTCCGGCGTCCCCTGTTGCATGGCCCAGATGGCGGAGACCAAGGCGCTTTCCGGCGTCCCGTATCCGGCGAAGCTCCAGTTTTCCTTCGGGAAGCTGGCCAACGCGACCGGAGTCTCCGGTTCAGGCTCCTGGCTGGCGGCCGCGGTCGGCAGGGGAGGCATTGGCGGCAACTGGGGCGCCTGGCGGCGTTCGGCGGCGGCGCGCAGTCTGGCCGCCTCCGCGGCCGTGGCGCGCAGTTGGGACACCTCGCCCCGCAGTTGATGGACCTCCTCCAGCTGTCCGCGCATGCGCTCGATCTCCGCGCCGTGCCGGGACGCGTTCTCCTCCTCGCGCGCGTCGGCCTCGGCCCGGGCCGTTTCGAGACGGGCCAGGAGAGACTCGTTCATCGCCCGCAGCCCCTTGGCCGTCCGCCATTGCAGGGCTCCGAAACCGACGCTGACAACCAGCAGCAGGATAAAGACGGCGTTCTTCATGCGCGGGGGAAGTTGGGGAAGGCGCGGCCTACTGCCAGGTCACGCCTTCAAGATACTTGAGGCTCTGCGGGATCTGCTTCTCGGCGAAGGGTGATTCATCTTCGATCAGGTAGACCTCAATGCGGGTCTTCTGGGCCATCTTGAGAACGGCCGGCCAGTCGATCTGCCCCGTTCCCAGCACGACGTTGAACTTCACATCCGCGTGGCCCGTGGTGAAGCCGGTCTCGACCTCCTTCTTCATGTCCTTCAGATGCATCAGGTCCCAGCGGCCCCGGTAGTCCCGCATCAGCTTCACCGGATTCTGCCCCGCGTGGTGCGCCCAAAAGACGTCCATCTCGAACTTCACGTCCTCGCTGGTCTCCTTGGCCAGCAGGTCGAAGAGCGTCCCGTCGCCGTGCTTCACCCACTCGTAGCCGTGCGGGTGGTAGAAGAAGACGAAACCCTCGCGCTTGAGGCGCGCGGCCGCTTTGTTGAACACCTTGATCGCGTCGCGGCACTCCTGCTCATCGAAGGCGTCCTTGTGCGGGATCCAGGCGAGCCCGACGTAGCGCAGGCCGAGCGTGTTGGCCTCGACGATCACCTTGTCCAGGTTGTCGCGCAGGTCGTCGTAGGAGAAGTGGCCGCTGATGGGGCTGAGTTCATACTTGTCGAGCAGCGCGCGGAATTTCTCCACGGGCAGGTTGTAGGTCCCGGCGGTCTCGACGTTCCGGATGCCCATGTCGTGGATGCGCTTGAGCGTCTCGGGCACGCCGTAGCGGATGAATTCAGCGCGCAGGGAGTAAAGCTGCAGGCCGATCGGCCCCTGGAAGGACGCGCCGATGCCGGCGGGATTTTCATCGGCCGCGAAGGAGGCGGAAGCGAGGGCGAGACAGAGTGAAAGCGTGACGGGCAGGATGCGTTTCATGACGGGGATTTAAGCAGAACATCCCGGGAAGAAAAGCCCGTTGGTGCGCTCGGTCGACTGCGGGGCGCGCGTCAGTCGTGTGTCGGTGTTCGGCCCAATGGACCGGTCCCGCGGCCGTGTGGTTCAGCGCGCCCGAAGTCCGAAGGAATTTAAAAGCCGGAGTCTCTCCCCACCGGCTTTTCGCAGCCGCGGGAACAGCCCGGGGCAACGCCCTGTTGGGGCTTGCCCAAAATTCCTTTTCTCACCCGGACGCGGCGGCTAGCTTCATCCCTCAATCGCAATCCTTCGTTTCCATCCATGACCAAGCCAGTCCGCCTCGCTATCCCGGTCCTCGTCGCGCTTGTGGCGTTGTTGATCACCTCCCTCGCTTCCGCTGCGGAGAAACGCCCGCCGAACGTGATCATCATCTTCGCCGATGACCAGGGCTACTCGGACGTCGGCGTCTTTGGAGCGAAGGGGTTCGAGACGCCGAATCTGGACCGCATGGCGCGCGAGGGGCGGCAGTTCACGCACTGGTACGCCGCGCAGCCGGTCTGCTCCGCGTCGCGCGCCGGCCTGCTCACGGGTTGCTACCCGAACCGCATCGGCATCCATGGCGCGCTCGGCCCCAAGAACACCCACGGCATCCACGAGAAGGAGACGACCATCGCCGAGGTCTGCAAGCAGAAGGACTACGCCACCGCGATCTATGGCAAGTGGCACCTCGGCCATAACCCGCAGTTTCTCCCCGTGCGCCACGGCTTCGACGACTACTTCGGCCTGCCCTACTCCAACGACATGTGGCCCTTCCACCCGACCGCCGGGAAGAGCTTCCCCGACCTCCCGCTGATCGAGGACGACAAGGTCGTCAAGTCGCCGGTGACGGGCGAGGACCAGAAGCTGCTGACGGCCTGGTACACGGGCCGCGCCGTGGAGTTCATCGACAAGAACAAGAACAAGCCCTTCTTCCTCTACGTCCCCCACAGCATGCCGCACGTCCCGCTCTACGTTTCCGGCAAGTTCAAGGGCTCCTCGAAGCAGGGTCTCTACGGCGACGTCATCCAGGAGATTGATTGGTCCGTCGGCGAAATCCTCAAGGCGGTCAAGCGCAACGGGCTCGATGAGAACACGCTGGTCATCTACACCTCGGACAACGGCCCCTGGGTCTCCTACGGCGACCACGCCGGTTCGGCGCTGCCGCTGCGCGAGGCCAAGGGCACGGCCTGGGAGGGCGGCGTCCGCGAGCCGACCATCATGCGCTGGCCCGGCCGGATTCCCTCGGGCACCGTCTGCGACACGCCGGCGATGAACATCGACCTGCTCCCCGCCATCGCCCATCTCGTCGGGGCGAAGCTGCCGGAGCGGAAGATCGACGGTCTGAACATCTGGCCGCTGATCTCCGGCGAGAAGGGCGCGAAGAACCCGCATGAGGGCTACTGGTTCTACTACAAGCAGAACGAGCTCCACGCGGTGACCATGGGCAAGTGGAAACTCTACCTGCCCCACACCTACCGCACCCTGGGCGGCCATCCCGGCGGAACCGGCGGCCTGCCCGCCCGCTACCTCGCCGCCAAGGTGACCAAGCCCGAACTCTACAACCTTGCCGACGACATGGGCGAAACCGTCGATCTGGCAGCGAAGTATCCCGAGGTGGTGAAGCGGCTGGAGAAATTCGCCGAGAAGGCCCGCGCCGAACTCGGCGACCGCCTCACCAAGCGCAAGGGAGCCGGCTCCCGTGAACCGGGGCAGTTGGCGAAGAAGAAGTAGGGACAGCCATGCCGCCGGTTTTCCGGGGCATATGCAGGAGTCGCCGAGTTTGGATCACAGGTGGGGCGAATTGTCCCCAGTGAGCCGCTCGGAGGCATGCTCAAGTCGGCTCATTGGGGACAATTCGCCCTACCCCCCCCCGTTCCCTATGACATTCTCGTCTTCCTTTTGCCCCACTCATTCTGTTTATTAACCATCAGGTTAAGTTCGTGCACTTTCCGGATGATTTTTTCTTCCAGTGATTCGTGCCAACAATCGGGGCGCACTGGCCGTCCTCAAGCTGGACACAATTCTCTTGCAATCCGGGCCGGCCTTTGCTCTACATGCCCTGTAATCGCTTGAGTTTCTGAAACATGTCTCCGGCTTGGAAAACCGCCCTCTTCGCGGGACTCCTCTGCCTTCCCGCTTTCAGCGGCCGGGGAGAGGTTCTGCCCGCTGTTTCAGCCGGCTGGGACCACTCCCTGTATCTCAAGAATGACGGGACGGTGTGGGCGGCCGGAAACAACG
>JAYPFK010000050.1:6693-54471 GCA_038126235.1 Verrucomicrobiales bacterium
GACCACTCCCTGTATCTCAAGAATGACGGGACGGTGTGGGCGGCCGGAAACAACGGATACGGCCAGTTGGGCGATGGAACGACCAACGTCCCGGGCGCGCCCATCCAAGTCATGACCCATGTGGTGGCGGTTTCAGCCGGGGGGTATTACGCTAGCGGAGTTCACAGCCTGTTTCTCAAGGAAGACGGGACGGCGTGGGCGGCCGGAAACAACGCCTCCGGCCAGTTGGGCGACGGGACAACAACCGACCGCCCCACGCCGGTCATGGTGATGACCGATGTTGCTGCCATCTCCGTCGGCGGCGGCCACAGCCTGTTTCTCAAGAACAATGGGACGGTGTGGGCTGTCGGAAGGAACGGCGATGGGCAACTGGGTGACGGCACGACGACGGATCGCGTCGCGCCGGTTGAGATCATGGGAGGTGTGAAAGAAGTTTCTGCCGGAGCCAATCACAGTCTTTTCCTAAAGGAAGACGGATTCGTCTGGGCGGCGGGATCGGCCTATGGAATCGGTGTTGGAGGACCGACTTCCCGCAGGACCACGCCCGTCCAGGGGCTGAGCGGTGTGGCGTCGATTTCGGCGGGCGGCGAGCACAGCCTGTTTTTGAGGACCGACGGCACGGTCTGGGCGGCGGGGGGGAACGACTGGGGGGAGTTGGGCGACGGAACGCAGAGTTTTCTGAATATTCCCGTCATGGTCACGAGCGACGCGGTGGCGGTGGCGGCCGGATCCGGCTTCAGTCTGGTTCTCAAGGCCGACGGCACGGTTTGGGCAGCGGGGAGGAACACCTCGGGGCAGCGCGGCGACTACTCCGGGGCCGTGTGGTACACGTTCGCGCAGGTGGCGACCGATGTCGTGTCCATCTCCGCCGGCGGCGGCCACAGTCTGTTCCTGAAAAGCGACGGCCGTCTCTGGGCGTCCGGTTACAACGCTTACGGGGCTTTGGCGCTTCAGGAAGGCACACACTACGACCGTAATTCCATCGCAATCACATCGTTTCCCTTGACCGGGATCCGCCATGAACCCCGCCTGTCACTCATTCGCGGGAACCGCCTGTCCGCTCAAAACCTTGAAATAGGAACGAGATATCTGGTGGAGACATCCAGGGACTCCGTTCGCTGGGACAGTTCCTCGTATCAGTTTGTCGCGATCGGTCCGGAGTTCGTATCCGATCGCTATTGGCCCCGTGACGGGGACGCGCCGGAGCATCTGCGGCTTGTCACCCTGAACCCTCATCCGGTTCACGAATCCCCGCTGGCCACGAGCGCGGGGGGCACGGCGAGCTTCAGTCTCTTTCTGTACAGCGATGGAAGCTTGTGGGGCGCGGGCGGCAATTTAGACGGGGCGTTGGGCGTCGAAGGGCGGCTGAGCGAAAGCTTTTACTCCGCAACCACCGTGCCCATACCATTGATGTCGGACGTCCGGGCGGTGGCTGTCGGCGACCAGTTTTCGCTGCGGTTGAAGAACGACGGGACGGTCTGGGGCGCGGGCTACAACAGTTACGGTCAACTGGGAACGGGCAACCGCGATTATGCCCCCACCCCCGTCGCCGGGATGACCGGTGTGAAGGCCATATCCGCCGGAAGCGGACACAGCCTGTTCCTGAAGACCGACGGAACCGTCTGGGGCGCCGGCTACAACACATCCGGGCAACTGGGAAACGGCAAGAGCGGAAAATTGGAATGGCAGGTCACACCGGTTCAGGTCATGAGCGACGTGAAGGCGATCTCGGCCGGTCCGGAGCACACTCTGTTCCTCAAGAGCGACGGCACAGCTTGGGGGGCGGGGAACAATGGCGCCGGGCAACTGGGAGACGGCACGACAGTCTCCAGGAGTTCTCCCGTCGAAATACTCAGCGGTGTGAGGTCGGTTTTTGCGATCGGCAACAAGAGTTTCTTCATCATGAGCGATCTGACGGTTCGCGCTGTCGGCGACAACTATCTGGGAACATTGGGAAACCGGTCGGTGGGATCGTCCTCCAAGCGGCCCGTTGTTGTGGTCAACGAAGTCGAGCCGTTGAGCGAGGTTGTGGCGATCGCGGGCTCCATTTTGCACACGCTGTTTCTGAAAACAGACGGGACGGTCTGGGCGGTCGGCAGCAATACATACGGCGTAATGGGAACCGGGGATCTCAGGTATTCGGAGACATTTGTCCTGGTTGCGGAAGATGTGGTGGCGATGGCGGCCTCGCGGTATCACAGTCTGTTCCTGAAGCGCGACGGCTCGATCTGGGGGACGGGACATAATGGCCTCGGCGCGTTGGGGGATGGAACCACTGAAAGACGAAATCAGCCGGTTGTGACGCTGGGGATGCCGTTCGCTCCGTCCAGCCTGATCACGCCGGTGGCGTCGCAGTCGTTTCCGGCGGTCCAATTGGGCGGCTCTGGCAGCCTGGCGGGAAGTATCTTCAGGCTCGAGACCTCCCTGGACATGCGAACCTGGTCCGACGAGGGCCTCGTGTATCCGGGGCCGGCCGGTTCGTTGTGGACAGCCGCTTATTGGTCCGTCGGCGATCTGGACGCCGTGTTTTTCCGGCTGGCGCTTGTGGAGTGAATCCGCGCGGTGTCGTTCCGGTCGCCCTGCTGTCTTTCGCCCTATTCGCTGATCCTGCGGTTCAATTCGTGGACCTTGGCGACGATCCGTTCCTCCAGTGATTCGTGCCACCAGCCGGGGTGCAGCGTGGTGCGGAAGTACTTCATGGAGCCGCCGGCCTCGTAACCGCCCTCAAGCAGGACGCGCTTGCTGGGGATGTAGGCCATGACGTCGTTGCTGTAGCCGGCGACCCAGACCTGCGGGCCGGCCAGTTCCCTCTTCAGGCGCAGCGAATAATCCACCACTGTCTCGCCGCCCAGGGCCACCAGGGTCAGCCGGTCCCCGAAACGCACGACCTGCACGGGGAAGGGGTAGCTGTCGCGAAGTTTCCCCTTGTCGTCCAGTTCGGCGAGCAGGGCCTCCGCGTAGCTCTTGTCGTATTTGTTCTTCGATTTGGCGCGCTCCAGCAGTTCCTCGCGGGTGGGCGGGGGGGCGTAGCTGAGATCCACGGTGTCGTAGGCCGTCCGCAGCGGGCCCTCGATGGTCCGCGGATTCGCCTCCAGCGCAGCGTCGATCGCGGTGGCCAGCGCGCGCCCGTGTTTCTTCGCCAGTTCCACCGTGCGGCGGGGGTAGGGGTTCTGGTCGCCGCCGCAGCCTTCCACGAAAAGCGCGGTCACGCCGGGATGATCCTCCTCGAAATACTGTTGCGCGTAGCCCGCGTAGTCGCCGCTCCACTGGTAGAGGCCGAGCGTGGTGTTGTGGCAGGCGTAGCCGAACAGCGCGGCGCGCATCTTCCTCCCCGGTCCGTCGATGCGCAGGACGGGCACGTCGTGATCGATGGGGCCGCCGGGATTGGGGCTGTTGATGAAGCCGCCCGCCGTGGGCAGCCGACGGTTCATCGCGACGCCGCAGCGCGCCCGGCTGTAGGTGAGGCGCGCGGGAGAGAGGTCCTTGATGGCGTCGTCAATCAACTGCTTGAGCCGCGCGTCGAGCCATTCGTAGTAGGCGATCGCCTTCTCCGCCACGCTGGGATAGATGGAGTTGTTCTTGACTCGCTTGGTGCGCAGTTCCGGGCCGCTGTGGGTGTGGGAGCAGTTGATGGTCAGGGCGGAAGGCGGCAGGCCATGACGCTCCTTGATCGCCGCCTCCAACGACCCGCGCAACGGCCGCGGCACGCTGATCAGGTCCGTGGTGAGGACGATCCAGCGGGAGCCGGCCTGGTCCTCGACAACCAGCGCCTTGGCGAAGAGCTCCTGCTCGGTGCCCTCGGCGGGTTTGTTGCGTGACGCGTAGCCCGCCATCCACATCGGTTCCTGGGGCGTGATCTTCGCGCGGGACACGCCGGCCTTCCAGGGAAGGTCCTCGGCGGCGGCGAGGTGGAACGCGGAAACGAAAAGAACGAGGGCGACAAGGCCGGCGGTTCGACGGGGCATTCTTTGGATCATGGCGCGGATGAAAGCCGAGGCGCCGTTCTGTTGCAAGCGGCCAATCTGCGTGGCCGGGGTTCGCGAGCAACCGCTGAACCGGGGTTGGCGGGCGGGGCGAAGCGTCCTCAGTGAGCCGCAAACGTGCATGCTCATGTCGGCTCATTGGGAACAGTTCCCCCTGCGTCTCTAGTGATTGCGAAACGGAGGCTGTCATCCGTGTTTGCCCTGGAACTGCCCCAAAAACCGGGATTTGCGCGGTTATCCCTCCTGCTCGAAGGACGCAAAAAATTTTCCAAATACCCCTTGCTTCGGTTTGGGTGGGTCCCTATATTTCGCGCTCTTTTTCAACAAATCAGAACGCTATGAGACGTCCCAGAGGCATCAAAACACGCAAAGCCGTCGCGAAACGGGTGAAGATCACCGGCGGAGGCAAGATTCTTCGCGGCCGCCCCGGCCGTCGACACTTGGCCACCAGCAAGAACGCCAAGCGCCGCCGTCGCCTGGATTCCGTCGCCTCGGTCGACAAGGCCGACTACAAACGCATTCTGGAGAACATGCCGTTCAGCCGCTGATCCGGCCGGACCGCGCAACCCCTGAAACATCATGAGAGTCACGAACGGACCCGCATCCCGCAGCCGCCGCAAGCGCGTGCTCAAGGCGGCCAAAGGCTACTGGCTGCGCCGCAGCAAGCTTTATAAGTACGCCAAGGACGCCCGCGACAAGGCCCAGCAGTACGCCACCCGCGACCGCAAGGCCAAGAAGCGCAGCTACCGCCGCCTCTGGCAGATCCGCATCAATGCCGCAGCCCGCGCCGCCGGCATCACCTACAGCCGATTTATCGAGGGGCTCAAGGCCGCCCAGATTGAGATCGATCGAAAGGCCCTGGCGGACATCGCGGCTCAGGACGAGACCGCGTTCGGCGAACTGGTCAAGGCCGCCCAGGAGGCGCTGACCGCCAAGGCCGCCGCCTGACGAAACGCCCCGCGCGTTCCGTCACCCTCAAATCACCTTTCATCGCACGGGCGACCAACTTGTTTGGCCGCCCGTGTTTTTTTGCCCGAAAGAAAGTCCGACCATGTCATTCATCGAAGAAGTCGAAACGACCAGGGAGGCCGCCCTCGCCGGCCTCAACGCCGCCGCCGACCTCGCCGCGCTGGAGGAGGCCCGTGTGAAGTACCTCGGCACGAAGGGGGCGTTCACCGCGCTGGCCAAGGGCATGGGAGCCGTGCCCAAGGAGGACAAGCCCGCCGCCGGCAAGGCCCTCAACGTCGCCAAACAGGCCTTGGAGGCCGCTCTTGCTGAACGCAAATCCGACCTGGAACTTGCGGCCGCCGCGCCGTCTGAAGCGACCGATTTCACCCTGCCGGGCCGACGCGGCACGCTGGGCCGGCTGCATCCCCTCACCCAGGTCACCGAGGACATCGTCAAGAGCTTCCGCAAGCTTGGCTTCGTCGTTGCCGATGGCCCGGAGATCGAGGACGACTACCATTGCTTCGACGCGCTCAACACCCCGGCCGACCATCCCGCGCGCGACATGCAGGACACCTTCCATGTGGGGACGAGCCGCAACGCCGCCCCGCGCGAGGATGGCAAGCATTCGCTCCTGCGCACGCACACGTCCTCCGTGCAGATCCGCGTAATGGAAACGCAGCCGCCGCCCGTGCGTATCATTGTGCCGGGCCGGGTCTATCGTCGCGATACGCCCGACCAGACGCACAACCCAACCTTCCAACAGATCGAGGGCCTTTACGTCGATAAGAACGTCACGGTCGGCGACCTGAAGGGCACGGTGGAATTCGTGTTCAAGGAAGTGCTCGGCAAGGACGTGAAGGTCCGCTTCCGCCCGCACTACTTCTCCTACACCGAGCCCAGCTTCGAGATCGACTTCAGCAGCGCGCTCGTCCGCAAGATGGGCAAGGACTGGCTGGAGATCGCCGGCTGCGGCATGGTGCACCCGCAGGTCTTCGAGAACGTCGGCTACGACCCCGAGGTCTGGACCGGCTGGGCCTTCGGCTTCGGCATCGAGCGCATCGCCATGATCCGCTACGGCATCGACGACATCCGCCTCTTTTACCAGAACGACCTGCGGTTCCTCGGGCAGTTCTGATTCTGTTCAACCGCGAATGGGCACGAATCGACACGAATCAGGAATGGACGAAGGGCAGCCTCCTTGCCGGAAGGCTTGTAAAGTAGGTGGGGAGAGACTCCGTCGAGCCCACATCGAAGTCCCGGAGGGACGCAAGAGTCTGCCGCCCTTTCAGGGCTTTGAAATGGGCTCGACGGAGTCTCTCCCCACCGGCCTTTTGCATCCTTCGGATCACCTGCGCGCTGTAGGCGAACAATGCCGGCCTAGACTTTGAATAATGCCATGAGCCATCACGCCGCCATACAAGTCGATTGGTTCGGACCATTCGATGATGAGCTGAAAGCCAAGGAATTTGCAGAGGCCGACGCACGCAACTTGAATGAAGGGCTCTATGTCAAGATTGGCAACACATCTCGCCAGCAAGGCCCAGCGAGGCTTCAATATGTCGGAATGTCAGAGGCAGGTTTGGCATCCCGCATCAACGACCCCGACCACCGCAAGCTGCGCCGCGTCACCCAGTCGGTTCAATTCTGGTTGGGCGAAGTCGGATCTTTCGGCCTCCCCAGAGAGGCTGGATTCAAAGGAAACCGTGCCATCAGATTGGCAGAATGGCTTCACGCGAGCTACGTTAAGAAGGCTTCCAACAAGGCTGCTTTTCGACTGAACGCGCAAAGCACGAAGAGTGTTACCCGAGATTCGGCGACGGTCATCAATCACTGGTGGGATGTTCGATCCGGTGACGAGGAACCATACGCCGAACTGAAACGATCTCCCCACGAATGGTGGCCTTACATCATCGACTACTACGGCTCGGGCTATAAGTGCATGAAGAAGGACTTCAAACCCGAAGCCCGCCTCACCTGGCTCGATGGAAGCTGGGGCTTGGTCCGTCTTTCCAAATAGTTTTCAAGAAAGCACCCCATGAAAGTCACACTCAACTGGCTCAAGGAATACGTCGATTTCGACTGGACGCCCGAGGAACTCACCGAACGCCTGACCATGCTGGGCGTCGAGGTCGAGGGCGTGGACAAGATCTCCGGCGCGTTTGAAGGCATCGTCGTCGCCGAGGTCCTCGAAAAGAACCAGCACCCCAACGCCGACAAGCTCTCGCTCTGCCGGGTGAACGACGGCGTGGAGGAGCGGCAGATTGTCTGCGGCGCGACCAATTTCAAGGCCGGCGACAAGGTCCCGCTCGCCAAGCCCGGCACGTGGATCCCGCGCTCGCTCAAGGGCGAGGGCTTCACGCTCGAGGTTGGAAAGGTCCGGGGCGAGAAGTCCTTCGGCATGATGTGTTCCGCCTTTGAACTCGAGATCTCGGACGATGCCGAGGGCCTGCTGATCCTCCCTGAGGACGCGCCGGTCGGTCAGGCCTATGGCGAATACGTGGGCAAGTCCGGCGGCGACGTGGTTTACGACCTGGAGATCACCCCCAACCGCCCGGACCTGAACAGCGTCATCGGCATCGCCCGCGAAATCGCCGCGCTGACCGGCAATCCGCTCAAGCTCCCGGACGTAGGACAGGCATCCTGCCTGTCCGGGGAAACGGGTGAGGAACAATCCTCCATCGCCAGCGGCGATCAAGATGTGAACGACCTGGTCTCCGTCCGCATCGAGGATGAGGAGTTGTGCCCGCGTTACACGGCGCGCGTGGTGACCGGCGTGAAGATCGGCCCCAGCCCGGCCTGGTTGAAGGAGAAGCTGGAGCTCATCGGCCTGCGCAGCATCAACAACGTCGTCGATGTCACCAACTTTGTGATGATGGAGATCGGCCAACCGCTGCACGCCTTCGACTATCACCTTCTGGAAAAGAACGACGGCAAGCCCGTCATCGTCGTTCGCCGCGCCGCCGCCGGCGAGAAGTTTACCACCCTGGACGAACAGGAGCACGAGCTGACCGCCGAGAACCTGCTCATCGCCGATGAGAAGAAGGGCGTGGCCCTGGCCGGCGTCATGGGCGGCCTGAACAGCGAGATCCAGGACGACACTCAGGACGTGTTGATCGAGTCCGCCTACTTCAAGCCGCAGAACATCCGCGCCACCTCCAAGAAGCTGGCCTTGTCGACGGACTCCTCCTACCGCTTCGAGCGCGGCTGCGATGTCGAGATCGCCGACTGGGCCAGCCAGCGCGCCGCGCAGCTCATCATCGAGACCGCCGGCGGGAAGCTGGCGAAGGGCGTGGTCGATGCCTATCCCGCGATGCACGAGCCGAAGGAGATCACCCTGCGTCACGCCAAGAGCGATGCGCTGCTGGGAGTCACGATCCCGGCCGACGACCAGGTCAGGATGCTCGAAGGCCTGGAGCTCGAAACCGTGACCCGCGACGGCGAAACCTCGGCGACCTTCCGCATCCCTTCCTTCCGCGTCGATCTCAAGCGCGAGACCGATCTGATCGAGGAGGTCTGCCGCATCTACGGCGTGGACAAGATCCCGTCCACTCCGCCGCGCGGGGCGACCGGCTCCAACGCCTACGACGCCGTCCACGACGAGTTGGCGGAGTGCCGCCGCATGCTTTGCGGACTGGGTCTGACCGAGGCGCAGGGGCAGACGCTGATCTCGGAGACCTCCGCGCAGCTCGCGGCCGAGGATTACGTCCCGCTGCTCTACCCGCTGAGCCAGGACATGAACGTCGTCCGCCCGAGCCTGCTGCCGGGCCTGCTCGACATCCTGAAGCACAACCTGAATCACAAGAACGCCGACGTCGCGCTGTTCGAGATCGGTCGTGTCTTCACGGCCGGCGAAGAGGCTGTTTCCGAACACCGCAGCCTCGCGCTGGCCCTCACCGGCAACCGCAACGCCGCGTTCTGGCAGGGCGACGACCGCGACGCGAAGTTTGACATCTTCGATCTCAAGGGCGCGCTGGAGGAATGCTTCGAACGCCTCGGCCTGCGCGGTTTCAGCTGGAGTCGTCGCGACGGGGAGACCGGGCTCTTCATTGAATCCGCCGCCG
Source organism: Verrucomicrobiales bacterium (assembly GCA_038126235.1). Classification (GTDB taxonomy): domain Bacteria; phylum Verrucomicrobiota; class Verrucomicrobiia; order Limisphaerales; family JAYPEY01; genus JAYPEY01. The sequence goes on from JAYPFK010000050.1 coordinate 15,686, forward strand.
TCCAACTCGGTCGGCAGACCCTGGGCGAGATTGGCCAGCTGCATCCGAAGCTCGCGCGCGATTACGACCTGCGCGACGCCGTCTTCCTCGCGGAGCTGGATCTCGACAAGCTGCTGTCTCTCGGTCGCGCCTCAAAGTCCTTCAAGCACCTGGCCGTTCATCCGGAAATCCGTCGCGACATCGCCATGCTGGTGGACGACAAGGTCACCCACGACGACGTCGCCCGCGCCGTCAAGAAGGCCAAGCCCGACAACCTGGAGTCCGTGGAGTTGTTTGACGTTTATCGCGGCGAGGGCATCCCGGAAGGGAAGAAGAGCGTGGCCTACGCGTTGACCTTCCGCCACGCCGAGCGCTCGCTGAAGGACAAAGAAGCCGACAAGGCCCACTCCAAGGTCGTCGAGACGCTGAAGAAGCAGCTTAGCGCGGAGATCCGGTGATTCGAGAGCGGTTAGTTCGCTCTATCAAGGCATTGAAGTGGGTCGCCTGCGGCGAGACGACCCTACCTTGGTCGGTAGGGACTTTTCGCGGATAAAGTCCCACTTCAGGTCTGGAGGCACACCGGGTTCTCCCACTCCTTCAGAGCTTTTGAAATGGGCTCGACGGAGTCTCTCCCCACCGGCATTGCGCTTCCTTCGGACTTTGGGCGCCTTGAACCATCCTGACGCCACTCCCACTGCATCGCGTCCTTGGCGTCGGTGAATTCCTCCTGCCACGAGGCGGTTGTCTTTGTCGGCGTGCATGATACGGTGCCGCAGTTTTAGGTAGAACACCGTTCGTATGAAACTCAGCCGCCCGCTTCCCGGAAGAACCGGCATCCTCCTTGTGTTCTTGTGCCTGGCGCCTCTTGCGTCCAGGGCCGCCGCCGACCGTACGGGCGAGGGCCTTGTCGCGTTGTATGATTTCCAGTCGGCGAAAGGCGTCGTGGTCAAGGATCGCTCCGGCGCGGGTGAGCCGCTCGATCTGAGGATCGACAAGCCCCGCGCCGTGCGTAGGTCGCAGGGCGGGCTGGAGATCGTGGCCCCGGTAAAGATCCGCACGGCCAGGCCGCCGAAGAGGATGATCGAGGCGATTCGGCGGTCGGGAGCGCTCACCATCGAAGCCTGGGTGAAGCCGGCCGACGCGCGGCAGAGAGGGCCGGCCCGGATCGTCACGCTCTCGCGCAACGGAAACGAACGCAACTTCACCCTGGGCCAGGAGGGAAACCGTTTCGATGTCCGGCTGCGCACGGCGAAGACCAGCGGCAACGGCATCCCTTCGATCGCCACCCCCAGCGGCAGCCTCAAGCCGAAGCTGACCCACGTCGTCTACACGCGCGCCCGATCGGGGAAGGCCCGGATCTTCCTCGACGGACGCAAGGTCACCGAGAAGAACGTGGCCGGCGGCCTGGGGAATTGGGATGCGCGTTTCCAGTTCGGGCTGGGGAACGAGATCGGGGACGAACGGCCGTGGAAGGGAACGTTGCGGCTGGTTGCGATCTACGGCCGCGATCTTTCGGATCGCGAAGTTCTGCAGAATTTCCGCGCCGGCCCGGGCGCGAAGACGAATCCCACGTTGGCGAAGTCCGGGATCTCCCCCGGAGCCCGCCTGTTCAACTCGAAGATCGCGCCGCTGTTGTCGAAGCATTGCCTGGAATGCCACGACGCCGCGGTTCGCAAGGGAAAGCTCGATCTCTCGCACAAGGCGGCCGCGCTGGCCTGGGACAAGGGCGCGCTGCTCAAACCGGGCAAACCCGCCGACAGCGTCCTCTGGCAGGTCGTGGAATCCAACGACATGCCTGACGAGCGCGATCCCTTGTCCGATGAGGAGAAGGCGCTGCTGAAGCAATGGATTGCTTCCGGCGCCGAATGGCCCCTGGACTTCGTCGATCCGGCAACCTACGCGCACGGCTCCAACGCCGCGCGGCAAAACTGGCTGCGGCGGCTGACCAATTCCGAGTACGTTCGCACCGTCAAGGCGGCGACCGGTGTCGACATCTCCAAGGAGGCCGGCGAGTTGCTCCCCCGGGAACTGCGTGCCGACGGCTTCAGCAACACGGCCTACAACCTCAACGTGGATCTCAAGCACGTGGAGGCCTACGCGCGGCTGGCAGGAATCGTCGTCGGGCGGATGGACGTTGCGAAGTTCGCCGGGCGGTTTCACAAGAGCCGCAAGCTGATCGACAAGGACAACCGGGCGTTGATTGAGGACATGGGGAAGTGGCTGTTGCGCGGGCCGTTGGAAGATCATGAAGTCGTGGCTTATCGCGGCATCTCGACAACGGTCGCCGCGGCGGGAGGCGGCTTCGGGGAGGCGACGCGTTATGTGATCGAAGCGATGCTGCAATCGCCGCGCTTCATCTACCGCATGGAGCGTCAGAAGGGCGACGGCGGCGCTTGGCCGGTGAACGGACATGAGCTGGCCAACCGCATGAGTTACATCCTCTGGGGCGCGCCGCCGGATGAACCGCTGTTGCGCGCCGCCGAGAGCGGGGAGTTGTTTGCGCCCGAGGTCCAGGCGGGGCACATCGAGCGCATGCTCGCCGATCCGCGCGCGGTCGATCGCTCGCTGGAGTTTGCCGCCGAATGGCTGAACCTCGGTCGGCTTGCCAATCTCCGGCCCAGCCCGAAGAAGTTTCCCAACTGGGATCCCGCGCTCGCCGGGGACATGCGCGCGGAGACGCTCGCCTTCTTCAAGGATGTCGTTTGGACGTGGAAGCGACCGATGGCGGACCTGTTCAACGCCCAGACAACCTTTCTGACGCCGCGGCTCGCCCGGCATTACGGCATGGAACCCAAAGGCGGCGGAACAGAACCTGTGCGTTACGATGTCTCCAGCATTCCCGGTCGCGGGGGGCTGCTCACGCAGGGCAGCGTCCTGACCGTGGGCGGCGACGAGGCGTCCATGGTGACGCGCGGGTTGTTCGTGATGAAGGATGTGCTGCGCGGCGCGGTGAAGGATCCCCCGCCCGGTCTTGATGTCACGCCCGTGCCGACCAAGCCCGGATTGTCGCAGCGCAAGATCGCGGAGGAGCGCATCGCCAACAAGTCCTGCGGCGGTTGCCACGCGCGGTTCGAACCCCTGGCCTTCGCGCTGGAGAAGTTCGACGGCCTCGGCTCCTGGCACGAGAACGACGAGCACGGCAACAAGCTGCGCGAGGACGGCAACATCCTTGTCCCCGGCGACGCCAAAGCCTCGGACTACCGGACCACAGCGGAATTCATGGACCAGCTCGCCGGCAGCGACCGCGTCAGCCAGAGCATCGCCTGGAAGCTGGCCCAGTTCGCGCTCGGCCGACCGCTCGGCGCCGAGGACGCCGCCCTGCTCGACAGCGTTCACCGACAGGCCCGTAAGGCCGGAGGAACCTACCAGGCCCTGATCGCCGCGCTCATCCAGAGCGATCTGGTGCAGACGACCCGGACGGAGAAAGACGGATGACACTGACATGAAAACACACACCATCAGCCGCCGCACGATGTTGAAGGGTCTGGGGACCGCCGCAGTCGGCCTGCCCTTTCTTGAGGAGATGCTGGTTTCGTCCGCCTCGGCGGCGAAGACTGCCCAGGTTCCCGTCCGCGCGTTCAACGTCTTCTTCGGGCTCGGCATTCCCGCCCCTTTGCAGACCGAGGGTTTCGCCGATGTCTTCCAACCGCTGGAACCGCTGAAGGACAAGCTCCTGATCCTGCGCAACGTTGACCAGGTGCGCTGTGACCAGTCCGGCATCAACGCGCACTTTGATGGCGCATCCGGCGCCTTCACTGCCACCCCGCCCAACGGCGAGGCCAAGGCGGGCGGGGCCTCCATCGACCAGCTCATCCGTCGCGCCCATCATCCGGACGGTCTGCCCGCCGGCATGGTCCCGACCCTGATCGGCGGCACGTTCTTCCGCCGCAGCCGCGTCAGTCGCTACGTCCACAGCTACAACCCCGACGGTTCGGTCGCCGCCACGATGCAGGAAAAGCCCCGCGACCTGTTCGAGCGCGTTTTCGGGGCCATCGCCGTGGCCAACGACGGCCGGGACGCCCGGGAGGAACGGCTGAAGCGCAGTGTGCTTGATTCGATGGTCGATCAATACCGCCGCTTCATCGGCCCGAACTCGCCGCTCGGCTCCGCCTCCAAATCCCGGGTGAAGGATCACCTCGACCGCATCCGCGAATACGAGCAGCGCGCCTACGAGATGGCCGCGCGGACCGAGGGCGCGCCCGGGCTTCCGCCGCGTTCGAAACTCGCCCACGGCGGCCCCGCCGACCCCGGCGGCGAGGGCATCGACATGCGGCTCGAAGATCTCACGGAGGAATGGCGCCTCATGGCCGACCTCTACGCCACCGCGATCCAGATGGACCGCGCGCGCTTCGGCTCCCTGACCTTCCTCGCCGCCGGCGAACGCCTTCGCATCAAGGGCGACTACCTCTTCGATGGAAGGAAGATCTTCCACTTCGACGACGCGGCGCAGCACAACGCCTCCGGCTCCAAGGGCTGCAGCCACGAGTGGTGGCACAAGTTCAACGAGAAGAAGAAGAACACCCAGCTCCGCGCGCACGCCCACATGAAGCTGCGAGAGGTCGCCTACTTCCTCCACGCCCTGAACGGCGAGAACGCCATGGAGGCAAACGGAAGGAGCATTCTGGAGAACTCGCTGATCACCATCTCCACCGAGTCCGGCGACGGCCGCCACAACAACGTGAAGCGCGAGTTGTCGGGCGTCTTTCACTGCATCACGGGCGCCAATGGCCGCTTCAAGACGGGCCAGATCATGGACGTCAAGGCCGAGGGCATCGATGTCTACAACACCATGCTCGACGCCATGGGAGCGCAGGGCAGACTTGGGCCGAAGGAACGCAAGGGCAGGGAGATAGGGGGGATCCGGGCGTAGCGGGGAAGACGAACGTTCAACGTCGAACTCTGCACTTTGAACTTTTCGGCTCGCTGTTCCATTTTCGGCCCGTGTTGGCCGACGAACAACCCTCCCCGGAACAGATCGAGGCGCTCCGCAAAGCCACAAGACACGCATCAAGGTTGCTCCTCCGGGCCGATTGGCGACTCTCCTCCTTTGTTCCAGGTAATAAAGCGAGTGAGCAGATTGGCGGGAGGAAATTTGGCGTAAGAAGCAAGCAGCCCGGCGCGCGTCTTGAAGTCGCCGGGGAGTTCCCGTTCGACGAACGACTCGGCGGATTTTGAGACAGCGTCCCGTCCAAAATAGTAGACAAGGTAGGAGGGAATCTCTTTATCGCTGACATCCCACGCGCTGTTCTCCAAACGACGGATTGTCTCTTCCAAAGTCCAAGGAACTTCGGGACCAATTCACAAGGGCAGTTTCCCGGCGACATCGCTGGCCCTCCAGCCGTGCATTCGCGGACTTGTCCCGATGTCGAAGAGGAATTCAAAGACCTCCTCCGAGTTTTCCCGACGCAAAGTGTGAAAGAGATCGAAGAACAGGCCCGACTCTCCCTCCACCCGCGCCATCACCGCGACCAATTGCTCTCGATTGATTGCCATTCGGAGACCTGGATTAACGGGTCTCCCGCCCCGAGAACGGCGCGCTCAGAACAATCTGCTTGATCAACCCGCGCAGGCGGTGGTCGTCGGCCTTTGAGTTCCCGACGATCTCGTCCAGCGCCGCTTCATCCGCGGGATGCGCCTCGCGGCCGAGGGCGAAGGAGAGCAGGTGCTTGGCGAAGGCGCGGACGAAGCGGTCCTGCTCCGTGAGGATGGCATCCTTGAATTCGATCGGGTCGGTGAAGCTGTGCTTGCGGAACAATTCGCCGGCGGCGTCCACCTTGCGGCCGTTCGCATACTGGTCGCGCCAGAGGCCGGTGGGGCCGTAGTTCTCCAGCGCGAAGCCGAATGGATCGATGCGGTTGTGGCAGCCGGCGCAGGCGGAATGGTCGCGATGCGCGGCGAAGCGTTCGCGGAGGGTCAGGTTTTCGTCGCCGGCCTTTCCGTCGTCGGGCAGGGGCGGCACGTTTGCGGGCGGCGGGTCGGGCGGCGCGTTGAAGATGACTGACGCTATCCAGGCTCCGCGCGTGACCGGCTGCGTGCGGGTGGGGCTGGAGGTCATGGTCATCACGGCGGCCGTGGTGATGACGCCGCCTTGTCGGCGGTCTGCCACGGGGACCCGTCGGAAGGGAATGGCCGTCGGCGGTCGCGCTTTCGCGGCGCTGCCGTCGCGATACCAGGCGTCCAGCAGGTCGCTGCGGTAGCTGAAGTCAGAATCGATCAGTTCCAGGATGGGCCGATTCTCGATGAGGATGGTTTCAAACAGCAGCAGCGGCTCCAGCATCATGTGCATGCTGGCGCGGTATTTCGCGAAGTAGAACTCGGGGTTCCTCTCCGGATCAGGCACGGAAGTGATGATCCGCTCCAGTTGCAGCCACTGGGAGGGGAAGCTGTCGCAGAAACGCTTGAGCCGCCGGTCGTTCAACATCCGGTCCACCTCGGCGGCGAGCGCATCCGGCCGACGCAGTTCGCCCCGGGCGGCGAGGTCGATCAAACGCTCGTCCGGGAGGCTGCCCCAGAGGAAGAAGGACAGGCGTGAGGCGAGATCGAAGTCTTCGGTCGCGGCGGTCTTGCCATCCGCGCCGCGGTTGTAGAGGTAGAAGAAGCGGGGCGAGGCCAGCGCGGCGGCGGCGGCGGATTTCATGGCGTCGGTAAACGAGGCTCCGCGCCCGATCCGTGCGAGGACATGCTTGGCGTAGCGTTCCAGCAGGCGGTCGTCCACCGGTCGTCGGAAGGCCCGGGTCAGGAAACCGCGCAGCCGCCGGCGGACGATGGGTTCGGCGTCGGTCCCTTTCTTCGGCGCGGCGAAAAACTCGTTCCAGATGCCGCAGTTCTTCGCGTTGAAGTCCGGGCTTTCGACGATGGACCGGCCGAGCTTGAGAAACGACTCCAGCAGCAGCGGCGACAGGGAGAGATGGTGCGCGCGGTTGTCGAAACCGTTCTCGGCGCGCAGGTCCTGCGGGAAGGCTCCGACGTTGCCCAGTCGGGGCTCGATCATCTGTGACTTGCCCAGCGGCCGGCTGCCCGCCTTCAGCGTGTCGGGCATCCTGCCGGTCCGCGGCTGAAACCAGTTTCCGTGCTCCCGCAGCATCCGCTCCGGGAGGGTGAAGACGACGACCTTGAGTTGGAAGAGATCCTGGACGGCGTTGTTGTACTGGAAGCGGTTCATCCGCCGGATCGGCGTCGCCGGCGCGGCGGCGTGGACGGCGGTCGATACGCGAAGAGCCTCCTTCAACGCGGCGAGCAGGGCAGATCTGGATTCGGGGGCGAGTTGCGGCTTTTCCTCCGGCGGCATCTCGTTGCGGTCGATGACGCCGACCAGATCCGAGAGTAGCGCGGGTTTGGCTGCGAGGTCGTGAGTGGACTTGAGTTCCAGCAGGTTGACCTTGCCTTTGACCTTGCCGTTCGCGCCGTGGCATTTGACGCAATGCTCCTGAAACGTCGGCTGCAGAATCGTGGTGAAGGCGTCGCTTTCTGCGCCGCGGACCAACGTCGCGAACGAAAGAACGCCGGCCGTGACCGCCAGCGCGGTTGATCGGAGTGGCGAGGGTTTTCTCGGATGGTGCATCGGTTGTCTGGGAAAACTGGTGAGCCCACGCATCCTCAACGAGAATCGGACGGATGCTCAACTTCTTTTCCGGTTCTTCAGGTCGCTGAGGCGGGTAGGCCGAACTGTCCTCAATGAGCCGACGCAAGCATGTCCCAAGCGCGGCTCACTGGGGACAGTTCGCCCTACGATTGATGCAAACCCAGCGACTCATACGTAAGCCCTGATGTCTTTTACGTTGCGGAATCACGCCGAGACGTTTCCATGTCCGCGGATTCCCAGTTCGAAGAATCTTGTCCCATTTTCCGGACCGAACCCGACATCGCATGAAAACCCGACTGTTCTTCATTCTCTCGTGGGCGGCATTCGTCGCGGCCGTCCCGGCCTCGCCCAGGTTGGCGGGGGTCTTCGGCGATCACGTCGTCCTGCAGCGAGACCGGCCCATCCCGGTCTGGGGCTTCGGCGCCCGACCGGGGCAAGAGCTGGGGCTCCGCTTCGACGGGATTTCGATTCCGGCGCGGATCGAGGCATCCGGGCGATGGCGGGCGGATCTTCCGGCGCAAACCGCAACCGCGGCCGGCGGGAACCTGTCGCTTCTTCTCGATGGCCAGGAGGTCGATGTCGCGCGGGATGTCGTGGTCGGCGAAGTGTGGCTGGCGGCGGGCCAGTCAAATATGCAGTTCCCTGTGCGCGGGATGCTCAAGGGACTGCCCGAAACCCAGCCATGGGTGGACGCATGCGATCTTCCCGCAGTCCGCTTTCGTCGCGTAAACGATCCTGTGCCCGCCCGCCGCGGCGCGGAAGCGTCCGACCTCGCCTCGCGCGAGGCCTGGCGACCGATGTCGCCTAAAACCGTCCCCGGATTTTCGGCGGTGGCTGCGGTCTACGCCCGGCGCCTGCACGAGGCGCTGAACGTCCCGATCGGCGTCATCGATGTCTCCTGGGGCGGCAAGCCGATCGAGCCCTTCATTCCGCGCGAAGCCTTCACCGGCTCCACGCTCCGACGGATCCTTCAACGGGCCGACGCCGACGACCTGGATGCCTTGGCCAAACTTGAGGGCGGGGTCATCATCCGCAATCCCGAGGGGCATCCCGGAGCGATCTTCAACGGTCGCATGGCCCCGGTCGTTCCCTTCGCCCTGCGCGGTTTCCTCTGGTATCAGGCCGAGTCCAACTGCGGGCGCGGCGAGGATCCGCGCGACTACCGTCACAAGATGAAGGCGATGATCGAGGGCTGGCGCGCGTGTTGGGATGCCGATGACCTGCCGGTCTACTTTGTCCAGCTTCCGAGCTTTCCCTTCGCCACCGGCTGGATCCGGATGCGCGAGGAGCAGCGTCGGGCGCAGGCCATTCCCCACTCCAGCATGGCCGTGACCTTCGACGTCCGGGGCGAAGGCATTCATCCGCCGGACAAACTGAGCGTCGGACGACGCCTCGCCGGACTCGCGCTGGCGCGGACCTACGGGCGAAACACAGGCGCGGCGGTCGGCCCCGCCTACGAGAGCCATCGCGTGGAGGGAAACCAGCTTCGCGTCCACTTCGCAAACGCTGATGCCGGGCTCATGGTCGGGGACAAGCCCGGCCTCGGTCCGGCGAAGGAAATCGACGTCCCGCTGCGCTGGTTTGAAGTGGCGGGCCGGGACGGGGTCTGGCATCCGGCGACGGCGCGCATCCAAGGGAGCGAGGTGATTGTCGCGTCCGATGCCGTGGCTCAGCCGGTTGAAGTCCGCTACGCCTGCCATGTCCAGCCGCAGGGCGGCAACCTCTATGGCAGGAACGGTCTTCCGGCTTCGCCCTTTTGCTCGAAGCTGGAGTGGCTGCCCTGGGAAGACCACGGAGCAAAGCCTTGAGTCGAGGCGAACTGTCCCCAGTGAGCCGCGCTTGGGACATGCTTACGTCGGCTCATTGAGGACCATTCGCCCCACCTTTTCGTCCGCCGCCACAGCTGCCGCTCAGTAGTCCTTCTCCATCAGGCTTTCCAACACCGACTGTTGCCAGTCGCGCAGCTGCTTCTGAAGGCTCGCCACAACGTCGGGCTTGGCCTCGGCCAGGTTCGTTGTCTCCCCCAGGTCCTTGGTCAGGTCGAACAGCTCGACGCCGCTGTTCTTCGAACCATCGACGACCAGCTTGTAGTCATTGTCCATGATGACGCGCGGGCCGCGGAAGTCGCGCTCCGTGATTCCGGGATGGCGGTAGTTCACGAAGTTGCGGGTGGGAAGGCCGTTCATCAGCTTGATCAGCGGGGTGGTGCCCTTCTGCAGTTCGGGATCGAGATAGGGCTCCAGTTCGTTGCGCGGGTAGCCGGAAAGGCTGAAGGCCCAGAACTGGATTGGTCGGGGCCGGTTGGGCATCTCCCCGTCGATCAACGGGATCAGGCTGACGCCGTCCAGGGGGCGGGCGGGCAGTTTGTGCCGGACGATCCCGCACAGGGTCGGCAGGATGTCGCTGGTTACGGCGGGAACGCTGGTTGCTCGCGGCGTTGGAATCCGCGCGGGCCATTCGATTACGCCGGGCACGCGGATGCCGCCTTCGTAGACCGTCCCCTTCTGCGCGCGCAGGGGCGTGTCCGCGACGCCGCTGGCGGGTGTGCCGTTATCGCCGCAATACCAGAGCAGCGTGTTGTCGCGCATCCCTTCACGCTTGAGAAAGTCGCGTAGTTTCCCGATTGCCCGGTCCATGGCGGTGATCTCGGCGTAGCGCTCGCGAAGGACATCGCGCAACGGCCGCTTCACGCGTTTGCCGGTCTCGTTCGAGGTCAGCGAGACTGTCCGTTTCGCGTATTTCTCGGGCAGGTTGTCATAGAGGGCGAGGTCTTCGGGCAGACCGCTGTAAGGCTCATGCGGGGAGCCGAACCAGACCACGGTGAACGACGGCTTGCCGGCCTTGCGCGCCCGCGCGATGAAATCGATCGTTGCGTCGATGACAATCTCCGAGCTTTCGCCCGCGATCTTCTTCGGCGGGCCGCCGTTGCGTGAGAGCGTGGGGTCCAGTTCGAAGAAATTGTCGTGTGAAAGCCACTCGTCGAAACCCATTGCGCCGGGGCTGGTCGGCGAGGTCTGCTTGACCGGGCCGACATGCCACTTGCCGAAATGGCCGGTCGCGTAGCCCGCGTCCTTCATGAGTTGGCCGACGGTGATCTCTTTCGGCCGCATGGAGAAGTTTGGAGTGAAGGTCCCGTAGCGGTTCGGATGCCGGCCGGTCAGAACGGTGCCGCGTGTGGGGGAACAGGAAGGGTGTCCCGCGTAGAAGCGGTCGAGGCGCAGACCGCCCGCCGCCATGGCGTCGAGGACCGGGGTCTTGAGCTGGGCGTGGCCGTTGTAGCCCGTCTCCTCCCAGCCGTGGTCGTCGCCCATGAGCAGGACGATGTCAGGGCGGCTGAGGTCGGCGGCGGCAACCGAAGCGCAGGCGAGGACGAGCGGAAGAATGGCGGATGGCGTCTTCATCGACCCGGGACCATGGCACATCCCCGCGGATACGCAAATGTCCGATGCCGGGTTGGCAGTCCAGGTGGGGCGAACTGTCCCCAGTGAGCCGACGTGAGCATGTCCCCGCGCGGCTCACTGGGGACAGTTCGCCCTACCTGCCCGGCGAAAGTCATGCCCGGAAACCCGCCGATTATGGCGGTTGCCCGGCGATGGTTGCCGGTTAGAATGAATACATGGACCAACCGGAACAACCGACCGCGTCAGGGCGCGACCTGGAAGCCGCTCTACGGAGCGCGACCACCGCCTCGGGTGAATCACTGTGGGACATTTCCCGGGAGTCCCGCGCGCTGGTGATCCTGCTGCGGCACCTGGGTTGAAGCTTCTGCAAGGAGGCGGCGCGTGACGTCGCCCGGCAACGCAAGGCCATCGAGGCGGAGGACGTGCGGATCGTGTTCGTTCACATGGACGATGAAAAGCGCTCGGCGGGTTTCTTCGAACGTTACGACCTGGGCGACATTGACCGGATCGCGGATCCCTCGGGGGCGTTGTATCGGGCCTTCGACCTGGGGAAGGCGGGCTTGAAGGAGTTGTTGGGCTTCAGCGTCTGGGGACGCGGGTTGAAGGCAATCTTCACCGGCAACACTCCGGGCGTTCCCCGCGGAGACACCCTGCAGATGCCGGGGGTGTTCCTGATCCACCAGGGGAGGATTCTCCGGGAGTTCGTTCACAAGACCATCGCGGACCGGCCCGATTTTCAGACGCTCGCCTGCGGGGATGGCTCGTGCGCCATCCCGAAACCGGGTTCGTGACGCGCGCCCGAAGGGCCGAAATGGCTGTCCGGTTCAGCGGCCCTGAAAGATCGGCTGGTCGCGCGCGGCGTTGTAGAGGCGCCGCCAGAGATCCGAGCCGTCGTTGGGCAACAGTTCCGTGTGCGCGCCGGGCTGGTAGTAGGGGATCAGGCCCTGGTTGGCGCGGGTAAGGAGGAAGTTCACCTTTCCCGTGCTGGCGATGTACATCTTTCGTCCGGTTGGCCAGGTGGTGAGCAACAACCGTTCCGGCTCCGGTCGCGAGGCCGGCTTGGCGACCCTGAACTTCTCCACCGCGTCCCAGTCGATCTCATGCCCGATGCCCGGCTTGTCCGGAACCTGCGCGACGCCTTTTTGCACGAGGATCGGTTCGGCGAGCAGGTCGCGCTGGTAGAGCTGATGGCAGTTCACCGCCGGCCACGTGGCGTTGCGGCACACGCCGCCGAAGTGCAGCGACCAGGCGGCCGTGATCCCGGTCCCGACCAATTGCAGCCAGAACGGCAGGCCATGCTTTTCGCTGAAGCGGCCCCGCTCCAGAACGCGGCTGGCGCCGCCGCCGATGACGAAGCCGTCGCACACGCCCTCGCGCACGGCGATCTCCGGCTCGGGATTGCCGAAGTGCATTGCCAGCTTCACACGCGTCGCCTCGCGGATCTTCTTGTTTCCCTCGATATCACCCTGGGGGATCGGCGTCTCAAAGATGTCCACCTGCGGATGCTTTTCCAGTTCCTTGAGAATCGGCAGGCCCCGCTCCGCCTTCAGCAGGGTGTCGTTGAAATCCATGTCGATCTTGAACTCCGCGGGCACGACGGCGACGGACTGCCGCAGCTGTTCGTGGATGTCGAACCAAGGCCGCCCCTTGGTCTTGTAGGACAGGTAGCCGCTGTCGTAAGCGAGCCGGCATTCGGATGCCATGTCCGCGGCGGAAGTGTCGATGTTCCACCACGAAAGCGGGGTCTGCCTGTGAACCTGCTTCCCGAGCAGCGCATGAACCGGCTCGTCGAGCGTCTTCCCGACCGCGTCGAACAACGCCATCTGCAGGCCGGCCCCCAGAGAATCATCCCACATGATCTCGCGGGCATTGCGGCCGAGCGCGCGGTTCACATCTTCATCGCCGGTTGCGCCCCAGGTGTAGTAGAGCAGCGTCTCGCCGTGGCCCTTCTTCCCTGAGGCCAGCGTGACGGTAAGGATCTCGGTGTAACGCCAGTGGGGCAGCTCACGGTCCATCGAGCGGCGCGGCGTATCGCGGAAGGAAACCCGCGCCGTGACACGGTCGATCAATTTGACCGTGAAATGACGGGCATCGAGCCGGCGGGCGGATTCGGATTTCGGTTGCGAGGCGCAGCCGGCGGCGAAGGCCGCCACGCCGGCCGCCGCAGTTCCAAGGAATTCGCGTCGGGTGGGCATGGTCGGGAGACTCGCGAAAGGTCGGGGTTGGATCAAGCTTCTCCCCACTCCCGGCTCCAAGAAAGACGAGGGAAAGGCCGATCACGGCCCTTCGACCGGGGGGCGCGGATTCCCTGCGACATTGGGATTTCGGGCTTCTTTCGGAATTGGGTGGTTGGGTGTTTCGTCATTTCGCATCGTTGAGCCTCTGGTTGCATTTGTCCCTGTTGATTCCCCGCTCGCCCCGCCGGTGGATCAGGTTTATATACGCGCCCCATGACCGCACGTTATCTCGCCTGCGACCTGGGCGCGGAAAGCGGACGCCTGATGCTGGCGACGCTGGACGCGGGCCGGCTGACTCTCGAGGAGATCCACCGCTTCCCCAACCACCTCATCCGGACCGACGACGGCTCGCTGCACTGGAACATCCCGGAGCTGCTCGGCGAGGTGAAGACCGGCCTGAAAAAGGCGGGCGCGTTGGGCGTCGGAATCGCGGGGTTCAGCGTGGATTCCTGGGGCGTGGACTACCTGCTGTTCGACGCGGAGGGGCGGCTGATGTCGCCGACGTTCTGCTATCGCGACCCGCGCACCGAGCGCGGCGTCGAGGCGGCGTGGGCAAAGACCGATTGGGAGACGGTCTTCGCCGAGACCGGGATCCAGTACATGCCGTTGAACACCTTGTTCCAGCTGATGGCCGAATCGCCGGAGCGGCTGGAGCAGGCGGATCTGATCCTCGGCGTGGGGGACGGGCTGCACTTCCTGCTTTCCGGCAGCCGGGTGATCGAGGAATCCATGGCCAGCACTTTCCAGCTCTACAACCCGCAGACGCGTGGGTGGTCGGACAAACTGATCGGGACGCTGGGGCTGCCGCGCGGGATCTTTCCGGAGATCGCGCCGTCCGGGCGGAAGCTTGGCCCCCTTTTGCCGGAGGTCGCGGCGGAAGCCGGACTTGGGAACGTGGAGGTCGTCGCCGGTTGCACACACGACACCGGGGCCGCGGTTGCGGCGGCTCCCGTCACCGAGGAGGGAAGCTGGGCCTATATCAGTTCCGGGACCTGGTCGTTGATGGGCGCGGAACTGGCGACGCCCGTTGTCACCGACGCCTGCCGCGAATTGAATTTCACCAACGAGATCGGCTTTGGCGGCTCCGTGCGGTTGTTGAAGAATATCATCGGCCTGTGGCTGGTGCAGGAGTGCCGGCGGCAGTGGGAGCGCGAGGGGGAAGTCCGCGATTACGTCGAACTGACCCGCCTGGCGGAGGAGGCCGAGCCGTTCAGGTCGCTGATTGACCCGACCGACGCCCGCTTTGTTGCTCCGGGCGACATGCCGGGGCGGATCGCGGAATTCTGCCGCGAGACCGGCCAACCAGCGCCGGACGGCCCGGGCGCGACGATCCGTTGCGCGCTGGAAAGCCTGGCCCTGCTTTACGGACGAACCTTGAGGCAGATCGAGCAGTTGACCGGCGAACCTGTCGCGCGGCTGCACATCGTGGGCGGCGGGACCAAGAACCGCCTGTTGAACCAGCTGACCGCCAATGCCGTGGGCGTTCCGACCGTGACCGGCCCGGCCGAGGCCACCGCTGCGGGCAACGCGCTGTTGCAGGCGATTGCGCTGGGACACATCGGCTCCCTGGCCGAGGCGCGGCGGGTCGTGCGGGATTCCTTTGGGTTGGAGACCTACGAACCGTGCGACGTGGAAGCCTGGGCGGAGGCGACGGCGCGGTTTGAGGGGATGACGGGCGGAAGGGCGTGATCGCCGCGAACACGGCGCTCTCCTATCCGCCGCTTGCCACAGGGGCCTTCCTTCGGCTTTGAAGTTCCGCGGTTACGTGGAATGGGCGCCCGGCTTTCCCTGAATCCCACCCATACGGCCGACCGGGGCGAGGGACGCGCAGGATGCCGGAATCGCGTAAACGTGGAATTCCGAACAGGGCGGCGCCAGGCTTCCATCCGCCCGCAACTCTTCTCAGGACGGCGGCCGCGGCAACCTCCGATCCGCAGGCGCTTGAGAACTTCCTTGGTTTTGGTTGTCCCCAACGTTGCTGCGGCTGGTCTCCGACACAGCCGCGCTCCGAAAGCGCCCGTCCTTCCGCCAAGTTTACGCCCGCAGTCCCCGCTTCCCGGCCGAAAAAAACTGTAAACAAGACTTGAACGCCGCAATAAAACCACTAGTTGTATCCGCTTTCCCCTTCAAACAGACCAACAGGGGGCAACGCAGCAGAAGACAATGAAAGACCTATCGAAATACCGGAATATCGGCATTTTTGCGCACGTTGACGCCGGCAAGACGACGACGACCGAGCGCTTCCTGAAGCTGACCGGCAAGATTCACAAGATGGGCGAGGTGCATGACGGCGCCGCGACCACTGACTTTATGGAGCAGGAGCAGGAGCGTGGCATCACGATTCAGTCCGCCGCCACGTCCTGTTTCTGGAAGGGCCACCAGTTCAACATCATCGACACCCCGGGCCACGTGGACTTCACCATCGAGGTTTACCGCTCCCTCAAGGTGCTGGACGGCGGCGTCGGCGTGTTCTGCGGCTCCGGCGGCGTGGAGCCCCAGTCCGAAACCAACTGGCGCTACGCGAACGAGTCCGAGGTCGCCCGCATCATCTACGTCAACAAGCTCGACCGTGTGGGCGCGGATTTCTACCGCGTCGTGGAGCAGGTCAAGAATGTCCTGGCCGCCAAGCCGCTGGTCATGGTCCTGCCGATCGGCAACTACGAGAATTTCCAGGGCGTCGTCGATCTCCTCACCAAGAAGGCCTGGATCTGGGACGACTCCGGCGATCCCGACAAGTACGTGATCGAGGACGTGCCGGCCGACATGGTTGACAAGGTCGAGGAATATCGCGCCGCGCTCATCGAGACCGCGGTGGAACAGGACGACGAGGTCATGGAGAAATACCTTGAGGGCGAGGAGCCGGATGTCGACACCCTCAAGCGCTGCATCCGCAAGGGCACGATCGCGCTGGACTTCTTCCCCACCTACTGCGGCTCCTCCTTCAAGAACAAGGGCGTGCAGCTGATCCTCGACGCCGTCGTCGATTACCTGCCGAATCCCACCGAGGTTCCGCCGCAGCCGGAGGTCGATCTGGAAGGCAACGAGACCGGTGAGTTCGCGGTCGTGGAAGCGGACCGGCCGCTGCGCGCGCTGGCCTTCAAGATCATGGACGACCGTTTCGGCGCCCTGACCTTCACCCGCATCTACTCGGGCAAGATCGAGAAGGGCATGAACGTCCTCAACACCTTCACCGGCAAGGAGGAGCGCGTCGGCCGCATCGTGGAGATGCACGCCGATTCCCGCGAGGAGCGCGACAGCGCCCAGGCCGGCGACATCGTGGCCCTGGTCGGCCTCAAGAACTGCCAGACCGGTCACACGCTCTGCGACCCGAAGAACCCGGCCACGCTGGAGCCGATGGTCTTCCCGGACCCCGTCATCTCCATGAAGATCGAGCCCGCCGAGAAGGGCGCGGTCGACAAGATGGGCGAGGCCCTCTCCAAGATGATGAAGGAAGACCCCTCCTTCCGCGTCGAGACCGATCCGGACAGCAAGGAGACCATCATCAAGGGCATGGGCGAACTGCACTTGGACATCAAGGTGGACATCCTCAAGCGCACCTACAAGGTGGAGGTCGCCACCGGCAAGCCGCAGGTGGCCTACCGCGAGACCATCCGCACGGCGACGGACGATTCCTACACGCACAAGAAGCAGTCCGGCGGTTCCGGTCAGTACGCCAAGCTCGACTACACGGTCGAACCGCTCGAGCCGGGCTCCGGCTTCCAGTTCGAGTCGGTCGTCACCGGCGGCAACGTGCCGCGCGAATACTGGAACGCCATCGAACACGGCTTCGAGAATTCCATGGAGAAGGGCGTTCTCGCGGAATTCCCCTGCGTAGATGTGAAGGTCACCCTGCGGGACGGCGGTTATCACGTGGTTGACTCCTCGGCCATGGCGTTCGAAATCGCCGCCCGCGCGGCTTATCGCCAGACGATTCCCAAAGCCGGCGCCTACCTTCTGGAGCCGATCATGAAGATCGACGTCTTCACCCCGGAAGACAACGTCGGCGACGTCATCGGCGACATCAGCCGGCGGCGCGGCATGATCAAGGCCCAGGAGCCCGTGGCCACCGGCGTCCGCATCAAGGCCGACGCGCCGCTGAGCGAGATGTTCGGCTACATCGGCGACCTGCGCACGATGACCTCGGGGCGCGGCCAGTTCTCCATGGAGTTCTCGCACTACACCGAGTGCCCCCGGAACATCTCCGAGGAGATCGTCGCGGAATACCAGAAGGCCAAGGCGGCGAAACAGAAGTAGCCCGCCGGCCCAAGACGAAACGTCTTTCAACGCCCCGCCAGCCGCAAGGTTGGCGGGGTTTTTGTTGCTGGTGGCTGGTGGCTGGTGGCTGGTGGCTGGTGGCTGGATGCTGGATGCTGGTGGGCGATTTCAAATCTCAAATCCGCGATCTCAGATCTCAGACCGAACAGCTTGAGCGGGCAAAGGCCCGGCATTTCAAACCCGGCTGCCTCGGCCAGCATCCAGCATCCAGCATCCCGTCACGCATCACACTTGCCCCAACCGCCCGCGGGCTGTATCACCTTCCGCCCAATCCATGAGTGAAATTCTCGTCATCGGCCATCGAAACCCCGACACCGACGCCATCTGCTCGGCGATCGGCTACGCGGAATTCAAGCGGCGCACGGGCATGATGGACGCGGTGGCGGCGCGCTGCGGCGAGGTCAACGACCGCATCGCGTTCACGCTGGAGACCTTCGGGGTCGCCCCGCCTAAATTCGTCTCGGACGTCTCCCCCAAGGTCCGCGACGTGATGCAGACGAACGTCGTCTCCGTGGAGCCGGACACGACGATCGCGCAGGCGATGGCCATGATGGATGCGAGCAACCTGCGGGCGTTGCCGGTGCTCAACCCCAACCGCACCTGCGCCGGGCAGATTTCGTTGTTCAAGATCAGCCGCACGATCTTTCCGGCCGCCGATGGCGCGGCGGATTCCCGGCGGCTGCGCACCTCCCTGGGCGGCCTGGCCCACACGCTGGGCGGCTCATTTGAGTTCGGCGTCCGCCCTCTGGACGAGGAGGAACTGATGATGATCATCGGCGCCATGAGCGTGGAGTCCTTCGGCCAACGCATGGCGCGGCGCGACCCCGCCAACGTCGTCGTCATCGTCGGCGACCGCTGGGATATCCAGAACCTCGCCATCCGGGAGAAGGTCCGCGCGTTGATCGTGACCGGGGGGCTGAAGCTGGAGGCCAAGACCCTGGAGGCCGCCCGCGAAGCCGGCGTGGCCGTCATCAGCTCGCCGCACGACACCTCCACGACCGCCGGACTCTGCCGGGCGGCGACGCCGGTCAAGCATGTGCTCGTGGAGGACTACGTCGCCTTCGACCAGGAGGAGCGGCTCGACAAGGCGCGCGTCACCGCCTCCGCCACGGCGGCCTCCATGTTCACCGTGTTCGACAAGCACAAGCGTGTTGTTGGCGCGCTCTCGAAGTCGGACTTCCTCAAGCGGGTCGAGCGCAAGCTGATCCTGGTGGACCACAATGAGCTCTCGCAGGCGGTCAAGGGAGCGGACAAGGTGGACATCATCGAGGTGATCGACCACCACCGGATCGGAGCGTTGACGACCGCGCAGCCGATCCTGTTCCGCAACGAGCCGATGGGCAGCACCAGTTCCATCGTGGCGGACTGCTTCTTCCGGCACGGAATCGAGTTGCCCAAGAAGATCGCCGGACTCCTGCTTGCGGGGTTGGTGACGGACACGCTGAACCTGACCTCGCCTACCGCGACCGACCGGGACGCGGAGATCCTGCGGAAGCTGGAGGCGATCGCCGGAGTGGACGCGACCCGCTTCACCGAACAACTGTTCGCCTCGGGCTCCGTGCTGATCTCCAAGCCCGCGGAGGACGCCATCACGACTGACTGCAAGCCCTACGAGGAGGCGGGCGTCAAGTTCAGCGTCGCGCAGATCGAGGAGATCGGCTTCGGCCATTTCAACGAGCGCAAGGCCGGCGTGGTGGAGGCCCTGGAGCGTTACCGGGCTGCGAACAACTTCTTTTTCTCCGCGCTGCTGGTCACGGATGTCACGCGCCAGAATTCGCTGCTGGTCGTGGTGGGCGATCCCGGCTTCATCAACCAGATCAAGTATCCCGAGGTCGAGCCCGGCATCTACGATTTCCAGGGCGTGGTCTCCCGCAAGAAGCAGCTGCTGCCTTTCCTCACTTCCTGCCTTTCCCGGGCCGCTGACGCCTCGGACTGAACCCGATCTCCAACCTCAAACCGCCCCTTGTTGTCATGAGTTCATTCAAATTCAACTGCCCGTCCTGCAACGCCCGCATGGCCGCCGAAGCCGGGCACATCGGTCTCGAGATCGAGTGCCCGCACTGTTCCAAGAAGATCCAGGTTCCGGCGCCCGTCGCCGTCGAGAAGGACGAGCCCGGGGACAAGAAGCCCGACCCCGCGCCGGAAAAGAAGGCGGAGACCGCGCCTGCCGCGCCCGCAACGCAGCCCCAGCCGGCCGAGGAACCCGTGGAGCTGCCGGACACCGAGGATCCGCCCCCCTCGAACTTCGGCCTCGAGCCGCTCGCCGAGGAGCAGGTCGCCTCGCTTTCCACCGAGTTCAAGCTCAAGCTCGTCGAGTCCGTCCGCGAGATCATTGGCGACGGCGAACACTGGGTGAAAGGCCGCGACGCGGCGGGCAAGCAGGTGATCTGCGCCCGGAAGGAAGGCGACACGATCGTGCCGCTCGCGCCCGGGGCCCGGGACGCGACCCATTACAGCATCATCGGCGCGTTCCTTCACGTCATGACGGAACGGAAGGTGATGGTCACGGCGGACGGCCGCAGCCGGATGCTCAGCGTGGAGATTCCCGACGCCGCCGACGCCGCCAAGGGCATCGGCGGCACCGGGGGCATGCGCCGCCCCGGCCAGAAGGCCACCGACCCGCTGACCCTTGAACACGAGGAGTGTCTCAAGCTGTTGGATGCGCTGGTGAAGATGTACAACGAGATGCTGGATATCCGCATCGCCGCGGCCAAACCCAAGGGCAATGTGAAATCCAGCATCGGACCGCTGGTCGATCTCCTGACGAAGAAGGACGAGGACGGCGAGAAGATTCCCTACGAGACCGCCGACCTCGGTCTGGCGCTGCTGGATACGCTGCGGGGGATGGAGGAGCGAGTTCAGTTGGCGGAGGCGCAGGTCGATGCGCTCGGCCGGCAGATCGACATGCTTCGCAAGGCGGCGGAGGAGTGAGAGCCTGCCGGAAAAAGGGAGCGGCGTAGATTGGGAGCGCGGCGGGGTCGGCTCCAAGGCGCGACGAAGGAGCCTATCCGATGCGATACGTGACTGAGGAGCAACGCCGGAGACAACTCCGCCCCGCCCAAGTACGGGCCGCTTCTTTTTTCCGGCAGGCTCTCAGGAACGGTTTGCGTTGAGGCGGAAGTTCTCCGAAGGTTCCGGCATGTTCAAGATGTTGAAACTGATCGTGGCGCTCGTCGTTCTGTTGATCGGCGGCGGGGCCTTCATGCTGTTCAAGACCACCGCCCCCTTGGGCATGCGCTACAAGGAGGTCCCCACCGTCGCGGACAAGGGGATCGTGGACAAGGCGTTCAAGATCTTCACCGGAAGCGCCCCCAAGCTCTACGAAAAGCGCTTTGGCTTCCTGCCCGGACCCAATTATCTGAAGGTCGAGGTCGATGACGCCGGCAAGATCGTCTCCCAGGAGCCGATCGACGACGATGCGGCCGAGTTGCTGAAGAAGGGGTCGGAGATCCTCGGCGGCGACGGGAAGTAGCGTCGGCGTTCCCTGAAAAATCCAGCTCCATGAAATTTCGTATTCCGGCCGCGGGCTTCGCGGCGACGATCTGCTCAACCCTCCTTGCCGCGGCTTCGTCCGATGCGGCTGTCGCCCGCGGCACGGTCTTTCACGACCTGGACAAGAACGGTCAACGCGATGCCGGCGAGCCGGCGATTCCCCACGTCCGCGTGTCCAATCAGCGTGAGGTCGTCTTCACCGACGAAGAGGGGCGCTGGGAGCTTCCGGCCGGCGACGACACGATCTTCTTCGTCATCAAGCCCTCTGGCTGGACGCCTCCGCTGGACGGGAACAACCTTCCCAGGTTCTACCACATCCACAAACCCGCGGGTTCGCCAAAGACGAAATATCCTGGCGTCAAACCGACCGGGCCGCTGCCGGAATCGATCGATTTTCCCCTGACGCGGCAGGAGGAGCCGGAGAAGTTCCAGGCGATCTTCTTCGGCGATCCCCAGCCGAGCTCCCAGGCGCAGATCGACTACATTGCGCATGACGTGGTCGAGGAGCTGATCGGGACGGAGGCGAAATTCGGGATCACCCTGGGCGACATCATGTTCAACAACCTGTCGCTGTTCGAGAGCCTCAACCGCACCGTCGCCCTGATCGGCGTCCCCTGGTTCAACGTGATCGGCAACCACGACATCAACTTCGACTCGCCGAACGACGCCCTGTCCGACGAGACCTTCGAAAGCGTCTACGGCCCGGCCTGGTATTCCTTCGACTACGGCAAGGTGCATTTCATCGTGCTGGACAACGTGAACTGGCTGGGCGCGAAGCCGGAGGGCGAGGGCCGCTATGTGGGCGCGCTGGGTGAGAAGCAGGTCCGTTTTGTGAAGAACGACCTGAAATCCGTGCCCGACGAGAAGCTGGTCGTGCTGATGATGCACATCCCGCTGGACGAGACGGAGGACCGCGGCGCGCTGTTCCGCCTGATCGAGAACCGGCCCTACACGCTGTCGATCTCGGGCCACACGCACACGCAGGAGCACCGGTTCCTCGGGAAGGAGGCCGGCTGGCGCGGCCGGACGCCGCACCATCACATCGTCAATGTGACCGTCTGCGGGACCTGGTGGAAGGGGGCGCTGGACGAACGCGGCATTCCCCACGCCACCATGCGCGACGGCGCGCCCAACGGCTGGTCCGTCATCACCTTCGACGGACAGCGCGCCACCTTCGACTTCCGCGCGGCCGGCCGGCCGGCGGACTACCAGATGAACGTGATGGCGCCCGAGGCGGTGGCTTCCGCCGAAACGGCGAAGACCGAGGTCCGCGTCAACGTCTTCGCCGGATCGGAGCGTTCCACGGTGGAGATGCGCGTGGGTTGGGACGGCGAGTGGCGGAAGCTTCGGCAGGTCCGGGAGAAGGACCCGTTTTATGCCGCAGTGCGCGAGCGTGAAATGGCGGTCAAGCCCGCGCCGCCGCAATTGAACGCTCCGGCCGATTCCTCGCACCTCTGGAAAGGGACGCTCCCCGCCGCGTTGCCCGCGGGAACCCACACCATCTTCGTCCGCGCCCGCGACCTGTATGGTCGCTGGTTCCACGCGCGGCGGGTGATCCGGGTGGAGTAGGCGTCGGTGTTTTGAACAGTAGCGGCGGATGTGAATCCGCTCTTTGCGAATGGCGCTTTGCGCGGGGTTCCGGTGTGAACTGGATTCGAACGCTTTTCCGTGAACGTTTCCTTTGCTGGTGGGGCGAGGCTCCCGTCGAGCCGGGCGCGCAGTCTGGCAGATCAGCGTTCGGTGTCGCGGTGCGTCCGGTTCAGCGGGAGCTTCGCCCCACCGCGTTGCCCGATCCGCAGCCCGTGTCCAAGGCTTGGCGCTTCACGAGAGAAAGCAGACTCACCCGCCGGCCGGCACGGGGAGGTTCAGCGTCTCCTCCCAGAAATACCGGAAGGCGGGAATCTCGTGCCGCAACGCCGCCGCCGCCGGCGTGCGAAGCAGCAGATACTGGAACTCGGCCTCCGTCTTCAGCATCGTCCCCGGCGCGCAATAGACAGGCTGGGACTGGGCCGGGATTTCTGTCGGCCGTCCGCGGCGCTCGATCTCGATGTCGATGCCGAGCGGGAACATGAGGCCGCCCTCCTCGACGATGTTCTCCAGCCGTTCGGCCCCGTTTCGAGCGGTGAGGTATTCGAGGGAGACGCGCTCGCTCAACGCCCGGATCACGGGCTGCTGCAGCGGGCGGAGGTAGGGGAAGTTCTGCAGCAGTTCGCGGTTCTGCCACATGGTGCGCAGCTTGTTCTCGTAGCGCTGGTGACGGATGTAGCCATGGAACGCCGCCTCGGAGATCGCGCACACCGTCACCGGGCTGAGCGCGACCACGGAGGCGTTGCGCTGGCCCTTGCCGGTGATGTTGGACATCTCGCCGATCAGTTCGCCGGCCTCCATCTGGGCGAGTTGGTTCTTTGTCCGGCCGTCGTGCTGGATCACCTGCGCATAGCCGGTGAGGATCATGTAGACCTTGGCGTCGGACTTCGACCCCTGGCGGATGATGATGTCGCCCGCGTTGAAACTGCTGATCTGCTGGTTGGCCAGCAGGTTGGAGATCCAGATGGGCGGCATCTCCGGGAAATACTCCATCAGGTACTCGATCGTGCGCGTGAGATCGTAATCCGTGTCGCCGCGCAGGATGGGGAATCGTTTGCCGGAGGAGGCGATGGTGAACTGCGCCTGAAACTCCTCTGAGAGCCCGTCGAGGTGCAGGAACACGATCCGGTCCGCCTCGGAGTTGAGCGCGTCGGAGGGATCCCCGTGCATCACACCCTCCCCGCCGTCGGCGATCAGCAGGTTGCTGCGCATGCTGTACAGGTCCGCGATTTCCCCGTAGCGTTCGCCGTCGATGACGCCGGTCTTCTGCATCTTCTTGATGTCCGTCAGCGACTGGTTGTCGCCGGTGTAGATCATGTGATGCTTGACGCCGTCATGGACGGTGGAGAACTGCGCCCCGATGGTGGGGATGGAATGGCTCGACCAGTGGGGGAGGATCTTCAGCCCGAAGAAATCCGTCTCCTCGCCGGGCGCGAGGGGTTCAAAGTCAAAATAGGCGCGCAGACGATCGACGGACCGATCCATCATCAGCGAGAGCTTCTTGAGCGTCATGTGGAAGATGACGGGCGTGGTGAGCACGCGGATCCTCCGGTTGTACTGGAGGAGCGAGACCAGGTTGCAGTGGTCGTCGTGGATGTGCGTCAGGAAGATCGAGTGGATCTGGTTGCGCGCGATGCCGCGGGCGCGAAGGTGGAAGTTCAGGTAGGGGATGGCGTCGATCAGGATGTAGTTGCCGTTGTAGCAGAGCGCCACGCCGGAGGAGGCTTGCGCGGCGCTGAACCCGGTCGCGCCGCCCAGCACCTCCACGCCCATTTTCACCAACGTGGAGACGGTCAGGTCCGTCGAAACCGGATAGGGAGGCTCCTGTTCCTCCCGGACCGTGAGATCGATGTCCTCCGTGGCGTCGCCACAGGTCATGCGGAAGACGTTGGATTCCAGCCGGCGGATCTTGATCCAGCCGAGGTCGCAGCCGTCGCCTTCCAGATCTCTGGATTCGACCAACGCGCCGAGAGGGATCGGCTTGCCATCCTCGTCCTTCAGGTGAAACCAGCGCGTCTCGCGGGCAAGGTTCTCGGCGGCCTCCGGCTCCATGCCCCAGTCGCGCATCTGGGATTCGTCCGGCCCCACCAACGTGAGTTCAAGCAGGTCCTCCGCGGCCCGCACGCGGCGCCGGCTGCCGAGCAGTTGAAGCGGCTTCCTCTTCTCCTTCGAATTGAAGAACAGATGCTGGTACAGGGGGAACTCCACCGCCGTCTGGGACTCGCCCATGGCGATCGGCTTGTCGGGCAACAGGATGGCGCCGGGGGCGGTGAGCCCCCGCTGGCGGATGACCTTGACGATCTCGGGCGGGCAGCCGGCAAGCAACGCGTTGGCGCCATCGCTCACGTAGAAACTTCCCGGCATCAGTTCTGTGATCTCCATGCCGCGTATTTGGGAAGCCGCGACGCCGGATGGCAAGCCGAATGTCCCGGTTTGAGTCAAGGCGGGGCATGGTTGCGGCGATCGGGATTTCCCTCGACACCGCGCCATCGCGCCGCGCACAAAGTGCCCGTGCGTATCTGCCTGATCTTCAACCCGACCGCCCGGGGCGACAAGGCCCGCCGGCTGCAGCGGCATCTGGACGAGATCGGCCGGGAGTGCACGCTCAAGCGGACGGATTCCGCGGGCGCGGCGCGCAGGCTGGCGGCGGAGGCCGTGCGGGAGGGATTCGACGTGGTCGTGGCAGCGGGCGGGGACGGCACCTTGAACGAGGCGGTGAACGGCATTGCCGAAGAACCCGGCGGGCTGGAGCGCGTCCGGTTGGGCGTGTTGCCATTGGGCACAGCCAACGTCTTTGCGCGGGAGTTTGGCATCCCGTTCGATTTGGAAAGGGCGTGGCGCGCGATCCGGGACGGCGTGGATACGGAGATCGACCTGCCCCGTGCCGAACTGGACGTCAGGGGCGAGACGGAGGTCCTGCGTTTTGCTCAATTGGCCGGCTGCGGACTGGATGCGCGCGCGGTCGAGCTTGTCGATTACGGGCTGAAGAAGAAGGTCGGCCCCTTGGCCTACGTTTATGCGGGGGTGAAGGCGTTCTTGGGGCCGCTGGCCCGGATCACGGTTGAGACGGACGGCCGTTCACTGGCCGGCGAGCTGGTTCTGATCGGCAACGGTCGTCTTTATGGCGGAGAGTATCCAATCTTTCATCGGGCCGACCCGGCCGATGGACTGCTCGACGCGCGCGTGTTCTCCAGAATCGATTGGGACGCATTGGGCTCGGCCGGGTGGGCGTGGCTCGCGGGAAACTGGGAGAATATCGCTGATGCCGAATACCTCCAGGCCCGCGAAATCAGGCTTTCCAGCGAAGACTGGGCGCCCTTCGAGGTGGACGGTGAATTCGTGGGGGCCGCGCCTGCCGTTGTCGGCATGGACGGAAGCCGATTGAAGGTGATCGTTCCGAAGCGGACCGGGTGAGCGCTACGGCTCCACCTCCCGGACCTGGAAGAAACCGCGGCTGAGCTGCGATGCGTCGATCACATGTTCGCTTTCCGGAAACGCGCCGGTCACCGCGTTGGTCGTCCAGGTCGCTCCGAGGTCCGGCGAGGAGAGCAGCTCGACACTGTTGCCGCCGACGCTGGGCCAGCTCACTCGGAAGGTGGAGCCGCGCAAGGGCGCGAGTTCCAGGCGTAGCGGATCGTTCTTCTCGGCGGGATCGGTTTGCATGATCTGCTCGCGCGCATTGCTGTAGCCGTCGTTGTCCGGGTCCCCGAGCGGACCGTTGGCCAGATGGGCAAAATGGCTGCGTTCCCAGTCGTCGTCCAGCGTATCGCCGTCGGTGTCGGTGATGGGGACGCCGCGCAGGATCAGATCGACCGAGGTGACGGAGCCGGTTGAGTCTTCCGCCGCGTCGCCGACCTCGACCCGCCAGACGCCTGCCGAGTTCTCGTAGAAGTGCTTCACGGACCAGTAGGTCCAGTCCTTCGGGCCGGCGTTTGTGTCGAAGTTCACGCGCTGGAGGATGCTGCGGTGGCCGCGCGGGGAGCGCAGGGTGATCCGCAGGTCGCCGCGTCGGGGGTGGGAGGTAGTGACGCGGACACCGACGTGCTCCAGCAGGAGGTTCTCGGTGACGACGAACTCGGTCTGCGCCTTCTGGAATTCCAGCCGGGCCAGGGTCGTCCCGTTGGTCGCGAGATGGTTGGTCAGGGCCTCCCCGTTGATCTGCGAGATGAACACGGCGGGGATGGGGTTGAATTCGGTCGCCGCCATGGTGATGCGCTCCGTCGCGTCCCGGTTGTTGTAGATCACCGCGAACTTCGCCCCGGCCCGGGCGGCATGATCGATCTTCTCATAGAAGAAGTTCTCGCCCCGCTGGATCAGGGCCGCCTTGCCGGTCAGGTCCTGCTGGATCGGCTCCAATGCCTGGCCGAGGTCCACGAGCGGCACGGTGGCGGTCGGATTGTCAGGCACGGGGCCGACTCCGGGCGTGGAGGGGATGGAGGCCACCGCCCCGGTCGCGCCGGGAAGCGTCACGCGCAGGGCGTCGTCGGGGATGGGAACGGAGGTCCTGCTGGAATGAACAACCTCGACCGCCTCGGGGCGGTTGATCCAGTTCCTCGCCAGCCGCA
This sequence comes from Verrucomicrobiales bacterium, assembly GCA_038126235.1. Classification (GTDB taxonomy): domain Bacteria; phylum Verrucomicrobiota; class Verrucomicrobiia; order Limisphaerales; family JAYPEY01; genus JAYPEY01. The sequence continues at coordinate 42,804 of JAYPFK010000050.1, forward strand.
CGGCCTGGCCGGCGTCCGGCACACCGAAGCCCGAGTTGTGGCTGAACTGGAAACCTGCCGCATTGGCCTCGAGATCGGGATCGGCAGGGTCGGTCTGGCGGGCGGAGTGGATAAGGATCTGTTGCGCGTCTCGCAACGCCAGGCCGGGGTTTGCCGAAAGGAGGAGGGCGACGATGCCCGAGATCTGCGGCGCCGCCCCCGACGTCCCGCTGAAGCCGGTGGAGCCATAGACGTAGTTGTTGTCTTCCCCTTGGTTGAGCGACCTGTTGTAGCCGATGTTGCCTATCCGGTCCGTGGTGGTGAGCGTCCGCGTGTCATCGTCGCCGCTGGGCGCGCCGACCAGCAGGCAGGCCCCGGGGTTGCTGTAGGTGGCGGCCCGGCCGTCGTCGCGGATCGCCGCCACCGCGATGGCGAGGGGGTGGTTTGCGTAGCCGTCGTCGTTCGTGTTTCCGTTGTTTCCCCGGTTGTTGCCGCCGGAGCGCACGAAGACGACCCCGAAGCCATTGCGGCCCAGAGTGGCCGCGTTCGAGACCGACATCTGTTCCAGCAGGCTCGGCTCCAACAGTCCCACCGAGGAGTTGCCCCAACTGTGGTTCTGGATGACCACCCGGTTCGATTCGTAGCCGAACGCCTTGGCCAGTTCCACGCCGGTGGCGACGTAGTCCCTTGAATCGAAGATCGGCATGCTGGCGAACCGGGCTCCCGGCGCGACGCCGGTGACGCCCTCCCCGTTGCCGCCTTCCGCAACGATCAGCCCGGCCACGCAGGTTCCGTGATTCTGGGAACTCGCCGCGGGAAAGCCGCCCGGCGCGTCCAGCGTGAAGTTGAAGTGCAGGTCCGCGGCGCCTACGTTGATGAAGTCCGGGTGGTTCAGCTCCACGCCGTCGTCCGCGACGCCGACAATCACGTTCTCGCCGCGGGTGAACGCCCAGGCCCCGCGGACATTCAGATCGATGCCGGCGCGCGCGCCCGAAAGGTCGCGGTTTTCCAGGTGCCACTGACCATCGATCCCGGCGTCGTTTTCCGTGTGAAAATAGGGATCGTCCGGGGCGGGCGCGTAGGGAAAGTGGCGGGCGCTCGCGCGTTTCATCTCCGGCCAGCAGGCGAGAACGCCGTCGACCTGCGAAAGGAACTGCGCCTCGCGGGCCGCGCCCGCCGCGTCCGCCGCCCGCAGCACGAGGAAATCGCCGAGCAGCTGTTCCTCGATCCGTAGACCGCGCCCGGCCAGGAGCCGTTCGGCGTTGGCCGGGTCCTTCAAACGCAGCACGACCCGGCTGCCAATCTGACCGGAAAAGCCCCCGGAACCTTCGCGCCCGGCGCGGAGCCATTGCGGGCCGGCGACGCCCTGTTTCGCGGCTGTCGGCGTCTCAATGCGATATCCGCGCATGCCGGCCTCCCGGAAGCGGAAGAGCTGTGAGCCCTGAGCCGCGGCGGCGACGGTGGTCGGGATGACTCCCGCCAATGCCCCGCACAAAGCCCAGTTGAGAAGGAGTCGGTTCATTCGCACATCGGGTAAAGCAGGCTCCGTTCCTTCCTCAGCCGGCTGGCTGGCGGAACTTCCAGAAACTGTTGAGGACGGAATGCCGGCCCGACTTCACTGCGCCAGCGATCGATCCCGTGATGTGTTCCTTTGCCATGGCCACAGCGTCGCACAGCCTGCGTCCCTGCGCCAGATGCGCGGTGATTGCCGCGGAGTAGGAACAGCCTGTTCCATGGGTGGACGCGCCCTTTACGAACGGCGCTGTAAGCATCAGTTCCTCCCGACCGTCGTAGAAGAAATCGACCGCCTCCTTCATTCCCCGCAGATGCCCGCCCTTGACCAAGGCCGCGCAACCGAATTTTCCATGGATTGTCCGGGCCGCCGCGCGCAACGCCCCAACATCCGCGATGCGCCCGCCGATCAGGATCTCCGCCTCGTCCAGATTCGGCGTCGCCAGCGCGGCCAGCGGCAGCAGTTCTCCAAACAATGCGCGCCGCGCCGCGGGCTTCAGCAGCGTCGCCCCGCTGGTTGCGACCATGACCGGATCCACCACCAGCGGGATTCTCCCCTTTCGCTCCTTCAGGAACCTGGCCACTACGCGGATGATCGGCGCCGACCAGAGCATGCCGGTCTTGACCGCCTTGGGGGGGAAGCCCTCAAACACCGCGTCCAGCTGCGCGCGGACAATCTTCGCGCTGCAGGGCTGCACGCCGAGAACGCGCCCGGGATTCTGGGCCGTGACGCAGGTGAGCGCGGAGGTCCCATGCACGCCCAATGACGCAAACACCTTCAGGTCGATCTGGACGCCCGCGCCGCCGCCGCTGTCGGAGCCGGCGATCGTGAGGGCGCTGGGTTGGCGCGGGGTTCGGGACACGCGCGGACGATTCCGCGAAAGCCCCGCGACGTCAAGCCGGCCCGCGGATGGGGTCGGTCGCAGGGGTGGTAAGAATTGTTCTGAATGAGCCGACGCGAGCTTGTCCAGGCGCGGCTCACTGAGGGCAGTTCGCCCCGCCGTCATTGCCGGCGGCCCGGTTCATTCCCCGCCCGCGGCCGCCTCGCCGTTCACCAGCAGTTCGATCGCCTTGTCGAGCTGCGGGTCCTTGCCGGCCAGGTGGTCGTCCGGGTGGAGCCAGAGGCGGACGTCCGGAACCTCGCCGTTGTTTTCCATCGGGGTTCCGTCGAGGCGGTAGACGCCGGCACCGGGCATGCGGGCGGAGGTGCCGTCGACCAGCCGCAACGACTGCGTCCAGATGACGTAGCCGGGAGTGTCCCAGCCCACCAGCTTGGCCAGACCGCGCTCGCGGATGGCGTCCGGGAACATCTCCGCGTTGGAGTAGCTGTGCTCGTTCATCAGGACGACGATGGGCTTGGTCCAGGCGCGGGAGGGCGACGGGATCGGGGCGCCGTCGCGCGGCTTCATGTAGCCGTGCGGCTTGCGTTCCAGCCAGTCGATCAGGGTGTCCGAGATGTTGCCGCCGTTGTTGAAGCGCACGTCGATGATGAGGCCGTCCCTCCCGAGGATATGCTCGTAGGCCTCCTGTTCGAAGCGGGTGCGATCGCTGGAGCCCATGGACTCGATGTGCAGGTAGCCGATCCTGCCGTCGGTCTTGTCCTCCACGTGTTTGCGCAGCGCCTCCGTGCGGGCCTCGCGGTTGAGTTCCAGCCATTCTGTCTGGCTGAGGGCCTTGTACTTCACATGCCGGGCGTCCTTCTTCTCCGGCTTGTCGTTTACCAGGAGCATCAGGTCGCGCCCGTCCTTGCGATTGACGGCGTCGTAGTAACGCTCGTTGAGCGACACGTCCCGGCCGTCGATCTGCAGGATGTAGTCGCCGGGATTGATGCGGGTCTTGTCGTAGGAGCCGGGCGCGGCGTCGGGCACCTTGCCGACCCTGATGCCGGGCCCGGCGTGGCGGTAGTCGAAGGTGAAGCCGAGCCGCGGGGTCTGGGGGCTTTCGGGGCCGCCGGAGGCCGGCTTGACCTCGGAATGCGATGTTTCCAGTTCGCCCACCATCATGTTGAGCAGCTCGGCGAACTCGTCGCGCGTGTCGACGGCGTCGAGGAAGGGTTCGTAATGCTCCCGGATCCTGTGCCAGTCGCGGCCGTGGAAGTTCTCGTCGTAGAAGCCGCGGTCGAACGACCGCCAGAATTCGGTGAAGGCGGCCTTGCGCTCGGCGCGGATGTCATGCCGCCAGTCGGCGGTGAAGGTGACCTTGGTCCCGGCGGAGGGATTGCCGAAGCGGGTGGTGTAAAGCTCGCCGTTGCGGACGAAGGTCGCCCTGGTCCCGTCAGAGTAGGGGCGGAACAGGGAATTCCCGCCAACCGTGCTGAGCTTCTTTTCCTTCTTGCCGTCGTAGCTCAGGGTGTAGAGGTCGCCGCGGTAGGTGTAGACAAGTTCGCCTTTGGGCGTCACGGCGAGGTTGGAGACGGACGACTTGGAACGGATCTTCCGGATGCGGCGGTGGATGCCCTCGAAATCGATCTCCACCTTGAGGTCGTCCTCCGGTTTCTTGAACTTGATGTCCGTGTCGTCGGCGCGGGCGTCCTCGCGTTTGAGCGGGATCGCGTAGATGCCCTCGCCGTCGCGGTTGGAATGGCAGAAGAGGTAACGGCCGCCGGGACCCCAGGCGGGCTGGCCATGATAGGCGTTGAGGCGGGTGATCTTGACCGGGTTGGTGCCCTTGGCGGAAACGATCCAGATGTTGCGCGAGCGGTTCTCCTCCACGCGGGTGTAGGCCAGCCAGCGTCCGTCGGGCGACCAGTCGAAATCCACCGCGCCGTAGCCGCGCCACTGCGGACCCGGCACGCGCACAATGCGGCGGGAACGTCCGCTGGCGAGGTCCTCCGCGAACAGCCCGCCCTCGGCGCCCGTCACCCAGAACGCGAGCTGCTTGCCGTCGGGCGACAGGCGGATGTGGGTCACGTCGCGGTCCTCATTCCAGACCGGGCGGGTCTTTCCGGTTGTGAGATCGATTTCGTAGACGCCGTAGTTGAAGTCCCGGTCCGAGACGAAATAGACCTTCTTGCCGTCCTTGGACCAGGAGAAGTCCGAATCGTCGCCCGCCCAACGCGTGAGCTGTCGGGCAAACTGCGCGCTGCGTCCGGCGACGCCGTCGGGCTTGCTGATGGCGATGGTCCAGATGTCGCCCTTGAGGCCGAAGGCGATGGTCTTGCCATCGGGCGAAGGCTCGGCCTCGACCACGCCGCTGGTCAGCTTCTCGAAGTGGAGGTTTGTCTTCTTCTCGTCGGTGGCGGCGTGGAACTCCAGCTTCCGGGGCTTTCTCCCGACCTTCCCCATGCGCCAAAGATCGCCGCCGTACTCAAACACGATGTCCCCGCTCTTCGCGGCGACCGTGGGCCAACGCACGCCCCATCCGCTGAACTCGGTGACGGGCTTCGCCGAGCCGTCCATTTCCAGCAACCAGAGGTTGGGCGTGTTGAGCGGCGTGTCGATGAGCTTCGGCGGGGTTTCCTCCAGGCCGTGCGAGCTGGGCGAACGCTCGCCCGTCGTCACGGTGAGCAGCCGCTTTCCATCAGGCAGGAACTGCGTCCAGAGATGCTGCCGGTCGTCGCGCGGAACCGGATAGCGGACGGAGCGTGTCAGATCGTAGATCCAGATCTGCTCCGCGGCGGACCCGGCGTAGCGCGGACGGGTCCAGGGGAAGCCGTAGCGGCCGTAGACGATCTTTTCCCCGTCCGGCGAGAAGCTCGCGTGGTTCATCCGGGCATAGTCCCCGGTGATCTCACGCAGGCGCAGCGTGCGGACGTCGATGGTGAAGAGCTGGTAATCGGGGGAGTCGCGCTTCGAGCTGAAGACCAGTTCCTTTCCGTTCGGGCTCCAGCCGTAGGCGATGTCCGTGCCGGCGTGGCGGGTGATGCGTTGCGGCGAACCGCCTTCGGCCGGAGCCACGAAGATGTCCCAGTTGCCTTCGCGGCGGCTGGAGAAGGAGATCCACTTGCCGTCGGGAGAGAAGCGCGGATAGGCGTCGAGTTCCACGTGCTGCGTCAAGGGCGTCGCCTTGCCGCCCCTGGTCTCGGCGAGCCAGATGTCGCCGCGCCAGACGAAGGCCAGGCGTTTGCCGTCGGGGCTCAGCGCGGGCATGCGGGCGCCGAAGATGTTCTTCGGAACGGGGGCGGACAACTGCGCTGACGCGGGAGGGACAACGGAACCCGCGAGCAGGAGCGCGGAGACGAGAAAAGGGGGGCGAAGGATGAACTGTTTCATTTTGCCAAGAGTGGCGGACGTTAAGCATTTTGCCGGACGAGGGCCAGCGAAAGGTGGGGCGAAGCGTAGCGGCCGCGGGCGGTTGGAAGTGTGTGGTGTTGGAGAATCGTCACGGCGGACATTCGGGCCAATGACGAATCACCCAAGGACTCAGACACCCAAGGAATGACGAAACCCGAATGTCGATTCCGTGATCGGAGCCCCTGTGTTTCCCGGGGTCATTTCGGAGTTCGTCATTCGGGCTTCTTACGGATTTGGGTGTTTGGGCATTCGCGCGCGAGTTTCGGCCACGCGCTTTCCGGCTCACGCGCTCGGCCCATGTGCTCACCAATCACGCCACCACATGTGGGTGTGAAACTCCGGCGGCCGGCGGGCCCGGTCGTCCAGGTCGATCTCCAGCCAGCCGCCGTCGTTGAGCAGGCGGATGCCGGCAAGGCAGGGGCAGAAGCGCGTGCGGAATTCCCGCCAAACGCGCGCCTGGTTGAGGCTGGCGGCCATCCGGCGCAGCGCCGCGCCGGGCAGGGGCGGACGCGGCATGCCGGCGAGCATGCCGGCGGTCCTGAAGATCGCTCCGGAATGCAGATGCCCGACGATGGTCGCATCGATGCGTTCCAGCAGGTTGCGGACTTCGGGAACTTCCAAAAGATGGGGCAGCACCGAGGGATCGTGGCAGAACAGCAGGATGCGCCGGTCCGGTTCCACATCGCGGAGAAGCGCCGCGATCTCCCGCAGGTGTTCGTTCGCCAACTGTCGCCACTCGGGAGCTTCGTCCGCGAGCAACTCCGCTTCGTAGAGCGGCAGTCCGACCAGCGACGACGTGATCCCGATCAGCGAATGCCGCCCCAGGTCCGACCGCCAGCAGGGATTCAGTCCCAGGGTTTCCCGCGCTTGGCGCAGGCTTTCCAGACGCATGCCGCCCTGGCTGACCGCGAAGCCGTTCTTGCCGAGTTCGTGATCGCCGATCGTCGCGTGAAAGCGTTCTCCGTGACGATCGCGCAGCTTGCCAAGGCAGATGGCCGCGCTCTCCAGGCTCGCCGGATCGCTCAGGCCGATGAACGCGGAATTGAGGGTGTGGTCCCCGTTGGCGACGACGGCGTCGGCGTCGCCGGCTTCGCGCAGGAAGCGGTCCAGCAGCCGGTTCTGAGGACCGGGGCGTCGCGCCCAAACCAGGCGCATCCACGCCGTCACCCAGGCGCGCGCGACCGGGTCCGCAACCGCCTCGATTTCAAACTCCCCTCGCGCCTCCTCCGCCTTGCCGGCGTAATGGACGTCGCTCAGGACCAGAATGCGTCGGCGGCTCATTTCTCCGCTTCGGCCAGGGCCTCATCCAACAGCTTCTCGGCCGTCTTGAAATCCTTCTCGTCCATGGCGCGGCGGATCTTCTCCGCCAGCGAAGCGACCTTGTAGGGCGGGCCGCCGAGATCCGCGTAGATGCGCAGCTGTTCCTGAAACCGGGCAGCCTTCGCCTGGAGTCGCTGCTGCAGGTCCTTCCCGCGCTCCATCATCTTCAGGATTTCCCCGCTGGCGCGGAGCTCGGCGAGCTTCTTCCGCTGGGTGGCGCTCAGGACCTTGTCGATCTCGATCATGAGCGAGATCTGGACCCGCTTCGTTCCGTTCTCCGCCTTCGAAAGGCGCTCCAGGTATTTCGCGGCTTCGGCGGGATCGAGTTTCTCGTTCTCCAGATAGCCGTGCAGCGCGGACGTCTTCTTCTGCGTCTCCCGCTGGGCGGCTTCGGCCTGCGGTCGGATGCGCTCGTAGATCAGCTTGATCTCGTCCGTCTGTTGGTTGGTGAGTTCGAGCTTCTCGCGGAGGCCGATAAGGAGTTCAGGCGAGGCCAGTCGTCCGGTGAAACCCGGATGCTGCTTGCCTCGACCTTCCTGCGCCACGACCGACAAGGACGCCAGCAAGGCGGCCAACCAGACGGTCCAACAAAAGGGAGGGCGGGTGCGCGAGATCATGTCCGCCTTATCCGACAATCGGTGGCGAATGGCAAGGACGCGGCTGGCGCTCCGCGTGAATCGCGTCGCTGCCTTCGCGGGGCGATCATCGTCGGGCGGTTCGCCCCGCTTTCGTCCAGAACCCCGTATCCTGTGACTGACATTCGCGCCGAACTGGTGGATAAACTCGCGGCGTGAAGAACCTGCCTGCTTTCATCGGTCGTCAACGTGTTGCGTTCGCCGCCTTGTTCTCGATGTCCTGCTTCCACGCTCTGGCCGCGGATGTCGGCGCCCCCGCCGATTGGCGCGCGGAGAAGCGGACCATTGATCTCCATATGCACCTCGGGACGGGGGACAAATATGTCCAACGCGCCCTCGGGATCATGGATCGAGCCCACATCGGGATCGGCGTCAACCTCAGCGGCGGCTATGTGACCCACGATCCTGGAAAGAAGTCCTCGTTCCAGCGGAACAAGGAGCGCGCCGACCGGTTGGCTCCCGGCCGCTTCGTTCACTATTTCAACCTCGACTACTCGCGCTGGAACGAGCCCGACTTCTCCGACTGGGCGGTCGGGCAGGTGGAGGAGGCGCATCGACTCGGCGCGGCCGGCCTGAAGGAATACAAACGCCTCGGCCTTTACCTGCGCGACAAGGACAACAAGCTCATCACGGTCGATGATCCGAAGCTTGATCCGGTCTGGAAGCGCTGCGGTGAACTGGGGCTGCCCGTCTCGATTCACATCTCGGATCCCCGCGCGTTCTGGCTGCCCTACAACGCGAAGAACGAGCGCTGGACCGAGTTGAAGGACCACAAGTCCTGGTGGTTCGGCGATTCGAAGAAATACCCGACCCGCGAGGAACTGCTGGAGGCGCGCAACCGCGTCATCGCCCGGCATCCGACGACGACCTTTGTCTGCGTGCACTTCGCGAACAATCCTGAGGACATCGACCAGGTCGGCGCGTGGTTGGACAGGCATCCGAACATGATGGCCGATCTCGCGGCGCGCGTTCCGGAGCTCGGCCGGCACGATCCCGCCAAGGTTCGCGAGCTGTTCATCCGCCACCAGGACCGCATCCTCTTCGCCACCGACTTCATGGTCTACAACAAGCTGATCCTCGGCTCCGGCGGCGACAACGAGCAGCCCACCGATGACGATGCGGTCACGTTCTACGAGAAGCACTGGCGTTGGCTTGAGACGGACGACCGGCAGTTCGCCCACATGACCCCGATCCAGGGTGAATGGACGATCGACGCCATCAAGCTCGCACCGGCCGTCCTTCGGAAGATCTACTTCGACAACGCCCGCCGCCTGTTGGTCCGGACCCTTCCGCCTCCGGTCGCGACCGCTGCGCGCGTCGACAACGACTTCGAACTCGCCGGCGATCTGACGAACGAATCGTGGAAGCGCGCCCGGCCGGTCCGCATCGAACAGGGCCTGCTCGACGGCGCGGCGAAGCCCGGGCAATCCACCGAGGTCAGGCTGCTTTGGAGCGATCGTTTTCTTTACCTGGGTTACACCGCGCCCTTCGCGGAGTTGACTGTGTTTGATCCGCCCATCACGGAGGGCGAGCGCGCCGGGCTCTGGGATCGCGACGTCGTCGAGGCCTTCATCGGGCCCGACCTGAAGAACATCCACCGCTACTCGGAATACGAGGTCGCGCCGACCAACGAACGTCTCGACCTCGACCTGAGCCTGCCTGACAAGCGCCTCGGCTGGGACAGCGGCTTTGAATCGGCCGTGAAGGTTGATCGGGACCGGAAGCTCTGGACCACCGAAATGCGCATCCCGCTCGCCGCGCTCAGCGGCGCGGCGCCGAAACCTGGGACGCGTTGGCGGCTGAACCTCTACCGCAACAACCGGGCAGGAAAGGCCTTCCTGGCCTGGAGTCCCACCGGCGTGCGCACAGCGCATCATCCCGCCCGCTTCGGCATTCTGGAGTTCCTGCCCTGAGCAGCGACGCTGTAGCGCGAGGCGCGGATCGAGGAAAGCCTGCGCCCGGTCCGGCAGGGCGAACTGTCCCCAGTGAGCCGACGTGAGCATGTCCAAGCGCGGCTCACTGAGGACAGTTCGCTCCGCCGTTTTCGGAATGATCGCGTTCGGGCCCGTCCTCCCGGCGAAAGGGCGGCGCCAGGGCGAGGGTCAACCACGCCGCCAGGCCGTATCCCGCGCATTGCGTCACGAAGGAGACGATGCTGTCACCGCAAAACCGGAATCAGGAACAGGTAGGGAAACCACCTCATGGGGGCTCTCTGCTGGGAAGGCAGTTCACGCGACTGCCAATCTGCTGTCAACAGCGTCCCGGAATGACAGCCCGGATCCTGGTTCTCATTTCTCGAACTTGAAGGAATAGAGGTCGGCGTCCTTCAGCGCGAAGCGGAGGCGCACGGGCTTCCCGCTCAGGTAGCCGACATTGCTGCCGTTCTTCCAGGCCACGGTCCGCTCGACGGTGTCGCCGAAGATCTCCGGACAGTCTTCCAACGTGAAGCCCGGGATCGCCGCGCCGTCCGGTCGTTCGATGGCAACGCGGACGCCGCCGGCCGCGGAGGTCGCGAAGTTCAGGGTGAGCCGCCCGCCGGTGAAGACGAACGGCTTGGTGAGCAGTCCGCCGCCCTTGAAACCCGCGTGGACGGAGACGAAACCGTCGAGGCGCAGGGTGTGGCGGCGGATGAGATTGTCGTCGCCGGTCCACGCTCCTTCGCTGGCGTAGAGCGAGATCTCATTCGGCGCCCCGGGCAGGGAACTCCTTGTCTCGACCGCGTGCCAGGCGACGTAGTTCTGTCCGTATTGCCAGGTCTCCGGGCGCTCGATTCCCGGCCGGATGAAGGCTTCGTTCCAACGCTCGAAATGAACGCCGTTTCGCCCGGCCATGATCAGGGTCTCGGTGAGGGACGTGCCGTAGCGCAGGTGCGCCCGGGAGCGGTTCTCGCGCTCCTTCAGTTGTGGCAGCGCGCGCATGGAACCCGACCAGCCGCGCTCAACATAGCGCGTCGGCAGGCCGATCAGGATGTGCGGCGCGCGATAATACGGGCCAACCTGGTTTGTGTAGAGGTGCTCGTCGTCCGGAGAATCCTCGTAAGTGAGGTCGTGTTCGTCGGACCAGGCGAGGAAGTTGTCCGAGGACGCGGTGCGGATGGCGCGAAAGCCGGCGGGCTTCCACACCTTTCCCGTGGTGACGCCCTTGGTGAAGGTGCGGAAGTAGACGCGGTATTTCCTCGCGGAGGGATCCCAGAACGCCAGGTTCTGAGAGTCGAAGGCGCCCTCGGTCACGACAGGCTTCTCCTGCATGAGCGTCCAACGGATGCCATCGGCGGACCGGAAGGCGAACAGCCCGCCCTCCTTCGCCGTTCCGCCCAGGGCCTTGAAACGCGCTTCCTTGGGGCAGGCCGGATTTGTGTCGAGGAAGGGCGCGAAGTTGTGGCAGCCGAGGCCGGCGAGGATGATGTTGTTGTCCTTGGAGCCGTTGTGCTCGTGCAGGCCCAGATTGGGCTTGGTCCAATGGATGCCATCCCGGCTTTCAACGTAGCAATAGACCTGCGCGCCGATCGTGAGCTTCCCATTCTTCACGCCGAGCTTTGAGCCGCGATGGTACATTCGGTAGAGATCGCCGTCCCGGATCACCGTGTGGTAGCCGCTGCCGGCGCCTTCCCAGGGGGCGTCATGGCGCACTGCCACCTCGCGCGGAACGGGATGATGCAGACGACGGTCCGCGTCGCCGGTCAGCTCTTGGATGAGAAAGGCGTCCACGAACAGCTCGCGACGGTCGCCGATGTCTGCGGGTTCGGCCGCGTGGACCTGAAAAAGGCCGGCGGTGAGAAGGAAACAATAGGGGAGCGGGAAGGATGTCTTCATGAGGCTGGATTGCAGCGTGAGACTGCATGCGCCGCGCGGAGGTTTCAAGCGGGGAGAAGCCGGGCAGAATGGGGACAAGGGCTCTTCGGTTGTGAGCCGATGGGAGAAAAAAGAAGGGAAAACAAATGGCGGGAGCGACGAGACTCGAACTCGCAACCCCTGGCGTGACAGGCCAGTG
>JAYPFK010000051.1:0-11317 GCA_038126235.1 Verrucomicrobiales bacterium
GGGCCATTGACATTCCACCTTTAGCGACAAGCTTTCGACCGTGACGACGAATGGCCCCATCCTGAATTCCGCTGCATCGACGCTGGCGTCCGCCCATGTCGAAGCGGGTTCGACGTATCCCCGCGCGAGACTTTGGCTCGGCATTATCGCCGTCGGCACAATCGTCGTGGCATGTTTGGCCGGACTCGCGCTCAACGTCGGGACTAGGTTCGAAGCGTTGGCGGCGAGCGAAGGCATCGGCGAACCCGGGGCCCTGGCGACCTTCGTCGCATTCTATATACTATTGGCGGCGCCCTTCGATCTGCTGGGCGGGTGGGTCCTGCCAAAGGCCTACGGAAGGCGGACCGCCGGAGTCGGAGTTTTCCTCGCGACGCTCGCGCGCGGCATCCTGTTACAGGCCGTGTTCTTGTTCGTCAGCGCCTGGTGCATCCTCAACTCACTTCGGTCAGGAGGCTGGCCCATCGCCATCGCGTTTGTAACCGGCATGATGCTCTTACAGGTGGCAGGTCAGCGATGGCTCGCCAAGCTGATCGGCGGCGTGCGCGATAACAACGACAGGCGGCCCGACGACCGGCGAAGCGCTCACGGCTCGCTAAGCTCTATCGAGGAGGGCTTCGCCGGCGGAATAACCGGTTTCCCCGGGTTTGAGAGAATCGACGTACCGACGCGATGGGTGGAGGAGTGGTCGGTCGGCCAATACGACTTGGCAGCGGACCGACGCCAGTTTGCCGTCGCCTCCGGCTTGTATGCGAAGGGCTTGGCGGTTGCCGCGGCATGGAACCTGATTGGGGCCTCGCTCGCGGCCTCAATAATCGGCGATCCGGCTGGCGTTGTCGGAGAGGTTGTCCGGTTCTCCTTGATCGTCACGCTATGGAGCTTCATCGGGTTGTTGTTCCTGCCGACCGTCAGCAGGAACGCGGTTCTCCGCCTCGATCGCAAGATGCTGAGGCAGGGATACTCGCCCGATGATCTCGCGGAACTGGCTGCGGATTGCGCTCAATTGCAGGATGACGAACTAATCCGGGATTCCCGGGTTGAAGCCGTGTTTCATCCCATTCCTTGCTTGGAGCAACGCTGGGTGAGACTGGAAACCACGGATCGCGGCCTCGCGGCGTGGAACGCTTCGCGTCAGATGCTGTACCTGTCGTGGCCTTCGTTGGGATTGGTCGCGCGTTCCGTGCACGTCAACGCCGGGCGTCCCGCGTTCTGGGTGATGCCGCCGGCGGACTGATGATGACCCGGGACCAAATCATCGTTGTCGGGGCCGGCATCTCTGGAGTCCTGCTGGCGCGCGGACTCCGACAGGCAGGATATAACGTCGTTATCCTCGAGAAATCTCGAGGTTTCGGTGGCCGCATGGCGACGCGACGTTGGGATGATCAGCGATTCGACCACGGAGCGCAGAGCTTCACGTTACGATCGCGCCTGGCCAAGGAGACGTTCAAACCGCTTGTTGAAGCGGCAATCATTGCGCGGTGGCCCGGCGTAACGTCCTCCTCACCGGGAGAGGAGAGGTGGGTTGGCCTCCCCGGTATGAGTTCGGTGGCGCGGGCCCTCGCTGAGGGCGTTCAAGTAATCAACGGCGCCCGGGTCCAAACAGCAACCCCGACCGAAGCCGGATGGAACGTTTGCCTGGTTGACGGCGCAGTGTTGCCATGCCGCCTGCTGGCGTTGACCGCCCCCGTGCCACAGTCTCTGGACATCATTCAACCCGCAATGGAAGAGATGGAATCCTCCATCCGCCTGCGACTGGAAAGCATCGAATACGATCCCTCCTACGCGCTATTGGCAAAGCTGGATCATCCGGCGTCCGGCGAGTGGCGCGCCGGTCTGAAAACTGAGGATGATCGCATCGCATGGATCGCGGATAACCAGAGCAAACTCCGGCCGGAAGAGAAAGGGAACGGGGCTATTGTGGCGCAATCCACGCCGAAATTCGCCCGCCGAAACGAGCATACTGAACGGGAGCGGGTGGCGGAAGCGATGTCTTCGGCCGTGGAGCAACTCATCGGCGCCAAGCTTCATGAGCGACGCCTACAATGGTGGAAGTACGCCTCACCAAACACGCGTATCGTGGAACAAGCCCTGTTATCGATCACACCGTCGCCAACCCTGTTCTGCGGAGATGCGTTCGGCGAAGGCATGATCGAAGGGGCGATATTGTCCGGAATCGCCGCGTGCGAAATGGCTTTGAAGCATCTCCGAATGCCGCCGCGACAATGACGAAGAACACGCATCTTGTTTTCGGAGCGACCGGCGGCATCGGTCGAGCCTTGTGCCGACAACTGAAACACGCCGGAGATGAACCGATTCTCTTCGGCAGGGATCCTGAGAAACTGAACTCGATGGCGTCGGACCTGGGCTCCAAGGCATACCTCTCCGATTGTCGAGACTGGGAAGCCTTGGAGAAACTGGTTGCTCAGGTCGCCGAGGAAGACGGGCCGATCGACGGTGTCGCTGTCTGCATCGGTTCCTTGCTACTGAAGTCGGCGCACCTGACCAGCCGGGATGAGTTCCAATCCACCCTGGAGACGAATCTCACCACGACGTTTGGGGTACTTAGAGCAGCCGTAAGGTCGATGATGAAGCATGGCGGTTCGATTGTCTTGGTATCGTCGGCTGCCGCGCGAATAGGCATTGCCAACCACGAAGCCATCGCCGCAGCCAAGGCGGGGGTGATCGGATTGACCTTGTCGGCCGCCGCGACCTACGCCAACCGGGGCATCCGCGTAAATTGCGTGGCTCCAGGATTGACCGAGACCCCGATGACCGAGCGGCTAATCGCCAATGAAGCCGGCCGACAGGCTTCTGCCTCCATGCATGCCATGAACCGCCTCGGCCAACCGGAGGATGTCGCCCGGGCGATCGCTTGGCTGCTGGACCGACGACAATCCTGGGTGACGGGACAGACCCTCAGCGTTGACGGCGGTCTCGGATCGGTCATCGCGAGGAGGCGGACATCGTGAGCGCGGCGACGTTGGTGTTGCCATTCCAACTGTTCGACTCGGACCCCGGGAAGATGAGGGCTCTCAGTGATCTGCTGGACAAATCGGAGCAGGAATGGAGCAAGACCGCCATTCCCTTTGAGCCTTCAACATCCGCCAAACGGACGAGCAAGTGATGAAAAGCATCCCGGATGCAACCGGGATTGCTTAGGAGAGCAGTCTGGTGTGAATCAGGCTGGCCGAATTGGAAACATGGCAGGTTGGTGGAATCGGTTCAATTGTTGCAAGAGTTGTGCAAACAAGACCTTCGGGCGGCGGATTGGAGACCGGCATCTATTGTTCCGTCAGACAATATCAGACAAATCTACCCCCAAAATGACCGTAAAACCTGCGTGTTGGGCACGCAGTTCGGCATGTAGTGTTTTATGTAAATATTTCAAATGCAACGTATTGCATGTTGGATGATGGGTCGCCCCAGACCGATTCCGACTCCCGTCGCTCCTTCATCAGTCAATTCACAAGAGCGCCTCCTGCACCGCACGGCGCGGGGTCGGCTTGACTTCCGGGCCGAAGCCCATCCGCAGGATGATCTGGGGATGTCCGTCGCGGCGGATGGCGCGGGAGACTCCCGGTCTCGCATCCGCGAGTTGGAGCGGCTGGTTGAGGAAGGAGGCGCAGACATCTTCCGAACGCGCACGCAACAGGACACGGCTCAACGCCCGTCCCGCGGCGAGCCAGTCGTCGGGCGCGTCGCCATCGGTTCCGAGGACGGCAAGCGTGGGGGAATGCAGCGTCAGCTCCCGGTCTTTCGCGGCGCGGCCCTCTCCGAGATCAAAGGTTCGCACGGCCAGCGGGCCGACGTGGGAGAGGAGATCGCCGACACCCTGCGCATAGCCCGGCATGCCGTCGCGGCTGTCCGTCTTGTTGGGGTGCATCCAGGCGGCCAATTCCAACCGGTAGGATTTGTCCCTCCACTGCTCCTTGTCGGCGGCGGCAATGAGGTCGGCGAGTTCGAAGCGTTCGTCTTCCGCATGCACGATATGCAACCAGCTGCCCGCCTGATGCGCCTCGACCTCCAATGCCCGCAGCAGTGTCGGCGGCACCGGGTCCGGCTTGAAGGCGGTCCGCGTCGTGCGTCGGCGGGGAATGGCGTTGAAGAGCAGCCGATCCTCCATGGTTGCGCCGCGCTCCGCCCCTAGTCCGAACCGCGCCAGCAGGTCGGGGACGTTGGCCTCGGGAAAGACCCGAATCCGCGGCTCACGGCCGTGGTGCAAAGCGGCGATGGCGAGATTCTCCAATGCCGCCCCGCAGCCGATGGTCAGTTCGCGGTCGTTTGGGTCGGAGATCCGGCAACCGCGCGTGCGGTCCGCGTAGAGTTCGCATTCGTTGTCGTGGATGCGGAAGAGCCAGGGTTGGGCGTTGTGGCTGGAGGGAGCCATCACCGCGAAGCGGAGAAGATACCTCAACTGGTCGGCTTCCTTCCCGTCCCTCGGGAATTCGCTGGCGGGGATGGGTTCCAGCTTGTCGGTCTCGCTCATGATCGCCTTTCTCCGCGGCGGCCCAGTCACCCGCGACACGCGCGGATGCAGTTGTGGTGGATTCCCTACAATGTTGTGAGGCGGCCGTTGACGCGGCAAACCTAAACTTGCCGGGCTGTGCGCTCGGGCTGTCCGGGTGCGTGAAAGGGGCGGAACATGACCGGTCGTGGACCAGAATTGTGGTGGCTTGCCCCAATTCCGGCTCGCGTGGGCAGCATGATCGACCGATGATCCGAGTATGAACGGGTGGACGACATTCGCGCGAGGCGCTGCCGGTTTCAGCGTTGCGACGGGCGTTTTCCTACTCGTTTCCTGCGCCAGCCGGGAGGCGGAGTCCTCCCGCAGCGTTGTGAGGTATTCCTCGTGGGACCTGCACGCGGTCCACAGCCAGGACCTGCTTCCGGTCATGCATGAGCTGACAAGGCTTGCGGTGGTGGAATCCTCCAACAGCGTCGCTTCGGTCCAGGGCAGCGTGAGTCACCGCCGCGAGGCAAAGCGCCTCCTCGCCGATATCGCCCGGACGGCGGAAGACATTCCCGACCATCTGAAAACCGTTCAACTGCCGCTTGAGCAGGAGGCGTTGTTCCGTCACCTGGCTGGCGAGCTTCGCGCCGAGGCGAAAACGTTCCGCGACGATGTCCGGTCATTGCCGCTGGCGGAGATCAAGCCACGGTTCGAAAAGCTGCAGGCCAGGTGCGAGGCCTGCCATCGGAAATTCCGACTGCAACCGATTCCGGTGTCTCGCGGGATCCCGTTCGACTAGGGCATCCGCTGCCTGCCGCAGCCAGCCATGAGAATAGTCGCAGCCAGAGAAGCGGATGCCAGCGAGCGTCGTTGTGCGCTCGACCCCGACGCCGTCGCGCGTCTGGTGAAACTCGGCGCCGAAATAACGGTGGAATCCGGGCTGGGAGCTGAAGCCGGCCACCTGAACGAAGCATACGTCCAGGTCGGCGCAGTGATCGAGGGCGACCACGCGAAGGCGCTGAGGAACGCGGGTCTTCTGCTTCGTGTCGGGCCGCCCTCCCGGGAAGAGATCCCGCTGCTTTCCCCCGGCGCAATCTATGCCGGTTTTCTCGACCCCTTCAACCGGATCGGGACGCTGCGGGCCCTGACCCGACATGGCGTCAGCGTCCTGGGCATGGAGTTTATTCCCCGCAGCACGCGGGCGCAGAAGATGGACGCGCTCAGTTCCCAGGCCAATCTCGCGGGCTACGCCGCCGTCGTGCTGGCGGCCGACAACCTGACGAGGATCTTTCCCATGCTGATGACCGCCGCCGGGACGTTGTCGCCGGCGAAGGTGTTTGTGATCGGCGCGGGCGTCGCCGGCCTGCAGGCCATCGCCACTGCCCGCCGCCTGGGCGCCGTGGTCGAGGCCTTCGACACCCGCCCCGCCGCCGCCGAGGAGATCAAGTCCCTCGGCGCGCGCTCCTTGCGGATCGACCTGGGCGAAACCGGCCAGACGAAGGACGGCTACGCCAAGGCCCTGACCGAGGAACAGATCACCCGTCAGCGCGAGGCCATGAAGCGCGCCTGCGCCGGGGCTGATGTCGTCATCACCGCCGCACAGGTCTTTGGCCGCCGCGCCCCGGTGATCGTCACCGCGGAGATCCTCGACGCCATGAAGCCGGGCAGCGTCGTGGTCGATCTGGCCGTGGACAACGGCGGCAATGTGGAGGGCGTCGAACCCGGTTCCGTGATCGATCGCGAGGGCGTGAAGATCGTCGGTTATCGCAACCTACCGGGCCGGTTGGCGACGCACGCTTCGCAGGTCTATGCCAGCAACCTGGTCAACCTAGTCTCGGAGTTTTGGGACCAGGAGAACAAGACCCTGAAGCTCGATCTGGAAGATGAGATCGTCGCCGCCGCGCTGATCGCCCACGCGGGGGAGATCCGAAACGAAAAACTGAAGGAACTGTCATGAGCGTGGAGACTGCAGCCCTTTTCGCCTTTGTCTTCATGCTGGCCGTCGTGACCGGCTTCGAGCTGATTTCCAAGGTTCCCTCGACGCTGCACACGCCGCTGATGTCCGGCTCCAACGCCATTTCCGGCATCACTCTCGTCGGGGCATTGTTGGCGGCGGGCACGGCCGGAAACGATAGGGTTGCAATTGTTCTGGGCACACTTGCGGTTGCGATGGCGACGATCAATGTCGTCGGCGGCTACCTCGTGACCGACCGCATGCTGGAGATGTTCAAGAAGAAGGAACGGAAGGAGGACAAGTGAGCGGCGCGCTGCCATTCGTCTACATCCTCTGCGCCTTTCTGTTCATTCTCGGGCTGAAGTTGCTAAGTTCACCCGCCACCGCGCGCAAGGGCAACCTGCTTTCCTCGCTCGGGATGCTCCTGGCGGTGGTCGCGACCCTACTGGGCAGCGGAACCCTTGAACTCCAGTGGATTGTGGTGGGCCTCGTCGCGGGCTCGATCGTGGGAGCCCTGGCGGCGCGGATGGTCGCGCTGTTCAATGGCTTCGGCGGCCTGGCCAGCCTGCTGGTCGCGTGGTTCGAATACCGGAAGAATCCCGACCTCGCCGCCTTCACCGCGGGCACGGTGTTCGCGTCGGTCCTGATCGGCGGCGTCACCTTCACCGGCAGCCTGGTCGCCTGGGGCAAGCTCAGCGAACGCATCAGCGGCCGCCCGGTCCTCTTTGCGGGGCAGCACATCGTCAACGGTCTGTTTGTCGCGGCGTTGCTGGCGGGAGGCGTGATGTTCACCTGTGCGCCGGCGGCGAATGAGCAGGTCTTCCTTGGCATCCTTGCGCTGACGGCGGTTCTGGGCGTGTTGCTGGTGATTCCCATCGGAGGCGCGGACATGCCCGTGGTGATCTCCCTGCTGAACAGCTACTCCGGCCTGGCGGCCTGCGCCACGGGGTTCGTGATCGAGAACACCATCCTGATCGTGACCGGCTCGCTGGTCGGGGCCAGCGGCATCATCCTCACCCGCATCATGTGCAAGGCCATGAACCGCTCCCTGGCCAACGTCCTGTTCAGCGGCTTCGGGGCCGCGTCGCCAGGGGCGGCGGCGAAGGGCGGCGCGGAACAGCGTGAGGCGCGATCCGTTTCCGCATCCGACGCCTTCGTCATGCTTGAGGCGGCGCGATCGGTGGCCTTCGTGCCCGGCTACGGCCTCGCCGTGGCGCAGGCGCAGCACGCCGCCCGCGAGCTGGGCGACCTGCTGGAACAGAACGGCGCCGAGGTGCGCTATGCGATCCATCCCGTCGCCGGCCGCATGCCCGGTCACATGAACGTCCTCCTGGCCGAGGCCAACGTTCCTTACGACCAGCTCGTCGAGATGGACGCCATCAATCCGGTCATGGAGACGGTCGATGTCTGCGTTGTGGTCGGCGCGAACGACGTGGTCAACCCCGCGGCGATCGATGACGAAACCAGCCCGATCCACGGCATGCCGATCATCGAGGCGCATCGGGCCCGCACGGTGATCATCCTCAAGCGTTCGCTCGGCGCCGGCTTCGCCGGCATCGGCAACGACCTCTTCTTCAAGGAGAACTCCCGCATGCTCTTCGGCGACGCCAAGGCTTCCCTGCAGTCGCTGGTCGCGGAGTTCAAGGAAACGCAGGGCTGAACGAGGCTTCGCGGTTCCGGAGCGCGGCTGTGTCGGAGACCAGCCGCAGCAACCTTGGCAACAACCAAGTTCATCCCTTGTCCAAACCCTTGGGGACCGGTGGCTGCTGCGGCTGGTTCCGAAGACGGAACACAGCCGCGCTCCGGCCCGTCAATCGTAGGTCAACTCCACGGTGCATTTCGCATCCGCATTGCTGGTCGCGCGAACCCAGTAGGCGCTGAAGCCTTCGGGGAAGGTGTGGTTGATCTTCTTCCCGGCCTGGAGCTTGAACGTCTGATAGGAAATCCAAAGCCCCGTTCCGTCGACATCCACCTCGAGCGTGATCGTGGCGTCCTTGTCCGAGCTGATTTCCACGCGTTTCCGGTCGTAGGCGGTCATCAGGTAAGGGTCCGAGGGTTCGCCGGCCTTGACCCGGGTGTTTTTCCAGGGGCCGCCCTTGCCGCGGGGCTTGCCGAGTTTCCAGAGATCGTCGACCACGCCGGCCCAGACGGCGGCGTTGCCGTCGGCGCTGCGGAAGATGCGGTCGCTCTTCGTTTCCGTGTCGAGGCCGGTGAAGAGCAGGAGGCCGTTGTGGGAACAGAAGTCGTGGATGGCGAGGTTGTGTGTGGCGACGGGGCGGATCTTCGCGAGGCCCTGCGCGTTGCGGGCTGGGAGTTCGTAAAAGGTACCGTGCAGGTTCAGCAGGTCGCGTTCGGTCGCGACCTCGCGACACACGCGGGCGAGGCCGTAGTTGGCGTCCGGGGACGACTCCACTATCTCCGGTCGTTTTGCAAAGAGCGCGATCTCGTAGACGCGGAAGTAGTCGCTGGATTCCGAGACGACACGGAGGCGGCGCGCCGTGACCGGTTCCTTGAGCTGGATCTCCAACTGAGAGCGGCGGTTGTTCCGGATCGCGCCGCCGGGAATGGCGCTCCATTCGTCGCCGGTCTGGACCTGAACATCGAACTGGTCGGCGACGGAGACCGAACCGTTCTTCCAACCGGTGACCACCCAGACATCGCGGAAGGTCTTCGGCTCGCCGAGGTCGAGTTCGATCCAGTTTCGCTCCTGGTTCGACTTGCCAATCCAACGGTGGTCGTCCGCGAGGCTGCCATCGACCGCGTGGGCTGCGGCGTAAGTTCCGTGGGTCGAGCTGACCGTGACCGTCGCGTTGAGGGCGAGGTTGTCTGGGAGATGATCGGCGAGGGTTTTGCCCACGGCGGCCGGCGTGGGATCAAATTTGGGAACGGATCGGTAATGGTCGCTCTTCGGCAGACGGTAGCGTTGGCCGTCCTCGACGATCGCGACCGAAGCGTCGTCCACCGTGTAGGCCTTGGCGGGTTGGGCGACATTGGCGACGAGTTGCCGCGCGGCGGCGGGATCGTCGACCGGGACAAGCTGCATGCGTTGGTTGAGCTCGTAGTAGCGGGTGTCGGCGCCATCGGGCCTGGTGTCGGCGACAAGTCCAAGTTTGTCGTAGGCGAGGCTGCGCATGAGGCCGAAGGTCGCGGCGGCATTGCCGGGTGTGGCGATGCCGGCGAACGCTTTCGTGTTCTCCGCAGCGCGGGAATCGCGGTTGCGATACTGGAAATTTGCCGTGACCGACTTCGCCGCTTGCGCGGTTTTTACGCGAACCCAAGCGGCTGTTTCGTCCGCGGTGAAGATGCGTGAGACGGCGCCTTGTGCAGAAACTTCGATTTCATCCAACGTCGTCCATTCGTCCGTTCCCTTCCGGTCAACTTCCAGAATGAAGACGACGGCATGGTCCGACTTGTGGCTCAGATGGAGTTGCCGGTGATCGTAGCCGGCGAAGAGGTAGGAATCGCTGACCTGTCCCGCCGCCACATCGTCGCGTAGCCAGACGGAGCCGCGTCCGATGGCCGGGCCGAGATCGTCGAGACGCTCAGGCTCCACGAACCAGAGATTGGAGTTGGACTGTTTCGGCGCGGCATGCTTCGCCTTGAAGGACCGCGTGTTCAGGAATTCAGCCGCCGCCGAATCGTCGCAGCCGAGCACGACGCGGTCGTTCCAGCGGCAGAAGTCGCCAATGACCTTCAGGTAGTTCGAGCGCGGCGCGATGCCGGCGGAATGGCCCTTTGAGAAAGCAGCCGGGAAACGCCAAAAGGTCCCGTGCATGGTGGCCAGCAGGTCTCCTTCGCCGATCTCGCGAATGCGGGGCCACTCGGTGTTCCAGCCGTGGGAGCCGTCGTAGCTGTGGCTGCCCTTGGGCAGGCGGTAGAAACGCCATTCCCCGTCCTCCAACAAAGCCAGGATGAGTGAACGGGCGTCCCAGCCCAGCGACCAGATCGGCGATTTGTCGGGCCGGGAACTGCCGTAGATTCCGTCGGGTCCGGTGACTTCGGTGAACTGGTTGCGGCGGACCAGCCGCCAGTCGCCTTGGCCGAACCACTGAGCCAACGCGCCGGAGGTGAGGGTCGGATCGCGGGAGATGTCCTTGTGCCGTTCGCCGTTGTTCGCGTAGACGACTCGACCCTGGCCGGAATACATGCCCTTGCCGTGGTAGCCGGGAAGTTCGGACTTGATGCCGACCTCGGGCGCGCCGCCGTTTCCGTCGCGGATGAAGCACGTTACCCGCAAGGTGTTCACATCCACCTCGTAAAGCCCCTCTTCCATCGTGGCGTAGTAGACCTTGTTGCCGGGATCCGTGAGGTGGCGGGCGTTGGCGGTGAGGCGGCCGAACATGCTGGTCGGCGCGATGACGCGGATGCTGCGCTTCGCGTCGATGAGATACGGACCGATGAGGAGCTGGTCCGACTCGCAGTGGATCATGCGGTTCGCCGGCGTGCCGCCTACGCTGTCCGGGAAGACGATTTGTTTCAGGTCGGACGTGATCTCGTAGAGCTTGTCGGAGGAACCGCCGGGTTTGTGCGGCGCGTAGGTGACGGCCCAAAGCCGGTCTGCCCAAGGGACAACCGCGCCAGTTCCGCACTCCCCTTCCTTGTTGCGCATGGTCAGGTGCGGGTAGACGCCGGAGATATTGATGGAGCGCGACTCGTTTGCGTTCTCCTCCTTTCGCTCGTCTTTGACGCTAGGCCGATCGACCTGTTTAACAGCGGCGAAGGAGGGAACAACCCCGGTCAACAGGGAGGCGCAGGCGACAAGGAACGTGAAGAGTCTCCGCAGTAGCCCGGCGTCTTGATTCGCGCGCCAGCGTTTTGGAGTGCGGCGCCGCGCGCCCCCCGCCCCCAACCCCGGGCCGGGGGGGGGGGGGCGCCCCCGCGGGGTGGTTGTTAGAGCACCGCGGGTGTGTGTTGGG
>JAYPFK010000051.1:11327-54205 GCA_038126235.1 Verrucomicrobiales bacterium
TCGCGCGCCGTCGCCGGGTTTTTTTTGGCGCGCGCCTGTTTTTGGGCGGGGGGGGCCGGGCGCCGCGCTCCAAAACGCTGGCGCGGATTTGCAGGCTCCTCCCGTTCTGTTGAGATCTTCGAGAAACGGTTTTCATGGTTTGCGATTCCTCCGTGCCGGCTGCTTCGCTCCGACGTTCTCCGGATTTTCATCCTCGTCCAGTTCGCGGCGGCCTTCGAAGGGACCCCATTGCACGCGGCTCTCGTATTCCTTGGTCTGCCGGTAGAATTCCGAGTCGAAGTCCGGGTTCACCTTGGGGAAGCGCGCGCCGACCTGCTTGAAGTAGCCCATCATCTCGTCGAAGAGCCTTTTGTGCTCTTCGGGACGTTTGGCGGCGATGTTTTCCACCTCGCCCTCGTCCGCCCCGAGATCGAACAACATCGGCGTTTCCGGCCGTTCGTAGAAATGGATGACCTTGCGCGAACCGGACACAATCGCGGAGTGCGGCATTGAGGTGCGGTAGTGCGGGTAGTGGAAATAGAGGCGGCGATTGCGGAAAGCCTCGTCCGGCTTCGCGCCGCGCATGAAGGGCGCGAGGCTCATGCCGTCGATGTCCTTCAAGCTCTGCGGATCGCCGCCGGCCCATTCCACGAAGGTGGGGAGGAAGTCGTAGTTCACCACGTTGTCGTTGAACACAGAGCCGGCCTTGATGCCGGGTCCCGTGACGATCATCGGGACACGGACTCCGCCTTGCCAGACCCACCATTTTGCGCCGTGCAGGGGTTGCGTGAGACCGGGGTGAAACTTGTGGCGGTAGCCATTGTCGGCGACGAGGACGACGTAGGTGTTGTCCTCGATGCCCAGCGTCTTGAGCTCGTCCAGGACCGCGCCAATGCGCCCGTCCAGATCCTCCGCCATACCGAGCCAGATGGCTGGGTCCTGCTTGCGGTTGACGTTGTCCGCGGTTCTTCCGGCCTTCTCATACCAGGCCTTTACCAGGGGGTGTTTCGTGTACTTGAGGCGGGTGGCGTTCAGGCACTCGCGCCCCTCGTGCATGGCGTAGTGGGAGATCTGCAGGTAGAAGGGATTCCCCGCCTTGGCTTGTTCCCGCATGAAGCCGATCGCCTTCCGCGTCACGCTGAACATGAGCTTGGGGTCCTCGATGTCCTCGGGTTGGCGGGCGACCTTGCCGACGGTGTTGCCGGGGTTGTTGTTGGTGTCGCCGTCGTGCAGGACGTAGCCCTCGTCGCCGGGATCGCCACCCATGTGCCACTTGCCGATGTGAGCGGCGACGTAGCCCAGCGGCTTGAGCGCCTCCGGGATGGTGACGGCGTCGGCGTCGATCGTGCCGTCCGAGATGTTCGGAACCAGCGGCAGCTTCTGGTATTGGCGTCGGGTGTCGTAATAGTCGTCCCGGGTCTTGCCAAGGTAGACCGTGAAACCGGTCCGCGCCGCCGACCGGCCGGTCTGCAGACAGACGCGCGAGGGGGCGCATTGCGGCGCGCCGGAATAGGCGTTGCGGAACTTCATGCCCTCGCGCGCCAGCTTCTCCACGTTCGGCATGTGCGCGACGGGCATCCGGGAATTCGGCATCCCGGCATCCATCGGAACGGGCGTCCCGTTCCATCCCCAGTCGTCGATGAAAAGGAGGACGATGTTGGGTTTCCCGGCCGCGTGCGCGGCGACCGCGAACGTCATGGCAAACAGGATTCCGGCAAGGGTCTTGTGTCTCATGGTCTTGAATCGGTTCGGCGTTGGCCGCCGGCGAGCGGCGGAAATGGCGCCTAACAGCATTGCGCGGCCGAGGTGATTGGTCGAGCCCGTTGCGGCAGGGCTTGCCGGTGTGAATGTCGATTTGACGAAAAGGGCGGGGCGAACTGTCCTCAGTGAGCCGCGCCGGGATATGCTCACCTCGGCTCACTGGGGACCATTAGCCCGACCGGCGTCATGCCGCACAAAGCCTTGCCGTCAGGCGCCGCTGTCGCCGATAACGTCCCGCCCTTGATTCCGTTTCCCGACATTCCATTGAACATCTGGTTTGGCGCGCTGTTCGGCGCGTTCTGCCTGGGCTTTTCCAAGACCGGCTTCCCCGGCCTGGCGTTGGTCAATGTGCTGCTGATGGCGGAGCTGTTCGGAGCGCGGGAATCGGTCGGCATCATCCTGCCGCTGCTCGTCTGCGCGGATTTCACGATCTTTCCGATGTTCCGCCGCTTCGCCACGTGGCGGGACGTCGTCCCGCTGTTCATTCCCATCGTCTTCGGCTTGATCGCCGGTTGGCTCGTGTTGGGCCGCATCGACAACCAGGTTGCCAGGCCGGCCATCGGCGGGATCATCCTGGCCATGGTCTCGCTTCAACTGGCGCGCGTCTACCGAAAGGAGTTCCTTGCGCACCTGCCGGATTCGCCCGCTTTCCGCTGGGCCTCCGGCCTGACGATCGGCGTTTCGACCATGATGGCCAACGCCGCCGGCCCCGCGTATGCGATCTACGCGCTGGTGCATCGGATGAAGAAGGAGGAGTTCCTCGGCATTGGCGCGCGTTGCTTCCTGTTGGTGAACCTGCTCAAGGTCCCTTTCATGGCCGACCTAGACCTCGTCAACGCCCGGTCCCTCCATATCGATGCCTGTTTGCTGCCGGGAGTCTTCGCCGGCATCCTGGTCGGCCGCCGAGTGATCGCGAAAATCCCGCAGAAGCTCTTCGAAATCCTGCTCTACATCTTCTCGGTGATCGCGGGGCTTCGGTCGCTGTTCTTCTGAGCCCGCGCGAGACGTCCGCGACGGTCGGTGGGCGCCGCTCACGGAGGGCTGCCAACCCCGCCGGATTTGATCTATGTCGGAAGAACTTCCGCGACGGCTTCCCGCAGCGCCGAGACCATCCTCGCGACCTGCGTCGCCGTTGTGCAATAAGGCGGCATCAGCAGCACGACGCTGCCAATGGGGCGTGTCAACACGCCGCGCTTCGCCATCGCTTCACACACCCGGATGCCGGCCTGCGCCTCCAGTTCGAACGGCTCCTTCGTCCGCCAGTCCTTCACCAGCTCAACGCCCGCCACAAGCCCCAGCCGACGCACGTCGCCGACGTTGTCGAGCGCCCAGAGCGACTCGAGCTCCCGGGCAAAGCGCGCCTCCAGGTTTTGCCGCGCTGTGATGGAGGCGTGATGGTTCAGGATGTCGAGGCTCGCGTTTGCGGCGGCGGCCCCGACCTGGTTGCCGGTGAAGCTGTGGCCGTGGAAGAAGGACCTGAATTCCGTGTAGTCGCCGAGGAAGGCGTCAAAAACCGCCTGCGAGGTCAGCGTTGCCGCCATCGGCGTGTAGCCGCCGGTGAGGCCCTTGGCGACGCAGAGATAATCCGGTTGCACGCCCTCCGCGTGTGAGGCGAACAGGGCGGGCGCCGCGCCCCTGCGCGGGGAGACAAACCCGCCGGTGCGGCCAAAGCCCGTCATCACCTCATCTGCGATCAACTGCGCCCCGTGACCACGCACAATCTCCGCCACGCGCCGCAGCCAGCCGGCCGGTTGCGGAATGACTCCGGCGGCTCCCTGGACACGCGGCTCGACGATCATCGCGGTGATCGGCCGTTGCGTCTTCGCGCGTTTCTCGAACTGTCGTTGGACCTTGCCCACGCATTGCCAGTCGCACTTCCGGCAATCGCGCGCGTCGGTCCGCTCCGGCTTCGCCGTGTTGTAGGGGCAGCGGTAGCAATACGGAGCCATCACCTTGTCCGTCTTGAACAGCAGGTGGGAATAGGCGCGATGAAACAGGTCGATGTGCCCGGCGCTGACTGCTCCCACCGTGTCGCCATGGTAGGCGCCGTCGAGGGAAAGGAAGCGGGGCTTGTCGCCCAAACCGGTCCGCCGCGCGAATTCGTAGGCCAGCTTCATGGCGGCCTCCAAGGCGGTGGAGCCGTCGTCGGAGTAGAAAACCTTGTTCAACTTCGGCTGCGGGAAGGGCGCGCGCGGCAGGCGCGGATTGGCGGCGTCGACCAGCTTCTTCGCCAGCAGCGAGGCCGGCTCATTGGCGAAACCCAGGGCCGAGGAGTGCGCGATCTTCCCAAGCTGCCGGCGGATCGCGGTGTTGATCTTCGGATGGCTGTGCCCATGCAGGTTGGTCCAGATTGAGGCGTTGGCGTCGAGATAATCCCGCCCGTGGATGTCGGTGAGGACCGCCCCCTTGCCCCGCTCGATGACAATCGGTTCCCGCTTCAGCCAGTCGCGCATCTGGGTGAAGGGATGCCAGACGTGCGCGTGATCCAGTTTCGTCAGCGGGTGCATGCGCGGAGGCTATCCCGGATCGCGGGTCGAGGAGGACAAAAAAGGCGCGTGACGCCCCTCTCATTCAGAATCCCAAGGATACAGTGGCGGAATCATGCGGTTTTTTGGCGCCGTGGTGAAGGCGGGGCTTTTCTCGTCGGGGAAGATCGGGGACATTCCAGATCCGAGCGCCGGACTTCATCATGCAGAACAACATCGAATCCGCCTACGCACTCGCGAAGGAGCGTTACGCCGCATTGGGCGTGGACACGGATGCCGCGCTGGAGAAACTCAAATCGGTCCCAATCTCGCTGCATTGCTGGCAGGGCGATGACGTTGCAGGGTTTGAGTCCGATGGCGGGGCCTTGGGCGATGGGCTTGCGGTCACAGGGGATTATCCGGGGAAGGCTCGCACGCCGGATGAATTGCGGGCCGACCTTGAGAAGACCTGTTCGCTCCTGCCGGGCCGGCACCGCCTCAATCTGCACGCGATATACGGAGAGTTCGGCGGCGCGAAGGTGGACCGCGACCAGATCGAGCTGAAACACTTTCAGGGCTGGATCGACTGGGCGGGGGTGAACGGCCTCGGCCTGGATTTCAATCCCACGTATTTCTCGCACCCGAAGTCAGCCGATGGTTTCACCTTGGCCCACGCCGACGGGGCGATCCGTGATTTCTGGATCGAGCATGGCGTCCGCTGCCGTCGCATCGGGGCCGCGATGGGCAGGCAGCTTGGCTCGCCCTGTGTGACGAACGTCTGGATTCCCGATGGCTTCAAGGACACGCCGGCCGACCGAAAGGCGCCCCGCGAGCGACTGGCCGCGGCTTTGGACGAGGTTTTCACGGAGAAACTGGATCCGGCCCACAACCTGGACGCGGTGGAGTGCAAGCTTTTTGGGATCGGGTCGGAGAGCTACGTCGTCGGCTCACACGAGTTCTACCTCGGTTACGCCATCTCCCGGCAGACCCTGCTTTGTCTGGATGCCGGGCATTTCCATCCCACGGAGACGATCTCCGACAAGATTTCCTCCGTGCTGCAGTATGTTCCCGAACTGCTGCTGCACGTCAGCCGCGGAGTTCGTTGGGACAGCGACCACGTGGTCACGCTGACAGACGAACTGCAGGCGATCGCCCACGAGTTGGTCCGCGGCGGCTTCCTCGACCGAACGCACATCGGTCTGGACTTCTTTGACGCCTCCATCAACCGCGTCGCGGCCTGGGTCATCGGCGCGCGGAACATGATCAAGGCGCTGCTGGTCTCCCTGTTGGAGCCGACTGAAAAGCTCCGCGACCTGGAGGCGGAGGGCGACTTCACGGGCCGACTGGCGCTGATGGAGGATCTCAAGGTCATGCCTTTCGGCGCGGTTTGGGATTGTTGCTGCCTGCGGAACGATGTGCCCGTCGGCGGGAGCTGGCTCGAGGAGGTTCGAACCTACGAGAGGCAAGTGTTGAGCAAGCGGGGCTGATCCCACAGCCTCGCGCAGACATTTACGAAAAGAACGGAGCATTTCATGAGCGAAGAAGAGCGGAAGTCCGGCGGTGAATTTGAGCGCGAACCCGTTCCGGATTCGGCGCTGCTCGGCCCGGGGAAATTTTGGGGCATGTACGCGGGCGAGCACACGGCCGGCACGGAGTTCATGATCGGGCCGCTGTTTCTCGCCGCGGGCGCCAGCCTGCAGGATCTGTTCTTCGGGCTGCTGCTCGGCAATGTGTTGGCGGTCCTGACCTGGCGGTTTCTGGTCACGCCGATCGCCATGTCGAAGCGGATGACGCTCTACTACCAATTGGAACGGATCGCCGGCGGCTCGCTCGTGCGCTTCTACAACCTGGTCAACGGGCTGCTGTTCTGCTTCCTTGCCGGCGCCATGGTCACGGTGTCGGCCAGCGCGGTGGGCATTCCGTTCGACATCTTTTACGAGGCGCCCGCGGCGACGTTCGGGTTCGGCGCGCCCTCCTTCACCGCGTTGGTCGTCGTGGTCGGCGTTGTGATGGCGGTGGTCGCAGCGGCCGGCTACGAGACCGTCGCGCGGGTCGCCAACATCGCCGCGCCGTGGATGATCGCCGTGTTCGCGGCCTGCGGGATTGTGTCGCTGGTCCAGATGAACGCAACCAGCGTCGGAGCGCTGACGGAAGGCCGCTTCTGGGCGGAGGCGATCGACTTCGTCCAGGAAAAGAACGGGCCGCAGACCTTCGGCTTCTGGCAGATCGTCGTGTTCGCCTGGCTCTGCAACGGAGCCATGCATTTCGGCATGGCCGACCTCTCGATCTTCCGGTTTGCGCGCTGCAAGTCTTCGGGCTGGGCGCCGTCCATCGGCATGTTTCTGGGTCATTACATGGCCTGGATCGCGGCGGGGCTGCTGCTGGCCGCCCTGATCAAGGTAGCGCCGGACGCTACGGTCGGATCGGACGGGAAGGTCAGCGCCAACCCCGGATTGCTGGCCTTCCAGGCGCTCGGGTGGACGGGGATCATCTGCGTCGTGATCGCCGGTTGGACCACGGCCAATCCGACCATCTATCGGGCCGGACTCGCCCTCCAGGGCGTGATGCCGAAGAGTTCCCGAACCACCATGACCCTGGTGGCTGGAGCCGTGGCGACGGTCGCGGGCGCCTTCCCCAATCTGTCCGCCCAGTTGCTGGGCTTTGTCGGGACCTACGGAACCGTGCTCGGACCGATGGGCGCCGTGATTCTCGTCGATTTCTACCTGATGAAGAAATTCGGCCTGGTGGACGAGTACGCCGCCCACAGCGGCGTCGGGATCAACCTGGCCGTGCTGATTGCCTGGCTGCTGCCGGTCGGCGTCGGGCTTTACCTGATCTTCTGGAAAGGGCTGTTTGCCGCCTACGCCGTGATTCCGGCATGGTTCGCCTGCGGCGTCATCTACCTTGCGCTCAGCAAACTCACGCAGAAGCCGGTCGCCGCGAAATGACCGTCAATCACAACGCCTGACAAGACCAACTCAACGAAGACCCAGCCATGGTTGCCCAGATTGTCTCCCTGCTCGCGCTCGCCGCAACGATCGTCCCGTGCCTGCTCTACTTCTTCGGCGCGATCGGTCTCGACGCCGTGAAACTGACGGCCCTGATCGGCACGATCGTGTGGTTCATTGCGACCCCCTTCTGGATGGGCCGCAAGCTGCCCGTCGACGCGAAGGAAGTTGAGATCTGACGTCGGACACGGCGCCCGGCCGCCGGGAAAGCGACCGCCCGGCCCGGCCGTGTTGGCGCCCGAAACACCCACGGTCGCGCACGGTCAATCATGCAACACCTGAAAACGCTCGCCAGGATTGCGGCGCTGACGCTCGCCTCGGCCGCCGCGGAAGCCGCCGCCCTCACCCCCCTGCATCTGCGATGCGAATATCTTGACAACCCGGTCGGCATCGATGAGACCGCGCCGCGCCTGGGCTGGCGCGTGCAGTCGGACCAACGCGACCAGACGCAGCGGGCTTATCGCGTCCTGGTGGCTTCGTCGCCGGAGAATCTGGCGCGGAATCAGGGTGACCTCTGGGATTCCGGGAAGGTCGAATCGGAGCAGACCCTGTTCGTCGCCTACGCCGGCGTCCCTCTTGGTTCGCGGCGGCAGTGTTTCTGGAAGGTCGGAGTCTGGGGCGGCGACAGCCGGGAACCGACATGGAGCCAACCGGCCTCCTGGTCCATGGGGTTGTTCAAAGCCGCCGACTGGTCCGCGGAATACATCAGCTTCCGTGACCGGACGCCCATCCACACCGATGTGGAAACGCTCCACCTGCCCGCGGCGAGGCAGTACCGCAGGGAATTCGCCGCGACCAGGCCGATCAAACGCGCGACCCTTTACGCGACTGCCCTAGGCATCTACGAAATGCACCTGAACGGCCGGCGCGTTGGCGACGCGTTCTTTGCCCCCGGTTGGACGGACTATCGACAGCGCGCCTACTACAACACGTACGACGTGACCGAATTGGTCCGCGCTGGAGAAAACGCGATCGGCGCCTGGGTGGCCGACGGATGGCATAGCGGCTATGTCGGTTTCGGATTGCTCACCGGAATGGGCACGGAGAAGACAGGCCGGGCCATATACGGCAAGACCCCCTCGCTGATGGCCCAGCTGGAGATCGAATACGCGGACGGTTCGCGTGAGACCGTTGGCTCCGACGCGACCTGGAAGGTCACGGGCGATGGCCCGATCCAGGAGGCCGACCTGCTGATGGGCGAGGCCTACGACGCCCGCAGAGAAACGCCGGGCTGGACGGCCCCGGGATTCGACGACAGCGACTGGCAATCTGCGATTCCGGCCAGAGACAATGGCAATCCGACGGCTACGTTCTACCAGCGCCACAATCCGAAAAAGCTCGGCCAGGGCGTCCAAATACTTGGCGAAAAGACGGGGTTCGGTTTCAAGCGTCCAAAGTTGGAGGCGTTTCCCGGCGTGCCTGTCCGGGTCACGGAGGAACTTCCGGCGAAGACCGTGACGCCGCGGGAACCGGGCGCGTTCATCTTCGATCTGGGGCAAAACATCGCCGGGACCATCCGTCTGAAGCTGAAGGGGCCGGGCGGACATCGCGTGCGGCTTCGTTACGGCGAGATGCTGTATCCCGACGGCCGGCTGATGACCGAGAACCTCCGCAAGGCGCGCGCCACCGACTTCTACACCTGCAAGGGCGATCCCAACGGCGAGACCTACGAGCCGCGGTTCACTTTCCATGGTTTCCAGTTTGTCGAGGTCTGGAATTTCCCGGGGACGCCCACGCTGGAGACGGTGACCGGACTGGCGCTTCACAGCGATACCCCGCTGGCCAGCTCGTTCGAGTGCAGCGATCCGATGGTTAACCGGCTTTTCAAGAATGTCGTCTGGACCCAGCGGGCGAACTTCCTCGATCTGCCGACCGACTGCCCGCAGCGCGACGAGCGGATGGGCTGGACGGGCGATGCCCAAGCCTACGTCGCAACGGCCGCCTACAACGCCGACATCGGGGCGTTCTATACGAAATGGCTGCGCGAATTGATGGAGTCGCAGCGTCCGAGCGGCGCCTTTCCCGGCTATGCCCCCTTCCCCTTCCAGCACGGCTGGGATTTCGGAACCGCGTGGGCCGACGCAGGCGTGATCTGCCCTTGGACGATCTGGCGGTTCTACGGAGACACCCGGGTCATCGAACACTGCTGGGAACCGATGACGCGTTTTATGAAGTGGCGCCAGGAAACCAGCGTGAACGATCTTGGAATCACGCACGGAAACGCCTGGGGCGACTGGCTGGCGCAGGGAGCGGCGACGCCGCTCGACTATGTCGATACGATCTATTTCGCGTTATCGACCCGCATGATGGCCGAGATGGCGGACGCGATTGGACGCGACAATGAGGCCGCCGGCTACCGGAGGCAGTTGGCGCGGACGAAGGCAGCGTTTGCGGCGAAGTATCTCAACGCCGATGGCAGCATCAACGTGAAGACGCAGACGGCCCAGGCGCTCGCGCTTTTTGCCGACCTTGTGCCGGCTGACAAGCGGGAAGGCACGGGGCGCCATCTTGCGAAGATGATCGGGGACAACGGCAACCACATGGCCACCGGCTTCCTGGGCACCCGCCCGTTGCTGCCGATGTTGACCGCGTCCGGCCAGCACGATCTGGCGACCTTCCTGCTTCAGTCGCGCGAGTTTCCTTCTTGGGGCTACGAGATCGCCAACGGCGCGACGACGATCTGGGAGCGTTGGGACAGCTATACCAAGGAAGACGCCTTCGGTCGCCACAATGCGGCGATGAACTCCTTTTCACACTATGCCTTCGGCGCGGTCTGCGAATGGATGTTTCATACTTTGGCGGGCATCCAGTCGGACGGCCCTGGCTTCAAGAAGATCGTCATCCGGCCGTGTCCGCCGGCGCCGGGCAGCAACGCGATGCACGATCCAATCAACTGGGTGCGCGCCTCCTACGACTCGATCCGGGGTCAGATCCGCAGCGATTGGAAACTGGACGCGGGGCGGTTTGATCTGCGGGTGAGCATTCCCGCCAACACGACCGCGACGGTGTATCTGCCCGCATTCGGCGCGGCCGACATCACCGAGGGCGGCCGGCCGATCGCGGAAGCCGCCCACGTAAGACTGCTCCGGATGGAGGCTGGTGCGGCGATCCTTCAGGTGGGCTCCGGCGACTTCGCGTTCTCGGCCAAGAGCGGCATCGCGCCGGCGGCCGTCGCGCTGAAGACATCGAAGCCGAAGGACAACTCCCTCAATCCGGATGAGATCGACCTGACCGGCGCCAAGCTTCTGAAAACCTGGGATTTCTCCAAGGACGCCGACATCGCGAAGTGGCATGAGCGAAACAACCTTGAAGTGATCAAACGCGATGGCGGGACCTTCCTGGTCGCTACCGGCCACGACCCACAGCTGGCGGCGCGGCTGGCCGCGACATACTCCGGGCGCCTGGTCCTCGAACTTCGCGCAGCTCCCGCCAAGGGCGCGACCAGCCAGTTCTTCTGGTCGCAGCCCGGCCGGGGCTTCAACGCCGCGCAACAGTCCAAACGGCGGCTCAACGAAAGCAAGAAGACGAACTCCTATCTGTTTTCGATCCCGGGCAGCGGCGCGATCCGGGGACTCCGCCTCGACCCGTTCGACACCTACGATCCCCACGCGAACAAGGGCGAAATGCGGATCGAGTCGATCTCGATCCATCAGCTTGCCGATTGATCGGCGGCGCGCAGTTCCGTGGACTGACGAGAGCTGGACGTAAAGGCCGGCGGTTCCGCCATACAATTTCGACACCGCAGACAGGAAACAACCCGCCAAGGCGATTCAAAATGACATTGCATCTCCCTCCCGCGCTTCTTCTCGTCTCGCTGACTTTCAGCTCCTGCGTCGCGCAGGGGGCTTCACTCGATTCCATCGCCAAACCGTCGCTTGCCTCCGATGGCCGGGCCGGCTTCGCAGAGCTGGTCAGCCGCGGCTACGCGCCGTTGTTCAACGGGAAGGATCTCACCGGTTGGCGCAATCCCTATCCCTACGGCGAGGCCAGGGTCGTCGACGGTGAAATCCACCTGTCGGCGAACGACAAGTTTTTCCTGGTCACCGAGAGGAAATACTCCGACTTCCGCCTGAACGTCGAAATCCGCCTGCCGGAGGGCAAGGCCAACTCGGGAGTGATGTTCCGGTGTCACGTCGATGGGGACGCCCCGAAGAAAAAGGTCTACGGCTATCAGGCGGAGTGCGATGGATCGGGCCGGCGTTGGTCGGGCGGACTCTACGACGAGGGGCGGCGCGGCTGGATCTGGCCGAGCACGGCGGGACGGTCGGAAGAGCGGTTCCTGAAACACGAGAAGGAGTCGAAGGCGGCCTTCGCAAGTCCGACGATCGCGAACGCGCTGAACCGCAACGGCTGGAACCGCTACGTCATCACCGCCATCAAGGACTTCATCACCATCGAATTGAACGGCGTGGTGACGACCAGTTTCCGTGATTCGACCGACGCGGCGGGTTACATCGGCATCCAGCACCATGGCGAAGACGGGCAGACCTACCGCTTCCGCAACCTCTTCATCCGGGAACTGCCGGAGATCCCCGCGGAGAAGACGGTTTCGCTGACCGAGCAGGCTCCGGTTTCCATCAGGAAAATCGACGGCAACATCACCCAGGTCGACTTCGGCAGGGTCGCGTACGGGAATGTCGCCCTGCGCGTCCTCCGTGGCGGTTCCGGCGCGGCGCGGGTTCACTTCGGCGAAAAACTCAAGGACGGTCGGATCGATCGCAAACCGCCCGGAACGGTCCGTTATGGAGTGAGCGAATTTCGCGATGGCCGCGCAGAGGCCGGGAAGTGGATCGTCCCGGCCCCGGTGAATGCCCGCAACACCGAACAGGTCGCCGCGAAGGGGACGCATCCGCCCGCCGCCTTGACACCGGAGGCGTGGCTGCCTGTGATGCCGTTTCGCTGGGTTGAAATCGAGAACCGGCCCGGCGAACTCAAGCCCGGGGACATCGTCCGCCGCGGGGCGTTCGCGTCCGACTGGAACGATGACGCAAGTTCGTTCGAGTGCTCCGACCAGACGCTGAACAGGATCTGGGAACTGTGCCGATACAGCATCAAGGCGACGACCTTTGCCGGGGTCTATGTGGACGGCGATCGGGAGCGGATCCCCTACGAGGCTGATGCCTATCTGAACCAGCTCAGCCATTACGCCACCGACGACGATGTCCAGATGGCGCGCGTATCGTTCGACTGGCTCATCGAGAACGGCACCTGGCCGACCGAATGGGCGCCGCACATGGTGTTCATGGCCCACGCCGAGTGGATGTATTCCGGTGACAAGGAGTGGCTCCAGCATCGCTACGAATCCCTGAAGGCCAAGACCCTGCTGCATCGCAGCGGCGAGGACGGTCTGGTCCGCAGCTCCGAAATGGACCGCAAGCGCCACGACATCGTCGACTGGCCGAAGAAGGAGCGCGACGGCTACGTGTTCACCGAAATCAACACCGTGGTGAACGCCTTCCATATCGAGGCGCTAAAACAGATGGCGGAGATGGCGCGGGCAATTGGGAAAAATACCGACGCCGACGCATTCGGGGCCCGAGTGAAGCTGGCCAGGGCGTCCTTCCAGAAGACCCTGTTTGACAAGGAAGCCGGCATCTATCGCGACGGCGTCGGCACGGACCACAGCAGCGTCCACGCGAACTTCTTTCCCTTGGCATTCGGCCTCGTGCCCGCCGACAAGCGCCCCGGCGTGCTTGCCTGGCTGCGGAAAAAGAAGATGCAGTGCAGCGTCTACGCGGCGCAGTACTTCATGGAGGCCCTCTTCGAACACGGCCTTGGAGAGAAGGCCCTCAGGCTGATACTTGCAGACGGTGACCGCAGCTGGAAGCACATGCTCAACAGCGGCACGACCATCAGCTGGGAGGCCTGGGACCTGAAGTACAAGCCAAATCAGGACTGGAACCACGCCTGGGGAGCCGTCCCCGCAAATCTGTTGCCGCGATATGTTCTCGGCGCTGAACCAGCCGCTCCCGGCTGGACGACTGCGAGGATCCATCCTTGCCCCGGCGGCCTCAAACACGCCCGCGGCAAGGTCCCCACTCCGCGCGGACCGATCATGATCGATTGGAAGAACGACCTGACGTTCACGTTGACGCTCACGCTGCCGGATGACGTGTCGGGAAGGCTTGAGCTGCCGGCGACCGACGGCAGCTCTGGCGTATGGATCGACGGAAGAGAAGTCGCCGCGACGAGGAAGGGCGACCGCTGGATCGTGACGGACGAGGTTCGCGGTTCGATGAATCTGGAAATCAGGTAAAGAAGGCGGCGGTTGCCGGAAGCGATCAAGCCTTCCCTGAACGCTGGCGGTATTGGCGGGGAGACTGTTCGAACAGCCTCTTGAACTGACGGGTGAAATAGTTGCTGTCGTTGAAGCCGACTTCGTAGGCGATCTCGGTGATCGACAGGCCGCTGTTGCGCAGGAGAGCGGCGGCGCGGTTGATGCGGAGCTGCAGCACATACGCCATCGGGGACAGGCTCATCGCTGACTGGAAAATGCGAAAGAAACTCCGTTCAGACATGCGGGCGATTTCGGCCAACGTTGCTGGGTCCACCTCTTCGTTGTAGTGCGTCTCGAGATGCGAGATGGCTTCGGCAATGCGCAGGAGCGCCTGCGAATCCGGGTTTCGTTCCCGGGTGTAGCTGCGCGAAAGAAACACCACGATCTGCATGAACAGGGACGTGCAGAGGAACCCGAATCCCCCCTGCCTTTTCTCGAGTTCATCATCCAACTGGTCGATCAGAGCGACGATGTGGGCGAGGTCCTTCGGCGGGAGATGCAGGCGGCTTTTGAACTGCTGTTTCCACAGCGGCTCCAGTGAGAACAGCGCGTGATAGCCGGGTAACGACGACAGATCCTGCAATTCCATCCGGAGTCTGCCGGGCTGGAAAAGGATGTTGATCAGCTTCAATTCCCTGACGTCGCGATACTCGTGCGCCCGCCTGCCGCCCACCACAAAGACATCGCCGGCCGAGAGAGGCCAAGACACCTTGCCCGAGACGTGCGTTCCCGTCCCGCCGGTGATGAAGACCACTTCGGAAAAATCGTGGTCGTGCAGCCCGAAAGGCTCCTGCGGATCACGCCGTTCAACCGCCAGAGGAAAGCCGTCCTTGTGAAACCAGTCCTTGCTCTTGATGGTCTGCAACATGCCGGAAACGTGACGCGGGTTGGTGGCGGGAAAATGCTGATTTGTGTCGGGTCAGTCAAGGAGCGAGCCTCCCGCCGCCGTGGGCCGGGTCATACGCTCGATCAAGGAACCCCATGCTAAGCCCTTCCCTTGCCGCTCCTAATCCTCCTTCCGGCGATGTCTCGCGTCGCCGCGACAAACGCTCGGCCAACGTCATCGTCTTGATGACCGAGGACCGGAATCCTACCGCGATACGCAGGCGTTCCGGCAGCCAATCGGGTTGCAAAACTGACGTGCGCTCCGTCGCACCATCGCAACGTCGCCAATCGTCCGCGCTTGAACGATCCGGGCCCCGCGTTCATGTTTCTGAGCCTCGTCAAAGAAACCCCGTCCGACCTCCGCCATGCAACACACTCCGTTCCCCCAGGCCTCGCGCCGCTCCTTCCTCAAATCAGCCGCAGTCGCGACCGTCGCGACCGCGACCGGCCCACTGATCCTCAACGCCTCCGACAAGGCCGAGGCGAAATTTCCCCGCGTTGGCCACGGCGAGCACACCTACGAGGTCCATCACGATTGGGGCATGGACAGCCTCCCCGCCGGCCATCATTACGGCAACGCCTCGCATGGCGTCACCATCGACAAAGAGGGCCTGATCTACATCACCCACCAGGGCAATCCGGGTTCGGTCTTTGTCTTCGATGAAAAGGGGAAATTCGTCCGCTCGTTCGGCGAGATCCACCAGGTGAAGAAGGGCAAGGCGCCCCAGACCTCCTCCGCAGGGCATGGCATCGACATCCGTGAAGAAGACGGGCGGGAGTTCCTCTACCTTTCGCCCAGCGACACGAGGCTCTTCTTCACCAAGATGACCACGGCCGGCGAAGTCGTCTGGACGAAGGACCGCAAGGCCCTTGACGAGGACAGCGGCAAGCTCGGCGAGAAGGCGCGCTTCCGCCCGACCAACGCCAGCTTCCGGCCCGACGGCGGCTACTACCTCGGCGACGGCTACGGCAGCAACTGGATTTTCGAATACAACAACAAGGACGAGTTCGTTCGCGCCATCGGCGGGGCGGGCAAGACCGACGGCAAGTTTGCCACGCCGCACGGCCAATGGCTCGACGCCCGCGACGGGACGCCCAAACTCGTCGTCGCCGACCGCGCCAACAAACGGCTCCAGTGGTTCGACATGGAAGGGCGGCACCTGAAGACGCTGGGAGGCTTCCTGTTTCCGGCGGACATCGACATCCAGGGGGACATCATGCTCGTGCCGGACCTGCACTGCCGCGTCACGTTGCTCGACAAGCGCAACCAGGTCATTGCCCATCTCGGCGATGACGAGGAATGGCGGAAGCAGGCCTTGGACAAGTTCAAGATGCGCGGTCAGCGGCCCAAGTGGCGGCCCGGAAAGTTCGTCCATCCTCACGACGCCTGCTTCGACAGAAACGGGGACATCTTTGTGTGTGAATGGGTCGCGACGGGAAGGGTGAGCAAGCTGGTGAAGGTGGGCTGAGGCGTTCCAAGAAGCGGCCAAGCCGAAGCGTGAGTTTGGAAAACGCTTCAAGATGGGTTTGGCGTAAATACGACGTCGGGTGCCGATGTGCCTGCTGCGCAGGCAGGGCGACAAGAATGTCGATCCTCCTTGGGCGCCTTCGCGCCCTCTGCCCGTTTCACTCCCAATCCGCCGCCGTTCCAAACCGCATGGTCCGTCCCGTGGTTGGATGCCGAAACTCGAGAGCCGCCGCGTGCAGTCGCATCGGTGGATCCTCGGGCGTCAGGGTCTGCTGGGAGCCAAGCTGACCGCCCGGCAGATACAACGGGTCGCCGCAGATTGGCAGACCCAGGTGCCAAAGGTGGACACGGATCTGGTTGGTGCGGCCGGTTACCGGCGTTACCCGCAACAGCGTCGTCCCGTCTTCGCCCCGCTCTATAACCTCAAATTCGGTGCGCGCCGGATAACCGGTCGGATCGATGACCCGCGCGCCAACATCGGTGGGAAAGCGGCTAATGGGCGCGGCGCAGTTGAAGGCGTTCTTCTCCGGCGCGCCCGGGACGCGCGTCAGGTAGGTCTTCTTCACCTCGCCGGTCTGGAACTGTGGTTGCAGCCGGCGCGCGACAGCGCGGCTCTTGGCGCAGACGACCAGGCCCGAAGTGTTGGCGTCCAGACGATGCGCCGGCCGCACATGCAGCGGAGCCCAGACTTCGTCCAGGAAATGTTGCAGCGTATTGCGGTTGAAGCGTCCGCTCGGATGCATGGGCAGCGGCGCGGGTTTGTTGAGGACCATGATCGAATCGTCCTCATGCAGTA
This sequence comes from Verrucomicrobiales bacterium, assembly GCA_038126235.1. Lineage (GTDB taxonomy): Bacteria > Verrucomicrobiota > Verrucomicrobiia > Limisphaerales > JAYPEY01 > JAYPEY01. The sequence goes on from JAYPFK010000051.1 coordinate 27,967, forward strand.
TCTTGATCGCGGCGGCGACGTCCGGCTCCACGGTCATCGGATTCACCAACGTGACGATCTGCCCGGCGTTCATGACGTCCTCGGGCCGCAATGGACGATCGCCGAGCAGCAGCCGGTCTTCGGCGCAGATCGCCAGCCAGTCCTCCCGGGAGTGGATGGTTTTCAACGCGTCCAGGAAATCGATCAACCGGTGTCCGTGAAAACCGCCGGTCACCTTGATGGGGCGGCGGTTTTCGTAGGGTTGGCTGCCCGGCAGCGGATCGGCGAGGTCGCGCAGGGCTGCGTGCCTCTTCCGGATCAGGCGGGCCATGGCTTCGTCCGCGGTTTCGAAGCAATGGGGGCATGACACGCCGGGGACGTACATTTCCGTTGCGCAGTCCTCCTTCGTCAACACCGCCTGGCAGGCGTAGCACTGTGCGGCGTCGGTTTCCGCCAGTCCGGGATTGAGGCCGACGCGTTGATCGAAGACGAAACAGTCGCCGCGATAATGCGCGCCGCCGCATTCTTCGAAGTATTTCAGGATGCCGCCTTCAAGTTGGTAGACATCCTTGAAGCCCGCCTTCTCCAGGAACGGCGCGGCCTTCTCACAGCGGATGCCGCCGGTGCAGAAGGAGACCACGGGCTGCTCCTTCATCTCCTCAGGCAATCGGGCCACGGCTTCGGGAAAGTGGCGGAATTCGTCGAGGCGGATGGGGACGGCATTCTCAAACGTGCCGAGCGCGATCTCGTAGTCGTTGCGGGTGTCGAGCAGCGTCACGGGGCGGCCTTCGTCCAGCCAGGCCTTCAGTTCCTTCGCCGGCAGGCGGCGCGAGGTCTCCCGTCGCGGATCAATTCCCTCCACCCCGAATGCGATGATCTCCCGCTTGAGCCGCACGAGCATGCGGTTGAAGGGTTGGCGGTCGCTGAGGCTCTCCTTGGTCTCCAGATCGGCGAATTCCGGCTGCGCCCGAAGCCCCGCGACAAAGGCGTCGATGGCCTCGCGCGAGCCGGCGAGGAACAAATTGACGCCCTCGGGGCTGAGCAGGATCGTGCCCTTCAATCCGAGTTCCCGACAGCGGTCGCGCAGCGCGACGCGTCGGGCGGGCAGATCGTCCAGGGTGACAAACTTGTAGGCGGCGATGTTGACCACGGGTTTCATTCCGACCGCGGATGAATTCAGGATGAACCGCCGATTCAATTTGCCGGCTTCTTCTTCTTTTTCTTCTTCTTCGGAACGTCGCGGATGAGGGCGCGCAGTTCGCGCAGTTCGCCGTAGCAGAGCAGTTTGTCGCCCTCTTCGATGACCACATCGCCCTTGGGATTGGGGGTGACGACCTGGTTCCGGGTGATGCTGATGACCTGGATGTTGCGCGCGGTGAGATTGGCGTCCCGCAGGGTCTTACCCTGCAGCTCCGGGATGTTGTGCACGATGAAGTCGGCAATGCCGTAACCGGCGGAGAGAGAGAGTCGCTGGTGCAGGTCCACCTCCGGGAACAGCACCTGCTGCTCGATCTCTGCGACAATGGATCCGGCGACATCGACGCCGGTCGCGCCCTCGATGCCCTCCAGGCCGGGCGAGGAGTTGACCTCCATGATCTGCGGGCCATTGGCGCCCTCGAGCATGTCCACGCCCGCCATGTCGAGGCCGAGGATCTGCGCGGCGCGGACAGCGGTCTTGGCATATTCCGGGGAGAGGTCGACCTTTGTCGCCGAACCGCCGCGATGGACGTTGCTGCGGAATTCGTCGCCGGCGGCCTGTCGGCGCATTGCCGCCACGACGCGGTCGCCCACGACAAAGGCGCGGATGTCCTTCCCCTTGCTCTCCTTCACGAACTTCTGGATGAGGACGTTCTGCTTGGTGCTCTGAAGGGTCTCGATGATGGCCTGGGCGATCTTGACGGTGTCGGCCAGGATGACCCCGACGCCCTGGGTGCCCTGCAGCAGCTTGATGATCACCGGCGCGCCGCCGACGAGCTTGATGGCGGGCAGGACGTCCTCCTTGCGGCTGACGAAGGCGGTGTGCGGGATGCCGATTTCGCGGCGGCTGAGGATCTGCATGGTGTGCAGCTTGTCGCGGGAGCGTTCGATCGCGCGGGCGGGGTTGATCGAATAGACGCCCATCTGCTCGAACTGCCGGAGCACGGCCAGCCCGTAGAAGGTCACCGAGGCTCCGATCCGCGGGATCACCGCGTCGTATTCGGAGAGTTCCTTGCCGGAGTAGAGAAGTCCGGGCTCGTCCTGCTCGACCTCGATGGAGAACCGGAGCGTGTTCAGCACGACCGCCTTGTGGCCCTTGGCCTCGGCGGCCTCTTTCAGCCGGCGTGTGCTGTAGCATTTTGGGTTGCGGGAGAGAATGGCGATTTTCATGACCTGGCTCTGGCTGGTTTCTTCTTCTTTGCGGCGGCCCCGCGTTTCGGGCCGGCCGCTTTGGACGAAGGTCGGGCGGTCCCGGCTGGCGCGGTCTTGCGCTTCGGTTTCTTTGAGACGACCGCGCGGTGACTGACATCGACGACGAAGTCGTGTTCCAGAGCCTTGCGGCCCAGCAGCATTCGGAACAGCATTTTCTCCCGGGAGACCAAAGACACCTCGATCTCCTTCTCGAACTCGCCGACGCGGATTCGCGCCGTGACAAAACAGCGTTTCTTGTAGACTCCGGTGCTGGAGCGCACGCGCGCCCATTTCAACACGGCGCATTCGACAGTCTGACGCCGCCAACGGTTTTTTCTGCCGGTAACGACATCGAAGCGGACGCGGCCGCGTCGCAACTCGACGAGGTTCTCCACGTGCAGGGCGCTGGTGCGGGCGCCGGTGTCCACCTTGGCGCGGACGGCTGCGATGTCCCACTCCGGGAAGTCGATGTACTCGGTCCAGCCGATGACTGTCTTGGGAGTTTTCATGCTTGAACGTGCGACGCCGTCGCAATCTTGTTCCGCGTCGCTCGGGGGAGACAACTCATTATTTACCGGTCTGTTCGGGGGATTCCGTGGTTCCGGCCGGCTCCGCCTTGAGGTCCAGCAGGACGGTCTCGGCGGCGGGATGGATCTTGATGAGCGCCGCCATCAGGGCGTCCATGGTCGTCTTTTCAAACCGTTCCAGCGGCCGCGGATCGCGGTCGCCCTTCACCGTTCCCGGCTGGAGCTTCGTCAGGCGTTCCGCCAGGACGCCGACGATGGCGTCCAGCTCCTCGCGCCATTGCGCGGGGGACTCGCCTTCACTGAAGTCGCCGCGGCCGCGGCCAAAGTGCGCAACCGCGAGATAGCGAAGGACCAGGGCCGCCAGAGCGCGCTGAAGAAATTCCGGCGACCAACGGACGCGGGGCTCCTTCTCGCCCTTGACGAGATTGTAACCGTGCGCCGCCAAGGTCCCGCCGGCTGCGCCCACGATGCCGCCGACCACCGCGCCGCCGCCGAAGGTCATCCCGCCGGAAAGCAGGTCCGCGGTCAGGCCGCTCGCCGCGCCGGCGACGACCCCCCCGATCGTCCCCGCGACGCCACGGTCGACCGGCCGGACAAACGCAAAGTCATCATCCAACCGCTCCTCGATCTTCGCGGCTGCCTCCCCGGAGAGGCCGTGCAGGTGGATCAGGGATGTGGTTGTCGCGGCCAAGGTCGCGCCGGCGCGCTCGGCCAGTCTGGCCATGGCCTGTCGTTCCGAGCCTTTGACCCGTTTCAACGCCGGTGTGACAAACCGGTCGAAAAGGCCTGTCCCGGCGACAGGTTCGGAGTCGTTGGCAATGTCCGACAAGGCGATCGCCATGCGCTCGACGGACCGATGCAGCAGACGACGCTGGGTTTCCTTCCACGTTTCGATCACGCCGTCCATCGCCGCGGCCTCCAACTCGGGCAGGACGTCGCGGACCGCCCGCCAAAGCGCGATCTCCAATGCCCAGCACCGGGCGAACGCGTCGAAGACCATGACCTCGCGCACGACCGACACGGTCGCGAGCTTTTCCCGCCAGGCTTGAAGTTCCCGGGCCTCGGCGTCGCCGTCGTCCGGACGTCCCATCTGGTTGAGCAGCACGACGACGGGTTTGCCAAGCCATTCGAGGATCTGCATCTCGGGATCGACGTAGCCCGCCTCGTCCGGCCCCTCCGCGCTGTTGGCCAGGTAAAGCACAACATCCGCCTGGTCGCGGACGTTCAGGATGGCCTGCTGGCTGCACCAGAAGGGTCGGTCCGCGAAACGGTCCCAGACGCCCGAAAGGAATTTCCCGAGCGCGGTGTCGGATTTCTCCAGGCGTTTCCAAAGGCGGTAGGAATCGCCGAAGCCCGGAGTGTCCCAGAGCTTCAGCTCGATGCCGTCGCCGGTCCGCATCAGGACGTGCTCCTCGCAGGCGTCCGTCACGTGCGGTTGGTCGAACACTTCGCCTATGTCCCGCCGCAACAGGGTGCGCGCCAAGGTCGTCTTCCCGACGTTGGTGTGCGAGATCAGGCTCAGGGTGACGGACGACGCGCTCATGAATCACGGAAGAGGATTGCAACCACAGAATACACAGAGCACACAGAAAGAGATGGAACGGCGGTTCTTCATTTCTGTGTGCTCTGTGTATTCCGTGGTTGTGTTTTCTGAGGCCGCAAAAATTCGGCGGTGACCACGTCGATGAACTGTGGTTCCAGGTCCCGTTTGGCGAGGAGGCGAGCCCAGGCGGCGCGGCGTTGTTTCAGGCGTTCGTCGTAGCCCGCGTCGCGACGGAAGCGTTCAGAGAAGGCCGACTCATCCAGCCAGACCTCGATGTCCGCGTGCCGTTCCGAGCGCCGGGTCATCTGTTCCAAGCGGTCGAGGAACAGCCCCTGCACCTCGTCCTCCGGCGTGGAGCTGAGGTTGAAAACGACCAACAGTGCGGCGCATTTGAGGCGGTCGAGATCGAGGCCGGCGGCGTATTCCGCCTCCAGCCCGTAGTTGACGCGGTCCAGGTAATCCAGGTGGAAACGGTCTTCCCGCCGCGCGGAAACGGCGCCCCGCAGGCGATCCCGGAAGACCGGCGCGCAGGTGTGGTTGTAGGGGATCACGCAGAGCTTGGCGACCGACTCCGGCGCGACCGGCGCGGGCTCGCGAAATCGCAGCAACGGCTTGCCCAGGCCCTCAAGTTCCACCGCGCGGCCGGCCTGCCAACCCCGCCACGCGCTGGCGCCGATGAGGATCAGCCTGGGCGCCACGACCAGCGCCGCTGTGGCGGCGTAGAGGTGGATCCAACGCCCGGCGATCTCGCCATCGGGGTTGGTCGACCAGCGCAACGTCGCCAGTTCCGCCGCGTCCGGCAGCGGGACGCCGATGAGAGACGAGGCCGGACCGAAGACGATTCCCAGCCAGCGGCGCAGATCCTCCGGCTCCAGGAACGTGCTGCCCCAGCCCGCGCGATACTCGAAGTTCAACCCCTTGAGATACATGTTCACCGCCATCCCCGCGACGGCGGCCACGGCCGCGCCATGCAGCAGGATGCGCAGCCGCTCATGGAACAGCGGCCGCTCCAGTTTCAGCCAGGGCGCGGCAAAGGCGCGACCCGCCGCGCGCCAGACATCGGCGCGCTTCGCCTTCTTCTCGTCCTTCGGAAAGTCCGGCCAAGGGAGGATGGCGAACAGTTTCTTCGGGAACCACGCCGACGCGCCCGAGGGGCTGGCCGGCAGTTTCCGCTTTTTCGCCACGATCCAGCGGACGACGAGAAACGCGTAGACGGCGAGGTTCCAGAGAAACAACCCCAACAAAGGGAAGGCGATGATGTCGATGCGACCGGAAGAAGCCATGGTGTCCGCCGCGACGCCGGCAATAAACGCTGCCAGCAGGACAGCTGGCGAAAGCCACAGCGGCCAATGAAACCGCGCATCCAGCTCTGCCAGCTCCGGCTGTTCTTGGGCGATGACGTCGAACAATCGCGTCGCGTGTTTGGCTTGGCGCTCCGCCGGCGCGAGTTCCGCGTCGTCCGGCGTTTCGGCGGCCTTGGCGAGGACCGGGCCGGTCAGGACGAGGCGTTCCTCGTCGCATTCGTCGATCGCGCGAATCCACAGAATTCGTCTGGCGGCGTTCTTGTCCAAAGCGGCTGGAATCCAATAGTGTCGGGCGCGAATACAACGGCGAGTCCGCCGCGCTGTCGATGTTCAAATGGGATCCATGAAAGCCAAAGCCGCCATCACCGACGGGAACGGGAACTTCGCCATCGACGAGATCGAGGTCGGCGAGCCGCAAGCTGACGAGGTCCTTGTCGAGGTCCGCGCCGCCGGCATCTGCCACACGGACTGGGACTCGCTTTCCTGGGGCAAGCCGCTGGTGCTCGGCCACGAGGGCGCGGGCGTCGTGCATTCAGTCGGTTCCGCGGTGACGCACGTCGCGCCCGGCGACCGCGTCCTGCTGAACTGGGCCATCTCCTGTGGTCAGTGTCTCCAATGCCGCCTCGGCAATCATTCCCTCTGCGAGAAACACTCTCCCGTCGCGGGCCTTGATCCTCTCGGCGGCCACGCGCATCTGGAGGGAACCACGCACAAGGGCCAGCCGGTTGAACGTTCCTTCAACATCGGCACGATGTCCTCGTTCACGCTGGTGCGCCGGGAGGCTGTCGTGAAGATCGGCGTCGAGATCCCGCACGCCTCAGCCTGCATCGTGGGCTGCGGCGTCATGACCGGCTACGGATCCGTGGTGAACTGCGCCAAGGTTCAACCCGGCTCGTCCGTGGTCGTCATCGGGACGGGCGGCGTGGGATTGAACACCATCCAGGGCGCGCGCATCGCCGGAGCCGCGAAGATCATCGCCCTCTCCCGCAAGACGAGCCGCCTCGAGACCGCCCGCCATTTCGGCGCCACGCACACCGTCCAGACCCGGCCCGAGGATCGCCTGCTGCTTGCCGCCGCCGAGGAGGTGAAAGCCCTGACCGACGGTCGCGGCGCCGACTACGCCTTCGAGTGCACCGCTGTGCCCGAGCTGGGCGCCGCGCCGCTCGCGATGGTCCGTCACGGCGGCATGGCCCTTCAGCTCAGCGGCATCGAGCGGGAGATCGCCATCGACATGAACCTCTTCGAGTGGGACAAGACCTACCTCAACCCCCTTTACGGCAAATGCTGCCCCGAGGTCGATTTCCCGCGCATCTTCGAACTCTATGCGAAGGGCGACCTCCTGCTCGATGAAATGGTCACCCGCACCTATCCCTTGGAGGAGCTTCCCCGCGCCTTCGAGGACATGAAGAACGGCGTGAACTCCAAGGGGGTTTTATTGCTGGACGACGACTGAGGTCCGCCCGGAACTCAGGTCCGCCGACGCCGTCTCCGCACGCCGACGCCCAACGCCGCCAGCGCTCCCGCCAGCAGCCATGCGGTCGAGGGCTCCGGCACGACCACCACATTGTCGAAACCCTGCCCCGAGTTCGAATACAGGGCGACCTGTCCCGATGAAAACGCGCCGGAGGTCAGCGTCGTGGCGGGCGTCTGCTCACCGTCCAGGTAGACTGAATAGGTGTTGCCAACCACATCGACACGCAGGGCCGGATCGCTGACGCCCCGCGTAAACAGCCCGCTTGCCTGGTTCAGGATTCCGCCGTAGCTCCCACCGGAGGTCACCTCGTGCCAGTAGAGCGAGGAACCGACGGTGACCAGCAGAACGCCCGTGCGGCCGATGGAGGTTCCCGGAGCCGGCGCGCTGCGCAGCCAGACGCCGCCGTCCGATACGTTCATCACATCGAAGCTCACGGAGAAATCCGTCAACACAAACGGCAGCGACGAATGCGAATTGGGGAAATTATTGGGAGACCCCGCATAGTAGACGCCGCCCGCCGCATTCCAGGCGCCGATTTCATTGCCCCACAGCGCGTCCGGCCCTGTTGCGAAATCGTCGGTGAACAACTGGGCTTGAAGGGAACCCGCGGTCAGCAGTGTCGCCGCAAGGTGAAGAAGAGTCCTTTTCACATTGTCCTTATACACACTTCGACCTCCGTCGGCAACTGCCGGAACTGTTCAGCGACCGAAGTCGGATCCCCGACACACCGCATCCTCACGCCGGGCGCAGTAGGATCTCCTCGGCGACGGCGTTGGGGGGGAGGTTGAGGCAGAGCATGACGCAGGCGACGAGGTCGGCCGGCTGCAGCATCTTGGGGCGCAGTTCCATCGGCGGCGGGCTGGGCCGCTTGTCGAGCAGGGGCGTGTTGATGTCGCCGGGATAGATGGCGCAGGCGCGGATGCCGTTGGGGCGCTCCTCGGCGTTGATGGCCTTGGTCAGGCCGGACTGGCCGAACTTGGCGCAGATGTAGGAGGCGCCGGACTTGGTGTTTGCCCAGAGGCCGGCCTCGGAGACGATGTTCACGATCGTGCCGCTCTTCTGTTCGCGCATGCCCGGCAGCACGGCCTGGGCGCAGTAGAAAGAGCCGTTTAAATTCACGTCGATGATCTCGCGGAAGTCCTCGTGGGACAGGACGTCGAAGGAGCGGTTCTTCGTGTTGGTGCCGGCGGAATTCACCAGGGCCTGCACGACGCCCCACTTCTCCTTCACCGCGCGACCCATGGCATCGACCTCATCGGAATTCCCGATGTTGCAGGGGATGACGAGGAACTGGTCGGCATGTTCGGGGCCGGCCAGTTCCACGGTTTCGCGCAGTGCGCTCTCGCGGCGGCCGAGGATGGCGACATTCCAGTTCTGTTTGACGAGTTCGATGGCGACGGCCTGGCCGACGCCGCTGCCCGCTCCGGTGACAATGGCTGTTTTGCGTTCGCTCATGGATTGCTTCAAATGTGCGCGGACGATAGCCGGCGCGGGGCGGGGCGGCCAATTCCTTTTGGGGTTGTGCTTCGAAACTCGATGGCCGAAGAACAGACCGCGATGAGCGACATGGATGAAGCCACACGGCGGCGGCGGACGTTCCTGGAGGCGGCGTTGGGCGCGGCGCCGACGCATCCGCGCAACGATGTGCCGACGCTGTGTCGCGCCTGGCTCGACCTGGGCCGGGCGGACTGGGTGTGGCTGCTGCTTTACAACCATTTCACGCGCCGCTGGGAGCTGCTGGCGGCGGACTCCGTGGCCGACGAAAGCCTGACCCTGCCGGATCCCGCGGTGTTGCCCGGCAGCAGCGTGACGCAGTATTGCGTGGAACGCGGGCAGTCCGCATTTGTCCACGATCTCGACGAGTGGCGCGCGGAGCACGAGGGACGCGGCTATCGCGTGATGTCATCGCAGTTCCTGAAGGACCGTGGCTGCGCCGCCTTTGAGTGCATTCCCTTTGTATCGCCGGTGGTGAATCCGCGGGAACAGGAGAAGCCCTCGCCGGTGGAGCCGGAGGTCAGCGGTTCGGTCTGTCTTTTCTACCGGGATCCGGCCGGGCGCGTCCCGCAGCCGGAGGACGGCCTGCGCCTGCTGGGCCGCATGACCGCGATCTCGCTGATGAACTCCTACCAGGCGCAGCAACGCCAGATCCTGCTGGACATGGATGTGCTGGCGGCGCGCTACCTGACGCGGGTCAGCCAGAGCCGCATCCCCGCCCAGGTGCGCAACGACTACCTGCGCGAGTTGGTCCAGCTTATCCAGCGCAACCTGGACGTGTCCTACGTGTCCGTTTTTTTCCGCGATTACACGGGCGAACGCATCGAGTGCGTGGCCACGACGGGGCTCTACGACGCGGGCGGCGAGCCGGTCCCGCTGCCCAACATCTCCGAGGCGACCTACCGGCCGGGGGAAAGCCGGACGGGCAAGTGCTACGCCTCGGGGGAGCCCTTCATGCTGGTGTCGGCGGAGGAGATCAGCGCGGACAAGCCGCAGGCGCCGAAGTTCCGCGACATGCCGGCGTCGCATCCTGAGACGCTGGCGTCATGGGTCATGTATCCCATCCCCATCTCGGATCCCTGCGCCGCGAACAACCTCCCGGAGGGCAGCCCGAAATCGGTCGGCGTGATCCGTTGCGCGGGCTATCGCTCGCCCTTCCTGCGCGGAAAGCAGAAGAGCTTTGACCCGATCCAGGTGCAGACGCTGGACTTCATCGCCCGGCAGGTGGGGCCGGTGTTGGAGACCTTCGCCATCAACATTCTGCGCGAGCAGACGATCAGCATCACCAAGCACGACCTCTTCGCGCCGATCCAGATGATCAGCGACACGGCCGAGGAGATCTCCCGTGAGATCAAGCAGGGCCGCAAGCCCAGCCCCTACAACGTAGACGACCTCGGCATGGCGGTGTTCTTCACCAAGAACCTCATCCCGCAGCTCGATCCGAATCCCGAGGAGATGCGCAGTTACCATCCCGTCCCGACCTTTCTGGAGGCCGACATCCTCGCCCGCGTGAAGAACATGCTGCGCCACTACGCCAAGCGCGAGAATGGCATGGAGATCTGGTTCGAGGAATTCAAGGGCACGATCCCCAGCCTGATCGTCGACCGTGAGTTGATCGAGCGCGTGGTCTGCAACCTGATCATCAACGCGATCAAGTACGGCGACCGGGGCTCGACCATCCGCGTGGAGCCGCGGCAGGTGGAGGAAGGTTTTCAGGTCGCGGTGAAAAACTACGGCATCGGGATCGAGGAGGACGAGGCGGAGCAGGTGTTCCGGCCCAATTTCCGCTCGCCCGCAGCCATCCGGCGAAAGGTCGGCAACGGGCTCGGGCTGACCATTTCCCGGGCGGCGATGCGGCGGCACGGAGGCGATCTGGTCCTCAGCCGGCTCAAGGATCCGACCATCTTCACTATGTGCTTTCCAAAACAACTGCGTTATCAAAAGATCGATCGCTCATGAACAAAGAGATCCTGTTTGTCGACGACGAGCCGTTCTTCGCCAGCCGTTACGTGGAGGAGCTGGAGAAGCGCTACACGGTGCATTTCCGCGATTCGGCGGAGGCCGGGTTGAAGGCGTTCGACGAACACGAATCCGTCGGCTGTATCGTGCTCGACATCATGATGCCGCCGCCCGAGGGCGTGACCCTCGCCTCGACCGGGGACGGCCTGGACACCGGGCTCTGGGCGCTCGAAACCCTGAAGAACAAGCTGATCGAACGTCGCGCCCCCGTGGTCATCCTCACCAACCGCATGGCCACCCACGTCGCGGAAGCGATCGCATCGCTCGGCTTTCCCGAAGGCTTCGTCGAGGTGCGTTCCAAGATCGAGACCCCGCGCTTCTACCTGCCCCACGCGATCGGCAAGCTGCTTGACAAGTGGGCGTAAGTCGGAAGGTGGCGGAAGCCGCCGGCGCAGGGGGAGGGCGGCCCCGGATCGAACTGGGAAGCACGTTCTTTGATCCGGAGCCTCCACATTGAAATCGCCCTGGGCGAGTGTTCTGGGCGCTGCTTTGCGCCAGCCATGAAATCCGCGTGATCCGCGGCCCCAGACTCAATTTGATGGGCGGTCGCCGGGCTTTCCGATAGCCTCGCGCGATGTCGAAGAAACTGTTCCTGCTGGATGGCATGGCCCTGGTCTATCGCGCGCATTTCGCGCTGATCCGCAGCCCCATTTTCACCTCGACCGGCGTCAACACCTCCGCGCTGCACGGCTTCGTCAACACCGTCCTCGACATCCTCGCCCGCCAGGAGCCGACGCACCTCGCCGTTGCCTTCGACACCTCGGCGCCCACCGTGCGCCACGAGTATTATCCCGAGTACAAGGCCCAGCGGGAGGAGATGCCCGAGGATCTGCGCAAGGCCATCCCCAATGTCTTCCGCCTCCTGGAGGCCTTCAACATCCCCGTGCTCAAGCTCGACGGCTACGAAGCTGACGACATCATCGGCGCCCTCGCCTTGCGCGCCGAGAAGGACGGCTTCACGACGTACATGGTCACGCCGGACAAGGACTACTGCCAGCTCGTCGATGAGAAGACCTTCCTCTACCGCCCCGGTCGCGGCGGCGCTGAAGCCGAAATCCTCGGCGTGCCGGAAGTCCTCGCGAACTGGGGCATCGAGCGCGTCGACCAGGTCATCGACATCCAGGGCCTGCAGGGCGATGCCGTGGACAACATCCCCGGCGTGCCCGGCGTCGGCCCCAAGACCGCGCAGAAGCTGATCGCTGAATTCGGCACGTTGGAGAACCTCCTGGAGAACACCGACAAGCTGAAGGGCAAGCTGAAGGAGCGCGTCGCGGAGAACCAGGAACAGGCGCGGCTCTCCAAGAAGCTCGCCCGCATGATCACCGACGTTCCAATCGAGGTGGAACTGGACAGCCTGCAACTCCGCGAACGCGACGAGGAAAAGCTCAAGGCCCTGTGCGTGGAATTCGAGTTCAACGCCATCGGCAAACGCCTCTTCGGCGAGGAGTTCAAGGCCGGCCGCGGCGGAGCGACCGCCAAGTCAGAAGCCGCCGCCGCCGGCGACGAGTCCCCCGTCCCGCCCGCCACACTCAAGACCATCGCCGATGTTGAGCACGACTACCAGTTGATCGCCAAGCCGGAGGACCGCGCCGCGCTCATCGCCGAACTCGGACAACAGAAGGCCTTCTGCTTCGACATCGAGACCACAGGCCTCGACGCCAAGAGCGCCCGCCCCATCGGGCTCGCGTTCTCCTTCACGGCGGGCAAGGCCTGCTACGTCGTCCTTGCCGGCGGCGCCGACGAGATCAAGGCGACGCTGGAGGAATTCCGCCCGCTGCTGGGAAACGAGGCCATCGAGAAGGTCGGCCACAACCTGAAATACGATCTCAGCGTCCTCAAGTGGCACGGCATCGAGGCGCGCGGTCCGTTCTTCGACACCATGCTGGCGCACAGCCTGATCGAGCCGGACCAGCGCCACGGGATGGATTATCTCGCGGAGGTCTATCTCGGCTACACGCCCATCCCAATCTCGAAGCTCATCGGCGAAAAGGGTTCCGACCAGATGAGCATGGCGCTCGTGCCCCAGGAGGAGATCGCCGAGTACGCCGCCGAGGACGCCGATGTCACCTGGCAATTGCGGGAGAAGTTGGAACCGCTGCTCAAGGAGAAGGGCCAGGAACGAGTCTTCTACGAGATCGAGGCTCCCCTGCTCCCCGTGCTGGTCGACATGGAGCACGAGGGCGTGCGCGTGGACGCCGACACGCTGGCCGAATTCTCCAAGGAACTGACCGGCCACATCGAGCGCTACGCCGCCGAGATCCGCGAACTTGCGGGGCAGGACTTCAACCTCAATTCACCCAAGCAGCTCGGCGAGATCCTCTTCGACAAACTCAAACTCTCGGACAAGCCCAAGAAGACCAAAACCGGTCAGTACCAAACCAACGAGCAGACTCTCCTTGCGCTGGCGGGTCGACACGAGATCGTTCAGAAGATCCTGGATTACCGCGCCGCCACCAAGCTCAAGTCCACCTACGTGGACGCCCTGCCCGCGGCGATCTGGTCGCGCACCGGTCGCGTCCACACCACCTACAACCAGGCCGTCACCGCCACCGGCCGCCTGCAGTCGCAGAACCCGAACCTCCAGAACATCCCCATCCGCACCGAGATGGGCCGCGAGATCCGCAAGGCCTTCGTCGCGCGCGACGACGACCACGTCCTGCTCGCCGCCGACTACTCGCAGATCGAGCTGCGCATCATCGCCGCCATCAGCCGGGACCAGGGCATGTTGGAGGCCTTCGCGCAGGGGCACGACATCCATGCCGCCACCGCCGCCAAGGTCTACGGCGTCGAGCTGGAGGCCGTGGAGCCGGACATGCGCCGCAGCGCCAAGATGGTGAATTTCGGCCTCGCCTACGGCATGTCCGCCTTCGGGCTCAGTCAGCGCCTCGGCATCCCCCGCAAGGAGGCCGCCGAAATCATGGACAGCTATTTCGAGCAGTTTCCCGGCATGAAGACCTACATGACCGACACCGTGGAATTCGCGAAGGAACACGGCTACGTCGAGACCGTCACCGGTCGCCGCCGTTACCTGCGCGACATCAACTCCCGCAATGGGACCGTCCGCGCGCAGGCCGAGCGCAACGCCATCAACGCCCCCATCCAGGGCGCCGCCGCCGACATGATCAAGCTCGCCATGTCCGCCATCCATGCCGAACTGAAGACCGGCGGCTACCGCACGCGCATGCTCCTCCAGGTCCATGACGAACTCGTCTTCGATCTGTTCAAGGAGGAGCGCGATCGGGTCTGCCTGATGATCGAGGAGAAGATGAAGAACGCGATCCAGCTCGACGTGCCCATCGTCGTGGAAATGGGCGAAGGTTCGAACTGGCTGGAAGCGCATTGAGCGTGGGACAGTGTTCCCCTGATGCGGCGAAGCCGAACGTAGGACAGCCATCCTGGCTGTCCCCGGCGTGACAACGGGTTTTCGACAAGTGTGTTGCGTAGCGAAACAGTGGGGCCGGAGCGCATGGCGCAGCCCACGTTTCGGAATTTCGCCGACGCTGTGCCATGCCGTGGACAGGCAGGGATGCCTGTCTTACGCGGCCATGCCCCGGATCGGACGGTTGACGAAACTCGGTTCGATGACCGAGATTTCGGCGGCGCGACCCCGGCTCTCCCTGACGGAAACAAACGCATCCGGTCGCGCCCGACACGATCGATTCCCGAGTGAGCGCGCTGATCAATTTCGATTGTCCGCATTGCGGCCAGAACATCGACGCCGACGCCGAGATGCGCGGCATGAGTTTTCCGTGTCCGACCTGCGGGGGGGATCTGGACATCCCGGGCTCGGCGCCGGCCGCGGAGGATTCCGGTCACACCACCCTGCGGAAGCGTTGTCATTCCTGCGGCTCCCTGTGCCCCCCGGACACCGTCATCTGCGTGGAGTGCGGTTACAACTTCAACACACGCGAACAGACTGGCGTGGATCTGTATCATGACGACGAGTTGGAACAGGACGAGGAGGCTGACGATACCGAGGACGACGACGATTTCGGCGCCATCGACCAGGTGGGCGACTATTTTGACGCGGCGGAATCCCAGCTCGCGAAAATCGCCATCTTCCTGAATGAGAAGGGCGTCTTCGAGTTGCCGCCCGGTCCGCGCGATCCGGAGCAGGCCGCCTTTCTGGAACAGTTGAACGCCGGCCGGATCGAGGCGCTGGAGCTGCGCAAGGAGCACAAGCGCATCCAGCCGCTGGGGGAGCAGGAGTTCGACCCCCTCGACAACCCCCTGCCCAACATCCACAGCCTGGGCATTCTCTTCGATCGCGACAGCATGGACGACGAGTTCGGCTGGCAGATGCTCCTGGCCTTCTTGCGCCGGGTGAAGCCGTCCGCTCTCAGGAAGAAGCTGGTGGTTCATGCGGGCAGCCTGCTGGGCTTCCAGAACCTCTGCGCCATCGTTGTGCGCGGTCAGATGGCCAAGGACCTTGAGCATGTCGCCAGCTGCTTCGGCCCCGGATTCGAGACCGACTGGCTCCTGCCTTACCGGCTACGCTTCCTCCGGGCCGACAAATCGGACGGCCACCGGTTGCAGCGGACATTCAGCGTCCCGATCGAACTCATCCTCGAGGAAGGCGTGATCCATGCCGACCGGGGCGGCATCGCCGGAAAGACCATTACGCCCGAATGCGTGGCGTCGCTGGAATGGCGGCTTCCCGAGTGGACCGCCGAAGTGCCTTGAAGACAACGTTGAGGGCGCTGAGCGGGTTCGCCGTGTGGGCTCCTATTCTCCGGCGCTTCCGCTTGCCCGTTCGACCGCCGAGCGGGCCTTTTGTTTGAACTCCTCGGTTCCCACGTCGAAGGCGGCGGCCATCTCATGGATCTCCAGGTCGGGATAACGCTCCTTGAACTCCTTCAGCTTCTCCGCCGACGGCTCCTCATCCATCTTGTTGGCTGCGACGAAACGGGGACGTTCCAGCAGGTCGGGATCGTAGAGTCGCAGTTCGCTGAGGAGCTGTTCGTAGTCATCCCAAGGCTCGCGGCCGTCCGTGCCGGCCATGTCGAGCAGAATGACCAGGGCCTTGCAACGGCTGATGTGCCGAAGGAACTCGTGTCCCAAACCGACGTTCATGTGGGCGCCCTCGATGATGCCCGGCACGTCGCAGACGGTGAGCCGCTCGTAATCTTCAAACTCCATCACCCCCATCTGCGGATGCAGCGTGGTGAAGGGGTAGGGGGCGACTTTGGGACGGGCCTTGGAAATGGCGGTCAGCAGGGTGGATTTCCCCGCGTTCGGATAACCGACCAGCCCGATGTCCGCCATGATGCGCAGTTCAAACCAGTATTCGCCCTCCTCTCCCGGTTCTCCGGGCTGCGCAAAACGCGGGGCCTGACGGCGGGCGGTGGCAAAATTGCGGTTGCCCAGACCGCCGCGTCCCCCGGCGCAAAGCGTGAAGCGCTGGCCATGCTCGGTCAGGTCAATGACGAGTTCCCGGTTCTCCGGCAGCTTGGATTTTCCCCGCGCGGGCTCGTCCGCGGTTTCGGAAGACGCGGGAGATTCCTCTCCTTCGGGCGAATCATCCCCTTCATCCCCGGCGGAAAGGTCGATCTCCAACGCCATGGAGCCTTCGGGACCTCGCACAACCGTCCCGACTTCATAGGCGTCAAAGTCCGGTTCCGTTTCCTCGTCCTCTTTCACCTCTTCGTCCTCGCCGGTCGCGGAGTCGGCGCCGGGCTCAAACACATCGGGATCGTCGACGGAGTCGAACCCGTCGTCTTCGTCAGTCCCGTACTCGAAATTGTCGGCGACTTCATCAGGCGCAGGCGGCACGCGCCAGACCAGCGTCCCGCAGGGCACCTTGATGATCAGGTCCTTGCCGGAGCGGCCGTTCATGTCCTTGCCCTTGCCATGCTCGCCGTTCTTGGCGATCAGGCGGGGCTCGTAGAACTGGGCGATCAGGTTGTTGATGTCGTGGCTCGCCTCAAGAATGACATTGCCGCCGCCGCCGCCGTCGCCGCCGCTGGGGCCGCCCTTGGGCACGTGGGCCTCCCGGCGAAACGCCACACAGCCCTTTCCGCCGTGGCCGGCGCGGGCGTAGATCTTGATCTCGTCGATGAACATGGCGGGACGGATGAAAAGCCGGCTTAAACGCTCAACGTGGAAATGCCGGCATGGCGGCCAAAAAAAAGGCGAGGCAAACGCCTCGCCAAAAATCCGGGTCAAACCGGACTTGTCAGTTCTGCTCGGCCGTCTCGACGGGCACGACATTGATCCGCTTCTTGCCGCGGGTCTCGTCGAAGGCGACGTGGCCATCGACCAGGGAGAAGAGGGTCCAGTCGCGGCCGGTGCCGACGTTCTTGCCGGCGGCATACTTGCTGCCGCGCTGGCGGATGAGAATGTTGCCCGCAATGACGTGCTGGCCGCCGAACTTCTTGACGCCCAGGCGTTGGGCGTTCGAGTCGCGACCGTTGCGGGAGCTGCCTTGTCCTTTTTTATGTGCCATGGTTCAACCTTTGATTCCGGTGATCTTGACGACCGTGAGTTCCTGCCGGTGGCCTTTCTTGCTCCGGGTGGCCTTGCGGCGCTTCATCTTGAACGCGACGACCTTCTTGCCGCGCTTGTGCTCGACCACGTCCGCGGTGACGGTCGCGTCGGCGACGGTCGGCCGGCCGATCTTGACGCCCTCGTCCGAGCTGACGAGCAGGACCTTGTCAAAGGTGTGGGTCTCACCCGCCCCGGTCCCGAGCCGTTCGATCTCGATCGTGTCGCCCTCGGTCACGCGATATTGTTTTCCGCCTGTCTGTAATACGGCATGCATTTTGGTTGCCTTTCTGTAAATCTGTCGAAAAGGCCGTAGAGAAAGCCAGAGGCGGCCCGCGGTGTCAATGCCGATTCGAAGATTTTTTCGACCGGGCATTCGGGTTGCCAACCCGGCCGGGGTTCGCTTAAATGCGCCCCCATGAAACGCTTTTACATCCTGCTGGCCGTGTTGTCGCTTTTCGCGGCCGATTCCTCGAAGGCGGCCACCCAGGACGAACTTTACGTCTCGTTCTACCAGATGATCCAGCAGGCGGATTCCCTGATCGGCCGCAAGCAGGAGCAGGCGGCCGTCGAACTCTACCGCTCGGCCCGCGCCGGGTTGGAGAAACTGAGAAAGGACAACCCCGGTTGGAACAAGCAGATCGTTGATTTCCGGTTGGACTACATTGCCGGCAAGCTCGATCCGCTGGACGCCAATTACCCGGTGGACAAGCCCGCCCCCAAACCGGCGGCCAAACCCGGGAAGGCTCTCAAACCGCAGGTCCAGACCGAGCTCTCCGCGATCAGCGACAATCTGATCAAGGAACGAATGATAAGCGCGGACTTGCGCAACAAGCTCCAGGAGGCCCTCGCGGCCAAGCCGACGGAGGTCGACCCCGCCGCCCACGCCAAGGCCCTGGAAGATCTCGGCGCCGCCCGCCAGCAGTCCCAGGCCCTTTCCGAGGAACTCGCTGCGCTCAAGAAGCAGGCCGAGGACATGATCGCGGCGGACGAGGCAAAACAGCTGAAAAAGGCCATGGAGGACAGCGAGCGCCTCGCCTCCAAGCGCGCGAAGGACCTGGAAAGCCTCCAGGCCAGCTACGACAAACTCAGCGGTCAGCTCGAAAAGCTGGAGAAGGAAGAGATTCCGGCGCTACGCAGTGAAAATACCGCTCTCAAGCGTCAGGTCGGCGATCTGGAGAAGCAGGCCGGCAAGACCGACAGCGCGGAGAAGTCCGCCCAGCAGCTCACCGTCCAGAACAAGCTTCTCGCCCGCGAGTTGGAGGAAGCCCGTGACCGGCAACGCGACGCCGAACGCAAGGTCGCCAAGATGGTCGACAAGTCCGCCCTCGCCAAGACCGCATCCGAACTCAAGGACAGGACCGACGAGCTGGCCCGCAAGGACGCGGCGCTCGTCAAGCTTCAGCGCGAACTGGACGCCTTGGAGGTCCGTGTGAAGAACGCCGGCGAGAGCGAGAAAAACTCCTCTTTGCGGCGCGAAAATTCCGCCCTGAAGAAGGAGCTTTCCGATCTCCGCAAGAAGGCGCGCGAGGCTGACAAGATCCCGGCGTTGGAAGCGGAGTTGAAGAAGCTGGAAGCCGACGCCAAACGCCAGGCAAAGGCGCTGGAAGATCTGGCCAAGGAAAAGAACAAGATCGAGAAGCTGCTGCTCGATCCGGATTTCAAGATCAACCAGTAGTCCGCAAGCCTTTTTCCGTTACCCTGAAACGCCGCCCCATCGGGCGGCGTTTTTGCATTCTGACGCTGAGAAAACCCGGCCATTCCCATTGCCAAGGGAAAGCAAGGTTCGCTATGGTCCAGCCCCATATGAAACGCAATTTCCCGTTTTTCGCCGCGATTTTGCTCTCGGCCGTTCTGGGAGCTTGGGCCCAACAGGCGCCCGATGAACTCTTTGTCCGCTACTACACGCTGATCCAGCAGGCCGATGCCCTGGCCGAGCGCAAGCAGGACCCCGCTGCGCTCGACTACTACGAGAAGGCCCGGGAAGGACTCGAGCAACTGCGCAAGGCCTACCCGAAATGGAACACCAAGGTCGTCGATTTCCGGCTCGACTACGTCAACGACCGTATCAAGCCCCTCAAGGCGAAAATGCCGCGAGAGAAGGACATGGATGACAAGCCGTTCCCGCCGGCGACCGTGATCAAGGGCAACGAGGCCATCGCCTCCCAGATTGGCGTCCTGAACAACGAGATCATCCGCCTTCAGGCCCGCAACAAGCAGCTCCAGGCGGACATCGCCTCCGCCAAGGCCACCGCCAATCCCGCCGAGCTCAAGCAGGCCAAGGAACAGATCGAACGGCTGGAAAAGGAGAAGGCCGGGCTGACCGCCTCGCTCACCGCCAATCAGGACAAGCTGGCCACCATGATTGACAAGGCCGTTGTCGATCAGGTGCAGAAGGAGCTGGCTGCCGCCAACGCCCGGATGACCTCCATGGTCGCTCCCGATGTTCACCAGGGCGCGCTGGATGAGCTGCAGACCAGTCAGAAGCGTCTTGCGGATCAGGACGCGGCCCTCGCCAAACTCACCGAGGAAAACGCCGAACTGAAGGAGCGCATGTCCGACACCGGAGACGCCGCTCCCGACTCCCGGCTGCGCTCCGAGAACCGCGGCCTCAAGAAGCAGGTTTCAGAGTTGTCCCGCAAGGTTGCCGCCATCGCGAAGATCGAGGCCCGGAATGAGACGCTGACCAAGCGCGTCGAGACCCTCACCGAGGAGAATCAGGGCCTCAAGACCAGCCTTCGCGAGGAGCAGAAGAAATACGCCGACCTCGCCAAGGCCTCCGAGAACAAGGAGGAGGCGAAGATGATCGCCAAACTCACCAAGGAGAACGAGTCCCTCGACGCCAAGCTGACGGCCCTGGTTGAGAACGATATCCCCGCGCTTGAGGCTGAGGCCGCCGCCCTGAGGAAACAGGCCCGCTCCCTGGACCGCGCCGCCGCCGGCGCCGCCCGGCTGGAAAAGCAGAACGGCGCCCTGCGCGAGGAGAACGACGCCTTGAAGAAGCAGGCCCGCGACATGGAGAAAGCCGCCGGAGACGCCGCCCGCCTGGTCCGCGACAACGGCTCCCTCCGCGAAGAGAACGACGTCCTCAAGAAGAGCAACAACGAGCTGGAAGCCAGCCTCAAGGAGCAGCGCAAGATGGTCGCCAAGCTCTCCGACCAGTCTGGCGACCCTCTCCGCCGCGAACTCGCCGACACCTCCAGCCGGCTTGAGAGCGAATCCGCCCGCCTCGCCGCCGCCCTCGCGAGCAACAAGAAGCTGGGCGACGAGAACGCCGCGCTTCGCGATGTCCTCAAGCGCGACCAACGCGCCATGGGCAAAATGGTGGACGCCTCCGTCCTCGACGAGGTCCGCGCGGAGCTCGCCGAGGTCAGGAAGGCCCAGGGCGCCGCTCCGGCGGACGCCGCCCTCAGGAAGCAACTGAACGAGACGGAGAACGAGATCAAGCGCAAGGACGCCGCCATCGCCGCGTTGCGCCGGGAGAACGAGAAGCTTGAAGGTCTCCTCAACGACCCCGAGGCCGGCGCCGGTTCCAGGAAACTCAAGGAGCTGGAGAAACAGCTCGCCGCCGCGGAGAAGGCCCGCGGCCGCAACGAGGCGGACGCCGCCAAGCTCGCCGAGGAGAACGCCTCCCTCAAACAGGCCCGCGCCGACCTGGAGAAACGCCTGGAGGAGGCCGCCCTCGCCAGCGATGCGAAGGCCGCGGCCAAGCAGGTCGCCCGGCTCGAGAAGGATCTCGTCAAGGTCCAGTCCGAACGCGATGCCCTCGCCCAAGAGCGCAAGGCCTTGGAGGATGAGCGCGACACCCTCGCCCAACAGGCCAGGGACGCTGCCCGCAACAATCCCTTCGAGGATGAGATGAAGGCCCTGGAAAGCCGCCAGAAAGCCACCGAAGCCAAGCTCGGCAGTCTCGAACGGACCCATTCGAAGCTCGCCAAACGCAACGAGGAGCTGGAGGCCAGGCTCGCCGAGGCCCGTCCCTCCAACCGCGCCGCCGAAGCCAAGCTCACCGCCAAGGTGGAGGAACTCGAAGCCGAGCGCAATCAGCTGGAACGCGAGCTGAAGGACGCCACCAAACTGCTCAACGAC
Organism: Verrucomicrobiales bacterium; assembly: GCA_038126235.1. Taxonomy (GTDB): domain Bacteria; phylum Verrucomicrobiota; class Verrucomicrobiia; order Limisphaerales; family JAYPEY01; genus JAYPEY01. The sequence goes on from JAYPFK010000051.1 coordinate 49,267, forward strand.
CGCAAGGCGCGCCGCGACGCCGAGAAGGTCTCCGACATGGCCGACGAACTGGCCGGACTCCGCGCCCGCCTCGAAACCCTCGACGCGCGCTCGGTCCCCTTCACCTCCGAGGAGCAGGCCCTGTTTGACAAGAAGCCCGCCGCGGTCAGTGAGCTGACGCCGGCCGCCGATCCCGGCCGCAAGGCCCGCCGCGAACTGCCGGCCGAAGCCGGCAAGCTGGTCGCTGAAGCCCAGCGCTCCTTCAACGCCCGCCGTTACGACGACGCCGAGAAGAAATACCAGGAGGTTCTGAAGATGGACGACAGCAACGTCTTCACCCTGTCCAACCTCGCGGCCACGCAGATCGAGCAGAACCGGCTGAAGGACGCGGAGCGCAACCTCTCCAAGGCGCTGGCGGTCGCCCCGGAAGACGGGCACGCCCTCTACCAGATGGGTTACCTCAAGTATCGCCAGCAGAAGCTCGACGAGTCGCTCGACCATCTCAGCCGTGCCGCCGTCGCCGAGCCCAAGAACTCCGACATCCACAACTACCTCGGTATCGTGCTGAGCGAGAAGGGGCAGCGAGGCGCGGCGGAGACCCACCTCCGCAAGGCCATTCAGATCGAGCCCGGCAACGCCAGCGCCCACCACAATCTCGCCGTCATCTACGCCACGCAGAAGCCGCCGCTTCCAGAGCTTGCCCGTTGGCACTACCAGAAGGCCCGCGAGGCCGGCCACCCCGAGAACCTCGAACTCGAGCGCGTGATCAACCAGAAGTAAACCGGTCCGGCCGCGCGCTGCCCCCATGCTTCGACAACACAGCGACGAGCTGGTGATCTCCACCCGCGGCCGCGGGTTCACCATGTTCACGAACGAGGCCCAGGCCTTCGTTCGCGAATCCGGGATCAAGACCGGCCTCTGCACGCTGCACCTCCAGCACACTTCCGCCTCCCTCCTGATCCAGGAGAACGCCGACCCCACCGTCCGCTCGGACCTCGACCGCTTCTTTGCGCGTCTCGTCCCTGATGGCGACCGCATCTTCGAACACACCTTCGAGGGCGACGATGACATGCCGGCCCACGTTCGCACCGCCCTGACCGCCGTGAACCTCAGCATCCCCGTTCGCGCCGGCGCGCTGGCGCTGGGAACCTGGCAGGGTCTCTACCTCTGGGAACATCGAACCCACCCCTATCGGCGTCGCATCGTCGCCCACGCGCTGGGGGAATAGGCGGTCGACAGGACAAAGGTGGAAACGCTGCGGCGCGCAGGATTGCGGAGCGCTTCGGAAGGGCCCGGATCTTGGAGTTGCGGGAGGTTGAATCGGAATGCGCTTCCCCCGTCGGGTTCCGGAAGACGTCGGAGAACAGAACGACATGGCAGGTGGGCTCGGAAGCGCAAATCGAAGCTGTCTTGGCGCGAAGGAGGGAGGCTGTGGCAACCTTGGTCAAATTCCCGACATTTTTCGGTTAACACCTCCGGGGCCGCTTGCTATTAAGTGCGGCCCGTTCGCCCGGCAGTCGCCCCCCAATGGCATTTTCTTGCGCCTCGCGAACGCCCCGAACCCGCTGAGTCAGACCGAACATGAGCGAGCCGAACCTGATCCTCGTCTGCGCCGTGGCGTTTGCCACCGTGCTCATCCTGCTCTCCGTCCTCGCGGGGGTGATCCGCCTGGTGACGCTCGTGTTTCCGGAGAAGGCGGAGGAATCTGACGAGGCGGTCCTCGCCGCGATCAACACCGCCGTCTCCACTTCCATACCCGGCGCGCGGGTGACCCGGATCGAGGAGATCAAGTAACCTGCTTCCGACCGCGTCCTTTTCCGCCCCCAGATCTCATGAGCAAGAAACAGATTCGAGTCATGTTCACGCCGTTCCGCGACGGGCTGCAAAGCCTGTTCGGCGGCAAGGCGCGCCTGAAGGACATCCTCCCGGCGCTGGAGGCCTCCGCCGCGGCGGGCATCCGCCACTTCGAATTTGGCGGCGGCGCGCGCTTCCAGGCCCCCTATTTCTACTGCGGGGAGAATCCCTTCGAATGCATGTCCACCATGCGCGAGAAGGTGGGGCCGGACGTGGACCTGCAGATCCTCACCCGCTCCGTCTCCGGCGTGACGCTCACCACGCAGGGTCTCAAAGCGCTCGGCCTCCAGGCCAAGCTGATGAAGAAGCACGGGACCACGATCGACCGCAACTTCGACTTCATGAACGACGTCGAGAACCTGGCCAAGACCGGCCAGCCGATCGTCGATGCCGGCATGCACCACCAGGTCTGCGTGGCCTTGATGGGCCTGCCCTTCGAATCGAACGAGGTCCACACCGCGGAATTCTATATCGACGTCATCCGCCGCTTCATGAAGACGGGCGTGCACTTTGACTCGGTCTGCATGAAGGATGCCTCGGGCACGACCGACCCCACGACCTGCTACGAGACGGCCAAGGGTCTGAAGAAAATCCTTCCGCCGGAGGTTCCGCTGGCGCTGCACACGCACGACACCGCCTCCATGGCCGTGACCTGCTACAAGGCCGGCATCGAGGGCGGGGTGGACAGCGTCGATCTGTCGGTCCGGCCGATGGCCAGCGGCACGGTGCAGCCCGATGTGCGCTCCATGGCGCACGCGCTCAAGAACACCGACTACGAACTCGACATCGATCCGGCGAAGATGCCGGAGATCGAAGCTTTGCTGGAAGAGGGGTTGAAGGACTACAAGTTCAACCCGGTCACCACCACGCCGGATGCCCGCGTGGTCGGCTTCCCGATGCCGGGCGGCGCGATCGGTCCCAACGTCCACATGATGGCCGAAGCCGGCATCCTCGACAAATATGGCGCCGTGCTGGAGGAGTTCCCGGTCGTCGTGAAAGCCGGCGGGGCCTGGTCCAGCGTGACGCCCGGCAGCCAGCAATACTGGCTCCAGGCCTTCAACAACGTCCTCCACGGCCGCTGGAAGAAGATCGACGCCGGTTACGGCAAGTCCGTTCTCGGCTACTTCGGCCGGCCGCCGTTGTCGCCCGACCCCGAGGTCGTGAAGGTCGCGTCCGAGCAGCTGGAACTGGAGCCCTTCGACGGCGATCCGCTGGAGGCCGCGCCGGATTCCATCGCACAGGCGGAAGAGGCGCTCAAGGAGCGCGGCCTGGAACTGACCGAGGAGAACATCTTCCTCACCGCCGCCGCCATCGTGCCCGGCAAGAACATGGACCTGAACGAGGGCATCCGCCTGCTGAAGGGCAACCCCAAGATCAACATCCCGTTGAAGGAGGAACCCAGGGAAGAGGCCGCCGCGGTGTTCAGCGGGCCGATCACGACCACCTGCTCGGTCGAGGAGAACGGCAAGACCCGCAATTTCCGCATCACCATCGAAGGCCCCTCTGGCGGCGCCGCTCCGGCGACGGCGGGCGCGACCCCGCCTGCCGCGGCCCCGGCAGGCGGCGGACAGACCACCGGCGTCTATTCACCCTTCGACGGCAACGTGGAGCTCGTCGATATCAAGGTGAAGGTCGGCGATGCGGTGAGCAAAGGTCAGGTCGTCGCGGCCGTGGAAGCCATGAAGGCCCAACACGATGTGAAGGCCCCGGTCGGCGGCACGGTCGCCAGCGTGGACGCATCCGTCGGCTCCACCGTCTCCAAGGGCAAGCCGATCCTGACCATCCAGGGTTGATTTCATGGACATTCTCCAACAACTGATCGACAGCGTCGGCTTCATGCAGCTGGGCTGGCAGAACCTCGTGATGTTTGCCGTCGGCGGCGTTCTGATCTTCCTCGCCGTCAAACACAACTTCGAGCCGCTGCTGCTGATTCCCATCGGCTTCGGCGCGATCATGGCCAACCTCCCCGAGGCGCAGATGAGCTCCTACTCGGAGCCGGTCGATGGCGGGAAGTGGCCGTTGCTTGGCTTCATCTACCACACCGCGATCAAGCACGCCGAGATGCTGCCGCCGATCATCTTCATGGGCGTTGGCGCCCTGACTGACTTCCGGCCCCTGCTGGCCCGGCCGATCACCTTCCTGCTGGGGGCCGCGGCGCAATTGGGGATCTTTTTTGCCGCGCTGGGCGCCTTCTATCTCTTCGGCTTCACGGCGAAGGAGGCGGCCGCCATCGGCATCATCGGCGGCGCGGACGGTCCGACCACCATCTTCGTCGCCTCCAAGGTGGCGCCTCACCTCCTGGGAGCCGTGGCGGTGGCGGCCTACAGTTACATGGCGCTTGTGCCCATGATCCAGCCGCCGATCATCAAGCTCCTCACCACGCCCGAGGAGCGCAATATCGACATGCCGCAGGCCCGACCCGTTTCCCGGAACGCCGTCATCCTCTTTCCGGTGGTCTCCAGCGTGGTCGTCATCCTGTTCATTCCGGACAGCGGCCCGCTGATCGGCATGCTGATGTTCGGCAACCTGCTCAAGGAATCCGGCGTCACCCAGCGCCTCAGCACGACGGCCGGCGGCCCGCTGATCAACATCGTCACCATCTTCCTCGGCTTGTGCGTCGGCGCCACGATGGAGGGCGTCAGCTTCCTGACCGGCAAGACGCTGGCGATTTTGGCGCTCGGCATGGTGGCCTTCAGCTTCAGCACCATGGGCGGCGTGATCTTCGCCAAGTTGCTCAACTGGTTCCTGCCCGATGGAAAGAAGATCAACCCCTGCATCGGGGCCGCGGGCGTCTCCGCCGTGCCCATGGCCGCGCGCGTCGTGCAGAAATATGTCTCTGACAACACCGACGGGCGCGTGAACCCGCTCATGGCCGCGATGGGGCCGAATGTGGCCGGCGTGGTCGGCTCCGCCGTCGCCGCCGGCGTCTTCCTGGCGCTGCTCACGTAGGCTGCGGACCGCGGACGCTGAATTTGTTCCGTTTCAACGAGGGCGGGTGCGGCAATTGTCCCGAATGAGCCAACGTGAGCATGCTCGTGCGCGGCTCACTGCGGACAGTTTGTATAGCTTACCCGGAGTTGTTCACTGGTTGGGTTCGAGCCCTCGG
>JAYPFK010000052.1:0-51344 GCA_038126235.1 Verrucomicrobiales bacterium
GGAAAGGCGCCGCGCGGCGGGGAAATCAAACCGTTCGCGTGCGCGAGAAGCTGGTGGCTTGGGCGCCGCGATCGTGTCTTCAAGGACCGGTCGTTATTTCAACCCCGTCGGCGTCATTGACGCGCGAATTTGATCAACCGCCCGGAATCGGGGCATTCATTCCGGCGATGAAGCAGGTTAGTCGAGGACTCCCTTTTCGAGGATCTCAAGGGGGGGCATGCTCTGCAGGATCAGCCCTCAACTGTGCCAAGTGGCTGCGTCCTATTTTCCCATCTTCGCTGAAATCTCCAGCATGCGTTCGATGGGGCGGCGGCCGCCCTCGGCGAGCTCGGGCGTCAACTCCACCTCGGGCCCTCGGTTGGCCATGCAGTCGTAAAGCTTCTCCAGCGTGTTCATCTTCATGAACTTGCATTCACTGCAGAGACAGTTGGAGGTGGGCGCGGGGATGAAGGTCTTGTCCGGGCATTCTTTCTGCATGCGATGGATGATCCCTGACTCGGTCGCGATGATCAGCGCCTGAGCGGGGCTGTTCTTCACGTAGGTGATCATCTTCTCGGTGGAACAGACCTCGTCGGCAAGCAGACGCACAGCCTGGGTGCACTCGGGATGCGCGATCACGGGGGCGTCCGGGTATTGCTTCCGGATTTCCAGGATGCTGTCGTGCGTGAACTCGACATGCGCGTAGCAACTGCCTTTCCAGAGCGTCATGGGCCGGCCGGTCTGCTCAATGACCCAGGCGCCGAGATTCTCGTCCGGAACGAACAGCAGGTCCTTGTCGGCGGGGCAGGCCTCGACAATCTGCTTGGCGTTGCCGCTGGTGCAGATGACGTCGCTGAGAGCCTTCACCTCGGCGCTGCAGTTGATGTAGGCAATGGTGTAGAAATTGGGGTTGGTTGCCTGGAACTCCTTCAGTTTTGGTCCAGGGCAGCTTTCCTCCAGGGAGCAACCGGCGTCCTTGTCGGGGAGCAGGACGGTCTTGTCAGGGTTCAGGATCTTGGCGGTCTCGGCCATGAAGTGGACGCCGCAGAAGACGATGACCTCGGCGTCGGTCGCGGCGGCCTGCTGGGCGAGGCCGAGGGAGTCCCCGATGTAGTCGCCCACTTCCTGGATCTCGGGGATCTGGTAATTGTGGACGAGGATGACCGCGTTCAGCTCCTGCTTCAGGCGTTGGATCTCGCGGGCCAACGGATCAAACTTCTCCGGCGGCATGGGCTTGCGCACGCCGGTGGGTTCCGGCGTCGCTCCGCGGGGTTGAACATCGTTCAGGTCAAGCATCTGGCGAACCTATCGCCGGCCCGGGGGAGCGTCAATTGTGGGTTCAATCCTCCTCGATGATCTCGCAGTTGTCGTCCCAGAACCAGATCGTGCGGAAACGGTGCCAGGCGTCGGCGGCCTCGATCAACAGGCCGAACCGTTCCTGACAGGCGGGCGTGTCGGCGTTGGCCTCGTGGCGTTCCAGAACGTTCAGGTAACGCTGGATCAGCGGTTGCTCCTCGTCGTGGTCGCCGTGGATCTCCAGCAGTGACCGGAGCAGCGTTGTCAGCGCCTTGGCCTCCTCAACCTTGGTCAGCGCGAGTTCCATCGGGATCTTTCCCGCCTTCACGCTGACGAGAAGTTGGCACTGGAACTTGCGGCAGACCGTTGGGCGGATCTGATAAATCGTGCAGCAGGCTCCGTCGAGTTTGGGGCAGGGGAGGCGATATTCCGGGCGGCCCTCGGCGTTCTCGTAGACTGCCATACCGGCCTCAGCCAAGCCTTGGACATCGTCTTCATCCCGCATGACCGCGTGCCCGAAGATGGCTCCCGCGCAGCAGATGCCGCATTCTGTGCAGACCGATGAGCCGGTCGCGTCGAAGTCCGGGCCACTGGTCGCCGCCTTGGGATTCAATCCCGGATTCTGGGAGGTCGAGGTGAACATCTTTCGCGTTCAGGTGTAGAACGAAAGGCGAAGGGCCTGGTTCAGGGACATGACAGCGACGGTGAGGCTGCCGTGAAGACGACGGAAATCCGGCGAATCCGCGGCGTCTTCATGACGGTCGAGGAAGGCCCGATAGCGACGGCTCAGGGGCTGCGTTTCGTCGGTCTCGCCGCGTTCGACAAGCATTTCGCGGACACGCTCCGCCAGCGTTTTGGTCCGGTTGATGATGCGGTCAGCCTCCTCCTCGGTCCGCTGTCCCTTCAGGGTCTCCTGCAGCAATGCGCATTCGAACTGCGCGCAGTAGGCCGGTCGGTCCGCATAGATCTCGCAGGCTCCGCATTTCAGGGCCGCGCAGGGTTGGTTGAAATGCCAGGTTTCGCCGGTTCGTTGAAGGGGGATGCCTTGAGTGAGCAAATGTTCCGGCTTGTCGTCGTCTGTGACCCGCACATCGCCAAACAGGACGCCGTTGCAGCACAGGCCGCAATGCAGGCACAGACGTTGTGCAAGGGCTTCGGAGTCCGTTTGCCGGACGGGCAGGGCCGGTTGGTCTGGGCGAACGGTTGGCGGCATTGCATGAACGGTTCGATCTACGCGGCTCGATACCGCGCCATGAAGCCGGGGTCTCCTCCGCTCAGATCGGCGCTTCGTTGGGTGGCGAGCAGTGCGCCGTAGACGCGCAGGTCGCGGGCAAACATTTCCAGTCGCTCGCGGAAGGCAGCGCTGACGATTTCGCCATCGCGGATATCGGCCTTCTCCTGGAGGGAGACGCCGTAGGGAAGGGACCACGCGTAACACTGTCGAGCGACCGTGCGCAGTTGGTCTGTGACCGTCAGACCCTTCTCATACGAGGCGACGATCGAGCCGAAGAGCTTGCCGGCGAACTCCTTCCAGAAGTGATCCAGAAAATTCTTGGCGGCCCCGCTCATGGCGCCGTGGTAGTCCGGCGTCCCTATGACGATGACCTGCGCCGCCTCCACTCGCTTCCTCAGCGCGGGGTAGTATTCGGCGTTGTAGGTCGCGGTCGGATCGACCATGGGGAGCGGTTCTTCGTGAAGGTCGAGCAGGTCCACCGCGCAGTCTGCGCCGCGCAGCAATTCGGACAGATGCTCCAACGCCGCGCGGGTGACGGATTTCTCCTGATTGCTTCCGGAAACGGCGAGAACATGAATGGGCGAGTCTGACATCGGCGGGAAGCTAGCAGAAGCGTCGGGCAAGGAAAGGACGGAGAACCTGACTTGCCGCGGGGATACTCGGAAAGCGGGAGGCTGGGAACGTGCAACTTTAAACGGCGCGCATGATCACGCGGTGCGCCGCCAATGGAGCATCAGCTCGAGCCCCTGCCGGTGTTCCCAGGAACGCGGCGTCCATTCTCTCAACAGTTCGAAGCCTCTCGAAAAACGGCTGATCACTTCGTCGCGGGTCGTCCCGAAAGGCGGGCCGTCTTCATCGGGGATCAGGTAGTGGATGGCGACCAGTTCGCCTCCCGGCCTAAGCCAGCGCCGCGCGGCTTCAAAGTAGTCCCCTCGCCGGTCGGGTTGGATGGCGCAGTAGAGGGTGTGTTCGAACAGGTAGTCGAACAATTCGGCCGGTTCGTCCGCCAGAAAGTCGCCCCGCCTGAATTCAGCGGCCAATCCGGCGGCCTCGGACTTTTCCTTCGAAAGTCGGACGGCGGAGGGCGCGATATCGTAGCCCACGGTCCGGAAACCGGCCGCCGCCCAGGCGCGCGCGTCGTGGCCCGTGCCGCACCCGGGCACGAACACGGCGCCCCGTGGAAGGTCCGCTTGATCGCGAAGGAAATCGACCAACCCCGGCGAGGGTTCGCCCTTGTCCCAATGTGTGTCGCCGGCCCGGTAACGCTCTTCCCACTCTGATTCGCTCATGATGGCTGTGTTGCGTAACCGGGAAGGCTCCTCCCGCGCAACACGAATCTGCACAAGAGGATTTGCGGGACGCGAATCGGCTTCCTTGTGAACCGCGCAATAACCGCTTTCAATCCGGGCGGGGCATCGGTTATCTTCGCCCCATGTCAGAGATCGTTGATTACCTGCACCACGGCGCGACCAAGATCACGCCGAAGATCATGAAGGGCATTCACAAGAATCTGCCCTATCTGAAGATCGAGTTTGCCCAGATTGAAGACCCGAAGCATCCGCATCTCGTCAATCAGTTGGAGTTCCTTGCCGATGTCATTGAAGATTTCGTTGAGGGAGCCGACGAAGAATTGCCCTACGTGGTCGTGGCGAGCGCCGCGTTTGCGCTCAGCTACGCGCACCAGCAGTTGGATCTGATTCCGGACGACATACCGGAATTCGGTCACGCGGATGATTCCGCGCTTGTTCGGGCCGTCTTGATGGAGCATGAGCGCGTCCTCAGTGACTATGCCGACCGGCACGAACTGAACTGAGAGACGGTGACCGTCAACGCCTGAGCGCGGCGGGGCAATCGCGCGCGGCTGCTATTCCCGGGTTTACCGCTTCACCGCGTAGAAGGTCATCGATCCCCCGAGTCCGAGCAGCGCTGCAGTGAGCGTGACGGGTATCGAAAGCGCGCCCAGCAGGGGAGCTACAAGGAGGGTGATCGTTGTTTGTCCCCATCCTGCCTTCTTTCCATTGGCCAGTTTTGCCTCTCGCCGACGGAGGAGATTGTAGAGCAGGTTCTGCCGGAATCCCAAGCGGTTCAGGACGGTTTGAACGAAGCTGAAGAAGTCGAACTCCGGCGCGAGGAAGCGCTGGACGCGCACGTCGAAGCCCGCGTCGGCAAGTTCCTTCCTCAGGCGCGGGGCGGTGAAATGGTTCACGTGCCGGGGGACGTCCAGTTGGAACCATTTGTCACGGCTCATCCGGCTTTCCGGGGAACCCCAGTTGGGAACGCCGACCAGGAGGACGCCCCCAGGTTTCAGGATGCGCGCGATCTCCCGCAGCATCCGCTCCGGCTGTGGAATGTGCTCCAGCACGTGCCAGAGGGTCGCTGAGTCGAAGCTGCCGTCCGGCAGGTTCAGGTCCGTCAGTTCCCGCGATTCGACATCCAGGCCCAGTTCGTTCCGTGCGAACGCCGCCGCCGGTTCGGATAGTTCCGTGCCTTTGGCTTTCCAACCGCGCTGTTGAAACGCGCGCAACAGCCAGCCGGGGCCGCATCCCACGTCGATCACCTTTCCGCCTCGCCGGCCCAGCAGGCGTTCCACGGTCCTCGCCCGGCCCGCGTAGAGCCGACGCTGGAGGAACTCCACCGGGCCGGGGAATCGTCGACCGCCGGAAGTGCGGTAATAGGCTGTGGGATAGTATCGGGCGAGTTGGTGGGGCGGAGGGGTGGGCGAGGTGATCACGGCGCCGCAGTTCCCGCAGTGGACGATCTCGAACGCGTCGCCGCTGATGTAGTCCTTGGCTGGGAACAGCGCCTTCCGTCGTCCTTCCGGATGGGCGCAGTCCGGGGCGCGATTGGAGTCGTCGGCGGTCATGGTTTATTCCTTCCTCGCCAACGACACACAGATGATCTCCTTGTCGTTGCGCGCATACACGCGCCGGTTGGCAAAGGCCGGGTGGGACCAGACGATCGGCCGGCCGCCGTCGGCATCGGTGGGATCGATGAGTTTTGCGCGATCGATCTCCTCGTAACCCGCCGGACTGAGCTTCGCGATGACCAAGTCCCCGTTGTCGGGGCAGAGGAAGAAGCGGTCCTCGTGTTTCACGATGAAGGCGTTCGCGTTGCGGCGCGGTCGGTCGAGCCCAACCGGGCGAAGCGATTCCCAAACGCGTTGGCCGTCCTCGATCCGCAGGCAGCGGAACTGCCCGTGGTTGCACACGCCGTAGATGTGCCCCTCCTCCAGCCAGGGGACGCAGTTCAGGGAATGGAGGAAGGTGGTGTCCTTCGCGCTGATCTTCGGGCTCTGCCAGAGGTTGTCCACGCCGGCCCCGTCCGGGCGCAATCGCAGCATCAGCGAACCGTTGAAGAAGGACGTAAGAAACAGCCGGTCGCCATGCCGGCGAGGCAGGGCGATGGAGCCCCCGCCCCGGACGTCCCATTCATGGTTCCATTGGACGAGGCCGGTGTCCGGATCCAGGGAAGACACCGCTTTGGTATGCCATACGATGAGCCGATGTCTTCCCGCGATCTTGTGTATGGCCGGCGCGCAGTAGGCGATGTCCTTGGCCGTCAGGGCGCGCCAATGTTCCTTGCCCGTGGCCTTGTCGAAGGCGACCACTGCGCTGCCTTCACCGCCGACGAGGCAGATCAGCTTGTCGCCGTGGATCAACGGGTGGGCCGCATGGCCCCAGGTTGGAGCCTTTGCGCCGTAGTCCGTGCTGAATGACTTTCGCCAGACAATGTCGCCGGTCTTGACATCGAGACAATGCAGGTCTCCCTCGGCGCCGAGAGTGTAGACCCGGTCGCCGTCGACGGTCGGCGTGGCGCGCGGCCCTTTGGGGTAACTGATGGTGTATCCCGCCGGCCAGGATCGTTCCCAGAGTGGTTTTCCTGTCCGCTCGTCGAGGCAGAGGACGCGTTCGTCGCCCGGGATGTTCCCGCGCTTGAAGAGGTTCTCGGGATTGCGCGCGCCGGGCGCGAGTCGGCGGTCCATGACGAAAACGCGTCCGCCGGCGACGGCCGGACCGGAGTAGCCGGGGCGCAACGGCGTCCGCCAGAGCGGCTGCAGACCCTCGTTCGGGAACCGGTCCAGAATCCCGGGCTCGCGCCACACTGCATCGCGCCCTGGCCCCAGCCATTGCGGCCAGTCGTCGGCCGACGCCGGAACGGTCGCCCCAATCATCGCAAGCAGGATCGCGGGTGTGACACGTTTGAATCGCATGGCCGCGAGCATACGGGATGCGTGAAGCGTTTCAACCGGTTGAATGACGGTTGGGCGCGCCCGCAGGGCGATCAATCCACGGGCGGAAAATGTCCTCATCGGGGCAGTCGGGCATCTTGCCGGGCCACAGAATCGCTCCGATCCCCCCCAGAATTCTCCGAAAGGTCCGCCATGCAGATCGGCTTTCACACGGACGCGTTCAATTCCGCCTACTGGTCGTTCGACAAGTGTCTCGGCTGGGCCCGCGACAACGGGGTGAAGTTCATTGAGTGCGGGCTCATCGACGGCGTGAGCTGGATTCACGGACTCGGTTATCAGCCCCATGTCGCGCTTTATGAGGACCCCGCCCTGTTGAGGCGGAAGATGGACGGCTTTGGCGTGCGGTTCTCGCAGGTTGACGCCGCCTACCCGCTGTCCAACGATGACGCGCCGCTGCGTGGAGTACCCTACGTGATGAAGTCGATCGCCTGGGCGGCGCAGCTTGGCTGCCTGCGGGTGGATACCACCGATGGACTCCATCAACCCGAGGGCATGGAGGACCGGGAGGCCATGGCGCGAATGAAGCGCAGCTATCAGCAGATCCTCCGCGTTGCCGAGGCCCACGGTGTCACTGTCAACATTGAGCCCCACGGCTACTTCACCACCAATCCCGACGCGATGGAGGAGATGCTGGCCTTCGATGAAAGTCCTCTCCTGCGCATGAACATGGACATGGGAAATACCTTCATCGCCGGACAGGATCCGGTCGCCTTCCTGAAGCGGTTCATCGACAAGGTCAGCCACGTCCACGTGAAGGATGTTTCGGAATCGCTGGCGGTGGCCGTGCGCGGGGGGCAGACGGGCATCGCGGTCAGCCATTGTCCGCTGGGCGGGGGCGTCAACGCCGACAACATCAAGGAGTGCCTCGCGATCCTGCGCGACCACGGCTACGACGGCGCGCTCAGCATCGAATGCGAAGGGCAGGGCGGGCCCATGATCGAGGAGTCGCTCGCCTGGCTGCGCGGCGCACTCAAGGAACTAGGCATCGAGGAGACGGGTTGAGACAACATCAGTTACTTCCCCATGAAACCAAACGCTTCCCCAGAAAAACGGAACTTCGCGTCGCGACAAAACCGGCGGGGCTTCCTGAAGAGCTCCGCTGCCGCTTCGGTTGCGGCGTTGGCCGGGCTTGATCCCGCGCGCTTCGTTCACGCCTCCGGGAGCGACATCCTCAAGGTGGGCATGATCGGCTGTGGCGGACGCAACAGCGGCGCCGTCGTTCAGGCCCTGACCGCCGATCCCGGCGCCCGGCTTGTCGCCATGGGCGACTTCTTCCTCGACCGAGTCAAGGCCAAACGCGAGGCCGTCCGTGAGCAGAAACCCGATCAAACCATCGTTGATGATGATCATTGTTTCAGCGGTTTTGACGCCTACCAGCGGGTGATCGAGGCGTCCGATGTGGTCCTGATAGCCAACGCTGCCAAGTTTCACCCGCTGCATACCATGGCCGCGATAGAGGCGGGGCGACATGTCTTCACGGAAAAACCCCATGGCATCGATCCCGCCGGGTTGACGCTCATGGAGAAAGCCTGCGCCTTGGCGAAGGAGAAGGGACTTTCCGTGATGTCCGGCCTGCACAGTCGGCACCATCCCGGTTACACGGAGACCGTGGAACGCATCCACGATGGAGCCATTGGCGACATCGTCTCGATCGAGGAGAACTTCCTGCGCGCGCCCTACGGCGTCATCGAGCGCGAGGAGGGGCTGAGCGAGCTCGAATGGCAGGTCCGCACGCAGTATCACTTTCGCTGGCTTTCGGGCGACGATGTCGTGCAGTCGCTGGTCCACAACCTGGACCGCGCGCGCTGGGTTCTCGGCGAGATGGATCCGGTCAAGTGCCACGGCCTGGGCGGTCGCTCCACCATGAGGGAGCCCATCTACGGCGACGTCTTCGATCACCATTCCGTGGTCTACCAGTTTGACAACGACGTGCGGCTCTACGCCTTCTGTCGCACGACGACCGGCTGCTACAACGAGTCCTCCAGCATCATTCTGGGGACCAAAGGTCGCGCCTCCGTCACGGCGGGCAAGATCTGGGGCGAGAACAAGTGGCGCTGGGAGGGCAAGGCCAACGCCTACCAGATCGAGCACGACCGGCTGTTCGCCGCCATCCGTTCCGGCAAGCCGGTCAACTGCGGCGACTACATGACGCGCAGCACGCGGGCCGCCGTCATGGGGCAGATTTCCTGTTACACCGGCGAGGAGATGACCTGGAAGCGGGTTGTCGGATCCGATTTCCAATATCCGCCGGCCGCAAAAGACTGCCGCGACGACGTGGAGCCGCCGACCGTCGTGGGCGAGGATGGCTCCTATCCCGTTTTGTTTCCCGGCAAGACCCGCCTGCTCGAACCCCGGAACAATAAGAAGGCCGCAACCGCATGAAGGCCTCCTTCTCATTGTCGGTTGTCTTGCTTCTTGCCGCCGCGTTCTGCTCCCTTGCCGCGGATGGCGGCAAACCTCCCTTCAAGCCTAAGTCCATTCGCGTCCTGATCGTCACCGGCATGGATCACCCGGCGCACGACTGGCGCCAGACCGCGCCAGCCCTGAAGGCGGAGTTGGAAAAGGACGCCCGGATCAAGGCGGAGGTGATGGCCGATCCCTGGGCCCTTGAATCGACCGACCTTACGCCCTACAGGGTCGTTGTGCTGCACTTCAACACCGGGGCGGGCGGGTATCCCTTCAAGTGGAAGAAACCCTCCCCAGATAAATCCGCGCGGAATCGGTTGAAGCGGTTTGTGGAAGGCGGGGGCGGGTTGATGGTGATCCACTTCGCCTGCGGAGCCTTTGGCGACTGGCCGGAATACCGTGATCTCGTCGGCCGCGTCTGGGATGAGAAGAACACCCATGATCCGCGCGGGCCGTTTCAGGTGCGGATCGTCGACAAGGAGCATCCCATCACCCGCGGACTCGCCTCTTTTGAGACCGACGATGAACTCTACATCTGCCTGACCGGGGAAAGGCCTGTCCACACGCTGGCCGACGCCCGCTCCAAGGTGACCAAGCGCGACCATCCCATGGCTTTCGTGTTCAGCTACGGGAAGGGCCGGGTCTTTCACACTCCGCTGGGGCATGACGTCCGCGCCATCCGCTCCGAAGGGGCGGCGGAACTGATCCGTCGGGGATGTGTCTGGGCGGCCGCGGGCCGCCGTTGATTCGGAGGGTTTTCCTCCGTTTGGACTTTTCCGCTTGCGCGGTCTCCGGCCGTTGGTACAGTCCGCTCCGACCCCGTAAATGCCGGTGTTTTTCTGCGGATTGACCTCGGTTTTGGCCCTGTTTCCGACACCCTGACACCCTGTGAAAATATTCAGCGGCACCTCCAACCGGCCCTTGGCTGAAGCCATCTGCGATTCGATTGGAATCGAACTGGGCAAGGCCACCACCACGCCGTTCCCGGATGGCGAGAGTTTCTGCAAGATCGAGGAAAATGTGCGGGGCGAGGACGTCTACCTCGTCCAGTCCACCTGCCCGCCGACGAACCATCACCTGATGGAGATGTTCATCATGATCGACGCGTTGAAACGCTCGAGCGCGGCGCGAATCACGGCGGTCATGCCCTTTTACGGCTATGCGCGGCAGGACCGTAAGGATCAGCCCCGCGTTCCGATCACCGCCAAGCTTGTCGCGAATCTGTTGGTCGCGGCGGGAGCCAATCGTGTGCTGACCATGGATCTCCACGCCCAGCAGATCCAGGGCTTCTTCGACATCCCGGTCGATCATCTCTACGCCGCCCCGGTGATCTATGATTATCTGGAAAGCAAGAAGCTGAAGAACCTCGTCGTGGTGAGCCCGGATGTCGGCGGTTTGAAGATGGCGCACGCCTACAGCGAGAAACTCGGGGCGGGGTTGGCCATCGTGGCCAAGCGGCGGCGCAGCGCCACCGAGGTGGAGACGGACGCGGTGATCGGGGCCATTCGCGGCAAGACGGCGTTGTTGGTGGACGATCTCACGGAGACCGCCGGCACGCTGTGCAACGCCGCCAAGGTCCTCAAGGACAAGGGCGCCAAGCAGGTCTTGGCCTGCGTTTCGCACGCGATTCTGGGTGACTTGGGCATCAAAAGATTGCGCAAATCAGTGATTGACGAACTGATCACGACTGATAGTGTCCACCGCCCGCCAATCGAAGGGATCAATGTGACGACCCTTTCCGTGGCGGAGTTGTTGGGCGAAGCCATCAAACGAATTCACAGCAATTCGTCGGTGACTTCGCTGTTTAAGTTCAAAGGCGGGCGCACCAGTTGAACGCAGCTGGCGCCCGTTTGTCCGATCAGCGAAAACTATGAAATCATTGCCTTTAACCGCCCACCCGCGGACCTTGGTCAAGAGCACGGGCGTCAAGAAACTGCGCCGCGAAGGGCGGGTGCCTGCCGTTGTCTACGGGCGGAGCACGAAACCCGAGAATCTGGAGATCGACGCGAAGGAACTGGAGACCCTGTACAACAGCACCGTCGCGGAGAACATCCTTGTGGAAGTTTCCGTCGACGGGAGCAAGCGCCTCGCGTTGCTTCAGGATGTGCAGCATCATCCGCTCAAGGGCGATGTTCTTCACGTCGACCTGCATCAGGTTGCCGAAGACGAGGTGGTCGAGGTCATCGTTCCCATCCAGACCCTCGGGGAGGCGATCGGCGTCAAGGTCGGCGGCGGCCTGCTGGAGCATGTGCTGCACAAGGTGCGCGTCCGGGCGCTTCCGAAGGATCTGCCGGAGTCCATCAAGGTGGACGTTTCGGGTCTGGAGACCGGCCACACATTGCATGTCGGCGACATCGTTGCGCCGGAGGGCGTGACCGTTCTCGGTGACAAGCACATTCCGGTCTGCTCCATCGCCAAGTCCCGCGCCAGCCGTTCCGAGGAAGGCGCCGCAGCTGCGGCCGCGAAGGTCGAGGCTGGCAAGGGCGGGGCGGAAGCGAAGTGATTTGAACTGTCCGGCGGCTGTCCCTGTGGGGACGTCGCCACCCGGCCCATGGAGAACTCTCTTCTTGTTGTCGGGCTGGGCAACCCGGGCCGCAAGTACGAACGAACGCGGCACAATGCGGGTTTCATGTTGGTCGAGTTGCTTGCCGAGCGCGCGGGCGCGGGCTGGCAGGATGACCAACGGTCCCGCTCGCGGGTGGCGAAGTTTTCGCTCGGCGGACGCCGCGCGATCCTCTGCCAGCCGCAGACGTTCATGAATTGCAGCGGCGAGGCGGTCCGGGCCTTGGCCGACTTTTACAAGATTGGGCCGGAAGACGTCCTGGTGGTCGTGGACGACGCTGATTTGCCGCTGGGCGCGGTCCGCATGAGGCCGGGCGGCGGTTCCGGCGGTCACAACGGGCTGAAGTCGATCGCCGCCCATCTGGGCGGCCAGGGCTTCGCCCGGCAGCGGATAGGGATCGGCCGGCGCGAGGGCGCGCGGGAGATCACGGGACATGTCCTCGGCGCGTTTGCCGGGGACGAGATGAAGGTTTTGGAACTGGCCTTGGCCAAGGCGGCCGACCAGGCTGAATGCTGGTTGACCGCGGGAATCGACAGAGCAATGAACGAACATAACGGGGCCATTGAGGCGCCGGACGACGCGAAGGAACAGCAGTGAGAAAATACGAAGGCTTGTTTATTTTGAACAGCGCGGCTCAGGAACTGGGCATTCCGGAGGCGATCGAGAAGGTCTCCGCCGAGATCGTCGCCGAGGGCGGCAAGATCGACAACGTGCAGAAGATGGACAAACGCAACTTTGCGCGGGTCGCCAACAAGAAGAACCAGTCCGGCTTCTACGTGAACATTGCGTTCGAGGCCCCGGCGGGCTCCCTCAGGAAGCTCAACGCCAAGTACAAGCTCAACGACCTGGTCTTCCGCGTCATCTTCACCAACGCGCCGGCCGTGCCGGCCGCGGCAACCGCTTGAAGACGTGGCCAGTTTCAACAAAGTCATCATCGCTGGGAACCTGACCCGCGATCCCGAGCTGCGCTACACGCCCAAGGGCACGGCGATCGCGCGCATCGGGATGGCTCTCAACCGCCGTTGGAAGAACGACGCGGGCGAGATGCAGGAGGAGGTCACCTTCGTCGATGTTGACGCCTTCGGCCGGCAGGCCGAGGTGTTGGCGCAATACCTGAGGAAGGGACGTCCCCTGTTGGTCGAAGGCCGCCTGCGTCTCGATCAGTGGGAGGACAAGCAGTCCGGCCAGCGGCGCAGTCAGATGCGCGTCGTGTTGGAGTCCTTTTCCTTTGTCGATGGCGGCAGCGGAGGAGGCGGCCGCGGCGAAACCAGTGATCCTTTTGAGCAGTCCGGGCCCTCGCCGCGTTCCTCCGGGGGAGGAGCCGCTGCGGGCGGTCGCCCCGTTCCTCCGCCTGCGCACGACGACGGACTTCCTGAAGACGACGACGTCCCCTTTTGATGAACAGCCGGCTCCCTTCCGGCATCTGAACCGATCCATTTCAACCCCGATACACCATGTCCAAGACCAAAGTTATTCTCACATCGCATGTGGAAAGCCTGGGCGGCGAGGCGGACACCGTGGAGGTGGCCCCCGGCTACGCCCGCAACTACCTGATCCCGAACGGACTCGCGATCCCCGTGACCCGCTCCAATGCCCGCCAGATGGACGCGCTTCAGCAGCGTCGCGCTGAACGCGAAGCCAAGGAGTTCAAGGACGCCGAAGAGCTCGCGAAGAGCGTTGGCAAGCTGGTGCTGACCGTCAAGGTTCGCACCGGCGACGACGGCAAGATGTTCGGCTCTGTCACCTCCGCGATGGTGCTGGATGAGTTGGAGCAGCAGTTTGCGGTGCACTTGACCAAGAAACAGGTCCATCTAGTTGATCCGATCCGCCATACCGGAGAGCATGAGGTTGAACTGCGGTTGCACCATGATGTCACCTGCAACCTGAAGGTGAACGTGGAAAGCTTGAACCCCGCTGCTGTGGCGGCAGAGGAGCCCGCCGAAGCTCCGGCCGCCTGATTCCGGCGTCCCGGCGGACGAACCCTATTGAAAACCGTCGCCTTCCGGGGCGGCGGCTTTTTTGTCCCGGCGGCCGCCGTTGACCGCGGCCCGCATTTCCCGCAACCTCCCGCGCCATGGGAAACACATTTGGCCATCTGTTTCGCATCACCACCTGGGGCGAGTCCCATGGCGGCGGCGTCGGCGTCGTCGTCGATGGCTGTCCGCCCCGCCTCGAGTTGACCGAGTCCGACATCCAACCTGATCTGGACCGTCGGCGTCCGGGGCAGTCGAAGATTGTCACCCCGCGCAACGAGGCGGACGCCGTCGAGATCCTTTCTGGCACGTTTGAGGGCAGGACGCTTGGAACGCCGATCGCCATGCTGGTCCGCAACAAGGACGCCCGTTCCTCGGCTTACGAGGAAATGGCGATGAAATACCGACCTTCGCACGCGGATTACACCTACGACGCCAAGTACGGCATCCGCAACTGGCAGGGCGGAGGTCGCACCAGCGCGCGTGAGACCATTGGTCGGGTCGCCGCCGGAGCCATCGCGAAGAAGATCCTGAAGCAGCGCTTCGGCGTCGAGGTTCTGGCTTACGTCAAACAGGTGAAGAACCTCATCGGCGAGGTTGATCCCGGGAAGGTGAAATTCCGGGATATCGAGTCGAACATCGTTCGCTGCCCCGACGCGACGGCGGCGGAGAAGATGATTCGCCTGATCGAGAAGGTCCGGAAGGCGGGCGACAGCGTCGGCGGCATCGTGGAGGGCGTCGCCCGCGGCGTTCCCGCTGGCTGGGGGGAGCCGGTCTTCGATCGTCTGGAGGCGGACCTTGCCAAAGGCATGCTCAGCCTGCCTGCGACGAAGGGGTTTGAAATCGGCTCCGGCTTCGGTGGCATTGGTCTGACCGGCCTGGAGCACAACGATCCTATCCGCATGCGGCGAGGCCGGGTGCGCACGACGGCCAACCGCTCCGGCGGTGTCCAGGGCGGCATCAGCAACGGCGAGACCATCTTCTTCCGCGTTGCCTTCAAGCCCACTGCGACCGTCATGCATGCGCAGGACACCGTCACGAAAGAAGGCAAGAACGCCACTCTCAAGGGGCGCGGGCGTCACGATCCCTGCGTCCTGCCTCGCGCTGTGCCGATCGTCGAGGCCATGACCGCCCTGACGTTGGTCGACCACGCGTTGCGCCATCAGGCGCAGTGCGGAGGGTGAGCAGACTGACCCGCGCACAATTATTTCTGGCGCAACGCTGCCGGCGCGCGTCAGATGTCCTTTCACCCGAACGTCCGGTCACCGACCGGCCAGAGCAACAGCCACAGCATGAAAACACGTCATCTCGTCGCCGGTTCACTCCTTCTTGCCTCCTGCCTGTTCGCCGCCGGGAGCGGTGTCCTGATCTTTGAGGATGACTTCGAGCGCAACGAATCCCAGGAGAAGAAGGACGAGGTCGGGAAGGGCTGGGAAACCAACAGTCGCTCCCGGGCAAAGGGCAACAAGCAGGTCGATCTGGGCGACGGCACGATGCGCGTCTACATCCACAAGGAGGCGAATCACGGCGTCTCCGTGCGCCACGACGCCGTCTTCCGCGACGGTTCGGTGGGACTTCGGTTCAAACTGGAGAATCCGAAGGACTCACTCGGCCTGGACTTCGCGGACCTGGGTTTCAAGGAGGTCCACGCCGGCCACCTGTTCAAGGTCACGGTCACCGCGCGAAACGTGCAGATCGACGACATGAAGAGCGGCGGCATGAACCTGAAGTTCCATGAGGCAAAGAAGGCAAAGACGCTGAGCTCAGAACAGAAGAAGTTCCTCGCCTCGACGAAGAAGGTCGTCCCCCTCAAGCTGGAGGTCGGCCAATGGCACGATCTGAAGGTGGACATCGAGGGTGACACGGTCAGCGCCGCCGTCGACGGGAAACAGGTCGCCGCATTCAGTTCGCCGGGCTTCGCGCATCCGACCAAGAAGATGTTGCGTCTTGCCGTCCCGCGTCAGGCGGTCCTGGATGACCTGAAGATCTGGCGTTTGAAGTGAGCCGCCCATGAATCTGTTTCCGGCGCTCCTCTTCCGGATTCTCGGCTTTGCCGCCATCCTGACGATCGGGATCGTCGATGCTGAGGCGCAACGCCCCAATGTCCTCTGGATCATCGCGGACGACCTCGGGCCGGAACTGGGCTGCTACAATTACCCCGACGTCGCCACGCCGAATCTTGACCGCCTTGCCGCCGGCGGCATCCGCTACACCCGCGCCTTTGCGACGGCTCCGGTCTGTTCCTCGTCGCGCTCCGCATTCCAGACCGGGCGCTATCAGACCTCCATTGGCTGCTATCACCACCTGACCCGCGACAAGCGGGAGCTGTCCGACGATGTGCCCACGGCCATCGATCTGATGCGCGAGGCGGGCTGCTTCATCTCCCACGGTTACGGAATTGCCGGAGGCAAGAAGGCGGCCAAGTTCGGCGTCAACTACCTCTACGACAATAAGACGATCTTCGACGGTCGCGACTGGGCGGGACGCAAGAAGGGCCAGCCATTCTTCGCGCAGGTTCACATCGGCGAGCCTCACCGGACCTTCGTCAAAAGCAATCGGCCGCGCTCCGGGGCTCCGATCCCGCCCTGCTATCCGGATCATCCCGTCACTCGGGCGGACTGGGCGAACTACCTTGCGACCATCGAAGTCATGGATCGCAAGGTCGGCGCGATCCTGGACCGCCTTCGGCAGGACGGCGATTTTGACAACACCCTGATCTTCTTTTTCGGAGATCACGGCCGGCCGCACGTGCGGGGCAAACAGTGGCTCTACGAGGGCGGTTTGCACACGCCGTTGATTGTCAGTTGGCCTGCGAAGATCCGGGGCGGCCGCGTTGAGAGCGGACTTGTTTCCCTGCTGGATGTCATGCCCACCTCGCTGGCCGCCGTCGGCGCTAAAGTCCTGACGCTTCCCGGCGTGAACCTCCTGGCGGATGACTGGCGCGGTCACGAGGCGATCTTCGGTGCGCGCGACCGGTGCGGCGACGCGCCGGACCGCATCCGCTCCGTCCGCACGACCGACTTCAAGTACATCCGCAATTTCCACCCGGAGATCCCGTATCTTCAGCACAGCGGCTACAAGAAGCTCCAGTATCCGGTCCTCACGCTGATGAAGGTCATGCATGCCCAAGGCCGTTGGAACACGCCGTTCATGGCTGAGACCCGTCCCGCCGAGGAACTCTACGACCTTCGTTCCGACCCATGGGAACTGAAGAATCTTGCCGGCGATTCCGCGCAGGCGGCGCGTCTCACTGGCATGCGCCGGGCCCTCGATAAGTGGATGAAGGAAACCGGTGATCAGGGCGGGACCGACGAATCCAGGACCGTGGACATGGACGCGCTGATGAAGGAGAAGCGACTCTATTACGAACGAGCCATGAAGAAGCGCGGCCTCGACCCCGACCTCCCTGACCGCGAATACCTGAACTGGTGGAAGAAGGAGTTGGGCGTCGACTGAATCGTCAGATCCGAAGACTGAGATTTGAGATCGGGCCGGCTGGATGGGGTGAAAGCTGGAGATTTCCGGTGGTTTTCATGCTGGAGCAGGGCGGGGACGCCTATTCCGGCGCGCCGTTTCCTTGGATTTCGCTTTCCGTTTCGTGCAGTTCGCCATCGATTCAGTCCACTTCGTCCCAATTTGGTGCGAACGCCTGCTATCATCGAATAGCTTGGCGGATTCCGTGAGCAACACAGTCGACAACGCCGGCGCGTCCTGGACGTCGCTGGATGCCATACGCCTTTCGCTGGGTGTGATCTACTTCCATTTCGGGTTTCTGAAGTTCTTTCCGGACCTCAGTCCGGCGGAGGTGATCGCGAGCTACACGGCGATGAAGTTGACCGGATTCCACATGCAGGCGGCGGGGGCCTTGTGGTGGATCGCGGTCCTGGAGTGCGGGATCGGCATCGGCTTTTTATTCAAGATCTTCATGCGTCTGACGGGAGTCCTCTTCCTCCTGCACATGGCGGCCACCTTCCTGCCGGTTTTTCTACTGCCTGAATTCGCCTTTAAATTCGTGCCCTTCGGCCTGTCGCTCGAAGGGCAGTACATCCTCAAGAACCTCGTGCTGGTCTCCGCCGGTTGGGCCGTGGTCTCGCCTTACTTCAAGAAGGACAAGAGCGCCTCGGCCGAGCCCGCCGAGCCCGGACCGACACCCGCCTGATCTTCCGCCATGAACCTCCAGAAACAACGCATCCTCACGGCCGTCGGCCTCCTGATCCTCATCGTCGGCGTCGCGGCCACCTACGACCGCTACAAGGGCACCAACCTCAGCCGTGTGCCCGTCAGGCAATACGCCCAGGCGAAGGCCTCACCCGCGCCGACCGCCACGGCCGATCCGAATGTCGCGACCGGCGCCGGCGCCTCGGCGGCCGCCGGCGACAATCCCAACGCCGCTGGCGTCCCGGCCGACGAGCTCATGATCTACCCTTCGATCAAGAAGGGCATGCGCACACCTTTCGACCTGTGGCGTTACTACGGCCGCGGGATGTCCTCCTTCACCTCGCCGGATCTCCCCATGCGCTGGGACCAGTGGCTGGAATTCCATCGCAAGCAGAAGCCCAAGCTGATGGAGGATGTCGCGAAGTACATGAACGGCCGCTTCAACTTCCATGGCAAGGCCGTCCCCGGGAAATTCATGTCCGGCGGCAAGCCCATCATGGCGGGGCCGGTGGCGCGTTTGAAAGGCGTTGAGACCTTCGAGGAGCTGGCCGCGCTGTCGCCCGCCGAGATCCGCAAGCGGGATATCTTCCCCTTCAAGCCGATCGCTCATCCACTCCAGTCCACCGCCCACATGGTGTTTCCCCGCAGCTGGATCAAGGCTCATCCCTCCCACGAGCGCATCGACGTGGACATGGATTTCCCCGAGGCCTACCTGCCGGAATTCCCGCCGCCGATGTTCCTGACCACGCACAAGGAGCTGGGCGACGTGACCAACGGGCAGGAGGTGACGCTGGATAACTTCTACGAGATCTTCGACGGGTTGCTGACGCCGGAACAGATGGAGGGGCTCAAGGAGCTGCTTCGTCCCTCGCCGACCACCTGGTTCAATCACACGACCCACCGCGTCACCGAGAAACCCAGCAAGGGCGTCGCCTGCTTCGACTGCCATGTCAACGGCCACACCAGCGGCGCCTTCGAACTCGGCCCCGACTCTCGTCCCAACATGGCGCGCCTGCGCGTCGACACCCCGACCATGCGCGGCAACTTCAACCTGATGCAGCTCTCCTCCAAGCGTTCCATTCGCAGCATGGACCACTTCTCCGAGGTGGAGGAATACTTCGATGGCGACCCGGGCATGCAGCAGTCCATCGGCCCGCGCGCGGTCAAGCGCGAGGTCACCAACCGCATGGGCGACATGAACTCGATCCTCGACTACCCGCCCGCGCCGAAGCTCGACCCGCTGATGCGCCTGATCCCGGAACTGGCCACCGAATCCGAATTGCGCGGCGAGAAGCTCTTCCACGGCAAAGGCCAGTGCGCTGCCTGCCACTACGGTCCCGCCTTTGTGGACGACTACATGCACGACCTGCGGGTGGAGCGTTTCTACGTCGGTCGTCCCGAGGGGCCGATCAAGACCTTCCCCCTGCGCGGCATCCGGGACACTCCCCCCTACCTCCACGACGGCCGTCTGCCGACGCTCCATGACACGGTGGAGTTCTTCAACGTCGTGCTGCAGCTCAAGCTGGACAAGCAGGAGAAGGAGGATCTCGTCGCGTTCATGCTCTGCCTGTAGTCGGACAGCTCAGCGGAACGCGGCGTTCACGCCGCTGAAACACGGGAGGGGCGCCCGTCTTGTTGGAACAACAGTCCCGGGCAATCGAGCGCCTCTGCGGCCTGAAGACCGCGCTCCATTCAATCGGCCGGCTTAGGCCGGCCCCGGATTTCGCCCGCCCCGACCATTCCGGGGAAAACCGCCCTTGCGCGTTCCTGTCGACGGGTGGACACTGCGGATCAGTTGCAATCGCTTTTGGCCTTGAGCCTCGAGAAAGGATGACCATGACCCCACAGCCCCGCTCCCGCCGTTCCGCCCTTCGTTTTGCCTTGCTCGCGTTCTTCGGATGCCTGCTTTTCGTTCCGCCGTGCTTCGGGCAGGGCAAGATAACCAAATGGACCGGGACGTGGAATAATAGGAAATACAAGACCGATGGTCCGCTCCAGGCCGTCTTTACGCCCGGTCCGAACAACACGCTGAAGGCGAAGTTCACCGGCACGGGAATACGTAGCAAGTTCTCCTTCGACGCCGACATCGTCAAAAAGAAGAGCGGCAACCGTCTGACGCTTCTGGGCAAGACCAAGGTGAACGGCGACCAGTATGAATGGACCGGCCAGGTCAACGGCTCGACGTTGGTGGGCAACTACCGCTCCCGTTCCGGGAACAATGGCAGCTTCACGTTGAAACTCGTCAGGTAGCGGGGTTTTTCAAGCAAGGCTTTCAGGAATGTCGAGCTGACCATGAAGGCGGGGCGAACTGTCCTCAGTGAGCCGCGCCGAAACATGCTCCTGTCGGCTTATTAGGGATGATTCGCCCCGCCGGTCCGACGACAGTCTTGTTTGGAGAACATCAACAAGACTCGCACGTAAGCGCAGGCTCTTCACTTCGCCAACCTCACCCGCAGCCGGAAGAACCGGCGGATGCCGTCGGGGACGGCGGCGAAGGAGATGTCCTGATCGTCGCCAGCGATGTCTTCGAAACCGGGCACCGGTTGCCAGACGGGGAAGGGGAGGAGTTCGGCGGAGCTTTCCAGCGTGTAGCGACGGGTCAGGCCCAGATAACCGTCGCCGGTCGCGCGCCTTGCCCTGAACTCCAGCGAGAACATCCCGTCCCGGATCGCCGGCATGCCGGGCCGCGAACCGGGAGTCAACGGGTCGTCGCCGAGGATATACTCCGCAAGATTGGTCAGACCGTCGCCGTCGGGGTCCGCGTCGTCCGCGAGCTTCTCCAATTCTGTGACGCCTTCGAACATCCGTTCCCGCCAGCTGTCGACGGGCGCAATGAGATTGAAGGCGACGGATGCGCCGGCGGCTTCGGCCCTGATTCGATCCGCGGGATGGCTTTGCAGCAGCGCTATCTCCCCGTCTGACAACGCGGCGTTGAAGATGGCGAAGTCGGCCATGTCTCCCCGGAACCAACGATTCCAATAGGCGTCCGCATCCGCCCGGACAACTCCGCCCAATTTGAGAGGTTTCGCCGCGTTGAATGTGAATTCAAAGTCGCTGTCCTCTCCGGCCAGCGCCCCGTCGAGATACAACCGGATCGCGCCATCCTCGCGCACAACTGCGAAGTGTCGCCAGCTTCCGACCGGAACGTCCGGCGTCTCGATCACCACATCGCGTGTGTCGCCGGCGTAGTTGCGGAGCTGCATTTTGCCGGAGCCCGCCGGCAGGACCAGCGACAGGGCGTTCGGCCCCCAACCGCCGGATTCGCCGAGTTGCAGGACGGAGTCAATGTCGTCGGTGTCGTTGCGACGAAACCAACCGGTGATCGTCCAGCCGCGGTTGAGCGGGTCGAGTTCAGTGGCGTCGATTTCCAACCGCGCGGCTCCAACGGTTCCGTTTTCCGTGAAGGCGAGGCTGTGCGTCTGTTGCGGAGCCAGCGCGGGCGGGGCCTCCGCCGTCGCTGAAAGAGAGCCCGCGCCTTGGATCACGGGCGTGGCATTGCGTCCATTGCCCGAAGCGTCCGTGAAGGTCGTGCCGGCGAGTCGCCAATGCAGGAACATCCGCTCGTCGGGTGTCGCGTCGAGGACGGCGTAGTTGAAACCGGCGGCGCCGGTCCGGCCCGGGGCCGGGGTAAATCGCGCCGTGTGTCCGTCGGGAAGGAGCGAGACGGAGCCGTTCGCGGCGTCTCCGACGGAAAACCGCAGGTCCTCCATCGCGGTGTCGGCGTCGGTGACGAGCGTGCGGAGGTCGATGTCGTGGGGCGCGTCCTGTTGCGCGTTCCGGGCGAGGGGTGCGGCGATGGGCGGGTGCGGGATGTTAATATCCACCCTGGCTGACGCGGTCTGTCCGGCAAACATGGCGACCGGCCCTCGGAACAAGCGGGTCACCTCGCCGCCGCTCAAGGGGCGGGTGAACATCGTCAGGTCGGCCAGGGAGCCGTTGAGCCAGCGGTTGAGGAACGATGCGCCGGCCGCGCCCATGCCTCCGAATCCGACCGGTTGACGGTTGTCGAAGCTGAAGGTGAAATCCGAATCGGCTCCGGCCAGCGCCCCGTCCAGGTAGAGACTGAGCGCTTCGCCTTCACGGACGACGGCAAAGTGATGCCAGGCCCCAGCGGCGACATTGTCCACCCGGATTTCCGCGTCCAGGGTCGAACCGTTGTAGTTGCGCAGGGTGAGTTGGGAGGAGCCGCCATAGAAAGCGAGTGTCATGGCGCTGCTCGCCCAGCCGCCGGAGCTGCCGAGTTGCAGGATGCCGTCGATGTCCGCCGCTTCTCCCCGCTTGAACCAGCCGGCGATGGTCCAGTCGTCCTCCGCGAGTTGGACGATTCCCGAATCGAGCAGCCGTTCCAGCCGCGCGGCCCCGTTGGCGTTGTCCTCGGTCAGGACCAGGCTCCTGCCGTCCTCGGCCCTTAACGGCGGCGGGAGGTCTGCGTCGTAGTCCGCCGATCCGGCGCCCTCGATTTGGACGCTTCCCGTCAGGCCTCGTCCGCTGGCGTCCCGCGTGTCGTCGGTGAAATCGTAGTGAAAAACCGCGGCCTCGTCGTAACCCCGGTCGAACGTCGAGTAGGTGAAGGCGGCGGGGCCGCTGTGGCCCTCCGCGGGGGTGAACCGGGCCGTGTGACCGTCGGTGAGCAGGGCAACCTCGCCGTGTTCGGCGGAGCCGACAGCGAATCGGAGTTTCTCAACGGGCGTTTCCACATCTCCCGCCAGCTCTGCGAGATCGATCTCCACCGGGATTCCACGGCGCGTGGTCACGTTGGCGTGCGCCGCCGTGGGAGGATGGGCGATGTCGATCCGGCGGACCAGGCTGGCGCGGCTCTGGCCATCCGAGTCAACCGCCACCGCCTTGAGGAAATGCGCGCCGCCGCCGAGCGACGGCGTGAGGGAAAAAGGGGGCGTTGCATCCATTCCCAACAGGGCCTCCCCGTCGTAGAAGCTGACGCTCACCGTGGAGCCGTCGGCTGAAGCGGCGTCCGCGGCCAGCGTGACTTCGCCCACGCGGTTGAACCACGCCCCGTCAGGCGGCTGCGTCAGGGAAACCTCCGGCGGTAGGTCCCCAATGAGCAGTTCGAGGCTCGGCCGTTCCGCTGCCGTGCCGAGTTCCTTGGAGGCGTAGGTGACGTACCCGTTGGCGGTCTGGGTCACGGCGCGGATGCCAAAGGATCGCGGTCCGGCTTGGTCAATCGCGGCGGACACATCGACGCTCACCGTCGCGCCGGTCTCCGGGACCCAACGCGCTGGCAGCAGGCCGCTTTCCGCTGGCTTGTTGTCCCAGGTGACCCCGGATTCCGTCCAGTTGTTGTCGTCAATCAGCGCGACCGCGTGTTCGCCGGGCTCGGCGGCGGAGCGCGCGGTCAGTTTCAGGTTGGCGGCCAGGAGCAGGCCGTCCACCTGGGGAATGTCGAACTTCAGGAAGGCCTCCCGGTTGTAGCCATCGCCGCTCTTTTTGACGACCAGCGTCGAGGCGGATCCGAAGTTGACGTCCTGGCTTGCGACGGCGTCGTAGACGTAAGCGTCGGCGCTGGGCGGCGCGCTCAGGGCCCTCGGCGTTCCCCGGTAGAACCGCGCGGTGAAGGTCCGCCCGCGGGAGTTTGCGGTGTCAATCCGCAGCTTGATCGTCGGCGACAGCGAAACCACAGTGACGCCCGGATCGGTCCGGACCGTCGCCGTGGCCTCGGCGGCGATTTCCAGCTCGATGCCGTCGTTGTTCAACTGCGTGGGATCGCTCACCGCCACCTCGACGAAGGCTCCGTCGACGCGCGCGAGCGCCGAGCACTTGCGGTTCGCGCCCAGGATGCCGGCGGTCTTCTGCGCGTCGTTCCAGAAGTTGGCAGCGGTGATTCCGAGCGTCGTTTCCTCCACGGCCTGGACATCGCCGTCATTGGCCAGAACCTGGACCTGGGGATTCTCGGCGTAGTGGCCGCAACGGCGGGCGTTGCGCCCGGGCAGCAGGACATACTGGTAGCCGGCGTCGACCGGATTGCTGCCGTGTTCGACGGTCAGGCGGAGGAAGTTGCTGGTGATCGGCGTGGTCGAGCCGTCGGAATCGATGTCCGCTTCGGAGGCGGTGCGGGCTTCGCGGACGACGGTCAGCGGAGTCCCATCCGGGAAATAGTAACCAATGTCCGCGCCCGCCGCCGTGCCCGCCAGGTGCGCCCAATGAACCGCGGCTGGCGACGCGGTCCAGTCCAGGTCCGACGGTTGGGCGACGCCGTCGAGCGTCAGGAGATTGTCGCCGGCGGCGGAAAGGCGGCGGTTCTCGACCGTGGTTTCAATGGGGCGGTTGTCCGAGCTGGTCACGCCAGAGCCAAGACAGACGACCTCGTCATCGAACATGAACCAGGATTTCTTCGCGGTCAGCGTGACGCCCCAGCCGTCGAGTTGCATGCCGGCGGAGCCGAATGCGCCCAGGGTCGCGCCGCCCGCCCAGTCGTGCGCCGGCCGCGAACTTTGTCCCTTGGCGCGCGGGCCGAGGGAGCTTGAATCGTGCGGCAGTTTGCCGTGCGTGGAGTCGGCCGTCACCCCGGGCATGCGATAGGCGTCGATCACGGGCCAGTAGCCGTCGCCGAAGTGATCCTGGTCGTTGTTGCGCAGGGCTGTCATGCCGTCGCCGGTGAACCAGCCGTGGAGGTTCTCGCCATTGATTGATTCGAACCGCGCGATGCGACTGGAGGACATGCTGATGCCGAAGCCGTATCCCCGCCCAAGGTGGATCACGCGGTCCATGGCCGGGAAGGTGTAGTGCGCGATAAGCTCTCCGCGCGGCTCAATCGAATCGTCCGTCATGATCTGCCGGGCGAGGGGCAGCGTGGCCAGCGGGCGGGTCTTGACGAAGTCCCGCACGGTCCCGCTCAGGGTCCAATACTTGAGCATCGACTTCATTCGCCGGGCCTCCGCCTCCGGAGCGAACTGCGCGAGCTGCAGGATGGAATTCATGATCCCGTGTCCGTTCGAATGCGGGGATGCGTTCTTGCGGCCGGCTTCGCGTCCGCGCACCAGGTCCCAGGAGGAGCCTCGGTAGATGATCGGCTCGTAGGATTCGAACACCCAGCGCCAGACATTGGCCTGTGCCGGGTCCGTGATTTCCCAGGAGGAGCCGGCCAACCAGTTCAGGACCGGTGCCATGTTGTCCAGCAGGGCCGCGCCGTAGCCGGCGGTGTAGGGATGGTAGTTGTGCTGGATGAAGGAGCCGTCCGCGTAGAATCCATCGCCGCTGACGACGTAAGGGAACACGTCGCTGAAGGCGTTCCGGCTGAGGGCGATCTTCGCCCCGTCCTTGACCAGGCAGCCGCGCACGCCCACGACCCGCGCCTTCCAGACCTGGTTGGCCTGCGTCATGTCGGGGATGGGCGTCTGGTGGTTCACGGCGTCCATGTAGGCGGTGAGCCGCTCGGGAGTCAGTTGGTCGTAAAGCAGGACGCAGATGTCCGTCAGGCGAAGCGGACTGCCGATCTCCCAGTCCCACCAGTTGCCGTATTGCGCGGTGGTCGCGGAATAGCGGTTCGCCTCCATCCAGTCCAGGGCGGCGATGAGATCCGCCAGCAGCCCGGAATCGCCTTCGAGGGAACAGCCCGGCGTCGCGTAGGCCAGCGCCATGCTTCGGAGGCGGTTGTAGGAATTGGAAACGTGCGAGGAAATCGTCGCGCTCGCCGCGTCGCTCCACAGGAAGGTCCGGTCGGGCGACTTGTCCATGGAGTTCCAGTAGCTGTTGGCCGAGTTGGCGACACTGTTCAGAAGGGAGCCGACCTGGGGATCCGCGAGGTCGTATCCCGCGCCCACGATGATATCCCGCCACTTGAGACGGAGATCATCGAACTCATCGGCGTGGATTTCAACGCGCGCCGTCAGGATCGCGAGGAACGCAGTCGCCAATCCGGCCCATTGCGCGAACCGGCGTCCGCGGGCGCGGATACACACGCCCGCGGAACTGCTTTGGGACGGACTGCGCATGTCGGCGATATTGGAGTCGTGCCCCGGTTCCAGCCAAGAAAAAGGACGGGACGCTTCCGGCGCCCCGTCCTGTCAAAAAACTCTGGGTCCTGCCGTCGACTCAAGGCTTGTTCTGCTTCA
Organism: Verrucomicrobiales bacterium; assembly: GCA_038126235.1. GTDB lineage: Bacteria > Verrucomicrobiota > Verrucomicrobiia > Limisphaerales > JAYPEY01 > JAYPEY01. The sequence continues at coordinate 25,928 of JAYPFK010000052.1, forward strand.
CGAACTCCAACGCGGCGCCGACCGGTTTGTCCGGATTCGCGGCCAGCATGCCGTTGTCCGTCTCGATCGCCAGCACGCCCTGCCAGTTGGCCTCCTTGAGTTCCTTGAACAGGCCCTTGAAGTTCGCGTCGCCCGTGCCGACCTCGACGTCGAGATACACGTCGCGATAGCCCTCGGCCTTCTTCAGGACCTTGTCCTTGAGGTGGATATCGTAGACGCGTCCCTTGTAGTTCTTGAACTCCTTCGCCGCGTCGAATCCGGCCGCCGTGATCCAGCCGGTGTCGAGGCAGACGCCGATGCGCTCATCGAGGTGCTCGATGACGTTGCGCACCACCAGGGGATTGCCATACATCGAGGTCAGGCCGTGGTTGTGGATGGCGACCTTGATGTCGTACTCCTTCACCAGTTCCTCCAGGTTCTCAAAGATCTTGAAGTCGCGCGGTTCGACGATGACGACCTGGCAGCCCATGAACTTGGCGAACTCGAAGAGCTTGCGGTTGTCCTCCTTGTCCAGCGAGGTGCCGTTGACGCCGAAGGTGTAGCAGACGAGTCCGTTGTCCTCCAAAACCTTCTTCTTCCGCTTGATTTCCGCCCAGTCGCCCTTGGGGTCGATGTGCTTGGAGATCATCTGCAGCTTCGTGACGCCGTGCTTCTTGGCGAAGGCGACGACCTGGTCGAAATCGAGGTTGCGCAAGGTCCAGGTCTGGATGCCGACATCGAGCTTGTAGTCTGCGGCGGTGGCGAACGAGGCTCCGGAAAGGAAGAGCGACGCGGCGAGGAGGAGGGAGGGGAGGCGTTTGATGGATTTCATGAACGGTTTCGTTTCGGAATGGAAGCGGCCGATTCAAGCGGTTTTCGCCAGAGGGTCAAGCAGGGAACCACGAATGGACACCAATAGGGCGCAGTTCATAAAATGTGCACCCACGACAGAACGAGCGGTGCGCGGCCTTGAGGCCGCTGATGCGTCCGATCGCCCCAGAGTCGCGGTTCCAACCGAAATCCCTGGAAGTCCCGGGTTTCTGCGGCGTAAACGCCGCGCCCCGTCGCAACGTTCTCGGATGGCGCATAAAATTTGAACTGCGCCCTGCGGTCAGCGAACGCCAAGAATCGCGATTGGCGTGGGCGCAGCGATCCGGTAGCTTCCGCGTTTGTGCCCCTGCTGGAAATCAAGAGCCTGATCAAGTCGTTTCCGTCGCCCGACGGCGGGACGCACACGGTCGTGGACGTGCCGGAGTTCTCGCTTGAGGCGGCGCATCAGGTGGGGCTGCGCGGCGAGAGCGGGTCGGGCAAGACGACCTTCCTGAACCTGATCGCCGGCATCCTCAAGCCGGATTCGGGTCACGTGATCATCGATGGGAAGGCAATCTCGGATCTTGCGGAGCCGGCCCGTGACCGCCTGCGCGCCACGACGATTGGTTACATCTTCCAGACCTTCAACCTGCTCCAGGGCTTCACCTGCCTGGAGAACGTGCTGCTGGGAATGTCCTTCGGTCCCGGCGCGGATCGCGACTTCGCGGCGGCCCTGCTCAAGCGCGTGGGGTTGGAGTCGCGGATGAACCACCATCCCCGGCAGCTCTCGACCGGCCAGCAGCAGCGCGTCGCCGTCGCGCGGGCCCTGGCGAACCGACCCAAGCTCGTGCTCGCCGACGAGCCCACTGGGAATCTTGATCCGAAGAACTCGCGCGAGTCGCTCCATCTCATCCGCGAGGCCTGCCGCGAGAACGGCGCGGCGCTGCTGCTCGTCAGCCACGACCAACCGGTGCTCGATCAGTTTGAGGAGGTGCGCGCGCTCCACGACATCAACCGCGCTGCGCTGCAACCCGAGGAGGCGGAGGCATGAGCCTGTTTCGCATCGTGCTCAAGAGCCTGCGGCAGCACCTGCTGTCCACCGCGGTGACGGCGGTCTCGCTGGCGTTGGCAGTCGGCCTGCTGATGACGGTCTGGGTGGTGAAGGAGCAGTCGCAGACCTCGTTCAAGAACGTCACCGCCGGTTTCGACGCCGTCCTCGGCGCGCGCGGGTCCAAGCTTCAGCTCGTTCTGAACTCCATCTTCCATCTCGAGGCGTCGCCGGGGAACATCCGGTGGTCGGACTACGAGTTCATCAAGAAGAACCCCGCCGTGGAACTGGCCGTGCCGCTGGCCGTCGGGGACAATTTTCACGGCTATCGGCTGGTGGGCACGGCGGCCAAGCTCTTCGACCATGCCTATGCCAAGGATCGGAAGTATGAGATCGACGGGGGAGGGAGGTTTTTCGAGGAAGGCTACAAGGAGGCGGTGGTCGGCAGCTACGTCGCCCAGAAGCTGGGGCTGCGATACAAGGACACCTTCAATCCCTATCACGGCCTGAACTACGACGCGAAGGCGAAGCACGACGACGTCTACACCGTGGTCGGGGTGTTGAAGCCCACGAACACGCCCGCCGACCGCGTGATCTGGATCCCCATCTCCGGCCTGCAGACCATGGCGGGGCACGATCCGAAGGCGGCGACGGATGTCAGCGCCGTGCTGGTCAAGCTGCGCGCGCCCGCCGCCGGCTTCATGCTGGACCAGATGTACAACAAGCAGGGCGACAAGATGACCTTTGCGTTCCCCATCGGCGCGGTCATGTCCCAGCTCTTCGCGAAGATCGGCTGGTTCGACAAGGTCCTGGAGGCCGTGGCCTACCTGGTGGCGCTGGTCGCCGTCGGTTCGATCCTGGCCAGCATCTACAATTCCATGAACGAGCGGAAGCGGGACATCGCGATCATGCGCGCGCTCGGCGCCCATCGCGGCACGATCTTCAGCACGGTCGTGTTGGAGGCGGGGGCGATCGCCACGCTGGGCGTCCTCGCCGGCTTCCTCTTCTACGCCGTCATCATGTCGGCGGCAGCGCACCTTATCCGCGAGCAGACCGGCGTGGTCCTGGAACCCTTCGCCAGGCATCCGGTGATGCTCTGGGCCCCGCTGGGCATGATCGCGCTTGGAGCCCTGGCCGGCGTCGTGCCCGCGCTCAAGGCGTATCGGACCCACGTCGCGGAGCATCTGGCGCCGGTGTCGTGATTCGTGTTGCGTGCCATCGGGTCTTCTCGTCCTCCTCCTCGCACTCGTCCTCGAATCATGGCGCTTTGATCGAGGACGAGTGCGAGGAGGAGGACGAGGACGAACGCATGCCCCACGCAACGCCCTTGCCCCCCGGCCGCCATGCCGGTTAGTTTCCCCGGCCCATGATCAAGACAGCCATCACCGTATCCCTCGTGAAGGAGGCCGAAGGCGGCCCGTTCGTTTACTGGCACGACCTGCCCGGCGCCTGCGCCAAGGCCGCTGAACTCGGCTTCGACGCCGTGGAGATCTTCGCCCCGAACCCCGACGCCGTGAACGATGACGAGTTGCGGGGCCTGCTTGCCGAACATGACCTCAAGGTCGCGGCGGTCGGCACCGGCGGCGGCTGGGTGATCCACAAATTGACGCTCACCAGCGCCGACGCCGAAGTCCGAGGCAAGGCCCGGGAATTCATCCGGGAAATTATCGACTGGGGCGCGGAGTTCGTCGCGCCGGCGATCATCGGCTCCATGCAGGGGCGATTCGAGGGCGACGTTTCCCGCGAACAGGCGTTGACCTGGTTGGCCGACGCGCTGGAAGACCTGGGCGAGCACGCCAAGGCTAAGGGCGTCCGGCTTTTCTACGAACCCCTGAACCGCTACGAGACGAATCTCATCAACCGGACCGAGGACGGCGTGAAGCTCCTCGATGGCCTCACGACCGACAACGTGCGGTTGCTCTCCGACGTGTTCCACATGAACATCGAGGAGGCCAACATCGCCGACGCCTTCCGCCTCGGCGGCAAGCACGTCGGCCACGTGCATTTCGTGGACAGCAACCGCCGGGCGGCCGGCATGGGCCACATGGCGCACGAACCCATCGTCGCGGCGTTGAAGGAAATCGGCTACGAGGGCTACGTCTCGGCTGAGGCGTTCCCGCTGCCCACCTCCGACGAAGCCGCCCAGTCCACGATCGACACCTGCAAGCGGCTGCTCTGAAATTCAGAGGACAGTTCGCCCTACCCGGCAAGCCGGGCTCCGTTGTCATCAGGATCATCTCCGCAATCGTGTTCGCGCTCGTTTGCGCCACGGGGAACGCCTTCGCCGCCGATGCGAAACCTGCGCCCGGCGATGTTGTCGTGGAGATTCTCAAGAAGCCGTTGCCATCCAAGGAGGATGCCAGAAGTCGTTTCCTGTGGGACGGGTTTGCGAACAAGCCGGACGAGCGGAAATTCGGCTCTTATACCGTGGTGGCTTGGAAGGAGAACTACGCGGCGTTTTCGGAGGCTCTGGTGAAGAAGGCAGAAGAGCGGAAGCTCGATTCAACCTCCCTGCGCAAGGCGTTGGATCAGACGTTGAGGCATTCCAAGGACAGGCTCGCGTATCTGCCGGTTGGAGCGTATCAGACGGCCTTGGACAGCGGGCTTGTCTGGATCGTGACAGTGAAGTGGGAGCGCGCTGGTTCGGGGGAACAGGCCCCGAACCTCCGACTCTCGCACATCCGCGCCTTCGCGTTCGATCAGAAGAGCCTGAAGCGGGTCGGGTTCATGACCTGCAAGTGACGGTCGCCAGGGAAAGCCCGGGGCGGTCCTGAATTGCGGGGGCAAAGGAGCGCGGCTGTGTCGAAGAACAACCGCAGCAATGTCGGCGACAACCCACGTCTGCCATCTGTCCAAGCGCCTGCGATTCGGAGGTTGCTGGGGCTGGTCCCGAAGACGGGACACAGCCGCGCTCCGCATGCGCCGTCCTCCAAACCGGGCGTGTGTCACGATCACTCAAACCAAGGCCCAAAGAGCCGGTCTCATGTCAGCCCGGGGCAACGCCCCGGATATTCGACAACGGAAGGCCGGAGCCCCAAAGGGGCGGCCCCAATCCACGCCGTCGCCCGCGTAGGGCCGCCCCGTTGTGGCTCGTATGATTTCGCCAACCTTCCCAGGCCGTTGGCCTGGGTTGGCATGGGGCTGTCCCGTTGGGGCGGTCTTGCCCGCAGATTCTCGATTTCGGCATTTCCAAGTCGAAGGCTTGGCAGCCATTAGCCCGGGGTTGAACCCGCGATAGCGGGAGACACCCCGGGAGATTGTCCCACAGATACACGCATCCCGGAGGGATGCCAGCCTTGGGAAACACGGAGCCGAACATCGGATTCCCGTGCGCAAGGAGACCACCAATCCCGCTGGCATACCCTTCAGGATGCAAACCGGTTTGTCCCAGCTATCCGGTGGTATCGCTCGTTCCTCGCTTCGACCACCGGCTAAGGGCTGCAATGCCTTCGGCATATGGACTGCGTCGCGTTCTCATACTTCTAATCACTCCAGCTGTCGCCCCACCTCCCTCTGCCTCAAAACTTCACCGTCAACTGCCCTGCCACGAGTTGCTCGCCCTGCTGGAACGGGCCCTCTTGATGGCTGTAGCCGTATTGCAGCTTGGTCTGGATGTGGCGGGTCCAACGGTAGCCGAGCGCGCCCTCGATCCGCCAGGCGTCCCGGTCCCAGTCCGTGAATCCGCCGGCTCCGTTGGGGACCTTGTCGAAGAACTGCTGGTTCCAGCGGCCGGCCGCATAGAGCTTCGGGGTGATCTTGTATTTCGCCTCGACGAACCAGCTCAGCGTGTCGGCGTCGCCGACATTGGGGACCTCGTACCGCGCGGCGAGGGCCTCGGCCCAGACCTGCCAGTGATGCCAGGCGAAGGTGATGTCCGTGCCGACGGTGAGTTGGTTGAAATCGCCGGGGTTGGTTCCGGCCGGCAGTGTCGGCTGCGAGTTGGGCAGCAGGTAGGTTCCGTAGCTGACGGAGGAGCCCACGTTCCACATGGCATTCGGACGCCAGCCGACGCGACCGCTGAAGGTCGGATGCTCCCAGTTCACCCGGAACGGATCCCACGCGGCCGGACGCGAGGAGATGGCGGCGTTCTTGAACTCAAACGCGTAGTCAAACTTCTCGATCGAGCCGAAGGCGGAGAGTCCGGTCGTATAGGCCGGTCCCCAGATCACGGGAATCCAGTTTGCCTTGGGGTCGGGAACAGCCCGCCTTCCGAGGAATCCGGCCGGCGCGCCGGGGGCCACCCGGTCGGACAGGATCGATTCGTTTTCGTAGGCCAACGGCGCGTTGATGAAGGGATTCTCCCAGCTCAGGTGCCGGGGAACCCAGCCGCCAAACACCGTCGCCATCTTGCCGGCCTGCAGGTTGAGCCGACCGTCCTTGAACGGACGGTAGCGCAGGAAATACTCGTCCAGCCTGGAATCGCCGTGCCGCTTCGAACCGGGATCCCAGCCGCGGTCGAAGCGCGCCTGCACCAGGGAGTAGAAATGCTCCCCGAGTTGCGTATCCAGGAACAGGGCCAGGCGCGGGTTGAAGAAATGGTCGTCGTCGGGAAAGATCAGCCCGGGAGGCCGCTGATCCACGTAGTAATACTCGGCGTCGAGACGGCCGCTCAGATCCGTCCGGAAGAATCCGTCCGCCGTCTGGTAGGCAAGGGCGTCGTCGACGGCGTCGAGCAAAGCCTGGGCCCGGGCCTCGGGCAGGGCGGCCAGGACCAACGCCGCGTAACCCATGATTGCGGCCGGCAGCACCCGGCGGAGGAGGGAGTTCTGGTTCTTCATGATTGCGAATCGGATTCGGCGCCGTCGCGCAGCGAGCGGATGCCGAGAAGCTTGTAGGCCTGCACCGGCGCGTCGAAGCCCTTGACCTTCAGCTCGGGCAGCGGCTCGACTTCGACGTGATCCTTCAGCCTCTCGTAGGTGTTCTGATCGATGACGGTCTCATTGCGGCCGGCGACGCTGCAGAGGCGGGAGGCGAGATTCACCCGGGCCCCCATGACCGTGTAGTTCAGCCGGTTCTCGGAGCCCATGCAGCCGGCGACCGCCTCGCCCGAGGCCAGGCCGATCCCCATGTGGATGGGCTGCTCCGCGGTTTCATTCAGTTTCATCCGTTCCTCGATCATGCGCAGGCAGCAGCGCGCGGCGTTGTGGGAGTCGTTGCCGTAGCTGCGCGGCGCGCCGAAGACGCCCATGATCAGGTCGCCCACAAACTTGTCCACCACGCCGTTGTGCTCGTAGACGATGTCCGTCAACAGGGTGAAATGATCGTTCATCAGGGCAATGACGTCCGTGGGCGACATGTCCTGCGTCATGGCGGTGAAGCCGCGGATGTCGCAGAAGAGCACGCTGATGTCGCGCAGTTCGCCGCCCAGCTTCACCGCGCCGGACATCAATTCCTCGGCGACGTCCTTGTCGGCGACCATGTCGAGCACGGCCTGGTATTTCTCCTTCTGGGCGAGCCCCTCGGCCATCTCGTTGAAGGAGGAGGTCAGTTGCCCGATTTCATCGCGGTGGCGGACCGGCAGGCGGATGTCGAAGTTGCCGTCCTGGATCTCATGGGTCCCCCGGACCAGCGCTCGGATCGGCTCGGAGAAACCGTGCGAGATGAGGAGGCTGATGACCAGCGCGCCAAGCAGGACGGCGGCGCCGAAGCCGACGATCCGGGCGCGCAGGTCCTTCTGGTCCGCCGTCGCGCCCGCCATGGAATAAAGGGCCACCTGATACGCGGGGAGGAACTCGGAATCGTTCATCTGCTGGTAGAAGACCTTGTGGGGGACTCCGCCCAAAGCCAGCGACAAAACGCCGGATTTGTCGTTCCCATTCTGGATCGCCTGGGCCACGGCGGTGTTGAGCGCGGTCAGTTCGGGCTCCTCGATCGTCTGGGAATACAGCTCCCCGTTCACCCAGACGCCGCTGCGGATGTCGCTGAATTTCTCCATGGCGTCGGCCATTCCGTTCGACATTGGGAAGCCGAGAACCAGCGCGCCCATGTATTCGTCCTCGGCCAGGAGGACGACCTTGGTGACGATCACCTCCATGACCGTCGTGCGGTCCTTCAGGACGCGTTCGATGTAGCCGATCTTCTGGTCGATGCCTTCGGCCTCCATCTTCCTGGCAACCTGCTGGAAAGCGTCGCGCAGTTCCCCCGACTCGAAAAGCTCCTCCAGCCTCGGACCCCGGGCCTGGCGTCGCGGCGGCGGCAGTTCAGCGCCCTCGGTGTCGATGAAGCGGATGAGACGGGCGCGTCCCTGCGGACCGTTCGCCAACCGGCCGCGCATGACGTCGGCCAGTTCGTCGCGGGAAAGCTTGTAGAGCAGTTCGAGGTCCTCCTCCTCCAGCGCGGCGGCGACGCGGACGGAGCGCACGAGTTCGCGGCATTTCTCGCGGATGCGGGAGAGCCGGGACTCGCGCATCTTGTTGAACAGCTCGACCTGGCCGCGGAACTGGAGTTCGGACATCCGCTCGTGCGCCGCGCGCATTCGGTTCTGGGCCACGTAGAGGGTCGCGCCGGTCACGCCGACCACGACCATCATCATCGCGGCGACCAGCTTGATCCGGAAACTGAACGAAGGCCCGCGCATGCCTCGATCAATTGCCGAGCGCCCCGGCGGTCAGGGTCTCGCCGTCCTTGAGGGTCACGGGCTTCTCGATGAGCTTCTTCTTTCCCGTCCAGGCCTTGAGCGTGTAACTGCCGGCCGGAACGCCGCTCAGGCTGAAGTTCCCGTCCGTGTCCGTCGCGGTGAAGTAGGGCGAGTCGACCACCACGATGGCGGCGGTCATGTGCTCGTGGATCTCGCAGTAGAGCTTTACGATGCCCGGCTTGTCGAAAACCACCGCGGGCGGGGTTTCATCCTTCAGGTAGCGGCCGAGGTCGAAGCGTTTGGCCTTCGAGTAGGAGAAGACGTTGTGGTAGGCCTCGTCGCGGTTGGGAAAGGTCACCTTTGTCCCTACGCGGATGGGCAGGGCGGAAACCGCGAACTGAAAATCCTCCTGTCCCATCTCGACCGTGGCGGGTGGTTGATTTGCGACTCCCTTGAATTCGCCCTCCAGCCAGACCACGCCCGTTTTTCCCTTCGGCACGCCGACCTTGCCGGCGATGTTCGCGTAACGCTGGCTGGTCACCGCGGCCTTCTTCTCCGGCAGCGCGACCTCGCCTTTGATCGTGCCTTGGGCGAGGGCCGTGGAAACAGTGAAGGTGAACAGAAGGGCGGGCAGGAGGACGTGAAAAAAACGCAAGGGGAGGGCGGGTTTGGACGACATCGCTGGGGTTCCTTTCAAAGGATTCGGGTGCGAAAACATAGGCACCGTATCGGATGACAAGGGGCAAGGCAACCGCGCTGGAAGGGGCGCCAAGGAGCCCGCCGGTTCAGGCACCCGCTCAATACTCCACGCCGATCTTCCTGAGAAACGTCTCCAATTCCCCCGTGTCGAAATCCGCGAGAATCTCGCCGTCGATGTCGATCGAGGGCGCCTTGCCTTGACCGGTGAGGTCATGGTGTTCCTGTGCGGCGGCGCGGTTGCTGGTGACGTCCAGCGTTTCGTATTTGAAGCCGTGGGAGTCAAGCCAGGCGATGGCTTCGCGGCACCAGCCGCAGTAGGGTTTGATGAAAAGACGGATGCGTTGGGGGGGCATGGTTTCTGGATGCTGGTGACTGGTGACTGCTAGCCGGCGAGCCTCGTTGGACACGGGATACCGATCACTGATTACCGATGACTCGTTCCCTCTTCTCCCTCCGTGATGACCGTGTCGTCGTGCTCGTAGCAGGGCGCGCAGGAGCAGAGAAGGCGGAGGACCTCGTCGCCGGTGTTCCAGATCTTGTGGCGGGTGCCGGGCGGGATGGCGATCGCGTCGCCGATCCCGACATCGCGGGTCTCGTCCTCGATCCGCATGCGTCCCGCGCCGTGGGTGATGTAATAGATCTCTTCTGTCCGGACGTGGTAATGCTCGTCCGTCGCGCCGCCGACCGGGACCCGCGCCTCGGCCAGGCTCTGGTTGGCGATCGCGGAATTGCGATGCGCGAGCAGTTCGCGAATCTCGGAGCCGTCCTTGGTGATGAACGGCGCCGCGTCGGTCAGGTTGACGATGTCCATGAGGAACCGGATTCTGCCCGCCCATCGCTGCGGCGCCAATCCCGGCTTTCAGCGGCAGGTCGCGGGCTCTGAGCGCCTCGAAACCGGCTTCATTGTCTAGGGATTCGGAATGCCGGAGGTCGCCCAAAGCCCCAAAGCGCAGAGAAAGATCCCGGCGAGAGCCAAACCGGCCAGCTGCCCGCAGATCTGCCGGGAACTTCGATAGCGGCGCATGTTCCGGTAGCCCAGCGGCGCGAGCGCAATGAGGGACAGAGCGAAGAACAATCCCGGGAAGTGAAGCGTCGATTGAAGCGCCAGGGCTCGGTCCTTCGTCGCGAAGAAGACGAGCCGATCGTAGACCGACGCAAGCCCCCAGAAAATGAAGCTGACGGTGAGGAGCAGGGCAAATGCTCCGGCGAGCGCCCGCACGGTCGAGCCGCTGGCGGTCGCGGCGTAGACGCCCAGAAGACAGATCGTCAACCCGAGCGGGAGCAGCATCAACACGCCCCTCCAGTCCGCAATGGATCGAAGTTGGTCCGATTGCGCAAAGAGAAAGGGGCCGAAACTGAACGCTCCGGCTGTCAGCAGCGTTGCCGTCAACCCGACCCCCAGCTTGATCAGCCATTGCGCGCGAACCGACAACGGCGCAGTCATGGCGTGTTCGCGCACGCCGGGCGCGCGGTCCCCTGAGACGAGGGCGATGCCCAGCACAGCGGGAATGAAGGTCGTCTGGGAAATCCAATGCAGCATGGTCAATCCCTCGACCACATCCGCATGCCAAGGCTGGATGATCAGCATCAGCGCGGTGGCGCAACCCAGCGCCGCCGAGACGCTCAGAGTCGGCAGGGCGAGACGCCATTCCTTGCCAAAGGCTGCCACAACCGGCCGCCCCGGCCGAATCCGGAGAGTGGTCGCGTCCTGCTTCGTTCGCTGCGCGCCTCCGGACAGGGAGAAACTCACCGAGGCGTTCATGAAGGTTGTGTTCGCTTCGCTGTGAAGGAACCAGAAGAAGCCTGCGATTGCCCCCGCGACCCCCAGCGTCGCGAACGAGGCTGCAAAGAACTCCACGGAAAAGGGCAGGAACATCGCAAGGAGCGCCAGGGAGGGGAACGGCAGTCCCATCGCGAGCAGCAGCGACGACAGCGGCGCGCGCCCCAGCAGGGCCATGAATGGTCCGACGGCGAACACGCCGAAACAGATCCCCAGTGTGTTGAGCGAGAAGATTGCCCCCGCCTCCCGGGGCTTGACCACCGTCGCGCCGGCCAGAAACACCGCCGCCAGCCCCAGCCAGCAGAGCCCGGAGACGATCCACTTCTCCCGCCAGATCCGCGCGCGTGGAACAGGCTGGGCCAGCAGCCAACCGCCTTGGTCGAACCCGTATTCCCGCGCCAGCGGAACGGCGCCGAGGAAGGCGGAGCCAAAGAAGAACGCCGCAATCATGGCGATTCGGGCGATCCCGTTATCCAGCGGCGTGACGCCGGCCGCAACCGCCAACGCCGCAATCACCGCCGCCAGTCCGCCGGCGATGATTGCGTTTTCCCGGAACTCCTTCCTCAAGCGCGCGTTCACGATTCCTTCCCTCCCAGATGACGGGCGACCAGGAAGATCTCCTCCAGGGAAAGCGATTCCTCCTCGACTTCAAGCGGACCGAGTTCCCGGACGCGCGCGAGAACCCGGTCGCGGTTGCCGTTGAGGATGAACTCCAGTTCGCGGCCCTCGCGCGTCAGTCGGATCGCATCCGACGTCTCGAACGTCGGCGGTTCGGCGTCGAAGCGCGCGCGAACCTTGACGAAGCGCTCGCGCGCGGCGTCGGCCTCCATGGTCAGTCTGTCTCGCCCCGCCTCCATGATGGTGAACTCATCGATCAACCCCTCGAATTCCATGATCAGGTGAGTGGATACCAGGATCGTGCGTTCGCCCGGCGCGGCGTCCTGGTAGGCTCCGATCACGCTTTCCATGAATTCCCGGCGAGCGATGGGATCCAGGCCGGTCGTGGGTTCGTCGAGAACCAGCAGGTCCGGCTCCGGGCAGACCGCCGTGATGAGCGCGAGCTGCATCTTCTGCCCCTTCGACAGGGTGTCCGCCTTCTGCGTGAGGTCCAGGGCGAAGCGATCCAGCAGGTCGACCTGGAGGTCTGTGTTCCAACGTGCGCGGAAGGAGGCGGCATACTCCAGGACGTCCCGCACCCGCATCCAGTGGTGGAATCCGACCGTGTCCGGCACGTAGGCTAGACGCGACTTCACCTCCACCTCCTTCTTCTCCGGATCCATGCCGAACACCGGGACCGTGCCCGAGCCGGGGCGGATGAGATTGAGCAGGCACTTGATGGTGGTGGTCTTGCCCGCGCCGTTGCGGCCGAAGAGCCCGTAGCAGCGGCCCTTCGTCACCGTGAGGTCGAGTCCGTTCACGGCGTCCGTCTTGCCGAACGACCGGTGAAGTCCGCGGATTTCAATGGCGTTGTCCGTGTTCATGCGTCTCCTTTCCGTTTGTCGAATTCGCGGAACCGCCGCTCCGCCAGCTTCATGAATTCCTCCTCGGCGATCTGGAGGTGATGCGCCTGCACGATCGCCGCGTCGATGACGTCGGCCAACAGCTTCTGCCGGACCCCCTTGCGGTAGGGAGAGGCGTTCTCCGAGAGGAAGCAGCCCTTGCCGGGCCGGGACTCCGCGAGCCCCTGGCTTTCCAGCTCCGCATAGGCCTTGGCGACGGTGTTCCGGTTCACCCGCAACCGCTCCGCCAGCGGGCGGATGCCCGGCAACGCGTCGCCCGCCCGCAACGACCCCGAAGCGGCCGCCAGCTTCACCTGCTCCACGATCTGCTGGTAAACCGGCGCGCCTGTTTTGTAGTTTATCTGTATTCGCACGACTTGCCTTAGTGTCATAGGACACTATGACACTAAGGACGCGAGTCAAGCAGGATGTTCCCGCTTTGAGTTGATCTCCGCCGACCGGAACGGGTCATGGTCTTTCGGCGAGGAAACAGGGAGGCCATGAGGCTCTCGCCGCGCGCTTCCGAACGATCATGCCCCCTGAATCTCCTCGCCAATCCCCGGCTCAGCGTCTCTGCCGTGAGGCTGCTCAACGTGGTGACCCGCAATCGATATTATCGATTCCACAGATGATTGACTCGCGCGAGCGGCGCCAGTTGACTCTGCCCCGATGCTCCAATCCGCGATTCATGGCCTGGTCCGAATCTGTTTCCCCGTGTTGCGTCCGACGATCCGCGCGCTGGCGGCGATCCTGTTTCGCTTCCGCGCGGTGAACGAGGAGGCGTTGAAGACGCCCGGCCCGGCGCTGCTGGTCCCGAACCACGTCTCCTGGGTGGACTGGTTGTTCCTGGGAGCGGTATTGGACGAGGATTGGAAGGTGGTGGTGTCGAGCCGCGTGGCGGACACGAACTGGATGTTCCGACTGGTGATGCGCAACCGCCGCACCTTCCCCATCGACACGACTTCACCCTACGCCGTGCGGCACATGGCCGATCATCTGAAGCAGGGCGGCCGCCTGGTGCTGTTCGCCGAGGGGCGGATCTCCGAGACGGGGACATTGATGAAGCTTTTCGACGGGACAGGTTTCCTGCTCTTCAAGACCCACGCCAAGCTGATCACGTGCTACCTCCGCGGCGCGGACCGGTTGGGCTTCGGCCTGACGAAGTGCAGGGGCTGGAAGCAATGGTTCCCCAAGGTTACGGCGCATTTCAGCGATCCGGTGGAGCCGCCGCGACCGCAGTTCGGCAGCACGCACCAGGCGCGACTCAAGCTGACGGCCTGGCTCCGCGACCGCATGGTGGCGCAGCGCTTCGAGGTCGACCTGGCGGAGGCTCCGCAGAGCGTGCTGGGCGCGACGATTGAAACGGCGAGGAACAACGCCGCGAACACCCTGTTGGAGGACGTCAGTGGAACCACGTTGAACGGCCGCGACCTGCTGATCCGCACGGACCTCCTCGCGCGGCGGCTGCGCGGCATGCTGCTGCCGGACGCGTCCCGCGTGGGCGTGCTCCTGCCGAACGTGAACGCCACTCCCGTCGCGATCCTCGCCCTCTGGGCCATCGGCCGCGTTCCGGCGATCCTGAACTTCTCCACCGGCGTGCCGTTGATGCTGAAATGCGCGGAGCTGGGCGGCCTGAAACAGATCGTCACCTCGCGGGATTTCCTGGAGAAGGCGAAACTCGACGCGCAGCCGCTGATCGACGCGGGAATCGAATTTTGCTTCCTGGAGGACATCCGCGCGGAGATGACGGTCGTGGAGAAGCTGCTGTCGCTGGCGCGGGTGGATCTTGCGCCCGACAGCGTCGCGCGGGTGGCGAGGGGGCGGGAGGACGCGGCGGTGATCCTCTTCACCAGCGGCTCGGAAGGCCTGCCCAAGGGCGTGGAGCTGACGCATGGGAACCTGCTTTCGAACATCCACCAGGCCCTCTCGATCCTGGACATCACGGACGACGATAGGATGTTCAACGCGCTGCCGATTTTCCACAGCTTCGGCCTGACAATCGGGACGTTGTTCGGACTGGTTCGGGGAATTTACGTGTTTCTTTACCCCTCGCCGCTGCACTACCGGATCGTGCCGAATGCGGTCTACGATCGCCGCTGCACGGTGTTCGTGAGCACGAACACCTTCCTGAAAGGCTACGCCCGCCGCGCGCATCCCTACGACTTCCGCACGGTGCGCCTGCTCTGGTCCGGCGCGGAAAAGCTGCAGGAGTCCAACGCCAAGGCGTGGTCCGACAAGTTCGGGTGTCGCATCCTGGAAGGCTACGGGGCGACGGAATGCTCGCCGATCATCTGTGTGGACGTGCCGATGCTGCCGAAGCCGGGCTCGGTCGGCCGGTTGATGCCGGGGATGGAATGGCGGCTGGAGGAGGTCCCGGGTGTGGAGGACGCCGGTCGGCTCTATGTGCGCGGGCCCAACATCATGCGCGGCTACCTGAACCCCGACGCGAACGCCGCCTTCCGGGAACTCGACGGTTGGTATGACACCGGCGACATTGTGCATGTGGATGAGGACGGCTATGTCTTCATCCGCGGGCGCATGAAGCGCTTCGCCAAGGTCAGCGGCGAGATGATCAGCCTGACGGCGGTGGAGGACGCGTTGACGGGAGCTTTTCCTCGTTTTGGCCTGCGCTGCCAGGTCGCCGTGCTGGCGATCCCCGACAAGCGGAAGGGCGAGGCGCTGGTTTTGGCGACGAACGAGCCTCGCCTGGACTTGAAGGAGGTCCGCGAGGCTGTGCGGGACAAGGGGCTGCCAAACATCGCCGCGCCCAAGGCGGTTTTGCACGTGCGCGAGATCCCCAAGCTCGGCACCGGCAAGGTCAACCACCGGGAGCTTCAGGAACGGTTGCAGGAGGAGTTGGCGCAGCTTTAGGGCGTGGGGCTCTTGAACTGCGGCGGTTGCATGAGTCACTGATTTTGCCTCAATGGTGGGGCGAACTGTCCTCAGTGAGCCGCGCGGGGGCATGCTCACGTTGGCTCATTGAGGACAATTCGCCCTACCTGCGCAACGGCCTTGGTGTGATGCGGGTGACTCCATCGAAAGCCTTGTCCATGACCGCCGCTGGAACGGATTTGCTTCCTGATTTCGAATGTCACGCCACAGTCGGCGGCGGAGGCATGGAGGAGGGGAGGGGAGCTGACTCCGGTACGATCAGGCGATAGTCCTCGCCGAACTGTTCAAGGAAGCAGAGCGAATAGGCGCGCAGGAACACATACACCGGGAGCAGGATCACCGTTCCCAGATAGGGGAGGGCGGCGAGACAGAGCGTGAAGCAGAGCGCCAGAGTCACAATCACGGCCACGGCGGTTGCCAGCAACAGACCGAACAGCAGGTAGAGAATCGTCGCACCCTTGGCGCCGCTGAGCAGTCCCCGCAATTCCGCCCACCCCGCGAGCGTTTTGATCCGGCGGCGGTACATGATCGGCACGACGAAGTCATGGGTCAGCTTGCCAACGATTCCAAACACGATGCCGAACAGGGCGCTGGCGGCGATGCAGACGATCACCGTAATCACGCGTTCGCGGACGATCGCCTGGTCTTTGACCATCCAGAACACCTGATAGAGGATGACCCCGATCAGGGGGAGTAAGACCAGGCTGCCGAGGACGCTCAGGCAGATGCGGAAAAGGAACAGGCTGTTGCCCTCCATCGCGTATTCCTTCCAGGGCGCGGCGATCTCTCCGGTGTTCCGCGCGACGCAGTTGAGGAACATGAACCGGCCGCGGCTGCTTACCCAGAGGATCAGCAGGCCGAGCAGGAAGGAGGCGATGACGCCGCCAATGATCACGGGGATCAGCCAGTCGGTGTTGTCCCGGAACCACTGTTCCGCACGATTCAGCATGTCTTGGAAACTCTGGGCTCCGCCGCCGCCCGGAGTCGCCACATTGACGTGGAAGCCGCCGCCGCCCGCTTGCCCCAG
Organism: Verrucomicrobiales bacterium; assembly: GCA_038126235.1. GTDB lineage: Bacteria > Verrucomicrobiota > Verrucomicrobiia > Limisphaerales > JAYPEY01 > JAYPEY01. The sequence goes on from JAYPFK010000052.1 coordinate 42,239, forward strand.
ATAGGCCAGCCAGGCGCTGAAGCCGATGAGGAACCACTTCCCGAGGTCGAAGGGCTGGAAGAGGATGAACTTCGTGCGCTCCATGGCCGGGGTCAACGGGTCGAGCACGCTGATGCTCCTGGGGGGATTGGTCATTTCCATGGCGGGAGGGGATGTCGGAGGGCGTCGTGAATGTCGTGTTCCATAAGAGCGAAAAGAGTTGGGGGATTCCAGTACAAGGTGGCGCCGTTGTTGTAGGCGGGGCGGATGCGCCGAAGTCGGATGTCCCGCGAGTTTGACGTTGGGCGTTTGACGTTCGGTTTCCTTCCCCAGATCGCGCTTGCCAAGCGTCGCCCGATGCCGTTGCGTTGTAGAACGTGAATCTCAAGAACATGCCGTCTTTTCCGCGCCTGGCCGTCCTGCTGGCCGCCGTCTTCCTTTCCCTCGTCCTCCCGTCCGCGCTCCACGCCGACTTCCAGAAGCGCTACGCCGAGATCCAGCCCATTCTTCGGAAGCACTGCAACGAGTGCCACAACAACAAGAAGCACAAGGGCGGGTTGAACTTCGAGGCCTACCAGTCCGAGAAGGATGTCCTGGTCCACATCCAGAAATGGTTCAGCGTCATCGAGCAGGTCGAGACCGGCGTCATGCCCCCGGAGGACCATGAGCCCCGGCCGAACAAGGCCGAAGTGGACAAGTTGACGGCCTGGGTCCGGACGACCATTGAGGAATTCGACTACGAATCGGTCAAGGATCCCGGCGCCGCCCCCCTGCGCCGCCTGACCAAGGCCGAGTACAACAACACCATCCGCGATCTTACCGGCGTCGATCTCCAACCCGCCCGCTACTTTTCCGGCGATGGCGTGGGCGGTGAGGGTTTCGACAACAACGCCGAGGGCATGACCATGTCCCCGATGATGGTGGAAAAGTATTTCGAGGCCGCCCGCGAGGTCTCCCGGCATGCCGACATTACCTACTCCGACGGCGTCGACTTCAGCTCCGACCCCGTTCCCACCCACGGCCCCCGCGCCTATCTCGTCCGCGCCGAGCGCAAGCTGACCAACTTCTACAACGATTTCTACGACAAGCTGCGCCCCTACAATCCCCGCACCCAGTATCAGCCCTACCTCATGCCGGCCATGAAACTGGCGCTGGCAAATCCCAAGGCCAGCCACAAGGAGATCTACGATCTGGCCATGGAGAAAGAGTTGATGCCCGGCGTCTTCTATCGCTGGGTTCTTGCCTTCGTCAACGCGGACAAGGACATCAAGAGCAGCCGCTGGAACACGCATTACGGGCATTGGGTCCTGGATCCCTGGCTGGAACTCATGTCCCGCCGCGAAAGCGTCACGGACGAGGAATTGCAGGCCTTTCACGACGATTTCGCCGCCAAGGTCCAGCTTGCCGTCCCGGCCACCCGCTACACGAACCTCCCTGGACTGGATGTGAAGACCGCCATCAAGGAGGGCTCGGAAACCTTGTGGCTAAGCGTCGGCGACATGGATGACGGCAATGAATTCGACCGCATCGTCCTCCATGATCCCAAGATCACCCTGAAAGACGGCAGCGTGGTCTACCTCGGCGATCTCGAACTGCTCGACAAACAGGGCGAAGGCGCGATCCACAGCGACAAGTTTCCGGACGGGAAGGAGTTCGCCACCACGGCTTCCGGCAAAGAGCCGGTCAAACGCGGTTTCTACATCGAGGCTCCGGCGCTGTTGACCTTCAAGCTTCCCGCTGACGCCAAGTCGTTCCAGGCGAAGATGGGATTCGAGAAATCTGCCGGGGACAAGGGGTCCGTCCAAGCCTATGCCTCGACCGAGGAGATCCCCTTTCCGAAGGGCAAGCACACCCGGTCCCACTTTTATCGCGGCCCCGGCCACTTCGGTGTGGAGGAGGCGAAGAAGTGGTGGGGCGTCTACTCCTCGCTCGTCGGCTACGGCAAGGGCGCCGGCGCGAAGGAGATGATCGACGTCTCGCTCAGCGACGAAGACCGCGCCCGCCTCGAATCCACCAAGCGCGAGATCGAATTCGCCAAACGCCAGCCGATCAAGGACTTCTTCGCCTTTGTTCAGAAGAAGAAGTTTGGGCATCTGCTGGAGGTCAAGGAAGGCGAACTCCCGGCCCTCGCCGACATGAAGGAAGGACTCCGCGTCGCGCCCGAGGAACTTTCCGAGAAGGACCGCAAGCAGTGGAACGACCTGCGCGCGAAAGCCGAGGCCTTCCAATCCGAGATCGACATCCGGCTCAAGGACTCCCTGCTCGCCTTTGCCGAACGCGCCTTCCGCCGCCCCGTCGGCAAGGAGGACGCCCAGGCCCTCGCCAAGGTCTACGACCAGTCCATGGCCGCGACCGACGATTTCCGGAAAGCCGCCCAACTCGCGCTCCAAAGCCTGCTGACGCATCCGCGTTTCCTCTTCCGGATGGAGAACGAAGCCCCCGGCGCTCACGCGAGCAAGGTTGATGATTACTCCCTCGCCAGCCGCCTGTCGTACTTCCTCTGGAGTTCCATGCCGGACGAGACCCTGTTGAAGCTGGCCAAGGAGGGCAGCCTGCAGGACGACAAGGTCCTGGAGGCGCAGGTCCGTCGCATGCTCAAGGATCGGAAGTCCGTCTCCCTTGCCGAAGAATTTGCCGCCCAATGGCTGCAGTTCCGCAAGATTCTCAATGAGAAGCAACCCGATGCGAACCTCTTCCCCGGCTATACCGAAGAACTCAAGCAAGCCATGTTCCAGGAGGCGGTGATGACCTTCGACGACCTCGTCAAACAGGACCGCAGCATGCTGGAGATCATCGATTCGAAGGCGACCTTCCTTAATGAAGCGTTGGCGAAACACTACGGCATTCCCGATGTAGAAGGCGCCGAGATGCGGCGTGTCGAACTGGCCACGAACCAGCGCGGCGGCTTCCCCACCATGGGCAGCGTGCTGGTCGCGACCTCCTGGCCCGAGCGCACCAGTCCCGTCGTCCGCGGCAAGTGGCTGCTGGATGTCCTGATCGGCGGCAAGGTCCCGCCACCGCCCGAGGGTGTGAAGATCGATCTCAAGAAGCTGAACGACAAATCGCTTACCAAGAAGCAGCGCCTCGCCGTCCACAGCACGGATCCCAATTGCGCCGTCTGCCACGACCGCATCGACCCCTTCGGCTTCACGCTGGAGAACTTCGACGCCATCGGCCGCTTCCGGAACAAGGAGGGCGACCTGCCCGTGGATTCCGTCGGCGACCTCAAGGGCGGCCCGAGCGTGGATGGCTTTGCCGGGTTGAAGAACTACCTGAAGACCGACAAGCGCGAGGCTTTCCTGCACCAGATGTCCCAGAAACTCCTCGGCTTCGCGCTCGGACGCAGCCTCGAATACTACGACGAGAACGTCATCCGCCAGGCGGTCGCCAACCTCCAGGCCAACGACGAGCGTTTCTCCGCCCTTGCCGTGGCGATCGCCAAGAGTTACCCCTTCAGATATCGCAGAGAAAAAGGCTACCTCGCCCATGCCGAATAAAATGACATGGCGTGAGCAGCGCCTCCCCCAAGGTAGGGACGCCTCGCCGCAGGCGTCCCACTTCAAGTCCCGGAGGGACGAAAGAACTTCCGTGACGCCGGGTGGCTTCCGTCTTTGTCCGCGCCCCGACAGGGCGTTGAAATGGAACGTTTCGGCGAAACAGCCCTCCCTTTCGTTCCTTGCCCCGGCCGCTCAATCCCTTTAAGACTCCCGAATAGGTAACCCGGACCATGCCAAACACCAAGACCTGGACCCTCAACCGCCGCACCGCCCTCAAGGGCATGGCCGGCGTCACCCTCGGCCTTCCCTGGCTGGAAACCGCCACCTGGGCCACGCCCAAGAAGGACGCCGCCAAGCATCCCCTCCGCTTCGGCGTCATCTACCAGCCCAACGGCATCAATCCCTACGAGTGGACGCCCGAGGGCACGGGCGCGGACTACAAACTATCGAAGACCCTGCGCCCCCTCGCGCCGATTCGCGATGAAGTGCTGGTCCTGACCCACCTCAACCACGACCTCAAAAAGGGCCGCGACCGCCCGACCAGCGGCCACTACGGCGGCACCTCGAACTTCCTCGTCGGCAACGGCGTGAAGCGCAGCATGGGCAGCGACATCGAGTGCGGCGTCTCGGTGGACCAGGCCGCCGCCAAGCACGTCGGGCACGAAACCCTGCTGCCATCCCTCGAGCTTTCCACCGAGGCCGAATGGACCGGCGTCGACACTGGCGAGCGCATCACCCAGCTCTACGGCAACTCCATCTCCTGGCTGACGCCGACCACGCCGCTCGCCCGCGAACGCTTCCCCCGCCTCGCCTTCGACCGCCTCTTTGGCAAGTCCGGCGGCCTCGGCGACACCCGCAGCGTCATCGACCTCACCCGCGACAGCATCCAGGGCCTGAAAAAGCAGGTCTCCACCGACGACCAGCATCGCCTCGAGGAATACCTGACTTCCGTGCGAAGCCTGGAGAAGAAGCTCGAGTTCAACGAAAAGAACCAGCGCCCCGTTCCCGAGGAACTGCTGGAGGGCCGCGTCCCCGAGCCCGGCCAGGCCAAGTCCCATGACGAGCACCTGAGCCAGATGATCGACATCATGACCCTGGCCTTCCAGACCGATCGCACCCGCGTCGCCACCTTCATGATGGGCCGCAGCTCCAGCGGCATCGACTTCTCCTTCGTCGACAAGAAATGCGGCGGCCTCCACGGCATGGCCCATCACGCCGAACGCCCGGCCAAGCTCGAGGGCTACCAGATCGCCAACGAATACTGCGTGGGCAAGTACGTGGAGTTCCTCCAGAAGCTCCACGCCATCAAGGAGGGCGAGCGCTCCGTCCTCGATAACTCCATGATCCTGTTCGGGAACAACATGCGCGATGGCAACTCCCACACCAGCGCCAACCTCCCGATCCTCCTCGCCGGCCGCGCCGGCGGCCAGCTCAACCCCGGCCGCCACATCCAGTACGAGAAGGACACCCGCCTCTGCAATCTCTACCTTGCCATCCTCAAACGCATGGGCCTCAAGATCGACAGCTTCAACGAAAGCACGGGGGAACTGCCGGAATTGGGGTGAAATGAATACCGCTGTCAAATTGTCAGGCGGCATCGAGGTTTCCGCAAATGTTAAAGACACCGGCCTGTGGCTGCAAGGCGCGGTCAATGGCGAAATAGTGGTTATCGGCGGCAAGACTGATCTATCAGTAAACAACATCACTCTTAAGATCAGGGAGTATTGGCCCCAGACGCGTAGATTGGGAGGCAACGAGGTCCTGGGGCAGGAAGGACTGCATGGAGTCTTTGACGACAAGAGGTTGACCGTCCGGTCGAATTACACTCGCAGAAAAGTGGAGCTCGCGAGCTCGTTCGAATTGAAGCGCGGCGCGGCGCGACGCTTTTGCTTCGAGACGCCATTCCCACAGAACGGAATCAGCGTTACGACGCGTCACTCTGGCTGGGTCATGGAAGTGGCGCTCGACATCCCCGGCGGAGAGAAACTGTGCGCCCGATTCAAACTCGATGTTCTGCCCTGTGGGGTTACCGCCGCGATCCTTCGAACGTGTGAATCTGTTCTGGGCTTCGTGGAGAACCTGGAACATCGACACTGGAATTTTCAGGCCAAAGAAGCCCGGTTCCGGCTTATGCCCCCGGAGCGTCTGAGAACCGAGTTGGACCATCTCGAAATGCGACTGGCCCGGAACAAGAATGACGAGCTAACGGGGGAAATGATTTTCGATCTTCAGGAAAAGAAGTTGGGGGACTACTTCAGGGCTCTAATTAACCGCGACAAGGTCGCCGTGCCGCTGTCTTTGAGTCGCGAGCAATGCACCTTGCCTAATGGCAGCTTCAACACTGAGGCCATAGCCAAACTTGTCCGCTTCGCGCTCGAAAAAGTGGTTAAAGATCGCAAAGGATAGGCGTCTGGTTTGGCCTAACACAGCGTCAGGACTCCCCTTGCGAAGGAATCCCCGGTTCGTCGACGGTTTCACCGCGCCGTGATCCGGAAACAGCGGACGCCGAGCGGTTCGAGGTAGCCGTAGAGGCGGTTGTCCTTCCGGTTGAAGCCCCGGGCGCCAAACACGTCCTCGAGATTCCAATCGTTCGTCAGGCTGCGGGATTGGTAGGAGAGGGTTTCCGTAGCGGAGGAATTGCAGAGAAAGAGCCAGGTTGCTCCCTCGTGTTCGTACTCGCTCGCGCACAGGCTGGGATAGACGACCCGCTCCTCCTCTTTTTCCTGCGTATTGGTGGTCCTGGCTTCGAGCTCCGTCCGGGCGCCCTTCGTGACCTCGAGTTCCTTCGGGCCGGAAACGATCGTCACCGGGAACTTCCCGGATTTCCGGCCGAACAGGAAGACCTGCCCCAGTTGAAGCGGCCCCGTGAGCTCCGTCGCGACGCGGCTGTAGGCGTTGTACCAGATGGGCCAGGTGCGCTTGACGCCGGTTCGGCGGAACAGCGACCAGACGGCGACCCCCTTGCCGCCGCACATGAGCCCCAAGTAGACGTCGTGACGCGCCCAGCGGGGAATCAAGTGGTCCATCCCCGGATCCTCGGGATCGCAACACAACTCCGGCATGACGATTGGAATCCGGCGACGGCCCGACGGGCCCTCCTCTTCGACCAGTTCGGCGATGGCCTGGACCTGCTGCTCCATGGACCAGCGCACCCAGATCCGATGGTCCCGGTAGCCCGCGAGATTGACGTAGAAACCCTTGCCGATGACGTCCAGGAACCGCCCGGTCTTCTTCAGGGATTCGGCGTTGCGGGCGTTGGGTTCGTACATCCAGATCGGCCGTTTCAGGGGATCGGCGGCCCGGATCGCAGCGACCGCGGCCGACAGGTATTCCATCTCGTTCTTCCGCCACCAGCGCAGTTCCTCCGGGCCCAGGTACCACCAGCAGATGGAGCGTCGATCCACAACCGCCTTCACCTGCGCGGCAATCCGCCTCCCAATTTCCTCGGGGCTCAACCGGAGCGGCTTGTCCGGGGCCTTGGCGTGAAAATTCATCTTGAGGCCGACCTTGTAGGGAAAAGGCAGACCTGCCGATTCCGCCGCGGCCAAGGGCTCCGCCTGGTCCGCCGCATAGCTGGGGCCCGCCACGCTGAAACCAAACAGGCCATCGCGCTTGGGCTCCCCGGAATAACCCATGAAAGGAAAGATGCGGCCTTGTGGGTAGACCTGATCGACGCCGTTCGGGGCGCCCTCCGCCGCGACACCGTCCGACGCCAGGGTCAGGATGGTGAAGAGGAGCGGGCAAAGGCGGGGAGTTCTCATCGGACTAACCCAATACCGGCAAGCTCCCGACGCTTCGAGCCAAAAAGGGGAAGTGGTTGAATCGGGAGGCGCGTCGGAGAATGCCCCCGCCCGGTCGTTGAAAGGGAAAGGGGCGGCCCCGGAATTCGGGAATCCGAGTCCCGCGCCCCGGATTGGCTTGCGGCCCCGCAAGGCTCCTGTTCGGGTTGGGTAGAAGCCGAATCTGACGATAGTTTGGGGGCGCCATTGAACGCATGTTTATGCTAGAGTGTGTTCCATGAGCCACTCGGATCGACGTCGATGCAGCGCCGAGCGGAGCGTAAGCAGGCCGCGCGCAATTTCATGGAAGATCGCACTCCTGGCCTTGTCGTTCGGGGCGTTGACGTGTCGCGCTCAACCCACGGTTCATGCGGGATTGGAGGTCAGCGAGTTCTTCCGTGTCGCCAACGGCACAAGTCGCGGGCTGGGGGACATGGCTTGGGGAAACGGAGGTTTCTTTGGAAATGATCTCTACGTGCTGGAAGGTCAGTGGCCCAGCGGAGGGCGGATCTATCGAATCACGGACGCGGATCAGGACGGTGTGGGCGAGGCCGTCGTGTTGGCGACCACCGGCCAATCCATCCTGAATCCCGCCAGTCTTGTATTTGGAAGCGGCGGCGACTTCGGTACGGACCTCTATGTGATGGACTATCCCAGTTCCACCTCGTTGCGCTACGTGTTTCGCATTTCAAATGCCGGCCCCACGCCCACGGTTCCCGCTTCAGCGCCTCGACTTTCTTCAATCCGCTCGGCATTCGCATCGCCCCGGACAACCAGCGCATTCTGGTGAACAACACCCAGTATTTCACATCGCAGGGGGCCGGAGCGGACGCCACGATCTTCCACGTCTCGACGACCGGCGCCGTTTCGACATGGTCCAACGGCTCAAACAGTCCCAATGATCTTTGGGACATCAACAACGTCCCGACCATGAGCCCTGACGGCTGGTTCACCTTCAGCAACCATTCCGTCAATCCGGGCAATCAGCGGGAGATCATCCAATGCAGGGACCTGAACGGCGACGGCGACGGACAGGACGCCGGCGAGATCCGCGTGGTCGTGGGGTTGGGCGCGCCGGTCGGGCAACAGGCTGGATTTGCTTACGACGCAAGCGGGCGCTTCTACCATTCCACCGGCGCCGACATCTACCGGCACACGGACCTGAATGGCGACCTGGACTATTGGGATTTTGCCCAGTCGGATTTCGACGCCGGGGAACGGGAGAGGATCGTGCAGGGGCTCAGTGGAAATGTCTTGGCCATGAACGTCAGTCCGGCCGGGGACCTCTATGCCGTGGTGAACGAGTCCGCGGGCGACAGCGTGATCTATCGGGTCGCGGCGAAACCGCGCATTTCGATCGAGCGTTCAGAAGGGATGGTCACCCTGTCCTGGTCCGCTGCGGCGCCTGGTTTTAACCTGCAACAGGCCGACTCCCTGGGGCCCGGAACGATCTTGTGGAGCGACGTGACGGACAGTCCGCTGGAGGCCAATGGACAGAAGTCCGTTTCCCGGAGCGCGATCTCCGGGACCGGCTACTTCAGGCTTCGAAAAGGCGTGGAGTAGCGGCCGGGAATTGCGAGACGGATGTGAAGACCCGGGCAACCGGAGGCGAATTGACGACCGCCGGGTTTATGCGCGTGCCGGTGCGCCGTTTCATCGACGATATGGCTGCGGGATTCGAAGTGGGGCGAGGCCGCGCGGCTTCCGTGCCAGCCCCCACATCCGGTCGAGTAGCTCGCGAAGGATCGTGGCGAGCTGGGAGATCCGATATGGCTTGGGAAGATGGACGATTCCCGACTAGGGCCAATCGACATTCAGTTCAACCAGAGGAGCGCTGCGGCGAGGTGAAGG